>NZ_VZOW01000016.1 GCF_008801835.1 Cupriavidus pauculus | reverse complement strand
CCAGCAGCGCGGCATCGGGCGCGCCGGGGGCGGCGGCCAGGGCGGCATGGCCCGCCAGCGTGAGCGCGGCGGCGGCGGCGAGGGCAAGGCGGCGAAGGGGGTGCGGCATGTTGTCTCCTGATCTTGTAAGGCCCTCCAATGTATCGCTTGCGGTATATCGCGTGGAGGTTCAATATCGCCAATCCAAATGCCAATCCCGCCACCATGTCCGCCATGTCCGCACCGGCGTCGCCGCTTCACGTCAGATTGCTGTGGCTGCCCAACGCCATGCCGGGCCCGCTATTTGGCGCCGTCGATGTGCTGCGCACCGCGGCGGGCGTGGCCCGGTTGCAGCGGCCCGATGCACCGGCCCGCCTGACCTGGGAGATCGTCGGCGCCAACGGGCGCAGGCTGCCCACGCCGCTGCCGGGACTGATGCCGGCCGGACCGCGGCGTGCGGTTGCGCGCGATGCGCAGGTGCTGATGGTGGTGCCCGCGCTGATGGCGACGAGCGCGCCGCACCTGGGCGAGATTGCCGCCGCCGAGACAGCGGCGCAGCGGCTGATGATGCGCCACGCGGAATCCGGCGGCTGGATTGCATCGACCTATACGGGCATGGTGTTTCCGCTGATGCTGGGACTTCTCGACGGTGCGCGCTGCGGCGCGCCGTGGATGTTGCAGAGCTGGTTCGCCCAGCGCTTTCCCGCATGCGATCTTTACTCGGACGAACCGATCGGCGTGCACGGGCGCGTGTTTCACTGCGTGGCGCCGGCATTGCAGACCGAATTCATGCTGCGCGTGCTGGGCCATCTGCACGATCCCGATCTGGCGCAAACCGTGGCGCGGCTGCTGCTGCATCAGCACGAACGGCAGCAATGGATGCCGGAACTGGTGTCGCAACGCTGGCTGGGCAAAACCGCGGACAGCCCGGTGTATCGCGCCATCGGCTGGCTGCAGGCTCATGTGGGTGAGCCCTATCGCCTGCGCGCGGTGGCCGAGGCGGCGGCCGTCAGCGAACGCACGCTGCTGCGTCATTTCCGCCAGGTGACGGGCCGCACACCGCTCGACTACCTGCACATGCTGCGCGTGGAACGCGCGCGCATGCTGCTGGAAGTCACGCTGCATGGCACGCAGTCGATTGCCGAGGCGTGCGGCTACAGCGATGCCGCCGCTTTCCGTCGGCTGTTCGCGCGGGCCATGCAGATGTCGATGTCGGAATACCGTCAGCGGTTCGCGTTGCGCACGCGCCGCCGCTACTGGCGCATGGAAGACCACGCCGCGCGCGCAGCGGACGCCCGGGACGGCGTCTAGCCGCCGCGCACGGCGGTGGTGTTTGCGCGCCGCTAGCTACTCAGCGCGATGTGATTGATGACGTTTTCCACGCCGAGCACGTACCACACGTCGCGTTCGACCTGTCGGCGCGCGCCGTCGCTCGATGCGTAGCCATCGAGCGTGACCACGCGCCCTTCGGTACGCACGCGGATGCGCGCGTGATCGACGAACGGATCGGTTTCCAGCACCAGCCGGATCGCCTCGTTCAATTCGTCGTCGCTGTCGGCCTCGGCGGGCGCCACCACGATGTCGTTCACCACGCAGCGACAGCCGCGCGACCACCATGCCAGCACACCGGCCAGCCGCATATGCGACAGGCTGATCACCTGCCCGCTGAGCATCACGGTGCCGTCATGGACGGCCACCTCGATCCATCCGCTGCGTTCGCCCACCGCCTCGCGCACCGCCTCGAGCTGCCCTTTCACCTTTGCACAGAGTTTGCAGTTGCGGAAATCGATCGCATTGAGCAGACGCTCGCACACCGCCGCGCGCAGATCGCCGTCGCCCACGGCGGGGCCGCCATTGGAAATGCGCAGATGATCGATCACGGTGCTCACGCCTTCCACGCGGCGCAGTTGGGCCACCGCGCGCGTCTTGTCGACAATATCGGCGACATCGCCTTCCAGAATCAGTGCGCCGTCGGAAAGCCTCAGGTGAATCGTGGGATGCAGTGCGTGGCCCTGATATGGCACACGTGCCAACGCTGCACGCGCCTGCGTCAGGACCGCTTCGTTACTCAGCATGATGTGGTCTCCCCATTTGACGTGGAGATGAGTGGAAGCGCGCCTCTGCCCGCAGGCACGCATGGCGCGGCGTGGCGCTGCCATACCGCCTAGGCATTATAGGAATGCGCGTGCCGATAGCCACCGGCAGGGCCGGAATGGCGTCGGGCCGTGTTGCCGAACGCGCGTTTGGCGCCGTCGCATCCGTGCCTCATTGATTTGCGCACCCCCCGAACGGGTGATGCGTAGGCCCTACCGATAGAGGGTGTCAGCCGCATCCGTTGCCAACGATACTGACCGGCCAGCGGCCAACAGAGCCGGAACAACCGAGGTCAGCACAATGATTACAGTTTCCTTAGTCGGGTATTTCCTCGTATTTCTTGCTGTCGTCATCATGGCCGCGCGTTGGACCTACCTGAACCATCCCGCGCTGCGAGACGCCGATCACGCCTCGTGCGTGCGCGACGGGGCTTGCCCGCCCGGCAGCCCCGTGCCGCGCGACTGACCGCGCGCCAGCGCGGCATCGCGCGAGGGGGCGACGTGCAGCGCCCCCCGCACAGCGATTCACGCGGATCAGTCGGCGTGGATGCCGCGCTCGCGGATCAGTGCGCCCCACTTGGCGGTTTCGCGCGCCAGGTGCTCTTTCAGTTGCGCGGGTGTGCTGCCGATCGGTTCGGCGCCGATGCCCGCCAGCCGCTGCTGCACTGCGGGCTTTTTCAGCGCCTCGACCATCGCCTTGTTGAGCGTGTCGACCACGGGTTGCGGCGTCCTGGCCGGCACGAAGGCCGCAAACCACGGCGACAACTCGTAACCGGGCACACCGGCTTCGGCCATGGTAGGCACATTGGGCAGCGCCGAGGACCGCTTGCTGGTCGTCACCGCGATCGGCGTCAGCTTGCCGCTGTCGATATGCGGCTTGGCCGACGTGATGCTGTCGAACATGTAATCGACCTGTCCGCCCAGCAGGTCGGTCATGGCCGGGCCCGACCCCTTGTACGGGATATGCAGCAGATCCACATGGGCCATCGACGTGAACAGTTCGCCAGCCAGATGGATCGATGTGCCGTTGCCCGCCGACGCGTACGTGTACTTGCCCGGCTTGGCCTTGGCCGCGGCGATCACGTCGGCCACGGTCCGCGCCGGGTTTTTGGCCTTGTTGGCCACCAGCACGTTGGGCACCACCGCCAGCAGCGAGACCGGCGCGAAATCCTTGACCGGGTCGTAGCTGAGCTTGCCGTACAGCGCCGGATTCACGGCCATGCCGTTCGCCACGATGATCAGCGTGTAACCGTCGGCCGGCGCGCGCGCGACCATTTCTGCGCCGATGTTGCCGCCCGCGCCGGGACGGTTTTCCACCACGATGGCCTGTCCCAGCGTCCGTGACATCTCTTCGCCGAGCGTGCGCGCGATATTGTCCATCGCGCCGCCAGCGGGGAACGGCACCACCCAGCGGATCGGACGATCGGGATACGCGGCGTGGGCCGGCGCAGCGGCGAACAGCAGCGATGCGGACAACGCGAGGGCAGCCGGCACACGCGCCGACCATTGCAGCAAGGACATCTTTGTCTCCATTCCTGTTTTTTACGAATTCGGTGCGAGTGTCAGGCCGCGCGGCGGTAGTGCGCGAGCTTGTCTTCGTCGATGGCCAGCCCCAGCCCGGGGCCTTGCGGTAGATGCAACGCGAAATCCTTGTACGTGGGCCGCGCGACGACAATGTCGTCCTTCACGAGCAGCGGGCCGAACAGTTCGGTGCCCCAGGCCAGTTGCGGCAGCGTGCAGAAGCCGTGCGCGGCGGCAATCGTGCCCACCGCGCCCTCGAGCATCGTGCCGCCATACAGCGCGATTCCGGCGGCATCGCCGACGGCCGCGGTGCGCAGCATGCCGAAAATGCCGCCCGACTTGGCGATCTTCAGCGCAAACACGTCGGCCGCGCCCAGGCGCGCCAGTTCCATCGCGTCTTCCGGGCCGGTCACCGCTTCGTCGGCCATGATCGGCACCACGAACCGCGCGGCCAGGCGCGCCAGCGCGGCGCGGTGCTCGCGCGGCGTGGGCTGCTCGATCAGGTCGATGCCGGCGGCTTCGAGCATCGCGATACCGGTAGCGGCCTCGGCCTCGTTCCATGCCTGATTGACATCGACGGTCACGCGCGCGCGATCGCCCAGCGCGCGCTTGATGGCCGACACGTGCGCCACGTCGTCGCGCACGGCGCGGCGGCCGATCTTGAGCTTGAACGTGTTGTGGCGGCGTTCCGCAAGAAAGCGCTCCGCCTCTTCGATATCGCGCCCGGTGTCGCCACTGGCAAGCGTCCACAACACCGGCAGCGTGTCGCGCACGGCGCCGCCCAGCAACGTCGCCAGCGGGACGTTGAGCCGCTTGCCCTGCGCATCGAGCATGGCCGATTCCAGCGCGGACTTGGCGAAGCGATTGCCGCGCGCCACCTTGTTCAGGCGCGCCATCGCCCCGTGCACGTTGGTCGCGTCCTGCCCCACCAGCGCCGGCGCCAGATAGGTGTCGATGGTCAGCTTGATGCCTTCGGGGCTTTCGTCGCCGTACGACAACCCGCCGATCGTCGTGGCCTCGCCGATGCCCTCCACGCCGTCGCTGCAGCGCAGCCGCACGATCACCAGCGTCTGCTGCTGCATCGTGGCCATGGCCAGCTGGTGGGCCCGGATGGTCGGCAGATCGACCAGGATGGCCTCGATGGCCGAAATCGTTGCTGTCATACCTTTTCCATGCAAAGACATATCGTGGAACGAGTATGTACCTTGACTAGATGCGCGTCCAAGACCGAAGATGTCTGAATTCATACCTGTTGGGTATGCCTGGATCGTCGCCACGCTTTTTCGCACACCGCTGAAAACCCGCCATGGAACTCCGCCACCTTCGCTACTTCCAGACCGTCGCCCAGGAACTCAATGTGACGCGCGCGGCAGAAAAGCTGCATATGGCACAGCCGCCGCTGTCGCGCCAGATCCGCCAGTTCGAAGACGAAGTGGGCGTGGCGCTGTTCGATCGCGTCGGACGCGGGCTGAAGCTGACGGAGGCTGGCCGGTTCCTGCTGGAACAGTCGCTGCAGTTGACCCAGCGGCTAGAAGAAACGCTTGAAGGCACCCGTCGCATCGGGCGGAACGAAAAGCGCTGGTTCGGCATCGGATTCGTGCCGTCGGTGCTGTATGGCGTATTGCCGGAGCTGATTCGCGAATTGCGCGGTGACGACAGCCAGGTGGAAGTGGGCCTTACGGAAATGATCACCGTGCAGCAACTGGAGGCGCTGAAATCGGGCCGCATCGACCTCGCGTTTGGCCGACTCGCGTTCCACGACTCGGCGATCGTGCAGCAGGTGGTGATGGCCGAGACGCTGGTGGCCGCAATACCGGCCGCGTCACCGGTGCCCGGCGCGCCGCTCGACGCCGCTGCGTTGGCGCGCCAGCCGCTGATCCTGTACCCGGCGCGGCCGCGTCCCAGCTACGCCGATCATGTGCTGTCGCTGTTCCGCGCGCAGGGCCTGCAGCCGCGTGTGGTGCAGGAGGCCAATGAATTGCAGACCGCCTTGGGGCTTGTGGCAGCGGGGCTCGGCATCACGCTGGTGCCGGCATCGGTGCAGCGGCTGCACCGCGACGATGTGCGCTACGTGCCGATCGACGCCCCTGGCTTCGGATCGCCGGTGATCATGAGCTATCGCGCCGGGGACACGTCCGCGCACTTGAAGCGCGCCATCGCCTGGGTCAAGGCGCGCGGCGCGCAGGGCTGACGCATCGGCCGCCCTTACGTCGCCCTAATGCCGCCCCTACGCCGCCTGCGCCGATGCAGGCCTCGATTTGGCAGCGATCCGGCGCGCTTCCTTGCGGCGGCCGTACCAGCCGCCCACCACCAGCAGCAGCGCCACCGCGACAATGTCCCCGCCAAGCGCCACGGGCCGCGCGGGCCGTCCGCCGGCGAAGCCGTAGGTCAGCCCCTCGATGCCAACCGACACCACGGCGCCGAGCACAAAGCAGAACAGGCTGTGGCGTCCGATCTGGACCACCGGCCCCATGAAGCGCGCCAGCCATTCGACCCACCCCGCGCGGATCGCCAGATAGACCAGCCACGCCAGCCCCAGGAAGCTGACCACGCGCAGCGCGGCCAAACTCTGCTTGGGCAGCGGAAACACCATCGACGGCAGCCATGCCGGCAGCCACGCCTCGTACAGATGCGGGCGCATCCACAGATAGGCCGCCGCCATGCACAGCAACGCCACCACCAGCGCTCCGATGGTGAACGCGCGGCGCACGATGGCCTGCTGCGGCAGCACGAAATCGGGCCGCAGGCGCGCCAGCAGACCCATGCCGAACATCAACTGCCAGGCGAACGGATTGAAGCTCCAGCCACGCGGTTCGCTGCTGGGCAGCAACGGCAGCAGCGTCGGCGACATGATCCACAACGCCACGCTCGCGCACGCGAAGGCCAATGGCTGTGCGCGCGCCCAGCGGATCGACAGCGGGGCCAGGCCGATAAACACCGCGTACATCGGCAACACGTCGGAGACGAACGGCTGACGCACCAGGCCGATCACCTGCAGCAGCGTGGCCAGCGGCTGCGCCATGAAGTCGGGCGCTTCGGTGGCGCGCACGGCCGGCGCGGGCACCTTGCATAACGCCAGCACCAGACCGAACAGCAGCATCAGCACACCGGTCAGCACGAAGGCCTGGTAGATCTCCCAGCTGCGGCGGCGCAGACGTTTGCGCGCGGCGCTGGCGCCGTCGCGCGCTTCCATCGCCAGATAGGCCGCGCCGGCCGAATAGCCGGCCAGAAACACGAACACCTCGGCGGCGTCGAACAGTTGGAAATTGCGGATCGTGTAGTCGGCCAACACACTGCCGTTGACGTGATCGACCACGATGAAAAGCAGCGCGATGCCGCGAATCAGATCGACCTCGGTGCGCCGCTGGTTATTGTTCACTGCGTTCACTGGCGTACATCCCAAACGGTGCCCGCGGCGAGACAGCCGCGCGGCAACTCAATGGGGACGAATTTTACCGTGCTATCAGGGTTCACCTTGTATGGCTATGTGTCAGTGCGTTACAGGCGCGTGAAGCGACCTAGCGGTTGCGGTATCAAGTGCTGTACGCCTCATGCACCAGCGACAGCATGCGGCGTCCGGCCGCCACCACCGACTTGTCGTGCGTGGTCTGCGAGCGCACGATCATGCCCTCGACGCAGATCAGCGCCTGAGCGGCCACGGCCTGCGGATCGGCCAGGCCCAGCTCGCGGGCGATCGCCGCGATGAAATCGTGCAGCGACGCCTTGTGCGCCACGGCCTGCTCCAGCAGACGCGGATCCTCGCCCGCGCCCCCGCCGGTTTCGGCCACCATGTTGATAAATGAGCAGCCCCGAAAATCGTCGCTGCCGAACCACTCGCCAAGCGTATCCGCCAGCACATCGAGGTTGCGCCGCCGCGCCAGCCGGGCGCGCACGCCGGCCTCGAACCAGTTCATCCAGAATTCGTGGCGGCGCTGCAGATACTCGAAGATCAGGTCGTTCTTGGACGCGAAATGCCGGTACAGCGACATTTTGGCCACGCCGGACTCCGCAATGATCCGGTCGATCCCCGTGGCGCGATAGCCGTCGCGATAGAACAACCGGGCAGCGGTATCGAGAATGCGGTCGCGAGCGGAAAGCGTGGGCATGGCGGGACAAGCGGGTTGGCACATTGACCCGGCCATTATAGTAGACAGATCTGTCTTACCCGCAGAATCCCCGCCGTGTGCCGATATGCGCGCAGTGGAGTGCGTCGGCGCGAAAAAAGGCCGGGAGCGATGGGTTCGCGCCCGGCCTCTTTCGATAGAAGCGGCTTGGGCCTTGCTGGCGCAAGGCTCGCGTCAGGCCGCAGCCTGCAACTGCGTCAACTGCGCCTCGGCGTCGCGCAAGGCGGTGCGCAAGCCCTCCTCGACCACCGGGTGGTAAAACGGCATGGCCAGCATCTGCGCGATGGTCAGGCCCTGCTGATACGACCACGCCAGCAGATGCGCGATATTTTCGGCGCGCGGGCCTATCCATTCGGCACCGAGGAAGCGCCCCGTGGCGGCATCGGCATAGACGTGCATCAGCCCGCGATTCTTCAGCATCACGCGGCTGCGGCCCTGGTCTTCGAAGCTGACCTCGCCGGTGACGAAACTGCCCGGCGACAGATCCGCGAAGCGCTTGCCGACCATCGCGATCTGCGGATCCGAAAACACCACGCCAAGCGGCGCGCGGCGGGCCAGCGGGCGCACATCGGGCCAGTTCGCAGCGTTCTCGCCAGCGATGCGGCCTTCGTCGGCGGCTTCGTGCAGCAGCGGCAGCACATCGTTGGCATCGCCGGCGATAAAGACAGGCGCGTCGCCACACTGCAACGTCGCGGCATCGAACACCGGCACACCGCTGGCATCGCGTTGCAGCGCGGTATTCTCAAGCCCCAGCCGATCGACGTTCGGGCGGCGCCCCGTCGCGGCCAGCACGTATTCGAAGCGCTCGGTCACGGGCTGCCCCGCGGCATCCTTGAACGTGATCACGGCTTCGTCACCGTCGCGCTGCATGCCGGTGACTTCCGCATCGGGCATCAACGCGAATTCGCGATTGAACGCCGCGGCGGCATAGGCGCGAATCGCCGGATCGCTGAGCGGCCCCACGCCGCCGCGTACGCCGAATACGCGCACCCGCACGCCCAGCCGCGACAGCGCCTGCCCCAGTTCCAGACCGATCACGCCAGGCCCGAACACCGCCACGCTCTTCGGCAGGTCATCCCACGCAAACACGTCGTCGTTGACGATCAGGCGGTCGCCAAACACTTCGAACGCGGCCGGAATCGCGGGACGCGACCCGGTGGCGATCACCACGCGCGCCGCGCGCACCACGGTGTCATCGCCCACCTGCAGCACGGTGTTGTCGATGAATTGGGCAAACCCGCGCAGACGGTCCGCATCGGGAATGTTTTCCACGCCACGCACCACGAAGCCGACGAAGCGGTCGCGCTCGCTGCGCACGCGCTGCATCACCTCGCGGCCATCGATGCGGATATTGCCGTCGACATGCACGCCGAATGCCGATGTGTGGCGCGCCTCGTGGGCGGCTTCCGCGGCGGCGATCAACAGCTTCGACGGCATGCAGCCGACGCGCGCGCAGGTGGTGCCATACGCGCCGCCTTCGATGATTACGGCGCGCTTGCCGGCCGCAATCGCCGCGCGGTACGCAGCCAGCCCGGCGGTACCGGCGCCAATCACTGCCACATCGGTCTGAATCGTCTTCATGTGCGTTTCCTGTTCAACTTCTGGGTCAATTCAATCAACGGACGGGATGGCACCGCGCTGCAAACCATCGCGCAGGACGGTGCCATCGGATCCGGCGACTGCCGGGTGCTTCGCCGCGCCGCGGCGCGGGGAGATGCGGGGGAATCGGGTGCCCAGGACACCGGCCGGGGGAGCCGGGCCCGGGCGGGGGAATCAGCGCGCCAGGTATTGTTCGAGCGCTTCGGCGCCGCCAATCAGCTTGCCGTTGATGAACACCTGCGGGGCGGTCATGTTGCCCGACACCGCGCCCAGCACCTTGCCGCGGATCTTGTGTTCCAGCGGCACGTCGATGTATTCGAAGCCGTTGTCCGACAGCAGTTGCTTGGCCTTGGCGCAGAACGAACAGCCAACCTTCGAGAACACCACCACCTGGTCGGGCTTCCTGGCGTTCGGCGCGATGTAGTTGAGCATCGTGTCAGCGTCCGACACCTTGAACGGGTCGCCCGGCTCTTCCGGCTCGATGAACATCTTGTCGACCACGCCGTCTTTCACCAGCATCGAATAGCGCCAGCTGCGCTTGCCGAAGCCGAGGTCGGTCTTGTCGACCAGCATGCCCATGCCGTCGGTGAATTCGCCGTTGCCGTCCGGAATCATGACGATGTTCTCGGATTCCTGATCCTTGGCCCATTCGTTCATCACGAACGTGTCGTTGACCGACACGCAGACGATCGCGTCGACACCATGCTTGGCAAACACGGGCGCCAGTTCGTTGTAGCGCGGCAGGTGGGTCGACGAGCAGGTGGGCGTGAAGGCGCCCGGCAGCGAGAACAGCGCGACGGTCTTGCCATCGAACAGTTCCGCCGTCGTCACATTCTTCCACTCATTGTTTTCACGCACACGGAACGTGACGTTGGGGACGCGCTGACCTTCACGGGATTGCAACATGGGTAAGACTCCTTGGGGTGAGTGAGGCGCCACGTGTTGTGGCGATGGAGTGCATTCTCCCGGTCTCAATGTGATTCGTAAAATTCATTGTTTCAACCGACGCGATTGAGAATTACTATTATCAGGTGGCGTGTTTCGATTGATAAATCCTATCAAGTCGACAATGCGTCGCTTCCACCGAAACGGCGTCAATCGCTATCATGCGGGCACACAAAAACCATCGAGGGACAACACCCCATGACCCGCCTGCCCGTACGATTTTCAGCACGATTCCCAGTGGCGACCCTGCTGGCCACCGCGCTGTTTGCCGCCCAATTCATTGCCCCGTTCGCTTCCACGGCGCACGCCGCGACCATCGCCAAGCCCGAGCTCGACCAGCTCGTGGCCAGTGCCACGGCCCACCCGCCTGCCAGCTTCCAGACGTTCCTTGACGCCGCCGTAAAGGCCGATCCGCGCCTGGCCGCGTCCGTGCGCGCATACCGCGCCAAAAAACCGCTGCAAGGCGACGACCTCACCAACATCGGCCGGCTGCTGGGCATCTACAACCGCGTGCACAACCATCAGGCGGTGCTCGACAGCATCGGCGAAATGGTGGCGCTGCGCACGGTGCGCGACGACAAGGTGCCGCAGCACGAAAACCCGGCCATCGTCGACTTCGGCAAGCTGGTGGAACGCATGGCGCGCGATTTCGGCCTGCAGTTCCGCAACGTGGACAACCGGGTGTTCGAAGTAACGCTGCCCGGCCAGGGCAAGGAAACCTTCGGCATCCTGACGCACGCCGATGTGGTGCCCGTGGTGGCCGACGAATGGGTGCTCGACGACGGCACGAAACTCGATCCGTTCAAGGTCACGCGCGTGGGCGACTACCTGTATGGCCGCGGCACCATCGACGACAAGGGATCGATCGCTGCGGCGCTCTATGCGATGAAGACCGTGCGTGAAAGCGGCGTGCCGCTGGCGCGCACGATCCGCCTGATGATCGAGACCACCGAGGAAACCGGCGGCGACGGCATGAAGTACTACCGTGAAAAAACCGCGCTGCCCGAATACAACATCGTGCTCGACAGCAAGTATCCGGCCGTCGTGGCCGAGAAGGGATCGGGCGCGCTGACGGTGCGCTTCGCGAACCAGGCGGTCGACGGCAAGCAGCCGGCCATCGTGGCGATGAGCGGTGCCGCATCGGCCAACGCGATCCCCCAGACCGCCACCGCGCGCATTGCCGGCGGCGATCCCGACGCGGTCGCAGCCGCGCTGGACAAGGCGCGCGCCGGCTTTATCGCCCAGCACGCCGCGCAGGGCCGCTTCACCATCGACGTTGCGCGCAATGGCGATGCGGTCGACGTCAAGGTCAATGGATCGTCGGCACATGGCTCGCGTCCCGAGGAAGGCGTGAATCCGCTGCCGAGGCTGGCCATGTTCCTGCAGGCGTCGGGCGTGACGTTTGCCGACAACCAGTACGCCCGCGCCACACGCTACCTGACCGACCTGTACGGCACCGGCTACCTCGGTGAACGACTCGAGGTCGGCTATCGCGATGACTTCATGGGCCCGTTGACGATCTCGCCGACGCTGATCCGCGAGCGGGACGGCAAGCTTGAAGTCACGGCCAACGTGCGCATGCCGCGCGGATCCACGCCGGATGCCCTGCGAGCAAGCATCGCCAAGCGCATCCAGGCGTGGGCCGCATCGACCCACACCGCGCTGGAAATCGACCATGTTCAGGGCGACTGGATGGCACGCGATCCCAAGGGTGCGTGGCTGGCAACACTGCTCAGCGTGTACGGCGACACCACGGGCCTGGAGGCCAAGCCGGTGCCGACCGCCGGCAGCACCACGGCCAAGCTGATGCCCAACGCGATCAACTTCGGGCCAGCGATGCCGGGCAAAAAGTACACCGCGCACAACGCCCGCGAATACAAGGAAGTTGCCGACCTGAACCTGGACATGCAGATGTTCACCGAGATGCTGGTGCGCGTGGGCAATCTGAAATCCATGCAGTAACGGCCCCCGGCGCGTCCCTGCGCCGTCGCCTTCCGCAACCTTCCGCAGCCCCGCCATGCCGCACGCATGCGGGCCTGCCTGGCCTGCGCAGCAAGCGGAGGACGCGCCGCGTCACAGACCCAGATCGCTCAGGCCAGGGTGATCGTCGGGGCGGCGTCCCAGTGGCCAGTGATATTTGCGATCGGCCTCTCGGATCGGCGCGTCATTGATGCAGGCAAAGCGGCGACGCATCAGCCCGTTCTCATCGAATTCCCAATTCTCGTTGCCGTATGACCGGAACCAGTTGCCCGAGTCGTCGTGCCATTCATAGGCGAAGCGCACCGCGATGCGGTTGCCGTCATGCGCCCATAGTTCCTTGATCAGGCGGTAATCGAGTTCCTTCTGCCACTTGCGCGTCAGGAAGGCGACGATCTCGTCGCGGCCGTTGACGAACTCGGCGCGATTACGCCACGCGCTGTCCGGCGTATAGGCCAGCGAAACGCGCTGCGGGTCACGCGTATTCCAGCCATCCTCGGCCGCGCGCACTTTGGCGGCGGCAGTCTCGCGCGTGAACGGGGGCAACGGCGGACGAACTTCGGCTTGGGTCGACATCGGGACGGCTCCTTGCGGGATGAAAAGACGGGTCAATGTTGGGATCCGATCCGCCAGCATGGCCCCATCACACCAGTGAAAGACAGCGTGAGAGACGCAGGTAGACAGATCTGTCTCATAGTGTTGGGTAGACAGATCTGTATGTCAAGAAAAACGTGTCGTGGCGCGCCGAGCGCCGCGGGCAACGCGGCCCATCGAATCGCTCAAAGGCGCTGGCGATTGAAGCCCGATTCGCGCGCCAGCACGATCGCCTGGGAGCGGTTCTCGACTTCGAGCTTCGAGAAAATACTGGTGATGTGATTGCGCACGGTCTTTTCGCAGAGGCCCAGGTGCGCCGCGATCTGTGCGTTGTCGCGGCCCTGTGCGATCAGCACGACGATGTCGCGCTCGCGTCGCGTCAGCGTGCCGAACGCGGGATCGCTCTGCGGCTCCGGCGCCGGCAGAAACGCGCGCACTTCGTCGATCCAGCGCTGCCACGCCGGTTCGGTTTCCAGCAGCAAATGATTGCCGCTGTCGAGCGGCACAAAGCGCGCATTGGGAATCATGCTGGCGATCAGACGCCCTTCGTCGAACGGCACGCGCGCATCGCGTTCGGCATGCAGCACCAGCGTTGGGCAGGTGACCTGCGGCAACAGCTCCACCACGTCGATATCGTTGAAGATGCGCATGAAGCGCGCCGCGTTCGCTGGCGACGTGGACACGCGCTCGAGTTCGTTGAACCAGCGATGTTGCTCGGCCGTGCCGCCGGGGATGAACTGCGTGGTGAAGAACTGCCGGAACGCGGGGTTTTCCTGGCCCCAGCCGATTTCGGCCAGCCGGATCATCAGTTCGGCCTCTTCGCGCTTGTCTGGCCCCGGATCGCGCTTCAGGCGCCCGCGCGCATAGCCGCCGTGCAGGATCAGATGGCTGACGCGCTGCGGATGCGCCACCGCATACGCCACGGCAATCGAGGCGCCCTGCGAGATGCCGAGCAGCGCGAAGCTGTCGACGCCCATCGCGTCGACGATGGTTTCAAGGTCGCGCAGCCAGGCGTCGAACGACAGGTCGTCGACGTGGCGATCCGACAGGCCGCAGCCGCGTTCGTCGTAGCGGATCAGCGTATGCCCGTCCGACAGCGCGCACAGCATGTGGCTCCAGACCGGGCTGCCAACGTCGAACTCCAGATGACTCATCCAGTTCGCGGCCTTGACCAGCGGCGGTCCGCTGCCCGTGATCGCATACGCCAGGCGCACGCGGTCCAGGCTGGTGCATAGACGGATCTGCTGCTTGAGCATCGGCATGGGTGGGTCGTGCACGGGGCAGGATACGAGCGCCGCAGTGTGCCGCTGGTCTGCGTCAGGCAGAGGCTCACCGCGTGCAGTCGTGCCGGGCGACTCACCTATCTTAGACAACGTTCCCCACCGGGCGGACATCGACGCTGCAAGTCCGTGCCGCAAAGTGCGGAACGCCAGACGCGGCGCATGAGGGACGCGCCGGATGCGGTACACCACGATGGCGCCTCGCAAGAATGCATGGCGGCCGTTGCGCCGCACGTCGTGCAAAACGCAACGGCCGCTTCGTCACTGCGATGGATCGATATCAGGCCGCGCGCAATGCGCATTCGCCTGCGCTGCCAACGTTACGCGCGCCGTCGGCGTAGGGATCGCGCGGGCCGATCCGGCCACCGCCGTCGCTATACGGATCGCGCGGTCCCATTCGCGCGCCGTCGGTGTACGGATCGAAGGCGCCCTGCCTGCACGCTGACTTGCTCGCGTGCTGCGCCGATCCGTTGGATGGAATGAACACTTCGCTCCATGCCCCGGCTTGCGCAGCCTGCGTGAGGCCAAAGGTCATTGTGGAAGCAATAAAAAGGATCCTGGCAAGATTCGTACACATCTCGAAAACTCCAACATGAACTCCAATCGAAAACAAAAACGGACGGCAGTGCCGATCCGTGGAGTCATTGTCGGCAGCAATGCGCGATGCGGCCTGAGGCGGACGTCCCGGTTCGCCAGGTATGCGGGCAAGAAAGTCCCATGCACATAGGACGACGGTCCCGTGCAGCGACTAAACGACCGGCGCGCGCGGGGGGCCGCGTGGCGCATTTCAGGCGAGGAACGGTTGCCGATCGCCCTGTCAGCGTAGCGCCGCGCGTAAACCCTCGCCAAGGACGCATGTCCCGCCTGTCGGGCATCGCCGGCAAAGAAAACGATTGCATTCGGGACACTGGTCTCACGCATCGATGGCGTGATCGGCCCAGTATCGGGCCCACGTCCTCCCTGGGACGTCTTTCACGTATCGAGGAGTTTCGCAATGCAAGCTGTATCCCTTTCTGCCGACACACAACGCTATGCCCGTTGCATCGCCGCATCCCGCCGCATCCGCTGGGACATCGACCAGGATGTGATCCGTGGCCGTACGCTCGACCTGGCGCACAAATTCCTGCCCGACGGTCTTTCGCTGGTGGACGAACTACCGTTCCTGAGCGCATCCGAACAGCGCTTCCTGAGCCAGGTGCAGGGCCGCACCTACGCCAACATGTTCGGTCTGGTGGAACGCTTCGTCAGCGCCAAGGTGCTGGACCTGACGCGCCAGCATGCGCTGGGCGATCAGGTTGCGCTGGAGGCATTGATCCGCTTTTCCGATGAGGAACTGAAGCATCAGGAACTGTTCCGCCGCATCGAACGGCTGGCTGCGCAGGACATGCCCGCGGGCTACCGCTTCGAGGCGCAGCCCAACGATGTGGCCGGCTTTGTGCTGGGCAAACGCACATGGGCCGTGCTGGCCGTGATCTGCCAGCTGGAACTGTTTTCGCAGGCGCACTATCGCGCCAGCATTGGCATCGCGCCCGATCTGTCGGCGCTGTTCAAGGACGTGTTCCTGTATCACTGGCGCGAGGAATCGCAGCACGCGATTCTCGACGAACTCGAATGGATCAGCGAAAACGCGCGCGTCAGCCACGCCGAGCGCGACGCCGCGGTCGACGACATGATTGCCATCGTGGGCGGATTCGATGCGGTGGTGCAGGCGCAGGCGCGCGCCGACACCGAGTACTTCATGCGCGTGATCCGCGGGACGCAGGACGCGCCGCGTGCGGTCGAGGTGGAGGCAGTGGTGCTGAAGGCGTATCGCTGGACGTACATCGTGTCCGGCATGTTCGAGCCGCGCTTCTGCCAGCTGCTGGATGCGATGACCGACGATGCGCAGAAGGTCAGGCTGCAAACGGCGATGTCACCGTTGATGTACGCGGTGCCCGCCAGCGGCGCGCCGCAACCGGCGATGGCGGCATAGTGCGATTGAGAACACGGGAACCGACCGGCGGCGCGTGGCACGTCCATGCGCCGTCATCGAACGATGGCCCGCGCCGATGACCGATCCGATCACCGCTCAATGCCGCCATGTCACGCCGGCTACTCCGGCGTGATGCCGGCCTGCTTGATCTGCGCAGCCCAGCGCACCATTTCCTTGCGCAGCATCGCGTCGGCCTGTGCCGGGCTCATCGTCAGCGGCTCAAAGCCTTCCTTGATCAGGCGCGCCTTCAGCTCGGGCTGCGCCAGCGCCGCGTTGAGCGTCTGATTCAGCCGGGCCAGCACATCCTTGGGCGTGCCAGCCGGCGCGCTGACGATAAACCACGTCTCGAACACGTAATTGGGCAGACCCGCTTCGGCCATCGTCGGCACATCGGGCATCAGCGGCGAGCGCCGTGGACCGGTCACCGCCAGCGCGCGCAGCTTGCCGGCCTGCACCTGCGGCAGCGCCGCCGAGAGCACCGGAAAACTCATCTGCACCTGGCCGGCCATCGTGTCGACCAGCGCCGGACCGCCGCCCTTGTACGGCACGTGCATGATGTCCGCGCCCGATTCGCTCTTGAACAGTTCGGCGGCCATATGGAACGTGCTGCCAGACCCGGCCGAGCCGAAGCTGAGCTTGCCCGGCTGCGCCTTGGCCAGCGCAATCAGTTCCTTGACGTTCTTGGCCGGCAACGCGTTGTTGACCACCAGCACATGTTGCGACGTGCCCATCGTGCCGACCGATGCGAAGTCCCTGGCGGTATCGAAAGGCAACTTGGCGAACAGCGCCGGATTCACGGCCAGCGCCACGTTGTTGATCGCCAGCGTATAGCCGTCCGGTTTGGCCTTGGCCAATTGATCCATGCCGATATTGCCGGACGCGCCCGCGCGGTTGTCGGCCACCATCGGCTGGCCCAGTTGCCGGCCCCAGGCGTCGGTGATCAGCCGGCCCGCGATGTCGACGCTGCCGCCGGGCGCAAACGGCACGATCAGGCGGATCGGGCGATTGGGAAACGCCGCGGCATCCGCGCCGGAGGCGGCGCTGGCAACCGGTGCGGCGAGCGCGGCGGACATGGCGGCGATGACAATGCCGACACGCTGCGCCAGACGGGCGAAAGGAATGTTCATGGGTTGTCTCCTGGCGGGCGCGCCGGGCTCGGGCCCGGTCGAATGCCGTGTGGTTGGAAGTTGCGCGGCCAGTGTACCCATGAGGCAAAGCGCAGGGATGTCGCGCTTTGCACGACATTAATGCCGTCAAGTCACGAATCGCCGCACTTACGGGCGGCGTCATGCGCGGCGCCGCCCGTCGCGCCGGGCTCTGTCGCCATGCGGCGCGCGCACGATTCACCGCGCCGCCAGCGGCCCCGTCACGCCCGCGCCGCTGAGAGACTCGCCAGATAGCTGTGGATCTGCGCCACCACGGCCGCGCCTTCGCCCACCGCGGCGGCCACGCGCTTGGTCGATCCCGAGCGCACATCGCCAATGGCGAACACGCCCGGCACGCTGGTTTCCAGCGTGTAATCGGCGCGCTCCGTGCACGATTGATGCGCGTCGTAGCCGGTCCGGATAAAGCCCTTGTTGTCGGTTTCCACGTTGCACGAGCGCAGCCATTCGGTGTTTGGCGCGGCGCCGATGAACAGAAAGACGTGGCGCATCGGCACCGCCACGCATTGATCGCCAAGCTCGCGCTCCTTGTAGCGCACCGTGGATAGCCAGCCCTCGCCTTCCATCGCGGTGATCTGCGCGTGCGTGTGCAGCCGCACGTTGGGCAGGCTGCGCAGCCGGTCGATCAGATAGCGCGACATGGTGGCCTCCAGCCCCGCGCCGCGCACCAGGATGTGCACCTCGGCCGCGTGCGAGGCCAGGAACACCGCCGCCTGCCCCGCCGAATTGCCGCCGCCCACCAGCATCGCGTGTTCGTCCTTGCACAGCTTGGCTTCCACCGGCGACGCCCAGTAGTACACGCCGCGGCCTTCGTACTTGTCGAGCGATTCGATGTCGGCGCGGCGGTATTGCGCGCCGCTGGCGATCACCACCGTGCGCGTGGGCACCTTGCGTCCGTCCGAAAGCTCGATCTCGATCGGATCGTTGCCGCAATGCAGCGCGCGCGCCTCGAGCGGGATCGCCAGGTGCGCGCCAAACTTGAGCGCCTGCACATAGGCACGCCCGGCCAGCGCCTGCCCGGAAATACCGGTGGGAAAGCCCAGGTAGTTCTCGATGCGCGCGCTGGCGCCGGCTTGTCCGCCCGGAGACCGGCAATCGATCACCGCCACCGAGAGCCCCTCCGATGCGGCATACACGGCGGTAGCCAGCCCGGCCGGCCCGGCGCCCACCACGATCACGTCGTACACGTGATCGCGCGCGAATTCCGGCACCAGGCCCAGGCAGCTGGCAAGCTGCCCTTCGTCGGGCGCGCGCAGCACGCTGCCGTCCGGACAGATCACCATCGGAAAATCGCTTTGCGGGGCGTGGCTGATATCGAGCAGACAGGCGCAATCGGGTTCGGCGTCGATGTCGATCACGCGGTACGGATGCCCGTTGCGGCGCAGGAACGCCTGCAGCGCCAGCAGCAGCGGCTGCGTGCCCTTGCCCACCAGGATGGGACCGCCGCCGCGTTCGATCAGGCCGACGCGCCGCAGAATCAGCGCGCGCATGATGCGCTCGCCCAGATCCGCCTCGGCCACCAGCAGCGCGCGCAGGCTGGCCGGCGGAATCACCAGCACCGTGCAGTCCTCCAGCGCCAGCGCATCGACCAGCGCCGGCTTGCCCGTCAACTGGCCCACCTCGGCCAGGAACTGGCCCGGTCCTTCCTCGGTGATGGCGGAGGAATGGCCAAGGCCATCGCGCTGGTCCACCCTGGCGCGGCCGGACAGGATCACGTGCATGCCGCGTCCCGCATCGCCGATGCGGAACAGGAATTCGCCCGCCTTCCACGTGTGGATCGCGCCGAAGCGGCGGATGCGGTCGATCTCGGCCGGCGTCAGCGTGGGAAACATCTGATGACTGCGCGATTCGAGCATCGAGTACGGCGCGTCCAGGCCGGCAACGGGCTCCGGTGGCTGCGTCTGCGAAGTTTCAGGATGGGCGTCGAGTTCCGACGTCGCCTGCGTCATCTCCATGCGTTTTCCCCCGCTGCGGTAAAAGTGCCGGCCCATCTGGGCCGGACATGGCCGGTCCCTGCCATGGTGCATCGATCGGTGCGAAGCGCGCGCGCCATCGTCATGCGCCGCGCGTGTGCGCTCGAAAAGGATAGTCGCCGCACCCGCGCCGCCACAACATCAAGTTGCCTGCACGGCGTCGCCGGGCGGTGGTCGTCCTCCAAAGATCGCCCCGTGGCACTTGTGCAGAGGGCTTGCGCGACATCATCGAGTCGGCGCGGGTCTGCCGGTATGGTGCTGGCCTCGACTTGCGCGGCGCCGGCCGCAGTGGCGCCACGCTCATGAAAAAACCGACTGTTATCGAGAGCTTTAAATCATGGTGAGAATATTAAGCGGTAGCTACACTGTGCTTCGCGCCGTCAAGACGCGCAGTCCGTCATCGACCGACATGGCCCCTGGCGGCAGACCAGACAGCCCCCAGCAAGGAGACTAGATGTACCCCGATCGCATCCGCCTGGCCGCACTCCAGGACAAGATCATGTCGGCCGACGCCGCAGCCGCGCTGATTCAGGACGGCATGACCGTAGGCATGAGCGGCTTCACGCGCGCCGGCGACTGCAAGGCCGTGCCGCTGGCGCTGGCGCGCCGCGCCGCCGCCGATCCGCTGCAGATCACGCTGATCACGGGCGCCTCGCTGGGCAACGACACCGACAAGATCCTCTCCGAAAGCAATGTGCTGGCGCGGCGCCTGCCGTTCCAGTCGGACGCCACGCTGCGTCGCAAGATCAACGACGGCGAAGTGATGTTCATCGACCAACATCTCGGCGAAACGGTCGAGTTGCTGCGCAGCGGCCAGCTCGCGCCCGTCGACATCGCCGTGATCGAGGCGGCGGCGATCACCGAGACCGGCGGCATCGTGCCCACCACCTCGGTCGGCAATTCGGCCAGCTTCGCGATGATGGCCAAACAGGTCATCGTCGAGCTGAACCTCAATATGCCCATCGGACTGGAAGGGCTGCACGATATCGCCTTCCCGGTGCAGCGGCCGTACCGCCAGCCGATCCCGTTGATCGCCGTGGAGCAGCGCATCGGCCTGCCCTACATTCCCGTCGATCCGTCGCGCATTGCCGCGATCGTGATCACGCAGCGCGACGACAGCCCGTCCAACGCGCTGCCGCCCGACGACGAAACGCGCCAGATCGCCGGTCATCTGAACGCGCTGCTCGCGCGCGAAGTGCGCGCCGGACGCCTGTCGCCTTCGCTGCAGCCGCTGCAGGCCGGCATCGGCACCATTGCCAACGCCGTGCTGCACGGGCTCGCCGAATCGGACTTCCACGACCTGACGATGTATTCGGAGGTGCTGCAGGACAGCACCATCGCGCTGATCGACGCCGGCAAGCTGCGCTTTGCATCGGCATCGTCGATGACGTTGTCCGCGCCCGTGTACCGCCGCGTGCTGGACGATATCGAGCACTACAAGCACAAGCTGATCCTGCGCCCGCAGGAAATCAGCAATCATCCCGAAGTACTGCGCCGGCTGGGCCTCATCACCATCAACACGGCGCTGGAGTGCGACATCTACGGCAACGTCAATTCCACGCATGTCGGCGGCACACACATGATGAACGGCATCGGCGGCTCGGGCGATTTCGCGCGCAACGCGTACCTGTCGGTATTCGTCACGAAGTCGGTCGCCAAGGACGGCAAGATATCGAGCATCGTGCCGATGGTGTCGCACGTCGACAATAGCGAACACGACGTCGACATCCTGGTGACCGAACACGGCCTGGCCGACCTGCGCGGCCTGGCGCCGCGCGAGCGTGCGCTGCAGGTGATCCACAACTGCGCGGACCCGGCGTATCGTGACGGCCTGCTCGATTACTTCCGTCGTGCCTGCGTGCGTGGTGGGCAGACCCCACATCTGCTGGAAGAAGCCTTTGCGTGGCACGTGAACTACCGCGAGCACGGCACCATGCAACCGGCCACGCACGCGGCCGCCAACGAGGCACTAGCCGCCTGACATGCGGGCCGGGGCCATCGGCGGCCCGGCGGGCTGTCTGATGGGCTGACGGGCTCGCCCCCTGGCGGTACGCCGCTTCCGTCCAACGCCGCCACCCCCGCCCCGCGCGCCGGCTCGTCTCCCGCCGAGCGCGCCATTCCCTTCCTCCCCCTTCCAGCGCTCCCCGGATCGGCCCCGCTCGGCCGGGTTGAGCCCATCGTTTTGTATCGCTCTGTCTAACGCGCCGCCCGTCGCTACACAACGATACAAAAACCGTGCTTTCTGACACATGGCGCTCCAGAGGCGCTTCTAGACTCCTGTCAACCGCGGTTCCGCCGCACCTACGCAGTCAAATTCACGCACCCGGATACGACAGGAGAAACCATGAGCAACAAGATCGATCTGCCCCGCCGCAGTTTCCTTGGCACCGCCAGCCTGGCACTGGCCGCCGCGCAGTTTGGCGCGCTGACTTCCGCCCACGCGCAGAGCGTGGCCAAGGCCGCGCCGCTGGCCACGGTCAAGCCCGGCACCCATTCATCGTTCGGCACGATCAAGCAGGTCCGGGCCGGCGTGCTCGACGTGGGATACGCCGAACTGGGTCCCGCCGATGGTCCGGTGGCGCTGCTGCTGCACGGCTGGCCCTACGATATCCACGCGTTCGTCGACGTGGCGCCGCTGCTGGCGCAGCGCGGCTACCGCGTCATCGTCCCGCATCTGCGCGGCTACGGCACCACCACGTTCCTGTCGCCCGATACGATGCACAACGGCCAGCCTTCGGCCATCGCCGTGGACATGATCGCGCTGATGGACGCGCTGAACATCCGCAATGCCGTGGTGGCCGGCTTCGACTGGGGCGCGCGCACCGCCGACATCATGGCCGTACTGTGGCCCGATCGCTGCCGTGGCCTGGTGTCCGTCAGCGGCTACCTGATCGGCAGCCAGGCTGCGGGCAAGCTGCCGCTGCCGCCCGAGGCCGAACTGCAATGGTGGTATCAGTTCTACTTTGCGACCGACCGCGGCGCCGCCGGCTACAAGAAGTACACGCACGACTTCGCCAAGCTGATCTGGAAGCTGGCGTCGCCGCAGTGGAAATTTGACGATGCCACGTTTGCCCGCAGCGCCGCATCGCTCGACAACGCCGATCATGTCGCCATCACGGTGCACAACTACCGCTGGCGCCAGGATCTGGTGGCGGGCGAAGCGCGCTTCGACGACATCGAAAAGCAGCTGGCCACCGCCCCGACCATCAGCGTGCCGACCATCACCATGGAAGGCGACGCCAACGGTGCGCCGCATCCGGCGCCGAGCGCCTACAAGAGCAAGTTCACCGGCAAGTACGAACACCGCGATATCGGCGGCGGTATCGGCCACAACCTGCCGCAGGAAGCGCCCACGGCGTTTGCGCAGGCCGTGCTCGACATCGACAAGCCATGATCCAGCGCTTGATGGTATTGGCCACGCTGGCGCTGTCCGCGCTGGCGTGCGAGCTGGGCGGCGGCCGCTGCGCGTGGAAGGGCGCGCCGGCGCGCTATCGCGTCGAGGATGCCGTCGGCCCGGGCACGGCAGGACGGCAGCCGCGCGACCGGCGCTGATAGCGCGTGCGCCTCATCGCGGCCCGGCAGTGCCGCGATGCGGCGCGGCATTTTCAGGCGCGTGGCGCACCGTCAGATGGGTTGCGATGCTTGCCAGAATCGCGAGTGCGCCAAGCGTGGCGAGCAGGGTCGAGAGCATGAACGTCTCCGTCGATGGATACCACGACGTGCCTGCCCCGCTCAGCGGTGCAGCCACATCGGCGCGTAGGTCTTCACAAAAAACGCCAGCGTGATGCCCGACGTCGCCAGCAGCGTGATGGCGCGAATGATCGCCGGCGACGTGCGCCGCCCGACATGCGCGCCGCCATAGCCGCCGATCACGGCGCCCGCCAGCATCGCCAGCGTTTCGGGCCAGCGCACCGCGCCGGCAGCGATAAAGGCGAGCACGGCCACCGAGTTGGCAGCACTGACCAGCAACGTGCGCGGCGCGTTCAGATGCTTGAGATCGCGGCGATCGAGCAGGCCCCACATCGCGATCATCATGATCCCCACCGCGCCGCCAAAATAACCGCCGTAGATGCCAAGCGCGAACTGGATCGCCAGTACTGCCCGGGCATCGACGCGCCAGCGCGAACGCAAGGCCTCGCCAAGCCGCCGTCCGAAGGCCAGCGCCAGCGACGCGATCAGCAACAGCCATGGCAGGACAAACGAGAACGCCGCCGACGAGGTGCGCAACAGCAGCACCGCGCCGACCAGACCGCCGCACAGCGTAGCGATCAGCAGCGCGCGCAGCGACACCGCGCCAACCGGCCCGAGTCCGTCGCGATAGGCCCACGCGCTGGCCAGCCCGCCCGGATAGAGCGCCACGGTGCTCGACGTATTCGCCAGAACCGGTGGCACACCGGCAGCAATCAGGGCCGGCAGGCTGACAAACGAGCCGCCGCCAGCCAGCGCATTCATCGCGCCAGCCAGCAAACCCGCTGAAAAAACGAGAGAAATCGGTTCCATGGACGAAATGCTAGTCACGCGCCTGGCGTTTCACAATCTGGCATTTCCGGTGCTAGAGTTCGGAACAACCGAAACCAGAGAGCCCTGCCGTGCGCTTCGACCTGACCGACTTGCGACTGTTTCTGAGCGTGGTGGAATGCGGCAGCCTGACGCACGGCGCGCGGGCGATGCACCTTGCGCTGGCATCGGTCAGCGAACGGATCGCCGGCATGGAGTCGGCGCTTGGTGCGCCCTTGCTCGAACGCAACCGGCGCGGAGTGCGCACCACCGCCGCCGGCGATGCGCTGGTAAGACATGCGCGCGCCATCCTCGGGCAGGTGGAGCAGATGCGCGGCGAGCTGCGCTCGTACGCCACCGGTCTGCGCGGACGCATCCGGCTGCTATCGAACACCGCATCGATGGCCGCATTCGTGCCGCCGCAGTTGTGCCGCTTTCTGGCCAGCCACGCCGATTTGTCGGTGGATCTGGAAGAACGGCCCAGCAGCGAGATCGTGCAGGCGCTGGTCACCCGGCGCGCGGACCTGGGCATCGTGGCCGACATCACCGATCTGGGCAGCCTGCAGACGCATCTGATCGCGCAGGACCAGCTGGTGGTGGTCGCCAGCCGCGCGCACCGCATTGCCGCGCTGGAGTCGGTGTCGTTTGCCGACATCCTCGACGAGCCGATCGTCGGCATGGCCGACACGGCGCTGGAAACGCACCTGGCCGAGCGCGCGTCGCGGCTGGGCCGCCAGTTGAACTACCGCGTGCAGTTTCGCAGCGTCGAACATGTGGCGATGCTGGTCGAGGCTGGCATCGGCATCTCGATCCTGTCTCATGCCATGGGCCATTCGCTGCGCCGCGACCTGGCCATCGTGCCGCTGGCGGAGCCCTGGGCGGCACGCCGGCTCTACCTGTGCGCGCGCGATTTCTCCGCTCTGACGCCCCACGCCGATTTGCTCGCGCGTCAACTGATGGCTGGCGACATGGCCGACGTCTGACGTTTGCGCCAAGGCGAGGGGCGGCATCCCATATTCAAATATTTTGAATATTAATGTCAGCCGTGACGCACTTTCACGGCACCGGCGGGCGATATATTTTTGGTCATCCAAGGCGCAGCGAGAAAAGACCAGCGCGCCCATCGCCCCGGAACATCAAAATGATTGAATCGCTATCCCGCCGCCCACGCCTCACCCCGCGCCGCGCGCACTTCCAGTCCGCCGCCTTCGCATTTGTCAGCGGCTTTTCCGCCCACGCGCATACTTCGTCATCGCTGGGGCTGCTGGCCGGCACGCTGGCCGTCTGCGCGCTGGTGGCACGCTCGACGACCAAGCGTCGCGACATCCCGGCGATGACCGCGGCTGCTATGGTGTAAAGGCCGGCCGCGGCCCGCCCGATGCCGCGCCACCGATTGTTTCGATTCCGGAGATTGCCAGATGGACAACCCTTTTCACCCATTTTCCGACCTGTTCGCCCAGCTTGGCCTGCCGTCGGACGAGTCCGCCATCCGCGCGTTTATCGGCAAGCATTCGCCGCTACCCCAGGATGTGGAATTGTGGGAAGCGCCATTCTGGACGCCCGCCCAGGCCCAATTGCTGCGCGACGAATTCATCGAGGACGCCGACTGGGCCGAGGCAGTGGACCAGTTGAACCTGGCGTTGCGCGCGCCGGCTTAAGGTCGCCACAGGGCCACGACAGGGCACGACAGCGGCTCGCTCCCCCTTTTTGCGGGGCCGGAAGTGGCCTATGCTCTCTCGCACCACTACTGATCGATGATCGGGCGGGCGAGCGCCCTGTGACGAAACCATGGAAAAGACCGCATTCGTATTTGCCGGCGGCGGCAGTCTGGGCGCCATCGAGGTCGGCATGCTCCGCGAGCTGGTGAGTTGGGGCCTCAAGCCCGATATGGTGATCGGCGCGTCGGCCGGCGCCATCAATGGCGCCTACTTTGCCTGTCATCCCGACCCCGAAGGTACGGCCAAGCTGGAATCCCTTTGGCGCAGCATCACGCGCGCCGAAGTGCTGCCATGGTCGTGGCGCAGCATGCTGGGCATGATCACCGGCAATCGCGGCCATCTGGTGGAATCGCTCGGGCTGAAGCGGCTGCTGAACCGCCATTTCGGCGAATCACGCGTCGAGGACGCATCGATCCCCTTGCACGTAGTGGCCACCGACATGCACACCGGCGAAGAAGTGGTGCTGTCGTCGGGCAATATCGTCAGCGCGGTGCTGGCCAGCGCGGCCATTCCGGGCGTCTTTCCGCCGGTGGAAATGGATGGCCGCAAACTGATCGACGGCGGCGTGGCCAATAACACACCGGTTTCCACGGCCGTGCGCATGGGTGCCACGCGCATCATCGTGCTGCCCGCCGGTTTCGCCTGCGCCGAGCGTCGGCCGCCACGCGGCGCGATGGAACACGCTTTTAATGCGCTGTCGCTGCTGGTGGCGCGGCAACTGGTGCACGATCTGGAGCGCTGGCAGGATCATGCGCATATCGCGGTGGTGCCGCCGCTGTGTCCGCTCGATATCTCGCCCTACGACTACAGCCGCTGCGGCGAACTGATCGATCGCGCGGCGGCGGCGACGGTGGCGTGGCTGCGTGCTGACGGCCTATCCAGCCGCCGCGTGCCCGGTGCACTGGAACCGCACGATCACGATGCCGAGCATCCGGCCTGCAGCGCCGATATCGCGCTGCCGCAGACAGGCGCCGCGCACACGCATCCGGGCCACGACCACGGCGCACACAGCGGCATGCGCTGAACGTTCGACTTCGCGCATCGGCCGGCGCGGTCCTCGCCAATCGCCATCGTCCCTGCCTGTTGGCCGGGACCCAACCACTCGCCGGCCGGTGTTGGCCCCGACCGGCGCCCACCCGCCGTTTTCCGCTCCGGAAGTGACCGTCGCCGCGCGCCGGCCGCCATTTCTGCCGTGGCATGTTCTCTGCAAATAGACGCATCGAGCGCGGCGCCGCGATGCTCGTCTTGATACCCGAAGCCCATCTTCCCGGCTTCATCCCGGAGAACTGCCATGTTGATCCCGCCCCAATTGCGGCCGGGCGTCGTTGCGCCGCCGTGTCCCTCGCAAACCCGCGTCATCCGCCACCGCATTCGCGGTTTTGTGCTGCTGTTGCGCGTGCTGTTGCTCTGTTTTCATACCGCGGCGCACGCCGACAAGGCGCTGCCCCAACCACCCGATGCGCAGCGCCCTGCGCCCAGCTTTTTGGAAACCGCCGCGACGGACTTTGCCAACAGCCATCCGTTTCACGCCGTCGAGGGCATTGCACCGCTGCGCGAAGCGCGCGGCATGCGTCCCGCGCCCGAGCCAGCCCGGCCAGCACCCGCATCGGTGGGCGCCGTCGCGCCAGTGCAGGCGACCATCCGCCGCGTGAACGCGCCGTGACATGACGGCCAGCCGTCTGTCGATGCCGGCCGACGTGCCGGACGCGCCGCCCGCGCCGGCTTGAGCGCGATGCAGTCTTTACATGCAGCCGCGCAACGCTTGCATGGCGTCGGCGCGTCGGAATCCCCCGCAATCGCCGTCTGGCAAGGGATTGCGCCCACGGTATGGAATTTGCGCTGACTTTGAACTTGCCGGCATTTGCGTGCATGGCGCTATCGAACTGCCGATATCGCCGCATTCCGCGCGTCTGGCAAATCTTCAACCTCAGCAGCAAGCATCAGGAGCGCAACATGGGTGACTACCACAGCGAGCGCTATCGCCGGGACACTCCCTGGCGGGCCGATGAGAGCCGGCGCAATGACGATCTTGGCGATCCATGGGATGACGACCGTGGGTCGCGTTGGCTAGATTCGGACGATTGGCAACCCGAATCGTACGGCGACGAATGGGACGATGCCCAGCGCCGCCAGCGCCTGACCCCGGGACAGTTGAGCGAGGGCGGTCCCGCGCCCGGCGGCTATCGCCGCGAGCACGATGACGATCGCGGAAACGGCTGGCAGCGGAGTCAACGCGAGCAGCGCACGGGCAGCGACCTGCGCTACGGCCTGAACGGCGGCGACGACGCATCGCCCGAGCGTGACGAGGACTGGCGCGTGCGCGAGCAATATCGCAGCCGCCAGTACGCGAGCGAGTATGGAGACTATGGCGATCTGGGCGGTTATCGCCGCGGCGCGCAGCAATCGCGCAACGCGGGCCGCGACGGCGGCCAAGGCTTCGGCAATGCCGATCAGGCATGGTTGCGCAGCGCCGCGCAGCGCGAGCCGCGCCACAGCGGGCACAA
The DNA here is from genome assembly GCF_008801835.1 of Cupriavidus pauculus. Lineage (GTDB taxonomy): Bacteria > Pseudomonadota > Gammaproteobacteria > Burkholderiales > Burkholderiaceae > Cupriavidus > Cupriavidus pauculus. Next base: position 108,831 of record NZ_VZOW01000016.1, on the reverse strand, counting down.
CGCCTACTTCAACGACCTGCGCAGCGACACACGTTACTGGACCGAGCCGCGCGACGAATGGGGCGAATCTCGTCCGCACTATGCGCAGAGCTATGGCCGCGACTATCTGGGCGGGCGCGGATACGACGAAGAACTGGGTTATTCGCCTCGCTATGGACAATCGGCGCGCACCGAACGCTGGCGCGACGACCGCGACGATCGCGATGAAGATCACGGCATGCTGTACAACATCGGCCACCGTATCGGCCAGGCTATGAGCGAATGGTTCGGTTCGGACTCGGACTCGCACGAAAGACGCAGCGGTCCGCGCGGCTATACGCGCACCGACGAACGCATACGCGACGAAATCTGCGAGCGCCTGACCTTTACCTCCGGCGTCGATGTGCGCGACGTCACGGTCGAGGTCGAAAAGGGCAAGGTCACGCTGGGCGGCACCGTGCGCATGCGCAGCCAGAAGTACGACATCGAGGACATGGTCGACAACACCTTTGGCGTGACCGACGTGGAAAACAACATCCGCGTCCAGCGCCCGGACGTCGATGCCGCGGCCAAGGACGCGGGCGGCTTCAACGGCTGGTAACCGCCCGCCATCGACTTGACGCTTCAGTCTCGCCGGTCATCGCACGATGACCGTGCGGCGGTGGCTGGCAAAAACTCCATCCCTCGACGAGCGCCCCGGGTCCTGCGGACCCGTGGGCGCTCGGCATTTTCATGCTTCGATCATGCGGCCACGCGGTACACGCTGACCGTCTGCTCCATGCGCTCGGCCTGCTCCTGCAGCGCCTGTGCCGCGGCCGCGGCCTGCTCCACCAGCGCGGCGTTCTGCTGTGTCACCTGATCCATCTGCGTCACGGCCTGATTGACCTGCGCGATGCCGCCGCTTTGCTCGTGCGATGCGCGGCTGATGTCCTCCATCATCGACGTCACACGCTGTACCGCAGCCACCAGGCTATCCATCGTCAACGCGGCCTCGGATGCCAGCGCCGCGCCACTGGTCACGCGGCCGGCCGACTGCGAAATCAGCACGCGAATCTCCTTGGCCGAGTTGGCCGCGCGCTGCGCCAGCGTGCGCACTTCTCCGGCTACTACCGCAAAGCCGCGGCCCAGTTCGCCGGCGCGCGCGGCCTCCACGGCCGCATTGAGCGCGAGGATGTTGGTCTGAAACGCGATGCTGTCGATCACGGCGATGATATCGACGATACGGCGCGAATCAGCTTCGATCTCGCTCATCGTCTCGCGCATGCGCACCACCGAATGACCGCCAGCCACCGCAATCGAGGCGGCCTCCCCGGCTAGCGTGCTGGCCTGGCTGGCGTTGCCGGCGTTCTGCTGCACGATCGCCGTCAGTTGCTCCATGCTCGCCGCGGTCTGCTCCAGCGATGACGCCTGCTCCTCGGTGCGCTGCGACAGGTCGACATTGCCCTGCGCAATCTGTCCGGCTGCCACCAGCACGCTTTGCGCGCTATCGCGCGTGTTGCCGATCACGTCGCGCCATGCCTGCACCATCGACATCAGGTGACGCTTGATGTCGGCCAGTTCGTCCCGGCCGCGAGCCTCGATCTGGACGCTCAGATCGCCGTCATTGATGCGCGCCACCAGTTGCGCCACGTCGCGCACGTCTTCACGCATGCCGCGGCTGAAGCCCGCGAACAGGTACAGCGCCCCGCCGACCATCAGCAGCGCAACGACCGCCAGTGCCAGCAGCTTGTGCTCCTCGCGCGTGACACGCTCATCGAGCATCAGGCGCGCCATATCGGTGAACTCGCGGCTGACCGTGGACACCGCCTCGATTGCCGCGGTGCCTTCGGCAAAATAGGACTTGGCGTCGATCGTGATGCCACTCGAACCGAGCATGCTGACCTTGAGCGTGCGATAAAAATTGTCGATGGCGCCCAGTTGCCTGGCGGCAGCCTGCAAGCGGTCGCGCTGGGCAGGTGTACTGTGCGCAACGCGCGCGATGTCGCGGCGCACCGTTTCCAGCCCATCCTGGATCTGCTCGGCCAGCGCCGCCAGCTCCGCCTGTTGCGCCGCGTCGGAAAATCCGCCCTGGGCAATGATGCCGGCGCCGCGTCCGCGCGCCAGCGCGCTGACTTCCGCAAGTTTCGGCATCGGCCCGACCATCAGGCTGACCAGATAGTACGAGCCCGCTTCGGGATCGAGCGCCAGCGACGAACGGTCGGCCACATCGCCAATGAACAGCCGCGTCTGCTTGACCAATGCCGTATGGCGGTCGAACAGCGGGGCAGCCGGCGTATCGAGGCCGAGCTTGCGGATCTGCTGCCACGCATCGTCGAGCTTGCGCGCGTCGGGCGCGACGTCGAACGTGGTCACCGCGGACGCTTCGGCAAGCAACGCGCCCAGATGCTGCGCGGCCTTGCCGTCGGCCGCATCGAAGGTCGGACGGAACGCCGCGTTGCCGAGCAGCACGCCATTGGCGGCGCCGCGGCGCACCTGCGTTTCCCGCATGAAATCGAGCGCGCGGCTGACCAGCGTCAGACCGCGCTCTTCATCGCGGGTGTCACGGATCGACTGCACCGACTGGTTGAAGACGGCGTAAAGCGCGCCGCACAACGGGACCAGGAACAGCACGGACAACAGCAACAGCTTGCGCGTGATGGTCAGCCGAGCCATCAGACGGACTGCGGGATTCAACAATGCGGCCACGATATTCCTTTGTTTCAGGGAGTCTCAATGCCCGCTGTAACGGCGTCGATTCCGCGAAATGAAGCCGTTTTCCCCGCTATTTCCCGCTATTTTTTCTTGCGCACAAACGCGGTGCGCAAGTTGCACAGCACCGGTGCGCGGCGCACAGCGATCGCGCGCGCAATGCACCTTTGCGCGCGCGCGTCGCAAGCCCCTTATGCAGTGGCGCCGCCATCGACGCCGATCGTCTGGCCCGAGATGTAGCGCCCCGCCGGCGACGCGAGCAACACCGCGACGCCGGCCACGTCCACGGCTTCAGCGATGCGTCGCATTGGAATGCCGGCGGCAAGCGCCTTTTCGCGTTCCGGATCGCCCCACAGTGCGTCGCGAGAGAAATCGGTGCGCACCGGCCCAGGGTTGATGCTGTTCACGTTGATGTTGTACGGGCCCAGCGTCTGCGCGAGATTGCGCATTGCCAGATCGGTCGCGCCCTTCGAAATACTGTAGAGCGCCAGCCGCGCCGAGCCGCGTCGCGCGGCAATGCTCGACATGAAGATGATGGAGCCATCCTGACGTTCGATCATTTGCGGCGCCAGCGCGTTGACCAGCACCAGATTGCCGCGCACGTTGCCCGCCATGACGTCGTCGAACACCTCGGGCCCCTGCTCCAACATCGAACCGGCCACGCCGCTGCCCGCGGCATTCAGCACCAGCGCATCGACACGCCCGAACTTCTCCAGCACCTGCGCGGCAAACGCGCGCACGCTCTCCGTGCTGGCGATGTCGCAGGCAATGCCGGTGGCGTCGATGTCGGCGTCGCGCAGCTTGGCGGCGACGGATTCGGACACCGCAGCGTCGCGCCCGGACACCACCACGCGCGCGCCCGCCTGGCCAAGCGCGCGCGCCATTTCCAGGCCCATGCCTTTGGTGGAGCCGGTTACCACGGCCACGCGGCCGGACAGATCGAAGAGTTGAAACATGACAGGTTCTCCATCGAGATTGGGATAGCAGCGGAACATCGGGCAACGGAGGCGGCCCATGATGCGGCCTGTTTTTATATGACAGACAACATCTATTGAATAAAGTATGGATGTCATCTAAACTCCGGTCAAGGACGAATCAGCAGATCAGCAGGAGAAATCGGAATGGCGCGCGCATCACGGGCAGTTGCCGAGCAGCACAGGACGGCCATCGAGGAAGCGTCGGCGCGGCTGTTCCGGCAGCATGGGCTGCATGGCGTGTCGGTGGCCCAGATCATGGCCGATGCGGGACTCACCCACGGCGGTTTCTATGGGCACTTCGCATCCAAGGACGACCTGGCAGCGGTGGCGTGCGCGCGGGCGTTTTCCAGTTCGAATGCGCGCTGGCAGCATCTGGTGGCGAAGGCCGATGGCGACCCGCACGCCGCGCGACGCAATCTGGTCGATCTGTATCTGAACGAAGCGCATCGCGACGCCGCGGGACATGGCTGCCCGGCGTCGGCGCTGGTCGCCGATATCGCGCGCGAACCTGCCGGCAAGCCGGTGCGGCAAGCGTATCTGGACGGTGTCAAGCAGTTGCTGTCGACCTGGAAAACCACCGCGACCGAAGGCCCAAGCGACGAAACCGACCGTGCCGCATTGCTGGAGATGGCGACGCTGGTCGGCGCCATCACGCTGGCGCGCGCCACGGCTGGCGATGCGATTTCCGACGACATTCTCGCTGTCGCGCGCGGCTGGCTGCTGGAGCGCGACGGGCGCGAGGGCGACCGCGCCACCGACGGCACCACGGACAGCCGCGCCGTCACCCCATCCACACCCGCCTGATCGACCGAAAATCGGGCCCTCACAAACCTCTGACCACTTCCACCACAAGCCCCATGTTTGCCCAAGCCCTATCGAGCCGGCTCGACCGGCGCGGCGTCCATTACGCGTGGATCGTCGCAGCCATCACGTTCTGCGTGATGCTGACCACCGCGGCCGCGCTCGGCCTGCCCGGCGCGTTCCTCAAGCCAATGACCACAGAAATGGGCTGGAGCACCGATCAGGTGTCGTCGATCCTGGCGTTCCGTTTTGCGCTGTTCGGCCTGATGGCGCCGTTCTCGGCGATCCTGATGGAGCGCTTCGGCGTGCGCCATGTCGTGTGCGCGGCGCTGGCGCTGATTGCGGGCGGCATGGCGCTGGCCACCGTGTCCACGCAGCTCTGGCAGTTGTTCATCGCGTGGGGACTGATGCTTGGCGTCGGCTCGGGCCTGACCGCGCTGGTGCTGGCCGCAGTGGTCGCCAATCGGTGGTTCACCGCGCGTCGCGGTCTGGTGATCGGGCTACTGACCGCCAGTTCCGCTACGGGACAACTGGCCTTCCTGCCGGTGGCTGCGTGGCTGATCGAACATATGGGGTGGCGCGTGGCCGTGCTGCCGGTGCTTGCCGCGTGTGGCGCATTGGCGCTGGTGGTGCTGGGGTGGATGCGCAACCGGCCGTCCGACGTGGGCCTGGCGCCGTTTGGCGAGTTGCCACCGCTGGCATCGGCCCCGCAGCCGCCGGCTGCCGCGCCAGCGCCGCTGTCCTGGCGCGGCCCGTTCGTGGTGTTGCGCGATGCCGCGCGCACGCAGACGTTCTGGATTCTGGCGGGCACCTTCTTCATCTGCGGGCTCTCTACCAACGGCCTGATCCAGACGCACTTCATATCGCTGTGCGCCGATTTCGGCATGTCGGCCGTACCGGCTGCGTCGGCGCTGGCGATGATGGGCGCATTCGACTTCATCGGCACCATCCTGTCGGGCTGGCTGTCGGACCGCTACGACAGCCGCAAGCTGCTGTTCTGGTACTACGCGCTGCGCGGGCTTTCGCTGTTCTGGCTGCCGCACTCGGAATTCACGCTTTACGGCCTGTCGTTGTTCGCGATGTTCTATGGACTGGACTGGATCGCCACCGTGCCGCCAACGATCAAGCTGGCGGGCAGCACCTTCGGACGCGAGCGCGCGCCAATGGTGTTTGGCTGGATCTTCGCCGCACACCAGATCGGCGCGGCGACTGCGGCGTTTGGCGCGGGGCTTTCGCGCACGTTCTGGCTGACCTATTCGCCCGCGCTGTACGTGGCCGGCGCCGCGTGCCTGGTGGCCGCGCTGCTGGCGCTGATGGTGCGCCGCGTCAGCCCGGCGGGGGCGCCGCAAGGTCCGCAGCCGAAGCCGCAGGCGTGATCCACTGGCGTTCCCGGCTTTCCGCCAGGAATGCGTCGATCAGCGCGGCGGTCGGGGCCCGCTTGAGCGCCGACTGCCGCACCAGCGCGCCAATCTCTCGATAGAGCGGCGCGCCGGGCATCGGCACCTCCTGGATATTGGGCGTCTGCCGCAACGGCACCAGCGCCGATGGAATGATCGCGCAGCCCAATCCCTCGCCAACCATTTGCAGGATCACCGCGGGCTCGTCCAGTTCCATGCCCTCGCGCACCCACAAGCGGTGCCGGCGCAGGTAGCGATCGACCAGTTGGCCGCCGGTGGAATGGCGGTTGTAGCGGATAAACGGCACGCTCTGCAGCAGCGTTTTCAGGTCGGACGGCGCGCCTGTCGGTGCCACCGCCACAAAGCGCTCCTGAAGCAGCGGCACCCACTTCAGGTCGGTTGGGATGCCCAGGCGCGGCTTCACCAGAACCGCGATGTCCAGTTCGCGTGCGTCCACCTGGGTCAGCAATTGCGTCGACATGCCCGGAACGATATTGACGTGCGTATCGGGATACGCGACGCGAAAGCGCTGCATCGCGCGCGGCAGCAGGCTGGCCTGCACCGTCGACACCGCGCCCAGGTCCAGCGGCGCCGTATCCCGCTCGCGCGATCCCTTCATTGCTTCGTAGATCGACACGATGCGCGTGGCGTCGGCCAGCATCTGGCGGCCCTCTTCGCTCAGCGTTACCGATTTGCCGGAGCGCTCGAACAGCGTGCAACCCAGATCGTCCTCGAGCCGGCGAATCTGCGTGCTGACGGCGGACTGGGTCAGCCCCAGCCGCGCACCGGCGGCAGAAAACGAGCTGGTCTCGGCGGCAATCAGAAAAGTCTTGAAATAGCGGATCACGGTAGGGGCAAGGGACGGGTCGCGGCGCCAGAAGGGTATCCCTGGCTCCGCGCCAAGCGCCAGAGGCGCAAGCATCGAAATTTTCGATGCTCAGTCAAAAAATGATTCGTTTCATATTACGAGTTCTGCTGATTACAATCAACGACACCGTGTTTGACTGCTTTCACGAGAGACCCTGAAGCCATGAGCGCCACCCCACTGTTCCACCTCGCCTTCCCCGTTCACGATCTTGCCGCCGCGCGCCAGTTCTACGGCGACCTGCTGGGCTGCCCCGAGGGCCGAAGTTCCGACGCCTGGGTCGATTTCGACTTCTACGGCCATCAGGTCGTGGCGCATCTGTCGCCGGACGAGTGCGGCCATCGCGCCACCAGTGCGGTGGACGGTGACAACGTGCCGGTGCGGCATTTCGGCGCGATCCTGTCGATGGCCGAATGGGAACGTCTGGCTGACAAGCTGCGCGCCGCCGGCACGCAATTCGTGATCGAACCGCATGTGCGTTTCAAGGGCCAGGTAGGCGAGCAGGCCACCATGTTCTTTCTCGACCCATCGGGCAACGCCCTCGAATTCAAGGCGTTTGGCGACCTGAGCCAGGTCTTCGCCAAATAATCCGCAGGTTTCACCGCCCCACCGTTCCACTGAAAACCAGAGCAAGACATGACCGATTTCGTGATCGACCCGCCCGCGCAGCCCAGCGTCGCCGTTGCCGGCAGCACCGCCCGCTTTCCGATTCGCCGCGTATTCTGCGTCGGACGCAACTACGCCGCGCATGCGCGCGAGATGGGCAAGGACCCGGATCGCGAGCCGCCGTTCTTTTTCACCAAGCCCGCCGATGCGGTGGTGCCGGCCGAGGGCACCGTGCCCTACCCGCCGCTTACGGAAAACCTCCATCACGAGATCGAACTGGTGGTGGCCATCGGCAAGGGCGGCGCCAATGTCAGTGCGGCACAGGCGCTGGATCTGGTGTGGGGCTATGGCGTCGGCGTGGACCTGACGCGCCGTGACCTGCAGGACGTGGCCAAGAAAATGAGCCGCCCCTGGGACTGGTCGAAGTCGTTCGACGCTTCGGGCCCATGCGGACCGCTGCAGCCGGTGTCGGCGGTCGGCCATCCGTCGAAGGGCGCAATCTGGCTTAACGTGAACGGCGAAACACGCCAGAAGGGCGATCTCGACGAGCTGATCTGGCCCGTGGCCGATGTCATCGCCTATATCTCCGAAGCCATGACCTTGCAGCCGGGCGACCTGATCTTCACGGGCACGCCGGCCGGAGTGGGCGCGTTGAATCCGGGAGACACCGTGTCCAGCGGCGTTGAAGGTGTCGGAGAGATCACCTTCACGATCGGCAAGCGCTAGATTCCGACTTTTACGGTATCCGCGTATCCCTAAAAAGCGCTGCGCGCCCCTGTCGGTGCCAGCGCTTTTTTTTCAATAAATTCAGAAACTTGCGAGGGATCTGAGGCGCGCGTAGCACCTTGCTCCACCCTTGCACATCGAAATTTCTCCAAATTCCCCTTGCCTATCTATCTAGTAGTAGATAATATTCAGGCCATGGACAGCGACATGCAGCAAACAGCAAGACGCGGCAGACGTTGATCCACGCAACAGAACCATGCAATACAAGTTGTTTGTCAGTACCGGTAGGCGGTCTTTTTTTTAGCCCCGACTATCTATCTAGCAGTAGATAGCAGCATCGGAAAGACGCCTGAAACGCAGCACAGACATCGGCCCCGCGATCCATACAGAACCGAGATCGCCAGGCCCATAAGGAGAGCATCATGAACGCCAAGAACATCCTCACCGCCGCCGCCCTCGCCGCCGCTTTCGTGACGGGCGCCGCCCAAGCCGCTCCCGCCGCCCAGAAGTCCGGCGAAGTCTACGGCTACAGCTACCGCGTGAATGACCAGCGCAACGCCTTCACCGACGGCGCACGCCAAGGCAAGTTCGACGCCTTCAGCGAAGGCGCACGCGTCGGCAAGGCCGATCCCTACACCGACGGCGCGAAGGTCGGCAAGTTTGATCCGTACACCGACGGCGCCCGCATCGTGGCCGGTCTGGACCGCACCGGCGTGTCGGCAGAACCGTCGCGCAAGGCCGATCCCTACACCGACGGCGCGAAGGTCGGCAAGGCTGACCCTTACACCGACGGCGCCCGCATCGTGGCCGGCATGGACCGCACCGGCGTGTCGGCAGAACCGTCGCGCAAGTTCGATCCGTACACCGACGGCGCCAACGCCTGAGGCCGACAGGTTGCGACCCATTGCATACGGGCCGCAACCCCAACGACACCTGGAGTTTCATCATGACCTTGCGTGACAGTGCCCTGATACTGGGCGGCTGGCTCGTGCTCTGCCTGACTAGCGGGGCAGTGCTCTCGCTCGTTGCGCAGTCGTCGTCCCTGTAAGGGGCGTACGGCCAAAAACCGGAGGATCTCCGCCACAAGGCGAGAGATAGTTGCCATGAAAACGCATACCGTACGCGATCAACTGCTTGAGCACGCCTCCGTGCTGATTCGACAACGTGGTTACAACGGCTTCAGCTACCGCGATCTGGCGGAGCTGGTGGGCGTGAAGACCTCGAGCATTCACTACTACTTCCCGGCCAAGGACGATCTGGTGCTGGAAGTGGTGCGTCTGTACCGCGAACGCGCGCAGACGCGCCTCGCTGCCATCGACACCAGCCTGCCGCTGGTCGAACAGGCGCATCGGTATGTCGATCCGCTGCGCAACGGCATCGAGCTGAACCAGATCTGTCTGGCCGGCATGCTGTCCGCCGAAGTGCTGGCCTTGCCCGATTCGATCCGCAGCCTGCTGCAGGGGCACTTCCAGATGAATGAAGTGTGGATCGCCGGACTGCTGCACCGTGCCGAAATCGCGCGTGGGCAGCCGTATCCGGTGCCGCCGCCAGCGCTGGCCAAGGTGCTGTACGGCGCGATCCAGAACGGCATCATCACCGCGCGCATGTCTGGATCGACTGACCGTCTCGACGCAGCTGCGGACATGCTGGTGGGCGCGGTAAGCGGCAAATATTGCCTGAGCCGCGAAAGCGAAGCCGTGGCAGCCTGAAGATTTTTGCGGCGCCCCGGTTCAGGCGCCCGACGTCCGTCGTACCGCTCTCGCGGCGGACGTCCCTGATTTCTCCGACGCCGGGATCATTCCCGGCGCTTTTTTTGCCCGGTTCATGTGGCGGCGAATTTCCTGGCAGAGACTTTTTTGGCCGCGGTTTTCTTCGCTGCGGTTTTCTTCGCTGCGGTTTTCTTCGCTGCGGGTTTCTTTGCTGCGGGTTTTCTCGATGCCGCTGTTTTCGTCGGCGCTTTCGTCGGCGCTTTCGTCGCCGCTTTCGTCGCCGCTTTCGTCGGCGCTTTCGTCGCCGCTTTCCGCCCCGCTTCGCCCTGCCCCGCGCCTGAGGCGTCCACCTCGATGCGGACCCACGCCGGCGCGTGATCGCTGGCTCGTTCCTCGCCGCGCACCCATTTGTCGACGCCGGCATCAATCAGGCGCACCTGCGGTCCCAGCAGCAAATGGTCGATGCGCAGTCCCGAATTGGTCTGCCAATGCTGGCGAAAATAATCCCAGAACGTGTAGATGCGCTCGTCCGGATAGCGCGCGCGCAACGCGTCCGTCCAGCCCTGCGCCAGCAGACGCCGATAACATTCGCGGCTTTCGGGCTGCAGCAGCGCATCCTTGAGCCACGATCGCGTGTTGTAGATGTCGTCGTCGGTCGGCACCACATTGAAATCGCCCGCGATCACCACCGGATGGCCGCTATCGCGCAGCGTCGCCGCATGGGCGATCAAGCGCTCGAACCACGCCAGCTTGTAGTCGAACTTGGGGCCCGGCTGGGGATTGCCATTGGGCAGGTACAGGCAGGCCACCAGCACGCCTTCGACCGCCGCCTCCAGATAGCGGCTCTGCGAATCGTCGTCGGCGCCCGGCAGGCCGCGCCGAACTTCCACTGGGTCGGCGCCTTTGGCCAGAATCGCCACGCCATTCCACGACTTCTGGCCGTGCCAGATGGCGCCGTAACCGGCCGCACGGATCTCGTCGATCGGAAAGCCTTCGTCCACCGCCTTCAACTCCTGAAGACACGCGACGTCGGGCGATTCGCGCGCCAGCCACGTCAGCAGTGCCTGCAAGCGCGTGCGCACACCATTGATATTGAATGTGGCGATCTTCAGTGACTGCATGGCATGGCTCCGGGGTCGCGTCGGTATCCATCTTAAATATCTGCGCGGGGATTTCCTGTCGGTGTCCGATCACTGTATATTTATACAGTTCCGCCGCCCGCTCCATTTTTGCGACTTGTCCGCCACCTCCGTCTCCCTTCCCACGCCGCGCTACACGGTTGCCGTGCGAACGCTTTGCGAATTCACCGCCAAGGCGGGGGATCTCGACCTGCGTTTCACGCCGTCGCCGACCGGCCAGGAAGGCGTCGCCGGGCACGGCGTGGTCACCAGCCGGCGCGGTCCGGGCTACGAGGCGGAGGTTGCGTTGAGCGGCGATTTCAATGGATTGCGCGTACGCGGCCGCGCCGACGGCTACAACCCCGTGACCAACCGGCTAGAGGAAATCAAGACCGTGCGCGGCGAGAAGGTGGCGGTGCCGGCCAACCATCAGGCGCTGCACTGGGCGCAGGCAAAGATCTACGGTTGGCTGCTGTGCGATGCCCGCGGCCTCGCGCAGATCGACATCGCCGTGGTGTATTTCGATATCGTCAGCCAGCGCGAGCGCGTGCTCAAGGAGCGCTTTGACGCGCCGGCGCTGCGCGCGTTCTTCGAGGACAGTTGCCAACGCTTCATGCAATGGGCCGAACGCGAACTCGCGCATCGCACCGGCCGCGACGCGGCGCTGCAGACGCTGGCGTTTCCGCATGCCACGTTTCGCGACGGACAGCGCCTGCTGGCCGAATCGGTCTACAAGGCCAACGCGTCGGCGCGCACCTTGCTGGCGCAGGCGCCCACCGGCATCGGGAAATCGATCGGCACCGTGTTTCCGGCGCTCAAGGCCATGCCGGCGCAACGCATCGACAAGCTGTTCTTTCTCTCGGCGCGCTCGACCGGCCGCGCCGTCGCCCTGCATGCCACCGCGCAATTGCGCGGCGATGCCGCGCGCACGCCGCTGCGCGTGATCGAGCTGATCGCCCGCGACAAGGCGTGCGAACACCCGGACCTTGCCTGCCATGGCGAATCATGTCCGCTGGCGCGCGGCTTCTACGACCGCCTGCCCGCCGCGCGCGATGCGGCCAGCGCCGCGCCACTGCTGGACCGCGGCACGCTGCGCGAGATCGCCGCCGCGCACCAGATCTGCCCCTATTACCTGGCACAGGAAATGATCCGCTGGAGCGATCTGGTGGTGGCCGACTACAACTACTATTTCGATCGTAGTGCGATGCTGTTTGCGCTGACGGCCATGAACGAATGGCGCGTCAGCGTGCTGGTCGACGAAGCGCACAACCTGGTCGAGCGGGGACGCGCGATGTACACGGTCACGCTCGATCACGCCGCGTTTCGGGACGTGCGGCGCGGCGCGCCCGCTGCGCTCAAGCGGCCCATGGACAAGCTCTACCGCCAGTGGAACGCGCTGGCCAAGGCGAGCGACGACGCCTACGAAACGCGCGACGAAGAGCCGCCCGCCTTTGTCGAGACGCTGACGCAGCTGTGCAGCGCCATCGTCGATGACATGAGCGAACATCCGCAACGGCATGACGCCGCGCTGGAGCGCTTCTATTTCGACGCCATGCATTTTCTGCGGCTCGCCGAACAACTGACCGAATACGGCGGCAAGCACTCGATCTTCGACATCACGCGCACGCCGCGTACGCGCGCGGGCGTCGATGCTGCGCTGTGCGTGCGCAACCTGCTGCCCGCGCCGTATCTCGCGCCGCGCTTCGCGGGCGCGCATTCGACCACGCTGTTTTCTGCCACGCTGCATCCCACCGACTACTACCGCAACCTGCTCGGGCTGCCCGCCAACACGGTGTGGATCGAAGTGCCATCGCCGTTCCGCGCCGATCAGCTCGACGTGCATGTGGCGCGCCATATTTCCACGCGCTACGGCCAGCGGCAACGTTCGCTGCCGGCGCTGGTGGGACTGATGGCCGAACAGTACGCGCGCCGGCCTGGCAACTACCTAGCGTTCTTCAGCAGCCACGACTACCTGCAACAGGCGGCGGCGCAGCTGGCGGCGCATCGACCCGACATCCCGCTATGGCTTCAGGCGCGCGGCATGACCGAAGCGGGGCAGGCGGCGTTTCTCGACGCGTTCGCACCGGGTGGACGCGGCATCGGTTTTGCGGTGCTGGGCGGCGTGTTCTCCGAAGGCGTCGACCTGCCGGGCGATCGCCTGATCGGCGCGTTCGTGGCCACGCTGGGGCTACCGCAGATCAATCCGGTCAACGAACGGCTGCGCGAGCGCATGGAGGCCGTGTTCGGCCAGGGCTACGACTATGCATATCTGTATCCGGGGCTGCGCAAGGTGGTGCAGGCGGCCGGCCGCGTGATCCGCACGCAGCAGGATCGCGGCGTGGTGTGGCTGATCGACGACCGCTACGCGCGCGCCGAGGTTCAGGCGCTTTTGCCGGCATGGTGGGAAATTTCTGCCATGCCGCCGCGCCACGCCAATCCGCTGGCACTGGCAGAATGACGCCTCGGGCCGCTGGCACGGCATTCGCGTGCCAGCCCATCAGACATCCGCGCATCCCATATCGACGGAGCCGCCAAGCCATGAGCATGACCCATACCTTTGCCGCAACCGAACCCACGCGCAGCGAGATCGATAGCCTGCGTGGCGCCACCGTGCTGGAATTCGGGACGCCGTGGTGCGGCTTTTGCCAGCGCGCGCAGCCATTGATCGAAACGGCGTTTGCCGAGCATCCCGAGATCGATCACATCAAGGTCGAAGACGGCAGCGGCCGGCCGCTGGGACGGTCGTTCCGCGTGAAGCTCTGGCCTACGCTGATTTTCCTGCGCGATGGCCAGGAAGTGGCGCGCGTGGTTCGCCCGAACGACAGCCGCGAAATCGTCGACGCGATGCAAGGCATCGCCGCCTGAGCGCCGGCGCAGCGCCATGGCGCGCTGCCGGTTGCGTAATCCACGCGATTCGCTCCGGCCCGCGCCGATGGTGGATGCAAGCGACGAAGGCTGCGCCAGTCACGGCTCCAGCGGCATCGCGCTGGTGCACTTGATTTCGTCCAGGCAGACGCTCGATTTCACGCCGCTCACGCCCGGGATGCGCATCAGGGTGTCGAGCAGGAAGTCCGATAGCGACTTCAAGTCCTTCGCCACCACCTTCAGCACGTAATCGATATCGCCGGTTACGGAAAAGCATTCCTGGATCTGCGCCAGTTCTGCCACCAGGCTCTTGAATTTGGACAGGTCGCGGATGTGGCCGCGCTCCATCGTCACGTGAATGAAGGCCGTCACCCCAAACCCCAGTGCAGTGCTGTCGAGCCGCGCCTCGTAGCGCTTGATGATGCCGCCCTCCTCCAGGCGCCGGTGCCGCCGCAGCGTCTGCGCGGGCGACAGGTTGATCGCCTCGGCCAGCTCCAGATTGGACGCACGGCCATGTTCCTGCAGCACGCCCAGCAAGCGGCGGTCCGTACGGTCCAGCTCGGTTTGATGCATCCTGATTTCCTTGAATAGCGATTCTGCGAAATTTTATCTCATATCCAAGGGTTTCCCTGCGTGCCTTACGAAATCCTATTTAGCGGCGCGGGTTCTACAATTTCCCCACGATGAGCCGCGGCGCAAGCGTCTACCTCGCCACATCCGCCCCGGCCCCGCCGAAATATTATTTCTATTGCTACTCGCCCCCGCGCGCACTGACCATGGCCGATCTGTTTGAAAACCCGATGCAATTGATGGGCTTCGAATTTGTGGAATTCGCTTCGCCCACGCCCAACGTTCTCGAGCCGCTGTTCGAAAAAATGGGCTTCTCGCTGGTGGCACGCCATCGTTCAAAGGACGTGGTGCTGTATCGCCAGGGTGACATCAACTTCATCGTGAACAACGAGCCGCACAGCGAAGCCGCTTATTTCGCCGCCGAACACGGCCCCAGCGCCTGCGGCATGGCTTTCCGCGTCAAGGATTCGCACAAGGCCTACAACCGCGCCCTGATGCTGGGCGCCCAGCCGATCGAGATTGCAACCGGTCCGATGGAACTGCGCCTGCCTGCGATCAAGGGTATCGGCGGTGCGCCGCTGTATCTGATCGACCGCTTCGAAGACGGCAAGTCGATCTATGACATCGATTTCGAATTCGTCGAAGGCGCGGACCGCCGTCCGAAGGGCCACGGCCTGAAGGTGATCGACCACCTGACGCACAACGTCTACCGTGGCCGCATGGCGTACTGGGCCAACTTCTACGAACGCCTGTTCAATTTCCGTGAAATCCGCTACTTCGACATCCAGGGCGAGTACACGGGCCTGACCTCGAAGGCGATGACCGCGCCGGACGGCAAGATCCGCATTCCGCTGAACGAGGAGTCGTCCAAGGGCGCGGGTCAGATCGAGGAATTCCTGATGGCCTTCAACGGGGAAGGCATCCAGCACATTGCCTTCCTGGTCGACAACCTGATCGAAGTCATCGACAACCTGCAGATGGCCGGTGTCGAGCTGATGACCGCGCCGAACGACTACTACTACCAGGCGCTGGACACCCGCCTGCCCGGCCACGGCCAGCCGGTGGACCAACTGAAGTCGCGCGGCATCCTGCTCGACGGCACCACCGAGAACGGCAAGCCCCGCCTGTTGCTGCAGATTTTCTCGAAGGGCGTGCTCGGCCCGGTGTTCTTCGAATTCATCCAGCGCGCCGGCGACGATGGCTTTGGCGAAGGCAACTTCAAGGCGCTGTTCGAATCACTCGAACGCGACCAAATCGAGCGCGGCACGCTAAAGGTATGACCGCAACGGCCTGAAATTTTCCTCAGGCCAGCAGATTCTTCCGCTTTCCCCTGGTTGAGCCGGTATCCTTTCGGGTTGCCGGCGCAAACCCCTGCTGCCGGCGCTACCCGCGCTGGCGCATTTTCAAAGCGCCCACCCTGCAGAGGCTGTAGAGGCGCGTAGCCATTCCACGAGAATGGGTAGAGGACAGACACACTCCATGCATACTTCCGACCATAAAGGCACGCTTCAGCGTGGCCTCAAGAATCGTCACATCCAGCTGATTGCGCTCGGCGGCGCCATCGGCACCGGGCTGTTCCTGGGCATCGCCCAAACCATCAAGCTTGCGGGTCCTGCCGTGCTGCTCGGCTACGCGGTGGCCGGCATCTTCGCGTTCTTCATCATGCGGCAACTGGGCGAGATGGTGGTGGACGAACCGGTAGCCGGATCGTTCAGCTACTTCGCCGACAAATACTGCGGCCACTTCGCCGGCTTCATGTCCGGCTGGAACTACTGGGTGCTCTACATCCTGGTCAGCATGGCCGAGCTGTCGGCCGTCGGCCTGTACGTCCAGTACTGGTGGCCCAACATCCCGACGTGGATGTCGGCGCTGGCCTTCTTTGTGATCATCAACGGCATCAACCTGGCCAGCGTGAAGTCGTTTGGCGAGATGGAATTCTGGTTCTCGATCATCAAGGTGGCGGCGATCGTCGGCATGATCGCCTTTGGCGGCTATCTGCTGGCGTCCGGGTCGGCCGGGCCGCAGGCCAGCATCGCCAACCTGTGGCAGCACGGCGGCTTCTTCCCGAACGGGTTCGGCGGCCTGGTGATGGCGATGGCGGTGATCATGTTCTCGTTCGGCGGGCTCGAACTGGTGGGCATCACGGCGGCGGAAGCCGACAACCCGGGCAAGAGCATTCCCAAGGCGACCAATCAGGTGATCTACCGCATCCTGATTTTCTATGTCGGCGCGCTGGCCGTGCTGCTGTCGCTGTATCCGTGGCAGAACGTCGTGACCGGCGGCAGCCCGTTCGTGCTGATCTTCCACGCGATGAACAGCGATGTGGTGGCGACGGTGCTGAACATCGTGGTGTTGACCGCCGCGCTGTCGGTGTACAACAGCGGCGTCTACTGCAACAGCCGCATGCTGCTGGGCCTGGCCCAGCAAGGCAACGCCCCGCGCGCGCTGATGCATGTGAACCGCCGCGGCATTCCGCTGACCGCGCTGGGCGTATCGGCCCTGGCCACCGGCATCTGCGTGCTGGTCAACTATTTCATGCCCGGCGAAGCGTTCGAATTGCTGATGGGCCTGGTGGTATCGGCGCTGATCATCAACTGGGCGATGATCAGCATCATCCACCTGATGTTCCGCCGCGCCAAGCGCGCCGCGGGCCAGACCACGGCATTCCGCAGCCTCGGCTATCCGCTGACCAACTACCTGACGCTGACCTTCCTGGCGGGCATTTTGGTGGTGATGTTCCTGACACCGGGACTGCGCGTTTCGGTCTACCTGATTCCGGTCTGGCTGGCGGTACTTGGCGTAAGCTACGGCCTGCGGCAGAAAAACGCCGGTGCGGCGCAGCCGGCCGCCAGCGTGCAGGCGCGGTAAGCGTCGCTCGCATCGGCCAATCCTGCGCCTCTGCACAGCGCGGCCCGCCAGCATGACGGGCCGCCGCCCCCTTGAACTCTCGAAGCCCCCACGCACTCATGTTCGAACACATCGAAGCCTTCCCCGGTGATCCGATCCTCTCGCTGAACGAGGACTTCCAGCAAGATCCGCGTACCAACAAGGTCAACCTCAGCATCGGCATCTACTTTGACGACGAAGGCCGCCTGCCGGTGATGCAGGCCGTGGCCGAAGCCGAGGCCGCGCTGCTGTCCGACATGGGCCCGCGCCCCTATCTGCCGATGGCCGGCATCGCCGCCTACCGCCAGGCCGTGCAGGCGCTGGTGTTCGGCGAGGACTGCGCCGCGCGCGCCGAAGGCCGCATCGCCACGCTGCAGACGCTGGGCGGATCGGGCGCGCTGCGCGTGGGCGCCGACTTCCTCAAGCGCTATTTCCCCCGCGCCGAAATGTGGATTAGCGACCCAAGCTGGGAAAACCATCGCGTGGTGTTCGAACGTGCCGGGTTCAAGGTCAACACCTATCCGTACTACGACGCCGCCACCGGCGGACTCAAGTTCGACGCGATGCTCGCCGCGATCGAAGCCATTCCGCAAGGTGACGTCGTGCTATTGCACGCCTGCTGCCACAACCCGACCGGCGTGGACCTGAACGAAGACCAGTGGCGCCAGGTGATTGGCGTGCTCAAGGCACGCAAGCTGCTGCCTTTCGTCGACATGGCCTACCAGGGCTTCGGCACGGGCCTGGACGATGACGCCTTTGCCGTGCGCGAACTGGCGCGCCAGAACGTGCCGTGCCTGGTGGCTAATTCGTTCTCGAAGAATTTTTCGCTGTACGGCGAACGCTGCGGCGGTCTGAGCGTGGTGTGCCAGAGCGCCGATGAAGCCGGCCGCGTGCTGGGCCAGTTGACCGGTGCCGTGCGCGCCAACTACAGCAACCCGCCCACGCACGGCGCACGCGTGGTGGCCCGCGTGCTGACCACGCCGGCGCTGCGCAAGAGCTGGGAAGAAGAACTGGCCGCGATGTGCCAGCGCATCGCCCGCATGCGCCACGCCATCCACGACCAACTGCGCGCGCACGTCAGCGGCGAAAAGCTGTCGCGCTACATCACGCAGCGCGGCATGTTCACGTACACCGGACTGTCGGCCGATCAGGTCGATCGCCTCAGGAACGAACACGGCGTGTACGTGCTGCGCTCGGGCCGCATGTGCGTGGCCGGACTGAACGAGCGCAATGTAGGCGTGGTGGCCAATGCGATCGGCCAGGTATTGAAAGCCTGATTCCGCCCCGACGGATCCGCACGCGAAGAACCGCCCCACCGGGGCGGTTTTTTGTTGCCCGGGGAAAGTCGCGTCAACGCGCGGGACGTGCCACGGGCTGGCCCAGGGACGTTGCGCTGCGCTGCCGGCATCCGCGGTACGTCACTTTGATTCCGATGCGCTTCGACACGCCTTGGATAGCGTGAGCCTGCTTCACGCCTTGCCCAATGGCGGCCGCGACAGGTAGCCCGCCATATTGCACAGCTGGCCAAGTTCATCGGCCGCCTCGCACAACAGAGCCGAATATTCGTGGACTTTCGCGGCGGTCAGGCGCGTGCGCGGGCCCGCCAGGCTGATCACGCCGACACATCGGCTGCCGCGTCTGACCGGCACCGCCACGGCTGCCATGCGCGCTGCAAACACCTCGTCGATCATGGCGTAGCCGCGCACACGCGCCGCGTGCAGAAAACCAAGCAACGCCTTCAACGAGGTCGGCGCGTTGGGGCCATACTCGTTTGGCTGGCCGAAACCCTGCTTCATCACCAGCGCCACGGCTTCCTCGTCCGACATCGTCATCAGCCACGCATGCCCCGTGGACGTACACGAAAGCCGCGCCGCAAGTCCCATGTCGGGGTCGTAGCGAAAGCCGGTGCGCTGTCCATCGGCTTTCGCCACCCAGATGATCGCGTCGCCATCCACCAGCGCCAGCCGCGCCAGCTCACCGGTCTGCGCGGCAATCCTTTCGATGATCGGCTGGGCGATGTCGGCAATACCGGTCAGGCTCAGGAATTCCAGCCCGTTCGATGTCATGCGCATGGTGAGAATGTAGCGGCTGTGATCGGGAATCTGCCGCACGTAGCCGCTCTCCGCGAGTTCGCCCAGCACCCGGTGGCAGGTGCTGCGCGGGACCTCCAGCGCGTCGGCAATGACCGCAAGCGCGGCGCCCTCGCCTTGGGACGCCAGGAAATCGAGAATCTTCAATCCGGTCTTCAACGACATATTTCACAATATGGAATGTTATTCCGGTCTGGAACGCCGCTTCGCGAGCGGTCGAACAATAGCAGTGCACGTAACCCGGAGCAATCGGGAACGATATCCACAAAAGAAAGGGGGAGACACCATGTCAGTCATTACTGACTCCAACATCGCTACGGCCGATGCGGCCGATCCGCGGCACGCCATGGCCCGGCGCGCCGTTGCCGGGGCCACCATCGGCACCGCGCTGGAGTGGTTCGATTTCGCGCTGTACGGCGTGGTCGCCGCAACGATCTTTCCGAAGCTGTTCTTTCCGACGCTCGATCCCACCGCATCGCTGCTGGCCTCGCTGGCAAGCTTCTGGGCCGGCCTGGCCGCGCGCCCGCTGGGTGCCATCGTGTGCGGCATTCTGGGCGACCGGTGGGGACGCCGCAACCTGATGCTGATTACGGTGTCGGTGATGGGCGTGTCGTCGTTCCTGATGGGCCTGCTGCCCACCTATCAGCAGGTGGGCATCGTCGCGCCGATCCTGCTGGTCAGCCTGCGCATCGTCCAGGGCTTTGCGCTCGGCGGCGAATCCACGGGCGCGCAGTTGATGGCCGTCGAACACGCGTCGCCCGCACGCCGCGGCATTTATTCCGGCCTGCTCGGCATCTGTTCGCCGCTCAGCCAGATCCTGGCCAATATGGCGCTGTTCGCGCTGGCCGCCATGCTGTCGGCAGAGGACTTCGAAACCTACGGCTGGAGAATTCCATTCCTGGCCAGCTTCCTGCTGGTCATCCTTGGCATCTACATCCGCATGCGGGTCAGCGAAACGCCTGCGTTCGAAGCGCTGCGCAAGCAGGCGCGCCAGCAGGGCCAGCGCGTGCGCGGCGGCAATCCGCTGGGCGTGGTGCTGCGCCACCACTGGAAGACCGCGCTGCGGCTCACGCTGTTCTTCTGCGGCCCGGCGGCGTTGTTCTACCTGATCGTGGTGTTCTCGCTGAGCTACCTGACCAAGAACCTTGGCGTGCCCAAGCAGACCGGCTTCATGCTGTTGATGGTGGCCAATGCGTGCGCCATCGTCGGCGCACTGGCCGGCGGCTATCTCAGCGACCGCATCGGTCGCAAGCGCGCGCTGCTGGTCGGATCGTTCTGCACGCTGGTCTGCTGCCTGATCTATTTCCCAGTGCTGAACCAGGGATCGCTGGGGATGACCATGGCAGTGATGGGCGCGTTCCTCGGCTTCACGCAGTTCCAGAGCGGCATCCAGCCGGTGTGGTTTGCCGAGTCGTTTCCCACCGAGGCACGCTATACCGGATCGGCACTGTCCTATTCGGGCGCCAACCTGCTGACCGGCGGCCCGATGCCGATCGTCGCGGTGGCCTTGCTGCAGGCATTTCACGGCTCGCCGTGGGCCATCGTGGCAGTGTGCGGGTCGCTCAATCTGCTGTCGTTCGTCATGATCGCCACCTCCCGCGAGACCCGCGGCACCAGCCTGGAAAGCAGCCACTAAACGGCAGGCGCCGCCACCGTCACCAAGTCCTCTCCATGAAGCGAAAACTCTACATCCTCAATGGTTCGAACCTGAACATGCTCGGTATCCGCGAGCCGCACATCTACGGCAGCACCACGCTCGGCGATATCGAGCGGCAATGCATGGCGATGGCCGACACGTTCAAGTTCGACTGCGTGTTCCGGCAGACCAACAGCGAAAGTGAGCTGATCGGCTGGATCCAGGAAGCGTATTTCGAGGATGCCGCGCTGATCATCAATCCGGCGGGCTTTTCGTTCGGACGCATTCCCGTGCTCGACGCGGTCAAGCTGATCCGCCGCCCGGTGGTCGAGGTGCACATCAGCAATATCCACCGGCGCTCGGAGGAATATCGCCACTCGACGATCTCCGTGGCGGCCACCGCCGTGATCTGCGGCGCGGGCGCCCATGGCTATCTGCTGAGCATCCGCGCGATCGACGACCTGTGGGCCGCAGCCGAACGGACGCAGCAGGCTGAATAGTCACCGCAGGAACCGCGGGCGCACGGCTCTCGCACTCGCCGCGTCACTGTTTCCCGTTCGGCCTGCGCGCTGAGCTGGCCCGTCAGTGGCACGGCGACCCGTTGCAGCGTCGCGGCGTCTAGTCCGGCTTGATGCCGGCGCGCGCCACGATCGGCTTCCAGCGCTGCTGTTCCGCGACGATGAAGCGCGCGAATTCTTCCGGCGTGCTGCCCACCACAAGCGCCGCGTCCGCACTGAGGCGCTCGACCGACGCGGGACTCTTTACCGCCTTGACGGTGGCCTCCGCCAGTTTCGCGGCGGCCGGCTGCGGCAGCGATGCCGGCGCCAGCAGGCCGTACCACTGCGTCATCTCGAAGCCCGGATAGCCCTGCTCGGCCACCGTCGGCACATCCGGCAGTTGCGCGATGCGTTGCGCGGTGCCTGTGGCGATGCAGCGCACCTTGCCCGTCCTGATGAACTGCAGAATGGCGGGCGCGCCGATTGCGGCGGCATCGAGCCGGCCGGACAGCAGGTCGGTAATCTGCGGGCCGCTGCCGCGATACGGCACATGGGTGATGAAGGTGCCGGTGCTCGCCTTCAGGTATTCGAAGGCCAGATGCCCGGCGCTGCCGTTTCCGGCCGACCCGTAGTTGAGCTTGCCCGGCTTGCTCTTGGCCAGCGCCACGAATTCCTTGAGATTCTTTGCCGGCACGTCCGGGTGCACCACATACAGGCTCGGCACCTTGGAAAGCAGCGAGATAGGCCTGAAATCCTTGTTCGGATCGTATGGCAGTTTCGGAAAGATGTACGGGTTGACTGCCAGCGTGCCGATGTGGCCAAGGATCAGCGTGTGGTTGTCGTCAGCGCGCGCCACTTCGCCCATGGCGATATTGCCCGCGCCGCCCGGCTTGTTTTCCACGAATACCGATACGCCCAGCAGCCTGGTCAATTCCGCCGCGGTGGACCGCGCCACGATTTCGGAACTGCCGCCCGGTGCGAACGGCACCACCAGCCGGATAGTCTTGGACGGCCAGGCCTGCGCACGCGCCAGCGTGGGGACAAGCGCCCCGCCGCCGAGCGCGGCCATCATGCCCAGCAGGTGGCGGCGATAGGTGTCATGGGGTCGATCTGTGGACATGGGTCTCCTCTCTGGTTCGAATGCTCCGCGCGCGCCAGTGCGGTGCGCGCAAACGTTGTGTTTTTCGATGTCGTGCTTGCGAAATTGCGGTCGGTGGCGAGGTACGGTGTTGCCACGTCCAGTGGTGCGCCTTGGCGTGATGCCTGCGGCAGCCGCTCACCTGCCGACGCGGTGATCGGCCCCGGTCTCACCTATTCCGGCTTGACGTTGCCGTCCTTGATCACCTTGGCCCACAGCCGCGTCTGGGTGTCGATAAAGCGCGCGGCCTCGGCCGGCGGGGCGGCCACCACTTCGCCGCCCAGTTCGGCCACACGCTGGCGGATTTCCGCGCTGGCCATCACCTTCTGCAGGGCGTCCGACAGCCGCGTCACCACCGCTTCCGGCGTGGCGGCGGGCAGAAACGCGGCGTTCCACTCATAGACTTCGTAGCCCGCCACGCCCGCCTCCTGCATGGTCGGCACATTGGGCAGCGCCGATGTGCGCGTATGGCTGGTCACCGCCAGCGGCCGCAGCTTGCCCGCCTTGATGTGCTGCAGGCTGGACGCGACGTTGGCGAAGAACAGCGGCACCTGTCCGGCGATCACATCGGTCATGGCCGGGCCGCCGCCCTTGTAGGGCACGTGGAGCAGATCGACATGGGCGCGCTGCTCGAACAGCACGCCGGAAAGATGCTGCGCCGACCCGTTGCCCGACGACGCGAATGCCACCGTACCCGGCTTCTGCCGCGCCAGCGCCAGCACGTCCTGGACGTTGGCCACCGGGAAGCCGGGATTGGCCACCAGCACATTGGGATAGCGCGCCAGCACGCCGACCGCGCGAAACGCCTTGGCGGGGTCGTAGGGCAGGCGCGGATAGAGGCTCGGATTCACCGCGTAGGACGACGCATCGACCATCAGCGTGTAACCATCGGGCGCGGCCTTGGCCACGTACGACGCGCCAATCTGTCCGCCCGCGCCGGGCCGGTTTTCCACGATCACGGTCTGGCCGAGTTCGCGCCCCAGGCCCGGCGCGATCAGGCGCGCCATCAGGTCGGCGCCGCCCCCGGGCGGATAGGTGACGACGATCGTCACCGGGCGCGTGGGCCAGGGCTGCGCCGCATCGGCGGCGTGCAGCACGGCCGGCTGCGCGGCCACGGCAGCCAGAGTGAGGGAAATCAGGTAGCGCATCGAAAAAGTCTCCGTCGAATCGAATTCTGTTGGGGCGGGCAAAGATCAGCGGATCTCGGCCGTGTAGCGGAAGGCATAGGCATCGCCCCGGGTCAGCCGGTATTCGACGCAATGGCCCTGGATATCGAACGCCTGGCGCGTGACCAGTGCGCAGGGGTGGGATGCGGGCAGCGCCAGCAGGTCGGCCTCGTCGGCATCGAGCAGCCGGAAGGTCACCTCGTCCATCGCACGGTGCACCGTGATGCCGCAACGCTGGCTCAACAGCGGATAGAGCAGTGCGCCCCACTCGGCCGGCGGCGTGTCCTGCAGAGCGGCACAACGCGGCAGCGGCAGCCAGATCGATTCGAGCAGACGCGGGGTGTCCGCCACCCAACGACGCCGGCTGATGGCGAGACCGCGTGCGCCTGCTTCAAGCCCGAAGCGCGCTGCCATCGCCTTGTCCAGGCGCACGCTGCGGCACGACAGGATCTCCGAGCGCGGCACCGCCGTGGGCGCAGCGTCGGCATCGGCCTCGGAACGGAAGCGGAAAAAACGCATCATGCTCGCGCCCGAGAGCCCGGTGCGCACGTACGTTCCCTTGCCCTGCACCCGTTCCAGCAGACCCTGCCGCACCAGCACCGCAATCGCCTGCCGGATCGTGCCAAGCGCGATACCGAACTCTGCCGCCAGCGTGCTTTCGGCCGGAATGGCGCTGCCCGGCGACCATTCGCCAATGACGACCTTGTGCTGCAATTGCGCGGCAATCTGCCCGTAGCGGCTCATGCCTGGCGCGGCGGCGACCGATTGGGCGATGGCATTGTCTGGCATCTCGTGTCCGTGTTAGATTGCACTCCTATAGAGGACTAGAGTACCCGGACACGCACAGGCCGCCATATCGGGGCTAACCCGCACACAGGAGAATCGTGTCGATGACGACAACCGAGACGCTGGTGGATTGCCACTTTCATGTGTTCGATGCCGGCGTTGCCGTGGCGTCGGCGCGTTATCGCCCGCCGTACGACGCGCCGCTGGAGGGCTGGCTGTCGATGGCCGGCACGGTGCGCGGCCCGGCGGCCGATCCCTATGGCGTGGTGGTGCAGACCAGCTTTCTGGGCACCGACAACTCGGCGATGCTGGCCGCGCTGCGGCGCATGCCGGAGCGGCTGCGCGGCGTGGCGGTGGTCGATCCGTCCGCGCCGCCCACCGAACTGGCCGCGCTCGATGCGGCCGGCGTGTGCGGCATCCGCCTGAACCTCTTCGGCGACGCCGGCTGGCGCCGTATCGACACCGCGCCATGGCGCACGTTGTTCCAGCGCATCGCCACGTTGGGCTGGCATATCGAGATCCATACCAACGACGGCGATGGTGCAACCGTGCTGGCCATTCTCGATGGCGCGCTCGGCAGCACACCGGTGCCGGTCGTGCTCGATCATTTCGGCCGCCCTGGCCCGCTGGGCGTCGATGACCCGATCTTCGACACGGCCCGCGCCGTGGGCGCGCGACGCCCGCTGTGGGTCAAGATCAGCGCGCCATACCGGCTGGCCAGCCCGGCCCAGTGGCCAGCACTGACGTTGCAGTGGGCGCAGGTGGCCGGCACCGATCATCTGCTCTGGGGCAGCGACTGGCCGTGGACCAACCACGAGGGCGCGGCGCGCGCCGACGAATGCCGCGCGGCGATGGCGTGGCTGGCGCAACAACCGGAACTCGATGAAGCCGTGCGCTGGCGCAATGCCGCCGCACTCTACGGATTTGCGATCTCGGGCTGAGCCGCGGGCACGGCAAGCCCCGGCGGCAAATCGCCGGATCGTTTTGTGTGCGGGTAGAATGCGCAGCGCGGCGCGCCCTGGCGCGCCAACCGTGATTGCAGGTGCCGGCGACTATCGCCGGTTAAACGGGAAACAGGTGCGCCGCCCGACGGCAATGCCTGTGCTGCCCCCGCAACGGTAAGCAGGTTGGAACTGTCATGCCGGTCCATCGGATCGGCGGCCACTGCGCCCGCAGCATCGGCGTGGGAAGGCGACAACGTTCCCGAAAGCCCTCGTGCTTCAGCCTGCCAGCCCGGATACCGGCCTGTTGTCATCATCGCCACTTCATGCCCGGGCGGGGTCGTCCGGCTTCACGATGAAACACAACTCGTCTGCGCATTCCACTGGCCGCCCGCGCCCAGCCAACCCATCGACGCGCGCCGCGCGCGCACGCCGACCGCGCCTGTTTGCCGCATCGCTCGGCACCGTCGCAAGTCTCAATGCACCTTGCGCGATTGCGGAGGAACTCTCCGAATCGAAAAACAAAGCGCTACCGCCCGTGGTGGTCAGCGAAACAGCCAGCGCGCCGGGCCTGGCGCTTTCCACGCCGGCGTTCACCGGCAGCCGGCTGGGCCTGACGCCCCTGGAAACGCCAGCCAGCGTGGAAGTGCTGGACGGCGAGACGATTCGCGCGCGTGGCGATCAAAGCGTGCGCGAAGCGGTGACGCGCGCCACCGGCATCACTGGCAATCCGGCGCCAGGCAATGGCGGCACTTCGCTGACCGCACGCGGTTTCTCGGGCCAGGGATCGGTCATGCAGTTGCTCGACGGCACGCGCATGTACGTGGCTTCGGGCACCGTCACGTTCCCGTTCGACACCTGGTCGGTGGACCGCATCGAGGTGCTGCGCGGGCCCGCATCGGTGATGTACGGCGAAGGCGCGATCGGCGGCGTGGTCAACGTCGTGCAGAAGAAGCCGATCCGCGGCCCGATCGAGAACGAACTGCAGATCACTGGCGGCACCGAGAAGACCGCGCGCGTGGCGTTCGACAGCGGCGGCAAGGTCAACGACAACCTGTCGTATCGATTTGCCACCGCCTACAACCGCTCGGCCGGTTGGGTCGATCGGGGCGATTCGAACAACCTGATGGTGTCGGCGTCGGTGCGGCTCGATGTCAATCGTGATTTCAACCTGACGCTGTCGTATGACGATGGCACGCAGCATCCGCAGCAGTATCTGGGCACGCCGCTGGTCAACGGCAGCCTGGACACGTCGCTGCGCAAAAAGAACTACAACGTCGGCGATGCGCAGACCAGCTACCGCGACCGCTGGACGCGCCTGAACGCCGAATGGACGCCCAACGAGCGCGTCACGGTGCGCAACCAGTTTTACTACCTGACCAGCCATCGGCACTGGCGCGACAGCGAGACCTATACCTTTCTGCCGGCGACATCGCAGGTGCGCCGCACCGACTATCTGGAAATCCTGCACGACCAGGAACAGGTCGGCAATCGCGCCGACATGACGGTCAAGAGCAGGTTGTTCGGCATGGACAACGCCACGACAGTCGGTTTCGACATCAACAAGATCAACTTCACGCACTCGAACAACTCGCCGTATGGCGGATCGTCCACGGTCAATGCGTACGACTTCGACCCTGGCCTGTTCTTCAGCCCGCCGGGCGTCGTCACGTCGCCGCGCCTGCGCACCAACACCACGCAGTACGCGCTATTCGGCGAGCATCGCATCGCCTTTACACCGCAGTGGTCGGTGATCGGCGGCGTGCGCTTCGACCACGCGGTGCTGTACCGGACCGACCTGGTGGCCAACACGGGCTGGGAGAAGACCTTCGCCAACACCACGTGGCGCTTGGGCACGGTGTACCAGTTCACGCCGAACCTGTCGGTCTACGCGCAGTACGCGACGGCCACCGATCCGCTGGGCGCGCTGGTCACGACGTCGGACGCGCAACGCGGCTTCGATCTCGCCACGGGCAAGCAGTTGGAAGTGGGCGTCAAGCAGACATTCTGGGGCAAGCGCGGCGAATGGACGTTGGCGGCCTACGAGATCCGCAAGAACGATCTGCTGTCGCGTGATCCAGTGAATCCCACCATCACGCAGCAGGTCGGCCAGCAATCGTCGCGCGGGCTGGAGGCATCGGCCAGCGTCGAGATACTGCGCGGACTGCGCGTCGACGTGAATGGCACCGTGCTGCGCGCCCGCTATGACGACTTCACCGAATCGGTCGGCGGCGCTGCGGTGTCGCGCGCCGGCAATGTGCCGACCAGCGTGCCACAGCAGGCCGCCAACGCGTGGCTGAGCTGGAACTTCATGCCGCAGTGGACCTTCGCCGCGGGCCTGCGCTACGTGGGCGGCCGATATGCGGACACCGCCAACAAGGTGCGCGTGCCGAGCTATACGACCGTCGATACCGCGCTGTCGTGGCGCGTATCGAAGCAGGCGGCGCTGACGCTGCGCGTGTACAACCTGTTCAATCGCGACTACGCCGAATCGGTCTCCAACGGCGGCCAGCAATGGCTGCTGGGCAGACCGCGTGCCGCGGAGCTGTCGGCGAACCTATACTTCTGAAGCCGCATTGCCGGGCCAACGCTTGTTGCCCCACTATCCTCCATTCCTCGAAAAAGACGATTCCATGCAAACCGCAAAGATCCCAGCGACCATCGTTACCGGCTTTCTCGGCAGCGGCAAGACCACCCTGCTGCGCCATATTCTCGACAATGCCAATGGGCGTCGCATTGCGGTCATCGTCAATGAATTTGGCGAGCTTGGCATCGATGGCGAGATTCTCAAGGGTTGCGGCATCGGCTGCGATGACCAGGGCGAGCCCACCGGACAACTGTACGAGCTGGCCAATGGATGCCTGTGCTGCACGGTGCAGGAAGAGTTTTTCCCGGTGATGGAGCAACTGCTCGAACGCCGCGACCAGATCGATCACGTGCTGATCGAGACCTCCGGCCTGGCGCTACCCAAGCCGCTGGTGCAGGCGTTTCACTGGCCCAGCATCCGCAATGCGTTCACCGTCGATGCCGTGGTGACCGTGGTCGACGGCCCCGCCGCTGCTGCCGGACAGTTCGCCGCCAATCCGCTGGCCGTCGATGCGCAGCGCCGCGCGGATCCGAACCTCGATCACGAATCGCCCCTGCATGAACTGTTCGAGGATCAACTGGCCAGCGCGGACCTGGTGATCCTGAACAAGACCGACCTGATGGACACCGCGCAGATCGCAGCGGTGGAAGCCCTGGTGCGGCCCGAGATCCCGGCCGAAGTGAAGATCGTCCCCGCGCGGGCCGGCTCGCTCGATGTCAACAGCCTGTTGGGCCTTAACCGCGCATCGGAAGAGACGATTCACCTGCGCATCGATCATCATGGCAGCGCCGACGACCCGGACCACGCCGATCACCATCACGACGAATTCGATTCGGTGGTGGTACAGGCGGGCACGGTCGAGCGCGACACGTTGATCGCCGCGCTGCAGGCGCTGGTGGCACAGCACACGATCTATCGCGTAAAGGGTTTTGCCGAGCTGCCGGGCAAGCCGATGCGGCTGGTGCTGCACGGTGTGGGCCAGCGCTTCGACAGCTATTTTGACCGCGCCTGGCGCGCCGACGAAGCGCGCGGCACGCGCGTGGTGCTGATCGGTCAGGATCTCGATGGCGCGTTGCTGCAGGCTGCGCTGGAGCAGGCGCTGCGCGGTTGATCCGCAGCGACCCGGCGCGCTATCTGTCGCGCGTGACGCTGACGCCGGCATCGACCGTGCCGTAGACGGTCACGCTCGATTCCCGGCCGTCCGGGCCGGGCGCCGTGGCGCATCCGGCAACGGCGCCCAGCACAAGAAAAGCGACGCCGACGAGTGCGGCTTTTCCCACCACCGCTCGCCGTGTGGCATGACGCATGATCCTACACATCGCATTACGCATAACATTCCCTGACGTTTCCTGATTGCGCTTGGAGCCGCGGCCGGCGCGTTAGTTGCATGATTGGCGACAACCAACGCCCGCCCATGCGCGCAGCATCGATATCGATCCGCCGCTGCCGCGAAGCTTCGCTATATTTGTCGGAGCCGGATCGTATTTGCGGTTCTGGCTTATCTAACGATGTCCCGCAATGTGGACAGCAGCGTCGCCGGTACTGCGATGCATGCCGTGTGAGCAACTTTTCAGGAGACAGGAATGACCAGCAAGAACACGATCTGCCTGTGGTTTGAGCGAAACGCCCTGGACGCCGCGAATTTCTACGCCAAGACATTTCCGGACAGTTCGGTCGGCGCCGTGCATCGCGCGCCCGGCGATTATCCCGACGGCAAGGAAGGCGATGTGTTGACGGTGGAATTCACGGTCGTCGGCATTCCGTGCGTCGGACTGAACGGCGGCCCGCATTTCAAGCACAGCGAGGCGTTCTCGTTCCAGATCGCCACCGACGACCAGGCCGAAACGGACCGTTTGTGGGATGCCATCGTCAGCAACGGCGGCCAGGAGAACGCTTGCGGATGGTGCAAGGACCGCTGGGGACTGTCATGGCAGATTACGCCGCGTGCGCTGACCGACGCCGTGATGGGTCCGGACCCCGCGGCCGCCAAACGCGCGTTCAACGCAATGATGACGATGAAGAAGATCGACATTGCCACCATCGAGGCCGCGGTGCGGGGCTGACGCCAGCCGCTTGTCCGCATGACGTCGCGCCGCCGCGTGGCACGCCCCAGGCCATGCGCACGGCGGTGACGGAGCCTCAGTCGTCGCTGCGGTAGCGCGCGTCCAGCTCGTCGTACTTCGGTTTGCCGACCAGCCGCTGACGCTCACCAAATGGCGCGACGATTGCGGGATCCTCGTCCATCTGGCCATTTGCCTGCAGCAGGTCCAGCGCCGTCTGCATGCCACGCACCGCGCCTTGCAGTGCGGCGTTGGCATAGAGCACCAGGCCATAGCCCAGTTGCTCGAGCGCATCGCGGTTCTGTACCGGCGTCTTGCCGCCGATCACGATATTGATCAGCAACGGCGCATTAAACAGGTTGGGCAGCCGCTCGATATCGGCCACATCCTCGATCGCTTCAAGGAACAGGATATCTGCGCCCGCCTCGGCAAATCGGTAGCCGCGTTCGATCGCGTCCTCGATACGATGCACGGCCGCCGCATCGGTGCGCGCGATGATCTGGAAATTGGCGTCCTCGCGCGTCGGTGGCCGCGTGGATCTTGCCGACCATCTCGCCGGCGCTCACCACCTGCTTGCCTGAAAAATGGCCGCATTTTTTCGGCATCACCTGATCTTCGAGCTGAATCGCGTCGGCGCCCGCGCGTTCCAGCGTGCGCACCGCGTGATGCACATTCAAGGCATTGCCGAAGCCCGTATCGGCGTCGACGATCAAGGGCAGCGTCACGGCGTCGCGCACGCGCGCCGTATGCTCGGCCATGTCGCTCAGGCCGACAAAGCCCAGATCGGGCAGTCCAAACGACATGTTGGTGACGCCCGCGCCGGTCAGATACACCGCTTGAAAACCCAGGTCCTCGATCACGCGCGCGCTCATCGCATTAAACGCGCCGGGCACCAGCAGCGCCTGCTTCGCGGCAATCCGCTGCCGAAACGCCTGACGGCGGGAAGATGCAAGGGAAGTCATGGGGGCTCCTGTACGGCGGAATTCGCCGCGAGTTTGCGTGGAAGATCCCGCCCGGCGGCGGCGTGCCGTCGTCGAAGAGTACACCCGATCCGCGCCCTCGACGTGACAACGCCAAGCACGATGACGACGGATTCATTAACATGAGCGCTTTCGCCACAAGAGACCGACGAACCCCATGAGCGCCCTGTCCTCGTTTCCGATCACCCGCAAATGGCCGGCACAGCATCCGGACCGCCTGCAGTTGTACTCGCTGAACACGCCCAACGGCATCAAGGTGTCGCTGATGCTGGAAGAAACCGGTCTGCCGTACGAGCCGCACCTGGTCAGATTCGACCGGAACGACCAGACCTCGCCGGAATTCCTGTCGCTGAATCCGACCAACAAGATTCCCACGATCATCGATCCCAACGGCCCGGGCGGCAAGCCGCTGGCGCTGTGGGAATCGGGCGCGATTCTGATCTATCTGGCCGAAAAGACCGGCAAATTCATGTCCGCCGATCCCGCCTTGCGTTACGAGACGATCCAGTGGGTCATGTTCCAGATGGGCAGCATCGGCCCGATGTTTGGCCAGGTGGGCTTCTTCCACAAGTTCGCCGGCAAGGACTACGAGGACAAGCGTCCGCGCGACCGCTACGTCGCCGAAGCCAAACGCCTGCTGAAGGTGCTGAACGAGCGGCTCAAGGGCCGCCAGTGGATCATGGGTGACGACTACACCATCGCCGATATCGCGACCCTCCCGTGGGTGCGCAATCTGCTGGGCTTCTATGAGGCCGGCGATCTGGTGGGCATCGACAACTTCCCCGAGGTGCAGCGTGTGCTCGCCGCATTCGTAGCGCGCCCGGCCGTGCAACGCGCGGTGGATATTCCCAAGCGGCCCGAGTAAGCCGCCGGTCCGCATTTTCCAGCTGCAATACCACGCATCTATGCGGAGAAGCCGAGCAGCGCGCTGATGGTGCCGGCTTCGTCGCGTACCGCGTTGGCAATCGGGCCGTCCAGCGCGGCATCGAAGCCGCCCGTGGCGCCCAGCGCGGTCAGCACGGCGCAAACGCGCCCCGTGTAATCGCGCACCGGCGCGGCTACCGCGCTGATGCCCTTCAAATTGGTATCGCGCACCGCGGCGCAGCCGTGCGCACGCACCACGTCGCGCAGCTTGCCCAGCGGATCGTCTCGATCGAGGCCGGTGCGCTGCTCCGGCGTCAGCGCATCGAGTTCCGCCTGAGCCAGCGCCTGCACCGTCGAATCGTCTAGCAAGCCCAGAAAGACGCGTCCCGTGGCCGACCACAGCAGCGGCATCACCGATCCCACGCGCGCATTCACGATCACCGGCAAACCCGGTTCCTCGATCCGCACGATGGTCGGGCCCTTGTTGCCCATCACCGCAATAAAACAGGTCACTTCCAGGCGCTCGCGCAGCCGCACCAGCGACGCTTCCGCCAGCCGGATCGGGTCGGCCTGCCGCATCGCCGCCAGACCGATCTGCAAGGCCTCGATGCCCAGGTGGTACTGCTGCGTGCCGGCCTCCTGCGCGACAAATCCCGCTTCGATCAGGCTGACCAGATAGCGATGCATCTTTGCCGGGCTTTCATCGATCTGCGCGGCGATGGCGGTCAGGCTGGCGCGGCCGCCCAGGCGCGCCAGCGCCTTGAGCACGGACATGCCGGTTTCGGCGGCCTGCACGCGTTGACGTCGTTCGCGCGGACGCGCGAGGCCAGGGGCGTCGGCCGGGTCGGATGGAGTCGTCATGGGCGCTGAGGTTAACCCTCATTCAACGATTACGCAATGCGTATATGATTTACGCAAAACGCGCCAAACACCATCCGGCCAAATACCAAGGAGACAATCCAATGCCCCGCTTCCAGCCCGCTGCGCTGCTAGCCGTGTCGTTTGCCATGGCGCTGAGCGCCGCCACGGCACATGCCGCCGACGCCTATCCATCGAAACCGATCCGCTGGATCGTGCCGTATGCGGCCGGCGGCGGCTCGGACTTTCTGGCGCGCACGATCGGCCAGGGGCTGTCGAGCCGCGTCGGCCAGCCGGTGGTGGTCGACAACAAGCCGGGCGGCAACACCGCGATTGGCGCGTCGGAAACCGCTCGCGCGAGCGCTGACGGCTACACCGTGCTGTCGGCCGACAACGGCACACTGGTGTTCAATCCCGCGCTGTACAAGTCGCTTTCGTACAACCCGACGCGCGATCTGGCGCCCGTGACATTGCTGGGCCGCTTTCCGATGATCCTGGTGGTGGGCCCGGGCACGCAGGCCAAGACCGCGCAGGAATTCATCGCGCAAGTGAAGGCCACGCCGGGCGGCGTCAATTACGGTTCGGCCGGCGCGGGCAGCCCGCACCATCTGGCCATGGAACTGCTCAAGGTGGAAGCCCATCTGACCATGACGCACGCGCCGTACCGCGGCGCGGCGCCGGCGTTGTCCGATGTGGCGGCGGGCCAGATCCCGGCCATGATGGTCGACTACGCCGCGGGCGCGGGCTTCATCAAGGGCGGCAAGGTGCGTCCTCTGGCCGTGGCCAACGCCACGCGCCTGCCGCAGTTGCCGGACGTGCCGACCTTCGCCGAACTTGGCTACAAGAACGTGCAAGCGGCCGCGCTGGTCGGCATGGTGGCGCCCGCCGCGACGCCGCCCGACGTGATCGACACGCTGAACCGCCAGGTGGTGGCATCGCTGAAGGATCCGGCCATCAACAAGAAGCTGGTCGACTTCGGCGTGGAACCGGTTGGCAATTCGCCGGCGCAGTTCAGCGAACTGCTGCGCGCGGAAACGGCACGCTGGACCCGGCTGATTGCCAACCTGAAGATTTCGCTCGACTGACATGACATGCCGCGCGCGGCGCCGCCCTGCTGCCGCGCCGCTTTGCTGTTCCGCTGTTGGAGTTCCGTATGTCCCAAGCTTTCCCGCCTGCGCAGCGCGCGGGCTGTCCCGTCGACCACTCGGGCCTGCGCGCGCCCAATGGCTGTCCGGTCAGCCACAATGCGGCGGCGTTCGATCCATTCGAGGACGGCTACCAGCAGGATCCGCCCGACTACGTGCGCTGGTCGCGCGAGCAGGAGCCCGTGTTCTACAGCCCGAAGCTCGGCTATTGGGTGGTCACGCGCTACGACGACATCAAAGCGATCTTTCGCGACAACATCACGTTCAGCCCCGCCATCGCACTCGAAAAAATCACCCCGACCGGTAAAGAGGCAAATGCGGTGCTGGCGTCGTACGGCTACGCGATGAACCGCACGCTGGTCAACGAGGACGAACCGGCGCACATGCCGCGCCGCCGCGCGTTGATGGAACCGTTCACCCCTGCCGAACTGGCGCATCACGAACCGATGGTGCGGCGCCTGACGCGCGAATACGTGAATCGCTTTATCGACGATGGGCGCGCCGATCTGGTGGATCAGTTGCTTTGGGAAGTGCCGCTGACCGTGGCGCTGCATTTTCTTGGCGTGCCCGAAGAAGACATGGATCTGCTGCGCCAGTATTCCATCGCGCATACGGTGAACACCTGGGGCCGCCCGAAACCCGAGGAACAGGTGGCCGTGGCGCACGCGGTCGGCAATTTCTGGCAACTGGCGGGGCGCATTCTCGACAAGATGCGCGAGGACCCTTCCGGGCCTGGCTGGATGCAGTACGGCCTGCGCAAGCAGCGCGAACTGCCCGAGGTGGTGACCGACTCGTACCTGCATTCGATGATGATGGCTGGCATCGTGGCCGCGCACGAAACCACTGCCAATGCATCGGCCAACGCGATCAAGCTACTACTGCAACATCCCGACGTGTGGCGCGAGATCTGCGAGGATCCCGCGCTGATCCCCAACGCGGTGGAGGAATGCCTGCGCCACAACGGCTCCGTGGCCGCCTGGCGACGCGTCGTCACGCGCGACACCATTGTCGGCGGCATTGCGCTGACGGCGGGCAGCAAGCTGCTGATCGTGACCTCGTCGGCCAACCATGATGAGCGCCATTTCGCCGATGCGGACCTGTTCGATATCCACCGCGACAACGCCAGCGATCAGCTCACCTTTGGCTACGGCGCGCACCAGTGCATGGGCAAGAACCTCGCGCGCATGGAAATGCAGATTTTCCTTGAGGAGCTGACCAGCCGGCTGCCGCATCTGCGACTGGCCGAGCAGCGCTTCACCTATGTGCCCAACACGTCGTTCCGCGGTCCCGAGCATCTCTGGGTCGAATGGGATCCGGCGCAGAATCCGGAGCGCGTAAATACCGCCGTCCTGGCGCCGCGCGACGCGGTGCGCATCGGCGAACCGTCCGGCGCGTCGATGGGCCGCACGCTGGTCGTGCAGGCGCTGGAGCGCGCAGCCGACGATGTGCTGAGGATCCGGCTCGCCGCGCCGGATGGCCGCGCGCTGCCGCGCTGGAGCGCCGGGTCGCATATCGATGTCGAATGCGGCAATAGCGGCATCTCGCGGCAATATTCGCTATGCGGCAATCCTGACGATCTCGGCGTATTCGAGATCGCCGTGCTGCGCGAAGCGCAAAGCCGCGGCGGGTCCACGTGGATTCACGGCGGCCTGCGCGTGGGCGATCGCGTTAAGGTGCGGGGCCCGCGCAACCACTTCCGGCTCGACGAAACCTGCCGCAAGGCGATCTTCATTGCCGGAGGCATCGGCGTCACGCCGATCAGCGCCATGGCGCGGCGAGCGAAAGCGCTCGGCATCGATTACGTGATTCATTACTGCGGCCGCTCGCGCACGGCGATGGCGCTGCTCGACGAACTCGCCGCGCTGCACGGTGCGCGCTTGCAGGCGCATGTACGCGACGAGGGCCAGCGCGCCGACTTCGCGCAAATCCTCGGCACGCCTGACGGCAACACGCAGATCTATGCATGCGGCCCGGCGCGCATGATCGACGCGCTGCAGGCGTGCTGCGCGCAATGGCCCGAAGACAGCTTGCGCGTCGAGCACTTCAGCTCGACGCTGGGCGCACTCGATCCCGACCGCGAACAGCCATTTACGGTGGAACTGAAGGATTCGGGCCTGACGCTGGATGTCCCTGCCACGCAGACACTACTGCAGGCGCTGCGCTGCGCGAATATCGACGTGCAAAGCGACTGCGAGGAAGGGCTGTGCGGGTCGTGC
This sequence comes from Cupriavidus pauculus, assembly GCF_008801835.1. Lineage (GTDB taxonomy): Bacteria > Pseudomonadota > Gammaproteobacteria > Burkholderiales > Burkholderiaceae > Cupriavidus > Cupriavidus pauculus. The sequence goes on along the minus strand of NZ_VZOW01000016.1, from coordinate 72,680 downwards.
GAGGTGCGCGTCCTGGCCGGCGACGTTGATCATCGCGACGTGGTACTGACGCGCGCCGAGCGCGACGCCAACGACCGCATGATGTCATGCTGCTCGCGCGCGATGCGCGGCGGCAAGATCGTGCTGGCGCTCTAGCAAGCGCGGCGGCAAGCGGCGAGGCGCCGCGCCGCCGCACAGACGGCGCAACGCCTCACGATTTGCGCGCCTTGCTTGCGCGCTTGCGAATTGCGGGAACCGCGCGCACCGGGCGTTTGCGTTGTGCATCGGCAAATTCGCGGATCAGTTCCACCAGCGCGCGCATCCCGGCCGAAGCATGGCGACGGCTGGGATAGTAGAGACACAGCCCGTCCAGCGGCGGTGTCCAGTCCTCCAGCACGCGCACGAGCGTGCCGGCCCGCACATCGGCGTCAACGTTCCATTCGGTCAGATAGGCCAGCCCAAGGCCGGCGCGCACCGCTTTCAACATCAGGCCTGCATCGTCCAGCGTCAGCGCGCCATCGCCGTCAAAGCGCATGACCTCCCCATGCCGTTCGAATTCCCAGTGGTAGATCGCGCCGCTCGGCATGCGGCTGCGGATGCAGCGATGCGCCTTGAGATCGGCCGGCGTGCGCGGCTTGCGATGGTCCGCAAAATATGCCGGGCTGCCGACCACGGCAAAGCGCTGGCGATCGCCAAACGGCACCGCGATCATGTCCTGCGGCACGGTGCCTGCCAGGCGGATGCCGGCATCGAATCCTTCCACGACGATATCGACCAGCTTGTTTTCGGTAACGATGTCCAGCTTCATGTCGGGATAGCGTTGCAGGAACGCCGCGAACACCGGCATCACCTGATGCGCGGCGCCTAGCGACGTATTGATGCGCAGCGTGCCCGACGGCGTATCGCGAAAGTCGCCGGCCTGCGCCATGGCCTCGCGGATCGAGGCCAGCGCGGGCGCCACGCTGCCCACAAACGCACTGCCGGCTTCCGTGAGCGCCACGCTGCGCGTGGTGCGATGGAACAGCCGCACGCCAAGACGCGCTTCCAGCGCGGCCACGGCATGGCTGCGCGCCGAGGTGGACACGCTCAGTTCATTCGCCGCCGCCCGAAAACTGCGATGGCGCGCCACCGCCAGCACCGATTCAAGTTCAGCCAGACCCGAGGTTTTCATTGTCCGATATTGCTCAATAGAACGTCCCGAATTGTACGTCTAGTCAACGCAATCGGCGCGGCCTATCTTGTCATCGAGACCACCAGATACCGGCGCATCGCCGGGCACATCATGCAAATCATCGACAAGATCTACCTCGACGGCGCCTTTGTCGAACCGCACGGCACCGAATGGTTCGACCTGTTCAATCCGGCCACCGAGCAGGTGACAGGCCGCGTGCGACTGGCCGACGCCGTGGACGCGGCGCGCGCCGTGGACGCTGCCCGGCGCGCTTTCACGACGTTTTCCCGCAGTTCCCGCCAGGACCGTCTGGACATGCTGCAGCGCATGCATCGCGCGCTGGCGGCCAGGGAAGCGGACCTGATCGAGGCGATCGTCGAGGAATATGGCGCGCCCGCATCACGCGCGCGATGGATGGCGCGGCACGCCAGCGACGTGCTACTGGACGCTGCCAACGTGCTGCAGGATTTTCCGTTCACCCGGCGCGCCGGCAGTGCGGAAGTCATCATGCAGCCGCTCGGCGTGGCGGGGCTGATCACGCCGTGGAACAACGATGCGGGTTTCATCGCAGGCAAGCTGGCGGTGGCGCTGGCCGCAGGCTGCACGGCCGTGATCAAGCCCAGCGAGATGAGCGCCATGCAGACGCGCATCGTCACGGAGGCGCTGCACGCGGCGGAATTACCGGCCGGCGTGTTCAATATCGTCACGGGCCGCGGCGAAACCGTGGGCGCCGCCATCGCCACCCATCCCGACGTCGCCAAGCTGTCTTTCACGGGCTCCACCGCGGTGGGCAAAGCGATCCTGCGCGGCGCAGCCGAAACCTTGAAGCGCACCACGCTGGAGCTGGGCGGCAAGTCACCAGTCATCGTGCTCGACGATGCAAATTTCGACGAGGCCGTGCCGCTGGCGCTGCAGGCCGGCTTCATGAACAGCGGACAGGCTTGCATTGCCGGCACGCGCATCCTGGTGCCCGCGGCGTCGCTGCGCGCGTTCGAAGCGCACGTGGTGAAAGCCGTCGCCGAGTTTCGTTCGGGTGATCCGCGTGATGCGGCAACCAGCATCGGCCCGATGGTCAGCCAGAAACAATGGGATCGCGTGCAGCGCTATATCCGCATCGGGCTGGAAGAAGGCGCGCGTCTGATCGCTGGCGGCGTGGGACGCCCCGACGGCATCGATGCAGGATGGTTCGTGCGGCCGACCGTGTTCAGCGACGTCACCAACGACATGACCATCGCACGCGAGGAAATCTTTGGCCCGGTGCTGTCGATCATCGCCTATCACGACACGGAGGACGCGATACGGATGGCCAACGACACTGCCTATGGCCTGCAGGCCTATGTGTTGTCGTCGAACACCGCGCGGGCGCGCGAGGTGGCATTGCAGATCGAAGCCGGGCGCGTGCTGGTCAACACGCTGCGTCATGAACCCGCGGCACCGTTCGGCGGATTCAAGCAATCGGGCATCGGCCGCGAATACGGGACCTTCGGCCTGGAGGCGTTCATGGAGCCGAAGTCGTTGCTCGGCGTGGCCTGAGACGGCCGGGCGCGACGGCGGTGCGTTGCGCGCGTGGGCGCCGCTAGACCGCGCCGACGCAGTCGATCTGTGCCTGCAACTCGTCCGTCTCGACCGCTTCGGCCATGCTGGAGCCGAGCACGAATTGGTCGCGACCGCGCTGCTTGGCCAGGTAGAGCGCGCGGTCGGCATCGGCGAACAGGTTGCGCCAAAGCCCTTCGCGGCTGGGCGGCCCGCCATGCAACTGCGCGATGCCGATGCTGACGCTGGCGTGGCCGCCCCCGCCCGGCAACTGGATGGCGCGCACCTTGCGCAGGATGCGGTTGGCCAGTGCGGTCGCCTGGTGCTCGTCGGTATGAGGGCAGAGAATGCAGAACTCCTCGCCGCCGTAGCGGGCGGCGATATCGGACGCCCGCCGTGAATTATCGAGCGCGGTGGCAATCTCGCGCAGCACGCTGTCGCCAGCGTGATGGCCGTGGCGGTCGTTCACCAGCTTGAAATGATCGACGTCGATCACCAGGCACGACAGCGCGTCACCGTCGCGCTGCCAGCGCGCCACCATCGCCACCGCCGTCATGTCCAGCGCGCCACGATTGAGCAGGCCAGTCAGCGCATCCAGGCGCGCACCGTTTTCGTTCTGCGCGATGATCTGCTCCATCGCCATCAGGCTGAAGCCGAACAGGCCCAGCAACACCGCCACCATTGGCGCCAGCGGCCAGATGCTGGAGCTGGTCTGCAGGAAGAACGGCGTGATGGCAATGCCCTTGAACGCCGCTCCATAGCTGAGCGCGGCCACCTGCGAGCCAAGCAGCACCAGATGCGACGCCAGCACCAGCGGTCCGCCGATGCTGGTGCGCCCGCGCTTGCTGCCCAGCATGGTGACAATGGTGGCAAACGAGATCATCGCCAGCATGCCGTAGGCCACGCCGTGCACCAGCAGCCGGCCATCGGACACGCCCGCCATCAGCACCATCAGCACGAACGCCACAATACCGATGCCGCGCAGCAGCGCGGCGCGATCGGGCAGACCGTAGTAGGCGCGCACGCCGCGATAGATCGTCAGGCGGCCGATCAGATAGAAACCGGCCCCCAGCGCGGCAAGCTGCAGCGATCCGTCGGCGGCGCCGGCGGCCACCACCAGACCGGCGCCGGACGCCACCACATGGCCGGTGGCCCACAGGCGACCCGCGTCGCTTGCGCGCAGCGCAAGGACCAGCCCCGCGGCCATGACCAGGGTGCTGGAGAAAACCACCATCATGACGACCAGAATGGTCTGCTGAGCCAGGTGCACGGGAATTGAAATCCTCTAAAGCTACCGGAGGCGGCTGCCGTTATCCACGTTAACCCTTAACGGGCGACCCAACGGGGCAACGGCTGTTTGATCGGCGCGAAAGCTCGCATCATAGCCCGCGTCCGTGGGTGCGGGCACCCCCGACAAGCCGGGTACACACGCGCCGTAACAGATTGAAATAGAAGGAAAAGCGCGGCGGCGACAAAAAGCGCGGCGGGCATCGCACGGCGGACGCCGCTGGCCGCCGCTACCAGCTCAGTCGTCGTGCGGCAGCGCGAACGGCTGGGCAGGATCGCGCGTGGCGTCGTGCGTTGCGCGAGCCCCGGCCGGCGCGGGCGCCACGTCGGGAAAGCTGCCGCCCAACTCAAGCGTGAGCGCGCGCGCGGCGTCGAGCACCTGCTGGCGAAATGCCGGGGAAAAACGCGGCGTGGGACACGTCAGCGTCAGCGCCCCCTTCAGTTCGCCGCCGGGGCCGAACACCGGCGACGACACGCCGGCGATGTCCGGACTGCGATCGCCGACCAGCGCAATCACGCCTTCATCGCGGATGCGCTGGTAGATCTCTCCGCGCGCGCCGGCAAATGCGCGCAGCACGCGGCCGCCCGCGCCGCGGTTGCGCGGCAGCAGGTCGCCGGCGCGGATATGGTCGCGCACCGGCTGCGGCGAATCCACGCGATACAGGCACAGCCGATGTTCGCCCTGTTCGACATGAAACGCCGCCGATTCGCGCGTGACGCGCACCAGTTCGCGCAGCGCCGGCATCACCACCTGCTCCAGCGAAAACGCCGCCGCGTACACCGCGTTCAGCCGCGCAATCTCGGAGCCCAACGCATAGCGTCCGTCGGGCAGGCGCTGGATCAGCCGCGCATGTTCCAGCGATGCCAGCAGCCGCAGCAGCGTGCTCTTGTACAGGCCGCTGCGCTGTGCCAGTTCGGCCAGGCCCAGCGCGGCATCGCCGATCCGGAACACCGACAGCACGAACAGCGCCCGATCGACGGCGACGGCGCCCCCTTCTGCGGCGTGCTTGTCGGCTTCGGAGATCTGGGCGGCTTTGCGGGGCATCGAGACATGGCCGCAAATCGGCGGCAGTTGGGCAATCGGAACGGGCACTCACCGTATAGAACGGCCTGGGGGTTGTCAATGGAACGGCAACGGCACGCCCGGCGCACGCGCCGCGGACATTGCCGGTATGATGTCGCCTTCCGGGTTTTCCCTAGGTTTTCATTCCTGAATGCGAAAGTCCGGCCACTTGCGCGCCCCCAAATCACGATGTCTTCCCCAAGCCTTTCCCCGGCGTCGCCGCCGCATGGCGAATCCGCCACTGATAATGTGACCCGCCGTATCCTTGCCGTGGTCGCCTTCAACTTCATCGCGTATCTCGCGGTGGGTCTGCCGCTGGCGGTGGTGCCCGGCTTCGTGCACGGCGATCTCGGCTACAGCGCGGTGCTGGCCGGACTTGCCGTCAGCATCCAGTATCTGGCCACGCTGCTGAGCCGCCCGTGGGCCGGCACGCTGTGCGATACGCAGGGGCCCAAGCGGTCCGTGCTCACCGGCCTGATGCTTTGCACCGGCAGCGGCGTGCTGACGCTGATCGCCGCGTTGTTTGCCGGCAGCCACTGGCTGGGACTGACGTGGCTGCTGGCGGCGCGGCTGATGCTGGGCGCCGGCGAAAGCCTGGTCACCACCGGCACGATCGCGTGGGGCATCAGCAGCGCCGGGGCGCGGCACACCGCCAAGGTGATCTCGTGGAACGGCATCACCACCTATGGCGCGCTGGCCGTGGGTGCGCCGGTGGGTGTGGTGTTGGCCGGATTCGGCGGGCTCGGCACGATTGGCGTGGTGACGGCCGTGATCGCTGGCGTGGCGTTGCTGCTGGCGCGCCGCCGCCCGCCCGTGCCGATCCTCAAGGGCGAGCGCCTGCCGTTTCGCCGCGTGTTTCGCGCCATGACCCCGTTCGGGCTTTGCCTGGCGCTGGGGTCGGTCGGCTTTGGCGTGATCACCGCATTTATTACGCTCTATTACGCCAACCATGGCTGGGACCACGCCGCGCTGGCGCTGACGGCGCTGGGCACCTGCTTCGTGCTGACGCGACTGGTGATGGCCGATGCGATCGGACGATTTGGCGGCTATGCGGTCGCGCTGGTGTCGTTTGCCGTGGAAGCGGCCGGGCTTGCCATCATCTGGATGGCTCATGCGCCATGGCAGGCGCTGGCCGGCGCCGCGGTGGTCGGGTTCGGCTTCTCGCTGGTGTTTCCCGCACTGGGCATGGAAGCGGTCAAGCGCGTGCCCGCGACCAACCGCGGCTCGGCGCTCGGCGCTTACGCACTGTTCCTCGATTTCGCGCTGGGCCTGACCGGCCCGGTGGCCGGCCTGATCGCCAAACACGGCGGCTATCCGGCCGTGTACCTGTTTGCCGCGCTCAGCGCGCTGGCCGCGTTGGGATTGAGCCAGGTGCTGGCCGTGCGCTACCGCGCCCAGTTGGCGCCTGCCGCCTGAGCGATGGCGTTGGCGGCTACAGGCGCTGGCAACAGTAGGCTTCGGTGCTGTACGGGAACGACACCTCGTCGCGGCCCTGCAGCGCCGGATCGGTGGCGATCACTTCGCGCAGCCGCGCACGCACCGCATCCTGCTCGGCCTGCGGCAACGACGCGATAAAGCTCACCGACATCACGCGGTCGACGATCACATGCTCGGGCGAGCCGTTGTGGGTATAGGGCAGGCGCGTCAGCGCGAGTGGCCCGAACCCTTCGGCCGGGAACACCTTCTTCCAGTCGCCCTTGTAGAAGCGCGGCGCATCGCCCTCGTACGGCGTCATGATTGCGGTGAGCTTGGCCACCCACGGATACGATTCGTCGCGGACATTCCAGACCAGCCCCAGCCGTCCGCCCGGCTTCAGCACGCGGCGGATTTCCTGCATCGCCGCGGCGTTGGCAAACCAGTGGAACGCCTGCGCGCACACCACTGCATCGACGCTGGCATCGGGCAGCGGCATCGATTCCGCGCTGCCCGCCAGCACCGTCACGTCAGGCAGTCGGGATGAGAGTTGCGCGCGCATGGCGTCGACCGGTTCCACGGCGATAACGCTGGTGCCGGTGGGCAACAGCAGGCGCGTGAACTTGCCGGTGCCGGCGCCCAGGTCGACCACGCTCCGGCCCTCGGCCAGGCCCAGCGTATCGCGCAGCCAGTCGCCGATCTCGGCGGGATAATCGGGACGCCCGCGGGCGTACGTATCGGCCTGGGCGGAGAAGCCCTGGGCCGCGGCATGATGGATTGTCGTCATGGCCCGTCACGATACGCCGGCTTCATGACTGCGGCAAGCCACGCCGCCGCAATCGCTCGGCAGTTCGATGACTCAGTGCTGCACGCCCCAGCGCCGCACGGTCAGGCGTTCCAGCGTGGTGAACACCAGCCCTTCCACGGCAAGTCCGATCAGGATCACCGTGGCCAGCCCGGCAAAGACCCGATCGGTGTAAAGCTCATTGCGATTCTGGAAGATGTACCAGCCCAAACCGCCCTTGCCCGACGAAGCGCCAAACACCAGTTCGGCCGCGATCAGCGTGCGCCAGGCAAACGCCCAGCCGATCTTGAGTCCGGAAACGATCGCCGGCAGCGCCGCCGGCACGAGAATCAGCACGACGTAGCGCAGCCCGCGCAGCCCGTAGTTGCGGCCCGCCATGCGCAGCGTTTCAGGCACGCCGCGAAACCCCGCATAGGTGTTCAATGCCAACGGCCACAGCACCGCGTGCACCAGCACGAAAATCAGGCTCTTGCTGCCCAGGCCGAACCAGAGCAACGCCAGCGGCAACAGCGCGATCGCGGGCAATGGGTTGAACATCGCGGTCAGCGTTTCGAGCAGGTCGCGGCCGATGCGCGTGGACACGGCCAGCGTGGTCAGCACGAATGCCAGCACGATCCCGGCGGCATAGCCCTGCAGCAATACCGATAGCGACACCACGGCCTTGCCCGGCAATTCTCCGTCGACGATGGCATCGACAAACGCGCGCGCCGTGGCCATGAACGTCGGCAGCAGCAAATCGTTGTCCTGCACGCGCGCGGCAATCTCCCAGATCAGCGCCAGCACGATCAGCAGCGCGCCCTTGCGTAGCCAGCCCAGCTCCCACAGCCGCCGATGCCACGGCAACGCCTGCGACAGCGGCTGTGCGGTGAACGGTTCCAGTGCGCGCTCGTACTCGGCGCGCAACGGTGCTTGCATCGTGCTCATGATCGTTGCCCCGCGGCGTGAACGGTAGGTTGCGGCGCATGCGCGGCGTCGGTCTCCGTCGCTGCCAAAACGCCTTCGGCCCGCTGCTCGAACAGCATCTGATGGATGCGCTGCGCGGCGGCCTGGAAATCGGCGCTGCCTTGGCTGGCCAGCGAATACTGATGACTGTTGAGCTCCGCGCGCACGCGGCCCGGATGCGGCGACAGCAGCAAAATGCGGCTGCCTACCACCAGCGCTTCCTCGATCGAGTGCGTGACGAACAACAGCGTGAACGCCGCGTCCTCCCAAAGCGCCAGCAATTCCTCCTGCATGCGCCGGCGCGTCAGTGCGTCGAGCGCGGCAAACGGTTCATCCATCAGCAGCACCTTCGGCCGCATCGCCAACGCGCGCGCAATCGCCACGCGTTGCTTCATGCCGCCGGACAGCGTGTGCGGATAGGCGTCGGCAAATGCGGACAGGCCAACCTTGTCAAGAAAATGCAGCGCCACGTCGGCGGCTTCGGCCTTCGACAATCCGCGCGCGTGTCGCAGCGGGAACATGACGTTCTGCTTGACGGTTTTCCACGGCGGCAGTTGATCGAATTCCTGGAACACCACGATGCGATCCGGACCGGGCGCATCGACACGCTGCCCTTCGAGACGAATCTGCCCTTCGGCCGGCGTCACAAATCCTGCCACCGCCTTGAGCAGCGTGGATTTGCCGCAGCCCGACGGGCCCAGCAGCACAAAGCGATCGGCCGCATGCACATCGAAACTGACGCGATGCGTGGCGCGCACCACGCGCTGCGGCGTGCGATATTCCAGCGACACCTCGTCAACCTGCAGCAGCGGCTGCGGATGCGACACGACACGCAGATGCGCGCCGCCGTGATTGCCGTCGGCCATCTCAACTCCCCTGCGCGGTGACGGGATCCTGGAAGAAATAGTCCTGCCAGGATTTCGGCTGGTTCTTGATCGCGCCGACGCGATGCATGAATTCCGCGAGCGGATAGGTGTTCTGCGGCGCCACCTTGAACTGGACCTGCGGATTCTTCAGCACTTTCACCAGCAACGTGCGATCGATTTTTGCCTGGTTGACGCGGATATAGAGATCGGCCGCCGCTTCGGGATTCTTGCTCGCAAATTGCGCGGCCTCGGCCAGCGCATCGACGAATGCGCGGTACGTCTTCGGATTGTCATTGCGGAATTTCTCGGTGGCGTAGAGCACCGTTGCCGAGCTGGGACCGCCAAGCACATCGTAAGAATTGAGCACGATATGCGCGTTCGGATTTCCCGCAAGCTCCTGTTCCTGGAACGGCGGATTACCGAAATGCGCGGTGATTTCCGTGCCCCCCGCGATCACTGCCGCCGCCGCGTCGGGATGCGGCACCGCCACGGTCCATTTGTCGAGACGATTGAACTCCTTGTCGCCCCACTGCTTGGCGGCGGCCAGCTGGAGCACGCGCGATTGCACCGACACGCCGACCGCCGGCAATGCGATGCGGTCCTTCTCGGTGAAATCGGCAATCGATTTCACCTTGAGATTATTGCTGACGAGGTAGTACGGATAGTTGCCAAGCGACGCCACGCCCTTGACGTTCTGACGCCCGCGCGTGCGGTCCCACAGCGTGAGCAACGGGCCGACGCCGGCGCCGGCGATATCGATCGAGCCCGACAGCAGTGCATCGTTGACCGCCGCGCCGCCCGACAGCTGCGTCCACTCCACCTTAATATCGACGCCCTGCTGCTTGCCGTGCTTTTCGATCAGTTGCTGGTCGCGCGCCACGTTGAGCAGCAGATAGACCACGCCGAACTGCTCGGCAATGCGCAGCCTGCCTTCGGCATGGGCGGCGCCGCTCAGCGCGAGGCCAGCGGTCAGAACTGCCAGCGTGGCGCGGCGGGCAAAGGTGTTGGCCGTGTTGGCGAACGAAAACAGGGGCATGCAGTAGCTCCGGTGCGAATCAGTCGGTATGCAGAAAATTGCGGGCGTGGCCGCCGAGGGCGGGCCTTAGAACGGCGTATCGCCCTCGATCGTCGTGCGGTACATCACGCGGCGCAGATCATCGGGTGTGCCGCCGGCAAGATGCAGCAGCGAGCGGTTGTCCCAGAACACCAGATCGTGTTCGCGCCATTGATGCCGGTAGACGTGCGCGGGCTTCACGCTGTGCGCAAACAGTTCGTCCAGCAGCGCGCGGCTTTCATCGTCGGGCAGGCCGAGGATGCGGGTGGTGAAATGCTCGCTGACAAACAGCGCCTTGCGGCCCGTTTCCGGATGGGTGTGCACCACGGGATGCACCACTGGCTTGACCTGCGCAATCTGCTCCGGCGTCAGGTTCGGACGCCACGGACTGCGCTTTTGCAGCTCCGCGTAGCGCGCCAGATAGGTATGCTCGGCGCGCAAGCCTTCCACCTTGCGTTGCAGCGCCGGCGGCAGCGTGTCCCATGCGGTGTGCATGTTGGCAAACAACGTGTCGCCGCCCTGCACCGGCAGTTCGATCGCGTGCAGCAGCGACCCCAGGCTCGGCTTTTCCTTGTACGAAAGATCCGAGTGCCAGAAATGTCCGGCATCGCCGAGCCCGATTGGTTTGCCGTTCTCGACCACGTTGGAGACGATCAGGATCTCCGGATGGTTGGCCAGCTGGAACTGGTGCAGCACGTGAATCTGCAATGGCCCGAAGCGCCGGCTGAACGCCACCTGCTGCGCGGGCGTGATGCGCTGGTCGCGGAACACGACCACATGGTGATCCAGATGCGCGCGATGAATGCGCTGGAAATCTGCGGAGGAAAGGGGCTGATTCAGATCGAGGCCGACCACTTCCGCGCCAAGCGCGGCGTCGAATGGACGGATCTCGAAATCCTGAACGGTATCTGCAGCGGCAAAAGTCATGACAGTCACAGGCTCTGGGGGAAGCACAAGCCTTGCACTGTATGGACGCCGCATCGCTCGTGCAACGAATCAAATCGCGCGCCGTTATGCGCTGTGCGTATATGGCTGCGTGCACCGCGCCCCGCGTCGGCGTGCGGCACCGCACGCCCGTTCCGCGTTGGCGTGCCCTATATTGCATGCAGCAGCGTCCACAAGATGCTGCGCCGCACAGGACACAGCGAACCACAAGGGGACTTCCACATGGGCACTGTTGCGCGCTTTGAAATCGGCTTTACCCGCTATCTGTCCGCCGAGGGCGCCGCCGCGCCCGATCTCCCCGAATTTGCCCGCGATCCGGCCGCACTGCTGCCGCTGTACCGCGCCATGGTATTGACGCGGCAATTCGACCTCAAGGCAATTGCGATGCAGCGCACCGGGCAGATCGGCACGTTCGCATCGGCATTGGGACAAGAAGCGATCGGCGTTGGCGTGGCCAGCGCGATGCGCGCGGAAGATGTGCTGGTGCCGTCGTACCGCGACCACGCCGCGCAATTTGTGCGGGGCGTCACGATGACCGAAAGCCTGCTGTACTGGGGCGGCGACGAACGCGGCAGCGCTTTTTCCGCAGCGCCGCACGACTTCGGCAACTGCGTGCCGATTGGCACGCAGGTAGGACACGCCGCGGGCGTGGCCTATGCCTGCAAGCTGCGCGGCGAGGCGCGCGTGGCCGTGTGCATCCTCGGCGATGGCGGCACGTCGACCGGCGATTTCTACGAAGGCATGAACATGGCCGGTGCGTGGCAGGTGCCGCTGGTCATCGTCGTCAACAACAACCAGTGGGCGATCTCGATGCCGCGCGCGCGGCAGACCGCCGCGCCCACGCTCGCGCAGAAGGCCATCGCCGCAGGCATTCCGGGCGAACAGGTCGATGGCAACGATATCGTCGCGGTGCGGCATCGCGTGGGCGAGGCGATCGAGCGCGCGCGCAGCGGCTCAGGCCCCACGCTGATCGAAGCGGTCACGTACCGGCTGAGCGACCACACCACGGCCGACGATGCATCGCGCTACCGCGACGAAGCGGCCGTGAAGGAAGCCTGGCGGCACGAGCCGATCACACGGCTGCGCAGCTATCTGGCAAGCCTCGATGCGTGGGACGCCGCGCGCGAGGAAGCGCTGGTGCGCGAATGCCAGCAGGCCGTCGGCGCCGCGGTGGACGCTTACCTCAAGACGCCGCTGCCCAACGTGTCGGCGATGTTCGATTGCCTGTATGAAACGCTGCCCGCCGCCATGGCGGATCAGCTCGACACCGCGCAGCGCTATGCGGCCGGCGCACCGGAGACGCATCATGGCTGAACTGCACATGGTGGAAGCGGTCAACCTGGCGCTGGCGCATGCGCTGGCCAACGACGCCGACGTGCTGCTGCTCGGCGAGGACATCGGCGTGAACGGTGGCGTGTTCCGCGCCACGGTCGGCCTGCAGGCGCGCTTTGGCGAAGCGCGCGTCATCGACACGCCGCTGACCGAAGGCGGCATCGTCGGCGCGGCGATCGGCATGGCAGCGATGGGACTCAAGCCGGTGGCGGAGATCCAGTTCGCCGGTTTTATCTATCCGGCGCTCGACAACATCCTCAATCACGCCGGCCATATGCGGCATCGCACGCGCGGGCGACTTGGCTGTCCGCTGGTGGTGCGCGCGCCAAGCGGCGCCGGCATTCATGCTCCGGAACATCATTCGGACAGCCCCGAAGCACTGTTCGCGCATATCCCCGGACTGCGCGTGGTCATGCCGTCATCGCCGGCGCGCGCCTACGGGCTGCTGCTCGCGGCGATCCGCGATCCCGATCCGGTGATCTTCTTCGAACCCACACGGCTGTACCGCTTGTTCCGCCAGCCCGTCGAGGACACCGGTGAGGCCCTGCCGCTCGACGTCTGCTTCACGCTGCGCGATGGCACCGATATCACGCTGGTGAGCTGGGGCGCAATGATCCAGGAAACGCTCGCCGCGGCGGACCAGTTGGCCGACGAGGGCGTGTCCGCCAGCGTGATCGATGTGGCGACGCTCAAGCCGCTCGATATGGAAACGATCCTGGAATCAGTGGCGCAGAGCGGTCGCTGCGTGATCGTGCACGAAGCGCCGCGCACGGCAGGCGTCGGCGCGGAGATCGCCGCCAACCTGGCCGATGCCGGGCTCTACTCGCTGAGTGCGCCCGTGCAGCGCGTCACCGGATACGACACCGTGGTGCCGCTGGCGCGGCTGGAGCATAGTTACCTGCCATCGGTGGCGCGCATCGTCGACGCGGCGCATCGGGCGCTGGCGGCGTCGTGAGGGTTCGCCACGCGCCACCCCACCCGAAACAGGATTGGCGATTGCTGGCAACAGGAGACAACGATGCGGATCTTCAAGCTGCCCGACCTTGGCGAAGGCCTGCAGGAAGCGGAAATCGTCACGTGGCATGTCAAACCTGGCGACAGCATCGACGCCGACCAGCCGCTGCTGTCGGTAGAGACCGCGAAGGCGATCGTCGAGATCCCGTCGCCGTTCGCAGGCCAGGTGGCGCGCCTGTTCGCGCAGCCCGGCGATATCGTGCATCTTGGTGCGCCGCTGGTCGGCTTCGAGGGGGCGGGCGCTTCTGACGATGCGGGTACCGTGGTCGGTTCGGTCACGGTCGGCACCCATGTGATCAGGGATGAGCAAGCGCGCATCGGCGCATCGGGCATCCAGGGCGGGCACGGCATCAAGGCCACGCCTGCGGTGCGCGCGCTGGCGCGCAAGCTGTCCGTGGATCTGGCGATGGTGACGCCATCGGGCCACGACGGCGTGATCACCGCGACCGACGTGCAGCGCGTGGCCACCGCGCTTACGGAAAACGGTCCGGCCGAAGTCATTCGCGGCGTGCGTCGCGCGATGGCGCAGAACATGGCGCGCGCGCAAAGCGAAGTGGCCGCGGCCACCGTGATGGATGACGCCGACCTGCACGCCTGGCAATCCGTGGGCGCATCGGCAGGCGGCCACGACATCACGATCCGCCTGGTGCGCGCGCTGGTGGCCGGTGTGCGCGCCGAGCCTGTGCTCAACGCGTGGTACGAGGGCCAGACCGGGCGGCGTCATGTGCTGGAGAGAATCGACGTGGGCATCGCCGCGGACCTGCCCGAGGGACTATTCGTGCCCGTGCTGCGAAACGTGGGCAAGCGCGACGCGGCGGACCTGCGCGCGGGGCTGGACCGCATGCGCGCCGATGTGCTGGCCCGCACGATCGCGCCGGAGGAAATGCGCGGCAATACCATCACGCTTTCCAACTTCGGCATGATCGCGGGGCGCTACGCGGCGCCGATCGTGGTGCCGCCTACCGTTGCGATTCTGGGCGCGGGGCGCATTCGCGACGAAGTGGTGGCCTTCGGCGGTGCGCCAGCCGTGCATCGCGTCATGCCGCTATCGCTCACATTCGATCACCGCGTGGTTACGGGCGGCGAGGCCGCTCGCTTCCTGCGCGCGGTCATCGCGGATCTGGAGCGCCCGGACTAGCAAGTGATTCGCACGCTACCGGCATCGACGCGTGGCTCATCCAAGCGCATGAACCACCGCCCGCGCATTCCGTTCCTATACTGGATGCGCCAGACCCGAACCTCTCCGATCGACCACCACGCACCCTACCGAAGGAGCCTGACCATGGCCATTCGACTTGGCGAAACCGCCCCCGATTTCACCGCGGACACCACCGAGGGCAAGATCAACTTTCATGAATGGATTGGCGACAGCTGGGCCATCCTGTTCTCGCACCCGAAGGATTTCACGCCCGTGTGCACCACCGAACTTGGCTACATGGCCAAGCTGAAGCCCGAGTTCGACAAGCGCAATACCAAGATCATCGGCTTGTCGATCGACCCCGTGGACGACCACGCGCGCTGGGCCAAGGACATCGAGGAAACCCAGGGCACCGCCATCAACTACCCGATGATTGGGGACGCCGATCTCAAGGTCGCCAAGCTCTACGACATGATTCATCCCGAAGCCAGCGGCGGGGCGCGCACGGCCGTGGACAACGCCACCATCCGCTCGGTATTCATGATCGGCCCCGACAAGAAGGTCAAGGCGATGCTGGTCTATCCGATGAGCGCGGGACGCAATTTCGACGAGGTGCTGCGCCTGCTCGATTCGCTGCAGCTCAACGCGAAACACACGGTGGCGACACCGGTCAACTGGAAACCGGGCGACGACGTGATCATTCCGACTTCGGTGTCCGACGACGACGCGAAGAAAAAATATCCGGACGGATTCAAGACGCTGAAGCCATATCTGCGCACGGTGGCGCAACCCAAATAAACGCGCGCGGCAATCACGCCGCGCGTTGTGCGACGACACGGCTGGCCGCGCCGGCATCCCTGCCGGCAACTGCTGCGCGGCCTCGCCGAACTATCCACAGGTTGCGTGGATAATCCCCCTCTTGACAACCTGCCAGCCCGCGCCGGTACTGGATCGAGCTGGACTGCCTTTTTTTTGTGCAGTCAGAATTGCGGGGGCTTTGTTGCGTTGCGACGGGATTTATGCGTGCCGTGAAGCGGTGCTGATTGGCGACGTTTTGTGCTTGACGGCGGCGCATCAGGCGCGCTAAGCGATGCCGACACATCGCGCAACATGGCGCAGCAATCGACAAGCGGCGACGCGCTTCGCGCGATGCGAATGCGGTCGCCGCTTGTGTCCCGGTGCATGACGACGGCGTCTTGTGCGCGACGCCTTTCGGAAGCCGGCTTGGCCGACGTGCGTTACGGATGGCGCGCCAGCACGCCGCGGATCGTATCGGCCAGGTCCTTGGCCAGGAACTTCGATACGTAGGCGTCGGCGCCGACCTTGCGCACGTGCTCTTCGCTGGCCTCGCCCGACAGCGAGGAATGGATCACCACCGGCAGCGACTTCAGCCGCGCATCGGCCTTGATCTTGCGCGTCAGCGTGAAGCCATCCATCTCCGGCATTTCCAGGTCGGTCAGCACCAGCGCCACTTCGTCGCGGATGGTCTTGCCCTGGCTTGCCGTGAGGTCGGCGATCTGGCCAAGCATCTCCCAGGCTTCCTGGCCGGTCTTGGTCATCACCACCTGCACGCCCATCGCCTTGAGGCCGTTTTCGATCAGGCCGCGCGCCAGCGCCGAATCGTCGGCGCACAGCACCTTGCTGCCCGGGCGCAGATTCAGTTGCGGGCCTACGGTGGACGGATCCACATCGGGCTGGCGAGTCGGCAGGACGTCGCGCAGGATCTGCTCGACGTCGAGCACCTGCACCAGGCGCGGATTGTCGCCGCCCGCATCGAGCTTGGCGATGCTGGTCACCAGCCCGCCCTTCACACTGGTCTCGGCCGAGATCACCTGGCTCCAGTCCAGGCGCACGATTTCCTCGACGGCCTCGACGGCGAAGCCCTGCGTCGATCGCGCGTATTCGGTCACCAGCATGATGTTCAGGCCCGATTTCGGCGTGCATTCGAGCAGCCGCGGCAGATCGATCACAGGGATCACCTGACCGCGGATATCGGCCATGCCAAGGATCGATGGTCCCGCGCCCACCACGGTCGTCACGGAAGGCATGACCAGGATTTCACGCACCTTGAATACGTTGATGCCGAACAGTTCGGACTGTCCGCTGTGTGTCGCATCGCCAAGTCGGAACAACAGCAACTCGAACTGGTTGTTGTTGGTCAGGTTGGTGCGCTCGTCGATGTC
This sequence comes from Cupriavidus pauculus, assembly GCF_008801835.1. Classification (GTDB taxonomy): domain Bacteria; phylum Pseudomonadota; class Gammaproteobacteria; order Burkholderiales; family Burkholderiaceae; genus Cupriavidus; species Cupriavidus pauculus. Next base: position 55,955 of record NZ_VZOW01000016.1, on the reverse strand, counting down.
CCTCATCGCGCTGGTCATGCTGTGGCTCCGCTGGCTTGGTGAATATGGGTGTTGCCAAAGGGCTATCGGCGCGGGGCGCGCGACCTTTAGCGCCGCAGCGCTCCCGCGGCGCGCTTGTGACGTGTAGCTGGCCTGGACGGCGTCGCCACGCGCCACCGAGGGAAATCCCTGAGCCTTGCGGAGCACCGCGCGGCCGTGGTTATTCGGTCGCGGGCATGTTGCGCATGCGCGGCCGATGATGAACCCGCAGGATGCCTCGCCTACCTTTGAGCCTCGCCGAGATCCCGCCCGCCAGAGGCGCCGACCGGCCCCCGGCCCCCGCGCCGGACACCGAGGAACGAGACGCCCGCACCCTTCGCCCGATGCCACGGGACCTCCGCCCTCGCACACCCGGAACCACGTGAGACGAGACTGACGCACGATCCGTACGCGGACGCGCGCAGCGCCCCAGCAAGGAGACAAGCATGATCGAACAGCCCTATCCGTCCGTCAAGGACGCAGAGGCCGTACGCCCCGCATCGCAAGCCGCGGGCAGGATCGACCAGTATTTCGAGATCAGCGCGCGCGGCAGCACCCAGCGGCGCGAGGTCGTTGCCGGCATCACCACGTTCATGGCGATGGTGTATGCCGTGTTCGTGGTGCCCGGCATGCTGGGCAAAGCCGGCTTCGATACCAGCGCGGTGTTCGTGGCCGTATGCCTGACCACGGCCTTCGGATCGCTGCTGATGGGCCTGTGGGCCAGATTGCCGATCGCCATCGGCTGCGCCATCTCGCTGACCGCGTTCATGGCATTCGGGCTGGTGCTGGGGCAGAAGCTGTCGCCGGCGGTAGCGCTTGGCGCCGTGTTCCTGATGGGCGTGGTATTCACCGCGATCTCCGTGACTGGCGTGCGGTCGTGGATCCTGCGCAACCTGCCCGCCGGCGTGGCGCACGGCGCGGGCATCGGCATCGGCCTGTTCCTGTTGTTGATCGCCTCGAACGAAGTCGGGCTGGTGGTCAAGAACCCCGGCCCGGGACTGCCCGTGGCGCTGGGTCACATCACCGCCTTCCCGGTGATGATGTCCGTGCTGGGGCTGGCCGCGATCTTCGGGCTGGAACGCCGTCGCGTGCCCGGCGGCATCCTGCTGGTTATCATCGCCATCTCCGCGCTGGGCCTGATATTCGATCCGGCCGTCAAGTTCACCGGCGTGTTCGCGCTGCCGACGCTGTCGGCACCGGGCCATGCATCGCTGATTGGTGCGATGGATATTCGCGGCGCGCTGAGCACAGCGGTGCTGCCGAGCGTGCTGGCACTGGTGATGACGGCGGTCTTCGACGCCACCGGCACGATCCGCGCCGTGGCGGGACAGGCCAACCAGCTTGACGCCACTGGCCGCATCCACAATGGCGGCCGCGCCCTGACCGCCGATTCGGTCAGTTCGATCTTCTCGGCGTTCTTTGGCGGCGCGCCTGCGGCGGCCTACATCGAATCGACGGTGGGCGTGGCGGCTGGCGCGCGCACCGGGCTGGCCGCGGTCACCGTCGGCCTGGCGTTCCTTGCCGTGATGTTCCTCTCGCCGCTGGCCGGACTGGTGCCGTCGTACGCCACGGCGCCCGCGCTGATGTACGTGGGCCTGCTGATGCTTTCCAGCGTCTCGCGCCTGCATATGGACGATCTGGTCGACTCGCTGGCCGGTCTGGTCTGCGCGGTGTTCATTGTGCTGACCTGCAATATCGTCACCGGCATCATGCTTGGTTTCTGCACGCTGGTGATTGGCCGCATCGTGGCCGGCGAATGGCGCAAGCTCAATATTGGCACCGTGGCAATTGCCGTGGCACTGGCCGCGTTTTATGCCGGAGGCTGGGCCATCTAACCTGAATCGCGCACTGCGACATCCACAACCACGATGTCTCCTCCACCTGGGATCACCGGTGGATTTGCCGCCCTCGGGGACTTTCCCTCCGAGGGCTTTTTTATTTGTGCGCACCCGCCGTTGCACCGCGATCGAAATAAAACGGCACGCCGATAGCGACACCGCGCTTCCGAATTTCCGCTCCCACGAATTACCGCGATGCCGCGTCGGACAATCTGAATTTCCGACGCCGTCGCCGTATCGCTTCATCAAAGCGTCGCCGCGATTGGCGCTTTCCGATCTCGTCTCGGAAAACGCAATGATAAATTTGTCAGCATCGGAATCTTCGGATGAATGTTGATTCGCTGACACCACAGCGACATGGCGGAATTGCCCCACTACGGCATTCATGCGAATGGCCATTGAGGTAGCAAATTGGCAAGCCAGTCTGGACGCGCACCGTGTCAACCTTACAATTGACTTGCGACGAGCGCCCAATTGATCTATCCGGACCCGGGAGCGGTAAATTGACGAAAATTGGCATGGGCGTATTGCTTCCAATTGCCGCTTTTGGTTACGATGCCATCCGCCGTCGATGAAACCCAAAGGTTGATCACCGGCAGCGATCGATAATCGAGTCGATTGCCTGCCGGTTTGACATCGATCTGGCCAGTTTTTTTTGCATTTCACGTTTGAATCGTGTTTGCACGGATAATTCTTGTAGTATTTTTGTTATGCGGCCGCAATGCATGGCTCATGCAACGGGCTGCCACTCTGCACTGGGGATCCAAAAAATGCCGACATACAAGCAACTGCTGGCCGAAAAAGAAGCACTGGAAGCCAAGCTGCACGAAGTCCGTGCCACTGAGGTATCCGGCGTGATCGAGCAGATCCGCCAATTGATGGTCGAATACGATTTGACCGCGGAAGACATCGCCCCGAAGCGCCGTCGCGGACGCCCTGCCGGCAGCACCGGCGGCGCCCCGAAGAAGACTTCGGCGCTGCCCCCGAAGTATCGCGACCCCAAGACCGGCAAGACGTGGTCGGGCCGTGGCCGCGCCCCGGCATGGCTGGGCAAGCGCCCCGAGCGCTTCCTGATCGAACAGGCCTGATTGGGGCCGTTGGCGTCACGGTCCTGACGCCCGGCGCGCGCCTAGCGCGACTCGCACAGGTATTCCGCGCGCAATGCGCGGAACCCTTGCTGCGTCGATTCCTGGACCAGCACTGCGCCCCCGTCGGCCTGGGGCTGCAGTTGCAATACGCGGGCCGCGCAATGCGCCGCGGTCTCGTCCCGTGTGTACCGGATCTCGTACTGCCCGCCCGCTTGCGGGATGAAAGACACTCCCGCCGCGCATCGCATGTCCTCAGCTGGCGGCGCCGCATAAGAGATCGCCGCGATATAAATCCGCTTGCCCGGCAGCACCTTGCGCTCGCGCGTGCGCGCAGGCGGCTCCACAGACCTGCCCGCCATATCGAGCCCCGTTTCCCGACCCATCGCCGCCAGTTGCTTGCCCATGCCCGCCAGCACCCGCGGATAGGGTTTCGGGCAGGCATCCGGATCCAGCACGTTGAAGGTGGTGCGGTTGTCCGTGTCGCTAGTCAACCGCACGCTGGCGTACGGCGCATCCGACGGCACCCGGTAATAGGACACGCAACCTGCCTGCAGCGCCGCGGCGAGGACGGCAAATGAAGCTGTGGATAACCGGATCGTGAACATAGCGGGCAAGAAGCTGACAATTAGGCGAGGTTGGCGGCACGGCACAGCCGCGACGTGCAAGCCGGTAGTATCCGGGGGAACTTTCAGGATATCCACAGGTTCTGTGGATATCCTGACTTAACAGGCGGCGCCGGCCGCATCCGTGCGTTACCGCACCGGGCTGCTCAAGAATTAAGCAGATCAGGGTGGCCAGGGTGCGCCGGGAGGGTTATCGCGCCAGCGATCGGCCAGAAAATCGACGAATGCGCGCACTCGCGGCGGCACCAGTCGCCGTTGCGGCATCACCGCGTAAATGCCGTTGACCGCCATCGGAAAATTCGGAAGCACCTGCACCAGCCGCCCGGTCCGCAAGTCTTCGCGGACATGCCAGATGGAATGCAGCGCGATACCAAAACCCGCCAGCGCCGCGTCCGACAGCAGTTCGCCGGTGTTGGCCTCGATCCGGCCGCGCACGCGCACCGCAATCTCCCCACCGCTGCCATCCTCGAAGCGCCAGACGTCGGCGCGGCCCTGCGCCCCCACCAATACCAGGCACTGGTGCCGCACCAGATCCGCTGGCGACTCCGGATATCCGTGTTCGCGCAGGTACGCCGGCGATGCGCACAGCAGACGCTGGTTGTCCGCCAGCTTGCGCGCCACCAGCGTCGAATCTTCCAGCGCACCGATGCGGATGGCCAGGTCGTAGCCGCTGCTGACCAGATCGAGCACGTGGTCGGTCAGGTCGATGCTGAGGTTGACTCCGGGATGCGCGCGCAGGAAGTCCGGCAGCAGCGGCGACACATATTGGCGGCCGAACGACGCCGAGGTGGTCAGCCTGAGCGTGCCGGTGACGCCGGCGCCCGCCTGGCGCAACGAGCTCGACAGCGCCTCCAGATCCTCCACCAGTACCCGTCCCTGCTCGGCCAGGATGGCGCCCTCCGGCGTGGCATGCAGCCGGCGCGTGGTGCGATGCAGCAGGCGAACGCCAAGGTCGCGCTCCAAACGCTGCAGGCGCTGGCTTGCCACCGCCACCGACAGATCGAGACTGCGCGCCGCGGCACTGATCGAGCCAAGGTCGAGCACCCGCAGGAACAATCCGATGTCACCAATACGATCCATGATTCTCAACGAAGATTTGAAACTTATTATTGATATTGCCCGTTTCCGAGAAAATTGGAAATGCCCACACTGCTCCCTTCTCTCTGCCGCCGGCCTTGCTGGAGACCCAACATGATTTCGCCCTCGTCTTCCCCTCAACCCTCTGGGTCGATCCCGTCATCGGCCGCGCCGCAGGCGACGCCTCCGGGCCGGCTGCCGCTGGCGCTGTACGCGCTGACCGCCGGCTCGTTTGGCATTGGATGTGCCGAATTCGTCATCATGGGCCTGCTGTTGCAGGTGTCGGCCGATCTTGGCGTCACGATCGCCGCAGCGGGGATGCTGGTGTCTGGCTACGCGCTCGGCGTGTTTGCCGGTGCACCGGTCCTGACCCTGCTGACGCGCCGCATGCCGCGCAAGAATGTGCTGATGGGATTGATGATCCTCTACACCATCGGCAATGCGGCCTGCGCGCTCGCGCCGGACTACACCACGCTGATGGTGGCGCGCGTCGTGACATCGCTCACGCATGGCACCTTCTTCGGCGTCGGCGCCGTAGTGGCCACCGGACTGGTGCCCGCCAACCGTCGCGCGTCGGCGATCTCGATCATGTTTTCGGGACTCACGCTGGCCACGCTGCTGGGCATGCCGGCCGGCGCCTGGCTTGGCTTGCACTTCGGCTGGCGCGCCACGTTCTGGGCCATGACGGCCATCGGCCTGTTGTCGTTCGTCGTGATTGCGGTAATGGTCAAGAACAGCCGCACGCACGAGGCCCCGGTGCGCCTTGCCGACGAATTGAAGACCATCGGTCGCCCTCAGGTACTGCTGGGATTGCTGATGACGGTGCTGCAGTCGATGGGGATATTTGCGGTGATCACCTATGTGCAGCCGCTGCTGACGCGCGTGAGCGGCTTCAGCGAAGCCGCGGTGTCGCCGATTCTGCTGCTGTTCGGCGGCGGCATGATCATCGGCAATGTGCTGGGCGGACGCATGGCGGATCGCCGGCCCACCGGGGCGCTGCTCGGCGCGCTGGCGATGCTGACGCTGACGCTGGCCACGATGACGCTGTCTGTGCACAACGCCGTGGCGGTGGTGGTCTTCGTCGGCGTGCTCGGCATCGCCGCATTCTCGACGGTGTCGCCTTTGCAGTTGCGCGTGCTGCGCCATGCCCGCGGCCCGGGCGAGAACCTCGCGTCGAGCTTCAATATCGCCGCGTTCAATCTGGGCAATGGGCTGGGCGCGTGGCTGGGCGGACTGGTGGTCGACCATGGTCTGGGCCTTACGGCGCTGCCCTGGGTGGCGTCGCTGGCCGGGCTGGCGGCACTGGCCGTTGCACTCTACGCAGTTCGTATGGAGCGCAACAGTACCAAGGCGAATGCTACATATCATCTCGATCCAGTTTGACCGCCGTCAACGAGACGATTGCCGAAGTTCATGATGATGTGCCCGCATGATGCGGGCGAGTTCCGGTTCATTGCCACATACGGCGCCTGCGTTTCGACACCATGCCCTCAACGCATTGTCCCAACCGCTCGCCATGTTCAATGAAGCCCAGCTCTACCATCGCATGCAACACGATTTCCCGCTGCATGCGCGTCCCTACCAGCTTGCCGCCGAAGCCGTCGGCCTTTCCGAACACACCGTCCTGAGCCTGCTGGCGCGCGACCTGGGCAATGGCCGCATCAGCCGCATCGGCGCCGTATTTGCCCCGAATACGATCGGCGCCAGCACGGTTGCCGCGCTGTCTGTGCCGCAGATCGACCTGGAGCGCGTGGTCGACCGCATCAACGGCGACGTGAATGTCGCGCAGCACCACGCGCGCGCCGGGCATCGATACAACCTCTGGTTTGCGGCCGGTGCGCGCGATCGTCGCGGGCTGGACGACGTTCTGGCGCGGATCGCCGCGGACGTCGGCCAGAAACCGCTGGATCTTCCGCTCGAACGCGAATATCGCGTCGATACCGGTCCGCTGCTGGGCGGCCCTCGCCGTGCGCCGGCACGTTCGGCGCAAGCCTTGCGGCCGCCGCCGCGCCCGAATCTGGACGAAGCGGACTGGCGCCTGGCAGCCGCGCTGGAAAGCGGCCTCGCGTTGACGCCGTCGCCCTACCACGTGCTGGCGCGACGCAGCGGCCTGCGGCTGGACGATGTGCTCGAGCGCCTGGACAACTGGCGCACCTCCGGCGTGATCCGGCGCTTTGGCGCGATTCTCCGATATCGTCCTTTTGGCTACACGCACAATGCCATGTGCGTGTGGAACGTGCCCGATGCGCTCGTCGACATGATCGGCCAGCGGCTGGCGCATGTGCAGGACGTCACGATGTGTTATCGCCGGCCGCGCCGGCTGCCCGACTGGCAATACAACCTCTACGCGATGGTGCATGCACGGGGCGCCGAGGCATTCCACAGTACGTTGATGCAGTTCGACGCCGTCGAAGGCCTGTCGGACGTACCGTGCGCGGTGCTAAGAGCCAGCCAGTGCTTCAAGCAGCGCGGCACGCGCTACGGCGGCGTGATGCCCGAGTTCTGAGCCCGAGTTCTGAGCCCGAGTTCTGAGCCCGAGTTCTGAGCCCGAGTTCTGAGCCCGAGTTCTGAGCCCGAGTTCTGAGTCCGAGTTCTGACGCGGCCGCTGCCATCATGGGCGGGGCGCTCAAACCCTGCGCCATCCCCCCAACGCAAGCTTCACACCGACGCTGCATCGCACCGCATCGCCACAAACGCTGTGGCAGGCGCGGCGCGACGCCGTGGAGGCTCACGTGGCGCGCGGCTCGGGAAACAGCAGCGCCAGCCGCTGCGCCACGCTGCCAAGCCAGTCGGGCCGTGGCGCGGCGTCGAGCCAGTACTTGACCTCGAGCCCCAATGCCGTATCGCCGCGAATCGACAGCTTGCGCTGGAAGAACAGCGTATCGGTATCGGCGTGGCCGCCGATCAGCCGCAGATAGCTGAGCGCGCCAGCCCGCAGCGTCAGATCCGTTTCGCGCCCATCGAACGGGCCGGGAAGAAAACGTCCGTTGGCGCAGTGAAAGCGGATTTCAAGCGCCACATCCTCCACCGTCAGCGAGAACGTCTTGCCGTCCAGAGCCGCGGGCGCTTCAAGCCAGCCGGCCCGCCGTAGCGCTTCCATTGCGAGCACCAGTGGCGCGGCGCGCAAAGGCGCGGGCATCTGCCGATGCACGCGCTTCATCAACGATGTCAGCACCGTCATGCGGGCTCCCCTGCCGGTGCGGTCCAGCGGATGCCGGGCGCCCCGCTCCAGTAGCCGTTGCTGGGCGCGGCGTCGGCGGGCAGCGCCGGGCTTGGCCCGGCTTCGCGCAATCCGCGCCGGATCGCATCGAGATGCGCAATCGCTTCCAGCGTGCCGCTCGCGTGCGGGCTGACGCGCATGAAGTCGACACCCGCCGCCGCCATGCGCGACACTTCGGCGCACAGGTCCAGGCACGTCGCGGACTGGGTCTGGATGCCGTTCAGCGTGAAGAACGCCTGACCCTCGCCGGTGCTGGCCACCAGCCCGTCCGGATAGTCGAGGCAGCGGTACTGGCAGGCATCCTTGCGCAGCCGGTGATGCCGCGCCGTAAAGCAGCGCGCCGAAAACGCCAGCGGCATGCGGCCCCACACCATCGCTTCCAGCGCGATGCCGGCCGGGCGGGCAACCGCCAACGTCATCATGGTTGCGCCGTCCATTTCGACCGGCACCGTGCACCCGCGCGCGCCCATCTGAGCAAACCATGCCAGCGTGTCGGCGTGATAGACATTCAGATGCGGACCGCACAGGAACGGCCGATGCGCCATGCAGCGCACCGCGCCTAGATCGTTGGCCTCGACCATGAAATCGTCCTGCGCGCAGACCCGGCGCATCACAGCGATATCGCTTTCTGATTCCACCAGCACCGGCGTCGACAGCACTACCTGCTTGCCGGCATGGTTCAGCATCTGCGCCACGTCGATCCAGTCGTCGAAGCGCATTTCATGGCGGCGCGTGCAGACGGCCTCGCCAAGATACACGCGGTCGACGGGCGCTTCGGCCACCGACGCGTAGAACTGCAGCACCGCGGCACGCGGCCAGTAGTAGAGCAGCGGACCCAGTGCGATACGGAACGACTCGGAATGCGGGGGGAAGGTCATGGCAAGGGACGATGGAACGGGCAATTGGGAGACCGCGCAGCAGGACGATCGCAAGGACGACCTGAAAGCGGGTTCGGCGGGGATGGCTGGCGCACTGCGCGCGTGCGCCCCGGCGCCGCCGGCGTGCGAAGCATCAGCGCCACGGGCGGTCATAGGCGCCTTGCGTGACCTGATCGCCTTCGGCATGGCGGCCCAGCGTGGCCTGCCAGTCCTGGCGCGGCACGAAGCGGCGCGGGTCGCGGCAGGCATCGTCGATGGCGGCGCGCAACACGCCCACCACGTCGGCCACATAGCGCGGACTGCGCTGGCGTCCTTCGATCTTGATCGCGGCGACGCCGATATCGATCAGCGCCGGCAGCAGCGACACCGCGTTGAGACTTGTGGGCTCTTCCAGCACGTAGCCGTGTTCGCCCTCCACGGTGAAGCGGCCCTTGCACAGCGTGGGATAGCCGGCCGGTTCGCCGGGCGCGTAGCTGTCGATCAGGATGCCGGACAGGCGCGCCTGCATCGTGCCGTCGCGCTCGTCCCATCGCACCGCGTGCGCGGGCGAGCAGACGCCCTTGTTGTTGGGCGAATCGCCGGTGGCGTACGACGACAGCAAGCATCGCCCTTCGGCCATCACGCACAGGCTGCCGAAACCGAACACCTCCAGTTCGACGCTGGTCTGCCTGGCCAGGCGCGCGATCTGCGGCACCGACAGCACGCGCGGCAGCACGACGCGCCGGATGCCGAATCGTTCGCGCATCAGTTCGATGGCGTCGGCATGCGTGGCGCTGCCCTGCACCGAAAGATGAACGCGCAGCGACGGGTGTCGCGCCGCCGCGTAGGCGATCAGGCCGACGTCGGCCATGATCACGGCGTCCGCGCCCAGCGCGGCGGCAGCGTCGACGGCGTGGTGCCAGCGCTCGACCTGCCCCATCTGGGCGAACGTGTTGATCGCGAACAGCACCTCCGCGCCGCGCGCGTGCGCCTCGGCCACGCCGGTGCGAATGTCTTCCTCGCTGAAGTTCAGGCCGCCGAAATTGCGCGCGTTGGTGGCATCGCGCAGGCCCAGGTAGATCGCGTCGGCGCCGTGCTGCAGCGCCATGCGCAGCGCCGCGAGCGATCCGGCCGGCGCCACCAGTTGAGGGCGGCGGATGGTGTCCGCCGAAGCTTGAGTCATCGTCAGGATCTGGAAAATTAACTTCCGGATGCTAGCGATTCACCGAATTCAAGCCATTGACGCCGCGCAATAACAAAACGAAGTAGCCGTTTCCTTATGTTCGGACGTAGTGCAAATCGGCCACGCCGATGACCTGAGCGCGCGCGTCAATCACTGACGCCGATGCCGTCGCGCCGGCTACTGCGGCGCACCCAGCCGCGCCGACAGCCGGTCGGCCAACTCGCGCACCTGGCGGCCGATGCGCTCGCCGGTGACGGCGTCGATCTCGCTGCTGAGGAAACTGACGGCGATGGCCCCGGCCGCGCGCGCGCGCATCGCTTCGAACACCGGCGCGCCAAAGCACGTCATGCCTTCGCGCATCTGGCCGTTGTCGATCGAGTATCCCGCCGCACGCACCTGTTCCAGTTCGTCCGCCAGCGCCCTCAAGGTTGCCACGCTGGCGCGCGTGAGCGGCGCGGGCATGCCGTCGGCGAACAGGCGATGGACGTCCGCCGTGGGCAGCGTGCTCAGCATGGCTTTGCCGGTGGCCGTGTATGGCGCGGGCAGCCGCATGCCGATGCGGAACGTCACGCCAAGCGGACGATCGCCGTTCTGGCAGGCCAGATAGACCACTTCGGCGCCGTCCATCATCGACAACGTGACGGTTGCGTCGTGAAACGCATCGGTCTCGTCCCACAAGGCCTGAAATTCCGCGCTGATCTGCGTGCGCGAGAGGAACGCGCTGGCCCAGCTCATCACATGCGGACCGAGCGCCATGCCGCCGTTGGGCAGGCGCTTGATCAATTGCAATTGGGCCAGCGTGTCGCACATCCCGTGCAGCGAGCTCTTGGGCGCGCCGGTCAGGCGCGTCAGGTCTGCCAGCGTGAGCGGCTCGCCGGCCGCCGCGATAGCGTCCAGCACCTGCACCGCGCGCACCACGGCCGGCGAGGTGGGCCGGGCGGCCGGGGTGTCGTCGGATATGTCGTAGCTGGACTTGGGCATGAGCGTGAGGGTTGTGGCTGCCGACGGGCGGGAGACCGATGATTTTGAAGGAACGGCGATGCCTATTGCCGGTCTGCCGAGGATGGGCGTATCATCGGCCCATCGTTCAACTTACCGAATATAGTTCAATCTATTGAACTTGCGCAAGCGGGACCTTGTCGGGTCGCGCGTTGGCCAACTTCCAGGAATCACACGCCATGAAACTCAAGGATCCCTCGCTATTCAAGCAGCTGGCCTATGTCGATGGCCAATGGGTGGGCGCCGATTCGGGCGCCACGTTCGACGTGACCGATCCCGCCACGGGCGAGGTGATCGCCCGCGTTGCCGATCTGGGCACGGCCGAAACCGAGCGCGCCGTGGTCGCGGCCGAAGCGGCTCAGAAGGCCTGGGCGGCCCGCACTGGCAAGGAACGCGCGATCATCTTGCGCCGCTGGTTCGACCTGATGCTGGCCAACACCGACGACCTGGCCTACCTGATGACGCGCGAACAGGGCAAGCCATTGGCCGAGGCCAAGGGCGAGATTGCCTACGCGGCAAGCTTTATCGAATGGTTTGCCGAAGAAGGCAAGCGCGTGGATGGCGAAGTGCTGGCCACGCCCGCGGCCGACAAGCGCCTGGTCACGCTGCGCCAGCCAGTGGGCGTGTGCGCCGCCATCACGCCGTGGAATTTCCCGGCCGCGATGATCACGCGCAAGGCCGCGCCGGCACTGGCCGCGGGCTGCGCCATCGTGATCAAGCCGGCCGAGCTGACGCCGCTGTCGGCCTTCGCGCTGGCCGAACTGGCGCATCGCGCGGGCGTGCCCGCTGGCGTGCTGCAAGTGGTCAGCGGCGACGCCAAGACCATTGGCGCCGTGCTGACCGGCAGTCCGATCGTGCGCAAGCTGTCGTTTACCGGATCGACCGAAGTGGGCCGCATCCTGATGGCCCAGTCCGCGCCGACGGTCAAGCGTCTGTCGCTGGAACTGGGCGGCAATGCGCCCTTCATTGTGTTCGACGACGCCGACCTGGACGCTGCCGTGGAAGGCGCGATCGCCGCCAAGTATCGAAACGGCGGCCAGACCTGCGTCTGCGCCAACCGCTTCTATGTCCAGGACGGCATTTACGACGCGTTCGCCGCGAAATTCGCCGAACGCACGGGCCAGCTGCGCGTCGGCAATGGGCTCGAAGACGGCGTGTTGATCGGCCCGCTGATCGAAGACGCGGCCATCGAGAAAGTGAAATCGCTGGTCGACGACGCCACCGCCAAGGGCGCGCGCGTGCTGACCGGCGGCGGTGCGCACAAGCTGGGCGGCACCTTCTATACGCCGACCGTAATCGCGGACGCCACTGCCGATATGCGCATGGCGCGCGAGGAAATCTTCGGGCCGGTGGCGCCGCTGTTCCGCTTCAAGCAGGATGCGGACGCCGTGGCCGCCGCCAACGCCACCGAATACGGCCTGGCCGCGTATCTGTACACACGCGATATCGCGCGCGCCTGGCGCACGGCCGAGGCGCTGGAATACGGCATGGTCGGCCTGAACACCGGGCTGATCTCGAATGAGGTGGCGCCGTTTGGCGGAATCAAGCAATCGGGCGTAGGCCGCGAGGGATCGCGCCACGGCATCGAGGAATATCTCGAGATCAAGTATCTTTGCCTGCAGATGTAAAGCGTCACCGCTCGCCGCTCCGCGCGTGCAAAGCGCCGCGGGGCGGCACGATAAGAAACCAGCCATCGGACATCCTCCCGGAGACACCATGAACCCTTTCCGCTTTCAGACTGTGCCCACGGTCGTCGTCGAATTTGGCGCCGCGCGGCGCCTTGGCGCGTTGCTGCGCGAGGCGTTTGCGCAGGCCCATCGGCTGTGCGTCGTGACCGATGGATTTCTCGCCAAAAGCGGACTGCTGGCGCCAGCCTTGGAAGACCTTGCCCGGCACGGCTGGCAGGTCACGGTGATCGACGATGTGATTGCCGACCCGCCCGAGCACGTGGTCCTGGAAGCCACCGAACGCGCGCGCCAGGCCAACGCGGAAGTGGTGCTCGGGCTCGGCGGCGGATCGTCGATGGATGTCGCCAAGTTGATCGCCGTGCTGCTGCCGGCCACGCAGACCATCGGCGAAATGTACGGCGTGAAGAAGGTCACGGGCACGCGCCTGCCGCTGGTGCAGATGCCGACCACCGCCGGCACCGGTTCCGAAGTCACCGCAGTGTCCATCGTCACCACGGGCGAGACCACCAAGATGGGCGTGGTTGCGCCCCAGTTGATCGCCGACCTGGCGATTCTCGATGCCGAGCTGACGCTCGGTCTGCCGCGCGCGGCCACCGCCGCCACCGGCATCGACGCCATGGTGCACGCCATCGAGGCCTACACGACCGCGCATCTGAAGAACCCGATCTCCGACATGCTGGCGGTGCGCGCGCTGCAGTTGCTGTCGCAGAACCTGATGCGGGCCTGCGACAACGGCGAAGACCGCGGCGCGCGCGAAGCAATGCTGCTGGGCGCGATGTTCGCAGGCCAGGCGTTCGCCAATGCGCCGGTGGCCGCAGTGCACGCGCTGGCGTATCCGATCGGCGGCATCTTCCACGTTGCGCACGGCCTGTCCAACGCGCTGGTGCTGCCGCATGTGATGAAGTTCAATGCGCCTGCCGCATGCCAGCTTTACGCCGAACTGGCCGATGTGGTGCTGCCCGGCACCACTGGCAGCGCGGAAACCAAGACTGCGGCACTGATCGCGCATATCGAGGGACTGATCGCGGCCACTGGCATTCCGCGCACGCTGCGCGAAGTCGGCGTCAAGCAGACCGATATCGCGCGCATGGCCAGCGATGCGATGCTGCAGACGCGGCTGCTCGTGAATAACCCGCGCGAAGTGCTGGAAGCCGACGCTCACGCCATCTACAGCGCCGCATACTAAGCCCGGCGCGGCCGCATCGCACACGCCACCCACGCCGCCAGCCGCGCGCACCCCGTTGCGCGCCGGTGCGCCGACAAACGCGCCCACTCGCGGCGCCGAAGTGTCGTCATATTCCTACAGTGAATTCAGCCCCTGCCTGCCTTGGGGATGGTCGGCGCTGTTCTAACCTGTAATCACCGGGACAGCGCAGCGCGGGGCACCAAATGCCGCCGCGCCGCCCGCACCACAACAAAGGAGCACGACATGGCCATTGGAACCATCCTCTTGATCATTCTTATCCTGCTGCTGATCGGCGCACTACCGACGTGGCCGTACAGCTCCGGTTGGGGCTACGGACCCAGCGGCGGTCTCGGGCTGGTCGTCGTCATCGTTGTGATTCTGGTGGTGTTGGGCCGGATATAGGCGCGGATAAAGGCGGCCAGAGGTGACAGCCGTTGCAAACCGCATTTGCCCGTTGCGGCGCGAATCGCGACGCCGCGACGATTCTTCTGAACCTCGCATCGAAGGAGATCGACATGCCAGCCAAATCGAAGGCACAGCAAATGGCGGCCGGAGCCGCGCTTTCAGCCAAACGTGGCGAGCGCACCGCCGGTTCTCTCAAGGGCGCATCGAAGTCGATGGCCAAATCGATGAGTAAGAGCGAGCTTGAAAAAATGGCTTCCACCAAGCAAAAGGGCAAGCCGATGCACAAGTCCAAGAGCTAAGCGCGCCTTATCGCTCCTAAGCCCCTCGTCTGCGTCATGCGGACGAGGGGCTTGGTTTTTATTGGCATGCGTATCGGCGCGCGCCCAGCGCCTATCGACGTCGACTACCGGCGTCCAACGCTCACACCCGTCTAATCGCAGCGCCCAATGAAACCCGGCAGTCGCCGCGCCTTGCTACTGCGCGCCAGTGGAATTGCCACCGTCATCGCGCGGGCAAATCCCGCGATGCTCTTCATGTCCTCCTCGACATGACGCCGAAAAAACCCCGCCCAGCGAAAGTCGCCATAGGCATTGCCCGGTTTGCGGTACGCCCCCGCCATGCGCGTGAACGCCGCCAGGCTGCGGTATGGATCGTCACGCATGCCCATCACTGTGGACGGCAACGCGGCCGTATCGAGCAGCTTGCCGTGCTCGTCATAGGGATGCACGTGTCCCAGTTTACGCATGCGCTTCCAGAACTTGCCAGGCGGCAGGCCGCTCAAATCGTCGAGTATGACCACCGGCGCGCGCCGCCATCCCAGCTCCAGCCACGCGCGGGTCCAGTGGTGATGGTCGGCGATAAACAGCGCCCCGCCGGGGCCGACGATGGTCTTGATGCGGTGCTCGCTCAGGAACCGCTTGAGCGCCTCGGGCTCGCGCGGTCTGGCGGAGACATCCATCTTTTGCCGCACCTGATACAGCCCCAGCGTCAATTGCGTGGGACGCAGGGTATCGAGATCGGCCATGGCATGCAATTCCATCGACATCCTCCATGCGGCGCCGCATCACGGCACGATGCCGCATCACGATCAGTTATGGCTGGCCACTTGGCGATCGACGTAATGCTCGAGCTCGCTGCCGGGATCCTCGTTGCCTGTGCTCTGTTCCGCAACCGCCTCCGCGGCGACCGGGCCGGCGTGGTCGCGCCGGGCATCGTCCGCGCCGCGGTGCGATGACTGCGTCGCGGCGGCAGACGGCGCGGGCCAGCACTCGCCCGCGACGTCGTCCACCAAGGTCGGCGGCTGGTGCGGATCAAAGTCGACCCACTGGCCCCCGTCCCACTTGCCGCTGGCGCGCTCGATGTCGCATGCGCCGCCCTCGCGCAGGACGTCTAGCGCTTCGTCGCGGCGCTCGCCCTTGGCCCGTGCCGCGAGCAAAACGCCGGGCGGGCGCGCACCGCCGGGATTGACCGACATGATCGATACATCCCACACCGAAAAGCCGCGTGCATAGAGCTTCTGCGCGATCTGTTCGGCTTCGGGAATCGAGTTGAAACGTCCTGCGACAATCGATGACATGCTCGCTCTCCATGTTGATGGCGGAATCCAATCTGCCATGCGGACCTAGGCATTGACCACTTCGCCACCGTTGATGTGAAGGACCTGACCGGTGATGTAGCTCGCCGCGTCGGATGCCAGAAACACGTAGCCTGCGGCCACTTCGAACGGTTGACCGGGGCGTCCCATCGGCGTCTTGGTCCCGAACTCGGCCACTTCCTCCGCGCTGAATGTCGACGGGATCAAAGGCGTCCAGATAGGTCCCGGCGCCACGCCGTTGACGCGAATACCGCGCTTGACCACCTGCAGCGCCAGCGACCGCGTAAAGGCGACGATGGCGCCCTTGCTGGCTGAATAGTCGAGCAGATGAGCGCTACCGCGGTAGGCCGTCACCGACGTCGTATTGAGGATCGCCGCACCCTTCTGCAATTGCGGCAACGCGGCACGAGTCACATGAAACATTGCGAACACGTTGGTCCGGAACGTGGCCTCGACTTGCCCCGGCGAGACCTCTTCGAGCGATTCGCGCGGGTGCTGCTCGGCGGCATTGTTGACCAGGATGTCGAGGCGGCCAAACCGGGCAATGGTGTCAGCCACGATCTTGTCGGCGTGGGCGACATCGGCAATATCGCCCGCCATCGCCAGCGCGCGCTGTCCCGACTCAGTGATCAGTCGCTCGGTCTCCTGGGCATCCTCATGTTCGTCGAGATATGAAAAGGCGACGTCTGCGCCCTCGCGCGCGAAGGCGACGGCAATCGCGCGGCCGATGCCGCTGTCGCCGCCGGTGATCAGCGCCACCTTGCCTTTTAGCCGGCCGCTGCCGACATAGTCGTCGGCGCCGCTGTCCGGCCGTGGCGTCATCTCGCTTTCCAGCCCCGGCTCGCGCGCCTGGTGCTGGGGCGGTACTTTCTGTGGCGTGGACATCGAGCGCTCCCATTGAATAACGGATAACCGATCTGCCAGCGCATGGCGCAATTTCCATGCCGCACGGCTGTGCGCGGCGCGCAGCGTCGCGGCGTGCCACCGCACGGGTAAGGGTTACAAACGATGGCAAGCTTTCCCGGCGCCACATGCGCGCATGGCCTGCGCGCGCATCGGCGGCACGGCACGAACCTTGCTGCCTGCAGCACATCGTCCACTCGCACACGACGGCCGATGACCACCAAGCGGAAGGAACCAGTACGCCTGCTCAGGGAAGGTGCCCGACTGATGGTTCCAGTCGATCATCTGCGCCCCACCCAGATCACGGTGGGCGGCTATCACGTCGCGCAGAAAATCCACGTCACGCGGCGCCTGTCGCATGCGGAATTGCCGGGCTTTCTGGACAAGCACCGGATTCATGTAGTGCTCGGTCCCGAACAGACGTTGTATGTGGTCGATCACCACCACTGGGTGCGTGCGTGGCACGAGATGGGGATCGTGATGGTGCCTGCGATCGTGCGGGCAGACCTGAGCCATCTTTCGCCACGCAAGTTCTGGAAGCACATGATCGACACGCACATGGTTCATCCCTATGACGAACACGGCAAGCGCCGGCCGTTGAAAGAGCTTCCCGGCGATATCCACGGTATGCGCGACGACCCGTACCGCAGTCTCGAAGCGTTTGTGCAGTTGGCCGGCGGCTATCGCAAGGTCAAGGCCGCGTATCCGGATTTCCGCTGGGCCGACTTTTTCCGCAAGCACATCGACGGCCCACTCGACAGCCATCACAGCTTCGCGACTGCGCTCGCGCGTGGGGTCAGGCTAGCGATGAGCCCGGCCGCGCGCGAACTGCCGGGATATATCGGTCCCTGCAAGCCGGCACGCCGCTAGCCCCCGCGTTTTTCGGCGGCCTCAGCCTTCAGAACGCGCGGCGGCGTCCGATGCGGCGGCGTTGCGGCGCGCCATATCGCGTGCGTGCGTCAGCGCGCAGCACAGCAGAAAATACGCGCGCTTGAATTCGTTGGCGGCTTCGTGCGTGCTGCCACTGCGCGCATGACGAAAGCCCGCGTGCAGTCTTTCCTCGATGCCGCGCTCGATCTCGGGCTGCAGGAAAACGGCTCGATCGCGATTGCGCCACATCGCCATGGTCGTGGTGTGGCGCGTATCCAGCGTCGCTGCGAGCCATGCCTGATCGGGGCTGCGCAATTCCAGACGCATCTCGCACAACGCCTGCATCAGCACGCGCGCCTGCCGCATATCGGCGCCACGCAGGGCACGCGCGCTGCTGCCCTTGGCGCGGGCCACCGTCGCAAGCCGCGCCGCGCGAATATGCCGCGCATTGGGATGGGGATGAGGGAGGACGACATCGGGCAGAATCGTCGGCGCATGCGTAGCGCAAAGCGATGCGTGCGCGGCTGATTCTTCCGATCGCTCTTGTCGTGCTGTTTGTATTGTCTTGGCTGTTTGCGCTGTTCGGGCGGTTGCCGCGCCGCTGCCATTGGCCTGCGTGCTCCGCGTAATGACTTGTTCCACCTTGGGCCTCGCTTGCTACGTGCTGGATGTTGTTGTGATGCACGTATCGATGCAATAGGCGTGCCGGGTAAATGCGGTGAACAAGCGATGAGAAAGCGATGAGAAGCCCGTGCATGGTCGCACCACATTCCCATGCATCCGCCCGCTTTACACGCGATCAAGCTGCCTTGCGAGCCGCGGCCGCGGGCGCCTGGGTACTTTCCAGCAAGGCCAGCAATCTCGCTTCGTCGGCGCGCAGGCGAATTGCGGAACGCGGTGCCGGTAAGGCTTGCAAAGTATCGGCCATGAACGCCGTCAGCACATCGGGATGCACGTAGCATTTGCGGCAGACCGCCATCGTATTTCGCAGCCGCCGTGCAACTTCGCGAATGACTTCCACCACGGCCTTCTTGCGTGCGGTTTCGCTGTCGGCCGCCGTCTTGCGCAACAGCGCCAGCGCGTGCACGCTGCCTGCCCACGTGCGGAAATCCTTGGCCGTGAAATCGCCGCCCATCACTTCGTGCAGATAGGCGTTGACGTCGACCGATCCGATCTCGCGGACGTCGCCCTCGCCATCCTTGTACTTGAACAGCCGCTGTCCGGGCAGTTCCGCGCAGTTGCGCACCACGCGCGCCAGCCGCGCATCGTTGACGGACACATCGTGCGTCACGCCGCTCTTTCCGGTGAACTGGAAGCGCAGCCGACTGCCCCGCACCACAACGTGCTTGCGATGGAGCGTGGTGAGACCGTAGGTACGATTCTGCTCGGCGTAGCGCGGCGTACCCACCCTTACCAGCGTGGCGTCGAGCAACGCCACCACTGCGGCAAGCACCTTTTCACGCGGCATACCGTTGCGCGCCAGATCGCGCGTCACGCGTCCGCGCAACCTTGGCAAGGCCCTGCCGAACGCCATCAGGCGCGTGTACTTGTTGGCATCGCGCAGTACGGCCCAGTCCGGGTGATAGATGTACTGCTTGCGGCCGCGCGCATCGCGCCCTGTCGCCTGCAAATGACCGGACGGATCGCAACACACCCAGACCGACTCGTAGGCGGGCGGGATGGCCAACGCGTTGATGCGGGCGAGCGTAGCCTCGTCGACACGCTTGCCGTCCGGGCCCACATAGGCAAAACCGGACCCGCTGCGGCGCCGCTTAATGCCGGGCTCGCTGTCGTCGACGTGGCGCAAACCCACGCGTTTCAGCGCCGCCGCCGTGGCGGCTGTGTCATCGTCAGGTTGGGGAGTGGCAGGATTGGCGGAGCTCATATGGCAACGATCTGCACAAGCCATGCCATCCGCCGAACATGTGATCGCTGTGGGACATGGCAGTTTTTACACGCCAGCCGCGCGCCAATCGTGCAAGTCTTGCAAGCGGCGTCCCCTCGACCCTCAAGCGCTCCGCCGCGGCTGGGCGGCAATGACCTGCGGATCGTTGTCGTCGTCGCCCGCCGTCACCGCCTGTGCCGGCTCGTCGGGCACAGTGGACAGGCCATCGTCGTGATGGGGCGCCGATGTCGCGCTGGACGGCTTCGACGGCCGGCTTGGCACCGCGGGGCCGGTACGCGCCTCGGTCACCATTTCGCGCAGCCAGCGCAGCAATAGCTTGGTGTAGGCGCGCTGGCTGTCTTCGGACGACAGGCCGTGGTCGGCGCCCTTGAGCACGCGGTAGGTGATAGAACTGGCCTGGATGCACGCATCGACGTAACTGAGCACCGCCGTGTGCGGCACGATGTTGTCGTGCTGGGATTCCACTACAAGTACGTCGCCCTTGAAGTTGGTACAGGCGCGCAGCGCCCGATTGCTCTCGGCCGCCACCACCTTGCGCCGATACGCCACCAGATCCTGGTCGCGATGCAGCTGGCGCTTGGGCGATTCCCACCCGCTGTCCATGTAGAGCGCGGGTGCGCGAAACGCCAGCCATCGTACTGAGCGCAGTTCGCACAACACCGCTGCCAGATATCCGCCGTAGCTGCTGCCCACCACCGCGATGGCGTTGCGGTCGACCTCGGGGTGCCGCACCAGCATGTCGTAGGCGGCCAGCACATCGGCGAGATTGCGCATGCGGCTGACGGTCTCGTATTGCGCGGCCGTGCCGGCATGGCCAGTCAGGTCGAACGTCATGCACACCGCGCCCAACCCCGCCACTTCACGGGCGCGTGCCAGATATTGCTGCTGACTGCCGCCCCAGCCGTGCACGAACAGCACGCCGGGTAACTTGGTGGCGGGCGAGATCACTGTCCCGGCGATGACGCCGCCATCGGTATGGATCTTTATCGATTCTTCATGTGTGGCCATTGGAAACGGACTCCAGAATTGCGTACTTGGTCAGTGCACCGACACTGCGGTCTTCTCCCTGAAAATAGACGTCCGCGCCCGCCGGCACGGTGACGTCAGCTCCGTAGATTTCTCGCGTGCTGGCGGTGGCGCGCACGCATTGCGGATCGGCCTGAAAGGCGGCCAGCGCCGCCAGTTCCGCGCCGGTCGCGCCGCCCACGCGCCACGACTGCTCCAGCACACCGAGGCAGGCCTGCGCGCCGTGCCGGCCCAGCGCCACGTCGTAGTTGCAGCGCGATACCAACACGCCGGGAAAGCACGCGACAGCCGCCGCGTGATAGGCGATGGCCGCGCGCACCGCATCGCGCAAATGCGCTTCCACCGGGTGAGCCAACAGATCCTCCAGCCCGCCGCGCACCATGCGCAGCGTGGAGCCGCCATAGACTTCCTGACCGGCATTGTTGGGCGTCAGCGTTTGCGTGCCGCAGTAGCTTGCGCGAAGATCGCCAATTTCCACCTGCCCCACGCTGTACGTCACCACGTCGTCAAGATTGCGTTCGAGCACGAGCCCTTCCCGGACCACGCGATCGGCGTCCAGGCCGGCCAGCGCCGCGTCAAGCTCGGCGGCGTTGCGCACCACCTGCTGTCCCAGCCCGCCGATCCCGCACGGCTCCTTGACCCGCACCGCGCCATCGCTCAGCATGCGTTGCCCGGCGCGACGCGCATCGTCGAGCGAGAACGCCGTGAATCCGGGCAGGACGTGGTCGCGCACATGCGCGGCAAACGCCTCGCTCCACCCTTCCGGCGCCTGCGCGTCGGGAGACACGAGCCCATGCGAGATCGCCTTGGTGCCGATGAAGGCGTGCGGCACTACGCCGCCAAACAGATTCTGCAGGCTTGTGATGCCAAGCTGCCGCGCGTGATCGAGACCGATCAGCGTTTGCTCGGGCACGAAGTAAAGCTTCCCGTCGGCGGTGCGGTGCGTTGCGGCGTCATAACTACCCGCATAGGTGAAGCCGGCCAGCCGCGCCACGCGCTGCGCGATGCCGGCGAGCGTGGCGCCCTGGTGGCTGCGCGGATCGTCACAATCGGCGCGGCCGTAGGCCACCACCCGAACGTCGCGGCTGACGGGATCGGGCGCAGCGTCGATGTCGATCGCCGCGGCCGAGGCCGATTGGGGAGTCGCGTGGGTCGCCATGTGGGCTCCTGTGCGGCCAGGCCGCTTTCTACGCCATGGGTTGTACGGTGTACGGAAGGACCGCGCGCACGCATCGGCCCGATTGCGCCGATGCGCTCAAGCCGCGGCGGACGCCTCTCCCGTTTCCTGCTGGACCGCTGGATGGTGGCGTCCGTGGCGCGATAGCTGCGCCTGCCGCTTGTCGCGGTGATTCAGATTGGCCTCGTCGATCGAGTGGCTGCATTTCACGCCGCCCTCCTCGTCTGCAAGCTTCGCGAGCTGCCGGTAGAACGCCACGAGCTGGCGTAGTTCTTCCTCGTCGAGGTCCTCGATCGAGACCAGATGGTTGCTGGCCTCGCGATGCGACGCCAGCAACTCGTTGAGCTTCAGGTGCACGGCAAGGGCGTCCTTGTTCTGGCTCTGCTGGATCAGGAACACCATCAGGAAGGTAATGATGGTGGTGCCCGTGTTGATCACCAGTTGCCATGTCTCCGAGAACTTGAACATCGGCCCGGTGACGGCCCATATCACCACCACGAGCACGGCCAGCACGAACGCCACCGGCGAGCCCGCCTGCCGCGTGGCGGAGCCGGCAAAGCGATCGAATAAATGCAGAATGCGGCGATTGGTTGGCTGTGGCATGAATCGCTCCCATGCGAAGCAGGACTGACTACATTGTAGGGAGCGCCCTCATGCAGTTTCAGTCGGTGGCGTCCTACAAGGATGTCATCCGGCACCGTGACACGTCGTTTCTACAAACCTCGACGTGAACCTGGGCGCTCCGCGTGGGCATGACGATTGCGTCTCACCGGTGTGCGTGCGCGGCAAGAAGCTGGCCGCGTCCATCTCTTGTCCGACAGGAAAGGAACCACCATGACGCAGACTGCAAACGCATCGCCCGAGCGGCTTCACAACGACGACGAAGACGAACAACTGCGCGAGCGCGTCGGCACGTGCATCGCCGAAGCGTGCGGCGGCGACATGCCGGACGGCGTGGCCGTGCACGTGGTGGATCGGCGCGTAACGATCACCGGCCGCGTGGAAGATATAGACATCGCGCAGCGCATCGAAAAGGCCGCGTCCACCCCGCCCGGCATCCTGGGCGTGTCAAACCAGTTGACCACGCGCGTACCGCCGCCCCAGGAACCGATGGGACAGCCGCCGGAAGCCACCGGCATGCGCGCCGACCCTTCCAACAAGCCGCCGGGCCAGGTCAACCACAAGGTATAACGGATCCAGAAACGAAAGCCGCCTCGCATGCGCAGTAACGCGAGGCGGCGGATTCTTGCCCGGCTCGCATCCGCCCGAGCCGGGTGGTGACAATACTGGCGTTCAAGCCCAGGGATCGTAGCGATCCTTTTCCCAGTAAGGCGAGATACCGTAGTACTCGTGAATGCTGGTGGCCCATTGCGAATTCGCCATGGTGGGCCAGTGCTCCTTGTCGAAACCAGGAGCGGCCTTGATCCGCTCTTTTTCGACGCCGAGCACGAAGCATTTGCGGCGCGTGTCGAGCGTCAGGGCGGACCAGGGCAACGCATGCAGGCGCTCGCCGATGCCCAGAAAGCCGCCCATCGCCAGCACCGCATACGCGATGCGACCGCCAAGCACGTCAAGCATGATGTGGTCGATCGTGCCGATTTCCTCGCCCGACGGATCGACGACCTTGTTTCCCTCGAGCGTATCGGAGGCCATCACAAACGGGCCGCAGCCGGCTCCTGTTTGATCGACATCGCCGATGATCGCGGCGCCGCGCACCGGGCCGCCGGGCGGCGGGGGTACTTGTGGTTCAACGGGCTTCATGAGCAGCTCCTCTGGGTGAAAAATAAAAAGGGAATCGATCACGCGCGCTCGCTCGCGCTGGTGCGGCCCACAGGCACCGGCGCGGCCAGGGGATCGAAATCTTCCCAGCGTCCGTTGCGCCATTGGCCCTCAGCGCGCTCCACGTCCTGCGCGCCGTTCTGTCGCAGTTCGTTGGCGACCAGCGTGGTGTTATCGGGACTGACATGCGCGGCCAGCAAAACGCCCGCGTGACGCATGCGGCCGCTACGCTGGCTGGTCAGCGACAGCGCGCCAACCAGCGACCCGCCATACGCGCCGAGCCCGGTCGCAAATGCCACCACCAGTACCAGCACCCACGGCTGCAGGTTCGCGCCATACCAGGCGCGCACCGCCGCCGCGAGGCAGATGCCGATACCCGCGCCGATAACCGCGCCGATCAACGCTCCACGGCCAGCGCCCTTGCCGGATTTTCGCGCAGCCGGGTCGGCCGCGTGGTCGCCGCCGATCGGATATGCCGCGTGCTGGCCGGCCGGATTCACATAGAACATGTTCAGATCGTCCTGCTTGACGCCCTTGGCCATCAAACGCGTTGCGGTCGTCTCGGCCCGGGCAAACGTATCGAATCGTCCTGCGATGATCGTAGACATCCTGAGGCTCCGTTCAAGGCATGTTGCAATGCAATGGTGTCCAGGCGCACAAGCCGGCGCTTCGGAATTTCAATCGCTCGGCTCGCCGGCGCCAACTGGCGCGACATCTCGCGGCGCGCTGCGCCTTCGCGCGCTTCAGCGCTTGTCGGTGGCGCCCTTGCGGTGCGCCGCGGCCTTTTCGCCGGTCGGCTGGTGTTCGCTGCCCTTCTTGAGTTTCCAGTCGACGTCGTCGCGCTTGGTCTGGGTCTGCTTTTCCGCGTGCACTGCAGCACCCGGCGAAATCGGATCGCTGGCCGGGAACGTCATGTCCAACGATTCGTCGACAGCGGCCTGATATGTGCGGGCCGGCTTATCGGATTTGCCGTGCGTGGATTTGTCCGATGCCTGCGTCGAAGGCTTGGCGGACGGCTTGTGCGATCCCTTCGATTCTCGTGCCATGGCGTCTCTCCAGTTGCATATCGCATATCGAGTTGGGATCCCCTGTTGGCGGGGCTCCGTGTGCATACGATGCAAGTGCCGGGCCAGCGCACGCGCGCGCCGAGGCGTGCGCAACGCGACGCGGGCCAGATCCGCCCCGCGGCGACGGCCAGCCGCGTTATGGCGGCGTTATCGAGGCGGTACTATGACGATAGCGGCACGACAGGAAAGGCGCGCGACGCGGCGCATGAGAGACGTTGCAGCGCACAAGGCGCTGCACTTTGTGCGCACGGCGGTAAAAACTGCCGCAGCACATGAGGTGGAAGCGAAGACTGGGCTTAGGCGGAATGCTTGCGCGGGAAACGGACGGCGATGCAGATCGTCACGCTATCGGTGTCGCACGCTTCGTTTTCCGCGGTCAGTTGCGCGCCCTGCAGTTCGACCATGCGGCGCGTCAGCAGCAGCGCGGTGCTCTGGCGCGGCGAATGACCGCCATCGGGCGGGATGCGGCGCGCGAAGAAATCGCTCAGCGCCGCCAGGCGGCTGGCGCCGCGCGTTTTTTCGACCGGCGGGCTCTCGGTAATCCGGAACTTGACGTAGTCGTCTTCCGCGGTAAGGTGCACGCTGACCGATCCGCCCGCGGCAGCGCGCCAGATGCAGTGCACCAGCAGGTGCCGGAGCAGCGGCGCCATGCGCAGCGAATCGCCCTGCACCAGAAAATCGCGCCCTTGCGGGCTACGGCAATCCAGATCGGTCAACATCACGCCTCGCGCCTCGGCTGCGGGCCGCTTATCGGCAATCGCCTGTTCGGCCACCACGCGCAGATCGGCTTCTTCCCACGCCGGGGTGCGTTCATCCGCCAGCAGGCGCACGCCTTCTTCCATTTCCTCGATCAGTGCCAGCTGCTGCTGCATGCCCGAGCGCATACCTGCCAGCGCGCGCTGCGCGGGGCCGGCCATCGCATCGATCGAGCGATCGAGTACGTAGCTCCAGCTCTGGATCGCATTCAGCGACGAGCGCAGGTCATGAGAAGCCTGCTCCATCAGGGCCGTTACCTCGTTGATGCTGTGCACGGGCAACGGCGCATCGCAGGGATCACAGACATCGTGGGACTGCGGTAGCGCGCTCGATGCATCGCGTGCATCACTGGAAGGGTTTCTGGGGGCGTCAGCCATGTCGCTGCTCAACCATTGATCTGCACTTGGGAAATTGCAATGGCACCTTGCACGCAAGAATCGTGCGCCCCGGCGGGCGCGTTGCTGCGCGATCGGCCCATGCCGTGGCGAATCGCCTCGCGGGACCGCGGCTCACGCGCGCTTATGAGGCCGCCGGAGGGCTGGCGTCACCGTTGCGCGACGTGCGCAGCCATTCGGGCAGTTCGCCCTTGGCCGCATAATCCTCCAGCCGGTTGTACAAAGTTTTCAAACTGATACCCAGAATTTCCGCCGCATGCTTCTTCACGCCGGCGCATTGCTCCAGCGTGGCGAAGATCAGCTGGCGGTCAGCCTCGGCCAGCGACATGCCCACCGGCACCGACACCATAGCCGTGCCGCTGGTGGGCGCGGCGGCCACCTGCAGTGGGATCTGTACCTCGGTGATCACATCCTGGTCGGCCATGATGTAGGCGCGCTGCACGAAGTTGCGCAGCTCGCGCACGTTGCCGGGCCAGGCGTGCATGCGCAGGCTTTCCAGCACGGTGGACGAGAAGCGTCGCTGCGTGCCTTGTTCCGCGTTCAATTGTTCGAGCATGGTGTTGGCGATCTGCACCACGTCGTCGCCGCGCGCGCGCAGCGGCGGTAGTTCGATCGGGAACACATTGAGCCGGTGATAGAGGTCGGCGCGCAGCTTGCCTTCGGCCACCGCTTCCTCCGGATTGCGGTTGGTGGCCGCCAGCACGCGCACGTCGGCATGCTGCTCGCGGTTGGTGCCCACGCGCATGAACGTGCCGTTTTCCAGCACGCGCAGCAGCTTGACCTGCAATTCGAGCGGCATCTCGGTGATTTCGTCGAGAAACAGCGTGCCGCCGTCGGCGCGTTCGAAGTAGCCCTTGTGCTGGCGGTCGGCGCCGGTAAAGCTGCCGCGCTCGTGACCGAACATTTCGGTTTCGATCAGCGTGGGCGAGATCGCGCCGCAGTTGACCGCAAGGAACGGCTGACGCCGGCGCGCCGACAACTCGTGCACGGTCTGCGCGGCCAGTTCCTTGCCGGTCCCGCTCTCGCCGATCAGCAGCACGGTGGCTTCGGTCGGCCCAACCTTGCTGAGCTGGTCATAGACCGCCTGCATGGCCTCGGAGCTGCCCAGCAGCCGGCCGAAGCGGCCGTAGCGCCGCAACTCGCCGCGCAGCGAATGAATTTCCGCGCGCAGCTCGCTCGTGGTGGCGATGCGCTTGAGCACGGTCTGCAGGCGCGTGACGTTGATCGGCTTGACCAGATAGTCGGTGGCGCCCAGCCGCAGCGCTTCCACCGCGGACTCGACGCTGGCATAACCCGTGGTCAGGATGACCTCGACGCCGGCCGATCCCACCTCGTCAAACAACTCCATGCCGCTGCCGTCCGGCAGACGCAAGTCCGCCAGGATGGCGTCGGGCATGCGCCATCCCAGTTGCAGCCGCGCTTCGCGCAGATTGCCGGCAGAGGCGGAGGAAAAACCTTCGATCGCAACGATTTCCTCCAGCGCCGCGCAGGCGTTTTCATCGTCGTCGACGATCAGGATGTGGGGCATAGGCGCAAGTAGGGAACGTCGTCTGACCAGCGTCGGGATGTCATGGCCGAAGCGGTGGAATGATAGTTAGGCGCACGGTTGGAGACTGCCGCCTCGCGCGCCGGTTTAGGCTGAAGTGTAATGATTGCACACTGGCCGATATGCCAGTGTCTGTCTTACACGCCTGTGGGATCATGCCGCGACGCGTCCTCGGGCGGTAGCCACTGGGCGCTCGAGCGGATAGCATGATAGGCATCTTCACCATCATGAAGCGCTCGCACCCCCCATCGCGGCATATGTGCCCCCGGCGGGACAGGGCGGCGCGCCAGACAAATCCGTGTCAACCACTGCCACGCTCCCTTCCGGACGCTCCGTCCCGCCCCCGGCCCGCACGCCGGGGCGCCGTGCCGCCCCGGCCCAGGTTTCGCCGCTCTGGGACAGCACGTCGCCAGCCATGCAACGCCTCATCGCCCAGCTCAACCGCGTCGCCGTGACCGACGTCACCATGCTGGCGGTGGGGGAATCAGGCACTGGCAAGGAGGTGGTGGCGCGGGCCGTACACGACCGCAGCAATCGCCGCAACGGCCCGTTCGTGGCGGTCAACTGCGGCGCGATTGCCCCGACGCTGATCGAATCGGAACTGTTCGGGCACGAAAAAGGCGGCTTCACCGGCGCGCTCGACCAGAAAGCCGGCTACTTCGAACAGGCGCAGGGCGGCACGCTGTTCCTCGATGAAGTCACCGAGATGCCGGTGGAGATGCAGATCAAGCTGCTGCGCGTACTGGAAAGCCGCTCGTTCCATCGTGTCGGTGGCGATACGCCGCTGGTGAGCGACGTGCGCATCCTGGCCGCCACCAACCGCGACCCGATGGAAGCCGTGCGCGGCGGCCAACTGCGCGAAGACCTGCTCTATCGGCTGGCGGTGTTTCCGCTCCATATTCCGCCGCTGCGCGAACGCGTCGAGGACATCACCGTCTTGGCGCGCCATTTTCTCGATGAATTCAACGCCATGGAGCAGACCGACAAGACCTTCGCGCCCGGATCGCTGGAACGCCTGACGCGCTACGACTGGCCCGGTAACGTCCGCGAACTGAAGAACACGATCTATCGCGCGTACATCCTGGCCGATCGTCAGGTGGAAATCGGCAACCCCGGCATGTCCAGCCAGCCGCCCCGGCCCACCACGGTGGACGGCGTGGTCAGCGTGCGCGTCGGCACCACACTGGCCGATACCCAGCGCGAGATTATCCTGGCCACGCTGGCCCGCTTCGACGGCGACAAACGCCAGGCCGCCAAGGCGCTCGGCGTCAGCCTGAAGACGCTCTATAACCGGCTCGACGTGTACCGCACGAGCTGATGGCGCGCCGGGGTCTCCCGGCGTTTTTTTTGCCCGCCATCTTCCATTTCGCACAGTCGGTCGCCTGCGCATCGACGCATCACGTCACCCGAACGGAGGATGTGGAGCGCCCGACGCACACGCCATTCCTACCCTGAACAGGGCGCCACGCACGCAATTTTTACAACCCTGACAGGTCCGCCTTCCTGGTCCGGTTACCGTCGATCTCCACCATTCCGTTGCTCCACCACGGCCGTGCTGAAAATCCTGTCGCGGCGCGCACACTGGCACGTGATTCGCATGTCCGGTCCGAATTGAAACAGACGAAACAGACGTCGCGCGCCCAACCTGCCCCGGGGCGCTCACGGCCAGAGGACTCTTGCAGTGCGCATATGCCAACTCAATCTGACGGACGCCCGGGCAGTGGATCGCGACGCGCTGGTACGCGCCGCGTCGCTCGGATTCGACCATATCCTGCTGG
Source organism: Cupriavidus pauculus (assembly GCF_008801835.1). Lineage (GTDB taxonomy): Bacteria > Pseudomonadota > Gammaproteobacteria > Burkholderiales > Burkholderiaceae > Cupriavidus > Cupriavidus pauculus. Next base: position 26,976 of record NZ_VZOW01000016.1, on the reverse strand, counting down.
CCGGCTGGTCAGCGCCTCACACGTCGCAAGACGCCCTGCACCAGGCGCTACAGGCCTGCCGCGCCGAAGGGCTTGCCCCGCTGCTCGATCTGGCGCTCGATCGACTGCCGTCGAACATCGCCGGCCAGCATGACGGCTGGGTCGATCACGCGCGTCCGTCGGGCAGCCCCGACGCTACGGACAGTCATCTGCCCGGCGTGCGCGCGCGATGGTTCGACGACGCGATTGCCGAGCAACTGGTGGCGTGGTGGAGCGCGCAGCTTGGCGACGCCGTCCAGGCCGGCGCGGCCGGTTTCTGCTGCCGTGCCCCGGCGCGCGTGGCCGCTAGACACTGGACCGAACTGATCGAAACCGTGCGGCGTCAGGGCGACGCGCTGTTCCTGGCCTGGACGCCCGGCACTTCGCCCGCGCAACTCGAAGAGCTCGCCAGCGTGCCGTTCGACGGCGCGTTCTCGTCGCTGCCCTGGTGGGACTATCGCAGCGCCTGGCTGACCGAGGAGATCGCCCGGCTGCGCCGCTTCGGCCGCGTGCTGGCGGCGCCGGCGCTGGCGCCCGACGGCGTCGACGTGCTGGCTGCGCGCCGCGCGCTCTGGACCGCCGCCGCCATCGGCGACGGCTGGCTGGTGCCGGCCGGGTATGAAACGGGCGCTGCCGCAGCGCAGGCCGCCAGCTTCGATGGCAGTGCCGTGTCCTCTGCGGGACAGGGCGACGGCCCAGCCGGCGACATCGTCGACGCGCCTTACGATCTCACGCACGAACTGATGCAGGCCAACGCGTGGCTGACCGCGCGCGATCCCGAACCGGCCGTTGCCATCCGGCACGTCAGCGGCCCCGGCGCCCCGCTGACGGTACTGGCGCGCGTGCCGAGGTATGCCGCCAATGGCGCGCCCGCCGCACCGGCGCTTACGGTGGTGGTCAATCCCTGCCCGCTGGAGCCCGCCTGCCTGGGCGCGGACCGCGTGCTGGGCGCCTTGCCGCAGCCGGCCGCCACGCTGACACCCGCCGCAGGCGGCCCGGGCAGCGCGCTGGAAGCCGATACGCCGCTCGATCCTTCCAGCACCATCACATTGCCGCCCGCCGACATCCGCCTGTACGAAGCCCGGCCCGCGCCTGCGGCTGCCGCGCCAAAGCGCGCGCCCAACGGGCGCAAGACCACTAACCGCGCGCTGGCGTCGGCGCTGGCCGCTCCGCGCGTGGCCATCGAAAATCTCTCGCCCAGCGTCGACAACGGCCGCTTTGCCGTGCGCCGCGTGGTCGGCGAGCGCGTGGAGGTAACCGCCGACATCTGGATGGACGGTCACGACAAGCTGGCCGCGGCGGTGCTGTGGCGCGGCCCGGGCGACCAGGAGTGGCACGCCGCGCCGATGACGCACGTGGACAACGACCGCTGGCGCGGCAGCATTCCGATGGTGGCGCTGGGACGCCATGAGTTCACGGTCGAAGCCTGGCGTGATGCGTTTGCAAGCTGGCTCGACGAAATCGGCAAGAAGCGCAAGGCCGGCGTGCAGATCACGCTCGAGATCGAGGAAGGCACGCGGCTGGTAGCCGAAACGCTGAACAGCCCGCAGGCGAGCGGCATCGACGATGCCGCCGCATTGCTGGCGGATCTCGACGCAGCAGCCGGCGACGATGCGCTGCGCCTGGAAATACTGCTTTCACCTCGCACCGAAGCCGCCATGCGCGCGGCCATGGCAACGCCCGCCGGCCGGCCGTTCGCCAGCCGCTATCCCACCGCGATGCCGATCGAGGCCGATCGTCTGGCCGGACGCTTCGCCAGTTGGTACGAGCTGTTTCCGCGATCGGAAAGCGGCGACGTCAATCGCCACGGCACCTTCGACGACGTGATCCGGCGTCTGCCGGCAATTCGCGCGATGGGCTTCGACGTGCTGTACTTTCCGCCGATCCATCCCATCGGCCAGGCACACCGCAAGGGCAAGAACAACAGCCTGAAGGCCGAGCCGGGCGACGTCGGCAGCCCCTACGCGATCGGCAGCGCCGAAGGCGGCCACGACGCGATCCACCCGCAACTGGGCACGCTCGAGGACTTCCAGCGGCTGCGCCAGGCGGCGGCCGCGATGGGCATCGAGCTCGCGCTCGACTTCGCCATCCAGTGCTCGCCCGACCATCCGTGGCTGCGCGAGCATCCCGAGTGGTTCTCGCACCGGCCCGACGGCACGCTGCGCTACGCCGAGAATCCGCCCAAGAAATACGAGGACATCGTCAACGTCGATTTCTACGCCGCTCCGCCGGCCGGCGAACAGCTGTGGCAGGCGCTGCGCGACGTGGTGATGTTCTGGGCCGAACAGGGCGTGCGGATTTTCCGCGTCGACAATCCGCATACCAAGCCGCTGCCGTTCTGGGAATGGATGATCGCCGATGTGCGCGCCCGATATCCGGACACGCTGTTCCTGGCCGAGGCGTTCACGCGGCCCAAGATGATGGCGCGGCTGGCCAAGCTGGGCTTCGCGCAGTCATACACGTACTTCACGTGGCGCAATACCAAGGCCGAGCTGACCGAATACATGACCGAGCTGACGCAGAGCCCGTTGCGCGAGTTCTATCGTCCGCACTTCTTTGTCAACACGCCCGATATCAACCCGTTTTTCCTGCACAACGGGGGACGTCCCGCGTTTCTGATTCGCGCCGCGCTGGCCGCGCTGCTGTCCGGCCTGTGGGGCATGTACAGCGGTTTCGAGGTTTGCGAAGGCGCCCCGCTGGTGCTGAACGGCGTGGAGCGCGAGGAATATCTCGATTCCGAGAAATACCAGCTGCGCGTGCGCGACTGGCAGGCGCCGGGCAATATCGTGGCCGAGATCGCGCGGCTCAATCAGATTCGCGCCAGTCATCCGGCGCTGCAGAACCATCTCGGGCTGCGCTTCTATCACGCCAGCGACGACGCGGTGCTGTATTTCGCCCGCTATGTGCGCGCCGATCCGTGCGATCCGGCCAGCGCGGCGGGCACGGAGGCCGTGCGCCAGCGCGAGTTCGGCGACGACGTGCTGCTGGCCGCCATCAACCTCGATCCGCGCGCCGCCCGCGAATGCGACATCGAACTGCCGCTGTGGGAGTGGGGACTGCCCGACCACGCCGCGCTAAACGCGGAGGACCTCATGCACGGCAAGCGCTTCACGTGGCACGGCAAACGCCAGCGCATCCGCCTCGATCCGCACGAATTGCCGTTTGCGCTCTGGTATGTGCGCCCGCAACAACAAGGAGAAACGGCATGAAGCGACTCTCCGAGCGCGCCAACGCCGCACTGCTCAATGCGGATCCGCTCTGGTACAAGGACGCGGTCATCTATCAGCTGCACATCAAGTCCTTCTACGATGCCAATGGCGACGGCGTGGGCGATTTCGCCGGGCTGCTGGCCAAACTCGACTACCTGGTAAGCCTGGGCGTCGACACCATCTGGCTGCTGCCGTTCTACCCGTCGCCGCGCCGCGACGATGGCTACGACATTGCCGACTATCGCAACGTGCATCCCGACTACGGCACGCTGGCCGAGGCCAAGCGCTTTGTCACCGCGGCGCATGCGCGCGGGCTGCGCGTGATCACCGAGCTGGTGATCAACCACACGTCGGACCAGCACCCGTGGTTTCAGCGCGCGCGCAAGGCCAAGCCGGGATCAGCGGCGCGCAACTACTACGTGTGGTCCGACAACGACCAGAAATACGCGGGCACGCGCATCATCTTCTGCGACACCGAAAAGTCGAACTGGAGCTGGGACGCGGAGGCCGGCGCGTATTTCTGGCATCGCTTCTATTCGCACCAGCCCGACCTGAATTTCGACAATCCGCAGGTGCTCAACGAAGTGCTGTCGGTGATGCGATTCTGGCTCGACATCGGCATCGACGGACTGCGCCTGGACGCGGTGCCGTACCTGGTGGAACGCGAGGGCACCAGCAACGAGAACCTGCCGGAAACCCATGAGGTTATCCGCAAGATCCGCCGCCACCTGGACGAGCACTACACGGGCCGCATGCTGCTGGCCGAGGCCAACATGTGGCCCGAGGACGCGCAGCAATACTTTGGCGGCGCCAGCGGCGGCGGCACGGCCGACACCACCGGCGCGGCCAGCCCGGACGGCGGCATCCAGGGCGACGAATGCCATATGTCGTTCCACTTTCCGCTGATGCCGCGCATGTACATGGCCATCGCGCGCGAGGACCGTTTTCCGATCACGGACATCATGCGCCAGACGCCGGAAGTGCCGCCCAATTGCCAATGGGCGATCTTCCTGCGCAACCACGACGAACTGACGCTGGAAATGGTCACCAGCAGCGAGCGCGATTATCTCTGGGAGGTCTATGCCACCGACCGCCGCGCACGCATCAACCTCGGCATTCGTCGACGCCTGGCGCCGCTGATGGAACGCGACCGCCGCCGTATCGAACTGATGAACAGCCTGCTGTTCTCGATGCCGGGCACGCCGGTGATCTACTACGGCGACGAGATCGGCATGGGCGACAACATCCACCTGGGCGACCGCGACGGCGTACGCACGCCGATGCAATGGTCGCCCGACCGCAACGGCGGTTTCTCGCATGCCGATCCGGAACGGCTGGTATTGCCGCCGTTGCAGGGGCCGCTGTATGGCTATGAAGCCGTCAACGTCGAAGCGCAGACGCGCGATCCGCATTCGCTGCTGAACTGGATGCGCCGCATGCTGGCGCTGCGGCGCCAGCACCATGCGTTCGGCCGCGGCACGCTGCGCTTCCTGTTTCCCGGCAACCGCAAGATCCTTGCGTATCTGCGCGAATACGACGGCGAGCACATCCTGTGCGTGGCCAACCTGTCGCGCGCGCCGCAGGCCGTAGAGCTGGACCTGTCGCAATTCAACGGGCGCGTACCGGTGGAAATGCTAGGCGCCACGCCGTTTCCCGCCATCGGCCAGCTGACCTATCTGCTGACGCTGCCGCCGTATGGCTTCTACTGGTTTGTGCTGAGCGAAGACGCGGCGCCGCCCGCCTGGCACGTGCATGCCCCCGAACAAATGATCGATCAAGTCACGCTGGTCCTGCAGAACGTCGGCCAACGCAGCGAGCTAACGGAAGCCGCGCGCCGTACGCTGAACAACGAGGTGCTGCCCCACTACCTCGCCCGCCGCCGCTGGTTTGCATCGAAGGGCGAGCGCATCGAACGCGTGAGCGTGGCCTATGCATGGCCGATCGCGCAGGTCGACAACAGCGAGGAGATCTGGCACTGCGAAGTGGAAGTCTCGCTGCCGGGCCGCACCGAATGCTATCAACTGCCGGTGGCGCTGCTGTGGGACCGCGAAAGCACGGACGGCATGCCGCAACTGGTGCACGGCCTGTCAATGGCGCGCGTGCGCCGCGGCAGCCGCGTCGGCGTGGCCACCGACGGCTTCGTGCTCGAATCGTACGCGCGCGCCATCGTGAAGGCGATGCGCAATGGCGTGCAGGCGGAAACCGCGCGCGGCGTGATCCGTTTCCAGGCCGAACCGGGCCTGGCCGCCGCGCCGCTGGAAGACGAGCCGGTGCAGTGGATGTCGGCCGAGCAATCGAACAGCTCGCTGGCGTACGGCAACAGCGCGGTGTTGAAACTGGTGCGGCGCGTGGCCGGCGGCGTGCACCCCGAGGCCGAAATGACGCGCTACCTGACCGCCAACGGCTACACACATTCCGCGCCGCTGCTGGGCGAAGTGGTGCGCGCCGGCGCTGACGGCACGCCGCATACACTGATGCTGCTGCAGGGCTACATCCTCAACCAGGGCGATGGCTGGGACTGGACGCTCGACTACCTGGGCCGCACCATCGACGACGCGCTGCCCTCCACCGACGGCGAGGACGAATTCGACGAGTCACTGAACGGTTATGCCGCGATGGTCGGCACGCTGGGGCGGCGTCTGGCCGAACTCCATGCGGTCCTGGCGCGGCCGGCCGAAGACGCTGCGTTTGCGCCCGAATCCGCCGGTGAGGACCATGCCAGCGAATGGGCCAACGAGGCATTGCATTCGCTGAACGAGGCGCTCGATCTGCTGAAGGCACACCGCAAGTCGGCCACCGGCGATTTCGCCAGCGATATCGACATGCTGCTGGACAGCCGCGACGCACTGCCGCGTCTGGTGGCGCGGCTCGCCACGGCCGCGCCGGGCAGCCTGCAGACGCGTATCCATGGCGACTTCCATCTGGGACAGATCCTGATCGCGCAGAACGACACCTATATCGTCGATTTCGAAGGCGAACCGCGCCAGCCGCTGGCCTTCCGCCGGCGCAAGACGTCGCCGCTGCGCGACGTGGCCGGCCTGCTGCGCTCGCTCGATTACGCGGCGGCCACGGTCGGCACCGATCGGCGTGAACGCACCCATGCCACCTTGCCGCCCGCGCAGGCGCAACGGCGCGCCGCGCTGCTCGACCGCTTTCGCGCCACGGCCGGCAACGCGTTCCTGCACTGCTATGCGCAAACCATGGCGGCCGCTGCGCAACCGTGGGCCACGCCGGAGCAGTTGCATCCGCTGCTCGACCTGTTCCTGCTGGAACGCGCGGCCTACGAGGTGGGCTATGAAGCGGCCAATCGCGTGGCGTGGATCGACCTGCCCACCAGCGGGCTGGCGCGTCTGGTCCGCAGACTTCTGGGAGACGATCATGGCCAGCAATGACGCCGCGCTCGACCTGCCCGCGCCGACCCTGCCGGGTCCGGTCATCGATGCACTGCGCGAAGGTCGGCTTGCCGATCCGTTCGGCGTGCTGGGTCCGCATCGCGACGAACATGGCATGACGGTGCGCGCCGTGGTACCCGGCGCTGCAGCCATGCAGCTTACCGATGCGCATGGGGATTTCCTGGCCGACATGGTGCAACTGCATCCCGACGGCGTGTTCGCGGGCCGCTTGCCCGATTGGCCTGAGACCGGCCGCAATCCGGTCGGCAATCAGCCCGACGCGCAGCGCCTGCCAGGCGTCCAGGACTATCGCCTGCGCGTCCGCTGGCCGGACGGCAGCGAGCAGATCAGCGCCGACCCGTACGCGTTCGGCCTGCTGCTTGGCGATCTCGACCTGCATCTGTTCAACGAGGGCCGCCATCTGGAACTGGGCAAGTGCCTCGGTGCGCAGTGCCTGACGATCGAGGGAGAGCCCGGCGTGCGCTTTGCCGTGTGGGCGCCCAACGCGCAACGTGTGTCGGTGATCGGCGATTTCAACGGCTGGAATCCTGCACGGCATCCGATGCGGCTTCGCCTGGGGTCCGGAGTCTGGGAACTGTTCGTGCCGCAGGCGATGGGCGCGGCGGGCGGCAGCCGCTACAAGTACGACATGACCGGCCCGCACGGCGAGGCGCTGCCCGACAAGGCGGACCCGGTGGCGCAGGCCACCGAGCTGCCGCCGGCCACCGCGTCGGTGGTGGCGTGCGCGGGCCGTATGGCGCCGCCGTTCCAGTGGAATGACGCGGCGTGGCTGGAACAGCGCGCACGCACCGATCCCTATGCGACGCCCATGTCGGTCTACGAGCTGCATGTCATGTCGTGGCAGCGCGCGGCCAACGATACCGGGCGCGGCTGGGATATCCTGGCCGAGCGGCTGATTCCGTACGTGCGCGATCTGGGCTTCACGCATATCGAACTGCTGCCGGTGACCGAGCATCCGTTCGGCGGATCTTGGGGCTACCAGCCGCTCTCGCTATTCGCGCCCACATCGCGGCTGGGTCCACCAGACCGGTTTGCAGCGTTCATCGACCGCTGCCACCAGGCCGGCATCGGCGTGATCCTCGATTGGGTGCCCGCGCACTTCCCCACCGATCCGCACGGGCTGGCGCAATTCGACGGCACCGCGCTGTACGAACACGAGGACCCGCGCGAGGGCTATCACCAGGACTGGAACACGCTGATCTACAACCTCGGCCGCAACGAGGTGCGCGGCTTCCTGCTGGCCAACGCGATGCATTGGCTCGAACACTTCCACGCCGATGCGCTGCGCGTCGACGCCGTGGCGTCCATGCTGTACCGCGACTACAGCCGCGAGCCGGGCCAATGGGTGCCAAACCGCTTTGGGGGCCGCGAGAACCTGGAATCGGTGGCCTTTCTGCGCGAGATGAACGCGCTGGTGCGCGAGCGCTGCCCCGGCGCGCTGACCATCGCGGAAGAGTCCACCGCATGGCCCGGCGTCACGGCAAGTGTGGAATCGGGCGGCCTGGGCTTTCATTTCAAGTGGAACATGGGCTGGATGCACGACACGCTGCGCTATTTGTCACACCAGCCGATCCACCGTCCATGGCACCACAGCGACATGACTTTCGGGATGGTCTACGCCTGGTCCGAAGCGTTCGTGCTGCCGCTGTCGCACGACGAAGTGGTGCATGGCAAGGGATCGATGATCGGCAAGGCGCCCGGCGACGACTGGCAGCGCTTTGCCAACCTGCGCGCCTACTACGGCTTCATGTGGACGCACCCGGGCAAGAAGCTGCTGTTCATGGGCGGCGAGTTCGCGCAGTGGCGCGAATGGAACCATGACGAGGAACTCGACTGGGCGCTGCTCGATCAGCCCGCGCATCGCGGCGTGCATTCGCTGGTGCGCGATTTGAACCGCCTGTATCGCAGCCTGCCGGCGCTCCATGCCGCCGATCACCGGCCCGAAGGTTTCCAGTGGATCGTGGGCGACGATCACCAGAACAGCGTCTTTGCCTATCTGCGCCGCGCCGCGGCCGACAGCCGCGACACGGTGCTGGTGGTGGTCAACATGACACCGGTGCCGCGCTACGGCTACCGCGTGGGCGTGCCGTTTGCGGGCGACTGGGAGGAATGCCTGAACACCGACGCCGGCGTCTACGGCGGCAGCAACCTGGGCAACGGCGGGCGCGTGCAGGCCGACGCGACGCCATCGCACGGACAGCCGGCATCGGTGGCGCTGACGCTGCCGCCGCTGGCGACGCTGGTCTTGCGCCCCGCAACCGATTTGTAATCACCGCCACACCGACAACAACCACAAACAGGAGCCTCTTGGATGGCGAGCAATACCGTGGATCGCCTGCTGCCCGGAAAACCGTGGCCGCTTGGCGCGCATTGGGATGGACTGGGCGTCAACTTCGCCGTGTTTTCCGCCAACGCCAGCCGCATCGACCTGTGCCTGTTCTCGGCCAATGGTCGCAAGGAAGTGCAGCGCCTGCAGCTGCCCGAATGCACCGACGAGATCTGGCATGGCTATCTGCCGCACGCACAGCCTGGCCTGCAATACGGCTTTCGCGCGTTCGGCCCGTACGAGCCCGCGCGCGGCCATCGCTTCAATCCGTACAAGCTGCTGCTGGATCCGTATGCGCGCGCGCTGAGCGGACCGGTGCGCTGGTCCGACGCGCTGTTCGGCTATCGCCTGAACAGCCCGCGCGCCGACCTCACGCCGGACCGCCGCGACAGCGCGCCGACCATGCCCAAAAGCGTGGTGGTCGACGAAAGCTTCAACTGGGGCGACGATCGCCCGCCCGCCCATCCGTGGCCGCAAACCTCGATCTACGAGGTCCACGTGCGCGGCGCATCGATGCTGCGCGACGATCTGCTGCCGCAGGCGCGCGGCACGTTTGCCGCCCTGGCCGATCCGCGCTTCATCGATCATCTGCACAAGCTCGGCGTCACCTCGATCGAACTGCTGCCGATCCATGCATTCCTGCAGGACCGCTTCCTGATCGAGCGCGGCCTGCGCAACTACTGGGGCTACAACACGCTGGCGTTCTTCGCGCCGGAACCGATGTACATGTCCGGCCGCCAGCTCCATGAAGTCAAGATCGCGATCCGCCGCCTGCATGCGGCCGGTATCGAAGTGCTGCTCGACGTGGTCTACAACCACACCTGCGAAGGTAACGAACTCGGGCCCACCATGTCGTGGCGCGGCCTGGACAACGCCAGCTACTACCGGCTGATGCCGGGCGACGAACGGCACTACGTCAACGACACCGGCTGCGGCAATACGCTGAATCTTTCGCATCCGCGCGTGCTGCAGATGGTGATGGATTCGCTGCGCTACTGGGTCGAGGTGTTCCATGTCGATGGTTTCCGCTTCGATCTGGGCAGCACGCTGGGCCGCGAGCCGACTGGCTTCGATCCCAATTGCGGTTTCTTCGATGCGTTGCTGCAGGATCCGGTGCTGTCGCGCGTGAAGCTGATTTCCGAGCCGTGGGATCTGGGCCCCGGCGGCTATCAAGTGGGCAACCATCCGCCCGGCTTTGCCGAATGGAACGACAAGTACCGCGACAACGTGCGCCGCTTCTGGCGCGGCGACGCGGGCCAGCGTGGCGAACTGGCGGCCCGTCTGACCGGCTCCGCGGACCTGTTCGACCGCCGTCATCGCAAGCCGTGGGCCAGCATCAACTTCATCACCGCGCACGACGGCTTCACGCTGGCCGATCTGGTCAGCTACAGCCACAAGCACAACGAGGCCAACAACGAGGACAACCGCGACGGCAACGACGACAATGCCAGCGCCAACTGGAGCCCGGACGGCAGCGTGGAAGGCCCGACCGACGACGAGGCAATCCTGGAAACGCGCAGCCGCGTGGCGCGCGCGATGATGTCGACGTTGCTGCTATCGCAAGGCACGCCGATGATCACCGCCGGCGACGAATGGGGCCGCAGCCAGCAGGGCAACAACAACGCCTACTGCCAGGACAACGAACTGTCGTGGCTCAACTGGAATGACGCGGGCGATCCGTCCAACGCGCCGATGTTGCGCGTGGTGAGCCGCCTGCTTGAGCTGCGCAGCCAGTTGCCGGTGCTGACCGAAAACCGCTTCGTGCACGGACGCTCGCAACCGGCGCCGGGCTTGCCCGATATTGCGTGGTTCGGCCCCGATGGCAACGAGCTGAACAGCGACCAATGGGCCAACCCGGAAGAGCGCACGCTGGCCTTGCGCCGCGCCACGCACACGGCGCAGGAAGAGGTCGAAGTCATCCTGCTGTGTCTGAACGCCACCCACGAGGACGTAGTATTCCGCACGCCAGCGCCGGGCGAGGACTGGCGTCTGTTGTTCGATAGCGCTGCGCCCGATCTGGAGGACGATCCGGTGCCGGCCGACGAGGAAGGCCGTCCCGCGTACAAGGTGGCGGCGCACAGCGTGGCGCTGCTGGCGGCTGCCGTGCCCAAGGACGAGGGTCCATCGCAATGACCACCGGCGATCCGCTCCGTCAACTGGCAGCGCGCGCGGGCCTGCAGGTGCACTGGCGCGATGCGTGGAACCGGCCGCAGGCGTTGACCGACGAGGCCCTGCGCGCGGTGCTCACGGCGCTGGAGCTGCCGTGTGGATCCGCCGGCGAATGCGCGGCGTCGCACGCGCGGCTGGCTGCTGACGACGGCGCGCAGCCGCTGCCACCGCTGATCACCGCCGATCAGCATCAGCCCGTGATCGTGCCGTGGGCGCATACCGTGCCGCAGCGGCCCTATCGTCTCGATCTCGAGGACGGGACGATCATCGAGGGCGTGGCGCAGCGCATCAGCGAGAGCGCCATGCAGATCGAGCCGATTGCGCAGTGGGGCTATCACCGTCTGTTGCTGGGCGATGCCGAAACCATCGTGGCGGTGGCGCCGCCGCGATGCTTTGGCGTGGCCGACGCACTAGCCGCTTCGCCGCGCGCGGCGCAGGCGCGCAAACCTTGGGGCGTCTCCGTCCAGCTCTACGGCCTGCGGCGCGGCGCCGATACGGGACTGGGCGACCTGAGCACGCTGGCACTTTGCGCCGAAGCCGCGGCGCGTGCCGGCGCCGATGCGGTGGCGATCAACCCGCTGCACGCGGGCTTCATGGGCCTGCCCGAACGCTACAGCCCGTACTCGCCATCGAGCCGGATCTTTTTCAATGCGCTGTACGCCGATCCCGCGCGTGTGTTCGGCCAACAGGCCGTGGCCGACGCGATTGCCGCGCTGGGCCTGGGCGACGCGCTGGCACTGGCCGAGCGGCGCGCGGAAATCGACTGGCCGGCGCTGGCGCACGCACGCCATGCGCTGCTGCGCGCATTGTGGGAGCGGCATGACACGCTGCTCAGCACCACGCAACGTCAGGCATTTGCCGCATTCCGTGCGCGCGGCGGCAATGCGCTGCTGGCCCATGCGTGCTTCGAAGCGATTCAAAACGCGCGCCTTGCCGACGTGCGCGAGCGCGAAGCCGCTGGCGGCCTCTCGCCTGAATCCTTGCAAGAAGCCATCGCCGACGCGGCCGACTGGCGACGCTGGCCAGTGGCATTGCGCTCACCGAACGGCGCGGCCGTTACCGCGTTTGCGACCGAGCATCCCGACGCCATCGGCTTTCACACCTTCGTCCAATGGCTGGCTGCCGACGGGCTCGACGACGCGCAGCAGCGTGCGCGCCGCGCGGGCATGGCGATCGGCGTAATTGCCGATCTGGCCGTCGGCACAGACCCTGGCGGCAGCCATGCATGGACGCGCCAGACCGAAATCATCAACGGCTGCCATGCAGGCGCGCCGCCCGATCTCTATAACCCGCTGGGTCAGGACTGGGGCGTGGCCGTGTTCTCGCCGCGCGGATTGCGTCGCCATGGCTACGCCGCATTCATCGAGATGCTGCGCGCCAATCTGGCCCACGCGGGCGGCTTGCGCATCGACCACGTGCTGGGCCTGGCGCGCATCTGGCTGGTGCCGTCGGGCGCGCCCGCCAGCGCCGGCGCCTATCTGTCATATCCGCTCGACGATCTGCTGCGCCTGGTGGCGATCGAGTCCTGGCGGCACCGCGCGATCATCATCGGCGAAAACCTCGGCACCGTGCCGGAAACGCTGAACGCCGCGCTCGAAGCACGCGGCGTGCTTGGCATCGACGTGCTGTGGTTCGAACGCGCGGCGCAGGATGACGACGCGGCTGGGGCAGAGGATGCGGCCAAAGAAGCGGCGACGCCGCAATCCGCCGACACGGGCACCAAGGCATCCGATGAAGCGTGCGTCGATAAAGACGCCGATGAAGACGCCGATGCGTCCGCGCCGTTCCTGCCGCCGTGGCAATGGCCCGCGCAAGCGGTGGCCACGACCACCACGCACGATCTGCCGACCATCGTCGGATGGTGGTCCGGCAACGACATCGCGTGGCGCGCGCGCCTGCGGCAGTTGGGCGCCGATGAAACCGAAGCGTCGGCCATGGCGGCGCGCGCGCGTGAGCGCAGCGCGCTATGGCAGGCGATGTGCGACGCAGGCGTGGCGCATGGCGACGAACCGCCGCCGCAAGCCGCGCCGGTCGATCTCGTGCTGCAGTGGCTCGGGCGCGCCGCGACACCGCTGCGCCTGGCGCCGATGGAAGACCTGCTTGCGCTGCGTGAGCAGCCCAACCTGCCCGGTACGATCGCCGATCACCCCAACTGGCAACGGCGCATCGACGCCGACGTGCGCAACGTGTTCGACCGTCCCGAAGTGCGGCGCCGTATTGCGGCGCTGACCGCCAATGGCGAAGAGGCCAGCGCGAGCGCAACGCATACCGGCAAGCGCAGCGATGGGTAAATCACGCGCGGAGGTCTCCGGCCAGCGCGCGGCACAGCGCCTCCACGGTCAGTGGCTTGACCAGATGCGCGTCGAAGCCGGCGGATTCGGTCAGTCGCCGGTCCTCGGGCGTGCCGCGGCCGGTCAGAGCGAACACACGCAGGCCGGGATGCTCGCGGCGCAGCACCGCCAGCACTTCGAAGCCGCTCATGTCCGGCATTTCCAGATCCAGCAGCACCACGTCGGGCGTGAAGTCGCGCAACATCTCCAGCGCGCGCAGGCCGGTGTAAGCCGGCCGCGCGTCGTGTCCCAGCACGATCAGCAACTCGGCCATGCTGTCTGCCGAATCGGCGCTGTCGTCGACGATCAGGATGCGCTGGCCCGTGCATGTGGCCGGGCTGGCGCGCTGCATGCCGGCGCCATCCATTTCGACCTCGGGCAGGATCACCGTGAACGTGCTGCCGCGACCTTCGCCCGCGCTGCTGGCCCGGATCGCGCCGCCATGCGCATCGACCACCGCGCGCGCCAGGGCCAGGCCGATGCCGAGCCCGCTGCGCGCGGTGTCGGCATCGCCCTCCTGCGCGAACAGATGAAAGATGCGCTCGAGCGCCGCATCGGCAATACCGCGTCCCGTATCGCTGATGGTAGTGATCACCTGGCCATCGTCGGCCCTGACGCGCACCGTCACCGTGCCGCCGCGCGGCGTGTACTTGGTGGCATTGCTGAGCAGGTTCGACATGACCTGTTCCAGCCGGGCCGCGTCGCCGTTGACGAACACCGGCCCGGGCGGCAGCGTGACCGTCAGCGTCTGGCTGGCCGCATCCAGCGCCGGGCGGATAGCCTCGATCGATGCGGTGACTACGTCGTTGTAAAGGATCGGCACCCGTTGCACCTTCAGCTTGCCGCTGGTGACGCGCCCCACATCCATCAGGTCGTTGACGAGCCGCGTCAGCAACTGCAACTGGCGGCCGATGATCTCGGCGCAATGGCGAATGCGCGTGTCGCCGCCCGGCGTCAGCCGGATCACGTCGACCGCATTGCGGATCGGCGCCAGCGGGTTGCGCAGTTCGTGGGCCAGGATGGCGAGGAACGCCTGCACGCGATGGCCCGCGCGCTCCAGTTCATCGAGCCGCGCCGTATCGGTGATATCGCGCGCGGTCCACAGGATGCCGGACAGGCTTTCGGCGCTGTCGCGCTGCAGCACCTGCTGGATGCGGCAGCGCACCACTGTGCCGTCCTGACGCTGCAGGCGTTGCTCGCCGCACCAGCTGCCGGTTGCGCGCACGGCTTGCAGCCCGGTCTGTTCGCCATCGGCCGCAGCATCGTTGCCCGGATAAAGGCTCGACAGCGGCTGTCCCACCATCTCGGCCGCGGTATAGCCGAACAGGCGCTCGGCGCCCGGGCTCCAGTTGCGGATCTCGCCTTGTGCGCTCAGTTCGCACACCGCGGTATCGTCGAGCTGCGCCAGCAGTTGAAGTTGGCGCGCCTCTGTCTGCCGCGCATGTTCCTCGGCGGCGTACTGGATGGTGATGTCGCGATAGACCACGGCGAACCCGCTGGGTGCGCCATCGGCATCAGGCAACGCCACCAGCACTGCGCTGGCGTAGAACACGCTGCCGTCGCGACGCACGCGCCAGCCGCGGTCTTCGGCGCGTCCGCTTTGCCGGGCAGCCTCGATCCAGCGCGCAGGCTCGCCGGTGGCGGCGGATTCGACGGAGTGAAAGCGCGACAGGTGGCTGCCCAGCGCTTCTTGTTCGGTGTACAGCAGGGTGCGGCGTGCAGCCTCGGTCCACAGGCAGACATGCCCGTCGAGACTGATCTCGAAGATCGCGGTATCGTCCACGGCATCGAGCAGCGCACGCGCGCGATCCCCTGGCGCGGGCGCGCCATCCGATATCGATTCCCTCCCCGCCCGGCGCACGACTACGCCTGGCGTGCCATCCGTCTGCAGGTCCGGCATGCGGAGTCCCTTTTGTTCGGATTGTTCTATGGAAATATGGCAGCGCTCTGTGACGATTCTTGCGGCAATCGTCGCAGCGTTCCGCGGCGCTTTGCCATACGGCTGCAACGGGTTTTATCGTGGCCCCCATGGCAGCGCCTTTTAATCATAGCTGGCGCTTCGCGATCCGCAGATAGCGCGAATGCAATTCGTACAACGATCGCGCCAAGGGTGCTGGAATCCTTACGTTGCATGCGCGCCGCGCGCGGTCGACCAGCGTCGCACCGCTCGCGCGGCACGCGCCCCACGCAGAGTGGCCGAGGGCGGCGTTGGATGCTTGTCCGGCAGGTTGCGTGCCGGCTGATCCCCTTTTTCCTTGCCGTGATCGGGACTCTGGTCGGGCCGGGGGTCCGGCTTGCGTACGGGGTCGTGCGGAATCTGGTTCGCCATGGTGCGCCTCGCAGCCGTTCACGTGAAAAATGGAATCGTCAGTGCAGCAGCTTTCATACCAGCTTTACCGGCAGTCTGTAACTTGACGCCGGAGGCACGATTTCTAGCATGAAAGATCGCGCCGCGCCCATCGATATCGATTATTTGTCCTTTTCGTGTAGGAGTTACGTGATGACCGATGCATCCCGGCTCTGGCCGGCCCATGCCGATGCAAACCGCAGTACCGCTCAAGAAGTCCGGTCGCAGCATGACCAGGGCGACGACACGAGAACCGCGATGTCCAGCGCCACGATCCGGCGCGCGTTTCTCGATCACGTTTTTTATACGCAGGGAAAGCTTCCCGGTCATGCCAGCGGCAACGATCTCTACCAGGCCCTGGCGCATACCGTGCGCGACCGGCTGGTACAGCGCTGGATCAGCACAGCTGAGACCTATCAGGCACAGCCGTCGCGCACGGTGGCGTATCTTTCCGCCGAATTCCTGATGGGCCCGCATCTGGGCAACAACCTCGTCAACCTCGGTATCGTCGACGAGGTGCGCGGCGCGATGGCGTCGCTCGACCTCGATCTCGACGACATCCTGGCGCAGGAAGAAGAGCCGGGCCTCGGCAATGGCGGCCTGGGGCGTCTGGCGGCGTGCTTCATGGATTCGCTGGCGACGCTCGAAATCCCGGCGCTCGGCTACGGCATCCGCTATGAATACGGCATCTTCCACCAGAACATCATCGACGGCATGCAGGTGGAGACCACCGACACCTGGCTGCGTCACGGCAACCCGTGGGAGATCCAGCGTTCCGAATGGGCCGTACAGGTGCGGCTGGGCGGACGCACCGAGCACTACACCGACGACCGCGGCCGCTATCGCGTGCGATGGGTGCCGGAAAAGACGGTGGTCGGCGTGCCGTTCGATTCGCCGATTCTCGGCTATCGCGTCAACACGGTGAATACGCTGCGCCTGTGGCGCGCCGAAGCCACCGAGGCGTTCGACTTCCACACTTTCAACCGGGGCGACTACCTGGGTGCGGTGAGCCGCAAGATCACCTCGGAAAACCTGACCAAGGTGCTCTACCCCAACGACGAGACCGTGCAGGGCAAGGAACTGCGGCTGGAGCAGCAGTATTTCTTCGTCGCGTGTTCGCTGCAGGACATGCTGCGGCTGCTGGCCACGCACGGCATCCCGGTGACGCGCTTCCACCAGAAGTTCGCCGTGCAGCTCAACGACACGCATCCGGCCGTCGGCATTGCCGAACTGATGCGCCTGCTGGTGGACGATCACGACCTGGCGTGGGACGACGCCTGGCACATCACGCGCAGCGCGTTTTCCTATACCAACCACACGCTGCTGCCCGAGGCGCTGGAGCAGTGGCCGGTGGAACTGTTCCGCCGCATCCTGCCGCGCCATCTGGAAATCATCTGCGAGATCAACGCGCGCTTCCTCGACGAAGTGCGCATCCGCTTCTACGGCGACGCGACGCGGCTGGCGCGGCTGTCACTGATCAACGAGCAGGGCGAGCGCTACGTGCGCATGGCCGGGCTGGCGTGCGTGGGCAGCCACACCATCAACGGCGTCGCCGAGCTGCATTCGCGGCTGATGCGCGAGGACGTGCTGCAGGATTTCCACGCCATGTGGCCCGACAAGTTCACCAGCATCACCAACGGCGTGACGCCGCGACGCTGGCTGGCGCTGTCCAACCCGCGCCTGACGCGGCTGGTCAGTGACGCCATCGGCGACGGCTGGATCAAGGACCTGGACCAACTGCAGGCGCTAGAGCCTTTTGCCGAGGACGCCGCGTTCCGCGAGCAGTGGCAGGCCGTGCGGCTCGACAACAAGCGCGACCTGGCGCGCCTGATCCACGAATGCACCGGCGTGTCGGTGGACCCGACATCGATGTTCGACGTGATGGTCAAGCGCATCCACGAATACAAGCGCCAGCATCTGGCCGTGCTGCACATCATCGCGCTGTACCACCAGATCAAGTCCGATCCGCACGCCGATGTCTTGCCGCGCACCTTCCTGTTTGGCGGAAAAGCGGCGCCGGGCTATCACTACGCCAAGCTGATGATCCGCTTCATCACGTCGGTAGCCGATGTGGTCAACCGCGATCCGCAGGTGCGCGATCGGCTCAAGGTGGTGTTCCTGCCCAATTTCAATGTCACCTACGGGCAGAAGATCTATCCGGCGGCCGATCTATCCGAGCAGATTTCGCTGGCTGGCAAGGAGGCGTCAGGCACCGGCAACATGAAGTTCGCGATGAATGGCGCGCTGACCATCGGCACCATGGACGGCGCCAATATCGAACTGCGCGACGCCATCGGCGCGGAGAATTTCTTCCCGTTCGGCCTCAATGCCACGGAGGTCTACGCGCTCAAGGCGGCCGGCTATCACCCGGCCAACTATTACGACAGCAGCCCCGAACTGCGCGCGGTAGTGGATCTGATCCAGCACGGCTTCTTCTCGAAGGGCGATGCCGCGGTGTTTCGTCCGCTGTTCGACGGCCTGTTGCAGCATGATCCGTACATGCTGATGGCGGACTTCGCATCCTATCTGCAGTGCCAGCGCGAGGTGTCGGCGGCCTATGCCGATACGCAGCGCTGGCAGCGGATGTCGGTGCTGTCGTCGGCGCGCTCGGGACGGTTTTCGTCCGACCGTGCGATTCGCGAATACGCCGAGCGCGTATGGCATGTGAACGCCGTGCCGGTTTGCCTGCTGCGACGCTCGAGCGGCCAGGTGCAGGGGCCGCATCGCCCCGCCGATCCAGGCGAGCCAGCCAGCGGCGGATTCAGCGAGCGCTGCAAGTAGACGGCGCCGGATGCGCGTCCGGGTGCTCGATCCCGGACGCCGATGCGCACAGCTTTTTCGCACGCCCGTTCGCACGCCCCCTCGCACGCCACTGCATCGGTTCTGAAGCTTTGTTCCCTCCCGCGCCAGGGCGCGGCGAACATTTACAGAGGTGGCCCATTCGCCGGCGCGGCGCTGCACTTTCTACAACAGCGCCAGCAGCTTATACATCCGAGACCTTGTCGTCCGCTCTGCCGCGCGGCGTCCGCCGTTGACGGCATAAGGAAAGCGCACTGCATTTTGCACCGCCGCAAGCTGGCACAAAGTTCGCATTGCTGTACGCCGCGCCGTCACCGACGCCGCAGGCAGCACGTCCCAAATAGAACAGAACAGCAATGAGCGGGAGTCTCACCTTGAACGCAAACACCTTGTTTGTCGCGGCGGAAGCGCAGCCCCTGGCCAAGACCGGCGGATTGGCCGATGTCGTGGGCGGGCTGGCGCAGGCACTGGCGCAGCGCGGCGCCGACGTCACCATCCTGATGCCCGGCTATCCGCGCGCAATTGCCGCGGCGCGCGACGTGCGCAGCCTGGGCACGATCCAACTGCCGATGGCGCTGCCTCCCGGACATAGTCCGGCGCGGCTGCTGTTGGGGCTGATGCCCGATAGCGGCGTGCGCGTGGCTTTTCTCGATTGCCCGTCGCTGTACGACCGGCCTGGCTCGCTTTACGTGGACGCCACCGGCCGCGACTACTGCGACAACGCCCAGCGCTTTGCCGCGCTGGCGCACGCCGCGGCGGCCATTGCCGCTGGCGAGACGCCGTTGCCGGTGCCGAGCCTCGTGCACGCGCATGACTGGCATGCCGCGCTGACGCCGCTGCTGATGCATCTGCGCGGCCTGCGCATTCCCAGCGTCTGCACGATTCACAACCTCGCGTTTCAGGGCGTGTTCCCGATGGAGTGCGCCGAACGTATAGGCTTGCCCGCAAGCTGCCTGACGCCGGACGGCATCGAGTTCTGGGGAAAGATCAATTTCCTGAAGGCCGGCATCCGCTATGCCGACCGGATCACCACGGTCAGCCACACCTATGCGCGCGAAATCCTGACGCCGCATTTCGGGCATGGGCTCGATGGCTTGCTCAACCACCGCGCGGCGGCGTTGGGCGCGATTCCCAATGGCATCGATACCCATGCATGGTCGCCCGCCACCGACCGGCTGCTGCCGCAGCGCTATGACGTGCGCAGCATCGCCAACAAGCGCGTATGCAAGGCAGCGCTGCAGGCACGCCACGGTCTGCCGCAGGACCCCGACCACCCGATCATCGCCATGGGCAGCCGGCTGACGCATCAGAAGATGGCCGACGTGGCGCTGCCGGCGATCGAGCAGGCGCTGGCCACGCATGACGATGTGCAGTTCGTGGTCCTCGGCTGCGGCGACCCGGCGCTGGAAGCGGCATACAGTGCGCTGGCGCAGCGCCATCCCGGACGTGTCGGCGTGACCATCGGCTATCGCGAGGAGGACGCGCATCTGCTGCATGCGGGCGCCGACGCGCTTTTGCACGGCAGCCGCTTCGAGCCGTTCGGCCTGACGCCCGTGTACGCGATGCGCTACGGCACCGTGCCCATCGTGTCGCGTGTGGGCGGCCTGGCGGACACCGTGCGCGATGTGGGCAACGGCACCAGTCCGCTGGCGCGTGCCAACGGCATCGTGTTCGAAGGCGAATCGGTCGAATCGATGGGCGTGGCCATCGCGCGTGCACTAGGCTGGTATGGCCGCCCGCGCCATTGGCGCACCCTGCAACGCAGCGGCATGCAAGGCGACTTCGGCTGGGAATCGCCGGCGCAGCAGTATCTGGCGCTGTATGGCGCACTGTCGCCAGCGCTGGCCGGTCTGCCGGTGGCGCCTGCCCATGCCGAAGCTGAAGCCGAGAGGATCGGGACCGTGCCGGTGCGCCCCACGCCCGCCCGCGCGCGCCGCCCGGTGCTCGTGCCGGACACGGCGGCGTTGTCCGCTGCCGACCCCGGCCCCGCCGCAACGCTCGCCTGAAACTTGCCGGACTCTTGCCCGAGGTAGCGCATCATGATGAGCTCTGTCCCCGCCATGCCGCCGCGCGGCGGTGTGGCGCCTCCCCCGAACTGGCAGACGTTGGGCGCCGACGCGCGCCTGCTGCCATGCGGCGACAAAAGCGCCCAGGCGTATCAGTTCGGCCCGGTCAGGCTCGCCGATGGCCGCGTGCGGTTCCGCCTGTGGGCGCCCGACGCCGCCGCGCAAGGCCAGACCGTGCGACTGGAAGTGGCTGGCATGGCGCCCGTGCCAATGGTCGAAGCCCGCTCCGGATGGTTCGAAGCGGTGGCGCCATGCTGTGACGGGGCGCGCTACTGGTTCCGCCTCGACGACGGCACCATCGTGCCGGATCCTGCGTCCCGCAGACAGGCGGACGGCGTGCACGGCGCCAGCGTGCTGTGCTCGCCGGACAGTCCGGCCAACGACTTCGCATGGCAGCACACCGAATGGCGCGGCCGGCCGTGGCAGGAGGCCGTGATCTATGAAATGCACGTGGGCCTGTATGGCGGCTTCGCCGGCGCCGCCGCGCAATTGCCGCGGCTGGCGACGCTCGGCTTTACGGCCATCGAGCTGATGCCGTTGGCGGAGTTTCCGGGCCAGCGCAACTGGGGCTACGACGGCGTGCTGCCGTTTGCGCCGCAGCACAGCTACGGCAGCCCGAACGATCTGCGCACGCTGATCGACACCGCGCACGGCCTGGGACTGATGGTCCTGCTCGACGTGGTCTACAACCATTTCGGCCCCGAAGGCAATTACCTGCATCGCTACGCGAGCGCCTTCTTTCGCGAGGACCGGCAGACGCCGTGGGGCCCCGCCATCGATTTCCGCCGCGCCGAAGTGCGTCGCTTCTTCGGCGAGAACGCACGCTATTGGCTCGAATCGTTCCGCTTCGACGGCCTGCGTCTCGATGCCGTGCACGCGATCGAAGACGAAGGCTGGCTGCCGCAGCTGGCCGCCACGCTGCGCGAATGCCTGCCCAATCGCCATATCCATCTGGTGCTGGAAAACGACCACAACGACGCGAGCCTGCTGCAGGCCGGATTCGACGCGCAATGGAACGATGACGCCCATCACGCGCTGCATGTGCTGCTGACGGACGAACATGACGGCTACTATCGCGAATACCAGGCGCCGTTGCCGGGCGCCGCGCGCACTCAACAACCCGGCGTGCCGGCGCTGCATCATCTGGCGCGCGTGCTGTCCGAAGGATTCGCGTGGCAGGGCGAGGTCTCACCGCACCGCAGCGGCGACGCCGACGGTCCCACGCAAGGGCGCGAGGTACGGCGCGGCAAGCGCAGCGCCGGGCTTTCGCCGACAGCGTTCGTGATGTTCCTGCAGAACCACGATCAAACCGGCAACCGCGCCTTTGGTGAACGGCTGGCTGCGCTGGCCGATCCCGATGCGCTGCGCGCCGCCGTGGCGTTGCAGTTGCTGTGCCCGCAGATTCCGCTGGTCTTCATGGGCGAGGAGCACGGCGCTCGCACGCCGTTCCTGTACTTCACCGATCATCCGCCCGAACTGGCGCAAGCGGTGCGCGACGGACGCCGTCGCGAATTCGCCGCGTCGAGCGCCTTCCGCGACGACGCACGCGCGGCGCAGATATCGGACCCGAATGCACTGGAAACTTTCGACGCGTCGCGCCCCGTTTGCGACGACACCGACGGCTATTGCCGCGCGTGGAACCACTACTACGGCGAGCTGCTGTCGATTCGTCGACACGAAATCGTGCCGCGTCTGCGCGATTGCCGCACCGCCGGCGTCACGCCGCTTGCCGACAAGGCACTGGTGGCGCGCTGGCGCATGGGCGACGGCAGCCATCTGGCGATCTGGCTCAATCTGGGCGAAGCACCGGTGCAGGTGGAGTGCGATGGCGGGCAGATGCTGCACGCCAGCCAGGCCGGTGCCATCGCGTCGCTGACTGCGGGCACGCTGCCCGGGTACTGCTGCATCGCCTGTCTGCATCCCGCATCCGATTCGCCCAACACATCGCCATGACGCAATCCGCCGATCTGGACCACGCCGGCGTGCCACGCGCGACGGCGCGGCTGCAACTACACGCGGGATTCACGTTTGCCAACGCCGCCGATCTGGTGCCCTACTACGCCGGCCTTGGCGTCAGCCATCTGTACCTGTCGCCGATCACCACGGCGCGACCGGGATCCACGCACGGCTACGATGTCACCGATTTCACGCGCATCAATCCCGAGCTTGGCGGCGAAGCAGGCTTTCTGGCGCTGGCCGAACGCGCGCGCGCCGCGGGTCTTGGCATCGTGCTCGATATCGTGCCGAACCACATGGCAGCCGACGCGATGCACAACGCATGGTGGCGCGATGTGCTGGCGCGCGGCGCGCAAAGCCCTTACGCGCACTATTTCGACATCGACTGGCAGTGCGCCGACGCAGACCTGCGCGGCAAGGTGGTGCTGCCGATCCTTGGCGAGCCATACTGGAACATCGTGCAATCCGGCGCCCTGACCGTGCAGCGCCATGACGATGGCGCGCCAAGCCTGCGCTATGGCGACCTCGATCTGCCGCTGTGCGAGTCCAGCGTCAGTCAGGATATTTCCGACGACATCGCGCACGAGCCCGAGGCGCTGCACCGGCTGCTCGAACAGCAGCACTACCGGCTGACGTGGTGGCGAGCGGGCGCGGCGACGCTTAACTACCGGCGCTTCTTCGAGATCACGGATCTGGCCGGCGTGCGCGAGGAATGCGAAGACGTGTTCGAAGCGGTGCACGCGCTGGTGTTCCGGCTCTATCGCGAGGGCTGGATCGACGGCGTGCGCATCGACCACGTCGACGGGCTGGCCGATCCGGCAGGCTATTGCCGCCGCGTGCGCGCGCGTCTGGATACGTTGCGCGCCGGGCGGCCCGCGCCGCTGGCACTGATGCATCCGTGGCTGGTGGTCGAGAAAATTCTTGGCGAGAACGAGCCGCTGCCGCGCGACTGGCAGACGGACGGCACGACCGGCTACGACTTCATGGACGAAGTCAGCGCCGTGATGCACGACCTGCGCGGCGAAGCACGGCTGAACATGCTGTGGATGGGCATCAGCGGCAGCGACCGCAAGTTCTGCGACGAAGTGCGCGCCGGACGCCATCGCGTGTTGGCGCGCCATCTGGTGGCCGAAGTCGACGCGCTGTGCACGCGCCTGCACGACGCGGCCCGTGCGCAGCCGATCACGCGCGACCTGAGCCGTCACGCGCTACATCGCGCGCTGTCGGCCTTCATGACGGCGATTCCCGTGTACCGCAGCTATTACACCGGGCGTGATGACGTCCGCGCGCTTTCCGGCAATGACGGCGATGCCAGCGTCGGGCGCGATGGCTGCGCCGATGACGAGCGGGACGCCACCGATGACGACAACATGGTCACGTCCGCAGCCAACGCGGCGCGCGCGCATCTGTCGCCCGACGAAGCAGCGGCGCTCGATTTCATCGTGCAGCGCCTGCGCGATGACGCACCGCTGGACACGCCCGCCGGCGTGCTACGCACCAAGCTTCAGCAACTGATGCCGGCGCTGGCCGCCAAATCGACCGAGGACACGGCGTTCTATCGCTACGGACGCCTGCTGTCGCGCAATGAAGTGGGCAGCGATCCCGGCACGCTGGCCATGGCGCCGGCGCGTTTTCACGATCGCATGGCCGCGCGGCGCAAGGCATTCGCCCACGCCATGCTGGCCGTCGCCACGCACGACCACAAGCGTGGCGAGGATGCGCGCATGCGGCTGGCAGTACTGAGCGAACTGCCCGACGAATGGGCCGACGCCGTGGCGAGCTGGGAAGCGCAACTTGCGCCGCTGCTGATTGCATCGCCAAAGGGCCCCGATGGCGTGGACCGCCTGATGCTGTATCAGACGCTGGTGGGCGCGTGGCCAGCGGATCCTCTCGCACTGCAATCGGAAGAGACGCAGCGTGCGTTTGTCGAGCGGATTCTGGCGTGGCAACGCAAGTCGATTCGCGAAGCCAAGCGGCATGGCAGTTGGACGCATCCGGACGAGGAATACGAAGCCGCGTGCGAAGCCTTTCTGCCTGCGCTGGCCAGCGGCGAGGCCGACAGCGTGCTGGAACGGATCGGGCGCTTTGCCGCGCGGATCGGCCCTGCCGGTGCGCTGAACAGTCTGGCGCAGACGCTGCTCCAGTTGACCGCGCCGGGCGTGCCTGACCGCTATCAGGGCAACGAGACGTGGGATTTCAGTCTCGTTGATCCCGACAATCGGCGTGCCCCGGATTACGCGCGCCTGCAGGCGCAACTCGACTGCCGCGCGGGCTGGGCGCACTGGCTCTCGCACTGGCAGGACGGCCGCATCAAGCAGCAACTGATCCGCAGCGCGCTGAAGCTGCGCCAGGCGCAACCCGACCTGTTCGCGCAGGGCAGCTACACGCCGCTATCGGCAAGCGGAGAGCTGGCGGACAACGTCTTGGCGTTTGCGCGGCAATGCGGCAACGTGCAGATGGTGGTGGCAGTCACGCGGCTGGCGGCGCGGCATGTCGATCAGTCCCTGCCGCGCGTGCCACCGCAATGCTGGCGCGATACGGGCCTGCACGTGGGCGACGGCGCATGGACCGACGCGCTGACTGGCCACAGCCTCACGTCGCATGCGGGGTGGTTGCGCGCCAAGGACATGTTTGCGACGCTGCCGGTGGCACTGTTGATGCGTGAGTCCGAGGTGGGGCGCGGCTGATTTCTGGGGGCTATTTCGGGCGATGACTGCGGCGGCCGATGAGGGGGGCGCCGGGGGCGCTGGCCCATGACTGCCGCTGGCCTGGCCGCCCGTCGCCCGTCGCCCGTCGACACTGGTGCCTGGAATCTGCTACAGGCAAGCCGGAATCCTCAGTCTGCAACCTGAGGGCGCAATTACTAGCGCCCGCCGAGCGCGGCGGCGAGATCGCGTGCAACATCGTCGGCCGTGCGCTCAAACTGCAGCGGCGTCACAGCGATGGCGCCGCGCGCCACCACCACGGCCTCCGCGTCGTCCACATCGGCGCGCGGTGCCCGGGAAAACTGCAGCCAGTGATAAGGAATGCCGCGCGGATCGACGTGCGCGCGCACGTCGATAGCTTGGACCAGCCCGCGGCCTTGCCGCGATACCGTCAACGGCCCGGCTGCGTCGGGTTCCACATCGGGAAAATTCACGTTAAGGCACGCGCCGTCGCTCCAGCCGGTGGCCACCAGTTGGCGGATCACGCCCGGTGCCAGGGCGCGCGCGGTATGCCACTTTACGGCGTTGCGATCAGTGAACACCTGACTCAGCGCGATCGAGCGGATGCCGAGCAGCATGCCCGTCATCGCCGCGCCGACCGTGCCCGAGAAGACCGTTTCCAGCCCAAGGTTGCCGCCGCGGTTGATGCCGGACAGGATCAGGTCTGGCGGCGTGTCGCGCATGATCTGGCGCGCGGCCATCACCACGCAATCGCCGGGCGTGCCCGAAATGCCAAAGCGGCGCTCGCCGTGTGCGGCGATGCGCAGCGGCGCATGCAGACTGATCGAATGCGAGGTGCCGCTCTGGTCATGTTCGGGCGCGACGATCCATACCTCGCGCGCCAGCGCGGCCGCCACGTCCTCCAGCGCACGCAAGCCCGGCGCGTCGATACCATCGTCATTAGTGAGCAATACGCGATCGACTACAAAATCAGACATCGGATAGCCTTTTATTGAAGTGGACAAATCGTGTGGGGCTAACTGTAGCGCAATCACGTGTCAGAAACTGTTGGGGGCCAATGCTTGGCAGCGGCAGACGGCCGAAAAAAAACCCGCATCGTTGCGATGCGGGTTTCAACGAGGCGTCCGGGTCAAGCCGATTACAGGTACGCCAACGTGATCGTGGCCGAACCGTCCAGTTCAACGTTCGATGTCAGCGACGGCAGGTTGGCCGTGCTGTTCAGGCCGCCGACGATGCGAAGGACTTGCGAGATGGTCTTGTACGCATGCGGGGCGCCGCCTTCGGTGTCAGACCACGACACTACCGAATTTACATCCGTATAGTTTCCGTTATCCGATAGAGAACCAGAATTCGCGTTGCTCGCATACACAACGTCGCCCACGGCGGCGCCGTCTGCCGTCGCATCTGCGACACGGGCCTGAATTTCATAGGCGCCCAGATTCTTGCCGTCCACAGCACCCAGGCCCAAGGGATACACAGCCCACGCTGCCGGATCGATGTCCTCCAAAATAAAGGACGCTGTTCCTTGCCGATTGTCGTTTACCCAAAAACCAACCTTGGTGGCCGCCTCGCAGTTGATCGTCATCGTCACGTCACGATCGGGCAGCTTGGTGACGTCGGTAGCGCTCAAGCTCTTGGCCGAAATCGTGCCGTAGTCCACCGTGCCGTTGTTCGACA
>NZ_VZOW01000015.1 GCF_008801835.1 Cupriavidus pauculus | reverse complement strand
AGCCGACTCCACTCGACGCTGGGCTACGTCAGCCCCATGACGTTCGAGAAAAACTGGTCCGCAGCTCAGCAACACCGGGCTGCCTAATTCCCTCGGTTATGGGATTCGTGGAACAGGGGCAAGGTCAATCTTTAGCTCGTGGCTGTAATAGCTCTCCTGCGTGTACCAGTCGCGCACCTTGGCGAGATCGAAGCCTCGGGCGTCGCGCATGTAGGCATTCACCGATGCCTTCGGATCTTCGGGGGTTGGCTGGAACCGATCCGACCAGCTCTCGAAAAGATCGGGGTACAAATCCTTGATGTGCAGCTCGGCGCCGCAGTGGTTCAAGCGGTTGCAGCGCACCACCCACGGTGCTTCGCCGTAGGCCCACAGCGTCTTCTTGCCGCAGGACGGGCATACCCCGTTCTCCAGCTTCTCGCCGCCACGCTTTGACTTGAAGCTGTAGTCGCGAAGGAGCCGCGCCGCGGCCTCGCGCAGGATGGCATCCGTGTTGTCGCTACGGGTTGGGTTCATGAATCTTCGGGCAAAAGGAATCCCGCACGCCCCGGAAACGGGGCGCGTCGGAATGAATCAGCAGGGATAGGGGGAGGGACCTAGATCAGGTCTTCAGCAGGTCCAGCTGCCTGTCATCGGTGATCGATGCACGCTGTCGGCCGACGGGCAAGTACGCCTGCGGGTTGGGTTTCATGCTCGGCGCGATTGTCGTGATGACAGAAGTAATGGCCTTGCAGGTGTAAGCGCAATCAACGTTGGGGCATTGCCAGTAGCTCTCTTTGGAGAGCAGCGACACCACGCGGCTGGTGCGAATCTTCATGCGCGATTCGCAGTGTGGGCAGGTCAGTTTCACAGCGATTTCCCCGGAGGTACAACCAATTTAAAAGCACGGCGTTTGCCCGTCATGCGCTCAGCAGCGCGCCGGATTCGGGCCTTGGCCAGCCATTCGGCGGCCTGTTCGATCGTTGCCAGGCCTTGCTGCTGGCGCACTTCTTCAAGCACTGCCTCTATTTGCTCGGTCAGTTGGATTTCGATGTCCGGCATCTTCTCGGCAGCTCAAAAGTGACTTCGTTCAGGCGCTACGCGTCTCTACATTCGAACCCAGCGCCAGAAGCTCTTCGGCTTCACGGAAGATCATCTGACGCAGCAGAGTGGCAGGCTGCTCGCCCTGGTAGTTGGCCAGCGCGGTGATGAGGTCGAACTCGTAGTCGTTGAAGCGCAGCACCATGCGGTTGTCGCGCACTCGTTTCGGATCGGGATACATGCGGTCCTCGACTGAAATGTGAATGGTGACGACGCTCAGGACGAGCGGCTCTCATAGACGGCAAGGCCCTCAAGCAACACCAGACGGGCCAAGCTCGACACGGAACGGTTCTCCTTGACGGCGAGCTGTTCCAGCTTTTTCCGCTCTGCGGGGAGCAGGCGAACGCACACCGGCTTGTCGCTGAGAACCCCACGAGGGGAGCGGGTCCGAGGCGTTTTAGCTTGGATCATGGCGGATATACTTGTGTGAGTTAGCGTTGCACAACAGAATTATCTGCACGTTCGTGCAGATAGTCAAGGATAAAAGGCATGAATGTGCATTTCGGTGAAAGGCTCGCCGAGGAACGTGTTCGGCTGAGGCTTTCGCAGGCCGTCATGGCTCAGCGGGGTGGCGTAGCCACACGGACATATTCGAACTACGAAGCGGGCGAACGCGAGCCAGGTATCGCTGCTCTAGCGAACTGGCATGAGAGCGGCGTCGACGTTTTGTATGTCGTGACGGGACGTCGATCCGGTACAGAGTTGCCGCCTGATGAGGAGCTAGTGCTCGGCGGTTTTCGCAAGCTGGATGCTCGCGGCCGCGCAGGAGTGCTGGCGCTGATCAGCGGGATGCAAGACCAGCCCGTATCGAACGTACGGATCAAGGGCGAGGTGGGCCAGTATGTCGAAGGCGATCTCACCGTGACCCGGCCCTTCACGATCAATATGGGCAGGAAAAAGAAGAAGGAATAGCCCGCGGGATTTGCAGCGGGCTTTGCCGACAGAGCTGGACGCGATGACGCCAGCCGCTTCGGGAATGTAGGGGTCGTTTATTTTTTGTCGTGTAGTTGATTTTGACGGACCAATGAAGAAGAACGATGTTGCAGTTGATGGGGATGTTGGCCAGGTAGTCGCAGGAAACGTTGTGCATGAAGCTGCGCGCAATGAAGGGCATTTCAGCAACGTGATCAACATGGCCGCCGCATCGACGCCCGAGCCGCGATATATCACTTGGCAGCAGGACAAAGCCATCAAAGCGCGCGTGGACGAGCTAATGCCGGTTCTCGGCAAGGATCGCCTTGAGATCTACGAAGAGATCTTCAATGAATATTCCGTATCGCGCCGTTCAGAAATTCCCAGTGACAATTTCAAGAGTGTTATGGAGATGCTCGACCGCCTTGAAGCAAAGGCGACCGGCGCAATAGAACCGTCAGACGCACCCCCAGCACATGAGCCATTGTCGTGCAGCCGCTGCATGCAACTGCAGACGCGGTTGGCTCATTTCAGAGTAGTGGGCATTGCGGCTGCACTGATAGCGCTCGCTTCCTTCAGCGCTGCGATCTACTTCGCACGCTCCGCGATTGCCGATGCGCCAACGAGCAGCCTACAAGATCCCTCGTGTCAATTCGAAGGGCAGATCTACTCGCCAGGGAGCGTCGTAAAGATGCCCAATGGTCAGACCCGCGAGTGCCTTGAGGCGGGAGGTGGAAGGGGGCTGCAATGGATCGTGCCCTCGCAGTCAGCTGGGAGGCGTGGCCGATAGGAGCCACGTCAGACAGCATAGACCGGCGCAATAACTCAACGCTTACCAAGAAGGTGATTGCAGCATGTTTGACTTCAAGAACGCGAATAAAGAACAGCTCAAAATCGAGTACAACCGAATTGCCCGGGAGATCGGTGACGATCAGTTTTTTACGAAGAAGGAGCTGAACCACCTTCCTGAAATCCTGATGGAAGGCGAACAGGTGCTGGCATTCACCTCCGGACTGATGGACGGCAACACCTGGCTTATTGCGCTGACCGATCATCGCGTTCTCTTTCTCGACAAAGGCCTCATTTACGGCCTGAAGCAAGTATCAATCAACCTCGACAAGATCAATTCTGTTTCCGGTACTACGGGCTTGTTCTTTGGCGAGATTCGCATTGAAGACGGTGCCAGCGAGCGAGTCATCAAGAACGTCTGGAAGAAGACGGTGGTCGCTTTCACGAACAAAGTGCGCGATGCACTGCACGCTTATAGGCGGGCCGCGTCAGCCCCCGCATCGGCACCAACGGTCCCTGCAGCTGCAGATGACATCGTTTCAAAGTTGGAACGCCTCGCCACCCTAAAAGAGCGAGGGATCCTTACGGAGGCGGAGTTTGCCGAGCAAAAGGCAAAGCTGCTGGCATAACGCAAGAGGCTCAAGCATGAACGCACCGCAGCAGCGCATCTCCGGACTAGTCGTCCATAAACTCATTAAGGAGCGCCAACTTAACGCGCAGGTCGTCCCCCGAAATGCAGTCGTACCAGTGAATGAGGCAGTTGAGCGGCTTGTTTCCGAAATTCACCGCCTGTACTCTGAGAAAACTGGTAAGGGTTATGGCAAGTTCGAAGCCAACGAGGACAATTTCCCAACACCTCGTCTGGCCCGTGAGTATTTCAACGACCACAGCATCGATTTCTATCAGCTCTCTCTCCGCATGATGGAAGTGCTGAGAGACAGAGCCGATACCGCACGCCTTTCTACGGGTGGCTATGTCCTGATCGCTCATGTGAACAACGGGGCCACGGACTTCCTACTGGTTGCCATTGTCACTGACAAGATTGGCACTGCCATCACGGATGGCCTCGACATTATCGACAGCCCGCATCTTGATTTAGCGGCCCTCCGGGTTGCAGGGCGTGTGGATGTCACCGGCTGGCTTGCTGGCAACGAACGATACATCAGCTTCCTCAAAGGCCGCGGGGAGGTGTCCGACTACTTCAAACATTTCCTCGGCTGCGACGATGTTGTCATGTCGTCGGCAGAGACAAAGAAGCTGATCACCTGCCTGAAGCAATTTGCCACGGATCGCGGAATGGAGCAGGCCCAGCGCGACCAACTTCTACGGCAAACACACGAATACTGCACGCAATGTGCCGACGACAAGCTGCCGTTGAGTCTCGATGCGCTTGCCAACCGCCTGATGCCCGACGAACCGGAGGCACTACGTGCCGTATTTGCTGACGAAGGCGTTCAGCTCTCGGATGGCTTTGTCCCCGACAAACGGTCGCTGCGCAGTCTTGTGCGATTCAAGGGCAAGACGCCGGCCTGGACGGTAGAATTCGATCGCGACGCATTGCAGTCCGGCAATATCATGTTCGATGATGTCAACCAAACATTGGTTCTCCATAATCTCCCCGAGGCTCTCTTGCAAGAGATGATCGACGAACGGCGAAATGAGCACTAAACAGTTTGATCTCCTGGCGAGCTTGTACACCCGCATCGAATTCGAGCCGAATCGACGCGAGGGTACGCTTACCATTGGAGACGACGCGACGCTTCAAGCG
Organism: Cupriavidus pauculus; assembly: GCF_008801835.1. GTDB lineage: Bacteria > Pseudomonadota > Gammaproteobacteria > Burkholderiales > Burkholderiaceae > Cupriavidus > Cupriavidus pauculus. Next base: position 133,816 of record NZ_VZOW01000015.1, on the reverse strand, counting down.
TTGCGAACTGTTGTCGCCGAAGAGGACGAGTACGCTTTACACCTGCCCGAGGATGATCCGGAATCCCTGAAGATTGGCGACACCGTTGCCGTTGAAGTAAGCACGCCTCGCACAGGTATTGGCTTCTTCACGTTGTCCTTCTCTGATTTGATCAAGAATCCTCTCGCACGCGTCAACGAGCCGATCGGGTACTTTCTGATTGCAGAGAAGTTCAATTCGCGAGGTGCTGCCCCTGCGCCCGATGCTGTGCAGCGATATCGGAAGCTGCTGGAGCTAATCAAGCTGCTTGGAGAGGCATCCGCATTCCTGGACCAGAGCCTCGGCCGGCTTGTATACATCCATGACGGAAAATTCGAGGTGCCAGTGCAATACACGGCCGAAGAGGTCGTAGCTTTGGACGTGGATGTCGTGAATGCTCTTGTGGCTGCGATCGGAAACGACACTCATCGAGAGCAGAAGCTTGCCATCCTAGCCGAGGCCGTACGCGAGTTGACCGAGGCAACGCCGCCCTCCGCACGTTTTGTTACGCTGCTGGCTCACCTCACCGACCTTGCGAAGAAATTCAACGATGGTTATCGCCTTTTTGCATCGAGCTTCTCTTATGAAAAGGTCAAGAGCGAGTTAGAGGCGGCCCGAGTCGACTACGCTGCCAAGATCCACAAAGTTTTCACGGATATCCAGAACCAGATTCTTGGCATTCCAGTCGCAACAGTAGTTGTGGCGACCCAGATGAAAGCCGCGACGACGACCGACGCGAATTTCTACATCAACGTCGCTGTGCTGATTGGTGCCTGGATATTTGTAATCCTTGTAGCCGCTTTGCTCCTCAATCAAACACACACACTGGATGTTCTTGACGGGGAAATCGATCGGCAAAAGAAGGGGCTTGAGAAGCTGCACAAGGACGTCGCTGAGAACTTCTCAAGCGTCTTTAAGTTTCTGAATCGCCGGATGCAAGTTCAGAGGTTCTTACTGCGCAGCGTGCTAGTAATCCTGATTGGCGGCGGTATTCTCGCGACCGTAGTCTTCTTCTTTATCACCGACCCGGCAAGGGCCGCGCTTGCCAAGTTCACTGGCTACTGAGTGCGGCAATTGCACTCAGCCCTAATTTGCAGGATCTGATAAGTCCAGGCTTTCGGGCTTGATCTCCAGCTCCAGCGTTGACGTGTAGCCGTGGTCCGACAGATTGTGCGTGACCTTCGTGATGATCCACCCGGTGTTATCGATCTCAGACTTCCAGCCGCGCACGATAGCGGGCAGTTCGGGAAACAGATCGGGACGGCCCCGGGCCAGCGTGATACGAAACGATGCGACGCCGCGCTGAATCCTCTGCCACTCGGCGCGCGCGGCGCGCTCCGCATTACTCTTTGACGCATACGTGTGGCGCAACACCTTTACGTTGTCCGGATTCGGATTGACCATGACGTCGGCAACGGTCTTCTTCGCGCCCTTTTTCTTACTTTTCTTGGGGCTGGGCTTGGTGACCACCTTCACCGCGTTGGATGCGTCAATAACGACTTCGCCCTTCACCGCCCGCCGCGCGTCTTGATAGTACGCCTTGACGCCGTTGTAGTTCTCGCGATCCGCGATCAGGAAGCTGTGAGTATCGCCGCTTGCGCGCGTGATCTCGACGGTGGGCAATGCAATGCCAGAGGCGCTCTGTGCGGCCCCCGTCTTGATGAACAGCAGCTTCCCGTGCTTCACCGTGGCAATGGCGTCGTGATCTTTCGCCAATCGCGTGAGGAAGTTGGCATCGGACTCGCTCGTCTGGTCAATGTGGTCAATGACGAGACCGGCAAGCGCCGAGGCGACGATCGCCGCCAGTGCGTTCTTGGAAGCGATGGCACCGACAATGGCGCCGATGGTCTGGCCGCGGAATGACCGCTCCTTGCGCAAAGTCATGCCGCCCGCCAGATCAACACTGCGCGCGCGGATCGTCAGACGGTCAGGCGGACCAGAATGCTCCAGCTCGTCCACCTTGTAACGCCCTTTATCGACCACACCCGTGTCTTGCCAGCCAATACCCAGCGACAGCGTGGCACCCTTGTCGGGAAGAGACAGCGCGCCATCGGCATCGTCCAGCTCGATGTCGAGTTGATCAGCCTCAAAGCCGCGGTTGTCCGTGAGCGTCAGGGAAATGAGACGGCCTTGGAAGCGTCCGGTGATGTCTTTGTTGCCCTGCATCAGGCGATACACCGGCACCGCGGCGCCGCCCATGACGGCGTCGGATACTGTGGACAGGTCCATGGTAATCAAAGGCTGGAAAGCAAGCTTGTGGCGGCGGACATCACCGCATCGCCGACAAGCTGTTCAAGCTGGCCATCAACACGCGTGAGCTTGAGAGAAAACTCGATGCGGCGTGCCTTGCCGTCCTTGAAGAAAAGGGTACGCGTGACCGACAGCGAGTCAATCTCGAACATGCCGTAGTAGCGTCCGGAGCCCTCGATGAGCACAAACGCCATGCCGGTGTTGCCCATCTGTCGCAGCACTTCGATGGTGTTGTCACCGCCGGTCAGTTCGGGCAGTAGTACGCCCGACAGAGTCACGGTTTCGTCGTCCAACCCGGTGAACTGACGGGATGGCCGACGGCCGACCCGGTTGTTCGACGGGTGGCGCCAGCCAATCTGCTGCTGGAATTCCTGATAGGGCGCCGTCTCCAGTGCGAAGACGAACAGCCCGAGGGCCATCATCATGTGTCAGTCCTTATCGGTAAGCCGCGACCGGCTACGGGCGCTCTTCTGCGCCTCCAGCCGCTCGATGCGCTCGGCGACCAGGCGTGCGATCAGCTGCTCGTCCGCGCCGGCCGGCGGGTAAATGTTGATGACGATAGGGGTCGTGGGCGCAGCCATGGGCGCACCACCCGTGCGAGAGGCGGCGGAGATGGGTGGCCGGCTGTCGATGCTGACGCCTGCCGCAGCCGAGCCGGTGCCGATGCCGATGCCGGCGCCGATGCTTGCCATGGAGTTGGCCACTCTCGACACCACGTCGAGCGGTCCGCGCTGGTTCTGCGCAAGGCCCTGTTCCAGCCCGGTCATCGTGTAGCCGCCCAGGTCGGCGAATACGCGGCTTGGCGAGTGGATGCCGAGTTTCTCCTTGAACCAGCCCACCACGCTGTCGCCCATGGACACGATGGCCTCGCGAACGGCGCCCACGCGGCTCGTGATGCCGTTCACGAGCCCCTGCAGCAGGTTGGCGCCAAACTCGCTGAATTTCTCCGGCAGGTCGAAGCCAAACCAGCGCAGCACCGGCGCGACGATGTTGTAGAGCGCGCCCATCAGCGACCAGTTTGCAATCAGCGACAGGATGCCGCCTAGGCCGCCCTGGAACGCCGCCGTCACCTGCGCCCACAGGCCGGTGAAGAAGTTGCGGATGGGATCCCAATACTTGATCAGCAGGAGTGCTGCCACGCCGATGGCCGTCACGGCCAGCCCGATGGGATTCAGCAGGAACACCCGCCCCACGAAGCTGAAGACGGTCATCAGGAAATTGAAGGCGCCGGCCAGCCGCGCCACGATGCCAACGCCGCCACCGAGCTGGATGCCGAGCATAGCCATGCCATAGCGGGCAATCACCATGGGGCCGAACACGGCCGCAAGCGCCAGCGTCAGGCCCCCCATCACCGTCAGCAGCACGCCGACCGCCGCCGCGCCCTTGATGAGCCAGCCCACCAGCTGCGGATGCGCCTCCGCGAACGCATTGAAGCGGTCGACCAAGCGGCCTACGGTATCCATCAGGCTGACCAGCGTTGACCGCATGACTTCGCCGCCCGCGCTGCTGGTGTTGAAAATCTGGTTCTGCAGGCGCTGCCAGCGGGCAGAGATGGTGTCCTGCCGCGCGGCGAACTCCCGCGACATTGAGCCTTCGGCCTTCGAACCGTTGGCCAGCTCCAGCTGCCGCTTGAATTCGTCCGGCTTGTCGACCAGCTTGGCCAGCGTGTCCGAGTGCTCCAGCCCCACCAGCTCGACCATGACTCCGATGCGCTTGTCTGCCGGCAGCTTGCGCACCGCATCGATCACCTTGAAAAGCGTGCCCGTTGCGTTCGTCGCCATGCCCTTCTGGATCTCGGTGGTGGTCAGCCCGATTTCGGACACCGCCGCGTGAAACTTCTTCGTGCCCTTCTCGGCTGCAGCGAACTTCTGAACGATGGCGTTGATGGCTGTGCCCGCCGTCTCCGTGCGCTCGCCCAGCGTCAGCAGCGTGGAGGCGAGGGCGGCGGCATCCTTCGCGGGCATGGCCACACCCGACACGACGCCAGAGATGCGGTTCAGGACATTGATGATGTCATTGCCCTTGCTGATCGCGTTGTCGTCCAGATAGTTGATCGTGTCGGCCAGTCCCATGATGGCGTTGGTCGGGATCCGGAAGTTCTTGGCGACCTTGCCCATGCTCTCCGCGATCTCGTCAGGCACCGCGTCGAAGGCGGTGGCCATCATCGCCACGGTGCGGGTGTACTCGATCAGCTCTTTACGGGGCACCTCCATACGGGCGCCGGCCGTCACCATTTCGGCGATCTGTGCCGTGGGAATCGGCAGCTCCTTGCCGAGCTGGCGGATCTGCCGCGCCATGTCGTAATAGATGTCCGTCAGCTTGCCGTTTGGCTCGCGCGCCCCGTCCACCTGACGGGCAATGCCAAGCATGGCGTCCTCGAACGTGACGTAATCCTTGACCGCCTTGGCAATCGGCGCCAGGACAATGCCGCCGGCCGCCGCAGTCGACGCGCCGGCATTGAGCATGGCATTCCGGGTGGCCATGCCCTTCTGGTATTGCGATTGCGCGGCGGCAAGTGCCCGGTGCCGCTCTCCTACGGCCTTGAGCTGCGCCTGCTGCTGCGCCAGCGCCTGCGATGTGGTGTCGATGCGCCCGCGCAAGTCGCGTTGTGCCTGGCCAAGGTTCGTCGTGCTGAGGCCCGCCGCATCGAGCCGGCCGCGCACGGCCACAAGGCTCTGCTGCAGCTCACCACCGCGCTGCTTAAGCGCCTGCGCCTCCCGCACCGCCGTCTGGAAGGCGCGAGACATCGCCGCCGTGGGCTTGTCGGCCGCCGCGATCTCCTGCGCCAGTGCCTTCACGCGCGCCTGCGTGGCGCCCAACTGGTTCTCGGTGATCGCGGCATCCTTGGACAGCTTGCGGAAGCTGTCGATGTTGGCCTGTGCGCGGTTCAGGTCTTTGAGCTGGTCGCGGGTGGCCTTCACGGCCTTGGCCAGGTCAGAGCTGCTGCCCATGATGGCGCGGAAGGGGCGCGTCACGCGGTCGACGGCCTGCAGCACGACTTCAAGCCTGAGGTTACGGGGTGTGCTCATTCGTCAGATCCGCTTCGTTCGTAGGCGCGCTCGCGCCATTCCACCAGCTCTGCTACCCCCATGGCGTACATCACCTCTGGGGGCCAGTGAAAAATTACTGCAACGTCTGCGATGGCGTGCTCGACTCGGTCGGGAAGTTTTCCTCCCGGGCCGACTTCGGCAGCAAAAAACTGGTCACCGCCGTTCCCAGTTGGGTCAGGTCCGCCGGATCCAGCTTGCTCACGTCTTGCTGGGTCAGAGTGGGGGTGGTGATCCGCGGCAACACGACGTGCAGCGCAGTCACATCCATACGCAGCAGGTCCGTGAGGCTGCAGCCGCGCAGCTCGCCCGAGCCCGGCTTGCGCAATGTGATGGTCGTGATGGTCTGCTCGCCGCGCTTGATCGGTTGTTCGAGGGTGATATCGGTGGAGGTCGGTTGGGTCATGGCGTCGGAATGGAAGAAGAGGGGTATGCAGGAATGGGCCAGCCCGAAGGCCAGCCCGCGTGAGGGCCGTTACAGGCCCATGGCGCGGCGCTGGCCGGCCAAGCGATCGACACCGAAGACAACCTCGATGAAGTTCGCGTGGTCGATCTCACACCACACTTCGCCGTTGACGGTCAGCTTGTAGTAGCTCACCGAGGACTTGACCTTGAACTGGCTGTTATCGCCTGCCTTGGCGTTGCCCATGTCCAGTTCCGTGTGACGGCCACGAATGATGATCTCGACCGAATCGGTGTCGCTCTCGTCGTCACGCTGGAGCGCGCCAGCGAAGCGCAACAGCACACCCGATACCGAGGTGATGCCCCATTCCTTGAAGATGGCGCGCATGATGCCGCCGTAGGTGGCTTCCACCTCCATCTTCTCAGCGCCCAGGTCGATATCGACCGGGCCGTTCATGCCACCGGCCCGATACTCTTCGAGCTTGCGCGTGAGCTTGGGCAGCGTCATTTCCTCGCATTCCCCCACGAAGCTCTCGCCGTTGTGGAAGACGTTGAAGTTCTTTACTTTGCGTGGCATTGCCATGGCAGTTCCCTTTCAGGTGGTGGCAGCTCGCACGCTTACGCGTTGACGGCTTCCGCAAATTGCATGAGATATCGGTCGGTGATGCGCTGGCGCAGCGTCAGGTTTTCCAGCGGCGGTACCGGCGTGTAGTCGTAGTCGATGCCGAGCTGGCCATCCTTCAGCGAGTCCTTGGGGTTGAACTCCGGGTCGTACCAGGCAGAACCGCCGAGCAGGTATCCGTTGCGCGTCAATGAGCGCATTTTTTCGTTGATGCCTTCCACGATGTCGCGGACGAGCGACGGCGTCATCGGCAAATCCATGGCCCATGCGTGCGCTTCGGCCATGGTGTCCGCCAGCACCTGCGCCGTGCGGGTGTAGTTCTCGAACTGGAACAGGGGGTCCGAGCTGCAGGTGCGCGAACCCCAGAAGCGGAAGCCCTGAAAGTTGACCAGGGTGGTGACGTCGTTCTGGTTCAGGTAGCCGGCATCGGTGGCCGGGTCCTGCAGATCCCAGAACACGTCTTTCGACAGCCCCGTCACACCGTTGATAACCACGTTGGACAGCGTCTTGTGCCAGCCCACTTCGTTGTCGAGCTTCGCACGCAGTCCCAGCGCGCGCGCCGTGGCGAAGAGCGTGTTCTCGGCGTTGGAAACCGTGTCCCAGCCGATGAAGTCGGGCCAGATGGTCATCAGCTCGCGCTGACCGAAGTTGTCGCGGTAGGCGACTGCCTCTTCCTTGGTTTCGCAGCCGAACGCAGACACATAGGCGAAGGCACGTAGCTTCTGCGCGATGCTGGCCAGCTCTGTGGCCACTGGCAGGCTGTCCATGCCCGGAATACCGAGAATGCGTGGCGTAACACCAAGGCTGTTCTTGGCCGACAGCAGCGCCTTCATGCCGGTGAATCGTCCGTTAGCATCGGTGCCGCCAATCAGGTTGCTGGTGGTCTCGGCCTCGGTGGCTCCCTTGGCGACGCGCACGACAACCGTCAGCGGGTTGGCCTGGTCGGTAATTGCATCCAGCGTCGGAGCGAGCGTGCCCTTGTCGCCCGCTTTGCCGAGAGACGACATGGGGCTGGTCAGCAGTACCGCCTTGTTAAGGGGAAAGACCGTCGCGTCCGCATCGTCAGCGGTACAAACGATGCCAGGCACGGCGGTCGCGATGGTACGAATGGGGCGGGTGCCGTCGTTGATTTCAACGACACGAACGCCGTGGTGGTAGTCAGATGGCATGAGTCCTCCGGGAGTGGTCCTGACGATGGTGGGATCGTCCCGGTAGGATGCTGCGCACGCGCGAGGCTGTCTCTCGGTTGATGTTGTACGCCAGCGGCGCACAACATCAGGCGTGCACAGGGAGGGAAATTTGCGTCGCTGGTGGCAGCATCCAGAGGTGTTGCGGGTACACGCGGCGACGGAGTTCAGGTCGCACGAGCGCCTGGCCAGCGGCATCGAACGCCCATGCCACCAGTTCCGAACAGAACCATGCGTCGTCGGATTGCCAGTCGCGGCGCAACGCGAGGCCGGCGAGTGCCGAGTAGTCGTACGGCTTGCCAAGCTGCGATGCCGCGACGTCGATGACGGCCTGTGGATCGCGTGCCGGCAGATCTGCTATTGCAAAGTCTGCGCTGCGTGCCAGCGCGTCGGCCAGAGGCGCACGACGTACGCCGTGAAGCGCCACCGCCTCGATCACACTGTCGCAATCGACAATCGCCACATGGGACCAGCGCGACCACGTGAAGGCACGGATGGCCACCGACAGAGGCAACCGCGTAGTGGAGAACAGGAGGCGCACACTGGTCATGGCTCAGCTGGTCGCGTTGCCAAGGTTCGCCACCATGGCGGTGATTTGGCTAACGGCCGCGTGTGCAATCTCGGCAACGGCTTCGGAGGTCTGCGCATTGCGCGCATTCTCTTTCGCTTTCAGGCGCACGTCACGAATGGCGTACAGCGCAGCGGTCCATGCGGCCGCCTCGGCGATGATGTTGTCGGCCGCTTGCCTCGAGGTCCATGCCTTTGCCTCGGCCCAGCTCTTGACGCTCGGCGGGCATTCGCCGGCATAGCCCGCCGCTTGGTACGCCTTTGCCTCGGCCTCCGCGATCTGATACTCGGCTGCCCGCAGCGGGTCGCCAGCAACCGCGAGTCGCGCATCGTCGGCTGCCTTGTCGATGGCGGTGATTGCCATCGTGGTAGCCGTCGCGAGGTCCGGTGTCGGGGGCGCAACCCACGCAAGCCGGCCATTGGCGACGCCGCGCATCATTCCCGCAGGCGCCGGGCCGACGCCGAATTCTTGCCATTCTTCGTCCGTCGCATCGACTAGGTCGTCGGGGAGAGACGCGTAGGAGGAGAGCAGTCCTTTCGGGTAAAACGCTAGCGTCGAGGGGCTGAATTTATAGGCCATGATTTAACGTCCGAGCGAAATGTAGTAAATCGCGTTGGCGGTCGAGTTTCCCCACGCGTCGTAATAGGTGGTACCGCGAATGGCGACTTCGACAATGCGACCAGCGGCACCGCCTGGCGAAACCTGCGTCGCCACAACGACATAGGCGGCGTTCGGGTATGCGATGGGGAACGTCACATTGATGGCGTTGCCATTGTTGATGCCGTTCCATAGACCCCACTGAATAACGAGCCCGCCGAGCCAAGTAGGGAAGACGAGGTAACCCGTGGTACCGAACGAATAGAGAATGCCGAAGCGAAGCTTCTTCGGCGTAACGAATTTCGCGTCGTCGGTACCGGCGTTGGTCTCTGCCTGCGTCGCTACCTTTGCCATGCCGAGCAGGACCTCGGTGGCCTGCTTTGTCCAGGCGAGAAGCTTCTTCGGAGTAACGATCTTCGTGTCATCGGTGCCCTCGTCAGTCTCGGCCTGTGTGGCGATCTTCGCCATGCCAAGCACCGCCGCCGTGGCCTGCTTGGTCCAGGCCACCAGCTTCTTCGGCGTGATGAACTTTGAATCGTTCGTGCCGTCGTCGGTTTCGGCCTGGGTGGCGGCCATTACCGGCCCGGCTACGGTTTCCGATGCCTGGGGGTTCGTGCCGCCAGTCACCCGCCCGCGCATGTCCACTGTCACGCTCGAGTACGTGCCGGCAGTCACTCCGGTTTTGCCCGCGGCCATATCAAATGAGAGCGCCGTCGTGCCGATGACGATGGCGCCGTCCGTGGCGAGTTGCCAAAGCGAATCGGCGTTCTTGTCACCCTGCTCGACGGGTACGAGCATGCCTGGCGTGACTTCAATCGCGGCGTCGGCATCAGATGCACGGGACCAAGCGCCAGGCGCAGCCACATAGATGCCATTGTCCTTGCCTGCGGCCTGATCCTTCACCAGCACGCGAGCGCCCGCAGGAAGGACAACGCCGTCGATGGTCAGTAGACCGGACAAAGCCGGAAGGGGGCCGGTCGTAGCGACAAGAACAGATTGTTTAGCATCGCGCTTCGCCAGCTCTGCGGCTAGCTGCGTGTCGACGTAGTCCCGCGTCGCGAGAACGATGGACGGATCCACCTTCAGCTCAACGGTGGCGCTCCCTGTCATGGCGCCGACCAGGCGCACAACCTGATTGCGGCCCGATCCTTCAGCGAGGAGGGGCTTGTAAGTCTCGGGAATGTTCGCGTAGTAGATCAGGTCGCCGTCGATGTCGAACAACCCGCCTTCGCGAATCCACCAGCCCCCTTCGTTCTCCGGGATGATCTGCTCTGCAATGAACTGGCTAGGATTGGAGGGGTTTTGAACGATCGAGTTGATCGCCGCTCGACGTTTCTCGTTGACGAGCGCCGTTCTGTCGCGGCTCGGCACGGGCAGTACACCGTTGCCATCACCGACCGCCATTGCAGCGAGCTTCAACGGAATGCCAAGTGCTTGGGCGTTGGCAAGTTTGGCCTCGCCGATAGCGGTGGGAAGGAGGAAGTAAATTTGCGGCATGGCTTACAGATGGGTAACGGTGATGGTGTCGACCAGGTGAGAGACGCCAGCGAAACGCGCAGTGCCAGTAACCTCGACGGGCTCAGGGGCATATGGATAGACCGTAACGACGTCACCGAGCAGCGGCGCGCCGATGATGCGCACGGCGCCGCGGGTCTCCACGCTGATGGCGAGGCCCGTCATGTGCCGCGATAGCGGCTTGGCGTCATCAATCAGACGCTCAAGCTCGGCGTACATTTCTTCTGTGATGCCAGTGTCGAGAACGCCGATATCGAGGTGGAAAGTGCCGCGCGGCCCTTCGGGTTCCATGTCGTACCAAGGGATGACGCGAATCAGGTATCCCAGCGGTTCAATAGCGCGGCGGATCGCGCCCACGGTGCCTTTGCGCTGATGCACAAAGAACGACGCGGCTATCACCGCACGCTTGGTGGCTTCAGGCCACTTGGGATCCCAGCGGTCCACCGAACGCTCCCACGCAAGGAAGGGCAGCACATTCGCGGGGCAAGAACCTGCCTCACTGATGTCCCGGATGGGCACCGGAATGGCTTCGATGACCGCGCCCATCGTGGCAAGGTTTCGCTCGACCTGTGTGGCGTTGGGTGGCAGCAGCGTCTTAGTCACGTGCGCCCCCATCCAACACATTCACTGCGGTGCAGTAGGCCGCCTGTGTTTCGTCAAGCACCACATCCGCCGCAGGCAAACGGATCTCGACGCGCGACACGCCTTCGGCGAACAAGGCACTGTTGATGGCTGAGCGATCGATGTCCCGCCCAAGCCGCCGGCTTTCTCGGCGATAAGCGTCGATGCGCTTGGCAGCCTCGGCCAATACAAGTTCACGCTCGGGTCCATTGCTCGTCGTAAAAACTGTGGCGTCGATCTCGTAGTGGGTGATGCGGGCGGACTGGATGGTCAGGCGGTCGGCCAGTGGCCTCACGTCTTCGTCGCTGAGCGCCACTTCCACGTTGTCCAGCACGTCCTGTTCGACGCTGCCGTCGCCATCGATGCCGAGAACGGTGATGAGGACTTCGCATGGAGCCGGGCTGATCGCGCTGACATCGGCGATCCGGCCATCCGCGCTGCGAGCATGGAACTTGTAGCCTTCGCGTGGCCCAGCAGTGGACAGTCCCTCGAAGGCGAGCTGTGTCCGCTCGGTCAGCGAATCGTCGTCTTCCATCACCGCAGCTGTGGGCGGCTCGGTGCTGTTGTCCTGGGGCGCCACGACCAGCCGCTCGACGTTGTAGTTCGCTGCGACGTGTTCGAGGTCATTGCCCTTGGCATACGCCAGCATGCGCGCACGCGCAGCATCGTTCACGCGCTGACGCAGGATGGTCTCGCGGTAGGCGTTCTCCTGAATCAGCTTGACCACGGGTTCAGATTCCAACTGCAGCGTCTTCGCCACGTCAGCTTGCTGGTCGACCGGATAAAGGCTGACGTAATAAGCCTTGCGCTCCGCAACGATGGTCTCGTAGTCGATGTTCTCGATCACGTCCGGCACCGGGAGCCGGGTCAGATCAATGGGCGTCGTCATGCCTTGGCCTCGCGCAGGGGGATGGAGAGCGTGCCGAGCGGTGTGCTGCGGGCACCGTCGACGCGATCCGCGTCCAGATCGACCGTCATAGCCCCTTCGCCGTCGATCTGAAAGGACGCAGAGTTGACCTGCACGCGCGGCTCCCATTTCACGATTGCGGCCACGGCGGCGGACATGACCCGCAGCCGCGTAACCTCGTTCAGTGGCTGGTCGATCAACATGGGGACTTGGGAGCCGTAGAGGCGCCGCATGACACGCGTGCCTTCCTGCGTGGTCAGAATGTCGCGGATGGACTGCCAGATGTGGCCCAGATCGCTGATGGCGCGGCCAGTTGCACTGTTAAGGCCGAGGTAGGTCATCGCGTGCCCTCCGTCCACTCACCGCCTCGCTGCACGTTGCCGTGGTCGTGGTCGTCGAGTACTACGCCGTTGGACGATAGTTTTCCGTTCTGGTGATTGAAGTCACCAGTGATGACATTTCCATTGGCGCCGCCATTGCCAGCGATGCCGTTCTGGTAGGACAGCAGCCCCTTCACAGTCACGTCGCCGTCAAAAGTGGTGTCCGGGCATTTCACCAGCACGCTGGTGGCCGCCTCGACAATGACCTTCTGAATGCCGGCCACAGACAGCGTGCCGTCGGCATGGTTGTAAATTGTGGTCGCGCCGTCCGCGTACAGCGTCACGGTCTCGTCCGCGCTATGGCTAGGAGTGTCGTTGGCATCCGAGGGGATGCCACACAAGACGATACCGTTGCGCGGCTCACCGCTCGGGCAGAAGAGCAGAACCTGTTCGCCGATAGTCGGCGGACTCCAAGTGCGTGTGCTGCCTGCACGGCGCTCGGCCCACGGCAGCCAATCAGTGTCAAGTCCGCCGGATTTGACGCGAACCCGCGGCGGCCTGCCATGCTGGATCTCGGCAACGGTGCCGGTACGCAGCAGGTTCTCGATCAGTCGGAGGATTTCAGCGGTGTCCATACCCGCCAGCGTGCCTTGCGCGCGCGTGGCGGTCACTCGAATGGTGTTGTGCGAAGGTGCGCGACAACAAGCGGCGCGCCTGCTGCTTGCCGTGACCTCAGGACGCTACGTGGGCTAGTACCATGTCAGCCAGGCGGTCCACATCGTTCTCTGCGAAGCCGAGAAGCTCGCGCTTGGCGTACAGAACTTCGAGGCCACCGTTGTTCACGCGGTCGCGCAGACCAAACTGGTGGACTGCGGCGATGCGCTCAGCACTGCCGATGAAACTCACCACAGCACTATTCGGATCGGCCTGCGCCTTCATGAAGCGCGAGGTGCGCAGCCGCATGAACATTGCCCGCCGGACTCTGCCGGTGCCGTGCCTGAAGCGCGGCTTGCGCGGCTCGTAGGAAGTGCCATCGGGATTGCGCTGTTCGGCTATCCGCACGGTCTGCCGGCGCCGCAGCTCATACGCCACGGCGCGGAGCAGGGTGCGGCGTTCGCCGGCATCGAGCTTGTGCAGCAAGGCGCCTGCCCACGCCGTCAGATCTTCGAGACTGTTCACAGCGCGGGCAGCTTCCAGCCGGAAGGATCGTCGTACTCGTTCGCGGGTTCCGGGGCATGCGTCACTTCGTAGCGCCCGTCGACCACCTTGACGATCACCCGTTCGGTCAGCGGGATCCGCATAAGCAGGTCGACGCAATCGTGGTTCAGGATGTCCGTCTCGAACTTGAAGCCATCGGGCCGTCTGTCCGGGTTCGTGAATAGCTCCGGCTGGTGCTCGCGCAGCCAGGCCATCACCGGCACCGTGATCGTGTCCGCGCTCTGCGCAAAGTCCGTCACAAGTAGCGTCAGCGTGTACTGATACTCGAATGAGATCGTCTTCGCGCCAGTGGCCACCACGCGGCCTTCTTCCACGAACAGATGCAGCTTTTCCGGGTTGCGCTTCAGGTCAACCACGACGGCGGTGATCGCCGCGCGCAGCTCTACGGGCTTTCTCATTGCGCGGGCTCCCCGATGATCGTCACCCCTTGCGCGCGTAGGGTGTCCTGCAGCGCTGTCAGTCGAGCGGCGTTGACGCGGCCGGTGGTGTAGTTCCCGGCGACGATGCCGGCGACGGCAGAGAGCGGAATCCCTGAGGGGGCTGCATCAGCGCCTCCGGGATCCGAATCGAGCATGCTACCGGTGGCGGCGGCGTCGTGCAGGCGGACAAAGCCACCAGGCACAGTACAAGCGGCATCAGCAACGACCGTGACATAACGGGGAATCTCCTTAACGATGGTGTCGCCGTTCACATGGATGGTCTGCACGCGGTCGACGTACTTGATGACTTCGACAACACTGGCATCGGTGCTGTCGAGCTGGGCGCGCAGCGACGCCACCATGGCTTCCGATGCGGCTGCGCGCCGGACGGCTTCACGATATCGGTCTGTGAACCAGGCGCCGGCGCCAGCGGCGACCAACAGGGTCAGAACAGCGGCCAGCGCGATGGCAAGGGAGCGGTTCATGCGGGCACCTGTTCCTCGGCCTCGTAGCGGGCAAAAGCGCGGGCCAGCTTCACGTCGTAGAGGTTGTCCTTGTAAGCCGGGCCGTTGTAGCCAGAGGCGAATGCCGCCCACTTCAGACCCTTCAACGCCTTGTGGAGAGTGGGATCGGTCGCGATGAACTGCACGAAGGCATCCAATTGCTGCGATTCGCCGCTGCGCATGGCATCGGCAAAGACATGCACGTTGGCATAGCCAAGGCGCTCCCAGTGGTAGCCCATGACTTGGAACAATCCCCAGCTTGCCGAGGCGAGCGCGCACGCCTGGTCGAGCCCAGCAGCCTGCGCCAGCCGCATGTGCTCCGCGGCCTTGCCCATGTATCCGCCTCGTACCGGGTTGACGACGTTCGGGTACTGGCGGGCGCGTTGATCCGCGTCATGGCCGGCGGCCCGCAGTTGCCGGTACATGATGTGGCGCTCAAAGAGAATCACCGGGCGGCCATCAGGCAGAAATCCCGATCCTTTGCTTTCCACTTCATTGACCGCACGTACGGCAGCCAGCTTCACGTCAAGCGTTGCCGCCGCACGGCGCAGATCCTCCGCGCCTAGGTGGCCGGGGCTGCGTCCGTCGAGCTGCAGCGCCAGCAGCGTCTTATTGCCGACCACCCCATCTAAGACCAGGCCGTAGCGAGCCTGCGCCACCGCCACGGCTGCTGCAGTCGCGTCATCAAATGCGCCGGTCAGTTCGAGGCGGGCGCCCCGCACGCGCAGCAGCCGTTGCAGCTCGCGTACCTCGGCGCCTACGTCACCGCGTCGCAGTAGCGTCATGATTCGATCTCCGAAGCAATCGCAACAGAAGAGATTCGCTATCACCGTCGGGATCCAGCCCGGTGATGCGGAACAGCTCGACCACGTTGCCGCGGACGGCATAGATGGCGATGCATAGCACCGCAGTGATGCCGTTCATGGCCAGAAGCGCCCATCCGTATCGTCCGAAAAGAACGCCGATGGTTACCGTGCCTGCCATCACGATCAGGGCATAGGCAAGCCTTGCTGCCCAAGGGCGGTGGATGGCACCTTCGCGCCGAAAGAACAGCAGGCGCGTGGCAATCAGCGCGCACATCAACGCCTGGATAGCGAACAGGGTCTTCACTTGGCACCTCCGTCGTTGTTTCCCCGAAACAGGGCGACAAGGCGATCGCTGTTGTCCGCCAGCCGGATCAGCGCCAGCAGCAGCTTTACGAGCACTGCCGAAGCCACCAGCGCGCCGACACCGTGGCTGACTTCGGTGTCCGCAGGCAGGATGCGAGCGATCAATGAAGCCGCCAGCGGCGCGGCGAGCCACCCCATGACGATGGACAGCATCAGGAAAGCGATCTTCTTGCCCGTCGACAGCTCGTCGGAATTGAGCGCGAAGACGGCAGCGCCAGCAAATGCGCCGAGCACCGTCGCGGCGTCGACACCAGGCAGCAGCGTGACCGCACCGATGCCCGTTACCGCGAGCGCGGCGGTCGAGCTGGTGGAGATGGGTTCAGCCATGGTTCATCCTTGGGGTTCAGTCCCACAGCTGGACGCGCTTCACGTCCGCCTGTTGGGGAAGGTCAGGCAGGTCTATGACCGTGCCATGGGGAAGGACGGGACCGAGATCGGCCAGCCCTCGATTTGCTTCGAGCACTGCTTCAGTGATGCCGGCCGTCTGGCCATAGACGCGATGACAGATCGCGTCCACCGTGTCACCTTGCATCGCGATCACTCGCATCAGATCAGCTCCACCGTGCTGCGCTGGCGACCGACAATGTCGCTGACTGCCCACCGGGCGTCGCGCCGCAGATCCTCGACCGCCTGCATGAGCGCCTCGGCCTTGCGATCCCCATCGGCCGTGGCGTCATAGTCGCGATATCGCTCAATCAGGCCGGCACGCGCCTCGCAGTACACCGCACGCAAATAGCGGTGGATGTGCGCGGACTTGCCGTCGACCTTATTCGCCGGGACGTCAGCGAGTGTGTTGATCCCAGCCGCCTTCTGCGTGGATGCCCAGCCTTCTAGATCTTCATTCACCGAGAGCACCGCTTCGACCAGGGCGGCTCGCAGCCGCTCGGTGGTGACGGTGCCGTCTTGCCGCATGGCCACCATCGCCACGTCGACATCGATGTCGGGAAAGAAGCCATCGTTGCCGATGGCGTTGACGTCGGACTGCGCCGGAGCGGATGCGAAGAAGGAAGACATGAGTACGCCGTCGGAGTGGGGGAGGCGGTGGACGGGGTGACCGTTCGGGTTGGCCTTGCGGCGCGCCCTGCGGGCACCCCGTGCCGCCTGATGCGCGGGGTCACGCTCGGTGTCAGCCCTTGCCTTCCTCCTGTGAGGGGGCGGGGCCAGCATTTTTGATGTCACGCTCCACGCGCTCGATATCCTTTTTCACGCCGACCTTGTCGTGGAGCTGCAGGGCACGCTGCAGGTGGTCGAGTGCGAAGCGCCGGCATGACTGCTGTTGCGCCGCCGACGGCAGGCCGTCGACCTGAGCCAGCGCCACATAGCCCAGCGCCTTGTGGAGCTTGGCGCGCACTTCGTCGGGCATGTCTTGGCCTTCCACGAGCTGCGTCACCTCGGCCAGCGCTTCCGCGTCGACCGGCTGCCCGGCCTCGACCGCCTTGATGGCCATCGCGGCGTATTCCTCCGCGATCAGGCACGCCGTAGTGCGCTGGTACTGGTCGGGCATGACCAGGCCGTGGCGGATGCCGTAGCGCGCGAGGGGCAGGGCGCCGGCAAAATCGCCGACATCGATGTGCCAGACCATGACGGTCATGAACACTTCGTCCTGCACGCCCGTATCCGCGTCCAACGTGCCCTGCACCCAATCGGAGTACTCGGGCAGCATCTTGCGCTTAGCCTCGGCCTTGCGTTCGATGGACTGGATCTGTTTCAGGGCGCGCTTGTGCTCAGCGAGTTGCGCGAGCATCAGTTCGTGGCCGGTGGCATGACGCATCGGATTCGCCGCGGCCGAAGCCGCTGCCACGGAGGCCGCCGTCGCGCGCAGGAAATGCTTGCGGGCGGGGCTTGTCATTCCTGCACCACGATGTTTTCGGCCATAGCAGCGCAGGCCAGGTCTTCGATAACGTACGCGTCGTTGCTCGATTCGTAGTTCTCGATGCGGTCACGCTTGGCGTTGTCGAGGATCGTGCGACGACGTGCGCCCTCCTGCCAGTAGATGGACAGGTTGTCCAGGCGCGTGACCATCAGCGCATTCGGCGGAAAGTACGGCACGCGAACGGCCGGCAGGTTGCCGATACGCTTCTGGCTGATGATCATGTCCGCAGCGATCTTCTGGGTGGGGTCGCGGTCCTTGTTCAGCAGCGGGAAATACTTGTCGGCCAGCAACTGGCGGCCGCAGATCACCACGAGATCCGGATCTTCCGCGTACCACGGGGCGATGAGGTGGTTGACCACATCGAACACGAGGGCGTCGAGACTCGCATAGTCGCGGGTGGCGTCGGTGTCTTTGCCACCGACCACGATTTTGCCTTCGACCTTTCCGCCATTCATCACGCGCTCTTCAGCTTCCTCGCGCAAGTGTTGCAGCCAGCCCTTGTTGACATCCTGCAGCATCGGGTTGGCTGCCCGGTCGGACGTGGCAGCGCGGGCGATGCCGTTGAAGCCGATCATGATGCGATCGAGCGCCTGGCGGCGCAGGATCGCATCACGAATGCGCGTCTGGAAGTCGGGGAACTTCGCCCACGCGTCCAGGCGCTGGTAGGTAATGTGGGTGTCCGAGTTGGTCTGCTCGCAACGGTACTTGCGACCATCCAGCGTCGCAATGTCGCTGGTCTGCCGGTCCTTGACCGTCGTGTCGGTGGTGCCGGCCACCGGGCCGGACACGCCGAGGCCGATCTTCTCGCCTTCCTGCTCCAGCACGCCATGAACGTTGATCTGCTGGAGGAATTCACTCGATTCCTGCACCTTCGTTTCCAGCCGCTGCTGGACGCTCGGTTGCACGCTGAATTTGCGGTCAACGCGTTCAACGCCGTTCAGTTTGGCGATTTCGCCTTCGTACGCCGTGTACATCCGGCGGGTATCGTTACGCATAGAGTTGGCTCCGGGTATGGGTTATGGAGTCGCTGTCCGGGTGCCGGCTCAGCAGTCGGTCTTAATTGCGGCGTCGCCGCTGCCGCCCGTGGCCGGCGGTCTCTTCGTGAACGTCTCGGTGTTCTCCAGCTCCCTCTTTAGCGTGGAGAATTCCTTGCTGGCAGCGGACTGCTCTTCCTGCAGCTTGTCCACCTGCCCAGCCACCGTCTCGACGGCCTGCAGCACCTTGCTGAATTTGTCGCTCAGCGCCTTCACTTCGCCGGCCAGCGCCGTCACTGCTTCGCTCGCGTCGGCATGCTTCGCCTGGTTGGCGGCGTCGCTCTTGTCCTGACGGCCGAACATGCGCTTGATCGATTCGGTCAGGCTGGATGAATCCTTGCCCTTCTCGACGGGCTTTTCCTCGCCGAAGTCAAAGATGACTTCCACGGCCTCGGTGAACAGGTTCTGCGGATCCTGCTTGCGCTCGGCTAGCGGATTCACCTTGGCTTTGGCGCTGAAGGCCAGCATCTCGCAGCCGAGGCTTGCCGGGTTGTCGGTCACAGCCAGGCCGGTCAGATATGCCTCGCCAGTGTCGGCAAAGTCCGGATTCACCTCCATCGAGCAGAACACTTTCTGCCGGGCCTTGTTGAAGGCAATCAGTTCGGCAGTGGGGTCGAGTTGTGCGAACAGGCGCATCTTGCCGTCCTGCTCTTCGGCCTTCAGTGCCAGCACATCGCCGTATGCCTTGAAGAGGCCGGTTGGGTCGTACCCGCGAATGTGTTCCATGTTGATGCGCGCGCCATACGTGTTCGGGTCGTAGCTGGCGGCCATCTGCAGGATCATCTGACGGTCGATCACGCGCCCATCGCTGGTTGCGCCTTCGGTGGCGATGCGGAAAAACTTCGTGTTCTTGCCGGCCATGGATTCCTCTTCGATGGTGATTCGGTGTGGTGTGTTCGTGCTGCCATGTTCGGCGTGCCGCCACGCGCGGGCAATGCAATCGTGTTGTGCAGGCGGCAGTGACAACACGCGCCACGTGGCACGCGCGCGCGCGGACGGTAGCGTTGCGGCATGACTACGCTTCAGCCCATCACCTCGCTTTCGCTGGACCCCGAGATGGAGCCGCGTCGCATTGCGCGCGCGCTCTACTGGCAGGGCTATCGCGTGGCCCGCATCGCCGAGATGCTTGGCAAGAAGCCGTCCACGATTCACAGCTGGAAGCAGCGCGAACAGTGGGACCGGGCTGACGCCGTGACGCGCGTAGGTTCAAATCTCGAGACGCGCATGGCGCAGTTGATCGCGAAAGAGAACAAGGAGGGAAAGGACTTCAAGGAGATCGATCTGCTTGGGCGGCAGATCGAGCGACTAGCGCGTGTGCGCCGGTATGAGGACAGCGGCAACGAAGCGGACCTGAACCCGAAAGTCGCAAATCGAAACAAGGGACCACGGCGCGCCCCCGAGCGCAACGCGATCAGCGAAGAGGAACAGGAGCGACTCGTCGAGGCGTTCAAGGATTCAATGTTCGACTACCAGCGTGCCTGGTACGAAGCGGGTCTCACAGAGCGTATCCGCAATGTTCTGAAGAGCCGCCAGATCGGTGCCACGTGGTATTTCGCACGGGAGGCCTTCATTGATGCGTTGAGCACGGGGCGCAATCAGATTTTCTTGTCGGCCAGCAAGGCGCAGGCCCACGTTTTCAAGCAATACATCATCCAGTTCGCGAAGGATGCTGCCGGCGTGGAGCTGAAGGGCGAGCCGATGGTGTTGCCGAACGGCGCGACGCTGTATTTCCTCGGCACAAACGCACGCACCGCGCAGAGCTATCACGGCAACCTCTATCTGGACGAGTACTTCTGGATCCAGCGCTTCCAAGAGCTGCGCAAGGTGGCCTCCGGGATGGCCATCCACTCGAAGTGGCGGCAGACATATTTCTCGACGCCTTCGAGCCTTGCCCACGAAGCGTACCCGTTCTGGTCTGGCGCGCTGTTCAATCGCGGGCGGAAGAAGGAAGACCACATCCGCGTTGACGTCAGCCACGCGAACCTGCAGGACGGCCGGCGGTGCGCGGACGGTCAGTGGAAACAGATCGTCACGGTGGAAGACGCCATCGCCGGTGGCTGCAACCTGTTCGACCTCGACCAGTTGCGGCTGGAGTACAGCGACGCGGACTTCGAGAACTTGCTGATGTGCGGCTTCATCGATGACACGGCCTCTGTCTTCCCGCTGTCGATGCTCATGCGCGGCATGGTCGACAGCTGGGAGGTGTGGGAGGACTTCCGCCATTGGTCGCCCCGCCCTTTCGGTAATCGTGAGGTATGGGTGGGCTACGACCCGAACGGCGGCGGTGGCGACAGTGCCGCGCTGGTGGTCGTGGCGCCCCCGCTCGTACCGGGCGGAAAGTTCCGCGTGCTGGAGAAACACCAATTCCGCGGCATCGACTACGAAGAGCAGGCAACCGCCATCAAGCGCGTCACCGAGCGCTACAACGTGGCATACATCGGCATCGATCGCACCGGCATCGGCGATGCCGTCTATCAGCTCGTGATCAAGTTCCGGCCCGATGCTGAGGGCTTCACCTACTCGGTCGATGTGAAGACCGGCCTCGTGCTGAAGGCCCACGACGTGATCAGCAAAGGGCGCCTGGAGTTCGACGCCGGGTGGACCGACTTCGCTGCCTCGTTCATGTCGATCCGCAAGACCACCACTGCGGCTGGCGGCCGCGTCACGTACCAGGCCGGCCGATCCGAAGAAACAAGCCACGCGGACCTCGCGTGGGCATGCATGCACGCCATCGCACACGAACCACTCGAAGGCGTCACTACCACCAATACCAGCATCATGGAGCTGTCATGACCCGTAAGAAAAGAGGCCGCGCGCCGGACGTGATCAAGCACGCCGCGCCACCGGTCACAACGGCCCCTGCGTCGGCGACGATGGAGGCGTTCTCCTTTGGCGATCCCGTTGCCGTGCTCGACCGTCGCGAGCTGCTCGACTACATCGAGTGCCAGCGCGTCGGCGAATGGTTCGAGCCGCCGATGCCGTGGGACGGGCTGGCGCGCACGTTTCGCGCGGCCGTCCATAACAGCTCGCCCATCTACGTGAAACGCAACATCCTCGTGTCGACATTCATCCCGCACAAGCTGCTGTCGCGCACTTCGTTTGCGCGCTGGGTGCAGGACTTCCTTGTATTCGGCAACGGGTATCTGGAGCGCCGCGACAATGCGCTAGGGCGTCCGACGGCATTGGAGCCGGCGCTTGCAAAGTACATGCGGCGCGGCACGGACCTCGCGCGGTATTTCTTTGTGCAGAACTGGCAGGACAAGCACGAATTCAAACCGGGCAGCATCTTTCATCTGATGGAGCCCGACATCAACCAAGAGGTGTACGGCTTGCCCGAATACCTGTCGGCGTTGAATGCGACCTGGCTGAATGAGTCGGCAACGTTGTTTCGCCGACGCTACTACAAGAACGGCAGTCACGCAGGTTTCATCCTGTACATGACCGACGCCGCGCAGAAACAGGAAGACGTCGACAACCTGCGCGAGGCGCTCAAGAACAGCAAGGGGCCCGGCAATTTCCGCAACCTGTTCATGTACGCGCCCAACGGCAAGAAGGAAGGCATTCAGCTGATCCCGGTGTCTGAAGTCGCGGCCAAGGACGAGTTCTGGAACATCAAGAACGTGACACGCGACGACCAGCTCGCCGCGCACCGCGTGCCGCCGCAGCTGATGGGCATCATTCCGAATAACACCGGAGGCTTCGGGGATGCGGAGAAGGCGGCATTGGTCTTCGCGCGAAACGAGGTAAAACCATTGCAGGATCGGCTGCAGGAAGTCAATTCCTGGCTGGGACAGGACGTGGTCCGGTTTGACCCCTATTCGCTACGTCTCTAAGCCGACTTGTTAGCTTGCGACTAGATTGCGTCGAGGTCATCGAAGTCGGCAAACGGGTTCGGCAATATACGCCGTGCCACAAAGTTGCCCACTACAGGAACGTCGCCGAAGACGTCCGCGAGCCGCCGCTTCACGGCGACGAAATGGGAACCTGCCGTGAGCATATCGTCAAACAAGAAGATGACGCCGGGGGGTTGTCCTGGACGGCCCACCGTCGCGTCAAATGTCAGATCTTCGTAAAGCTCGTCGGGTGTCGGACGATCCGCTGTCTCATGACTAGCAGCGTATCTCCCGCTAAACGAAAGACAGTCACGTATGTCAAGCGGCAACCCGGCTCTCTGCGCAATGTTCTGGACAACCTGTAGCATTCTCGGATCGTACAACGCGTGTGCTCGCGCCTTCGAGGGCGGAATCGGTATCAACGCAACGCGATGCGTCTCGTGTAAGTCGGTCCATTTCCAACTGCGCGCGAATGCATTCGCCGCATCTTGGATCGCCTCCTGTTTGTAGTGCCAATCCCACTGCCCCGCCCGATCCATCTTCTTCTTTAAATTGCTCATGAGCTTGTTTGTGGACGAGTAGTCCCACCTCTTGCCATCGGTGTGTTCATGCGGCGTGTACTCGCCCCAGAAATAGCACATCGAATCGGCCGGAAGATGATGATGATCTGGCTTCTCACGCTCGCCAATGACGGTGAGCCGGCTCGGCATGGGGGGCAGGGGCATGGTCAGGAAAGCGATTGAACGATATCGTTAAATTCGCGTACGCGAATCGCTCCTAGTTTCTCGAATTTCGCCGGCCATGTAATGGCAGAATTATGGAAGTTACTCTCAAGGATAAACAGCTTTCTGCCTTGGTTGAGCGCGGCCTGAGCTTGGATCAAGGTGCCTGACGTCTCGCTGGCTTCGACGATAATCGTAGCTTCCGTCAACGCAGACATGGTCTTGTTCCGCTCAGGAAAGAAAAATCGATTGCCTTTCCAAGTCTGGCTCATATAGCGCAAGACCGGCACTTGACTCACAACCAAGTAGTCCTCGGCGATGCGCCGCTGCAGATCGCCGTTTTCTTTCGGATACACCTCTGAGATGGGGGTACCGATCACGGCAATAGTACGGCCACCATATTTGATGGCTGTCTCGTGGGCTATGGTGTCCACCCCTTGAGCTAGCCCAGACACCACCGTGAAGTCATGTTCTACAAGCGCCTTTACGAGCTTTCGCGTGCGGGCGGCCCCCTCACTCGATACTTTGCGAGTGCCCACAACCGCTACGCGGCGCGGAGCCTCGGCAAGCTCCCAAGAACCAAGGTAATACAGCATCTCAACCGGCTCGACCGCGTCACGTAAGCGCGACGGATAGTCATGCGTACCGTGAATCCGGACGCCGAACCGCCTGATACCACTCTCGTTGAAATGCCTGACAACCTCAGCGGCCGTCCGCTCGGCAACGTCTATGTCCACCAAGTCGGAAGGCAGGCTACCCGGATGGGACTCGAAGAGTTGCGCGAGTTTCTTCGTGCTTGTATTCGGCTGTTGCCAGAGGTGCTCGTAGGCCCCAATTTCAGCAAGGGTATTTATGGGCTTGTTCGCGAGGAGTTCGGGCCACGTGTTCAAGTCATTCTCCATTAGATCCTGGTGGGGCAACGCCCCAGCGGGGACCGTCCATCACTGTACAAATATACAGCATCGCCGCTGCATTAGCAGGTGCCCGTATCGTGCCTGCCACGACGCCGTTCCACAAGGCCGAGGTGAGCAGTGGCATTAAGGTCATACGCCTCAACTGTCACGTTCGGCGCGCGGTGGAGACCCCGCCTCACCCGCCCGCTTCATCGAGTGGTTTTTATGCATCGACGCAACCGGCTGCGGGCCTCGCCAGCACGGGGGCCGCAGGCGATTTGCCCCGCGCATCCACTTACGCAGATTTACGCACCTGCCGCAGTGGTTCTGCACCCGTCCGCACCGGACGTCGCCAGCCTCTGCTGACTAGGCCCAGCAGCACCAACGAAAGCTATGGACCGGGGGCAGGTCGGGAAAAAGGTAACCTCGGTAATCCGCCCTAGAGAATGAAGCTAACCATCTGATTTATTTGAGCATTTTAGGTTACCTGCAAAAGGTAATCTGAGGTAACACAGAAGGTAACCTGCCGCTAAGTCATTGATTTTATTAGGGATGATGTACCGAGGAAGTTACCAAGACTAAAGGTAATCTGGTTACCCTAAAGTTACCCCAATGTTACCTTTGCACTGAAACCCGCAATGCCTTATCTGGCAACGCTTTCCGGTCGATTCCCGTCCACAGGTTACCGAAGTTACCTTTTTCCCGACACCCCACCGAATTTAGCCTTATCCTTGATTTATACTGTACATATATACAGCAGTAGATGGAAATGCTCATGCGCAGCCGGAAGCACACACCCGACGCCGTCACATGGACGCGCGAAGGCTGATTACCTTTCTGGCCAGCGGAACGATCCGCGCTATCCCGCGCCGTTGTCGGCCATCGAGCTGCGAGCGCTGTATCGGCGCAACCGGTCGCCCGAGGTGCGCGCGCTTCTGTGGGAAATAGCGCGGCTGCACAGCCATCGTCGGACGCGCAGATCAGCTGCTGTCGTGCTTCCCCCGCTGCTGTCGTGCTTCCCCGTCCGCCGGCACAGACGGCCACGGCACTGGACATCGTGATTGGCGCGCTGCGCCGCGAATTGGAGGAAGAGCCGTGCCTGGCGGAAGAACGCCGCCGGCGAGAAGAGAACGATTGATCGACCACACTGACCACGCAGGATCCGTGGGCGCTCAAGCGCGAGGCTAGGCGCCGCCGCAATAGCTAGCGACAGGGGGAAAGGATATGCACGAACTCAACGAAGCATCGGCTCTGGCGCGACGCATTGAGCCCATCCCCACAAGACAAAGGGGCCAGTCGCTCGCGCAACCAGCCCCTTGTACGCCTATGCCCAATCAAATCATGGCTGTTGGCCGGGCCCTAGCACGTGATGAGATGCGGGAAACGAAATGGTCTTGAAGTAGTTTTCTACATCGCGACCGATCTCTGTTTGAGTCTCCTTTCTTTGCGCGCATTTCTCAGCCCAATGCCGCCCTGGATGAAGCACATCCCATCGCGGACGAAGACCATTGTATCGACCGCTACCAGGGTCGTGATTACCGAAGCCATCAATCAGAGCGTTCCAAACGGGAGAGAACTTTGCGATTAGCAAGGACTCTCCGAGCGGAATCCAGATATCGTCAACGACGAGGAAGCGACAGTAAAAGTCCTCCACATTCAGATTCAGAGCCGCTTCGACGCTTTCGGCATGCTCCTTCAATCGATCAAACAACGCTCGGCTCCGCAACTCACCCACGCCCCCGCCTTTTCGGGCTCCTTTAGGAACGGCCTTGCCAACGTAGATTGGGGCTCTGAACTGGCCCTCCCTGTTCCGTTCCGCTAGCGGCGCGTACTCGGGAAAGTCGCCGGTGTAGTAAATCGCGTAGATGCCAACGCCAAAAAATGGCTTGAGCTCACCGAGCGGGCGGGCCTTCTGTTCTAGCATGGCTTCCGCCACGCTTGCACCGAGATTCTTCTTGTCGAGTGGGTTAAAGGGGATGATGTTGGAATCGGTCATGCAACGCCTCGCAGCATGTCCTGTCGGCGCACGATGGTTTCCATCTCGGCGCGAATTAAGTGTTCCGCGACGCTTCGCGCGACAATATGGCCGAGCGCAACA
This sequence comes from Cupriavidus pauculus, assembly GCF_008801835.1. Classification (GTDB taxonomy): domain Bacteria; phylum Pseudomonadota; class Gammaproteobacteria; order Burkholderiales; family Burkholderiaceae; genus Cupriavidus; species Cupriavidus pauculus. Next base: position 108,000 of record NZ_VZOW01000015.1, on the reverse strand, counting down.
GGGACCGCGTTACCAAGCTGACGCATTGTCTCGGTCCACGATCCATGAAACACGAAACCATCTGGAAACGTTTGAATCCGAGCGGATTCCCGGACTGAGAAATACCGTACAGTACCATCGGGGTTCACCAACATATTCTCACCGCCTGGCACACCGTGGTCACCAGCCTTGAGGGTCTTGGCTGGAAGATCAAGGGGGCTGCCGGTGTGGCCCGGATATACCTTCGCTCCGGGCTGAAAACGGTGATCAGCATAGGCTGCCGCAGCTCGAGACTGCGGATGCGGGAGATCAGCGATCGCGTCCCTTACAGTCCGCCATGGCAGCGTATCCAAAGGGAGAAGCGAGGACGCCAGCTTTTTCACCCTCGATTCCAAGGATGAAGGCATCGTCGGGCGAGAGCGTCGAGAAATGTTATGCCGCTCCCAATATTCGCCCGTTACCCATTGATCGTACAGAAGGCGATCGTAACTATGAGTGGGACGAGGGAAGCCCCACTCTATGCCGAGATCTGAACGAAAACCGACAATGAAGACGCGCTCGCGCTTCTGCGGAATGCCATAGTCTGCGGCATTTACCAGTGTGGGATTGACGTTGTAGGTAAGCTTCTTTCCTTTCTGTCGGCCGCTCGACCGCTCTGCCTGAAGCCTCAGCAGATGGTCGAACCATGTTTCGCTACGCCGGCGCGGGCTCTCAGGAAACTCCAGCTGAAGCAAGATGTACTGGTAGTAATTCGCGAACGTGGAGCGTGTCAGCCCCTTCACGTTTTCCACGATGAAGGCCTTTGGCCTGAGTCTGCGGACAATATCGACTGTTGCCGGGAACATGTCGCGACTATCATCGTGCGCCTGGTGCTTACCGCCCATCGAGAATGGCTGGCACGGCGGCCCACCGGCGAGAAGGTCCACCTCCTCAGTAATTCCGCTCCAATCGAACTCGCGTACATCGCCCTCATGGAGCGGCCAGTTTTCAACGAGCGGATAACCTCGCTTTTGATTCTCACGAATCGTGTCGCAGGCCCACTTATCCCATTCGACCACGGCGAGCGGCTTGAATCCCGCGAGGCTAACGCCCATCGCGAGACCACCAGCACCTGCGTAGAGCTCAACGGCATTCATTCGTGACTCTCCGATCTCTCAAGAAATTCTCTAATTCGATAGGCTAGTGCCATTCGATCCTTCAACTCGCATTCCCACACAATAAGCACTTTCCAGCCGAGCAAGCCAAGTTCCCGCGCGTCGCGCTGGTCCCGTTCCCAGTTCGCCTGGAGCTTGGGCACCCAAAATTCAAGACGAGATTTGGGCAACCGCGCGAGCTTGCAGTTCTCGTGGCGATGCCAGAAACAGCCGTGTACGAAGATCGCCTTCCTTCGCCCCGGAAAAACCAGGTCAGGACGGCCGGGGAGGCGGGCGTCATGGAGTCGATATCGAAACCCCATGCCATGAACAAGCCGCCGAACGAGCATTTCAGGCTTGGTGTCCTTAGCCTTGATTCGTCCCATGCGCTCGCTTCGCTCGCGTGTCGTCAGAGAGTCCATATCCCCGCCTACCGGTGGCCGGCAACCTCGGCACAAACGGCGGAATTGTAACGCGCTGGAGGCAAGGCAGGTTGGACAAGGTGCCCGTAAGGAAGTCGCGCGGACGCCCGACTTGGCGCGGTGTGCCGGCATTGAAACGGGATGTGCCGTCAATGTGCCGGGTTGTGACAGGATTTAGGCTGCTTTGCGTTTCTTAACAGCCTGCAAAGCCTTGCCTGGCGTGACCCTCGAATCGGTAGCACGTTTTGAAAATCCTTGTGTCGGCGGTTCGATTCCGTCCCAGGCCACCACTTTCAAAGCCCAACCCTTCTCGGTTGGGCTTTTTCACATCTGTGCTTTCCCCACACTGTGCGGGGATTCTGCCGATTTTGCGTGTGCCACAGGCCATATCGCGCCGGCCAGAAAGCGCCCACCGACCCGCCAAGTTTGACTCTTTTTTGGTCTCTGTTCTCAAAAAATCGGCCAGAACTTCGCCAGCCGAGCGCACGCAGAAACCCTGTCGTGACAAGCGCTTGCCATTGATGCACCGCATCGGGTTCGACGCATGGACCACTTACTGCAATAGTCGAACCCGATGATTTCAGGGCAGCGATCGTCAGCCCTTGGGCGGGTGTGGATCGTTGCCGTAGCTGTTGCGCTCACGGATACGACCGTTCTCGCCATGAATCAACACCTCGCTGCGCTGGTTGATGGCGATGTCACGGGCGGCCCGCTCGGCCTCGGACTGGGTGCGGTGATGCGAGGTGTCTCGCTGATTGCCTGCGCCACGCACGGCCCAGCCGTCGTCGCGCTTCACTACATGTTGGTTTTTACCGGCCATTTCAAAATCCTTTCAAAGTTGGGTGGATGCTGGAAGTCGGGGTATTGGCTGCCGAGTCACCCCCTTTCCAAGATCAGGAAGTCAGGCTTGAGCCAGTAGTGCCCCTTGTCGTCCTTGTCGACAAAGGTGATGTAGACCTGCTTGTGGCGTTTGAAAATGTCTGCCGTCCGGAAGCTGGTGCCAGGCTCAAGGCCAAGCCCTTCGGCCATGTGCCGCTTGTGCACTTCGTCGCCATCGGCGTCCTCCAGGATCTTCAGGAAGAGATAGACCTGAGGTGAGAGGTCGATCGGCTCACCATTGATCAGCGCCACGCGCTGGGTGTGCATCAGTCGCAGGGACGTCTCCGTCGATTCCTGCACCGGTGCTGGACGGGTCAGATATGCCTCAAGGTTCTCGATCACCAGCCCGGATTTGCGGATGTGGGCAATGGCCCGCAGCGGCACCAACAGGCGATCGCCCAAGGCGGTACCGAGCAAGGACGCAGGCTCTCCCGCCGTGATGATCACCTCAGCGCCGGGCGCCACCAATTGCGCCAGCTTGGCTGCCACCTGATCGGACATCGCGCTCAGGCGACGTCCAAAGAAAACCGTGTGCCGCCGGCGTCGATGTTCGAACTCACCCAGCCGCCACAAGACGTTGTCCACGATCGGCTCGACGGCATAACGCGGGGCCAGCCCCAATCCTGCTGACAACCACCTGGCCAGCTTCTGGGGCTGCACCTGCCAAAAGTGCGCCTGTTGATTCGCCAGACCGACCCACCCGCATTCCGGGCAGTAGCCGCGATAGGGTGGCGACTCTGGCGCGTCGTGTGGCTGCGGCCGCATGGACTTCGTGCCGCACTCCGGGCAGAGGATGTCCATTGCACGCTCGCGGCTGATGGCGATGGCATCCAGGGCCAGCAGATGACCATAGAAACCGGGCCGACTCGAAAGCCAGACCGCGTCAGGAGAGATCAGCATGTCTTCACGCTCGAGCAGGCGGCAGATCTCGGCCAGCCCTTGGTCGTTCATGACCGCGACCACCTCATTCATGCATGACTCCTTCGGCTTCCTCCGCCAGCTTGGCCGTCGCGGGTGATTGCATGACACCCAGTGCGCGCAGCAGCGATTCCACCAGCCGGGCGTCAGCCTCTTCCATGTCCCGCAGATTGCTGATCCCGCTTTGCTTGAGATCGATGTGCAGCACACGGCTGGCTTTTCCCGGCTGCAGCGGCTCGAAGTACAGCGAGACCACGGCGTCGATGATGTTGAAGCCTTGTCCCATCAGGATGGGACTGATTTGCTGGGCAGCGAGACAGGCCAGCACATCGGGCGCGTCTTTCTCCCCCGGCGGCTTGATCTGGTAGTCGCAGATCGGGGGATGGATGGCCCGCACTTTCGCCTGTGACAAACGGATGCGCTCAACCCGGTGTGCCGCCAGGTCACATTCGCTGTCATCGAAAAGCTCGAAGCCATCCCGCAGACGATTCAGGAAAAACATCGGCTTCTCGACATCCGTGGGCTGCAGTACTTTCTTGAAGACATGCTTGCCGAGGTGCTCCAGCAAGGTCTGCTGTGTCTTGGCACCACCGGGCGCCAGCACATCAATCACACCGCTGGCCGGGTAGATGACGACATCCATCGCCATGGGTGGCCGGACGTCACGCCAGTGCGCCCGGTTGTCGTCGCCAAATTCCAGCTGACGCTGGGCGTTGTCCTCGATGAGGATGCCCAGTTGCACGCCACCATCCAGATGACGATCCAAGGTGTCGATCTGACAGGCGCGTGGCGTCCCCTTGCGCGGCGTGAATGCGGTGGCCAGTGCCACCTCGAGGGCGCGAATGTCTTCCTGGCCACGGAACAGCGCATCGACCGGCGGCACTTGCAAGCGTTTCCAGCCACGCTTGCCGATGCGCAGGCTGACGGCGTAGATGGCCTCGGCGGTGGCGAACAGATCGGGCCAGTTGGCCATGACCCACAAGGCGCGCTCGGCATCGCTGGAGAACTTCGTGAAATCCTCATGGATCGCCGAGTCCGGTGGGGCGGTGTTGCGCAGGGCATCGATCCCGCGTCCGTTGGCCAGGGCATGCACGCGCCGCAGTTCGGCATACACCGCCGCACCCTGGGCCGCAGGCAAGGCATCGATGATGTCGATGACGGTGCTGACCAGCTTGTCGCCGGCAAGCTCGCCGGGCAGTTCCAGCTTGCGAGACTGAAAGTAAAACGCCCAAGTCCGTGCAGGGATTTGGCGGATGAGTTGACGATAGTTGAAGGCGGCCATCTTGTTTTTCCTATTTGCTGGGCCGCCGTGCCGATGACTGCTTGTGTGCGCGAGAGGCCTGGGTTGGATACACTATTCTCAACACCGTATCGCACAACAAAGCAAAATGGTTTTGTTCGCTATATCGGGTGTTTGATGGAATTTAGCGGTGGATGATTGTGTTGTCAAGCCGGTGCGGATTCGTTCGAAATAACGTAATATCTCGGTCTGTGCAAAACGCTACCCGTCCCCTATTCGTGTGGGGCTGAGAGAACACAGGAGAAACCGTGGCAACCCCACTGGGTGACAAAATTCGCAGGTTGCGCCGTGAGCAGAAGTTGAGTCTCGACGCACTGGCCGCCGCAGCTGGCATGAGCAAGAGCTATCTGTGGGAGTTGGAGAACAACGACGATGCCAACCCCACCATGGAAAAACTGGCCAGCATCGCCGCTGTCCTGAACGTCACGCCCGAGTTCCTGGCCCACAACGAGCAGGCAGACCAGCCGGAGGATGCTTTCGACAAGGCGTTCTTCCGAAACTACAAGACGCTCAAACCCGAGACCAAGCATCAGCTCCTTGAGATCCTGAAGACCCTCAAGAAAACCCAAGGATGAGTGCCCCGCCCAACAAGCCGGCGCCTTGGGCCAACCGGCTGAACAAGCTCTTGGATCAGTTTCACGCCGTCCATGGTGGCGACCGTTTCCCGGTCGATGTAGAAGCGCTGATTCGGGAAGTGCCGGGCACGTTCCAGACTGGCGAGCCGATCACCATTCAGGGCGAGGCGATGGACCCGGAGTTCGAGGGGGCGCTGTTCAACCTGAATGCCGATGCGCCGGGCAAGGGCAACTGGGCCATTATCTACAACCAGGCGATCAGCTCACCGGGGCGAATCCGCTTCACGCTGGCACACGAGCTGGGGCATTACCTGGTGCATCGCCATCTGCAGACGTCTTTCAATTGCAGCGAGGTGGACACCACTCAGTGGGACAGCGACGAGCGCAAGATTGAGTTCGAGGCGAACACCTTTGCGTCCTACCTGCTGATGCCTGCGGATGATTACCGTCGGCAGATCCAGGGGGCGACCATCGATCTGGACGTGCTCGGCGCGTGTGCGGATCGGTATGGTGTGTCCATGACGTCGGCCATCCTCAAGTGGCTGGAGCTCACACCACAGCGTGCGGTGCTGGTCATGTCGCAGAACGGGGTCGTTCAGTGGGCTTGCGGCAGCGAGTCAGGCAAGTGGCTCTCCATGCATCTGAACAAGCGGCTGGCCAATGGTCAGCGACGGCCAGTGCCTGCCATGAGTGCGACCCGCTTGGACACCGACACCAAGGTCGATCGACTGGGCACTGCGATTGATGCGCGCATCTGGTTTGCGCAGGAGCCCGAGGGCATGGTGGCGCGGGAGATGCGCATTGCGTCTGATTTCTACCGTCAAACGATGACGCTGCTGGTCCTTCCGCCCGAGGTCAAGCCCTGGGAGCGCGACAAAACGGACGATGACGACGATGGCCTTGAAAACACCTTCGATCGGTTTGTGCGCAAAGGTCAGCCGCCAGTGCGCTGACGACATGCCAGCCGAGCTGACTGACTTTTGTCACCAGCACGCGACCTTCGGCAAACATTCGCCCTTGTTCGCAACTGCCCGCAACGGGCCGTAATTTCCTGCTCGGAATTCCTGTGGCTTGCCGGTGAAATGGTGGCAGTTTTTCATCACGAAAGCCTGCCATGTCACCCATCGAACACCACTCCAATCCCGCCCATCGCGATACCCGTGAGCATGGGCGCCCCCCTTGCCAGGAAATCGCGCAGTTGCTCGCCGCCAGCATTCTCCGCGCCCGCACGCGCATCCCAGCAGAAACCCAGTGTCAGCATGAAGCCACTACTAGCGACATTGCGCTTGGCTTTACTGGCCACCAGCGCGTTCATACGAACCCGTCTCAACAAGAAGGAGTTTCCGTATGACGACACACGCAAGTAAAGAAACGGTCGCTGCGCGCCTCGCGCAATTGCCCTACCTGCCGATGGAAAACCTCTGGGCGCTCTGGGATCAATATTTCGATCGCCGCCCTGGCCATCATCACCGCACCTGGCTGGAAAGCCGGCTGGCATACAAGATCCAGGAAGAGGCCTTCGGCGCGATGTCGCAATCGCTGAAGCGCCGTCTGGAAAAAATCGGTGAAACCGGCGAGGTACCCAACCAGAAGCGCAGAGCAGAAAACCAGCTCGCACCGGGCGCCACCCTGATCCGCGAGCACAACGGGATTGCCCATCAGGTCAAAGTCCTGGATGACGGGCGTTTCGAATACCAGGCCCGCGCCTACAAGAGCTTGTCCGGGGTGGCCAAGGCCATCACCGGCACCGCCTGGTCGGGACCGGCATTCTTCGGACTGCGCCAACCCGCGTCCAAGCGCCAGGGGGCCTTGGCATGAGAAAACCCACCCCCTATCCAAACACGCAAACACCTGCCACCACCCCCAAGCGGCGCTGTGCGGTCTACACCCGCAAGTCCTCCGATGAAGGCCTGGACATGGAATACAACAGCTTGGAGGCGCAGCGTGACGCCGGGCTTGCGTACGTTGCCAGTCAGCGCCACGAGGGCTGGATTGCCGTGGCCGATGGCTATGACGACGGTGGCTTCTCGGGCGGCAACATGGAGCGGCCCGCGCTGCGCCGATTGATGGCTGACATCGAGGACGGAAAGATCGACATCGTCGTGGTCTACAAGATCGACCGCCTGACGCGCAGCCTCCCGGATTTCGCGAGGCTGGTGGAAGTCTTTGATCGGCAAGGCGTCTCGTTCGTGTCTGTGACCCAGCAGTTCAACACCACGACGTCGATGGGGCGCCTGACGCTCAACATCCTCCTCTCCTTTGCCCAGTTCGAGCGTGAGGTCACGGGTGAACGCATCCGCGACAAGATTGCCGCCAGCAAGGCCAAGGGGATGTGGATGGGCGGCGTGCCGCCCTTGGGTTATGACGTCAAGGATCGCAAGCTGGTCGTCAACGAAAGGGAGGCGGCGCTGGTGCGCGAGATCTTCACCCGTTACGCCGAGCATGGATCGGCGGCGCGTCTGGTGCGCGAACTCCAGGTCGAAGGCCACACCACCAAGTCCTGGGAGACCCAGACCGGGAAGTTTCACCACGGTCGAATCATTGATCAGCAGTACCTGTTCAAGCTGCTGCGCAACCGTCTGTACCTGGGTGAGATCACGCACAAGGGCGAGGTCTTTAAAGGCCAACACCAGCCCATCATCTCGGCGGTGCAATGGGAGGCGGTCGACGCCATCATTGCACAACGCAAACGCAGCACGACCCGTGACCGGTACAACGAGACGCCGGCGCTGCTGGCGGGATTCCTCTATGCCCCCGACGGCCAGCGCATGCTGCCCACTTACACGCAGAAGAAAAACGGCAAGCGTTACCACTACTACGTCCCTTACCTGGAAAAGCGGCAGGCTGCCGGAGCATCACGTATTCCCGGACAGCGCAGCATGGGGCCGATGCCCGCCGCTGAAATCGAGTCGGCTGTGTTGATGCAGGTCCTGCGCGTATTGCAGGAACCCGAGATGATCATCCGCGTGTGGCGCGAAGTGCTGGCAATGCAGGAGCAACCCGGGCTCGACGAGGCCATGGTCGTGGTGGCCATGCGCCGCATCGGTGACATCTGGGCGCAGATGTTCCCGGTGGAACAGCATCGCATCATGCGGCTGCTGATTGAGCGTGTGCAACTGCACCCGAATGGTCTTGACATCGTCTGGCGTGAAGACGGATGGCACAGATTCCGGCGTGAACTGGCCCAGCCCCCCTTTGTGGTGGAGCAGAAAGAGGCGCCCGCCATGGGGCACCTCGGCCATGATGAAGAGGTGATGGCATGAGCCAATCCACCCCGCAACGTTGCAAGATCGAGATATCGGTGTCGGGTCCGTCGCGTGAATACCAGAGTCAGGGCTCGGCGGTGACCTTCGTCCCCTTGACCATCAAGCGCCGGCATACCCGCAAACTGTTGATCGCACCCCCTGGTCAGGAAGATGCCAAGGTCCGATCATCATTCGACTTGCCCATGATCCGCACGATCGGCAAGGCTTTCTACTGGCAAAAGCTGCTCGACAGCGGTGAGGTCGCCAATGCCACCGAACTGGCGCGGCAATTGAAGCTGGAGCCAGGCTGGGTCGCCGAGGTGCTGCGGCTCACGCGCCTCGCACCAGACATCGTGCAGGCCATTCTGGATGGGCGGCAGCCGCGCCACCTCAATCTTCACGCGATCCGGGGCCGGCAGGCGGACGTGCCCGTGGACTGGGATGAGCAGCGACGGTTGCTGGGGTTTCGGCCGATGGCCTGATCACGGCAGAACCCGGTCCTCTTCGCCTCACAACCCCTCATCGGTCTGCTTGCACCCACTGCAGGCATTTTTTTCACCCGAATGCTGGCACAGGCATCAATTGCCTGATCTGCCCACCGTCTTCGTCCACCTTGCCCACCGGTTTGCCCACCCCCTGAATTCCAAACTGCACTCACGTTTTCGCAATCACCTGAAAGGAGATCAACGTGAGTGTCAAACACCTGAATCAGCGCCAACTGGCTGAGCGCTGGAATGTCGCGGAGGCCACGCTCGAGCGCTGGCGATCGGCCGGTATCGGGCCGGTGTATCTGAAATTGCAGGGCCGCGTCCTCTACCGCGTCGAGGACATCGAGGAGTACGAGGCGAGGAGTCTGCACAGCAGCACATCGTCGCGTGTGATGGCGGGAGGTGTGGCATGAGCCAACGCCATCTGCCCCCGCAACAGCAGGATGTGCTGTCCATCCCGGCTACCGAGCTGGCCGCATTCGATGCCCGCAGCCTGTTCCAACTGAAGACGCTGGCCGCCGACCGCCTGGCCACTGCCAAGGCTGAAGTCGATCACATCGAACACGCCCTGAACTTGAAGTACGCCGAGCGCGCCAAGCACCTGCGCCTGGTCGCCGGCAAAGACAGCGGCGTCGTGCATTTCGACGACGGCGAAGTGCGCATCACGGCCGACCTGCCCAAGAAGGTCGAGTGGGATCAGGCGCTGCTGGCCAGTCTCGAAGCACGCATTGCTGCCAATGGCGACAACCCCCGCGAATTCATCGATGTCAGCTATCGCGTCTCAGAGACCAAGTTCTCTGCCTGGGCGAGCGCCCTGCGCGAGCAATTCATTCCCGCACGAACCGTGAAGGTGGGCAAGCCCAGCTTCCGTCTCGCCCTGCTTTCGGAGTAACGACCATGTTCAAAAACCTCATCGAATCCCTGCGCAAGAAAACCTTGTCCCTTTCGGACCTGCCGGAAACCATCCGCGTGCCGGGCCACGCCGGGCAGACCGAGATCGACCGCCTTCCGCTCGACCAAGCATCGGTCGATGACCTGGCCTTTGCCATCCAGGGGCTGGAAGCCCGCTCGTCTGAGATCTCCTGCCAGTTGCATTCCCTGCGCCGCCTGCATGACCTGGCGCGCGCCCGGGGTGCGCTCGGCACGGACAAGGTCATCGAGATTTTTGGTAGGGAGGTATGACATGAGCTTTCCCTTCATCACCGCCGAGCAGCGCTTGGCAGAAAAGCGTGGCTCCAAAGGCGTGATCCTTGGCCCCTCGGGTGTGGGCAAAACCACGCTGCTCAAAACCGCCGATGCGACCCGCACCCTGTTCATTGACCTGGAGGCCGGCGATCTGGCCGTGCTGGATTGGCCCGGCGACAGCGTGCGGCCACGCACCTGGCAGGAATGCCGCGATCTGGCCTGCTACATCGGTGGCCCGAATCCCGCGCTGCGCGACGACCAGTCCTACAGCCAGGCGCATTACGACCAAGTGTGTGCCTTGTATGGCGATCCCGCCATGCTAGCCAAGTACTCGCTGATCTTTGTGGACTCGATCACTGTTGCGGGGCGGCTGTGCCTCCAATGGGCCAAGGGGCAGCCACAGGCCTTCTCCGAAAAAACCGGCAAGCCTGACACGCGTGGTGCTTATGGCCTGCATGCCAGCGAACTGGTCGGGTGGCTCACCCAGTTGCAGCATGTCCGTGACAAGGACATCTGGCTGGTCGGGATCCTCGACGAAAAGCTCGATGACTTCAACCGCAAGGTGTTCAGCCCTCAGATCGAAGGCTCCAAAGCCGCGCTGGAACTGCCCGGCATTGTCGATCAGGTCATCTCGATGGTGGTGCTCAAGTCGGATGACGGCACCCCTTATCGGGCCTTCGTCTGCCAGCACATCAATCCCTGGGGCTACCCCGCCAAAGACCGTTCCGGACGACTGGAAGTCGTCGAGGAGCCGCATTTGGGCCGCCTCATTTCCAAGATCACCGCGCCGCGCGCGCAATAAGCAGGAGAGTATTCATGAACAGCTACAACCACAACGCCGCCTGGAATGACTTCAACGATGCCGAGGACCAGCGCGAGTACGCCCTGATCCCGCCAAAGACCCTGGCCAAGGTCATCATGGCCATTCGCCCGGGTGGGTATGACGATCCAAGCCAAGGCTGGACGGGCGGCTACGCGACCCGTTCCGACAAAACCGGCGCCATCTATCTCAACGCCAAGTTCACCATTCTGGAAGGACCGTTTGCCAAACGCGTGGTGTTCGGGCTGATTGGCCTGTCCAGTCCCAAGGGCCCGGAGTGGACCAACATCGGCCGCAGCTTCCTGCGCGCCATTCTGAACTCGGCACGAGGCATCCATCCGGCAGACAACTCGCCACAGGCGCAGAGTGCGCGCCGCATCAAGGGCTTTGCCGATCTGGATGGTGTGGAGTTTGTCGCCCGCATTGATGTCGAGAAGGATCAGAACGGCGACGACAAGAACGTGATCAAGGCCGCCATTCAACCGGATCACAAAGAGTATGCCGTGCTGATGGGGCAGCCTATGCGCACCCCAAGCCAAGCGCCTTCGGCTCCCACCGGTACGCCCCCTATGACATCGGCGCCGGCCGTTCCCACTCGTCCTGCCTGGGCGCAATAAGGAGGACTACCCATGATGCTGCGTCCTCGGCAGCGGGAATTCGTCACCCGCTGCGTCACGGCTCTCAAGGCCCATGGCAACACACTCGGTGTGGCGCCGACCGGTGCAGGCAAGACGATCTGCCTGTCCGGCACCGCCGGGGAGTTTCTTCAACATCCGGACGCCAAGGCCTGCATCTTGGCGCACCGCGACGAATTGACCGCGCAAAACCTGGCGAAGTTTGGCCGCGTCAATCCGCACGTCAGCACCTCGGTCTTCGATGCCCACCAGAAATCGTGGTCGGGTCAGGCCACCTTCGCCATGGTGCAAACCTTGGCACGCAACCTGGAGCAAATGCCCACGCTGGACATGCTGGTGATCGACGAGGCTCACCACTGCGCAGCCCCCACCTACCGGCAGGTCATCGACTCGGTCCTGGCCAAGAACCCGCATGCGCTGATTTACGGCGTGACTGCTACGCCCAATCGCGGGGATGGCAAGGGCCTGCGTGAGGTGTTCTCCAATGTCGCAGACCAGATCAGGTTGGGCGAGCTGATCCGCTCTGGGCATTTGGTGCCACCACGCACCTTCGTGGTCGATGTCGGAACGCGTGACGCACTCGACGGCGTTCGCAAACTGACCGATGACTACGACATGAATGCCGTGGCATCGATCATGAACACCACGCCGGTCAACGCAGCGGTGGTGCAGCACTGGCAGGCGCATGCCGCCCGACGCAAGACCATTGCATTCGCAGCCACCGTGGATCATGCCCATGCCGTCTGCCAGGCCTTCAAAGCGGCGGGGGTTCGGGCCGCTGTGGTTCATGGCGAGATGACACCAGCTGAGCGGCAGTTCACCCTGGCCTCATATGAGACCGGCGATGTCATGGTGCTGGTGAATGTGGCCGTGCTCACGGAAGGGTACGACCACACCCCGACCTCCTGCATCGTGCTGCTGCGGCCCAGTTCATACAAATCGACCCTGATCCAGATGGTCGGGCGCGGCCTGCGCGTGGTCGACCCCACTGAACACCCGGGCGTGATCAAGACGGATTGCGTGGTGCTGGACTTTGGCACCGCCTCCCTGCGCCATGGCAGTCTGGAGCAGGAAGTCGATCTGGACGGTTTCGCTGGTGACGGCGAGGCGCCGACCAAGCGCTGTCCTCAGTGTGATGCCGAAGTGCCGATGGCCAGTCGCGAGTGTCCGCTCTGTGGCCACAGCTTTGCCAAGGAGATCGAAGAGACGCGTCACCAGATCAGCGATTTTGTGATGACCGAAATCGATTTGCTCAAGCGCTCCAACTTTGCCTGGTGCGACCTCTTTGGCGATGACTGCGCGTTGCTGGCCACGGGCTTCAAGGCTTGGGCGGGAGTGTTCTTCCTGAGCGGACGTTGGTACGCAGTCGGCGGCGCTGAAAAACTCCCAGCCCGCTTGCTAGGCGCCGGCGAGCGCACGGTGTGCCTGGCCCAGGCCAATGACTGGCTCAACGATCAGGAAGTCGACGATGCCGCCCACAAGACCCGTCGCTGGCTGCAGGAGTCACCCACACCCGGGCAACTGCGCTACCTGCCTGCACCGTTGCGGGCGGATTTCAGCCTGACCCGCTATCAGGCTTCGGCGCTGCTGACCTTTCAGTTCAACAAGACGGCCATTCAGCGTCTGGTGACGGCGGCCAACGATGCGGTGATGGCCGAGTTTCGGGAGGTAGCGTGAGATGTGCCGTGTGCTCCCGCCAAGCCAAAGGCCTGGGGTATTTCAACCCGCGCTTGCGGCGCTCCGACCCCCGTCGCTACAACGACCGGTGGGTGTTCTGCTCCATGCGGTGTCAGAACGCCTTCTGCCGACTGATGAAGCGCCTGACCCAGTTTCAGGAGGACGCCGTGATTGATCCCAGTGATATGGAGCTCGCCGCTATGCAATCCGCACTCGGCCCCTTGGGCGAGTACGTCGCTTCCATCGGCATGGATCGCCCCTTGGCCGATTACGGCAAGGACGAAGTCCTGCGCCTGGTGGAGGTCGTGGTCGACGCCTATCAGGCCCACATGTTGGCCGAGCACGAACGCATGGTCGAGCGTGACCGTACTTTCTTTGAACAACTCGCCAGCCGCAAGGCCACTGCCGGCACGGGTGGCGACCACCACAGGATTCCATTTTGATGATCGACCTGAACCATCAACCCAAATTTCACGAACAGGTGTCAACACTGCTGGATGCTGCCCTGCAAGCCGAGCGCAGCCAGCAGGCACACCGGCGCTATCTGGGCGCCTCACGCCTCGGTGTGCCCTGCGAGCGCGCCCTGCAATACGAGTACGTCGATGCGCCGGTGGACGACGGTGCTGAGTTGCCCGGTCGCACGCTGCGGATCTTTGAGGTCGGCCACATCATGGAGGACCTGGCCATTCGCTGGCTGCGCCTGGCTGGTTTCGACCTCTACACCCGCAAGCAGGATGGCGAGCAATTTGGCTTCTCCGTCGCGGGTGGCCGCATCCAGGGGCATGTCGATGGCGTGATCGCTGGCGCCCCTGTCGAACTCGGCTTGTCGTTCCCCATGCTATGGGAGTGCAAGACCATGAACGACAAGAACTGGCGCGATACCGCCAAAAAGGGCGTGACCGTAACCAAGCCGATCTACGCCGCGCAAATGGCGATCTATCAGGCGTACATGGAGCCGAGTATTCCTGGCATCGTCTCCCAGCCTGCGCTGTTCACCGCCATCAACAAGGACACCCAGGAGCTCTGGCTGGAACTGGTGCCGTTTGATGCAGCGCTGGCGCAGCGCATGTCGGATCGCGCCGTCAAGGTGATCCAGGCGACCGAGGCCGGTGAATTGCTGCCGCGGGTGGCGTCTGAGCCGAGCTTCTACGAGTGTAAGTACTGCGCCTGGGCACGTCGGTGCTGGAGCGAGCAGGGTGTGAACGCATCGGGGGTGCGGTCATGAATGCTCGTCTTCCTCAACCCGTGAGCGAGGCATTGGCGGTGACCGCCCGTCGCCAGAAGCCCCTGATCGGCGCATCCCTGCTGGAGCGTCTGCTGCTGCGTCATGTGGCTGTCGTGTGCCCGGAATCGCGACTGGTCGTGGCCGTGATCAAACAGGCGTTCGTGGACCTGTGCTCACCCTCGAAGCATCAGCGTGCCGAGGCCCGGCGATTTTTCCAGGACGGGCGTTTGGAACTTTGGTGCGACCTCGTCGATTTGTCACCTGAATTCATGCGCGAGATCGCTATCAAGGCGGGCTACTTGAATCCGGCAGACACCGACGAAGGAGGTGCCCATGCTTGATTTCAATGACCACGACCCTGCTGTTCCATCACCCAACGGGAATGCCGAACGTGATGAGCTGCGTTCGGCCTTGCTGGCGCGACTGGAGGGGGTACTGTTTGCCCTGTTCCCTGCTGGCAAGGTGACACACGGCAAATTCGTCGTCGGTGATGTGCTGGGCAGTCCGGGCCGCAGCCTGGAAATTGAACTGGACGGCGAACGGGCGGGCCTGTGGATCGACCGCGCCACGGGTAATGGTGGCGATGTCTTTGCGCTTATCGCTGCGCACCGCCATTGGGACACGCATCGTGATTTCGCGGCCGTCCTGGGTTTCGCCTGGGAGCTGCTCGGCCGTGCCCCCGTCGTGCCTCCCGCCAAACGCAAGGCAAGCGCGCCGGTGGATGAACTGGGGCCAGCCACCGCCAAGTGGGACTACCTGGCCGCCGACGGCAGTCTGATTGCCTGCGTGTATCGCTATGAGCCCAGCCCTGGCTATAAGGAATTCCGACCTTGGGATGCCAAGCGCCGCAAGATGGCGCCGCCCGATCCGAGGCCGTTGTTCAACCAACCTGGCATTTTTCATGCCGACCGGGTGATTCTGGTCGAGGGCGAAAAATGCGCCCAGGCATTGATCGACGCTGGCCATTGCGCGACCACTGCGATGCATGGTGCCAACGCGCCCATCGACAAGACCGACTGGTCGCCCGTTCAGGGTAAGCATGTCCTGATTTGGCCCGACCGCGACAAACCCGGCTGGGAGTACGCCATGAATGCCGCCGAGGCGGTCATGGCAGCAGGAGCCCAGCACTGCGCGGTGTTGATGCCGCCGTCCAATCCTACGGCGCAAGACCCCCAAGGAAGTGCGGATGGCTGGGACGCAGCCGACGCCATTGCTGAGGGCTTTGATGTGGAGGCCTTCCTTGCCCACGGTGAGCGCATCCAGTTCCAGCCTTCAACGCCAGCCATCACGCAGGCAGCAGATCCGACCGAGCAATCGGTGTGGGCCACTGAAGACGCACTGGCGCTGACCTTCTCGGGTCGGTACGCCCAGGACTGGCGCTATGTCGCGTTGTGGGGAAAGTGGGTGTTCTGGACTGGCAAGCGCTGGCAAACCGAGGAGACTCTGGCGGCGCACCACCTGATGCGCCAGATCTGTCGGGAGGCCGCACTCAAGGCCGATTCTCATCGGGTGGCCGCCAAACTCGCCAGCAGTGGCACGGTGGCTGGCTTGGAGCGGCTCGCACGCTCCGATCGGCGTCATGCCGCCACCGCTGACGAGTGGGATGCCGACCCCTGGCTTCTCAACACGCCAGGCGGCGTGGTGAATCTCAAGAATGGCGTGCTGCGCTCCCACGACCGTCTGGACCGACTGACCAAGATCACGACGGCCACCCCTGCGGGTGATTGCCCCACCTGGCGGCAGTTCATCCATGAGGTCACGGGCGGTGATCAGCCTCTGCAGGCCTATCTTGCCCGGATGGCAGGGTATGCCCTGACTGGATCGACACGCGAGCACGCGCTGTTCTTTCTGTATGGCACGGGTGCCAACGGCAAATCGGTGTTCGTGAACACCCTGGCCACCATCCTGGGCGACTACGCCACCAATGCTCCCATGGACACGTTCATGGAAGCCCGCACAGACCGGCACCCGACCGATATGGCCAGCTTGCGTGGGGCCCGGTTTGTCGCCGCCATCGAAACCGAGCAAGGGCGACGCTGGGCCGAGTCCAAGGTCAAGAGCTTGACCGGTGGCGACAAGATCTCTGCGCGCTTCATGCGCCAGGATTTTTTCGAGTTCATGCCGCAGTTCAAGCTGATCGTGGCCGGCAATCACAAACCGGCTATCCGCAACATCGACGAAGCGATGAAGCGGCGCCTCCACCTGATCCCGTTCACGATCACCGTCCCACCGGAAAGGCGCGACAAGCACCTACAGCAAAAACTGCTGGCCGAACGGGATGGGATCCTGGCTTGGGCGGTTCAAGGCTGTCTGGAGTGGCAGCGTCAGGGCCGGCTCGATCCGCCCCAGCAGGTGCTCGATGCCACCGATGAGTACTTCGAAGAGGAGGACGCGATTGGTGAGTTCCTGGACGAGGACTGCCAGCAATCGCCTGTGGCGCGGGAAGCGATTTCCGCGATCTACCAGCGCTGGCGTGAGCGCGCTGAGCGGCGTGGCGAGTACGTGGGCACCAGCCGCTGGCTCACCCAGCAACTCATCAACCGTGGGTTTGCGCGCACACGCCTGCATGGCGGGGCAAAAGCTCTGTCAGGCCTGTCGCTCAAACCCCGCGAGCCGGGCGGCTACATGCCCTATCGCGACGACTGACCGAATCGACAAACCTCAGTGGGTGACCGAAAGTGACCGGCATATCGTTATCTCTCTACACGTGTACGTGCGCAGGCGCGAGCGGATAACGAGAAACGGGTCACCTTCGGTCACCAGATGCCAAAAACGCATGGAGTGACCAATGAACACAATGACCATCCTCGCCCTTGATCTGGGCACCCAAACCGGCTGGGCACTGACCAGCCGTGACGGCAGCATCACCAGTGGCAGCCAAGCCTTCAAACCCCAACGCTTCGAAGGCGGCGGCATGCGCTTTCTGCGGTTCAAGCGCTGGCTCACCGACATTAAGCAGTGCAACGACGGCATCGACCAAGTCGTCTTCGAAGAGGTCCGCCGCCACGTTGGTGTCGACGCGGCCCATGCCTACGGCGGATTCATGGGACAGCTCACTGCCTGGTGCGAGCACCACCAGATTCCCTACCAGGGCATTCCGGTCGGCACGATCAAGAAGCACGCCACGGGTAAAGGTAACGCCAGCAAGGACGAAATGGTGGCATCTGTCCGTGCGCGTGGACATGCCCCGACCGACGACAACGAGGCTGACGCCATCGCCTTGCTGTACCTGGCCCGTGAGATGGCCACAGAGGTGGTGTGACATGAAAGTGCCCCAATACCGCTACCGCTGCCCCTTGGGCAATCTGCAGCCCACCACGCCGGATCTGGACGCGGTCAAACGCGATGGCTGGCGCACCGATCACATCCTGGTGGTCAGCGAGCACGACGAACGGCTCGACTGGGTGGAGAAACAGTTCGTCCGTCGTCTGGGTGAACGCCTCTACGGTGATGGAGGCAAGCGCCATGACTGAGGCCAGAACCGAATGGACTGTGGACGATGTGGCCGCCCGGTTTGCTGAGGCTGCCGAGATTGCACACAAGCTGCCCCGGGTCAGACCGGGCGGCTACTTCAACCCGTGGATGACCTTGGTCATGCAGGTGCCTGAGCGCTACCCCGATCCCGAGCGGCTGTACCGACCCATGCCCCCCAGTCCCCAAGCCGTGGAGCGGATGCTGGAGACCATGCGCTGGGTGCAGTGGCTGGAGGTGGAGCAGCGGCATCTGGTGTGGATGCGTTCGAACCGGTATCGTTGGGAGCAGATCGGTCGGCGGTTTGCCTGCGCGGCAAGAACGGCACAGCGGCGGTACGACGCTGCCATCCATCTGGTCGCTCTGCACCTGAACAAGGGACACTGACTGAAGTCGAGGCAAATCGATGGCGGGGGCGAGGTGGTGCGGGATGGTGATGACAGATGCCAAAACACCCCCTGTCGCGTTTTGCCCGGTTTGGGCCTACAGTTCCAGCTATGGTCAGGACAGCGGTGTGAGCAGCGGGCGTGATCTTCCGACTGCAACCTTGCACCCCGACAGATGTGAAGTGATGCAAACGCCTGATGGCTGATGCCAATCTGATGAATGCGGAGTCCTGCGGACAATCGATGGGTCCTTCCTGGCCAAAGCGGTATGCGGGGGGCAACAGCGCGAGATTTCGATAGCGTCTCCCCTTAAAAACAGGTTACCACCCGGCCAGGTTACCGGCCCGTGGTTACCACCACCCCAGACAGTTACCACCCTCTGAATATTTCCAACCCGCCCGGCGGCAGCGCTCGGCGGGTTTTTCAATTCCATGAAGCCAAACCTGCAGATTGAATATCGCTCGATCGACGCGCTGCTGCCGTACGCGCGCAATCCGCGCACGCATTCTCCGGCGCAGATTGCCAAGATCGCGGCCAGCATCGTGGAATTTGGCTGGACCCAGCCGATCCTGGTCGATGGCGACAACGGAATCATTGCTGGCCATGGTCGACTAGCCGCTGCGCGCAAGCTGGAGTTGCCCGAGGTCCCGGTCATTGAACTGGGCCACCTCACCCTGGCGCAAAAGCGGGCCTACGTGATCGCCGACAACCGCCTGGCGCTGGACGCGGGCTGGGATGACGAGTTGCTGGCGCTCGAATTGGCCGAGCTGTCTGAGGCCGGTTACGACTTGCTGATGACAGGCTTTGACGATGACGAGTTGGCCCAAATGCTGGCTGACATTGGAGAGACGGAGGGTTCCGATACCGATGAAGAACCGGCCAGCGATGAGGATGACGATGTTCCCGAACCACCCAAGCAGCCCATCTCTCGCCCGGGCGATGTTTGGCAACTGGGTCCGCACCGGCTGATCTGCGGCGACGCGTCCGATCCATCGGTGATCTCCACCCTGATGCAGGGCGAGCAGGCCAGTTTGTGTTTCACCTCACCGCCCTATGGAAACCAACGCGACTACACCTCTGGAGGCATTGCCGACTGGGATGACCTGATGCGCGGCGTGTTTGCGCAAGTGCCCATGGCCGCCGATGGCCAGGTGCTGGTCAATCTGGGTCTGATCCACCGCGACAACGAGTTCATCCCGTATTGGGATGCATGGCTCGACTGGATGCGCAGCCAAGGTTGGCGGCGCTTTGCCTGGTACGTCTGGGATCAGGGCCCAGGGATGCCCGGTGACTGGCAAGGACGCCTGGCGCCGAGCTTCGAATTCATCTTCCACTTCAACCGTCAGACGCGCAAACCCAACAAGACGGTGCCCTGCAAGTTTGCCGGCCAGGAGACCCACCTGCGCGCCGACGGATCCTCGACCGCGATGCGTGGCAAGGATGGCCAAGTCAATGGCTGGACCGCTGCGGGCCAGCCGACGCAGGACTACCGCATCCCCGACTCGGTCATCCGGGTCATGCGCCACAAGGGAAAGATCGGCAAGGACATCGATCATCCGGCCGTGTTTCCGGTGACGCTACCGGTCGAGGTCATCGAGGCCTACACCGATGAAGGCGAGATCGTATTCGAACCGTTCGGTGGCAGCGGTACCACGCTGATGGCCGCCCAGCGCACCGGTCGCATCGGCCGCGCGGTAGAGATCGCGCCGGAGTATGTCGATGTGGCGCTGATCCGTTTCCAACAGAACTTCCCTGGTGTGCCGGTCACCCTGGCCGCCACCGGAGAAGTCTTTGAGGTCGTCGACGAGCAACGCAAAGTCGAGCGTCGGCAAGAGAGTGAACATGCAACTGTCTGAACATTTCGAACTCGCCGAGTTTCTGGTTTCAGAAACCGCTGCTCGCCGTGGCATTGCCAACGAGCCCACGCCCGAAATCATCGAGAACCTGCGTCGGCTGTGTCAGTTGGTGCTGGAACCCCTGCGCGTCAAATTGGCGCGCCCGGTGGTGATTACCTCCGGCTACCGCTCGCCAGCGCTGAACCGCGCCATTGGCGGCAGTCCCACCAGTCACCACATGCAAGGGCGTGCGGCTGACCTCATCGTGCCGGGCATCACGCCGTTGGCCGTGTGCCAAGCCGCCAGCCAGTTGAAGCTCCCCTGCGTGCAGATCATTCACGAGTTCGGACGTTGGACGCATCTGTCAGTGGCCATCTCGAACGAACGCACCCAATTGCTCACGGCCAAGCTGAACCAGGGCAAGACCGTCTACGAACCGGGGCTGGTCCATGTCTGAACCCTGGCTGTCTACCCACATCGAGCGCTGGCCGACGGAAAAACTCGTGCCCTACGCCCGCAACGCCCGAACCCACTCCGAGGAGCAGGTGGCACAGATTGCGGCATCCATCGTCGAGTTCGGGTTCACCAATCCGATCCTGGCGGGGTCTGATGGCGTTATTGTCGCCGGTCACGGACGCCTCGCCGCCGCGCAGAAGCTCGGTCTGGACACCGTGCCCGTAGTGGTCCTCGATCACCTAACCCCCACCCAGCGCCGCGCTCTCATCATTGCGGACAACCGCATCGCAGAAAACGCCGGTTGGGACGACGCCATGCTGCGCATCGAATTGCAGTCGCTGCAGGAGGATGGTTTCAATCTGGACATCACCGGCTTCGACGTCGACGCGCTGGCCGAGATCATGGCCGGCGAAGAGACCACGGTCGACGGCAATATAGATGAGGATGCCATTCCAGAACTGAACGAAACCGCCATCAGCCGACCTGGTGATGTGTGGATTCTTGGCAATCACCGTCTGGTTTGCGGTGATGCTACGCAGGCATCCAGCCACGAGCAGTTGCTCGCCGGGCAACGCGTTCAGATGATCTGGAGCGACTTGCCCTACAACGTCAACTATGCCAACAGCGCGAAAGACAAGTTGCGTGGTAAACACCGCCCCATCCTGAATGACAACTTGGGCGAGGGCTTTTACGACTTCGTCTTCGATGCGCTCTCGCTGATGCTGCCCCACTGCGATGGCGCAGTCTACATCGCGATGTCCTCCAGCGAACTTGACACGCTACAAGCCGCGTTTCGCGCGGCCGGTGGAAAGTGGTCTACGTTCATCATTTGGGCCAAGCACACTTTCACCCTGGGCAGAGCGGATTACCAGCGTCAATATGAACCGATCCTGTATGGCTGGCCGGAAGGTAGCAGTCGGCATTGGTGTGGCGATCGCGATCAAGGGGACGTCTGGAATATCAAAAAACCTGCCCGCAACGATCTTCATCCCACGATGAAGCCTGTTGAGTTGATGGAACGTTCAATCCGCAATTCGAGCCGACCAGGCGATGTGGTGCTCGATTGCTTTGGCGGATCCGGAAGCACGCTGATCGCCGCCGAGAAATCGGGGCGCCGCTGCTTCATGATGGAGTTGGACCCGAAGTACTGCGACGTCATTGTTCGCCGTTGGCAGGAATTCAGTGGCGGCAAGGCTATCTCTGAAGACGGCCAGCGCGTCTTTGACGAGGTGACGATTCAAGAGGCTCCTGCGTGATCAGGCAACTCAGCTTCTTGGATGTGGCTGAGCCCAAGGACCACGGCTTGATCGACGAAAGTGCTGTTGTTCGGCACCACAACCTGCGGGTCAGCGCCGAAATGGAGATTGGCCGAGCGGGTGAGTATTTGGTGATGGCAGATTTGCTGCTCAATGGTTGGGTAGCGTACCCGACATCACAAGGCGTGCCGTATGACATTGCTGTTGACATCGGTCAGCGGGTGATCCGGGTTCAGGTGAAATCCACCAAGACGCCCAAGACACCCGGTTCGCTCAACCGCGGCTCTCCGCTTTATGTGTTTCACACCCGTCGAGCTGGAAAAGGTGGGCGACGGCGGTACAGCAGCGATGATTTTGATGTGCTGGCATTGGTGATTGTGCAACCTCTTTTCTGTAAATTTCCGGATTGGTGGTCATGACATTCGGGTTACGGGTTGAAGTTGAGATAGACCTTGCCGGTCATCCACTCGTCGTCGAGTTCGGCGAGCAGTGCGGAGACAAGGCGCAGGCAGGAATCGGGGTTGGGGAAGATGCTCGCCACCCGGGTGCGTCGGCGCAGCTCCCGGTTGATCCGTTCCAGGCCATTGGTGGTGCGCAGCCGGATGCGATGCGCCGCCGGGAAGTCGAACACGGTCAGGCTCTCAGGGATGGCCGTCTCGGCCCATTCGGCAAGCTTCGGATGTTCCTTGCACCAGAGGGTCAGAGCGGCCTTCAAGAGCCGTTCGGCCTCCGTCCGGTCGGGGGCGTTGAAGATGGCGCGCATCTGGGCGGCCACCGTCTTTCGGGCCTCCTGCCGGGTAGTGAGCGCGCCGGCGTTCTGCTGCAGATGGAACTGGCAGCGCTGCCAGGGCACGGAGGGGAGTACGGCCCGGCGGGCCGCCTTGAGTCCGGCATGATCGTCGGCGATGATGAGCGTGACGCCCTTCAGGCCGCGGGCCAGGAGGCTCTCCAGGAAACGGCGCCAGTTGATCTCGGCTTCCGAGGTGGCGACCTCGCAGCCCAGCACACGGCGTTTGCCGGAAGCTTCGATGCCGACGGCGATCAAAACCGCGCAATCGACGATGCGGCCTTCCAGGCGGACCTTCTCGTAGCGCGCATCCAGAAAAAGGTAAGGCGTCTCACCCAAGGGACGTTCGCGCCAAGCCCTGAGTCCCTCGTCGAGCTTGGCCGCAGCGCGGCTGACCTGGGCGCTGGAAAGCGAAATCTCCGGTCCGAGCAGGCGCTGCAGGACGTCGATGACGCGGCGGGTGGAGACGCCTTGGACATACATCTCGGCCAGGGCGAGATTGACCGCCTGGTCGGTGCGGGTGCCCTTCTCCAGGGCGGAAGGATAAAAGTCGCTGGAACGCACTTGCGGCACCTGGAAGGTCAATTCGCCATGCCGGGTGAGCACGGTCTTGGGCTTGAAACCATTGGCGTAATCGCGCCGTGTTTCGGTACGCTCGTAGGGACGGGCGCCGAGAAACGCGCTTCGCTCGATCTTGGCGGCTTCATTGACGAGGATACGCAGGGCTTCGCCGGCGCCGTCCAGGCCATTTTCAAGCAGGGCGGCATAGGCGGCTTCCAAAGGATTCGTTTCGACACGCATCGCCATGAGGGAGACACTCCTTTCTCGAAATCATGGCGTCAGACCCACCGTCGTGCCGCCTGCTGGGCGGTGACCTCCGGCGCTACGCGCCTACGCTCCCCGCCCAGCAGGCCACGGGCAAAACGGAATTTACAGAAAGAACGATACACAACTGCATTGGTCGCCCTGGATCGCCGGCTGATTGCCTACTATGCATTGGCCGATACCCACAACGATTGCATTGCGCTGCGAGGTACCCGGGGTCCGCTATGGTGATGGTGGCGTCAAGTGCCGCTACTTTGAGGATGCGAAATTCGAATTCGCCCTGGATAGCGTTTTGATGAGACAACGACAGGAGGCATTGTTCGCCTCCTGAGTCCATGTCAATGCTCGGTGCGTTTGAGGTCGCGGTAGAAATTCTCGTGCGGGCCAACCATCAGCAACTTGAGCGTGTTCTCATCCAGAATGCGGTAGGCAAGCAGGCACAGCAGGTTGCCCATGCGGAACTTGTAAACCTGCACGCCAGCCAGATCGCCGACTTTGGTTTCACCGGCTTCCGGCTGGCCGACAATGGTTCGAACTGCCTCGTCAAGCGCGGCTTTTTGCTGCTTGTGCAGCTTTTTAACGGCGCGCTCGAAGGTCGGTGTGACAAGGACGCGCATCAGCCGAACTGGTACTCACCCACGGGCTCTTCCTGGTCAGCGATCAGGATGTCGCGGATGACGCTGAACGGAAGATCGGGGTTTTCTGCGGCGATCTTGCCGATCTGAGACCAGTATTCGATTTGCTTGGGCACCGAGCGGTGCTCGATGGTGCCATAGCGCTTGGCGGTCTCAACCAAGGCTTCGGGCAGTTTGACATTGATGGCCATACGAACCTCCTTTGAATGGGCCTATCATAGCCCATAATGGACCAAAATGGAACCCGGGCTGTCAGTCTGCAAGTGCCTCTTCGACGATCTCGCAGTGAATCACAAAGCCCGTCAGGTAGGGCAGCCCCTTGGGAATCCCGTGCTGCTTGCTGGTCAGGCGGCCGATGGTCCAGCCCATCCAGCGTTGGGTGGCGGCGTGGATCGCATCAGGCAGGTCCGATCCGACGTGCAGGCCGTTGAGCACATCGTCGGCAAAGTGGCGGCCATGGCGGCTGTCCAGGAATGCGCGGACCGAGTCGAGAGGTTGGAAGGTGGCGTCCGAAATCGCCGTCATCGCGATCGGCCAGGCGGCTTCGGCGTGCTCGCCGAGGGTCCCAAATAGGCCCCACGACTCATTTTGCGTTGCGGGGATTTTTGCTTGCTGGGTGGTGGTCATCGTCGGCTCCGTGTCTGTGTTGGCGATGACTCCATTCACGCGCTGTTCGATCAGAAAGCCAAGGCTTTCTGGATCATTTTTGCGGGCCGTGATCATTTTGCGACGCTGGCCAGTTCGGCCTGCGCGTTGGCGATCAAGTCCAGCCGCAAGTTGGGCGTGATGTTGCAGGCAAGCGCATTGAGCGCCCAGTTCATTACCTGCGATTTGTCCTGCAGCGTCTCGGCGGTGTCGAGCCGCTCGATGTAATGGTCCAACTCGCGCAGGCTGCGCTCCAGGGTGGAACGGGCGGTGAGCAAGGCGTCTTTGGCCTTTTGTTCGGTCATCTGGCGCATGAGGGTGTCGAGGTCGAGGGTCATGGTGGGGCTCCTTCAATCGTTGGGCGATAACCCCATTGACGCGCTGCTGCGATGCAAAGCCAAGGCTTTGATGGAAGAAGATGAACAGCGTGGCGGCGCAGCCACTAGCCCAGCCGGGCCGCGTAGCGGGCGTAGTCGCCGCCAGACGGGTCGACATAGAGGTACGGGCGTCCGGGTGCGTGAACTTCCACGCACAAACCTCCCTGGCCGACATAGCCACCCTTGCCCGCCAGCCAGTCGCGCGAAACGAGCAGGTTGGCAGCAAAGCCATCGAACTCCTCGGGTGTCATGGTCCGGGTCTCGGTGACGTAGACGATGTAGTCGCCACTGGCGCTCATGTCCCCGAGGTTCTCGGGCTTGCGCGCAAAGGGCAGCCGTATGCCAAGTTGCTCGACCTGGATATCTTGGCCCTCCCACTGGAGGGTCAAGGGGGTGCGTTCAATGGTGATGGACATGCTGGGCATGACGGGCCTTTCTGGTTGGTGTAGTTGTTCGTCTGTTGGATCGGTACTTGGGGCTCACGACCTTGGCCTGCAAGGCTTCAACGCCCACCAGTGCCAGGGTGAGCACGGCGTTGTGAAACGCCGCTTCAGCCAAACAGGGCGCGAGCCGTGCGTCTTCCAGCAGGCGGTCGATGCTTGGCGCCACCCTGGCGCGCATCGCGGCACACACCGTCTCCTGGCGCGCCGGGCTGGCGCTGCGGATTTCGGGGCAGAGGCTGATCAGGGTGCGAAACGCCTGGTCGGCCAGGCGCTGCCCCAGTTCATCAATCCGCGCCAAGTTGGGACGGGCGTTCATGCGGCCTCCGATTCAGTGGTGGTGGCGGTAGCGGTGCCTGCGGACGCGGACTCGATGCGGTACACCCGCTGACCGTCGATATCCTTAGCTGATGTGATGGTCAGCCCCAAACGCTTCTTGAGCGTGCCGGCCAGGGTTCCGCGCACGGTGTGCTGCTGCCAGCCCGTGGCTTCCATGATCTGCGCGATGGTGGCGCCCTCGGGGCGTTGCAGCAGGCCAATGACCAGGGCCTGTTTGCTGTCGGCGCGGGTGCGAACCGGCTTGCCCTTGGCGGGCTGCTGCCAACTGGCCTCTGCACTGGCGACATCGGCCTCCAGTTCCGGATCGTCCAGCGTGATGGTCGGTGGCAAGGCGCCCGGTCGGGGCAGGCCCAGGGCGTCGTAGCCCTCGGCGGCCACCACCCAATCATCGCCGTCGGGCGTGATTAGGGCACGTTTGAACAAGCCTTCGAGCACCTTGGCACGGGCGCCGCCCTTGATGTGCTCGGGGAACCAGGCGATCTTGCCGCCGCTGTGTTGTACGGCGTGCTCCAGGATGGCCTGCTGGTTGGGGTTGAGTGCAATGGTCATGGCGCCCTCACGCTTGCAGGGCAGCAGCGCTGCCGTTGCCGCTGATTCGATTGGCTGCGGTGGCCTTGCGCGTGCGGTGCACGGCCTGCTTCAGGCTTCCACTGGCTGCGCGCAGCCCGGCGTCAAACGCGGCTTGCAAGGCGCTTTTGACACCCCAGACGCTGACGTCGTGGAAGTCAAGGCTGTCGCGGTGGCGGGTTTGCAGGGTTTCGATTAACAGGTGGTCCAGGGCGATCGATTCGAGCAAGAGCTCGATCTCGTCCGGGGAGAGTGCGGTGGGTTGCTTGGGTTTGGCCATGTGGGGCTCCTTGGTAAGTTGCTTGTCAATCGACATCCGCATTCACGCGCTGTGCGCCACAGAAGCCAAGCGCTTTTTAATCCCGGGTGATTCACTCGCCTTTGCATGAAAAACCGCATACAGGAGGCCACCCACTTGCACTGAGTAGATCAACACCATGGGACTGTCCATTCGCGCCTACGCGCGCCATCGCGGCGTGTCGCACGTGGCCGTCAAGAAGGCCATCGACACCGGGCGCATCAGCCAGTTGCCGGACGGCACCATCGATCCGGTGGTGGCCGATGCCCAGTGGGCAGCCAACACCACACCGACCCGTCGGTCGGTAGCGGACGTAACCAGTGACAAAACGACTCCGCAGGTTTCCGCACCAGCCCGCGAGGCTCCGCAAGCTTCCGCGCGGCCACCACGCGAAACGGCAGAGTCACCCACCCCGGCGCTGTCATCGGGCGGCACATCGCTGCTGCAAGCCCGCACCGTCAACGAGGTGGTCAAGGCACAGACCAACAAGGTGCGCCTGGCACAGCTGAAAGGCGAACTGGTCGACCGCGCACAAGCCGTGGCTCACGTATTCAAGCTGGCACGGGCCGAACGCGATGCATGGCTCAACTGGCCAGCGCGCATTTCCGCGCAAATGGCAGCCGGGCTGGGCGTGGAACCTCATGCCTTGCACGTGGCACTGGACGCTGCCGTGCGCGAACAGTTGCAAGACCTGGGCGATGTGCAGCCCAAAGTCGACTGATGTGTGGATTGAGCATGGACGAGCTGTATTACGAAGGCTGGGACGCTATCGAGCGCGCTTGGCGCGAAGGCTTGACGCCCGACCCGCTGCTCACGGTATCCGAATGGGCCGACAAGCACCGGGTGCTCTCCAGCAAGGCTGCCTCCGAACCAGGACGCTGGCGCACCAGCCGCACGCCCTACCTGCGCGAGATCATGGATTGCCTGTCCCCGATGTCGCCGATCGAGCGGGTGGTATTCATGAAAGGCGCGCAGGTGGGCGGCACCGAATTGGGCCTGAACTGGGTGGGATACGTGATCCACCACGCCCCGGGCCCGATGATGGCGGTGTGGCCCACGGTGGAGATGGCCAAGCGGGCCTCCAAGCAGCGCATTGATGCGCTGATCGAGGAAAGCCCGGCCATCCAGGAGCGCATCGCCCCGGCGCGCAGTCGGGACTCCGGCAACACCATCCTGGCCAAAGAGTTCCATGGTGGCGTGCTGGTGATGACCGGCGCCAACAGCGCGGTGGGCCTGCGTTCCATGCCGGTGCGCTACCTGTTTCTCGACGAGGTCGACGGCTACCCACTGGATGTGGAAGGCGAAGGTGATGCGATCTCTCTGGCCGAGGCGCGAACCCGCACCTTTGCCCGGCGCAAGATCCTGATCGTCTCGACCCCGACGATTGCCGGGGCGAGTGCGGTCGAACGCGAGTTCGAATCGTCGGACCAGCGCCGCTACTTCGTGCCGTGCCCGCATTGCGACCACCGCCAGTGGCTGCGGTTTGAACAGCTGCGCTGGGAACGTGGCCAGCCCGAAACAGCGGCCTACATCTGCGAGGCCTGTGGTGAACCGATTGCCGAGCACCACAAGACCTGGATGCTGGACAACGGTCAGTGGCAGGCTTGCGCGCCTGAACAAGCCGGGCGCACGGCCGGGTTTCACCTCTCCAGTCTCTACAGCCCGGTCGGCTGGCGCAGCTGGATCGAGATCGCGCGGGCCTGGGAATCGGCTGCGATGTCAGACAGTCGGTCGGCGTCGGCCATCAAGACCTTCAAGAACACCGAACTGGGTGAGACCTGGGTTGAAGAGGGTGAAGCGCCCGACTGGCAACGATTGCTGGAACGTCGCGAGGACTACCGCATCGGCACCGTGCCCGCTGGCGGTCTGCTGCTGACTGCCGGTGCCGACGTGCAGAAGGACCGCATCGAAGTCTCGGTCTGGGCCTTCGGGCGTGGCAAGGCCGCGTGGCTGGTGGAGCACCGGATCCTGATGGGCGACACGGCTCGTACCGAGGTCTGGTCGGGCTTGGCCAAGCTCATGGGCGAGACCTGGACCCACAGTTCGGACTGCCAACTGAGCCTGGCGCGACTGGCGTTGGATACCGGCTACGCCACCCAGGAGGCCTATGCCTTCGTTCGCAGCGTGCGTGATGTCCGGCTGATGCCGATCAAGGGCATTGCCGGTGGTGCGGCGCTGATCGGCACCCCCACAGCGGTGGATGCCACCGCCAGCGGCAAGAAGCTGCGCCGGGGCATCAAGGTGTTTCCGGTGGCCGGCAGCATCGCCAAGCTGGAGTTCTACAACAACCTGCGCAAAAGCGCCGAGGTGGCTGACGACGGCATCACGCCGATCTACCCGGCTGGCTTTGTGCACCTGCCCAAGGTCGATGCCGAATACGTGCAACAGCTCTGTGCCGAGCAGCTGATCACCCGGCGAGACCGCAACGGCTTTGCCCACCGCGAGTGGCAAAAGATGCGTGAGCGCAATGAGGCACTCGACTGCTATGTCTACGCCCGGGCGGCGGCTGCGGCGGCAGGACTGGACCGGTTCGAAGACCGGCACTGGCTCGAATTGGAAAAACAACTCGGCTCCGACCCACCAGTCGTTGCCAAACAAATCACAACCCCCGAGGCCACCCGAGAACAGCAGTTCGACGGTGGCCTCGTTACTTCTGGCAGTGCCAAACCCAACCCGCGCCGGGTGGTACGCAGCAAATGGATGAATTGAGGATGACGTGAACACGACCTACACACCAGAACACCTGCAGGCCCTGCGTGAAGCCCTGGCCAGCGGCGAGCACCGCGTGACCTACGAAGGCAAAAGCATCGAGTACCGCAGCGTGGCCGATCTGAAGGCCGCGATTGCAGAGGTCGAAGCCACCATGGCTCGTGAATCCGGCGCACCCAAATCGCGCCAGATCCGTGTCACCACGAGCAAGGCACTCTGATGGCCTGGCTCAAAAGTCTGCGTCGCCGCATGTTCGGTGGCACGCCGGTCTATGACGGCACCGGCGGCGGGCGGCGCGCCCTGGCCTGGATGCCCAGCAACCCAGGCGCCGTAGCAGCCCTGTCGCTGGCCCAAGACGAACTGCGCGCCAAGAGCCGTGACCTGGTGCGGCGCAACGCTTGGGCTGCCGCCGGCATCGAAGCCTTTGTGGCCAACGCGATCGGTACTGGTATCAAGCCGCAGAGCATGGTGCAAGACCAGGCTACGCGAGAAGCCATCCACAGCCTCTGGTGGGACTGGTGCGAGCAGGCCGATGCAGCAGGGCTGACCGACCTCTACGGCCTACAGGCACTGGCCACTCGCGCCATGCTCGAAGGCGGTGAAGCCCTGGTCCGGCTGCGTTACCGCCGCACAGAAGATGGTCTGCCGGTGGCGCTCCAGATCCAGGTGCTGGAAGCAGAGCACCTGCCAACCACCATGAACCGTGATCTGCCCGGCGGCAACGTCATTCGCGCTGGCATCGAGTTCGACCGGCTAGGTCGCCGGGTGGCTTATCACCTGTATCGCTCGCACCCCAATGATGGACTGCTGGCACCGATGTCCAGCAGTGCCGGCGGCGGTGGCATGGACACGGTGCGGGTGGATGCGAGTGAAGTCATCCACCTGTTTCGCCCCTTGCGTCCCGGCCAGATCCGGGGCGAGCCGTGGTTGACCCGGGCGCTCGTGAAGCTCAACGAGCTGGACCAGTACGACGACGCCGAGCTGGTCCGCAAGAAAACCGCCGCCATGTTCGCTGGCTTTATCACCCGCATGGCGCCCGAAGACAACCTGATGGGTGAGTCGGTAGCGGATGCCAACGGCGTGGCGCTCGCGGGCATGGAGCCCGGCACGCTGCAAATCCTTGAGCCGGGCGAAGACATCAAGTTCTCAGCGCCTGCTGATGTTGGATCGTCTTACGCCGAATTCATGCGCCAGCAGTTCCGCGCGGTGGCCGCTGCCATGGGTATCACCTACGAGATGCTCACGGGTGACCTCACGCAAGTGAATTACTCCTCCATTCGTGCTGGCCTGCTGGAGTTTCGCCGCCGCTGTGAAGCCCTGCAGCACGGTGTGATCGTGCACCAACTGTGTCGCCCGATCTGGCGGGCCTGGATGGACCAGGCAGTGCTGGAAGGGGCACTGGATATTCCCGGCTACCGCAAAGACCGCCGCACCTACCAGGCCGCCAAGTGGATTCCGCAGGGTTGGAGCTGGGTCGATCCGCAAAAGGAATACAACGCCATGAAGCTCGCTATTCGTGCCGGCCTCATGAGCCGATCCGAGGCCATCTCCGGCAACGGCTACGACGCCGAAGACGTGGACCGTGAGATCGCAGCCGATAACGCCCGGGCCGATGCACTGGGCTTGGTCTTTGACTCCGATGCCCGGCATGACCAAGCGCTGGCTGCAGTGTCGACAGAGCCAAGCGATCCACAGACTGCTGAGTCTGGCGGTGCGTCACCCAACAACCAGGACCCCCAACCATGACTTACCTTGCCTCCCGCCTGTTCGGGACGCCCCTCCTGATTCACCGACCCAAGCTGGACGTGATTCTCTCCGTGGTCGGGCAGCGCATCGGCATGGCCGATGTCCCCACGCTGCCTTCCATGGACATGGCCTTTTACCAACGGCCGCCTGCAGCCGCAACCCCTGACGGCATCGCAGTGATACCGATCCACGGCTCGCTGGTCAAGCGCTCGCTGGGCATGGAAGCCTCCTCAGGCCTGACGTCCTATGGCGAGATCGCCGCGATGTTGGATGCCGCTTTGGCTGATCCCCATGTCAGCGGCATCTTGCTCGACATCGACTCCCCGGGCGGCGAAGCCTCGGGCAGTTTCGAGTTGGCCCGTCGTGTGCGCGAGGCAGCAGCCATGAAACCCGTCTGGGCGGTGGCCAACGATGCCGCGTATTCAGCGGCCTATGCGATTGCCGCCAGCGCCCAGCGGCTGTTTGTGACGGAAACGGGTGGGGTCGGATCCATCGGCGTGATTGCGCTCCATGTCGATCAGTCAGTCAAGGATGCCAAGGACGGCTATCGGTTCACCGCCATCACGGCGGGCGCCCACAAGAACGACTACTCGCCTCACGAGCCCTTGTCGGATGCTGCCAAGACCGAGCTGCAAGGCGAAGTGGATCGGCTCTACGCCATCTTCACCGAGCACGTGGCTGCGATGCGAGACCTGGACGTTGATGCCGTGCGCGCCACCGAGGCTGGACTCTTCTTCGGCAGCAATGCTGTGGCCCAAGGACTGGCCGATGGCCTCCAGACGTTGGAGGTCACCCTCAGCGAATTCCACTCGTATCTCAACGCCCGTAACCATTCGCCGTCTCAGGTGCGGGGCGTCATCCGTGCTGAGGCGGCACCCTTGAAGAAGGAAATGACCATGAATGAAGAAGAGAAAGTGATCGAGACCGCCGACACCATCAGCACCGACGAAGCTGCCGTGCTGGTCGCTGAAGCCCGTCGCGAAGTGACCCAGGCTGCCCAGGCCATCGCCGAGGTTTGTCTGCTGGCCGGCTGCCCCGACCGCGCGGCCGAGTTCATCGCCACGGGCAAGACCGAAGCTGATGTGCGGCGCGTACTGATCGATGCCCGAGCGGCACGGTCTGAGGCCGATGACATCCGCTCGACCATCACCGTGGATGCCGGCACCCAAAACCTCGACCGCCCGGAGGCCTCGCCGATCGTGGCCGCCGTCAAAAAACTCACGGCCCAGGCCTGACGCACCAGACCCAGAAAGGACTGAACCATGACCTCCATCACCGAACAAAACAACCTCGGCGACCTGTTGAAGTACGAAGCCCCCAACCGCTATTCGCGGGACGTCGCCACCATCGCCGCTGGCCAGAACCTGCCCTTGGGCACGGTACTCGGCCGCAATGCCAGCGATGGCAAGCACTACGCCATCGACCCCGCCGCCACCGACGGCACTGAGGACGCCATCGGGGTGCTGGCCAACGCGATCGATGCCACCCATGCCGACCGCAGCGACGCCATCCTGATCGCCCGCCACGCCATCGTGGCCAAGACCGCGCTGGTCTGGCCGATTTCCCTCACCGGCGCCCAGCGCATGGCCTACGAGCAGCAGCTGGCCGAGCGCGGTGTACTGGTGCGTGAATCCGCCTGACATCCGCCTGACCTTCGCCACTTACAGCCCGTCCTTCCATCCCCCGAGCCCGCCTGGCCGTCTGGCTTGCGCGGGTTTCGTCATTTCTGGAGCCCCGAATGAACAACCCGTTTCTGAACCCTGGATTCTCGATGGCCAGCCTCACCGCCGCCATCAACCTCATCCCCAACCGCTATGGCCGCCTGGAGGCTTTGAACCTGTTCCCGGCCAAGCCGGTGCGCACCCGCCAGATCATCGTGGAGGAGTACGCCGGTAAGCTCAACCTGCTGCCCACCAAGCCGCCTGGCTCGCCCGGCACGGTCGGTGAACGTGGCAAACGCAAACTGCGCTCCTTCGTCATTCCGCACATCCCGCACGACGATGTGGTCCTGCCCGAAGAGGTCCAGGGCATCCGTGCCTTCGGCTCCGAGACCGAGATGGAAGCCATCTCCGGCGTGCTCGCTCGTCACCTGGAGACCATGCGCAACAAGCACGCCATCACGCTCGAGCATCTGCGTATGGGTGCATTGAAGGGTGAAATCCTGGATGCCGATGGCAGCGTCATCAGCAACCTGTTCACCGAATTCCAGATCACGCCGCAATCGGTCAACTTCGATCTGGCCAATGCCAACAGCGAGGTCAAGGGCCACTGCTACGACCTGCTGACCAAGATTGAAGACGCCCTGCAGGGTGAATTCATGACCGGTGTGCATGTGCTTTGCTCACCAGAATTCTTCCGGGCACTGACCACCCACAAGGAGGTCAAGACCGCCTACACCAACTGGCAGCAGGGTGCGGTTCTTATCAACGACGTGCGTTCGGGCTTCACCTACGCCGGGGTCACCTTCGAGGAATACCGGGGCCAAGCCGCCTACCTGCAGGCCAATGGGGATCTGGGTACCCGCCGCTTCATTGCTGCGGGCGAAGCCCATGCCTTTCCGCTCGGCACGGTCGATACCTTCGGCACCTACTTCGCCCCGGCCGACTTCAACGAGACGGTCAACACGCTGGGCCAGTCGCTGTACGCCAAGCAGGCTCCTCGCCAGTTCGACCGTGGCACCGACCTGCACACCCAGAGCAACCCGCTGCCCATGTGTCACCGCCCGGGCGTGCTGATCAAGCTGACCGCCTGATCCGATGCAAGTTGCATTTGAGCGGGCGGTCTTGCGCCTGTTCGCCCGGCTGGGGGTGCCCGGCACCTACCGGCTGGCCGATGGTCGCGAGATCGCCACGCGATTCATCGCCAAACAGGCCGATGTGGTCGAGTCCTTCGGCGACACCCGGTTGGCACTGGCCACCCACCGCTTCGATGTGATGGCTCGTGACGTTGCATCTCCCCGCGAGGGCGAGCGCTTCACTGTTGCCGGCCAGACCTACCAGGTGGTGGGTGAACCCCTGGCGGATCGGGACCGCTTGATCTGGACGCTGACTGGAGCACCGCTATGAAGCTCATAGCGGCACTTGCTGGCAATCTGGATCAGATGCTGGCCGATGAAGTGCGCATTGCTGAACAGGCGGTCACGCATTCCATCCGTGAAGCCACCGATGGCCTCAAGACCGAGTTGCGCAGCCAGGTCACCGGCGCGGGCCTCGGCCAGCGCTTGGCCAACACCTGGCGCGCTGAGGTCTATCCCAAAGGCAAACTGAGCATCAAGGCCGCAGGCCTGGTCTATAGCCGGGCGCCCGTCATCGTCGGCGCCCATGATCAGGGGGCCACCATCCGTTCCAAGGATGGGTTCTGGCTGGCGATCCCGCTGCCGGCTGCCGGCAAAGGCCCACGCGGCAAACGCATGACCCCCGGTCTTTGGGAAAAGATTCGCGGCCAGCGCCTGCGTTTCATCTACCGCCGGGGCAAACCGTCGCTGCTCGTCGCAGAAAACCAGCGTGCCCGCCAAGGCCAACGCGGCGGCTTCTCCGCTGCCTCACCAAAGGCCCAAGCCAGTGGCCGAGGGCTGGTCACGGTCCCGATGTTCCTGCTCGTCCCCCAAGTGACCCTGAAGAAGAAATTCGACATCGACCGCAGTGCGCGTCGTTGGATCAGCACGCTGGCCCAGCGCATTGCCAACCGCTTCGATGAAGCCGACCGCAAAGGGGCAGGGTCATGAGCCAAAGAGAGAACGCCATCGGTGCTTTGTTCGCGGTCCTCGGCCAGTTGTCACTGGGCACGATGGTCAAACGCAACGCCGCCTTGCCCGAGCGTATCGCGGACCACGCCATGACGATTCTGCGCGACGGCGAGATGGGCGAGCCCGAGGTATCGCTCTCGCCACTGACTTACCACTGGCAGCACCAGGTGGCCATCGAACTGTTTGTCGCAGACCCGGATGCCAGCACGCGCGACGCGCGCATGGACGGTCTGCTCACCGAGCTCGCCACCCTGATCGAAACCGACCGGACGCTCGCCGGTGTCGTCGAGTACGCCGAAATCGGTCAGCCGAAGTTCGATGAACTGGCCCCCGAAGGCACGAGCGGCATCAAAGCCTGCCTGCTGCCCGTGGTCTTGCACTACAGCAGTGCCGGACCGCTTTCCTGAAATCACATCTGAAATCACATCTGAAATCACATCTGAAATCACATCCACAAGGAGTTCTGTATGGCCCGTGCCTACGGCGCGAACGCCAGCCTCTTGGCCGCGTTCGAATCTACCTATGGCAGCACCCCGGTAGATGGCTACTGGCAGCTGCCCTTTGTCTCCACCTCACTCGGCTCCGAACAGGGGCTGATTGCCAATGACCTGATCGGCCTCGGGCGCGACCCGAGTGCGCCGATCCGCGATGTCATCAAGGTCGAGGGCGACATGGTCGTTCCGCTGGACGTGCGCCACATCGGCCTATGGCTCAAGGCCTTATTGGGCGAGCCCACCTCGGTGGGAACGGGCGTGGTGACCCACACCTTCACCTCCGGCAAGCCGAGCCTGCCCAGCCTCACCCTGGAAACGGGTCTGCCAGATATTCCGGCCTGGTTCGTCGCTTCCGGCGTCATGGTCAACAGCCTGCAGGTGGGCTTTGCCCGCTCGGGAGCCGCGAATGCCACGGTCGGTCTGGTGGCCCAAGGCGAGGTGCGGCGCACCGCTACGTTGGATGACACCCCGGCCATTCGCGAATTGCAGCGCTTCAACCAGTTTCAATGCCAAATCCTGCGAGAAGGCCAGGCGCTGGGAAACGTGGTTTCGGCGCAGCTGACCTATGCCAACAACCTAGAACGCATCGAGACCATCCGCTCCGACGGCAAGATCGACGGGGCCGATCCCACGGTGGCCAGCCTCACCGGCAACCTGGAGGTGCGCTTTGCCGACACCACGCTGATCGATGCCGCCACGAACAACACCCCGCTGGAATTGACCTTTGGCTACGCGATCGATGCCGATCACCGGCTGACCTTCATCGCCCATGAGGTCTATCTGCCCAAGCCCAAGCTCTCCATCCCAGGCCCCGGCGGCATCCAGGCCACCTTCGAATGGCAAGCCGCCAAGGCCACCAGCGTGGCGCGCATGTTCACCGTCGAACTGGTTAACGATGTTTCTTCTTACTGATATCCCGACCGAGGTTTCTCATGATCAAACTCAATCTCCCGCGTGAGCCGCACTGGATCACGCTGGCCGCCGGCGTGCGCCTGCAGGTGCGTCCCGCCACCACGGCGCTGGTCATGGCCGCGCGCCATGCCGCCTCCAAAGTCGCCGGCACCGATACCGCGGCGGCCGGTGAGCGCACCGCCACGCTCATCACCGAACTGGCCAAGCTGGCTGTGCTGGCCTGGGAGGGTGTGGCCGACGACAAGGGCAAACCCGCTGCCGTCACCCCCGAGGGTGTCGCTGCCCTGATGGAGCACTGGCTACTGGCCGATGCCTTCGAACGCGAATACCTCGCCGGCCTCTATGCGCTGGACTCCGAAAAAAACGCCTGAAGGCCCGCACCGCGTGGCACTTCGGTGGCGGGCCGAGCTATTGCAGCGCCTGCCCTGAATCATGTCCCGAGTGCCCCTACACCATGAACGCGCCCGAGAGCCTGGAAGGATGGCAAGCCGCCAGTGCGATTGACATCTGTGCCAGCCAGTTGCGCATGGCGCAGGGCCGCGTGGTGGGGCTCGATCTCAATGCCTGGATGCTGGCTTGCGAGTGCACGGGGCTCGATCGCGCGACGGCAATCGATCTCTTTCCAGCAGTCGAGGCGGGCCTGATGAGCACATTGCAACAAGACACATAGACCCACGATTCACCCGATATCGGATTTCTTCTTCCCATGGCCGAACGCAACCTCTCCATCCGCCTGTCCGTGGTCGACGGCGGCAAGGTCAAAGCCGAACTGTCCGAGATTGGTGAAAAGGGGGAGCGCTCGCTCAAAAAAATCGAGGCGGCGGCCACGCCAGCGTCTGGGGGCCTGAAACTGCTGTCCAGTGCCGCCAACGATGCCAAGTTCCAACTGCAGGCCGCCACCGACCGGCTCGGCGTGCTCGGATCGGTCCTGGGCAAACTCGGCCCCGCCGGTCTGATCGCCGGCGCCAGCATTGCCGCCTTGGGCGTGGGCATCACCGCCTTGGTCATGCCGGTGGCTCGGGTTGGTGATGAGTTCTTCAAGCTCTCGCAAAAGACCGGTGTCTCGGTTGAAGCGCTCACCGCGCTCGACTATGCGGCCAAGCTCTCGGATGTCAGCACCGAAGGACTGACCAAGGGGCTGCAGCGCCTGTCTGTCGCGTTGTTTGACAGTCGCTTCGAGGGCGCCGAAGGCAGCAAGGCCTTACAGGCGCTGGGGGTGGCGGCCACTGACGCCCATGGACAGATCCGGCCAACCGAGCAGGTCTTGCTGGATCTGGCCGAGAAGTTCGCCGATATGCCCGACGGCGCGGACAAGGCGGCCTTGGCCATCAAGCTCTTTGGCCGTGAGGGGCTCAACCTGATCCCCTTCCTCAACCAGGGGCGAGAGGGCATTACCGCGCTGATGGAAGAAGCGCAGCGCCTGGGCCTGGTGATGTCCGAAGACGTGGCGCGTGCGTCGGAAGTCTTCAACGACAACCTCACGCGCCTGTCGGCCATCTTCGAGGGCGTGCAGCGCCAGATCGGCGCGGCCGTCATTCCGGTGCTGGCCGACTTCACCGAGCAGGTGGTCCTGGCGCAAACCGAGACCGGCAGCTTCAGCAATGAGCTACAGCGCATCACGTCTAACCGGGAGGCCACGCTGGCGTTTCTGGAATCCGTCGCCTCGGGCCTGGCCTTCATCGCCGAGTCGGCAGTGCTCTTGAAGCGCGTGATCGCCCAGCCCTTTGACAGCCTGTCGGTGGTGGGCAAGGACATCGAGACCTGGTTCAGGACCGAACTGCTGACCTTCTACAAGAACTATGGGTTCGATGCACAGGCGATCGATGCCGAAATCGCCAAACTGCAAACGGCACGCGACGACTATGTGCGTGCCGCCAATGACCGGCTATTCAACATCAACCAGAACCCGGGCTATACCGATCGCGTGGCCCGCTTCTTCGACGAGCAGCGCCGCACGGTGCGCGTCATGGGCCAGCGCTTTGTGCTCGACACCGAAGCGCAGGCCCGGGAAGTTCAGGCCATCTACGACCGCTTCCTGCCGACCGTTCCCCGAGCGCCCCGGCCACCGGCTAATCTGGACTTCAGCGCCTTTGCCAGGCCGAACGCTTCCGCCAAGCCCGATGAGGGCGAAGCCTTCCTCAACCAGCTGCGCACCCGGCTCTTGCGCACCCAGGAAGGCGAAGCGGCCGAGCTGCGTGCGCGTGCCTTGCAGATCGAGGCCAAGGGCTACCAGGGGGTGGCGGCGCAAGCCGAGCAGTACATCCAGGTGCTCGAAGCCATTGAACGGCAGAAAGCCGCCAACCAGGCCTTCGATGCTTACGAAAAAGAAGAAGCGGCCGCCCGCAAGATCACCGAAGGGCTGATCGGCGGCAACCGTCAGCGCATTGAGGCCTTGCAGCTGCAGCGCGAGATGCTGGATCTGTCGGCGAGCGAACGTGCCGTCCTGCAAGCCCGCACCGAACTCGAAAAGTCTGCGACTGCCGCGCGCAAGGAAGCCAGCCAGATCCAGGACGCCGATCTGCGTGCCCAGACCATCGAGGCCATCAACGACGCCCTGGCGCGTCAGCTGCCCATTGTGGAGAGCCTGATTCGGGCCAACGCCGAGTACCAGCGCAGCACCGAGTTTGGTGCCAAGGCGGCCTTGCGTACCTATATCGAAGATGCGACGAATGCCGCCAAGCAGGCCGAACGCGCCGTGACCGGTGCGTTCAAGTCCATGGAAGACGCACTCACCCAGTTTGTGACGACCGGCAAGCTGGACTTCAACAGCCTGGCCAACTCCATCATCAGTGACCTGATCCGCATCCAGATCCAGCGTGCCATCACCTTGCCGTTGGCGAACTTTGCGATGAGCCTGTTTGCGCCGGCGGCCGGTGCGGCATTGCCTCTGGGCTCGGGTGACCTGATGGGCGTGAACGCCAATATCGCGCACAGCGGGGGGCTCTTGGGTGCCGATGGCCTGCCATCGCGTCAGGTGAGTGCCACCCTGTTCGCCGGTGCGCGCCGTTTCCACACCGGCGGCCTGGTGTCGGGTGAAGTGCCGATCATCGCCCGACAGGGGGAGGCCGTCTTTACGCCGGGGCAATTGCGGGCACTGGGTGGTGCAGGCGCCACCAAACCCCAGGTGAATGTGGAAGTGAATGTGATCAACCGCGCCAGTGGGGTTGAAACCCGCGTCGAGCAGCAACAGCAGCCCGATGGCAGCACGCGGCTCGATGTCATCGTAGAACAGATGGAAGCGCGCATGGCCCGGTCGATCTCGCAGGGTTCCGGCCTGGCGCCTACGCTGGAGCGTCGCTACGGACTCAATCCTGCAGCCGGAGCCATGCGATGAGGAGGTGTAGATGAACATCACCTGGCCCACAACGCTGCCGCTGCCCTCGGTCGAAGGCTATGGCCTCACGCCGCAAGAAGCCGTGCTGCGCACCGACATGGAATCGGGCCCGGCGCGCCAGCGACGTCGCTTTCGGCAAACGCCCACGCGCATCACCGTGCGCTGGCTGTTCAGCGAATTCGAGTTTGCCCTGTTCGAGGCTTGGTACAAGTACCACGCCGATGAGGGTGGGCAGTGGTTCGAAATCACCTTGCTCGGCGGCCTGGGCCTCTTGCCGCACGAAGCCCGTTTCACCCGCCAGTTCGAAGCCCAGCTGCGTTCGGCCCGGCGCTGGGACGTCAAGGGCGAGCTGGAAATCCGCGAGCGGCCGACGCTCGATGAAGGTGCGCTCAACCTGATGCTGGAGCTCTCCGCCGACGACCTCTTTGCCATGGGCAGCGAGCTGCACCAACTGGTGCACGTCACCTTGCCGGTTCGGTGGCCGGCCTAGCAACACCTGATTCATCCATTCATCGCATACACGGAACAACTTCTATGAGTCTGCAAACCGATTTGCATCAAGCGGTCGCGCAGGTCACGGCCGACAGTGCCTTGTTGCACACCATCGTGCACGGCACCGCCGCGCAGACCGTGACCACCCAGGGTGGTGCGGTCGCCACCGTGGCCAAGCTGCTGGCGGACGCCGATGCCCGCATCAACCTGGCCGCCGACGGCCTGCTGGCCCAGAGCCAGGCCGCCGCGCAAGACGCGCTCACCTCGGCCGAACTCGCCGCCAGCGAAGCCGACCGTGCCCAAGCCTCGGCCGACCAAGGCGTGGCGGACACCACTGCCGTGCTCAACCAGGTGCAGTCCAGCGGCAACCAGATCCTGGTGGACGCTGAAGCCGTGCTGCAGCAGGTCATCGCCCGACTGCTCGCAGTGGGACTGCCGGACTCCTTGATTGGCGCACGCGGGATGCTGCTGAAGGTCAAGGTCGATGAATCCGGCTACGAGCTGGTCCACACCGCGGCTTTGCCTCGCTTCTATGGGTTCGCGCTTTCCAGCGACGGATCGGAGTTGCTGCTGACCGAGGGGCGGGATGCCAACTTCAATGCGCAAGACTTCCTGGCCTGGACCCTGGCCGAAGGGGTGACCTTTGCCCTCCATCAAAACGCCCTGGAGGTGCAACTGTGAACCTGGATATATCGGCGCTGGGCTACCGCTGGCGTGGCCTCTACTCGCCTTACCTGGGCTATCGCGATGGGGATGTGGTCTTCAAGGAAGGCGGTGCCTGGGTGATCCGCCACGGTCAGCCACAGCCCTTTGCGCTGGGCCAGCAGGATGCAACGCTCAAAGGCCACTTGCTCACCGGCGGGGTGTCGGTGGGTGGCATCGGCAGCATGGTGCTCCACGCGAATGGCGCCAATGGGGTGGACGGTGTGGAATTCCGCTTCATGGCCGATCGCAACGGCACGGTGGCCACGGCGCTGATGAACACCGACCGCGCGGCGGCCGACTACCACAGCGCCAACTTCTTCATGGCCGCGCTCATGAACGACGGCTCGGTGCGTGCCTGGGGACGGGCGCTTGCTGGCCAGCAGGGGACGGGTAGCACCGGCGACATTGGCCGCACATTCCCGGCGCGGGTGGCCTTTCCACCTGGCACGCCCCGCATCACGTCCATCACCTGCATGTGGGACGAGACCTTCTTCATCGATGCCAGTGGCGGCTTGTGGCACGCCGGGGCCAACAGCGACGGGGGCTCGCCCACGGCCACCGCCAATCCGGTGCCTCGACGCGTCAATGGGGTGGGCCAGTTGCCAGCCGCTGCCGTGGTCAAGCGGGTCTTCACCGGTCACGACTGGTACGGCTATCGCATGTTCGCTTGCCTGGATGACGCCGGCCGCGTCTATGTCTGGGGCAACAACCGCTATGGCAGCCTCGGGCTGGGGCACAGCACCACCGTCCCCACGCCCACGCTCGTGCCCTTCACGCTCGACACCCCGATCCGCGAGGTCTTTCTGTCGGGCGGCTTTCATGCCGCGAGCTACCTGGTGGACACCCGGGGCCGGTTGTGGGTGGCCGGTGAAGCCAACGCCTGTGGCTTTGGCAGCGACCAATTCACCCACCGCCTGCTCATGCCTTGGGGCAGCGACAAGCGCGTCAAAAAAGTCTTCTGCTCCGAGTCCGACGGGCATTGGGTGGCGGGCGCCCAGTACTACCGCGCCTACGGCGTGGTGCTCGAAGACGGATCGCTCTACCGCTGGGGCCATGACAGCGGTCAGATCGGGGGCAGCTGGGGCACGGGTTTCACCGGCGATATCTGGACCGGACACGCGCTGTTTCCGTACAAGGTGCTCGACGGCGTGACCGACGCCTACGCCATCTCCGGCGGTTATGGCAGGACGCTTGCGCTCATGCAAGACGGCACGGTGCGCCACACCGGGTACAACGGCTACAGCATCGGCGGCGGCAGTGACCGCACCACCTGGGCCACCATCGGTGGCGACTTCCTCACCCAAGTCACCAAGCTGCGCCTGTACGGCAGCAGCTACGGGTCGTCGGCCATGGCGCTCCGATCTGACGGCAAGGCCGTGGGCTGGGGCATGGGGGCGGCCGGGCAGTGCGGCCACGGGTATGCCGACACCTCCAACGCCCCCTCCCGCTTCGTGCTCATCGACCGGCCCATCGTCGACTTCTCCCGCTCCGGGGCGATGGGCTGCGGCGAGGGTGGCGAGTACCACAACGGCGCCTACCACTTCCTCACGGTCGATGGTCAGGTGATGAGCACTGGCAACGGCAGCCATGCACAAACGGGCGATGACGACAGCGACCATCGCTTCGCGCCGTCGCCCATCCTGTTCTGAATCCCACCGATTTCAATCTCCACTCTTCAAGGACTGTTCATGGGAACCGTTTCTCTGGGCAAGATTGCCTTTACCTGGCGCGGCGCGTATGACGCCAGCGCCACCTATGCCCGCCAGGACGTGGTCGGCCACCACGGCGATAGCTTTGTGTGTCTCGCGGACGTCACCACGGGCGTGGCGCCGCATGCCAATTCCCCGGCATGGGATCTTTTTGCACAAGGCACGCAAGGGGTC
This sequence comes from Cupriavidus pauculus, assembly GCF_008801835.1. Taxonomy (GTDB): domain Bacteria; phylum Pseudomonadota; class Gammaproteobacteria; order Burkholderiales; family Burkholderiaceae; genus Cupriavidus; species Cupriavidus pauculus. Next base: position 65,182 of record NZ_VZOW01000015.1, on the reverse strand, counting down.
TCGAGCCTGCCGGGGGAAGTTATCTACTTCGATGGCAACCAGCTGGTCGCCTTGCCCGTGGGTCAATCCGGTCAGGTGCTCACCATCGGCGCGCAGGGTGTGCCGGTCTGGGCGACACCCGACGTGCGTTCCGGAACCAAGGCGCTGAAATTGCCAGAAAACGCCAGTAACACGCAACCCAACAGCTACCGCCAGTTCGGCCTCATCATGACCGATGGCAGCATTCGCGCCTGGGGGCGCAACGTCAACTTCAAGCTGGGGGACGGCACCACTTTCGCGCGCTCCTACCCGGCACGCACGGCGTTTCCGCCGGGCTTCCCAGGGGCAGACAAGCTCTATTACAGCCACGACACCAATGGCTACTGCATCGACAAGAACGGTCAGCTCTGGGGCTGGGGGTTCAATGGCTATGGCCAGCTCGGTACCGGCAACACGGCCAACCAACCGGTGCCGTACAACATGAGCGCCAATGCCAGTAACTCGATCGCCGGCAAAACCGTGGTGCAGCTGGCACAAAACTGCGGCGTCGAGGGATTCAACAGCACCCTGGTGCTGTGCAGCGATGGCACCGTGCACGCCTGCGGCTACAACGCCCATGGCCAGCTGGGCTTGGGTGATGTGACCCAGCGCAACAACTTCGTGCAGTTGCCGGTGCTCTCAGGCATCACCCAGATCGCTGCCGGGCGTGAGCGCTATACGGCTTACTACGCCGTCAAAAACGACGGCACCCTGTACTCGTGGGGTTACAACGCCAACGGCCAGTTGGGCGACGGCACCACCAACCAGGCCAACGTCGCCATGCCGCGTGCTGGTGGCAGCCTCGCCGGTAAAAACCTCGTCAAGGTCTTTGGCGGCTACGTCCATGCTTTTGCGCTGGACAGCACCGGCGCATTACACGCCTGGGGCACCAACGACTACGGGCAACTGGGCAACGGCAACCTCGCCAATCAGTTCACCCCGGTGCAGGTGGCGACCAATGTGGCTGATGTCTACGCCGGCAGCTACGACTACCCGCTGACCTTTCTCAAGAAAGCCGACAAAACCCTGTGGGCCTGTGGCGCGGGTGCGTACTGGGGCAATGCCAACGGCAGCAACAGCGGCAACTTCGTGCAAGTGCCGGTGGGCAATACCGTGGTGAAAGCCGTGCACGGTGGCACCGGTTCCTACAACTATGGTGCTGCCTTACTGGAAAACGGCACGGTCTACGCCTGGGGCTACAACGGCAACGGGGCACTCGGACTGGGCGACGCCACCAACCGCAGCAGTGTGGAACTGGTGCGCATTGCGCAGCGCCGTGTGGTTGATCTCTCGTCCTATGGGTCGAGCTCCGAGCAGGGCCTGGTGTTTCTGCTCGACGACGGTCAGGTGCTGGCCAGCGGCTATGCCGGGGAGGCGCAGTTGCCCGAAGACGACAGCGAAACCAGCTATGTGCCTTACCCCGTCATTCTGTAGGAGGTGCCATGCCGAATACCGCTTTGTCTGAGGCTATCAAGGAGGCCTACGCCAGCGCCCCTTCTGAACAGATCATCCTTCACACACTGGAGTTGCGCCATCCCGCCTTCGTCGATGAGGCGGGTCAGCCAGTCGCCATTCGCGTGGTGCGCGACACCAGTGATCTGTGGGCCCGGCTGGAATTGCAAGCGCCGCTGCAAGCTGGAGAGCATGTCCAGTTCGTGGCCATGGGGTTTGAGCTGGATCTGCCGCCAGTGGACACCCTACCGGTGCCGGAAATCACCGTGACGCTCGACAACGTCTCGCGCGAAATCGTGCGCCACCTGGATGCGGCCGCCGAATCGCAGTCGGTGATCGAGGTGACTTACCGGCCTTACCTCTCGACCGACCTGGAAGGCCCGCAGATGGACCCACCCATCCACCTCGTGCTCACAGAAGTCGAAGCTGACATCTTTCGGGTGACAGGCCGTGCGCGCATGCTGGATGTGGGCAACAAGGCATTTCCGGGTATCAGCTACACCGCCAAGACCTTCCCGGGCTTGACCCGATGAGCCCGACACCCCATTGGGCGGCCGATCTCATCGGTCGGCCCTGGCACGCCGGTGCACGTGGCCCGAACGCGTTCGATTGCTGGGGCCTGTTCCTCGCCATCCAGCGCGAGCACTTTGGCCGAGACCTGTCCGAAATCCCGGTGGACGCCAACGACCTGCGCACCGTGATGACCACCTTCCGCGACCATCCCGAGCGACAGCGCTGGGTGGCTGTGGCGCAACCCGCCGAAGGCGATGCTGTGCTGCTGCGCCAGTCCCGCCACCCGGTGCATGTGGGTGTGTGGCTGGCGGTCGACGGCGGTGGCGTGCTTCACGCGGTCAAGGACGCCGGTGTCGTGTTCCAGAAGCCCCCCGAACTCCTGCTGCACGGCTGGCGGGTCGAGGGCTATTACCGATTTGTGGAGAGCACGTGATTCACGCCGAGCAAAGTGCCGTCGTCCTGCTGCACAACCCCTTCCAGCCCAGCCAGCGCGAAGTGATGGTGGCCCACCCGAGCCAGACCATCCGTCAGTGGCTGGGCAACCAGGGTATTGCCGAATTCGACCAACCCACTGTCTGCATCAAGAATGGCACCCCCGTCCTGCGTGCCGATTGGGCGGTCACACCCATCGATGGCGTGGTGCTCTTCATCACCCTGCCGCAGGGCGGGGGAGGTGGTGGCGGTGGCAAGAACCCGCTGCGCACGGTTCTGATGATCGCGGTGATGGTGGTCGCGACCGTCTATGGCGGCCCCTTGGGGGCGAGCTTGGGCTTTAGCGGCAACCTGGCCACAGCGGTCGGGTCGGCCATCATCATGACGGCGGGCTCTGCACTGGTCAGTGCCTTGGTGCCGCTGCCCACGCCCAACATGCCGTCGTTTGCCGGGGCGGGCGGGAGTCTGGCGCAACCATCGCCCACCTACAGCCTCCAAGGTCAGGGCAACTATGCGCGACTGGCCCAACCGATTCCGGTGATCTATGGACGACATTTGGTCTATCCGGATTTGGCTGCCACGCCGTATGGCGAATACCAGAGTAACGAGCAGTACTTGCACCAGTTGCACTGTATCGGCTTGGGTGAGTACGACATCGAGCAGATCCGCATCGAGGACACACCTATTGCCTCGTTCGAGGAGGTCATTTACCAGATCGTCCCGCCGGGCAGCGCGGTCACGCTCTTCAACCCGGATGTGGTGACCGCGCCCGAGGTCGCCGGGCAGGAACTGGTGGCTGGCATCTGGACCGGGGGCTTTGCGATCAACCCAGCCGACAGCGAAGTCACGCACATCGGCATTGACATCCTGTTGCCGCGCGGACTGTACTTCGCCAACGACGCCGGTGGTCTGGACAGCCGCAGTGCGAGCTGGAAAGTGGAAGCAAGGGCTATCGATGCCGAGGGCGAGCCGCTGAACGACTGGTTCACGCTGGGCAGTGAGAGCCTGACCGCTGCCACCACCACGCCACAGCGGCGTACGTACCTTTATCCCGTCGCTGCGGGGCGATACGAGGTGCGGGCCACGCGGCTCGATGGGAAAGACGGCAACTCCCGCGCCGGGCACGAAGTGCGCTGGGGTGAGGCCCGGGGCTATCTGGCCGGCGGCGTCACTTTCTCTGACAACGTGACATTGCTCGCCATCCGCATGCGCGCCACCGACAACCTGTCGCAGCGCTCCAGTCGGCTCATCAACTGCATCGTCACGCGCAAGCTGCCGGTCTGGTCGGTGGACTCTGGCTGGTCTGCTCTTTTACCCACCCGCTCGATCGCCTGGGCCTTTGCCGACATCCTGCGCGCGAGCTACGGCGCCAAACTGCCGGATGCCCGGATCGATCTGGCTGCCTTGGCACAACTCGATCAAGTTTGGGCCGATCGGGGTGACCAGTTCGATGGCGTGTTCGATCAGCAGGTCACGGTCTGGGAGGCCCTGACACGGGTCGCCCGGTGTGGTCGGGCAGTGCCCTTTCTGCAAGGCGGCATCATGCGTCTGGCACGGGACGAAGCCCGGCTCTTGCCCGTGGCGCTCTTCAGTCCGCGCAACATCGTCAAGAACAGCCTCAAGATCCAGTATGTGATGCCGGGCGAAGAGACGGCGGACGCGGTGACGGTGGAGTTCTTCAGCAGTCGCACCTGGAAGCCCGATGAAGTGACGGTGAGCCTGCCGGGCTCCAGCAGCGCCAATCCGGCCAAGCTGCGGCTCTTTGGTTGCACCACCGAAGCCCACGCCATGCGCGAGGGGCTGTATCTGGCGGCGGCCAACCGGTATCGCCGTCGCATCGTCACCTTGCGCACCGAACTCGAAGGGCTGATCCCCACCTACGGTGATTTGATCGCCATTGCCCATGACATGCCCAGTTGGGGCACGGGCGGCGAAATCGTTGCCTGGGATGCCGACACCCACACCGCCACGCTGTCCGAGCCCGTCCAGTTCACGGATGGCCAGCCGCACATACCGCACACACCGTACGTCATGGCCCTGCGCCGTCGCGATGGCGGGGTCAGTGGCCCGCATACCGTGACACCGGGCAGCGATGCGCAGCAGGTGATCTTCGCCGAGCCGCCCGACATCCCGATCGAGACCGGCCTGTCGGCCGAGCGCACCCATTTCGCCTTTGGCATTGCCGAGCAATGGAGTCTGCTGGCCCGGGTGATCGCCGTGCGTCCGCGTGGCGAGCAGGTCGAAATCACGTGCGTGGCCGAGCACCCGGCAGTCCATACCGCCGACCAGATCTGAGAGGAAAACCCATGAACGAACCCCACCTGATGGATGGCATGGTGGTCATGCCCCATGATGAATTCGAAAGCTTGCTGGAACGCGCTGCCGAGCGTGGGGCGCGCCACGCCTTGTACGACGTGGGGCTCGATGGGCCGGATGCCGCGCGCGACATCCGCGAGCTGCGCAGCCTGCTCGACGCCTTCAACGAGGCCAAGAAAACCGCCGGTCTCACGCTCGTCAAGATGCTGGTAACCGGTCTGGTGCTGGCGCTGCTGGCCGGCACCATCGTCAAAATCAAACTGTTCGGAGGCCCCCAGTGAGCCCGATCTTCACCACCCTGGCCCCCGGCCTATTCGAAGCCGGTTCCAAATTGATCGACCGCCTGATTCCCGACCCGGCGCAGCGCGAGCAAGCCAAGCTTGCCTTGTTCCAGGCCGAGGGGCAACAAGCCCTGCAGGAAATGCAGGTCAGCCTCTCGGCCATCCTGGCCGAAGCCAACTCGGCCGATCCGTGGACCAGTCGGGCACGCCCGACCTTCCTTTACGTGATCTACGGCGTGATCCTGTTGTCGGTGATCGGCAGCATCATCGGCATCTGGTGGCCCGCCGAGGTGTTTCAGGCCGCCGAAAACCTCTCCAAGCTGCTCAACGCGGTGCCCGAGAGCTTGTGGTGGCTCTTCGGTGCCGGCTACCTTGGCTACACCGGCGCGCGCAGTTTCGACAAATGGCGCGGTGTGTCCAGGTAGGCTACGCCAGCGGCTGCAGCAAACGCAACAACAGTAAACCATAGACCCCGTCTTCATTGGCTTCCCATACTGGGCGGCTGGTGAAGGCGGGGTCTTTTGTCGTTTGTGCGAACCAGCTAGCGCCTACCAGTAAACATTGTCGATAAGCAATGGGGAGGTTATACTTGTCATAATAATTTCGAAGCAATGGCAGGGTGTTTGCGGTCTTGTAGGGAGGCTGCGATGTACCCCCCCCCCCCCCCCGAAGTCGGGCGCCTCAGATGGATGTCTGGGCGTTGCGAGCTGGGGTTTTCACAGGTGGAGGCGGGTTGATGAATCAACTCAATCAGATAGGCATTGGCGTTGTATCGAACTAGAGCCCTGCCGGCGAACGCCTAGCACTGCGCCTCATGCGAGGCTTGGGTGCCGCTGATTCCGCCGGTGTTCCACCATGAAAGGATATTCGCTGTTCCTAGCTGCACTCGCTGCAGATGAAGGGCAGTTGCTGAAGCTGGGGATCAAACGCATCGTCTTCATCGGCCTGCAGGTCGCCGAGACCCAGGATGACCTGGCGCGACTGAACCTGCTACGCTCCCAGTTCGAAGTGGAAGAATTCACTTCGCTGAACCGCAGCGCAGCTATGGACAAGCTACGCAGCTATGCAAACAAAAGCTTCTGCGTGATGCCTTATCTTGGGGACAACCATCCATACGCGCTGCTTGACGTCACTTTCGCCGGCGTGTTGCCACTGATGTTGCGCGCCGGCGGTGTGGGCGAGCTGTTCGCCGCACCGTTCGACCGTGTCCTGCTCGCAGACCCGAACGAAACCTCGCTACTGGCCAGCATGCGAGCCCTGGCCAAGCTGTCCGTTGAAGAACGGCACCGCTTGCGCGTGAACTTCCTGGACAGCATGATGGCTACGCAAATGGCCGTCAATGAAGCAGTCCGTGTATTTGGCGAAACCAGATCTGAGATGCAGCCCCACCCGCCGGTCGGCAAGGCTACTGTCATCGTTCCGGTGTTCAACACTGACCTGCACCTCATCAGCGATCTGGTGTTTGGCCTGAACAACCAGAGCATGCCGCCAGTCGAAGTGATCTTTATCGACGATGCTTCGCAGCGGGGCTACGCGCCCCAGCTCGAAGAGCTGCTGCAGCGCGAACTGCGCCTGCCGTACCGCGTCATCAGCCATTCCGAGAACAAGGGCTTGGCTGGTGCGCGCAATACCGGCCTCAATGCAGCGAACACTGAGTACGTGATCAATGTTGACTCGGACGATATTCCGCTGAACGACTTCGTCCGGAATATCGTTCGCCGTCTGGATGCAGAGCCGCGCTGTGCCGCAGCGGTCCCTTACCTAAAAGCGTTTGATGAGGAGGCCGATTTCAATAAACAGGTATTCGGTGGCTATGTCTATCGACCGCTGGGCGATGGCGTGATCGCTTCCCAGCTCGACAACAACCTCGGCCACGCCAACTCGGGTTACCGCACCGGTGTAGTTCGCGAACTTGGGGGGTGGGATGAAAGCGAGAAATCGATGTGGGAAGATTGGGCGCTGTTCCTCAAGCTGGTCTCTTCGGGGTACCGCATCGGCATCATTCCCCAGGTTGACTGTCTGTACCGCGTACGCAAGCAATCGATGTTGCGCACTTACAAGGTCTGGCCGGCCATGCGTCGCTTAGCTCGTAATATGGGTGGGCTTCCGCGTTACGAGAATTTTCGTCTGCAGGCAGTGATGAGACATACGCTCGAAGCTGGAAGGGCAAAGGATGCAGAGGTTGACCGACTTCGTGCAGAAGCGCAGGTGATGGGTTCGGAAATCGTCCGCATTTGTGCGGAACATTCCGTGCTGACGGCACAACTGAATCGGCGTTCGGTTCGAGCAGTGCGCAGTATTGTTGTGCGTATGGCGCGTTTCCCGCGTGTGTTCGGTGCAGTACGCGGTTTGGGCCTGGTAGCATGGAAGTTCGCGCGACGCATCCGTAATCTGACGGTATCCAAATAAGGCAAGGCAACGTGGATACTGTCCCCAAAGTTACCGTGCTGATTCCGACTAAGAATGGCGGAGCGATCTTCGCAAAGGTGCTGGAGCACGTGGTCGCCCAGCATACGCCATGGCCTTTCGAGGTGCTGGTCATTGACTCTGGCTCCAGCGATAACACGATCGACATCTGCCGGCGCTATCCGGAAGTGCGCCTGCATACCATCCCGTCAAATGAATTCGGCCACGGGCGAACACGCAACCTCGGCGTCAGCATGGCTCGCAGCGAATTTGTCGCGCTGATCACGCAGGACGCGCTGCCATTGAACGAACACTGGCTGGCGGCGATGGTGGCGGCGATCGAGCCCGATCCCGCAATTGCGGGCGTGTTTGGTCGGCACATCGCCTATCCCGATGCCAATCCATTTACCACCCATGAACTGGAGCTGCATTTTGCCGGCTTCGACGCATGGCAAGTGGTACAGATGGACGACCCCGAGCGCTACACCCGGGACCAGGGCTACCGCCAGGTGCTGCATTTTTTCTCCGACAATAATGCAGTGATCCGCCGCAGTGTGTGGGAAAAGCTGCCTTACCCCGACGTCGACTTCGCCGAAGACCAGATCTGGGCGCAGAAGATCATCGAGGCTGGCTACAAGAAAGCCTATGCCCGCGATGCCGTGGTGGTACATAGCCATAACTACGAGCTGTTCGAGCGGCTGCAGCGCAGCTTCGACGAGGCCTATGCCTTCCGCCGCTTGTTCGGCTATGTGCTGTGCCCAAGCCCGTGGGCCTTGGTATCCTCCTGGGCCGCGCTGACCCGTCGCGACCTGGCTTATGCCCGTCGCAGCCGACTGCTGGGGACACAGACCAAGGCAGTACTGATGGCCCCGTTTGACAATTTCATGCGCTTGGCCGGCCACTACCTTGGAGCCCGCGGCGACCGTTTGCCGGGAAGACTGCGCCAACGCTTATCGCGCGACAAACGACTGATGCTGGGGCTGGGCGCTGCTGGCGGGAAGGCTGAAAAATAATGACATCCAACTCCAAGCTTCACACGCTGCTACGCCGCTCCCGCACCGCGCTGCACTACGGTCGCAAAAATGGCGTCGGTGCTCTTGTGGCGCTGACCCTGCAGAAGCTGCGCGGCAACGGCGGTGGACTGCTGGCGAAAGCACGCGTCATCGAGCACTACGGCTTCGTCCACAATCATCCGGTCGGCTCGCCCATTACGCCTGGCAGCGCGCCGCGCAACACCATTAATTGGGTGGTTCCGCCATTTGGTTATGGCTCGGGCGGTCATCTCAATATTTTCCGTTTTGTCCAGTTCCTGGAGAAGGATGGCTTCGACTGCCGCATCGTGGTGGTGGGTGAGCCGCAGCCGCTCTCAACTAAGCAGGCGCGCAAGCAGATCAATGACTGGTTCTTTCCCCTCAGGGGCGAGGTCTACCTCGGTATCGACTCGGCGCCACCAGCCCACATCACCATCGCCACCAGCTGGACGACCGCGTATTACGTTCGCGCCTTCCAGTCAACGGTTCACCGTTGCTATTTCGTTCAAGATTTCGAGCCGTACTTCTACGCTGCCGGCGCCGAATATGCGTGGGCAGAGGAAACCTACCGCTTCGGCTTCTTCGGCATCACAGCTGGCACATGGCTGAAGGAAAAGCTGGCGGCCGAATATGGCATGCGCTCCGAGGCTTTTGGCTTTTCCTTCGACCGCAACTTGTATGCCCCGCGCGCGCGCAAGGAACCGCAAACCCGACACATCTTCTTCTATGCCCGGCCGCCGACCCAGCGCCGTGCGTTCGAAATGGGGATGCTGGTGCTGGATGAAGTGGCACGCCGCCTGCCGGGTGTGAAGGTCGTCTTTGCCGGCTGGGATATTTCCAGCTACCACATTCCGTTTGCGCACCAGAATGCCGGCACCCTTAGCCTAGACGAATTGCCCGACCTGTACAGCCAGTGCGACTTGGCGCTGGTACTGTCGTTCACCAACCTGTCGCTGCTGCCGCTGGAGCTGATGGCCTGCGGTACGCCGGTGGTGAGCAACAGGGCCCCCTGTACTGAATGGCTGCTGAACGACAATAACGCCCGTCTCGCTGCCCCCACTGTTGAGGCGCTAGCCGACGCTGTCTGCACCGTACTGGAAAACCCGGAGGAGGCTTCCCGTCTGCGCCGAGGTGGCTTCGCCACCGCCGCTACTACCGACTGGCGAACTGAGGCCCGTAAAGTGGGCGACATCCTGAGCCGCCTGGACTCGCAAGAGGACGTGATATGACCAACGTCACCGTCAATCTGTCGCGCCTGCGCTGCGCAGTGCTCGGCGCAGGCGGTTTTATCGGTACCAACCTGTGCCGTGCCTTGGTAGGACGGGTCGACTCCCTGCGCGCCTTTGGCCGCCGCCAATCGTTCCCTGAGGCAATGCGCGGCTGTGACTGGATGCCGGGCGACTTCGCCGATTCCACCTGCCTGCCGGCGGCTGTCGCCGGCTGCGATGTGGTCTTCCATCTGGTGAACGCCACCACGCCGGCTAGTGCCAACGTCGACAAGGTCGCCGACCTCAAAGCTAACGTCGCCAGCACCCTGCACCTGCTCGACGCTTGCCGCGAGACCGGTGTGCGACGGGTAGTGTTCGTGTCCTCCGGAGGCACTATCTACGGTATCCCTGACCAGGTGCCAACGCCAGAGACGGCGCCCACCAACCCGATCACCGGCTATGGCATCAGCAAGCTGGCAATCGAGAAGTACCTCGGGCTTTACGAGCACCTTTACGGGCTGGAATATCGCGTGCTGCGGGTCGCAAACCCCTTCGGCCCCTACCAGACGGCATTGAAGAATCAGGGCGTTATCGCCGCATTCGTCCGCCGTGCGCTCGCCGGTAAGCCCATCGAAGTATGGGGCGACGGTAGCGTCACCCGCGACTACGTCTACATTGACGATGTGGTCGAAGCGCTGATGTTGGCTGCAACCCATGACGGGTCTGGCCGCATCTTCAACATTGGCAGTGGAGAAGGGCGCAGTCTCAACGACATCGTCGCTTCGATTAGTAAACTGCTTGCAGTGGAGATACCAGTGGATCGCCGCCCTGGTCGCCCAGTTGACGTGCCAGTGAGCATTCTCGACACCACGCTCGCCGCTAAAGACTTGAACTGGCGGCCACGCACCGTCTTCGAAGAAGGGCTAGGCTCTACTATTTCATGGATGAAATCAATAGAGATGACGTAAAGATGGTGAAACCGCGTGACTCCGCGGGCATCCGCAGCAACCCACAGGCGTTATTGAGGAAAGTTCGACAGAGCGCTATACTCCACCACCAAAATTCAGCGCCCAACTGTTCTCGGTTGGGCGTTTTCATTTGTGCTTCCCGCATGCCACGCGGGGTTCCCGCACATTCTGCGTGTGCGACCGGGGTCCTGTGGTCTGGCAGGAACATCCCCAGTTGCGCTCCGTTCCGCCCTCTCTTCTCTCGAAATCGGCGCTAACTTCTTCGCCGTGGCACACGCACATGGCCTTTTGCGACCATGATTTGTGCGCGTGCCATTGCCATTCGTTGTCGGGCTTGCTTGGAGCAGCAGTCCGTCACGCCAACACTGCCGCCGCGCAAGGCATGGAATACAAGCCTGCGCGTTGCTGCGTGACGACGAGTGCTCCGTAGGCCGCCAGTCGAGCCTCGTGCTCCGGCTTGCCCTTGTCCTTCGACTTGATCTTGAACAGGTCAATCGGCTTGTCGCTCTTCTGGCCAGCGCGCTGCATGATCCTTTCTCCGTCCACCTCGACTCCCTTGAACGACCACAGCGACTCGAAGACCTTAGCCTGACCATCGGTGAACCGGATCGGCGTGGCCTGCACGTCCGGCAGCGTCGCCCACCTGAAGTCCGCTGAGAATGGCCCGTTCACAGGTGCGGCCGGATCGGCCACTGCTGGCGCTGCAGACGGTGCCGAAGGGATGAACGAGATCCCGCCGCCATAGAACGTGAATCGTTCTTCCAGCGCCAGCCATTCCACTCCTGAGCCGAATGGCGATCCACGAGTCGTGCGCGGCCTGGGAGTGATGACTCGGATGTTGCTACCCGCAACTCGGACACGATCCAGCAAGGTCGGCTCATGCAGCACTCTCGTCAGATCTCGGGCCAGCACGACCGGAGATCGGCGGGCGTTACCGAGCCGCCAAGCACCGTCGCCCAAATCATCTACGTCGTCGCGACTCTCGATGTCGAGCGCGAGGCGCATTTTCTGCCGCAGCCAGTCTTCATCCAGGGCCAATGCCGCACCATCGATTGCCTCGACCGGCACCTGGCCACACTCCGGGCAACGGCAGATCCGACCGCCCCGGCCGTCACTCCAGACCTGCGCCCGATGCTGCTGGCAGTGGGGGCAGAGCACAAAAGACTGATCCAGCACTGCTGGCCTGACCGTTTTGCCGAGCACAGACAAAGCAGATACCTCGCGTGGCGACAGCGTGGCACGCAGTACCGGCGTGCCACCCGCGAACAGACGGCAAACCAAGGCCCAGGCATCGTGCGTCGCCATTGATCAGTCCTCGTAGGCCGATGATGAACTGACTGCGTCGGTCTCTGGCGGCAATTCCTGGGCACTGAGGGTCTGGCCCTTCTGCAAGATGCCCACCGCGACAAGGTAACCCTCCAGTTGCGCCTGCATCTTGGCGTCGAACTTGTGCAGGTTCAGCCGCCCTTTGCTGGTCACTTCGATGGTGACCACCTTGGGGCGAGTCCTGCCCGGCTCGGGCGGGTAATAGAGATTGACCTGTGCCGCTGTCACCGCCCACTGACCCTCCAGCGGGCCTGGGAGTTTCTCCTTCAGCAAATCGTGCACCGAGCGTTGCTGGCTGGACTGCATCGCCGTGCATTCGATCTTCAGCGCCGTGTCGGGGCTGAGCAGGGTGAGTGCCTTGAGCTGCACCATCGAAAAACCGTCCTCAAAGACCTCCGGCACATCGAACCCGGTGCGCAGCATCGACAGATCCAGAGTCGGCGACTTGATCTTGTGAGCGCTTGCTTTCACGCCCAGCACATGCTCCGCGAAGGCCTCGACCAGCATTTGCTGATACTTTGCCCCGCCGCGCACCAGCGTGCGCACGACACCGGTGGACTTGGCGTACTCCAGCACCATGTGAATGTTGGGGTTGCCGACCCGGCGCTTCAGGGTCGCTCCCTCAAACTCCAGGCGCAGCATCGCCATGTCCTTGACATGGACCGACAACAGGAACACCCCCGGACTGCGCTCGACCAAGTGCGCCACGCTGCCGTCTCCGCATTGCAGTTCGCGCTTGTAGAAAGCCGAGATGGCATGACGCAACGCTGTCAGATTGGCATCCGACCCGTTCGGTTGGCGTTTCAAGCCAAGGTCGTATTGCTGCGTCTGCTGCCCATGCTGTTCCCAAAAGCTGAAGTCACAGGCGCGCTCGAACAGCGCCGGGTGGTGGACGTAGAGCCAGAAGGAACGGTGGACGTCACTTGCACACAGCGCCAAGCCCGCCAGCGCAGCACCATCGGCCACGGCCGCCTCAAACATCGCCTGCTTGCCTGCCGCATCGCCCAACTGAACGCTGGCCATGAGGTTGGCTGTCATCCGGTCGCGGGCAGCAATGTCGGGCCAGACCTTAACCGCTTCGACCAGAAACTGGCTGGTCTCAGGTGTGTCATCCCAGGCAAAGCCATGGGGCACCGGCAGGCTGTGGGTGGTCAGGAAGTCGCGCAACGTGGCATCCACCGGCAGCTCGAGCATCACGTCGACAAAGGTCTTCTTCATCTTGATCGTCCTTTCTGGATCGGCGTCGAAGGTCTGCGACCGATGTACGGACTGCACTGGCCAGCGACTGGATTACTGAACACGCACCTCGCACAAGTAAAGTAGCGAGATACAAGCGCGATTCTGAACCTCAGATTTCCGCTTGTCAATCAAATCGGCACATCTAGACCTCGTTTGTATCTCGCGGCTATACTGGCGGTCTTGTTTTTGTTAACTGACTGTTTTCCCCTACAGGAGCATCGCTATGGCTTCAGCGTTCGGAGCACGCCTGCGACGCTTACGCGAGGCGAAGAAATTGACCTTGCAACAGGTCGCCGACGCGGTCGGCTGTACCAAGGCGTACATATGGGAACTGGAGATGAAGGACGGCCAGCGCCCTTCTGCCGAGCGAATTCAGGCGATAGCCAAGGTGCTGGGCGTGACGATGGAGGATGTGATGGGGGAGCCCGTCGATCAGGTTCCCCAAGCCAGTCCAGAAGATGTGGCTTTCTTCCGCGAGTACGCTGGAATGACGGACGAGGAGAAGGATCGCTACCGTCAGGCCCTCAAAATCATGTTCCCTGACAAGAGCTAAGGCGGTCTGACAATTGAGCGTATCCCAGCCCCTCACCGGTTCCATCGCGGCCAGCACCGTCTTGAGATGGTTGCGGGCCTGGCACGCCGACGGCATGCCAGATGCCGTGGATCTGGAAGTCGTCCGGAAAATGCTTCCAGAGACGCCTTACGGCAAAGGGGTGCGGGAGATCAAGGCCCCGATGGTGCTGGACATCAATAGCTGCGAAGGCATGCTGGTGCGCAACCCACAGGACACCGCAGAGTGGGGCATCTTCTATAACGGCAAGGCAAACCCCGAGCGCCAGCGTTTCACCATCGCTCACGAACTGGGCCACTTCATCCTTCACCGTGATCAGCGGCAAAGTTTCAACTGCGACAAGGAAAGCGTGTACTCCGGCGCGGACACTATCCGTGTCATCGAACGTGAGGCGGACGACTTTGCCAGCAACCTGCTGATGCCTGGCGACTTGCTGCGCGAGTGGATCTCAAACCAGCGCATCGACTTGCATGTCCTGAGCGCCCTTGCCAAACGGTTCCAGGTGTCGTTCGAGGCGCTGTGTATTCGGTTCATCAAATTCACCACGCAGCGAGCAATCCTTGTCTATTGGGACAACGGTTTCGTGAAGTACGAATGGCGCAGCAGCAGCGCGGTCAAGACGCGCGCCCGCATTCGGCGCACTGACGATCCGCAGGAACCATTACCCGGCACCCTGGCTGCTGATTCCACCGTTGAGCAGGAGTGGGATGGCACGGAGATGTCTGCCGCGATCTGGTGCCCGGAGGAGGCACCACACATGAAGTTGCGCGAGTTCAAGCACAGCTACACCACAGGAGATCGCGTCCTGACCCTTCTGCTACTGGAAAGTGCTGAACCACGGTCATGGGATCGGTCTTGGCAAGACGGCGAGAGCTTTGACAGCTTCGATCAGTTCGTCTCGAACGGGCAATTGCCAGTACGGTGAGTCCCTCGATGACAGGCTTGCCGATCCAACCCATAGATGAAGAACTGCAGACCTTGCAACGCGAGGTGCAGCGAATGCTGGGTCGTTGTCTCTTGCGTCTGCAGCAGTACGAGCAACTGATGAAGGCCATCGTGGCCCACCACGAAATCTCCGCGTCAGGATCACCCCTCGAATCAAACCAGGCGGAGCGCATTGCGGATGCCGCAAACAAGACTCTGGGTACGTTGGTTGGCACGCTGCTCGGAACGTATGTCACCAGCGGCGACCAAGACGAGGTCGCCGAACCAGATGCGCCCGACAACATCATCTCGTTCAAGATGAAGATGAGCTTGCGGATGTCTGCTGCGGATTTCGATACGACGCAAAACGATCTGAAGGAACTGGTTCTGTTGCGGAACAACCTGGTGCACCACTTTATCGACCAGCACGACCTTTGGAGTCTGGACGGATGCCGTGGTGCGCAAGAGTCCTTGGTGGCGGCCTACAGTCGCGTCGATCAACACTTTGAGCAACTGCGAGGCTGGGCGGAGCACATGGATCAGGCCCGTCGTCTGGCGGCGGAGTTTGCCCAGTCCGATGCCTTCCGCGATCTGGTGATCAACGGCATAGCGCCGGATGGCTCGGTGGATTGGCCCGCAGCCGGAATTGTTCGCGCATTGCATGAGGCAGCAGATCAGTTGGCTGTCGACGAGTGGACGCCGGTCACTACTGCTGGACGATGGATTGCAGAAAGGCACCCCGATCAACTGCCCGCCAAGTATGGGTGCAGCAGTTGGCGGCAGGTCGTGCACGAATCCCGCCTTTTCGAGCTTCGGTATCGCGAAGTGAATGGCCAGCGAGCGGCTTGGTACCGGCCCAAAAAGACATAGTGCAAGACCCGCGCACTCCCGCTAAATCACGTTACGCGAAGTGCCCTTGGTTTCTAGCATGAGCAGCGTTTTCCATCGGAACGCTTGCCATGACAGAAATCGAACCTATCTCCATTTGCAAATCACCTGAACGGCCACGGCACGGGCATCAAGAAATCGCTGATCTCTTGGCTGCCGCGCTGCTGCGCCTTCGTGTCCGCCAATCGCGCGACATCCCCCAAAACAGCGAGCAAGTTTGCCTTGGCTTCCCCGGCCAACAGCGCGTGAATGCGAACCCCGATCACAACAACGGAGTTCGCCCATGACAGCACACGCAACCTCACCAACGCCCGCCTCAGTCGCCGCCCGCGTCGCGGCTATTCCCCATCTTTCGATGGATGATCTTTGGGCTCTCTGGGACGACCATTTCGATGAACGGCCGAATCACCACCATCGGGTCTGGCTGGAAAGTCGCCTGGCCTACCGGATGCAAGAGCGTGCGTTTGGTGGTTTGAAACCGTCACTGCGCAAGAAGCTCGAGGAGGTTGGCGAAACCGGCATCTTGCCCAAGCAACTGCGCGGCGATAGCCAACGCCTACTGCCCGGTACCGTCCTGACACGCATCTACGACGACATTGAACATCGTGTGCTGGTGCGCGGATCGAATGACTTCGAGTACCAGGGGCAACGCTTCAAGAGCTTGTCCGCTGTGGCCAAACGCATCACAGGCAGCCATTGGTCAGGCCCGGTGTTCTTTGGTTTGAAGGCACCAGCTTCGAAGAAGGGGGCAGCATGAGCTTAGCGCGTCGAAACCAGATTCCCGCAGTCACGCCAAAGAAGCGCTGCGCCGTCTACACCCGCAAGTCCTCTGACGAAGGCCTCGATCAGGAATACAACAGCCTCGAGGCACAGCGTGATGCAGGCTTGGCCTTTATTGCAAGCCAACGGCATGAAGGCTGGATAGCCGTCGACGACGGATACGACGACGGCGGCTACTCGGGCGGCAACATGGAACGGCCCGGGTTGCGCCGCCTGATGATCGACATCGAGGCGGGGAAGATCGATACCGTGGTCGTCTACAAAATCGACCGCCTCACGCGCAGCCTGCCGGACTTCGCAAAGCTGGTCGAGGTTTTCGACCGCAACGGCGTCTCCTTTGTCGCGGTCACGCAGCAGTTCAACACCACCACATCGATGGGGCGATTGACGCTCAACATCCTTTTGTCATTCGCGCAGTTCGAACGCGAAGTCACCGGCGAACGCATCCGCGACAAGATCGCCGCCAGCAAGGCCAAAGGCATGTGGATGGGCGGAGTCCCGCCCCTCGGATACGACGTGGTCGAACGCAAGCTCGTTATCAACGACCTTGAAGCTGCGCTGGTACGTGACATCTTCCGCCGCTACGCCGAGCATGGCTCGGCTGCGCGACTCGTCCGCGAACTGGATATCGAAGGGCATACCACCAAGGCATGGGTCACCCAGTCCGGCCGGGAGCGATTGGGGCGCAGCATCGATCAGCAGTACCTCTTTACCTTGCTGCGTAACCGCATTTACCTCGGTGAAATCTGCAATCACGAGACGTGGTACTCGGGCCAGCACGACCCCATCATTTCTCAAGAATTGTGGGACGCGGCACACGCCTTCATTGAGAGGCGAAAGCAGGCACCGCGCGAACACCGAGCCAAGCATCCGGCACTGCTGGCGGGACTTCTGTTCGCTCCGGATGGCCAACGCATGTTGCACTCCTTCGTCAAGAAGAAAAATGGTCGGCAGTACCGCTACTACGTGCCTTACCTGCACAAGCGGCGCAACGCAGGTGCCAGCCTGGCTCCGCATACGCCGGACGTGGGCCACCTGCCAGCCGCCGAGATCGAAGATGCCGTGTTGGCGCAAATCCATGCTGCGCTCTCATCGCCGCAAATGCTGATCGCAGTGTGGAGATCCTGCCAGCAGCATCCGGCGGGGTCGACGCTGGACGAGGCACAGGTGGTGGTCGCCATGCAGCGCATCGGTGACGTGTGGTCGCAACTGTTCCCCGCCGAGCAGCAACGGATCACACGGCTGTTGATCGAACGCGTGCAACTACACGGGCACGGCCTGGATATCGTTTGGCGGGAGGACGGTTGGATCGGATTCGGTGCGGACATCAGCACGCATCCCTTGATCGAAGAGTCCCAAGAGCGTGTCGAGGAGGCTTTGGCATGAAAACCACGACCCACCAGCGCCAGCGCGCCGTCCGCATCGAGATTGGAGCCGAGGCGCGCAGTTATGTCAGCGAGGGGCAGCGGGTCACCTTGGTGCCCCTGACGATCAAGCGCCGCCAGAACCGGAAGCTGCTGATACCGCCAGCCCCCGAGATCGCGGACCGAATCGGCGGCTTCGATGTGCCGATGATCAAAACGCTGGGCAAGGCCTTCTACTGGAAGCGCTTGATCGACGATGGCACCTACTCCACGACAACGGACTTGGCGCACGCCTTCAAAGTGGAACCGGGCTGGGCTGCCGAGGTCTTGCGTATGACCATGTTGGCCCCCGATATCGTGGAGGCGATATTCGAAGGACGTCAGCCACGCCACCTGAATCTGCACACATTGCGTGGCCGCCAAGAGCAACTGCCGCGCGATTGGGCTGCGCAGCGTCGATTGCTCGGTTTCTCCGACGCCTGATCTGCTTCCAGACACATCCGATGACGGCGAGCCATGTGCTCGCCGTTTGCTTTTCTGCACTGGGTCATTGGCGAACCTGGAGTTCCGTCGTGGTTCGCCATTGCGTCCCTTAAAGGTTCGCCACCCGAAGTTTGGAATGACACCTGTTACTCAACAACGTCACAGGAGCATTCCATGCAGACACCAACCAGCGGTATCCCCCGGTCGCCACAGCAGGCGATCAACACCATGTCACCCGGTGATCGCCGCGTGCTCAACGAAAACGAGCTCGCGCAACGCTGGGGCGTTAGCCCCAAGACTTTGCAACGCTGGCGCAGTGAGGGTCGCGGTCCACGCTACCTGAAGCTGTCCAAGCGTGTCGGCTACCCGGTCGACGCGATCCTCGAGTTTGAGCGCGAAGCGCTGCACGACTCGACATCCGAACGCGCGGCCGTTTGAGGAGAGATGCGATGAATGACATCACCATCTTCCCTGCCGACATCGCCGAGATGTCGGTCAGCCAACTGGCCGCATTGCCGCCCGCGCAGAAACACGAGATCGACAAGAACCTCGATGCAGCCATCGACTGGCTGAAGAAGGCGCGCACCAAGTTCGATGCGGCACTGGATCAGTGCTACGGCGAGCAGGCACGCACCGCGCTGCGCGAGTCCGGCCGTGACTTCGGCACCGCACACATCAGCGATGGCCCGCTGCACCTGAAGTTCGAGCTACCCAAGAAGGTCAGCTGGGATCAGAAGCAACTGGCTGAGATCGCTGAACGCATCGTCGCCTCAGGCGAGAAGGTCGAGGGTTACCTCGACATCAAGTTGTCCGTCTCCGAATCCCGCTTCACGAACTGGCCGCCTGCTTTGCAACAGCAGTTCGCCGCCGCTCGCACTGTGGATTCCGGCAAGCCGTCTTTCACCCTTTCTATCGATTCGGAGTAATGACCATGAGCACCAATCTCATCGCCTCGCTGCGTCAACAGCTGCCGTCCATCTACGGCGAACACCTCCCTGACGAAATCCGGTATCGCCGCGCGGACGGTCAGTACGTCGTTGTCCCGCTCGATGTCGCCACTGTGGACGAGCTGGCTTTTGCCATCCAGACAGCCAACGCGGAATCGCTGGCGCTCGGTCGCCGCCGCACCGCGCTGGAAGAACTCCACACCGAGGTGCGCAAACGTGCCGCGCGTGGAGTCGACCGTATCGCCGACGTGTCGTGGGAGGGCTGATCATGAGCGCAATCATTCCCTTCCAGTTCGAAGCGCACGCCGTGCGCGTCCAGGTCGATGAACTCGGGCTGCCGTGGTTCAACGCCACCGATGTCTGCGACGCCCTGGAGATGGGCAATCCGTCTCAGGCGATCAAGTCCCACGTCGATGCCGAGGATCTCCAGAAATTGGAGACCCTTACGGCGGGTGGCCGTCAACGCCAAAACCACGTCAACGAGTCGGGGCTTTACGCCCTGATCCTCGGTAGCACCAAGGATGCCGCCAAGCGCTTCAAGCGCTGGATCACCGGTGAAGTGCTGCCTGCAATCCGCAAGACAGGCGCGTACTCCGCCGCCACCACGATGGCTGCCTTGCCCGCGCCGACCCAAGATCGCGTCACCGCCATCCTGCTGATCGGCGAAGCGGTCGCCAAGGTACCGGGCGTCAAGACCGGCATTGCAATGGCTGCCACGTTGACCTGCATTCAGGAAAACACCGGCCTGACCACGGAAGTGCTACGACGCGCTTTGCCTGCCGCCAACGAGCCGATCTGCTCGCTCAACGCCACACAGCTCGGCAAATTACTGAGTCGCTCAGCCAAGGCCACGAACCAGTTGCTGGCATCCGGCGGCCTTCAGTTCCGCAACGACCGGGACGAGTGGGAACTGACCGAGGCCGGTGAAGCATGGGCCGAAGCCATGCCGTACTCGCGCAACGGCCACAGCGGCTACCAGATCCTCTGGAATCCGGCGGTCGCGGAACAACTGAAGGAGGTGGCGTGATGTCTCTCCCGATCATTTCCGCGCAGCAGCGCTTGGCCGAGCGCAAGGGTGTGAAGTTGCTGATGCTGGGCAAATCCGGCATCGGCAAGACCACCCGGCTCAAAGACCTCGACCCTGCCACCACCTTGTTCCTCGATATCGAGGCGGGCGATCTCGCCGTGGCCGACTGGCCAGGCGACACCATCCGCCCGGCCTCGTGGCCGGAAAGCCGCGACTTTTTCGTGTTCCTCGCGGGCCCGGACAAGTCACTGCCGCCGGAGAGCGCGTTCTCGCAGGCGCATTACGACCACGTCATCGAGAAATTTGGCAGCCCGACGCAGCTCGACCGCTACCAGACCTTCTTTCTCGACTCGATCACGCAACTGTCCAGGCAGTGCTTCGCATGGTGCAAGACGCAACCCGGTGCCACCAGCGACCGTAGCGGCAAACCCGATCTGCGCGCCGCCTATGGCCTGCTTGGCCAGGAAATGATCGGCGCACTGACTCATCTGCAGCACGCACGCGGCAAGAACGTGGTGTTCGTCGCCATCCTCGACGAACGTCTCGATGACTACAACCGCAAGGTGTTCGTGCCGCAGATCGAAGGCAGCAAAACCAGCCTGGAGCTGCCCGGCATCGTCGACGAGGTCGTGACGCTGGCCGAGATCAAGGCCGAGGACGGCAGTACATACCGCGCCTTCGTCACGCACACCGTCAATCCCTACGGTTTCCCGGCCAAAGACCGCAGCGGTCGCCTCGACCTGCTGGAGCCGCCGCATCTCAGTGCACTGATCGCCAAGTGCGCAGGCCAGTCGCCATTGCCCATGCCCGGCAGCACCGGCACCCCCACTACAGCAAACACCACCGAATCTAAGGAGTAATCGCCATGTCTTCCAACTATTTTGACTTCCAAGATGCCGATCCTCAACAGTCGGGCTTTGACCTGATCCCCAAGGGGGCTGTCGTGCCAGTGCGCATGACCATCAAGCCCGGTGGTTATGACGATCCGGAACAAAGCTGGGGCGGCGGCTACGCCACCGAGTCCTTCGAAACCGGCTCTGTCTACCTCGCCGCCGAGTTTGTCGTCACGGCGGGCGACCATGCCAAGCGCAAGATGTGGAGCAACATCGGCCTGCACTCCAAGAAGGGGCCGACCTGGGGTCAGATGGGGCGCAGTTTTATCCGCGCCGCGCTCAACAGCGCCCGCAACGTTCATCCCCAGGACAACAGCCCGCAGGCCGCCGCCGCGCGCCGCATCCAGGGTTTTCATGAACTGGATGGCCTGGAGTTTCTGGCGCGCGTGGACATTGAGAAGGATGGCAAGGGCCAAGACCGGAACGTGGTCAAGATCGCGGTCGAGCCTGATCACCCCGACTACGCAAAACTGATGGGCGTGCCGCCCAAGGCTCCGGGCAGTGGACATTCCGGCGCTCCGGCGCAGGCGGCTGCGCCTGCATATCAGGCACCGGCTCCACAACGCGCACCGGTGACCGGCAAGCCGTCGTGGGCACAGTGAGGGAGGCCGATGAAATGCTGGGTCTGCAAACGACAGGCCCGGGGATTCGGCCACACCGACAACCGTCACGGTGTCGGCCATCCCCGGCGCTATCCCATCGACTGGGTGTTCTGCTCACAACGCTGCCAAAACGCGTTTCATACGCTGTACGGCAACTGGCTGCGGGTCAAGGAAGGTCGCGTCGACAGTACGGAGGTCGCCATGATCGATCCATCTGATGTCGAACTAGCCGCGATGAAGAAGTGCCTCAAGGCCTTCGGCGAGGCTGCGGGCGAGATTGGCTTCACCAAGCCGCTGGGCGACTACTCCGAAGCCGAGGCGCTGCAAGTGATCGACGCCATCGTCACTTGCTACACCGAGGCAATGGTCGCGCACCACGAGGCGAGCAGGTACCCACCGGTACGCGGCATGACGCCTGCGCCCGACCCTCTGGCCAACCCGTTCGCGGATCTGGAGGACGACCTGCCCTGGGAAGAGCCGAAGGGGAAGAAGCCATGATCGACTTCAACTCCTCATCGAGCATCTCGGGTCAGGTCACCACCCTGGTGGACACGGGCCTGCAACAGGCTCGCGCCCGCCAGTCCGAGCGCCAGTACCTCGGGGCCTCACGTCTCGGCGTGGCCTGCGAGCGAGCGCTGCAGTTCGAGTACGCCAAGGCACCCATCGACCACGGGCGTGACACCCCGGGCCGAATGCTGCGGATCTTCGAACGCGGTCACGTCATGGAGGACTGCATGGTCGCGTGGCTCCGGGGCGCGGGCTTTGACCTGCGCACCCGCAAGGCCGACGGCGAGCAGTTCGGTTTCTCGGTGGCCGATGGCCGCCTGCAGGGCCACATCGACGGCGTCATCGTCGGCGGCCCCGAGGGCTTCGCCTATCCCGCGCTCTGGGAATGTAAGTGTCTCGGCAACAAGTCCTGGAGCGATCTGGACAAGAAGGGCCTGACTCTCTCCAAGCCCGTCTACGCCGCGCAAGTGGCGATCTACCAAGCCTATCTCGAACTGCACGAGCACCCGGCGATCTTCACGGCACTCAACGCCGACACGATGGAGATCTACACCGAGCTCGTGCCCTTTGACGCAGCACTGGCCCAACGCATGTCGGATCGGGCGGTCAAGGTCATCACGGCGACCGAGGCGGGAGAGCTCCTGCCGCGCGTCTTCCATGACTCGACCCACTTTGAATGCCGGATGTGCGCGTGGCAAGACCGCTGCTGGAGGACACAAGCATGAATACCTCGAATTTGAATCACGTACTGGGCGAGCAGCTGATCGACGTGCGCCAGGCTGCACTGATGTTCAATCTGCCGTCGTATTGGCTCTCTCAAGCCAAGGAGCGAAAGGAGCGTCGCATTCCGCATTACCGTGTCGGCAAACTGGTTCGCTTCAAACCCAACGAGCTGGAAGCCTGGATCGCTGCGCAGCAGACGTCACACGAGGGTGGTGCCGATGCTTGATTTCAATGACACATCACCACCGGGAGAAACGGGCCGGCGCAACGTCAATGACAGCGAGCGGGACGAGATTCGCACTGAACTGATCGCACGCATGGAATCAGTCCTGACCACGATGTTTCCGGCAGGAAAGAAGCGTCGTGGCAAGTTTCTGATCGGGGACATCCTAGGCAGCCCGGGCGACAGCCTCGAGGTGGTACTCGAAGGCGACAAGGCTGGTCTCTGGACGGATCGTGCCACGGGCGATGGCGGTGACATCTTTGCTTTGATCGCCGCCTACCTCGGGGCCAACGTCCACACCGACTTTCCCCGGGTGCTCGACGAGGCTGCTGATCTGCTCGGTCGTTCGCGATCAGTGCCGGTACGCCGCGCCAAGAAGGAAGCTCCGGTTGATGATCTCGGCCCGGCCACGGCCAAGTGGGACTACTTCGATACCACCGGCAAACTGATTGCGGTCGTGTACCGATACGACCCACCCGGGCGCAAGAAGGAGTTCCGGCCGTGGGATGCCAAGCGGCGCAAGATGACTCCGCCCGATCCGCGCCCGCTGTACAACCAGCCGGGGCTGGCTGCCGCTGGTCACGTTGTGCTGGTCGAGGGCGAGAAGTGTGCGCAGGCCCTGATCGCCATCGGCGTGGTGGCAACCACGGCCATGCATGGCGCAAACGCTCCCGTCGATAAGACCGACTGGTCGCCGCTGGCGGGCAAATCCGTGCTGATCTGGCCTGACCGGGACGCGCCAGGCTGGGATTACGCTGACCGTGCATCGCAAGCAATCCTTAACGCGGGTGCGACCACGGTCGCCATCCTAGTGCCTCCCGATGACAAGCCGGAGGGCTGGGATGCGGCTGACGCCATTCCAGACGGCTTCGATGTGGGAGGCTTCCTCGCCGTCGGCGAGCGGATGCCGGTGATGCGCTCGGTCGAGGAGACGCCACCACCGGATCTGCTGACTGGTGTCGACTGGGCTACGGAGGACGGCTTGTCCTCGGCCTTCACACGCCGCTATGGCGAGGACTGGCGCTACTGCGCGCTTTGGGGCAAATGGCTGGTCTGGACCGGCGTGCGCTGGAATCCGGATCAGGTGCTCTACGTGTCTCATCTGGCACGCGGTATCTGCCGGATGGCGTCACTCAAGGCGGACAGCCCTCGGCTCAAAGGCAAGCTGGCCAGCTCCGCCACGATTTCGTCCGTCGAGAAAATCGCACGCTCCGATCCCAAGCACGCGTCTACCGCCGAGGAGTGGGATGCCGACGTCTGGGCGCTCAACACACCAGGCGGTGTGGTTGATCTGCGCACGGGCCGCATGCGACCGCACCGGCGCGATGATCGGATGACCAAGGTGACCACGGCCACACCGCAGGGCGACAGTCCGACGTGGCGCACATTCCTGGCCGACGTCACAGGCGGTGACGCTGAACTGATTGCCTACCTGCAACTGATGGTTGGCTACTGCCTGACGGGCGTGACCAGCGAGCACGCGCTGTTCTTCCTGTACGGGACCGGCGCGAACGGCAAGTCGGTGTTCGTCAACGTCCTGACCACCATCTTGGGCGACTACGCGGCCAACGCGCCGATGGACACCTTCATGGAGGCGCGCACCGACCGGCATCCGACCGATTTGGCGGGCCTGCGCGGTGCCCGCTTTGTGTCCTCCATCGAAACCGAACAGGGTCGGCGCTGGAACGAATCCAAGGTCAAGGCCATCACCGGTGGCGACAAGGTGTCTGCGCGTTTCATGCGCCAGGACTTCTTCGAGTACGTGCCGCAGTTCAAGTTGGTTATCGCAGGCAACCACAAGCCATCGATCCGCAACGTGGATGAGGCGATGAAGCGGCGACTGCACCTGATCCCGTTCACGGTGACGATCCCGCCCGAACGACGTGACGGCAGGCTGACCGAAAAACTGCTCAAGGAGCGGGACGGCATTCTGGCGTGGGCAGTCGAGGGCTGCAGCTTTTGGCAACGCCAAGGACTGAAGCCACCCGCCAGTGTGGTGTCGGCGACCGAGGAGTATTTCGAGGCTGAGGACGCGCTCGGGCAGTGGATCGAAGAGCGTTGCTTACTGGCCAAGACCCACCGCGAAGGCGTTTCCGAATTGTTCGCCGACTGGCGTGAATGGGCTGAGCGCGCGGGTGAGTACGTGGGCTCGGTCAAGCGCTTTTCCGAACTGATGGCCGCCCGCAAGTTCGAGAAGTGTCGGCTGACCGGGGGCGCACGTGGGATCACGGGCATAGCCCTCAGGCCCAAGCCGTACAGCCATGGCTACCCCTATCGAGATGACTGAGCAATCCGGGCGAGTGACGGATTTGACGGGTTTCCTGAT
This sequence comes from Cupriavidus pauculus, assembly GCF_008801835.1. Taxonomy (GTDB): domain Bacteria; phylum Pseudomonadota; class Gammaproteobacteria; order Burkholderiales; family Burkholderiaceae; genus Cupriavidus; species Cupriavidus pauculus. The sequence continues at coordinate 39,734 of NZ_VZOW01000015.1, read as the reverse complement.
TGACGCGCTACGCGTGCGCGCACGTAAAGGCTGTTTTCCAAAGAACCCGTCGCATCCGTCACTCGCCCCCCGAACTGGAGTACGACGATGAACACGACAATCTTGGCCCTTGATCTGGGCACACACACCGGGTGGGCTTTGCAGCACCTGGACGGCACTATCACCAGCGGCACGGAGCACTTCAAGCCGCAGCGATTTGAAGGAGGCGGCATGCGTTTCCTCCGTTTCAAGCGCTGGCTCAACGAATTGCTCTCGGCCAGCAACCACATCAACGCGGTGTTCTTCGAGGAGGTTCGACGGCACGCTGGCGTTGATGCGGCGCACGCCTACGGTGGCTTCATGGGACACCTGACCGCGTGGTGTGAGCATCACAACATCCCTTACCAGGGTGTTCCAGTCGGCACGATCAAGAAGCACGCGACCGGCAAGGGCAATGCGGGCAAGGACGACATGATCGCGTCCGTCCGCCTGCGTGGTCACACCCCAGTCGACGACAACGAAGCCGACGCACTGGCCTTGCTGCACTGGGCTGTCGAGACGCAGGAGGTGTGACATGAAGGTGCCGACACCCCAATACCGCTGCCCCCTCGGTCGTCTGCAGCCTCAGGCCACGGATCTGGATGCGATCAAGGAACGTGGCTGGCGTGACCAACACATCCTGGTGGTCAACGCATCCGACGAACGTCTGGACTTCATCGAGCGCGAAATCGTGCGACGCATCGGTGACCGGCTCTACGGAGGGCGACGCAATGACTAAGTGGACTATCGAGGACGTTGCTGCTCGGTTTGAAGAGGCCGCAAGCACCAGTCGACGGTTGCCTCCTGTTCGAGTGCAGGGCTACTTCAACTGCTGGCCCGCCATTGTCCGAAGCGAATGGGAGACCTTTGCAGCGGACGAGAGGGTGTACCGATCCTTTCCGCCGAGTCCAGAGGCAATTGAACGAATGCTGGAGGCTATGCGCTGGGTGCAGTGGCTCACCATCGAGCAACGTCATCTCGTATGGATGCGCGCGAAGCGCTATGGCTGGCGGGACATCACGATCCGCTTTGCCTGCGACCGCACGACGGCATGGCGGCATTGGCGGCGGGCATTGCAGACGGTCGCAGATCAACTTAATGGTGTGGTGGTTGCGTAGGGTTTTGGCGTGATTTGGCGCGTATGGTCGGGGATGTGCGCCATCACGCGGCAATCAGCGGTTTTTGCCCCTGCAACAAAACGACCTGATCTTGCGTAGTATTCATTTATCGTCTGGACAGAGGTGACGGCAGAGGAAGCAGCCCAGAAATCAACGGGTCCTTCCTGGCCAAAAACCAATGCGGGGGGCGCGAGCGCGGCGCTTTTTTAGCGTCAGGGTGCGAACCAAGGTTCGCACGGTTCGCAGTTCGCACCCCGTCAGTTCGCACCAACCCCAAAAACCCGCCCACGGTTGTCGTCGGCGGGTTTTCTATTTTCAGGACACCCTCTTTGAATACGCTCAACGTCGAGTACCGCAAGGTCGAGGCGCTGATTCCCTACGCCCGCAATCCGCGCACACATTCCGATGCGCAGATCACCAAGATCGCCGCCAGCATCGTCGAATATGGCTGGACGAACCCGGTACTGGTTGATGGCGACAACGGCATCATCGCGGGCCACGGTCGTTTGGCTGCTGCACGCAAGCTGGGGCTGGATCAGGTGCCGGTGATCGAACTGGCCCATCTCACCACCGCGCAAAAGCGCGCCTTGGTCATCGCCGACAACCGGCTGGCGCTTGACGCTGGCTGGGATGAGGAGATGTTGGCGCTCGAACTGGCGGAGCTTTCCGAAGCGGGTTTCGAACTGGCGCTGACCGGCTTCGAGAACATCGAGATCGATGCGCTGCTGGCAGATGCCCCGTCGACTGAAGGTGAACCGGCGGCGCAGGATGGTGCAAACGCCGATGAACTCGATACGACCGATGACGTACCTGACACGCCAGTGGTGGCGGTGTCGCGCGAGGGAGATGTCTGGGCCATCGGCTCGCACCGCTTGATCTGTGGCGACGCCACCGACCCAGCCGTGGTCGCCACGCTGATGCAGGGTGACACCGCGCAGCTTTGCTTCACCTCGCCGCCGTATGGCAACCAGCGCAACTACACCTCCGGCGGCATTGTCGATTGGGATGCACTGATGCGCGGTGTGTTCGCACATCTGCCGATAACGGACGCCGGACAGGTGTTGGTCAATCTTGGGCTGATCCACCGCGACAACGAAGTCATCCCCTATTGGGACGGCTGGCTGTCCTGGATGCGTCAGCAAGGGTGGCGGCGCTTCGCGTGGTACGTCTGGGATCAGGGGCCAGGCATGCCCGGCGACTGGCAGGGCCGATTAGCTCCCAGCTTCGAGTTTGTTTTCCACTTCAATCGCAGCACCCGCAAACCCAACAAGATCGTGCCTTGCAAGCACGCAGGCCAGGAATCGCACCTGCGCGCTGACGGGTCGTCCACAGCGATGCGTGGTAAGGATGGCGAGGTCGGCGGCTGGACGCACAAGGGTCAGCCGACGCAGGACACCCGCATCCCCGATTCGGTGATTCGCGTGATGCGCCACAAGGGCAAGATCGGGCAGGACATTGATCACCCGGCCGTGTTCCCGGTGGCATTGCCGGAGTTTGCGATCAAGGCTTACACCGATTCGGGTGACGTCGTGTTCGAGCCCTTCGGTGGCAGTGGCACGACGATGCTGGCCGCGCAACGCACTGGCCGGATCTGCCGCAGTGTGGAAGTTGCACCGGAGTACGTGGACGTGGCCATCAAGCGCTTTCAGCAAAACCACCCCGGCGTGCCGGTCACGCTCATCGCAGGCTTTGGAATCAAATCGGGCCAGTCCTTCGACGACGTGGCCACAGAACGGCTGGCGACCTCGGAGGTCGAACAATGAGCGCGTCCTGGTTGGCAGACAAGATCGAGCAGTGGCCTACAGCCAAACTGCTGCCCTATGCCCGCAATGCGCGGACGCACTCGGATGACCAGGTGGCGCAGATCGCTGCATCGATTGCCGAGTTTGGCTTCACCAATCCGATCCTTGCGGGCAGTGACGGCGTCATCGTCGCTGGGCATGGCCGCTTGGCCGCTGCGCAGAAACTCGGGCTGGAAATCGTGCCCGTGGTCGTACTGGATCACCTGAGCCCGACCCAGCGCCGCGCCTTGGTCATCGCAGACAACCGCATCGCGGAGAACGCTGGTTGGGATGACGCGATGTTGCGGATCGAACTTGAGGCTTTGCAGCTGAAAGGTTTCGATCTGGACATCACAGGCTTCGACGCCGACGCGCTGGCCGAACTGATCGCGGGCGACGAGCCGGACAACGAGGGGCAGACCGATGAGGACGCGGTACCGGAGGTTGGCGAAATTCCAATATCGCGCCCGGGCGATGTCTGGATCATGGGCCAGCACCGACTGCTGTGCGGTGACTCGACCGTGGCAGAGAGCTATGCCCGGCTGATGCGAGGCGACATGGCAGACATGGTCTTCACCGACCCGCCGTACAACGTGAACTATGCCAACAGCGCCAAGGACAAGATGCGCGGCAAGGACCGCGCGATCCTCAACGACAACTTGGGCGATGGCTTCTACGACTTCCTGTTGGCAGCATTGACGCCCACCGTGGCGAACTGCCGGGGCGGCATCTATGTGGCGATGTCATCCAGCGAGCTGGATGTGCTGCAGGCCGCCTTTCGCGCCGCCGGTGGCAAGTGGTCGACGTTCATCATCTGGGCCAAGAACACCTTCACGCTGGGCCGTGCCGACTACCAGCGCCAGTACGAACCGATCTTGTACGGATGGCCCGAGGGTGCGCAACGCCACTGGTGTGGTGACCGCGATCAGGGCGATGTGTGGGCGATCAAGAAGCCGCAGAAGAACGATCTGCATCCGACGATGAAGCCGGTGGAGCTGGTCGAGCGAGCCATCCGCAATTCGAGCCGCCCGGGTAACGTGGTGCTCGATCCGTTCGGTGGTTCTGGCACAACGCTGATTGCGGCCGAAAAGTCAGGTCGCGTCGCGCGGCTGATCGAACTCGATCCGAAGTACGTGGATGTGATCGTGCGCCGGTGGGAGGACTTCACCGGCCAGACGGCCATCCGCGAGGCAGCAGACCAGGAAGTGTGCGCCAGTTGAATGGCTGGCCGGGCTGCCTGGCATCTTCTTCCTCGGCGATGCGCCGGAGGATGGGTATCCGCAATCTGCGGTTTATGCCTAAACTGCTTGCTGCGGTGCACCAAGGTGGTTTCCATTCCTTGCTCACCAAAAAATAGGTGAGCGGCTCAGATCGACCCAGAGTGGCCTTTCGCCTTTGGTCAGTAGCGCGACTGAAAGCAGCCGCCCAACGCAGAGTTAGGCATCATTCGGTTGACGGCGTCAGCGCTCCGGCAAGCTCCTCGACGGCTGCGGTAGCTTGGCTGCACAACGCGGCGAATTGTTCTGAGTACGTAGACGGCTTCTCGTCCCGATTTAGGATCTTGTGATCAGCATCGACTCGGAGCGCAGATACCTTACGAAGGACCTCCGACAGACTGCCAGGTAGCTTGAACTGCTGCTCAAGCAACGCCAGCAGCTGGCTGCTGCTGAGGGGGCGCTTTGACTGATGATGCACAAAGTCGGATGCAGACAACCCCAACCTATTTTGGAGAATGTCCTTCATGGTCGCCTGAGAGAGTGCGTCGGGGCCAATGATCTTGTAGAGCTCGCTAGCGCAGTCGCAGAAGGACTTGTACGTTTGCTCAACTGGCGCGCGAAGGTGAACGTTCTCGAGTCGAGTGAAAAGCGCGCCGGGCGACACGATCGAGTTCAGAGATCGCATTGCGGCGATCAAATCGGCGATGGGGTCAGGGTACTCGACCCAAGATCCATCGTAGGTTCTGCCGAGAAAGGCCTGGAAGTTGGGATCGCTGGACTCCAAGTCTGGCTTTACCAGTTCATGGGAGTGCCAGTACCTTTGCTCCAACACTCCCATGTCAGCAAGATCCTTGCAGATCGCAGTGACTGCAATTCTTCCGTCTCGAAGTCGGCATTTGCCATACCTGACATACAGATAACGATCGTCAACATCTTCCCCACGTGCGTTGATCTCTCCGCCGGCGAGACTGTCACTAATGTCGTACAGCTCCGGATGATCAAAGTAGCGAGATAGAACCTCCTCGGAGAAGAAGATGAGTTCAATCTGCTGAGTACCGAGGTGCAGTCTTACAACGTACTCGGTTAGGTTTTGTGCCGGTAGTTCAGAAGCGTAGAAGGCCCGACGCAGCGCGCCCCTGGAGGGGAAGAAGATGTGGGTCGTGAATGGCCTCTGGGTAAAGCCACCACTAGGGTTGGCGGGGTCGAAGCTCAGCGCGACCAGCTTTACGTCACGATTTAGGGTGCCATAGCCCAGATGCGCAAGCTCCTCAACCGCTGCCAGTGCTTGCTCATGTGACACCGAGAGCTTCTCAGCAATGGTGCTCGCGCTGGCGCCGCCGTGGTTGGCGAACCATTCGGCGAGCCCTTCATCAAGAACAAGTGTTTGGAAGTCAGTGAGGGACATGCGGAATTGTGGTCTAGTACGTTTAATGAGCTAGGACGATCACTCACGATCACCATAGCACCTGACCACTTAGCGGTCGCTGACCAGCGTCCACTCCTGGCCGATAGCAGACGTCTATATTTGGCATAGATAGCACAACTTATTTCCCTCACAGGCACCCGCGACCATGTCACAAAAATGACATCAACGAGTCATCAGGGTGTCATATCACGACATTACCATCGCTGCAATTCAGATTCGTAATCAGGTCATCATTTTTGATTACGAATTCAAATCTGCCGGAGGTGTCATGATCGAACTACAGAATGTCTCAGTCAGTTATGGTGATGCGATTGCACTGTATCCCACCACTCTCAAACTCCATCAGGGACAGTTCACCGTATTGCTCGGATCTTCCGGCGCTGGAAAATCCACGCTACTTCGCTGTATTAACTCGCTGCATGCGTCGCAGCGCGGCACCACCATTGTCGCCGGCTTAGGAAATTTGGCGAACTCGCGTGCATTGCGCATGCATCGCCGACAGACTGGCATGGTGTTTCAACAGCATCAATTGATTGGCCGACTGACGGCTTTGCAAAACGTTTCGATGGGCCGAATGGGCTACCACACGGCATTACGCAGTCTATTCCCCCTCCCGGCGAAGGATCAATCCATATGCCTGCAAAGTCTGGACCGAGTCGGCTTATTGCACAAAGCCTTAAGCCGTGTCGACGCATTGAGCGGCGGCCAGCAGCAACGCATCGGTATTGCCCGGGCTCTGGCTCAGCAACCTAAACTGGTGTTGGCTGATGAACCGGTAGCCAGCCTCGATCCTGCTACTGCAGAGCGAGTGCTAAGTCTGCTGCACCGCATTTGTAAAGAGGACGGGATTTCGGCGGTCGTCAGCCTGCATCAGGTAGACCTCGCTCAACGTTATGCCGACCGTATTATTGGCCTGTCCCATGGCCGAGTCATTTTTGATGCCGCCCCGCAGACTTTGGATCAAGCCAGTTACGACACGCTGTATGAACAAGTACCCCGTTCTTCTTTGAGCGTTCCACAAGACGCTCGAGAGGAACGGCTTATCGATACTTCATTTCCCATGCAACTTGCTACCGTAAAGGATTGATTATGAAAAAACTCGCATCCGCATTAATGTCTGTCTTGCTTGCCGCCGTCTGCAGCATTGGCCATGCATCATCCAATCCCGATCCAGAAACGCTCAAAGTTGCGCTGCTGCCGGACGAAAACGCATCGACCGTAATTAAAAACAACAAGCCGCTCGAAATCTATCTGGAAAAAGAGCTGGGAAAGAAAATTGAGCTGGTGGTTACCACTGATTATTCGTCAATGATCGAAGCCATGCGTCACGGCCGTATCGACATGGCATATTTTGGCCCCTTGTCGTATGTGCTGGCTAAGCAAAAGAGCGACATCGAGCCATTCGCAGCGATGAAGCAAAAGGGTAGCACTACCTACCAGTCCGTATTGATCGCCAATACTGGCGCCGGCATCGCCAAAATCAGTGATATCGTCAACAAGAATGTCGCTTACGGTGATAAGGCATCCACCTCCAGCCATTTGATTCCGAAGTCGATATTGGCGGAAAACGGTTTGAAAGCCGGCGAAAACTATCGCGAACACTTTGCCGGTGCGCATGACGCGGTGGCCATGGCCGTGCAAAACGGTCACGCGCAGGCTGGCGGCTTGAGTAAGCCGATTTTTGAATCCCTGGTTCAGCGCGGACTGGTCGATCCCAACAAAGTAAAAGTTCTTGCCGAATCGAAGCCATATCCGCAATACCCGTGGACCATGCGCAGCAATCTGAAGCCGGAACTGAAGGAAAAGATCCGTGCAGCCTTCTTGAATCTCAAAGATCCGGAAGTCCTGAAACCTTTCAAAGCCGATGGTTTCGGCCCGATCAGCGACAAAGACTATGACGTGGTGCGCAGCCTTGGCACACTGCTCAAGCTCGATCTGTCGAAGTTCTAAGTGAGCGACAGCATGCAAGCTGATTTTGGTTTGATTCTGGCCGAGCGCCAGCGCGTATGGAACCGCACGATACTGCAGTTTGCCGTTGTGCTGGCGATTGTGATCGGTTGCTGGTATTACGTCGGCCTATTTGATGCCGAGCGATTGAAGGATGGCATGCCAAGCCTGGTAAAAATTGCCGGCGAGATGTTCCCACCGAACTTCTCGCAGGCTGGCACCTGGGTCAAACCGGTACTGGATACCTTGGCCATGAGTATCGCCGGCACGGCAATCGCGGTATTGCTATCCATTCCCTTAGGAGTGCTCGCCGCGCGGAATACTAGCCCTCATCCACTCGTGTATCAAGCCACACGCGGCCTGTTAAACGCTTTGCGATCGATACCCGAACTGATCATGGGCATCCTGTTCGTGGCAGCCGTTGGCTTCGGCGCATTGCCGGGTGTTTTAGCCCTAGGCTTACATTCGGTTGGCATGATCGCCAAATTTTTTTCGGAATCGATCGAACATGCCGATCCGGCACCGGTAGAAGCCGCGCATGCAGCGGGCTGCACGCCATTGCAGGTGATTTTTCATGGGATCTTTCCCCAAGTGCTTCCGCAAATGGCCGATACCGCGATCTATCGATGGGAATACAACTTCCGTGCTTCGACCGTGATGGGCATGGTCGGCGCCGGTGGAATCGGGTTCGAGCTGATGGGCTCTCTGCGCATCATGCAATACCAGGATGTCTCGGCTATTTTGCTGGTTATTTTAGGCATGGTTACCCTCGTCGACGCCTTCAGCTCCTTCCTGCGTCGCAAGTTCAAATAACTCCCAAAGCTTACAAAGGTTTTTATGAAGCCCAAAGTCGTCCTCACCCACTGGGTGCACCCGGAAATCATCGAATTGTTGTCCGCTAGCGCCGATGTTATCCCCAACACCACACGGGAAACCTTGCCGCGTTCTGAGGTAATTGCGCGAGCCAAAGATGCGGATGCACTCATGGCTTTCATGCCGGACAGCATCGACAGCGCGTTTCTCGAGGAATGTCCAAAGCTGCGTGTCATCGGCGCCGCGCTTAAAGGCTATGATAACTTCGATGTCAACGCCTGCACACGCCACGGTGTATGGCTTACGATTGTGCCGGATTTGCTTACGATCCCGACCGCTGAACTGACTATCGGCCTTCTTCTCGGTTTGACAAGGCATATGCTGGAAGGCGATAGGCAAATCCGTAGCGGACACTTCCAAGGCTGGCGGCCGACACTATATGGCTCTGGTTTGACAGGAAAAACGCTTGGCATCATTGGTATGGGGGCGGTCGGCCGTGCAATCGCCCAGCGCTTGGCTGGCTTTGAAATGAATCTCTTGTATTGCGATCCGATTCCGCTCAATGCCGAACAAGAAAAGGCTTGGCACGTACAGCGCGTCACGCTCGATGAACTGCTCGAAAAATGTGATTATGTCGTGCCGATGGTTCCGATGGCCGCAGAGACACTGCATCTGATCGATGCCACCGCGTTGGCCAAGATGAAAACCGGTAGCTACCTGATCAATGCATGTCGCGGCTCGGTCGTGGATGAGAATGCGGTGATAGCAGCACTGGCGTCTGGAAAACTAGCTGGATATGCAGCCGATGTCTTCGAGATGGAAGAATGGATACGCGCTGATCGCCCGCAGGCTATCCCCAAGGCGCTGCTCGACAATACGGCACAAACGTTTTTTACGCCGCATTTGGGATCGGCGGTCAAGGAAGTTCGGCTTGAAATCGAGCGGCAGGCAGCGATGAACATCATCCAGGCACTCGCTGGTGAAAAACCGATGGGCGCGATTAATCTGCCGTATCCGGGAGTAAAGGCGGCGTGATAGATCTGGAGCGTGTGGCGACGTTCATTGCCGTCGTCAAATGCGGGGGCTTTCGCGAAGCGGCGAAGCAAACTGGATTGTCCCAGCCAACAGTAACGCAGCATATCAAGCGGCTGGAGCAGTCTTTGCAGGCCCGGCTGATTGACCGCGCAACAATGCCGCAAAGCCTGACATTGGAGGGAAAGATTTTTTTCCCCTATGCGGAACAATTGCTCCGTACTAGCCATAAGGCTACGGCAGCCCTCCACAATAAAAGCCTGGTCGTTGGTGCAAGCTCCAATATCGGCATTTATCTTTTACAACCCTATATCAAGGCGCTCCAAGATAAATTAGCAAACAAGATCGATGTGAGGATCGGCAAAAATATCGAGATTGCCGCTTTGCTGGAAACGCTTGAAGTGGATGTAGCGGTAATGGAGTGGTGGGACTCACGTCCTGGGTTCGTCTCAACAGTATGGCGGCGCGAGAGGATGGTTGTCATTGTTCGCCCCGGCCATCCTTGGGCTGCCGAGTCGACCATTCCACTTAAGTGGTTAAAATCCCAGAACTTGCTTGGAGGCGAAGCGGCTACCGGAACTGGGCGCCTACTACAACAATATGCCGGTGCCGACTCGGCAGAGTTCACAGTGGGTATGCAGTTAGGTAGCACCGAGGCGGTCAAACACGCGGTCCACGCAGGGCTAGGAATCTCGCTTGTGATGGAAAGCGCGGTCAAGCATGAACAGGCAAGCGGATGGTTACATGCAATTCCGATTGAAGAAGATGTTTACAAAGATCTTTATCTCGTACATCGCTCAGAAACTTCGTTAAGCGGTCCGGTGGCAAGCCTTGCAGATTTGATTCTCCATTCTCCGGATTTAGGCTCAATAGAATATAAATAGCAAAACGAATGTCTGCTTCTGGCCGAACGCAGTCATTTGGAGCAGGCAATACTACTAGGCCGTTTCGATACAGCATTGCAAAAGCACGAATCAATCGCAGATTACGGATAACCGCGCTGAGATCTCAGGGCAGTGCAATGCACATTACCAGCACAGCCTGCTCGATGGAGATGTCTGGACGCCGGTTGGCAGTCAGCCAACGCAGTGCCTGCTCCCGTTCGGTGGCGGGCGTTTTCATCAGGCAGCCAGCTCTTCGCAGATTTCGCAGTGGATCACAAAGCCTGTCAGGTAAGGCAGGCCGCGCGGGATGCCGTACTGCTTGCTGGTCTGGCGGCCAATCGTCCAGCCCATCCAACGTTGGGTGGCGGCCTTGATCGCATCCTGCAAGGCTTGGCCTTGGTACAAGCCGTTCTGGACGTCGTCGGCAAAGTGGCGTCCGTGACGGCTGTCGAGGAAGGTCCGCACCGATTCGAGGGGCTGGTGGGTGGCGTCCGAAATGGCGTTCATGGCCAGGGGCCATGCGGCGCTGGCGTGTTCGTTCATCGTGCCCCAAAAACCCCAGGCTTCGTTCTGGGTGGTGGGGATCTGGTTGGTGGTCAAGGTGTCTTCTCCGGGTTGATCGTTGCGACACCTGTAGTAACGCGCTGTTCGATTGAGAAGCCAAGCTGTTCCTGGCCTCTTTCTCGATCAATTTCGCTTACCCGAGACGGGCTACGTAGCGGGCGTAATCACCGCCCTCGGGATTGACGTAGAGGTAAGGGCGTCCGGGAGCAGTGACCTCGACGCAGAGGTAGCCGTCGCCAGTGCCGCCACCCTTGCCACGCAGCCAGTCGCGTGACACCAGCAGGCTGCGCCCAAAGGCGTCGAATTCGGCAGGGGTGAGCTCCTTGGTCTCGGTGACGTAGACATTGTGCTGGTCGCTCCCGCCCGGTTCGCCGAGGTCGGCAGGTTTGCGTGCAAACGGTAGGCGGATGCTCAACTCTTCGACCTGGAGGCTTTGGCCTGCGAACTGCAGAGTGCGTGGGGTGCGTTCGATGGTGATGGTCATGGTGCTCATGGCGGTTTTCCTGGTTTGGCGTCGTCAATCACGACATCTGTATGAACGCGCTGGTGGGGAGAGAAGCCAAGCTATTCATGGCTCCTCTCGCCATCTTTTTGGCTTCGCCGAAACTCGCTGTGCTCGTTTTCAGGCGATGCGGTAGATCCGCTCGCCACCCTTCGGCTTGTCCGAGACGATGTTCAGGCCGAGCTTTTTCTTGAAGGCTCCGGCGAAGGTGCCGCGCACCGTGTGCGCCTGCCAACCGGTGGCGGTGCAGATCTGGCCGATGGTTGCGCCCTCGGGGCGTTGCAGCATCCGGATCACTTCGGCCTGCTTGCTGTTCTCGCGGGTGCGCGGCTTGACCCACGTTGCTTCGGCGGCGGTAACAAAGGCTTCCAGTTCGGGATCGCTTACGGCCGCAGGCGCGCCTTCAGCGTTGGCGATGATCCGGTCGAGATTGGCTTCGAACTGACCGATGCCCTTCCTGTTCACGTCGGGACGCGGAATGCCCAGGGCGTCGTAGCCCTCCGCAGCGACAAACCAGTTGGTGCCGTCGGTTGTGATTAGTGCGCGGTTGAAAAGTCCGTCGAGCACCTTCTTGCGTGCGCCGCCTTTGATGTTGTCGGGGAACCAGTCGATCTTGCCGCTGGTGTGTTCAACCGCGTGGGCCAGGATCGCGTGCTGGGCAGGGGTCAGTTGAGTGGTGGTCATGTTTTGCTCCTTCGATGTGGTGGACGGTGATGTGATGAACGCGCTGTTCTCAAGTGAAGCCAAGCGCTTTTTGCTTGGCTTCTTCGCTTCGCAATCAGGTGTTGGCCTTGTCTGGCGGGTTGGCATTGCGCCCCTGCTCGAGACCCGCGTTGAAGGCGGCTTCAAGCGCATCGCGTAGGCACCAGACCGCCACATCGTGGAAATCGAGGCTGTCTGAGCGGCGGGTTTCCAGGGTTTCGATGCCCAGCTTGTTTTGCGCGATCTGGGTCAGGAGTTGTTCGAGCTTGCTCATGTCCGTGTCCTTTCATGGTGTTGATGACGAACGTATGAACGCGCTGTTCCAGATGGAAGCCAAGCTCAATTCGCATGAATGACGAACAAATGATTGAAGGTGCCCCGAAGGGGAAATATGGGTATTTCGATTCGTGCCTACGCACGCCACCGAGGGGTGTCCGATGCAGCGGTGCGCAAGGCCATCGCTGCTGGGCGGATCACGCCGGAGGCAGACGGAACGATTGATGCCGAGCGCGTCGACCGCGAGTGGGCGCGCAATTCCGATGCACCGCGCAATGGCACGGCCACCCGCGCGGTCAAGGTCGCCGTCCAGGAATCCAGCGGGGCCACAGGAGACGGGCAAGCAGCCTCATTGGCAACATCCGCAGCAGGTGGCACGTCCTTGTTGCAAGCGCGGACGGTCAACGAAGTGGTCAAGGCGCAAACCAACAAGGTGCGTCTGGCCCGACTCAAGGGCGAGCTGGTGGATCGGCCGCAGGCCATCGCCCATGTCTTCAAGCTGGCGCGCTCCGAACGCGATGCGTGGCTCAACTGGCCCGCACGCATCTCGGCACAAATGGCAGCCAAGCTCGGCGTCGATCCCCACACGATGCACATCGCCTTGGAGGCGGCGGTGCGTGAGCACCTGCAGGAACTGGGCGAGATGCGCCCGAGGGTGGATTGATGGACATGGATTACGAAGGCGCGGCAGAAATCGAACGCGCGTGGCGCGAAGGGCTGACTCCAGACCCGCTGCTCACCGTGTCCGAATGGTCAGATCGCCACCGGATGCTCTCCAGTAAGGCATCTGCCGAACCGGGGCGCTGGCGCACCAGCCGCACGCCGTACCTGAAAGCAATCATGGATTGCCTGTCGCCGACCTCCCCGGTCGAGCGCGTCGTGTTCATGAAAGCCGCCCAGCTTGGCGCGACGGAGATGGGATCGAACTGGATCGGCTACGTGATCCACCACGCGCCGGGCCCGATGATGGCGGTGTGGCCAACAGTAGAGATGGCCAAGCGCAACTCCAAGCAGCGGATTGATCCGCTGATCGAAGAGTCATCGGCATTGGCCGAACTGATTGCACCGGCGCGCAGCCGGGATTCCGGCAACACCATCCTGGCCAAGGAGTTCCGGGGTGGCGTGCTGGTGATGACTGGGGCCAACAGCGCGGTCGGACTGCGCTCGATGCCGGTGCGGTATCTGTTTCTCGACGAGGTCGACGGCTATCCGTTGGACGTTGAGGGTGAAGGGGATGCGATCTCGCTGGCCGAGGCGCGTACACGCACCTTCGCGCGGCGCAAGATCTTCATCGTCTCGACGCCGACGATCTCAGGGGCATCGGCTATCGAGCGCGAGTACGAGGCCAGTGACCAACGTCGCTACTTTGTGCCGTGTCCGCATTGCTCCCACCGTCAGTGGCTGCGTTTCGAGCAGCTGCGTTGGGACAGAGGGCAACCGGAGACCGCCGCCTACATCTGCGAGTCATGTGACACCGCGATTGCCGAGCACCACAAGACGTGGATGCTGGAGCACGGCGAGTGGCGCGCGATGATCACCGATGGCGCGGGTAAGACGGCAGGCTTCCACCTGTCGTCGCTGTACAGCCCGGTGGGCTGGCGTTCGTGGCGAGAGATCGCCGCTGCGTGGGAGGCCGCCGTCAGTAAAGAGTCGGGATCGGCCGCCGCCATCAAGACCTTCAAGAACACCGAGTTGGGTGAAACCTGGGTCGAGGAAGGCGAAGCGCCGGACTGGCAACGACTGGTCGAACGCCGCGAGGACTACCGCGTCGGCAGCGTGCCGCAAGGCGGTCTGCTCTTGGTCGGCGCGGCCGACGTGCAGAAAGATCGCATCGAGGCGTCGGTCTGGGCCTTTGGGCGCGGCAAGGAGTCCTGGCTGGTTGAGCACCGCGTGCTGATGGGTGACACCGCCCGCGACGCGGTATGGAAGCGCCTTGCTGAAATGCTGGCCGAAACCTGGACACACGCCTCCGGCGCGGCGATGCCGCTGGTGCGTTTTGCCTTGGATACCGGCTTTGCGACGCAGGAGGCCTACGCCTTTGTGCGGGCTTGCCGCGATTCGCGTGTGATGGCGGTCAAGGGGGTACCTCGTGGTGCAGCCTTGATCGGCACGCCGACCGCCATCGATGTCTCGCAGGGTGGAAAGAAGCTGCGCCGGGGCATCAAGGTGTACTCGGTGGCGGTCAGCATCGCCAAGCTCGAGTTCTACAACAACCTGCGCAAGAGCGCCGATGTTGGCGAGGACGGATTGACCACGGTGTTCCCGGCCGGGTTCGTCCATCTGCCCAAGATCGATGCTGAGTTCATCCAGCAACTCTGCGCGGAACAACTGATCACCCGCCGCGACCGCAACGGCTTCCCGGTGCGTGAGTGGCAAAAGATGCGTGAGCGCAATGAGGCGCTCGACTGCTACGTCTACGCCCGCGCGGCTGCATCGGCGGCGGGACTGGATCGCTTCGAGGAACGCCACTGGCGGGAACTGGAGCGACAACTGGGGCTGTCTAGTCCGCCAGCCCTTGAAACACCTACTGAATCGATCAACGAGGCCACCCAACGCGGTGGCCTCGCTGTTTCTGGCAACCGTAACACCGGTCGGCGCGTGATCAAAAGCCGCTGGCTGTCCTGACACATCAAGGAGAAAACATGAGTCTTGCTACCCGTATCGAAAGTCTGGTCATCCGCGTCGCGCAGGAGTTCAACGACGTCCGCGCCAAGGCAGGCAACCTGGCCAACCTCACCACCACCGATAAGTCGAATCTGGTCGCGGCCATCAACGAACTGAAAGCCGCCGTGGTGTCGTCGGCGGTGATCGACGATGCGCACGTCGCGGCCACGACCACGTACTCGTCCAACAAAATCGTCTCGCTGCTCGATGCGCTCAAGACCGAGATCTTGGGCGGTGCCGATGCCGCGTACGACACGCTGGTGGAAATCCAGCAACTGCTGCAGAACGGCACCAGTGGTCTGGATGCGCTGCTCGCTGCCGTGAACAACCGCGTGCGCTTCGATGCGGCGCAGTCGCTGACCGTCGCCGAACAACTCCAGGCGCGCAGCAACATCGGTGCCGTCGCGGCCAGTGATGTCGGCAACACCGACACCGATTTTGTCGCGGTCTTTGTGGGGGTGCTTGTCTGATGAGCCTCGCATCGCGCATCAGTGCGCTGGCCAGTCGTGTCGGGCTCGAGGTCAAGACCAAGATCGACGCAACCCACCCCGGTCTGGCCCGGGCGTGGGTGTGCTTCGGCTACGTCGGCAACCAGATCGTCGTGCGGTCGTCGCACAACGTGGCCAGCGTGACCCGGACGGCGGCGGGTCGCTACCGCGTGACCTTCACCGTTGCCATGCCCGACGCCAACTATTGCTGGACGGCACTCGCCCGCAGCAGCACCAACAGTGGCACGCAGCGCATTGCCATCGTGCGATCCAGCACCGACCTGAAGACCGCCCAGTACGTCGACATCAGTTGCGCCACCACGGCCGCATCGTTCGACGACTCCTCCGAAATCAACCTTACGGTGTTCCGCTGATGGCCTACACACAAGCACACCTCGACGCACTGGAAGCGGCGCTTGTCAAGGGCGAAAAGCGCGTGACCTTTGGCGACAAGACCGTCGAGTACCGCAGCGTCGATGAACTCCAGGCTGCCATTGCGGCGGTCAAGCGCGACCTCTTCGAGCAGGCCGTGGACACCGGACTGTGGCCTGGCGCGCCACGCCAGATCCGGGTCACCACCGGCAAAGGGTTCTGAACATGCGATGGTTTGACCGAATGCGTAGACGCGTCGGCATGAGTCTGCTTGGCGGCACCCCGTTCTATGACGGTATCGGTGGTGGCCGTCGCGCCCTGGCGTGGCAGATTGGCAATCCCGGTGCGGTTGCAGCGCTGGCGTTCACCCAGAACGAATTGCGCGCCAAGAGCCGCGATCTGGTACGCCGCAATGCCTGGGCAGCGGCAGGCGTCGAGGCCTTTGTCTCGAACGCCATCGGCACCGGCATCAAGCCGCAGAGCATGCTGGCTGATCAGCCCTTGCGTGAAGCCATTCATAGCCTGTGGTGGGACTGGTGCGAGGAGGCCGATGCCGCCGGACTGACTGACATCTACGGACTGCAGGCCTTGGCCTGTCGCGCCATGCTCGAAGGCGGGGAATGTCTGGTGCGGCTGCGCTATCGCCGCCCGGAAGATGGCCTGCCGGTGGGCCTGCAATTGCAGTTGCTCGAACCCGAACACCTGCCAGCCACGCTGAATCAGGAATTGGCTTCGGGAAATGTGATCCGTGCGGGCATCGAATTCGACAAGCTCGGACGGCGGGTGGCTTACCACCTGTATCGCTCACACCCGGGTGATGGCTCACTGGCTCCGATGTCGGGCACTGGTGGCGTGGTGGGCGGTCTCGACACAGTGCGTGTCCCGGCCAGCGAAATCATTCACCTGTTTCGTCCCTTGCGGCCCGGACAGATCCGGGGAGAACCGTGGCTGGCGCGCGCACTGGTCAAGCTCAACGAACTCGACCAGTACGACGACGCCGAGCTCGTGCGCAAGAAAACCGCCGCGATGTTCGCGGGCTTCATCACGCGCCTGTCACCTGAGGACAACCTGATGGGTGAGGGACTGCCGGATGCCAGTGGTGCAGCATTGGCCGGGCTGGAGCCGGGCACGATGCAGATCCTGGAGCCCGGCGAGGACGTGAAGTTCAGTCAGCCTGCCGACGTTGGCGCGAGCTACGCCGAATTCCTGCGCATGCAGTTCCGGGCGGTGGCAGCGGCGATGGGCATCACCTACGAGATGCTGACCGGCGACCTGACGCAAGTGAACTACTCGTCGATCCGGGCCGGGTTGCTGGAATTTCGCCGCCGCTGTGAGGCCATCCAGCACGGCGTGATCGTCCACCAGCTGTGCCGCCCGATCTGGCGTGCCTGGATGGAGCAGGCGCTACTTGAAGGCGCGCTGGCGCTGCCGCAGTTCACCGAGAAGAAGCGCGACTACTTCGCGGCCAAATGGATTCCACAGGGTTGGCAGTGGGTCGATCCCAAGAAGGAATTCGACGCGATGCTGACCGCCATTCGCGCCGGGCTGCTGTCTCGCTCGGAAGCCATCTCGGCCTTCGGCTACGACGCCGAGGACATCGACCGCGAGATCGCCGCCGACAACCAGCGTGCCGATGCGCTCGGTCTGGTCTTCGACTCCGACCCGCGCCATGACAAAGCGCCCCAACCATCGACATTGGGCGCGCCCATGAATGCGGCCGCCACAGTGGCCGTGCCGCAAGACCAACAGGACAACTGACATGCAACTCGTTCATCTGGCGTCCCGCCTCTACGGGACGCCGCTCCTCATTGCGCGTCCCAAACTCGACGTGATCCTCTCCGTGCTGGGTTCCCGCATCGGCTTGCCCGATCTGGACATGGCGATGCCGCTGCCCATGCCGCGCCAGAACGCCACATCGGGTCAGGCGGGCATTGCCGTCATCCCGGTGGTCGGCACGCTGGTCAGACGTTCGATGGGTATCGAAGCCGCCTCTGGCCTGATGTCCTACGGCGAGATCGAAGCCCGACTGGATGCCGCGCTGGCCGACCCGCAGGTGGCGGGCATCCTGCTCGATTTGGACTCGCCCGGGGGCGAGGCCTCGGGTGTGTTCGAGTTGGCCGAGCGCATCCGCGCCGCCAGCACCATCAAGCCGATCTGGGCGCACGCCAACGATGCCGCGTACTCGGCGGCTTTTGCCATCGCGGCTGCCTGCCAACGCCTGACGCTGTCGCAGACCGCTGGCGTTGGGTCGATTGGCGTGATCGCGCTACACGTCGACCAGTCGGTGAAGGACGCCAAGGACGGCCTGAACTACACCGCTGTCTTCGCGGGCAGCCACAAGAACGATTTCTCCCCGCACGAGCCACTCACCCCCCAGGCCACCACCGCGTTGCAGACCGAGGTGGATCGCCTCTACGACATCTTCGTGAATCAGGTCGGACAGATGCGCGGCATCGATCCGGATGCCGTGCGCGCCACCGAGGCGGGGCTGTTCTATGGCGAGCAGGCGGTGGCAGCAGGCCTCGCCGACGCGGTGATGCCGTTTGATGCGGTGATGACCGAGTTCACCGACGCGTTGGCGGCCAAGCAGCGGTTGGCGCAGCCTGGCGTGGCCCGCGCCTCGCCGCGAAGCTTGTCCACTCAATCCATTTCAAACCCGCCCCGAAGCAAACCTTTCACCCTGGAGAACACCATGACCGACCCCAAAGACGACCACGAAAACCTTAAGCGTCCGGCCGACACCGACCCACAGGGCGACCAGTCGCAGACCGACAGCGATCTTGAACCGACGCCTGCCGCCCAAGCCGCATTGGCGCAGTCGTTCGCCAGCGGGCGCGGCCAAGCTCAGGCCATTGCAGAGATGTGCCTGATCGCGGGCCAATCCCAACGCACGGCGGAATTCCTCGCAGCAGGCTTCTCGGAAGCGCAGGTGCGCCGCGCCTTGCTCGACGCCCGTGCCGACCAACCCGAAATCGCCTCGCGCATCACCGCAGAGGCAGGAACCATTCAGCGCCCGGAAAACAGTCCGGTGGTCGCTGCCGTCAAGAAGCTCACCGCCAAGGAGTAAGCCATGCCCACTGTCTCTCAACCCAAGAATCTCGGCGACCTGTTGAAGTACGAAGCGCCGAATCTCTACTCGCGTGACCAGGACACCGTCGCGGCCGCGCAGAACCTGTCGCTGGGCACCGTGGTGGGTCGCGAAACGGCTACCGCCAAGCTCAAGGCCCTCGACCCGAGCGCCTCGGACGGCACGGAAACCGCCGTTGGCGTGCTCGGCAATGACGTCGATGCGACGCTGATCGACCGTGAGGACGCGATCCTGATCGCCCGCCACGCCATCGTCGCGCGCGGCGCATTGGTCTGGCCGACCGGCATCAGCACTGCGCACAAAGTGGCTGCCATCAAGCAACTCGCAGAACGTGGAGTCCTGGCCCGCGAGAGTGCCTAAAACCCGCGCCTGACGCACTTCCAACGCTCCGTTTCACTCCCCCCAAAACCCGCCGCTGGCGGGTTTCGTCATTTCTGGAGATCCCAAATGCAGAACCCTTTTGAAAACCCCGGCTTTTCGATGGCCAGCCTGACGGCCGCCATCAACCTCCTGCCCAACCGCTATGGGCGGCTGGAGCAACTCAACCTGTTCCCGGCCAAGCCGGTGCGCACCCGGCAGATCATCGTCGAGGAGTACGCCGGTCGTCTGAATCTGCTGCCCACCCGGGCGCCCGGTTCGCCCGGCACGGTGGGTGAGCGTGGCAAGCGCAACCTGCGCTCCTTCGTGATCCCGCACATCCCCCACGACGACGTGGTGCTGCCCGAGGAAGTGCAAGGACTGCGCGCCTTCGGTTCCGAAACCGAAATGGAAGCCATCGGCGGTGTCATGGCCCGCCATCTGGAGACCATGCGCAACAAGCACG
This sequence comes from Cupriavidus pauculus, assembly GCF_008801835.1. Lineage (GTDB taxonomy): Bacteria > Pseudomonadota > Gammaproteobacteria > Burkholderiales > Burkholderiaceae > Cupriavidus > Cupriavidus pauculus. The sequence goes on along the minus strand of NZ_VZOW01000015.1, from coordinate 20,019 downwards.
CGATCACCCTGGAGCATCTGCGCATGGGTGCGCTCAAAGGCAAGATCCTCGACGCTGATGGCAGTGAGCTCGTCGATCTGTTCGACGAGTTCGACATCACTGCGCAATCGGTGTCCTTCGAGTTTTCGACGGCGGCCGACAACGGGCAAATCAAGACTGCCTGCCTCGAGTTGCTGGGCCTCATGGAAGATGGGCTCACTGGCGAGTTCTCGACCGGCGTGCATGTGCTGTGCTCGACCGAGTTCTTCCGGGCACTGACCACCCACAAGGAGGTCAAGACCGCCTACCAGAACTGGCAGCAGGGCGCAGTGCTGATCAACGACATGCGCTCGGGCTTCAGCTACAGCGGCATCACCTTCGAGGAATACCGTGGCCAGGCGTCCTTTGTGCAGGCCGACGGCACGCTGGGGTCGCGCCGCTTCATTGCCGCAGGGGAAGCCCATGCCTTCCCGGTCGGCACGGTGGATACCTTCGCGACCTACTTCGCGCCAGCGGACTTCAACGAGACCGTGAACACCATCGGCCAGCCACTGTATGCCAAGCAGGAGCCACGCAAGTTCGACCGGGGCACTGATCTGCACACGCAGAGCAACCCGCTGCCGATGTGCCATCGCCCTGGCGTGCTGATCAAGCTCGTTGCTGCCTGATGGATGTCGCGACGTTGTACGAGGCGGCCCGAAGTGCAGGACTGCTGACCGCCGTCACGGTGGCGGGCAGCACCGTGCACTGCGCCTTCCGTGCCCCCGACGAAACCGTGCTGGATGGTTTTGCGCTGTCGCGGGACTACCAGATCGACTACCCGGCGTCCTGGCTGACGCTGGCAGCCGGGGACACCGTCGAGGTGGCAGGCAATACCTATCAGGTGCGCGACGTGCGCGCCATCGGCGACGGCACCGAGCGTCGCGCCTCGCTCTCCCAACTCTGAGGAACTCCCCATGAACTCCGTCCGCGAGCGCGTCTTGCGGGAGATCGTCACGCGCCTGGCATCTGCGATTGCCCCGACACCGGTGCTACGCATGCCTGCCGTACCGGTCACCCGCGAGGCCAGTCCAGCGCTGCTGCTGTTCGTCGATGGCGACAGCATCACCGCCCACGCCAACCACCTGGTCGACCGGCTGCTGATCGTCCGGCTTGCCGTGGTGGCACGCGGTGCGGATGCCTTCGACGTCGCCGACCAGACGCTGGTCGCGGCCCACGCGGCAATGCTCGCCGACCCGAATCTGGGCGGTCTGGCCATCGCCGTGCGCGAGATCGACTGCGAATGGGAGTTCGACGACGCCGACGCCGGGGCCGTCGCGCTGCCCGCCCGCTACGAAATCCGCTACCGCACCCACGCCATCGATCTCACCCAAACAGGATGAACACCTTATGCAAACCCTCTCCATCGAGCTACTGAAACCCCATACCCACGCAGGCAAGCGCCTCTTCGTAGGTGATCGCCTTGATCTGAATGACGCCAGCGCCCGTTGGCTGATCGCACAAGGCACGGCCAAAGCGGCCACCCCCGCCACTGATTCCAAACCCACCCGCCGTGATGCCACGTCCGGTGTTTCCACAACTGCAGCCACCCAAGGAGACTGAACATGGCTTACTTTTCTGGACAAGGCCGCGTCTACATCGGCGCACGCGATGAATTCGGCAACCCGGCTGGACTGACTTTCGTCGGCAACGTGCCCGAGCTGAAGGTCTCGCTGTCAGTAGACACCATCGAGCACCAGGAAGCGCAGTCGGGCCAGCGCCTGACCGACCTGCAGCTCATCAAGACCAAGAAAGGTGAATTCGCCTGCACGCTGGAAGAACTGATCGCCACCAATCTTGCGCTCGCGCTCTACGGCACCACGACCACGATCACCCCCGGTACGGTGACCGGTGAACTGCTGCCCAACCCGGTCACCCCGGGCAGTCTGTATCCGCTGGCCATGCAGAACGTGTCCGCCGTGCAGATCCAGGACTCGGACGTCACGCCCAAGACGCTCCCGGTCAGCCACTACAGCGTCAATGCCAAACACGGTTCACTGGTGGTGCTGGATGCCACGTCGGGCGGCCCGTACACCGAGCCGTTCACCGTCGATTACGCCTATGGCGCGGCGCAGAGCACGGCGATGTTCACCCAGCCACTGCCCGAGCGCTGGATTCGCTTCGAGGGGCTCAACACCGCCGACGGCAACCGCGAGGTGGTGATCGACCTCTACCGCGTGGCCATCAACCCGGCCAAGGAACTCTCGATCATCACGGACGAACTGCTGAAGTTCGAGCTGTCGGGCCAGGTACTGGCGGATCTGACCAAGCCAGTCGGTGGTGATCTCGGTCAGTTCGGCCGTCTGGTGCTGCTGTGATGGACGGCTTCAAGACATTCCCCCCTGAGCCTGTGGTCGTGACGCTGTCCGGCACCGCGCTGGAACTGACGCCGATCCGGCTGGGTGAGTTGCCACGGCTGCTGGCCGTGGTGCGCCCGCTGGCCGAGGAAATCACCAGTGATCCGGACTGGATGGCGCTGCTGGGACGGCATGGCGATGCCGTGTTGGATTTGCTGGCCATCACCACCCGGCGTGAACGCGCGTGGATCAACGACCTGTCGCTGGAGGACGCTGTGCAACTGGCCGCCGCCGTGTTCGAGGTGAACGCGGATTTTTTCGTGGCGCATGTCGTCCCGGCGATTCAGGGTGCGGCCCAGCGACTCGCGCCGACGCTGCGTTCACTGACGACCTCGGCTGGGACAGTGCCGTCGCCCGCCTGATCCGCACCGGGCACCGCCTGGGCGACGTGATGGCCTACACGCTCACGCAGGCGCAAGCCTTTCTGGATGCCGACGGACAGATCGAACGGCAGCAACTTGCCCAGCTGCTCGGCATTCATGCCGTGGCAGCACAGGGCGAGAAGCGAGGCATCGAACAACTGCAACGCGATCTGCTCAAGGACTGACCCATGCGCCTCTCGCTCACCACCACCGGCTTGTTGGACCCGCGCCAGTTGGCGGCGTGGAGCACCGAGCGGCGTCGTGCCATCCACACCGCTGTCGCCAAGGGCATGCAATCGGGCGGGCGTGAAGTGCGTGATGCGGCGCGATCCGAGATGCGCAGTGCTTTCACCGTCAAGCGCAACAGATTCATCTCTTCGATGGGCGTGAAGGTGTTCGACAAGAAGCCCGAACTGCTGCCCGCCTTGCTGGTCGGCAGCAAGATTCCTTGGCTCGGTCTGCATGAAAAAGGCGGCACGGTGAGCGGCAATTTGCTGATACCGCTGCTGCCCGGGCGCATCGGCCCCAAGCGCTTCAAGGCGGTCATCGATGGCCTGATGCGCTCGGGCAATGCCTTCTTCATCGAGAAGAACGGACGCGTGCTGCTGATGGCCGAGAACATCAAAGAGAACGCCGGGCAGCTGGGCCGCTTCAAGCGTGCCGAGCGTGGTCGTACCGGGGCCAAGCAGATCAAGCGTGGCCAGGAGATTCCCATCGCCGTGCTGGTCAAGCGCGTCGATCTCAAACGACGACTGAATCTGGCGGGTGGCGTGCAACGCGCACTACCTGCCTTGGCGCGGGCGATTCAACAAGAACTGGACAAAGTCTGATGGCAAGCAATCGTGCCCAAATCCTGATCAGTGCCGTCGACCAGACCAAGACCGCCTTCGACTCGATCAAGCGGGGCTTGGGTGGCCTGACCGACACCGCCAAGAGCGTCAATGGCGTGCTGGCCAACCTCGGCGTGGCTGTCTCTGTGGCCGGTCTGACCGCGATGGTCAAATCGGCCATCGACACTGGTGATGCGCTGGACGAGATGTCGCAACGTGTCGGTGTCAGCGTCGAGACCCTGTCGGTATGGAAACCGGCAGCCGAGCAGTCCGGAGTGTCCGGCGAATCGTTCGAGAAGGGGCTGCGCAAGCTGTCCACCACGATGCTGGAAGCCGCGACTGGGTCGGAAGATGCCGCGCGCGGATTCTCCGCCGTGGGTGTCGAGTTCAAGAACCAGGACGGCACCCTGCGAGCCACCGATCAGGTGCTGCTCGATCTGGCCGAGCGCTTCAAGGCCATGCCCGATGGCGCGGAGAAAACCGCCCTGGCCGTGCAACTGTTCGGCAAGTCGGGAGCCGAGCTGATCCCGTTTCTGAATCAGGGGCGCGACGGCATCAATGAGCTCGCCGCCGAGATGCAGGCGCTCGGCGTGCAGATGAGTAGTGAGACTGCGGCGCAGGCGGGCAACTTTAACGATGCGCTCGACAAGCTGAAACTGGCCACCACCAGCATCGGTAACCAGATCATCGCGTCCTTGCTGCCCGCCCTGAACGATATGGCCGGTGGCATGGTCGAGTCGGCCAAGCAAGGCGGCACACTGCGCGCGATCCTGGATGGCGTGGTGCTGGTGCTCAAGACCCTGGCGCTCGGTGCCGCCACCGTCGGCAAGGCCTTCGTCGCCTTGGGCGAGGCCATTGGTGCCGGTGTGGCGGCGGCGGTCGAGGCGCTCAAGGGCAACACCGATGGGGCCAAGGCCATCATTGCCGACCTCAAAGGCAATCTGGTCAAACGGCTGGATGAACTGGCGTCCTTCCGTGACAGCCTGTTCGACCCCAAGCCCATCGAGGTCAAGGCACCCAAGATCCAGGCCGATCCGGAACTGCTTCAACGCCTGACCAAGCCCAAGGCCGCCAAGCCTGCGCAGGACACGACCGGCGCGCAAACCACGCTGATAAAAGCGCAGCTGGACGCCGAGTTCGCCCTGCTCAGGGACGGTCTGACCCGGCAACAAACTGCGCTGGACGCTGCACTCGAAGACCGTCTGGTTTCGGTGCGCGACTACTACACGCAGAAAACAGCCATCGAGCAACGCGAGGTCGATGCCGAGATTGCCCGCAAGCAGCAGGAGCTGGCCCGCAGTCAGCAAGTCGCCACTACGGGCAAATCGGAAAACGACCGCCTGCGTGCCAAGGCCGAAGTGGCCAAGGCGGAAGCCGACCTCATCACGCTCAACAATCGGCGCACGGACATCGAGCAGGCAAATGCGCGTAAGGCCGCGCAAGCCGAGCGTGAGCTGGCCGATGCCTTGGCGCAGGCGCGTGAGGAACTGGCTCAGATCACCGGCACGGCTACCGATGCTGACCGACAAGCCGCCATCGAGCGCAGCTACCGTGATCTTCGGGCACGACTGGCGGCAGAAAGCGACGCCGACGGTGTGTCGCTAGTCGATCGACTGATCAACGTGAAGGCGGCGCAGGCCAATCTGGCGGCGCTCGAAGCCCAATGGCGGCAGGTCACCGAGCGTCTGCGCAATGCGCAGGAGGCCATCCAGACCCAGCAGCAAGCTGGGCTGCTAACCGAAGCACAGGCGCGTCAGCAGATCGTGGCCCTGCAACAGCAATCGGCCACCGAGATGGAGCGCCTGTTGCCGACCATGCAGCAAGCCGCGCAGGCCATCGGGCCGGATGCGGTGATTCGCGTGCAGGCGTGGCGCAACGAGCTGGATCGCACCAAGCTCACCGTCGATGAAATGGCCCCGCTGTGGAATCGCATCGGCGAGAGCTTCGGCGGTGCGCTCAACGGGATGATCACCGGCGCGCAGACCTGGCGCAGTGCCTTGGCGAGCATCTTTCAGCAGGTGGCCGATGCCTTCCTGCAGCAAATCGTGATCCAGCCCTTCCAGCAGTGGATCGCCATGCAGGCGCGGATGCTGGCGCTCAAGCTCGGCTTCATCCAGCAGGAGCAGACCGTCGATGCGGCGGCCAGCGCCGCCAAGGTCGCGCAAAAGACCACCGAAACCACCGCCGTGGTGTCGATGGATGCAGCCAAGGCAGGAGCCGGGGCGGCAGCCTCGCAAGCCTCGATTCCCATCGTTGGCCCGGGACTGGCCATTGCCGCAATGGTGGCGATGGTCGCCGCGGTCATGGCGCTCTTGGGCGGCATCAAGAAGTTCGCGGGCGGCGGTCTGGTCTCCGGGCCGGGCAGCGCTACATCGGATTCGATCCCGGCGCGTCTCTCAGCAGGCGAGTACGTAGTGCGTGCTGCCGCCGTGCGCCAGGTCGGTGTGGCCTTCCTCGATTCGCTCAACGGCTTGTCGGCAGGCCCGCGTTTCAAGGGTGGCGAATTGGCCTTCGCAGCGGGCGGACTGGTACCGGAGGTGAAAGTGCCGCCCGCGCAGCCGCAGATGAATCAGGCCGTGCGCATCGTCAACGCGGTCGATCCGGGTGTCACCCACGACCACCTGCAGTCGCCTGCCGGAGAGAAAGTCATCGTCAACATCATCGGGCGCAATGCACGGGCCATCCGTGCGGCGCTGCAAGGCTGAATTTCAGGGGAAAGTCCAATGGCACTTCTGTTCATCGACGGTTTCGATCACTACGACCCACAGGCCGTGGACAGCTTTGGCGATCCGTGGCTGGCACGTGGCAAGGCAGCGTATCTCTCGCCTCAGGCCACCCGGATCAATGGCCGTCGTCCGTCCTCCTATGCCCTGCGATTGCCAGAAGGTTCGGGTGGTGGCTACGTCAAGAACCTCGACGCCACCAAGGCCAGCCTGATCGTCGGGGCAGCCATTCGTGTGGTGCCGTACCAAAACACCTACACCGAGCCACTGCTCCTGGGCGTGCGCGATGCCAACTCGCAGGTTGCGCATCTCGTGAAAATCGGCGAGGACGGTCGGCTCAAGCTCTACCGCTGGCAATACGGCTATGACCAGTTGATCTCTGTCTCAGTTGCCAGCGCTCCGGCGCGCGGCTGGCACTACATCGAGTTGCAGGTCACGCAGGGCACGAGCAACGGGATTCTGTCAGTGCGCATCAACGGCATCCTGGCCATCCAGATGACTGCGCAGAACACCATCCAGGGCGGTGGCCAACTGCTCACGGCATTTGTGGGTGCCGTGCCCGGCCAGAGCTGTCCGCTCACCATCGACGTCGACGACTTCTACATCGCCGACACCAGCGGCACGATCAACAACACCTTCCTCGGTGATGTGCGCGTCGATGCCTTGCAGGCACAGGCCGATGGCAGCCTGAACCAGTGGACGGCCAGCCCGGTCGGTACCGCCGCATGGGAAGCCGTGAGCGACGAGGACGAAGCTACGGCGATCAATGCACCGAACGTGGGGTTGCGCCAGTCCTTCGATGTCGAGCCGTTGCCGGTGATGGCCACGCCCGCCATCTATGGCGTCCAGCTCACGATGCTGGCCCGCAAGACCGACGCCGGTCTGGGCAAGGTCAAAGGCCTCGTAGTCAGTGGCGCGCAGACCGCCGTCAGCACTGACATCGTTCTGCAGGAGCAACTGGCGTGGCAGAGCACGCTGTTCGAGCGTAATCCGAACGGCAACGTGCAGTGGACGGAGGCAGCCTTCAATGCCGCTGAGTTCGGCGTGGAGTCGGCATGACGGATCGCGTCGTCGTTCAAGACCTCGCGGAGGTTTCCAGCAAGCCGACGCCTGGAAGCGAACTGCCCGCCTTCCAGGGTGAAGTGCTCTCGCGCGCCACCTTCGGGGCGAGCGCAGCCAGCTTCACGCCGGAAACAGCTGTCGCTCCGCTGCCGCCCAATCTGGCGGCCAGCCTGTTGGCGGAATCCTTGGCGGGGCCCTGGCCACCCATCGATGCACCAACCTTTCTGGTCGAAGTGTTGCGCCGTGATACGGCCTCAAGCGCCATCGTCGCCACCGGTATGGATGCCTTTGGCGACCAGCCTTGGCCGGATGCGCAGCGCGGCGTGTTTGCCTTCCGCCATGATTGGATAGAGCCCCTCGTGGAACGACTGGAGTGGCAGACCAGCGTCACGCGGCTGGCCAGTGGCAACGAATCCCGGCAGGCACGCCGACGCGTTCCTCGGCGCTGGCTCACCTACAAGGTGGGCAACGCCCGGCAGACCGATGCCCTGGTGGCCGACTGGCTGGCCGATCATCTCGGTCAAATGGCGCTGTGGCCGCTGCCGCAGTACGCGGTGCACCTGACCGAGTCCTGCGAACGTGGCGCACTGGCACTCAATGTGACGGAGGCAGATGGGCGACAGTTCGGGCCACTCTCGGCCAATGTGCATCTGACCTACGACGGGGTGCAGGGCTGGCAGGAAACTGAGAACAATGGCCGCTGGATTTTGATCATCACCGCCGATGGCTGGCAGATCGCCCAACTCAGCGAAGTGGAAAGCGATCTGCTGTGGCTGACGGAGCCCTTGGCACGCGCCGCAGCCGTGGGCGGCACCATCATGCCCTTGGTGTGGGGCAAAGCCATTGACCCGGCGGATCTCACGCAGTGGGTACCCGGTATGGTCGGCGGCAACGTCCCCACACAGATCCAGCCTGCGCCATTGCCCGACCATGATGTCCTCGATGACCCATGGCTCGACGAGATCCCGGTCTGGCCAGATGGCAACTGGCGTGACGATCCAACGGCCGCCGCGCAAGCCACGATCACCCGCCAAGACTTCTCGCCTGCAGATCCGTGGATGCGCCGGGACGATCCGTGGGCGACGACAACTTTGCAGCGGCGCTATCTGGCCAGCTCACTCGATGAAGTCGAGATCTGGCGGGCGCGCTTGTGGCGCACCCAAGGCCGTCTGGAAGCCTTCTGGCTGCCCGATGGCTTGGCTCCGATCCTGTGGGTAACCGTCGAAGCCGATCCCGAGGATGGCTTCCTGCGCGTGGATGGCAAAGATATCTCCGCGCGAATTTCGGATTTTTGGCATCGCCCTGCCGCTTGCTTGATCGTGCACCCAGACGGCTATCGGCAGTACGCCCTGACTGCGACCTGCCATCTGGATCAAGGTGGTGTGCTGGTGCTGCGCTCGGGTTTCGACGACTGGGTGCCCGCAGGCAGCCGCGTCATTCGCCTCGTGCGCTGCCGCCTCGACCACGACGCCGTCGATCTGTACTGGCACAGCCCGACGCTGCTGGAGATCACCTTGACCGCGCGCCAGTTGCCCGAACCGCGCGGCAATGACCGTCAAACCTACGAGGGAGCGTAAGCGCGATGAGCCAGAACCCATTGCTGGAAGTCGAGCTATACGCCTTCGCCAGCAACAGCGCGCAGTTCTATCTGACGCCGCACGAATTCGATGTTGATCTGGATGGCAACCTCTACAAGAGCCTGGCCTTGGAGCGCAACGAACTGGCGCTGGGTGCTGAAGCTGCGAAGGCTGGCTTGGATCTGAAACTGCCGCCGAACTGTGATTTGGTGCGCCATCTGCTCGCCAACTCTCTGACCGGTGACACCACCTCGATCACTCTGCGTATCGGACGGCGCGACACCTGGGGCGACTACTGGTGGATCTCTGGAACGCGCTGGATGGGCCGGGTGCTGGGTGTCGAAGTCGCCGACGATGTGGCTCGCGTTCGCTGCGAGTCGGCGCAAGTCAGTCTCAAGCGCATCGGGTTGCGGCGGCTCTACAGCCGCAAGTGTTCCCATGTGCTGTATTCGGCTGCCTGTGGTGCCTCACCGATTTCTGCCAGCGCCTTGGTGAGCAACAGCAATGGCCGCAACGTCGATCTCGACGGTGGCACGCCCGGCAGTGTCAGTGGCGGCTTGGCCGGTGGCTGGTTGCAAACCCCGGAAGGTGCCCGCCACATGATTGTCAATGACTACGGTGGTGGTGTGGAGTTGCTCTATCCGGTGGCCATTGAAGTCGGCACCGAGGTTCTGCTGACGGTCGGCTGCGATCACAGCACGGCCACGTGCGAGTCGCGCTTCGGCAACCTCGACAACTACGGCGGCTTTCCCGCCATCCCGAGCAAAAACCCGTTCTCGACGGGCGTGTTCTGAATTCTTGGAGAAATCGCCATGTGGTACCTCGTCGTCATCGTGGTGGCGGCGCTGGTTTCGGTCGCGCTCGCGCCGAAACCGCCCGAACCCAAACCGGCATCCCTGTCTGACGTCGATGCCCCCACCGCAGAAGAAGGCCGACCGATCTCGGTCGTGTTCGGCACCGTGCTGCTGCGCGGCTCCAACGTCGTCTGGTATGGCGATCTCGAAGCCGATCCGATCAAGAAGAAAGGTGGCAAGAAATGACCACGCAGACCGTCATCACCATCGATCACGTGCGCGCCGTGGGCCTGTGCGTGAACGGCACGCGTACGTGGTTTGCGCGTCACGACCTGGATTTCCGCGCTTTCCTGCGTGAAGGCTGTGACGCCGAAACCTTGCTGGCCACCGGCGATGCAATGGCACAGCGTGTGGTCGAGCACGCCCGCAATCAATCCAGCCAGCGGGGGCAAGGCTGATGGGTGGCAGCAGCAAGAAGCAAACCGTCGGTTATCGCTACCGGATGGGGCTGCATCTGGCCTTGTGCCAGGGGCCCGTCGATGCCGTGCAGGAAATCCAGATGGGCGACCGTACCGCGTGGGGTGATGCCGACCGCGCGCCGCTGTCCAACGGGCATGGGCTGACCAGCCTCTCGATCAACAAGCCCACGCTGTTTGGCGGCGACGAGCGCGAAGGCGGCGTGGTCGGCACCATCGATGTGCTTTCTGGTCATGCCGGACAAGGACGCAACGACTACCTGATGAGTCGCCTCGGCAGTTCCATTCCGGCATTTCGGGGCGTGCTGTCCTTGGTGGCACACAAGATCCTGTTCGCAGCCAACAACCCCTACATCAAACCGTGGGCAGTGCGCGTCCGGCGCTTCACGGAGGGTTGGTTCGATGCGCCATGGATGGAATGGAATGCCGAAGTCCGCAGCTGGGATGAGGACGAAGGCCGTGAGATCAGCGTCGGCATGAACCCGGCGCACATTCTGGTGCAGTGCCTCACCGATCCGCATTGGGGTATGGGCTATCCGCAGAGCACCATCGGCTGGAGTTTCTGGAACGCGGCATGGGCTTTGTCGAGTGAGGGCTTCGGCCTCAATCTGATCTGGACACGGCAGCAGCCCATCGAGAGCTTCATCGGCCAGGTCATCGATCACATTGGCGGCATCCTCTACACCGACCCGGAGCAAGGCACGTTTGAGCTCAAGCTGCTGCGCGACGACTATTGGATCGACAGCCTGCCACAGTTGGGGCCTGACGAAATCGTGCGGCTGGAACGCTTCGAGCGTGCCCAGTGGGGCGAGCTACCCAATGAACTGACCGTCGTCTACACCGACTGGCAAACCGGCGGTGATGCCGCCGTTACGGTCGAGAACCTGGCCGCCATCCAGTTGCAGGGCGGCGTGATCAATCAACGCCGCGACTACCCGGGTGTTAACTACGGGCCACTGGCCGCGCGGCTGGCCTTGCGTGACCTGCGCGCCTTGGGTTCGCCGTTGGCCCGAATGAGTCTGACCGTGGCACGCGACACCCTGGAACGTGCGCCTCTGCCGGGCGATGTGTTCCTGCTGAACTGGCCACGCTTGGGTGTGGATCAGATGGTGGTGCGCGTCACCGGCATCGACACCGGCACCTTGGGAGCGCCCGAGTGGCGCATCGAAGCCATGGAAGATGTGTTCGGCATGAGCAACACCGTGCTGTCGCCCCCGCCACCGCACGTCGAGGAGCCGACCATCGAACCGTTGCCGCCCGCCGTGGTGCTGGCCGTCGAGGTGCCGTATTGGGAACTGGCCCGGCGCTTGTCGCGCGCAGATCTGGCCTACCTGACCGATACGGACACTTATCTCGGCGCGCTGGCCGCCGCCGGTGGCACCGGGCAGTTGAATTGGCAACTGGCTACGGGCGCGTCCGGCGGCGACCTCACTGCCGTGGTGGGCGAAGACTACGCACCACTGCTGACGCTCGATGTGGCCTTGCCTGCCAGCGAGGTCGATGCCATCGGTGTGCCGGTGACGGCCATCAGCCAGCCGGAGAGACTGGCCGTGGGCGACTACGCGTATCTGGTGGCTGCCAATGGGGCGATTGCAGAGGCCGTTGTCGTCCTGGCCTTCGATACCGCCAACGCGACCATCGATCTCGCACGCGGCGTGCTCGACACCACACCCCAAGCACATGCCCCGGGGACTCGGTTGATCGGTGTCGGCGAATGGCTGGCATCCGAAGGCGCGGAGCGGGCCCCGGGCGAATCGGTGTTCGTGGGCGCGATTCCTCGCACATCGACCGATCAGGGTGATCCAGTGCTGGCCGCGAATGGGCAGCCGATGGTGCTGGCCGGTCGGCAGGCTTTGCCGTATCCACCCGGTCGTATCCGCCTCAATGGCCAGACCGAGCCTGTCGTAGTGGCCGGTGACCTCACCTTCGCGTGGGCCCATCGCGACCGCACACAGCAGACCGCCTATCTAGTGCAGCAAGACGAGGGCGATATCGGGCCAGAACTGGGCGTGACCTACACGGTGCACATCCGCAATCGCAACAACGTGCTGGTTCGTACTGAGACGGGGCTGCTCGGCACCGCCTACATCTGGACGGCAGCAGTGGCCGCGCTGGATGCCGGTGCGCTGGGCGACCGCATCACGGCGGAGATCAGTGCCGTGCGCGATGGTTTGAGTAGCTGGCAGCCGCAGGTGCGGGTCATGGATCGCGCGGGCTACGGCCTGCGCTGGGGACAGTATTGGGGAGGTGTGTGATGGAGCCGCGCATCGATGTTCATCTGCTCACCCTGAACGAGCCTGCCGAATGGCGTGAGGCCTGCATCGCCAGCCTCGAGGACGCACCGATCCAGTTGCACGTTTTGCCCGGCATTCCGGGGCGTATCGGCGAGGCACGCGCGGCAGGCTATGCACAAGGCACGCTGCCGCTGGTGTCCTTTGTTGATCCCGACGATTTGTACGAAGCCAGTGCCTTCACACAACTGGCCGATGCGCTGGATGCCTGCCCGCAGGCCGTGATGGCTTACACCGACGAAGCACTGACCGACGAAAACGGCCAGGACATCGCCGTGAGGCGTCTGGCCTACAGCCGTTGGCAACACGCAAACAGCGCTAGCCACGTGCACGGCCTGATCGTGATGCGACGCTCCGTCGTCGAAGCCGTGCTCAAGGAAACCACTGACCTCAACAACTTTGCTGATTGGCTGCTGACCCTGCTTGTGGCCAAGCGTGGCGGTGTGCTGTACCTGCCCATCGTCGGGCGTCATTGGCGGCAGCACCCGCAACAAAGTCATCGCACCGGCGATCCGGAAGCAGTCCGGCGCATTCGCCAAGCATCGAATCTCTGGAGATAGACCATGTCATCAACCGACCCGAACCTTGGACTCAACTACGGCTGGACGCTCGGCGAGAGCGGCTGGGACACCGGCATGGACGCCAACCTCAAGCGCCTCGGCGCTGTGGTCGGCCTGTCCGTGAAAGACCGCGACCTGACCACGCCACCTGCCAGCCCCGCCAACGGCGACCGCTACCTCATTCCTGCCGCTGCCACGGGTGTGTGGGCGGGAAAAACCAACCAGATCGCGGTGCGCATTGCCGATGCCTGGGAGTACCACTCGCCCAAGATCGGCTGGCTTTGCTACATTGAGGACGAGGCCAAGCTCTCGGCCTACAAGTCCACCGGCTGGAGCGCAGGCATCGCCATCTGATTTCCCATCTTCGTACCCACCAGAAACCCGCCCAGGTGTTCACGCACTGGGCGGGTTTCGCATTTCTGGAGACTGCAATGACCCAACCCGAACAACAACAGCCTGCGCTCGTCGAGAACATGCTCCTTTTGCGCCGCGAGGACTTCGACGAACTGCTGGATCGGGCCGCTGAACGCGGAGCCGAGCGTGTCCTGACCCACCTTGGCCTGGAAAACGGCCACGCAGCACGCGACATCCGCGAACTACGCGACCTGTTGGAAGCCTGGCGAGATGCCCGGCGTACCGCGTGGCAGACCACCGTCAAGGTCATCACCACCGGCATTCTGGCCGCACTGCTGGTTGGTGCTGCCATCAAGTTGAAACTGATGGGAGGCCCACAATGATCGAGACACTGCTCGGTGGTCTCCTCGGAGGGGCCTTCCGTCTCGCACCTGAAATCCTCAAATGGCTCGACCGCAAGGGTGAGCGTGGCCACGAACTGGCAATGCAGGACAAGGCGCTGGAGTTCGAGAAGATTCGTGGCGCGCAGCGAATGTCGGAAATCGGCGCGGGTGCCGACGCGGCATGGAACGTCGGTGCCATCGAAACCTTGCGGGAAGCAGTTCGGACTCAGGGCGAGAAAACCGGGGTTCGCTGGGCCGATGCCTTGTCGATCAGCGTGCGCCCCGTCATCACCTACTGGTTCATGGCCCTGTACTGCGCCGCCAAGACAGCCGCTTTCGCGGCGGCAGTGACTGCAGGTGCTGGCTGGGGTGTTGCCATCCTGCACGCATGGACGGAGGCCGATCAGGCGCTGTGGGCCGGGGTGCTGAACTTCTGGTTCCTCGGGCGCGTGTTTGACCGGGTACGGCCATGATCGAAATGCCTCAAGCGGCCATTGATCTGGCCAAGCGCTTCGAGGGATTCGAGCGCAAGGTGAAACGCGGAATCGAGATCACTGCTGTTCCCTATATCTGCCCCGCAGGTTTCTGGACAATTGGGTACGGCCACCTTTGCGATCCCAAGCACCCGCCGATCACGGAGGCAGAAGCCGAGGTCTATTTGGTGCGCGATCTGCAAACAGCGCTCGCCGCAACGCTACGTTACTGCCCAGTGCTGGCCACTGAACCCGAGAGCAGGCTCGCGGCAATCGTGGATTTCACGTTTAACCTTGGCCCGGGGCGGTTGCAGACCTCGACGTTGCGGCGGCGAGTCAATCAGCGGGACTGGGCAAGTGTGGCGACGGAGCTAAGGCGCTGGGTCTATGGTGGTGGGAAAGTACTACCGGGCCTTTTCGCGCGACGAGAGGCTGAGATTTCCTTACTGCTCACCAAAGAGTAGGGCATCGAGTTTCTGGGGCACGAATTCTTCTACATCCCATCGTTATTCCTTGCCAATGACCAGATGCCGAATGGCAACGTCTTTTCCGGCGCTGGGCATGTCGACTCCAACCCTGGGCGAAAACCTGCGTTTCCCATCCACATTCGGCAACTCGCCGAGTATTCCCAACTCCAGATCAGACGCCTGGCTGCAACTCCACGCGCACTTGGCGCGATTTGCCAGCCCGTTCTACCGACAACACCACGACATCACCAACCTTCCTTTCGTCGAGCCGTGCCAGCAACTTGGCAACGTCAGCTACAGCAACGCCGTCAATGCTGGAAATTCGGTCTCCCGGCAAGATGCCTTGGGCAGTGACCTCAACACCGCTAAGACCGGCTTTCTGCGCTGCAGAACCAGGGGTGACGCGCAAAACGAACACACCTTGGAGGCCAGTCAGCGCTTGCAGGCGAGCATTGAGCTGTTCATCCACCTCGATGCCAAGTGCCGGGCGGATGTACTTGCCGGTCTTGATGAGCTGTGGCACCACGCGCATCACGGTGTCCACAGGTACTGCAAAACCGATCCCGGCCGATGCGCCGGAAGGGCTGTAAATCGCGGTATTGATACCGATCAAGCGGCCTGCCGAATCAAGCAACGGCCCCCCCGAATTACCGGGGTTGATGGCGGCATCAGTCTGAATCAGATGTTCGATGGCTGCTCTGCCCGTTTCCCCTGGCAGTGAGCGATCGAGCGCAGACACGATCCCGGTGGTGAGTGTCCAGTCCAAGCCGAAGGGGTTGCCGATGGCGAACACCTTTTGTCCGACCTTGAGGTCGGCACTCATGCCGATCGGCACGGCCGGCGGGCGCTTGAAGCCGACGCCGATCTTGAGCACGGCGATGTCATGGTCAGGGCTCGCTCCGACCAGCGCGGCTTGGTAGTCGCGACCGTCGGCCAGCTTCACCGTGGCCTCCGAAGCCCCCTGGATGACATGGAAATTGGTAACGACGTGACCACTATCATCCCAGATGAAACCCGAGCCCGTGCCGCGCGGAACAGAAAAGACATCGCGGGTCCAGACATCGCGCACCAACTGCGCCGTGGTGATGAAGACCACCGAGGCCCGCGATCTCTCGAACAGTTCGATGGTGCTCTTTTCGTCGGCGGCTAGATCACCTCGCGGCGTGATGGTGCGCTCGGCGGCTTCGTGCGGACTGAGCCAAGCTTCGATTGCGGGCAGGAACTGCCACAACAGCATGAGGGCGGCAACACACGCGGTCATGATGAGCCAGCGCCGAACGAATTGATTCGGCACGCTGCGCTGATGAGGGTCTGGGTAAGGCATGATGAGTCTCCTGTCGGGTAGGTCAGCGCCAAAGGCCGCCCGGCCGCCAACGTGGCGGGCGCATTGGGGCGAGGGGCTTCGGAGCGAATGGATCTGCGGGGAACAGTGGCGCCAACGAAGGCTGTGGCGCGAACGCCAGCAGGCGCGCGACGCGCTCCGCCGTTGGCGGATGCGTGCGCAACCATGAAGGTTCGGGGTTGCCCCATCCGGGCAACAGCCAAGCACGCCACGAACGGCTCACCCGCTCGATCTTCGCCAGCGCCGAAGCGAGTCCCTGCGGATCGCCTGTCAACTCCGCGGCCATTCGGTCGGCGTCAAACTCGCGTACGCGCGACAAGCCGAGCTGTGCGAGCAATGCGAGTTGGGGTGAGGCTGCCAGCAACAGCAACCCCAGCCAATTGACCTCTACCGCGCCGATCATCAGCGCCGGTAAGCTGAACAGGATCGATATCTGCCCCAGTAGCGCCAGAAGATTCGTGAGCCGGCTGATGGAATCGGCCAGCCCCATGACACGAAGATCTTCCTGAGCGATGTGCGCGATCTCATGCGCGAGCACACCTCGCAGCTCGCGCTCGCTCAAGCTGTGCAACAAGCCATCTGTGAGAGCGATGGCGGCATGGCGCTTCGAACCGATAGCGAAGGCATTGACGACGGCGGTGGGCACATAGTGAGGTGTTGGCGTGGCTGACAAACCGGCGCGAGTG
Source organism: Cupriavidus pauculus (assembly GCF_008801835.1). Classification (GTDB taxonomy): domain Bacteria; phylum Pseudomonadota; class Gammaproteobacteria; order Burkholderiales; family Burkholderiaceae; genus Cupriavidus; species Cupriavidus pauculus. The sequence goes on along the minus strand of NZ_VZOW01000015.1, from coordinate 3,264 downwards.
GATAGATCTCGCAGCATCGACCAGATCGCAGGAGCCTCGTGCGGATGAAGCACGTGCGCGCCATACAATCGCAAGGTCAGCGTCGTGGTGGCTAACGGCTCGATCAAAAAGGTCAATGCGCATACTGTCAGTGCCAGCCAGAATCCGTTCTCGCCGAACAGCAGGCTGCCGGCAGCGGCGGCGATCCCTAACAAGGTCAAACCCAGCAGCCCCGTTTGCAAGCGATTTAGCCAACGGTGCCGTGAAAAGGCATCGCATGGATTGTCGGGGTCACGATGGGTCATGCGCGGCTTTCTCGGTCATCTGATCGTCACGCTCCCGCAGCAACCAATAGGTAATGCCCAAGGCCAGCGTAGCGCCTGCAAGCGCTGCAACCTTGCCCGGGCTGGCTTCGGGATCGAGGACCACGAACTTGCGCGCCAACGCGATCAGTCCAATCAGAATCACGGTCTTCACTTGGATGATGGTGTCACGGCGTAGCGCCACGCGCACAATGGAATGCTTGAACTCCATGGCGATCAGCAGCGTCATGATCATCCCGAAAACAGTCTGGAACACCTTGTGATCCAAGGGATTGAACGCATCCAGAACCAGCAGGGTGAATACGATTGAGACAAGCTGGAGTAACGAAACCACGATGATTACGGCGATCACTGCCGACAAGACGAGCGCAACGACCTGTTCGAAACGTTCATAGAAGGTCATCAAACGCCACTGATCGCGCATGTCGTCGAGCATTGTTCGGTTAGGATCTTTCTGCATGGGCACTCTTCTCTTTCTTCAGGATTGAATGGTTCTCCAAAAATGAGCATCAGTTCCGGGCTCATCGTGACAATTGGGATGTCACCCAGCGCATAATGTCCTGCGCGCCCGTGGCGCCGCCGATGGGTGGATCAGCCTCTTGCACGTCAACCATTCGTCCCATGCATGGCATCAATCCGGCTTCTGGTCCGGCGGCAGCAATCCCAGCAGATCCGCCTGCAAATGTTGCAACTTGTCGATGCCAGCCCTCAATGCCTCGTCACGGCCGGCTTTTTTCATTTCACTCAGGGCGTGAGCCATCTGCTGAATGCTCTGATGCAGGACATCGACCGGATCATCAGGATCCTTGCCGAAGAACGTAGGGCGACCACTTTGATCCCGCCAGTATTGGAGTGTTTCGGATTGAGGGGGCACTTGGGTCTTGCCTGACAGATAGTCGATCATCTGGGAAATCCAGACCCGGTGGTCGGCGTATGTGAACGGCACGGGCAGCGCGGAGCGACTGTCAGGTTTGAATCCCTTCCAGGATAAGGGTACCTGCCAGGTGTGTAGCCATTGCTCGAATTCATGCGCCGGCATCGGTTGCCCGATGGCATAACCCTGGCCCCACTCGCATCCCAGACGCAGCAGCATTTCACCATGCTGAATGGATTCGACTCCCTCCGCGATGCAGTTCCTGCCAAACGACCTTGCCAGTGCCAGTAGCGCATCCAGGATGGCGATATCGTCCGGATCCTCGAGCATGTCGCGTATAAAACCTTGGTCGATCTTGAGCAGGTGCGCGGGCAGGCGCTTCAGATAGGTCAGCGATGAATAGCCGCTGCCGAAATCGTCGAGGGCAAAACGCAATCCCATCCTCTCGCACAGCGCCATCAACTGAGACACTTGAACGAAGTCCTCCACGGCGCTGGTTTCGAGGATTTCCAGTTCAAGGTCTTGCGGCTGGGCGCCGGGATGTCGTGACAACATACCCCGTAGATGCATGGTGAAGTCCGGTTGCAACAAGTGCCGCGCACCGATATTCACGCTGATCGGGACATGAAGGCCGGCCTTGCGCCAAACTTCGATCTGGGTCAGCGCAGCCTCGATGGTCCATTTCCCCACGTCAACCCCGAGCGGATGGTTCTCAATGATGGGTATGAAGGAGGCAGGAGATAACAAGCCACGCGCCGGATGTTGCCAGCGGATCAAGGCTTCGGCGCCCAGCACCTCACCGGTGCGCATGTTGACCTTAGGTTGGAAGTAAAGCAGAAACTGCCCATTGGCAAGGGCATTCGCTATGCTGTCCAATCCTTCGTGACGGGTGCGCAGCGTACGATCCTTCTTCGTATCGAAAACGTGATATCGATTCTTGCCAGCTTGCTTGGCGCGATACATGGCCTGATCTGCCTGCCGCAGTAGTTGGTCGGCGTCGATATCTTCGCCTTGCGGGTAGTAGCTCACACCCATACTCGCGCTCACTTCGCACAGTGCGTCACCAATCGGTACGGGCTGCGCAACCACCTCGCTCAGGCGATCGAGAATCGGTACGCTAATGGAAACATCCGGCAGGTCGACCAGAACAGCGACAAACTCATCACCACCAAGGCGGGCCAAGGTATCGCCTTCGCGCAACACCTGCGTCATACGCCTGGACAGGACGGACAGCAATTTGTCGCCGACTGCGTGGCCGTGCTGGTCGTTGACCTTCTTGAATCCATCCAGATCGATGAAGACAACCGCCAGGTGCATGCCACGCCGACGTGTCTGACCAATGGCCTGCTTAAGGCGGTCTCCAAGCAATAGTCGATTGGGCAAGCCGGTGAGCAGGTCGTAATGAGCAACGCGTTCAAGCTGTTGCTGGTTCTCCTTCAGGGCTGTGATGTCGGAAAACATGGCTGCGTAATGCTCGATATTGCCCCGCATATCCGGGACTGCACTGATCGTCAGCAGCGCGGCAAACTGACTGCCGTTCTTGCGTCGGCACCAGAGCTCTCCGTGCCAGTAGTCGTGCTCACGCAGAGCCTGCCAAACGGTCTGATAGAACTCATCGTCATAGCGATCGGACTCGAGCAGACGAGGTGTCTGACCCATTACTTCCTCCCGCGCATAACCAGTGATCACGGAAAACGCCCGATTGACGTTGACAATGTGGGCCTGAGCGTCGGTAACGAGGATGCCCTCTCCTGTGTGCGCAAAAACTTTAGCCGCAAGGCGAAGCTCTTCCGCAGATCTTCTGCGTGAGGTGACATCATGGATATAGCCGTGCCAGAGGATGCTCCCATCAGGCATGGCTTCAGGCGACGCCTCGCCTTCGACCCAGATCACCCGACCGTCTGGAAACTGCACACGGTACTCGTCATGCCAAAGCGCGAGTGACTGCCCCGACGCCTGTATGAGCTTGCCCCCGCAAAACGAATCCCTTGCTGAGGTTAAACTGAAGCAAGGAGAGATGTGATGACAAGCAAGACAAAGCGGGCGCAGTACACGCTGGAATTCAAGCTGGAAGCGGTACGGCTGGTG
>NZ_VZOW01000014.1 GCF_008801835.1 Cupriavidus pauculus | reverse complement strand
CACACTGGAATGGGTAGCCTGGTTCAACCATCATCGGCTGATGGAACCCCTTGGCAATATCCCGCCCGCCGAAGCTGAGGCAAACTACTACAGGCAGCTTCAAATCCCTGCCGCTGAACCGCTATTAACTTAAACCAACCAGCCTCCACGGTTCCCGGGGCGGTTCACTTGTCTAAACATCAGCAGAACAGTCCAGGCCTGAGGGGAACCAAAAGGGAACTTAAAGGTAGCAGTAATGGGACAGTTGTGGGACTGTCATGGGACATCGCGGGCCCCGCAAACCGGATGGGATACGCTCTTTAACGGCGTTGGTGCCATGGCTAAAGTTCATCCGGAATACGTCGACCCCGGCATGAAATAACGCTTCAACGGTTTCCTTTCTATCGCTTGCCGGCCCGATAGTAGCGACAATTTTTGCCTTACGATTGCGGTGCATGCCAGCCTCTTTTCAGTCCTGGTTCTTCAAATTTGTCCGCTTTCCAACTTTGCGACAATGATCCGGTCGTGGCACTACGCCAGCCTTCGCGCTCCAGATGCCAGGAAGCCTCCATCGACGGGCAAATCCACGCCTGTGGTATAGCCAGCTTCGTCTCCAACGAAATACATCACCGCCGCAGCAACCTCGCCAGTCGATCCGTAGCGATCCATTGGTATGGCGTGCGTATACTCCTTGCGGAACTGGTCCGTATGAAGCACGCGGGTCATGGGAGTGTCGACGGGACCAGGTGACACTGTATTCGCTGTGATGCCATGCTCGGCGAGCTCGACTGCCATCTGTCGTGTGAGCGCTATGACCGCTGCTTTAGATGTGCCATAGGCAGTGCGCCCCGTTCCCACCGAACGTTGGCCGGCCACGGATGCCAGGTTCACGATGCGTCCCCATTTGCGTTTCACCATCAGTCGGGCCGCGTGCTGGGCGCACAGTAGCGTGCCAGTGACGTTGACATTCATGGTCGCCTGGAAATTTTCGAGGGGAAATTCCAGAAAAGGAAAGACTTTTGCAATGCCCGCGCAGTTCACGAGCACATCGCAGCGAGCATGCCGGCTTTCAATTTCTGCGAACGCTTGCTCTACGGACGCAGCGTCGCCCGCGTCGATGTGTTGTGCCGCGGCGAGTGATCCCGCGTCGCCAAGCTCATCCGCGCGACGTTTTGCGGCCTCCATGTCGCGATCGGCAACGACCACCATGTAGCCCGCCAGGCCCAGGCGCTGACAGATCTCTGCGCCTATCCCCATGCCACCACCTACGACAATTGCGACTCGATCTTTATTTCGGTTTTGCATTCTGGTCTCCTATTACAGAAATCCGATAGAAATCCATGGCACGGCTGCAACAACGATCAATCCGGCAACCATGGCAACGATGTATCCGACAATGGGCCGAATCCCTTCGTCCGGGTGGATTTTGGAGATTGCGCATGCCGCGTAGTAGCCGACGCCAAACGGCGGCGCGAAGAGGCCGATACCCATCGAAAGGATCACGACCATCGCGTAGTGGACCTCGTGAATGCCCATCGCATGCGCTATCGGAAACACCAGCGGACCGAACAATACGATGGCCGGAATCCCTTCCAGCACGCTGCCGAGAATCACGAAAGCGAGGATTGAAACGGCCATGAAGCCCACGGCACCACCTGGCAACGAGCGCATCGCCTCGGTGAGGGTGCTGGAAAAACCGGATTGAGTGAGACCCCATGCCATCGCGGTGGCCGCACCAATGATCAGGAGAATCGCACCTGACAGACTGGCCGTGTCTACCAGCATCGGGTACAAGCGTTTGAAGTCGAACCGGCGATAGATGAGAAGCCCAGCTACGATGGCATAGACAATGCCAATCGTTGACACCTCCGTTGCCGTCGCAACTCCCTCGACCACGGCTGCACGGATGATGAAAGGAAGAGCAATCGCGGGCATCGCCACGAGAAATGCCTTTGCGATCTCGGTCCGACTTGCCCGCGCCACCTGTGATAGGTCCTCACGGCGGTAGCGCCAGAAGACGACGGCGATCAGGCCAATTGCGAGCACTACGCCCGGTAGCATGCCCCCTGTGAACAGGGCCGAGATGGAAACGCCTGTAACAGAGCCGATCGTAATCAGTACGATGCTTGGCGGTATCGTCTCTGTCTGGGCGCCGGTTGCAGCCAACAGGGCGACCAAGTCTCCTTCCTTCGCGCCACGGGCCTTCATTTCCGGGAGCAGCACGGGTGCGATCGCAGCCATATCGGCCGCTTTGGAGCCAGAAATTCCCGATACGAGATACATGGCACCTACGAGCACGTAGTGCAGACCCCCGCGCACATGGCCCAGCAGGTTCGCCAGGAAGCCGACCATCGCGCGCGCCATGCCCGTCATCTCGATTAGTTGCCCCAGAAAAACGAACAACGGTACGGACAGCAGGATGAGATGGCTCATTCCCTCGTCCATGCGGCCAACCACGATCAACACCGGCGTGGAGGTGGTCAGCATGATGTATCCCAGCGTGGCCAGGCCGAAGGCAAAGGCGATCGGTACCCCAGCAAAGACGCAGCCCGCGACTACGACAACGAAGAAAATGACCAGATTCAAGTTGCCGAGTTTATGGAACAGCGGTTGCAACATCCACATGGCGACGACCAATATCGCCGCGAGCGCGAGTGCCCTGCCTACGGTCCTCCGGTCAGAATATTGAGCAAGACGCAACAACGACAGTAGCGCCATCATGCCAAAACCGAAAGCCATTGCCCCTACGCGCCAACTGTTCGCGATATCCAGGGCTGGCGTGCTGATCATGGCTTCCTCTTTCGCATACTCCAGCGCATGGGGAAGCACTAGCAGCAGGAACACCAGGGCCGCCACCGTGGCCAGCACGTCGATGAACGCACGCGTGCTCGGAGGAAGCTTTCCGACAACTGCCGTCATCCGCATGTGCTCGCCTCTTTCAAACGCCACGGCCGAACCGATCATTGCCAGCCAGAGAAACAGGATGGACGCGAGTTCATCTGACCAGATGAGAGGAGTGTGGAAAACGTAGCGACCGGTGACTCCGGCGAGCAACACGCAGATTTCTACGGCAACGAGCAGCGCTGCTGGAATGGTCAAGCAGTGGCTGAGCAAGCGTTGCAGGCGCGCAGCGCAGGCGCCGATGGCATCCTGCGGTTGGGCGGCCTGGGGGTTCGTTCGTGCGATATGCATGGCTCACCCCAGTTTTCCGGTGTATTTTTCCAACATTGCCCATGCTTCCTCGCCGTATTTCTTGCGCCACTGGGCATAGAAACCGCTCTTGGACAGCATGGCGCGGAATGGCGCTGGATCTGCAGTGTTGAATACCATTCCTTTGGCCTGAAGCTCGCTTTGCAGCGAAGTGTTCAGCTTGGCTACGTCGCCGCGGACATCCAGCGCCGATCGATTTAAGTGTTGCGCAACGACTGGTCTGTATTGTTCAGGCAAACGATTCCATGCTTTCAAGCTGCTCATGCACCAGTAGCCGTCCCACATGTGATTGGTCATGGAGCAATACTTCTGAACTTCGTAGAGTTTCGCGATAGAGATGATTGACAGCGGGTTTTCCTGACCGTCCACCACCTTGGTTTGCAGCGATGAGTAGACCTCGGCGAAGTTGATTGATGCCGGCGCCGCGCCAAGATGCTGGAAGAGTGAAGTCCACAGCGGACTCACCGGAACGCGGATCTTCAAATTCCTGAGGTCGTCCGGCGTCTTAATCGGCCGCACGCTGTTAGTAATCTGGCGGAATCCCGAACTCCAGATGCTGTCCATTGCCATCAGCCCGACTTTGGTGAACTGGCTGCGGAGGAATTTGCCAAGATCGCCGTCCAGTGCCTTATGCACCGCATCATCGTTTGGGAATGCAAATCCCAGCCCATACATCGATGACACTGGCACCAGCTGTGACAACACATTCACGCCAGACACGGTAAAAAAGTCGATCGCGCCGGCGCGCAATTGGGACAGCATGTCGGCATCGTTTCCCAGCTGATTGTTGGGGAAGACATTGATCCGCACCTGCCCACCCGTCTCCTTCATGATTCGTTCCGCTGCCTCGTTGGCGCGGATGTTCAATGGGTGGTTTGCCGGCAGATTGGTGCCGAACTTGAAACTGCTCTCGGCGGCCCGGGAGGCCTTTGGCATGATCAGCGTGGGCGCAGCGATGCCTGCTACGGCGCTCATCAGGAAGTTACGGCGCGTGAATCGATTCATGATTTTGTCTCCTTATATTTTTAAAAAATGCTTAAGTATTATTTTTCAGTACCTCGTAGCGCTTTGACGAAATAATCTGAATTCCCCATCTGGCCGCCTTTCAGTGCAATTTCCAGGTCGGAAAGATGTGGTTGGTCCGAGATCACCCGGCATAGTGGCGCGCCAGGAGCGAGGCGAGCGGCGACTACCAAAGCGTCCGGCGCCAGTTGCCGGGTGACATGACTTGAGGTGTCGCCGCCCGAAATGACCACGCGCTCCAGACGCACTTCACGCAATACTCCATCGACAAAGCGTCCCAAGCGCTGTGCCAGGAGCCGTCCACCAAGATGCTTGGCCTGGTCCTTGCGCATGCCTTGGGACTCCAGCAAGGACGTCATTGCTTTGATTCTGTCGTCGTCCGGACCGCGGGCCGTGTGTGCAATAACGCTTCGTCCCGCACGCAACGCCGCCACCGCTTCGCCATGCAGACGAGAGAGCTCGGACTCCCATTTTTCATCGGCTACCAGACTGGCTGCATCTACGCGGATGTCCACGAACCCAGTCTCAATGGCTTTGTCGACCTGCGTTTTGCTGAGTGGTGAGGCGCTGCCCGACACGGCAAGCAGCGTCTCGACGCCTCTGAAGCGCTCGAATTGCGGTGTACTCGTTGGCTCAGCCGTTCCGTTTTCACGCCACCACTGTGTGGCGGCGTATTCGAGTCCCGATGAGCCGATGCAGAACAATGGGCGCGAGCGACCCGCACCGAGTTGCTCGAGCAGGCGTCCGACTTGCGTCAGATGGCCTGAAGTCGTTCCGTCAAACACAATGCCGTCTGCCCCGCTCGACGCCAGACGCGCCAGCTCGGCATCCATCGCTGATTGGCCTTCTTCGTACGATGCGAGCGTGAACTTTGCCAAAACCTGGCGAGTCTGCGCGCCTAGGTGCGCCGCCAGGTCCGCCTCTGTCATGGGCGTAGTTGGGTGGCGGCTCATGATCGGATGCCGATCCAGCCGGTACACCACGCCATCGGTGCCGGAGCGCGCGAACAGGTTGCCGAAGACGCAGTACCTGCCGAGTGCTGGAGTTGCCGCGACAATTGGGATTGGACCCCGCCCAAATGCGTCGCGGGCGAGATCCATGACTCGGCCGATACTCCCGACAGTTGGCGAACTGTCAAACGTGGAACAAACCTTGTAATGGACCAGCGAAACGGGAAGACTTGCCAGCGCACTCAGGGTGTCCGGCAGGGCTTGATCCATTTCTTCTGGCGACATGCTCCGACTGTCGCCCGCAACGCCGATGGCATCGAAGTTGCCGAGTGTGTCGAGCAACTCGGCACTGGGTGGCTTCAAGAACAGGGCGCACCTCAGTCCGGCAAACGCAAGGACTTCCAGCGCGTCCGTTGAGCCGGTGAAGTCATCCCCGTAAAACGCGAGGCGAAGCTGTTGCTCGGCGGTCATGCTTCACACCCGCCCAAAGTGTGAGAGGGCGCGAGCAAGCGCCGGATGAGTCGATGCATGAGACTCGAGGCTCTTGCCAGCAACTGCCGCATCCCAGGCTTCCCGCATGCTGACCACACCAGCCTGAATACCGTCCGGGTGGCCGATGATGCCGCCGCCGGCAAGATGCATCAGGTCCGTTGATTGCAACTGCCGATACATGTCCGGCGCTTGTTCCGCCCATTGGCCCGATGAGAACACGGGCATGACTGCCCGTACTCCAGCGAAAGGGGAGAGGCAGGCGCGCGCGGAGCGCAGAACCGATTCATCTGCCTCCCAGAATTTGCTGCGCAATCCGTTGACATGCAGATGGTCGACCCCAGCCAGCCGCCAAAGCTTCTGGTACGCCTCAAAGCTGAAGCCGAGCGCAGGATGGCGTGTCAGGCTGCCCCAACCGTTTCGGTGGCCATGGATCGGCAATTGCGAATGCCGCCGAAGGTGTTCGACACCCGCGAAGCCCGCCCAATTGACGCTTACCATCACGCACGTTCCACCGGCCTGAAGCACGGTATCGTGGTGACGCAGCATGTCGTCGATCGAGCCCGAGAGATTGAAGGCGTACATGGGCATGCGCCCCAGACGGTCCGCATGCTTTTGCAGCACTGGCATTACAGCGGCCACGCGTTTCTCGAACGGCTCGTATGGTGGGTTGGCAATCAGTTCATCATCTTTGATAAAGTCGATATCAGCGCTGCACAGATCGTCAACCAACACGGCAGTCTGCTCGGCGGTGAGTCCGATGCTGGGTTTGATGATGGTTCCGATCATGGGCCGGCCGTGAACGCCCGACAATCGCCGCGTGCCTTCGATGCTGAATGCAGGCCCCGGAAACTGAGCCGCATACTTTTCCGGCATGTCGAGGTCCAATACACGGAGACCCGTGACCTCCCCCAGCTCGAATAAGTTGCCGGCCAGCGTTGCAAGCAACACCGGCAGATTCGGACCTACATTCTCGATTGGGAAGGCAATCTCGATTTCAGCACGATGGAATACCCCATGAACTCCACGGTGTTGGACAAAGGCGCTTTGCAGCGAAGGCTCGAGCGTTGGCGGCAATGAGCGAATATCTACCACTCGAGCGCGCGAGCGCTCCTTGAGCTGTGGAGTTTCGCCAGGCAACGTCAAAAATGTGCCGCTTGACTGTTCACCAGCGATGACTTGCGCAATTTTCTCGGGGGCAAGCGAACTCTCGACGAAATAGCGAACCGAAAACTCGGCCCGTGCAGCGGTAATAGACATGAGTTCCTCTACTTTCATTTTCCCGGCTATTGCCCGGCGATCGTGATTCGAAGCATCTGGTTTGGGCCATCATAGGAACGCGGCAATAGCGCAGCAAGCGATATAAAGTTCTCCGCCTGTGAGGAAAAATCACAGGCGGGCACTCGCTTATCGCATTCGCCGAGGGGAGGGTATTTGGTGGCGCCAGCGTGGCTTAAACCGCCAAGTGACGAAGGTGCCGCTTAAATGGCAGCGAGCTATCGGCAACTCAGACGCTGTATCGTTGCCAATGTGGGGCGAGGATGTTCGAATCCGCCCTCTGACTTCGCTGTCCCACTCCGGGTCGCAACCGACCGCCAAAAAATCCTGCCAGGCTGGCGGCGGCTATCTGGAGAGATATCGGCCTGCATTGAAGTTCATGACGATGACCATGTTGAGCGCTGCCACTCCGATAAAGGACTATGCCGCGTTGGCGCCCCCGACGGACCAGGCCGAGGCAAGCAAGATCATCGAGTCAAATGCGAGTAAGGTACGTCCGACCAGAAGTCCTCGCGTCTGGCTGATGGGCGAGATCTGCGAGCGCGAGGCCGCACCGTCGCCCCGGGTCGTCGTGGAAGTGGACTACGTGTCCGATGCCGTCATGGGGCTCATCATGACGACAGACGTGCTGGCCTTGGTGCCCGCGGCCCAGCGGGCATGCGATTCACTTTCGACGGGAATGTCGGACAGCAGCGGTGAGGACGATAGTCTGCGGAACTCCGCACCGCGAATACCCACAGTAGAGGGCTACGACGGCGACCTGACCATGTTCAGCAGCGCGAAGTACTACATGGATTCGTATGCCCGCGACAGCATCCTGCTCGGCCAGAGCCGCATCTTCAGATACTTGCGCATAGCCTCGGCATCCTGGATCTCGCGAGCCCCGATATACCAGTCAGCTGCAGTGCGCGCTGGGGGATTCGCTCTCGAGCGATATCCCAGCCGGGTGACACGACACGTCCCGCCGGCCCATCTCCTGCAGCGACCGTCTCCCTTCGTCGTTGACGAGCGGTGCACGCAACGGTCTCTCCCGGCACCGGGGGCGGCCATTCGTTGACCGGTTGAATCCACAACCCCTCTCCGACATTCAAGGCGCCGCTTGATCCGTCCATCGCCCGACAAAAGCGGTCAGTTGTCCCCGGCACGATGAGGTGCGGATTGTGCCAAGTCGCCTCAGAGCGGCACGGTCTCAACGTTGTATTCAAACAGCCACTCATAGCGCGAGCGTACCAGTGGCTCGCTGAATTGCTCGTCGATGTAGGCCGTCGCACCTTCGCGGGTAGCGAGCGCTGGGTTATGGAAACGCTTCGCGTTCTCCGCGGATCCCCGAACAATGCGCGAGGTCCGTTCCTTGCGCGCGGATTCATAGCGCTGCAGCGCGACGGCTGAGTTGTCGTGAGTATCCAAGGCCCGCGCTACCAGGTAGCCGTCCTCAATTGCCATGGCAGCGCCTTGCGCCAGGAATGGCAAGGTCGGATGACACGCGTCGCCGAGCAGGGTAATGTTGCCGACCGTCCAGGAATCCATAGGCTCGCGCACCATCAGGGCCCACTTGAACGGCGTCGCGATCGACTTGATCATGGTTTGAACATCTTCGTGCCAGCCCTCAAAGTCGCGCAGACATTCATCGGTATTGCCCGCTTCATTCCACGATTCCACTTGCCAATCGTCGCGCTCGACGATGCCGACGAAATTGACGAGTTCGCCCCGCCGCAACGGATAGTGGATGACGTGCGCCCCTGGTCCAATCCAGTTGTTGCCCACGGGCTCGCGCAGGTGCTCGGGCAAGTCTTTGGCAGGAATGACGCCACGCCAAGCCAGGCACCCGGAAAAGCGCGGTTTGTCGTCGTTGAACAGCGCAGCGCGGATTCGCGAATGGACGCCGTCCGCCCCGATTACGACGTCGCCGCTGACCCAACCGCCATCGGCCAGGCTGACTTTGACGCCTTGGTCTGTCTGTTCGACGGCGACGCAGCGCGCATTCAGGCGTATTGCATCGGGCGAGGCGGCCATCACAGCGTCGGCCAACACACGGTGCAGATCTGCGCGGTAAATGGTGAAGTAGGGGTATCCATATCGCTCCTGCGACTCTGCACCCAGGTCGAAGAGCTTCCACGCTTCCCCTGTGTTCCACAGGCGGATTTGTTTTCCCGTCGGAATCGACGCAACGGCTTGCAATGCATCGCCTAAACCCAGACGGTAGAGCACGCCTGTTGCGTTCGCGCTCAGTTGGATGCCCGCACCAACTTCCCCAAGCGCAAATGCCTGCTCTAGTACTGTCACCCGGAAACCGCGCCGCAGAAGGGCCAGCGCAGCGGTCAGACCGCCGAGTCCTGCACCGCAAATGATGATATGTCGAGATGAATTGGTCATGATGAAAGTTAGTCAGGCTTGACGCCAGAAATGCGGACTGCCTCGGTCCACCTCTTCAGGTCGGTTGAAATGGTTGCTGCGAAGGCACTGGACGAGCTATTTACAGGCTCTAGTCCACTGCTGGTGAGTTGCTTGAGCGTGGCGGGGTCGCGCATGGCAGCGTTCAGCGCCGTTTCCAGGCGATTGACGATCGACACCGGCGTGCCGGCCGGCGCTACCAGGCCAAACCATGAATAGGCCTCGAACGGCTTTCCCGTGGCTTCCCGGACGGTGGGCACATTGGGCAGCAAAGGAAAACGTTTGTCGCCAGCCACTGCGAACGCGCGGACCTTGCCGGACTGGACGTGAGGCGACAGGAACTGCGCGGTGTCGATCATGAGATCGATTTGCCCGCCAAGGACGTCGGTCAGTGCCGGGGCGCCGCCTTTGTAGGGGACGTGAAGAAGCTTGATGCCGAGGGTGGTATTCAGTTGTTCCCCGGTGAGATGGCCGATCGATCCGTTGCCGGCTGAACCGAAGGTCAGGGAGGAGGACTTCGCCGCCTGAATGAGTTGAGTCATGTCGGTAGCGGCGAGGCTGGATTTTCCTACCACCATCATCGGGCTCCTCACCGCTTGGCCGATGGGGACAAAGGACTTCAGTGGCTGGTAGGGCAGCGAAGCATACAGTGCCGGCGCTACCGCGAGACTACTGGTGCCGCCCCAGAGCAAGGTATAGCCGTCAGGCTGAGCGCGAGCGACGTAGGCGGATCCGATCGTGCCACCGGCGCCTGCGCGATTGTCGATGATGACCGGCTGGTGAAGCGAATCACCCATGGCTTTGGCCAGCAGCCTGGCGCTACTGTCAGTCGGACCGCCCGGCGGAAAGGGCACGACGATCGTGATGGGCTTGGCGGGAAATGTGTCGGCTTGGGCCGCGACGGGAAAAGCCAGGGCGACGGCGAGGCAAGCGCCAAGCACGCTGAGTTGGGGGCACATGTTGTTCGTCTCCGGGGTTTTTTTCGAGTGGTCGGCGTACCGACGTGTCAATTGAAGCTCAGGAACGGCAACAAGAGAAGCTATAGTATTCTATGAATTAACAAATAAACGTTATGAATCCCTCGTACCGCCAACTCAAAGCTTTCCTGGCTGCGGCGCGCTTCAGGAACTTCACCAAGGCATCGCAGCAGATGCACATCACCCAGGCGGGGCTGAGCGCGATGGTCAAGGAGTTGGAAGCGCAGGTGGGATGTCGCTTGCTGTACCGGACCACCCGTCTGGTCGATCTGACGCCGGAGGGCCAGGCATTTCTGCCATCGGCAGAAGCCGCCGTTGCGGCCATTGATGCTGCCCTTGAAGCGGTACAGCGGGTCGACGGGGCGCGTCGCCCGCTGCGAATTGCGGTGACACCTCTTGTCGCGAATAGCCTCTTGCCAGGGGCGCTTGTGCGGTTAAAGCGTGAGGTGCCCGAGCTTCAGGTAGAAGTCTGGGATGTCGATCCTGAGCGCATTCAGATGCTGGTCGACGTAGGCATGGTCGATGCCGGCTACGGTCTGTTCTTCAAGGCGGCATCCGGTCTGACGCGACGTTCGCTGTTCAGCAACGATCTCGTAAGGGTCTCGCCAACCGCGCGCACCAAAGCACGCGGCGACATTCCGTGGCGCCAGTTGGATGGCGCCCCCCTGATATGCCTGCCGAAGGAAAATCCTATTCAGATCCTGGTCGACGATCACTTGTCGCGGGCCGGTGCAGTTGTAGACCGCCGCATGGAGGTGACGCACATCGAAACCGTTATTGCGATGGTTGCCAGCCAGCTCGGGGTAGCGGTCCTGCCTTCGATCTGTGCGGGCGTTGCCTCGAGATACAACGTTCGCCTGGAACGCATGGTGCAGGCGAAGGATTACCTCCACTACTACTGCATCAGTCGTTCGGGTCGACCTGCACCTGAGCACGCGAGCCGGTTAGGTGAATTGATCGGCGAAGAACTGAGGCGCTACGGACCTTAGAGTCAACATTTAGCGGTAGCCCAAGCGACGCCAAACTTCGAATGGCCAACCTATTAACCGGTGCCTTCAACCATCCGACCGTTCGACCACGACCTCGCTGACCTGGACCACTGGTGCGATGTCGGTGTAGTTGGCGATGTCGCCCAGGATCTCGGCGCCGTGCTGCTGCATCGCGGCCTGATAGCCCTCGACCGAATTGCAGATGAACGCGCACATCGCCACGAAGGCGGGCGGTGACCCTGGCGCTCTGCCGGCCAGGCCTTTTTCGACGGTGTAGTACGCGCAGGCATTGCCCAGCCTTGCCTTCACCATCGGCATGTGCCGGTCGCGGTAGTAGGTGTGGTCGAAGCGCGCGCCTTCGGTGTACGGATACATGACGCTGACCTTGATCATGGGGTTCTCCTTACTTCGCATTGAGTGAGGGTGGGGCGACAGAACGCCGTTCACGCATGGCGCGGTTCAATGGTTGCCGTGACCGGAATTTTCCGGAGTGTGGACACTTCGATAGTCGCGACCGCGACCGCTTCAATGTAGTCTACGCTCGACCAGCGCGGATACCGTCTCCACTCGTCGCGGGACGCCGGTCGCGATCGTCGCAACTGCGATGGCCAGCACGATGGCGGCCCCGAGGAACACACCGGTGGCGCCGTTTGCATCGAACACGACGCCGCCGGCCGCCGCACCGGTCGCGATCGCGAGCTGTACGGCGGCGACGATCAGGCCGCCTGCGCTCTCGGCTTCATCGGGCACGGTGCGCGTGACCCATGTCGACCATGCGACCGGCACGCCGCCGAACGCCATCCCCCAAAGCGCGACGAGCACCGCATCGATCATCGGCGCACGGCCGAGCACGACGAGCCCGATGCCGAGCACGACCATCAGCGCGGGCATGCCGATCAGCATCGGACGCAGCCGGTGTTCAAGCACGCGGCCGGCGAGCGATGTGCCAACGAAGTTCGCCACCCCGTAGCCGAGCAGAATCGCCGACAGCCCGTTCACGCCAACGCCGGCGACCTGTTCCAGGAACGGCCGCAAGTACGTGAAGAACGCAAAATGTCCGGTGAACACGAGCGTCGTCGCGAACATTCCCAGGCCGACAGTCGGCCGGCGCAGCACGTCGATCAACGTGCGCAGGCGGGTGGTTCCGCTCGGTGGCATCGACGGCAGCGTAGCAACCTGCGATAGCAACGCGACGCCGCCAAGCGCGGCCGCCAACAGGAACACGCTGCGCCAGCCGATCAGGTGGCCGAAGTAGCTGCCGAGCGGGGCGGCGGCGATCGTCGCGACGGCCACGCCGCTGAAGATGATCGACAGCGCGCGCGGCACCATCGCAGTGGGCACGAGCCGCATTGCGGTGGCCGTTGCCATCGTCCAGAAGCCGCCGAGCGCGATGCCAAGCACAACGCGGCCGATCAGAATCGTCGTGAGGTTGGCCGCAAACGCAACGGTGAGATTCGATGCGACCAATAGCACCGAAAACGCCAGCAGCACGCGCCGCCGGTCGATCGTACGTGTCGTGGCGGCGGTCAGCAGGCTTGCAACGAGCGCAACCGTTGCGGTGACCGCCACGGTCTGCCCGGCGACGCCTTCGGTCACGCCGAGGCTGTCGGCCATTGGTGTAAGCAGGCTCGCAGGCAGGAATTCAGCCGTGACGAGGCCGAACACGCCTAGCGCCATGGCAAAGACCGCGCCCCAGGCGGGTTCGCTGGGAGCCGCTTGCGCAGCGGCCTGGGAAATGCCGGAATTCATGGGTGGTTCCATATCAGGAAAAATCGGGAAAAGTGCCAATGACGGCATAGCGTAAGCAGCGATGGCCGGACGGTATATGACATACAATCCGCGAATATTGATTTATCGTCCGGATCCAATGTCCGCTTCCCTTCCTGCTCACGTTCCCGACGTGCGCGACCTCGTCAGCGAACTGCTGCTGGGGATGCGCCTGAGCGGCGTCCAATATCGCCGCATCCAGGTCCCGCGACCGTTCGGCTTGAGCTTCGGCCACGTCCCGGGGCGCGCGCAGTTTCATTTCGTTGGACGCGGGCCCGTGCTGCTGCGCGACGCGACGGGCGCAACGATGACGCTTGAAACCGGCGACGCGATCCTGTTACCGCACGGCAGCATGCACACACTCGTGTCCGATCCAGACGCGTCGTCTCGTCCCATCGGTGCCTTCGAGGCAGCGAAGATCTGCGACTCGGTCGCGTCGGTCGGTACGCCGCCGCCCTGCGCCGGAACCGATGCGACGACTGGAGAAGCGCTGATCTTCAGCGCGTGCATGGAGTTCGATCTTGGCGGCATGCAGCCGCTCGTCGGCACGATGCCGGAGTTCATGCACGTCGGCACACTGCTCGCGCGCTACCCCGAAATCCGCCCGATGCTCGATGCAATGGAGCGCGAAGCCTGCTCGGAGCGCGCAGGCTTTGCGGGCATCCTCGCGCGGCTCGCGGACGTAGTCGCTTCGTTTATCGTGCGCGGCTGGGTCGAGTGCGGCTGCGGCGACGCGACGGGCTGGGTGCAAGCGTTGCTCGATCCGAAGCTCGGCCGTGCGATCGTCGCGCTGCATCGCGATCCGGGCCGAAACTGGAGCGTCGCCGAATTGGCCGCCGAAGCGGGCGTGTCGCGCTCGGTGTTCGCCGAGCGATTTCTCGCGGCGACCGGCATGACGCCCGTGCGCTACCTGACCGAGCTGCGGATGCGGCTCGCCGCGCAATGGATCTCACGCGACCGCGAGGCGATCGAATCGGTTGCGTACCGGCTCGGCTACGGGTCGCTCGCCGCGTTCAGCCGCGCATTCAAGCGCGTCGTCGGGCGGCCACCGGGGGCGGTGCGTGCGGAAGTCGACGCGGCATACGCCACGCGTGCCGTGCCAGAGTAGTCGGGCAGCCGGGTTTCGGCAGCAACTGGCGAATACAAACGAAGAGTAATAGCCCCTGGCTCAGTGCCTGTGTTCGAGCCGGGAACAGCCTTGATGAAGTGCCAATGGCGGACCGCCGGGTCGGTATCCCGCTGCCGACCGCCGCCACTTTCGCCGCATCTGCGGCCTGTATCACGCGCTACCGTGTTACCTGATGACAATCCCCAACGGCAGCGTACTCATTGATGTACTCGATCGGGGCAACAAGCCTCCGTTCGTGGCGTCGATGGCGAACTGCTTGACCAAGCGATCGGCCTGGGCGGCCACATAGACGTACTGGCCAGTCGGGCTCACGGCAATGCCTTCCGGCAAGATGCCCGCGGCGGCGCGTGGCAGGATCTCGGTCAGCGCACCCGAGCCGGTGTTGATAGCGAAGGACGATGCGGTGCCGTCGCTCTCGTTGGTCACGTACAGAAATTTTCCCGCCGGCTCGATAGCGAGGTACGACGCACCATTTCCCGCTGAGAATGGCGCGCTCATTGCGATCAGAGCGCCTGTCGTGGCGTCGATCGTGAAGCCGTAGACGAGATTGCTGTTTCCGCCTGTGACATACATAAACTTGCCGGTCGGGTCGATCGCCATAAACCGCGGCGACGGCGTCACAAACGCAGTCCCTGCTCCCGGCATGCCAGTGTTGGCATCGACGATGTAGGCCGAGATGGTGTTTGCCAGGTAGTTACAGACGTAGAGATTTTTCCCGTTCGGTGAGACAGCGACAGATAAGGGAGTGGCACCTGTCGGCACTTGCCCCGCTAACGTCAGCGCGCCCGTCGATTCGTCCACCGCGAAGATGGCAAGGGTATTCGAGTCTCTGTTTGCCACGTAAAGGAATTTGCCGTTCGGAGCCATGGCCGCGGCTTGCGGCCCGACACCTCCGGTCGCGAATGGCGAGCCGGGCAGCAACGTGGGTGCCCCGCTCATGGGATCCAAGGAGTAGGCCCGCACGGTATTGGCGACGATATCCGTCAAATATAGAAAATCACCGGTACGGGACAGCGTAGGAGGTAAGAGCCCTCCGATCGGCACGCTATAGCCCGTCGCAGTGAATGCGCCGGTGGACGGATCGCCGGCGAGGATAGCGGTGCTGGACAGCGACGTGACGATGGCCAGACGCGTGCGCGCCGCGCAGGTCACGGTGACCGCCACCGGGGCGGATCCCGCGGTCCCGGCTCCCCCATCGACCGTACAGATCTGCGCCGGCAAGGCTGGTTGCTTCATGACGGTAACCGCGTACGCACCGCCCTGCGCGACGGGCGTGGCGAATGCCGCGTGTCCATCCGCGTCGAACGTGAGCGTGTCCGCACCATTGTTTTGCACGACGAGACCTTTGCCCAGCAAGCCGGTCACCGTCACGGAGATCGACAGGGAAACAGGACCAGCAGGGTCCTGGGGGACCGCGGGCGTCGTGACCGGTGGGGTCTGCTGCGGCGGTGCCGTGGCTGCCGTCCCGCTATCGCCGTTGTTGTCTCCGCCGCAGGAGCACAGCGCGGCGGCCGCAGCGATGGCGGCCAATATCTTGTAAGCCTTCATACCCGTCCGTAATTTTTGGCCGACGCCTTGGCAGTGCAGAACACCAGGCTGGTCGATATAGATCGGTCTTTATGTTGGGGCGACCGATTCGCGCAGCGATCATGCCGCAAATTTCGTTTATTTGGCAAATATCGAATTTTTTGCACCACTGCGGGGCGCTGCAACGAACCGCACTGGGCTTCTATGGTGTGCAGCGAAGCGCCGTGTTCCGCAGTGCTCGGCCCTCTAAGGGTAATCCCTGAATTCGTTCTGGTTGCGTGCGCCGTCGATGCCGAATATATTTCACAGCACTATCTATTTATTGCTAGGCACTAAACATATGGCGACGTACATTAAAACAGAGCGATCAGATGCGGTCGGGATTTTGACCCTAAACCGTCCGGAGAGGCTGAACGCATGGAACACGGCGATGCGTGGGGAAATTCTCGTCGCCCTGGCGGAATTTGCGGCCGACGACACCATCGGGGCGATCGTCATGACCGGAGCAGGCGAGCGCGCATTCTCTGCGGGGCAGGATCTGGAAGAGGCGCACGATTTCGATGAGGAACGCGCGGAAGTTTGGCTGCGGGAATGGGAAACTTTTTACGACACGCTGCGCAGCCTGCCTAAGCCACTGGTCATGGCGCTCAACGGAACCGCGGCGGGCTCGGCCTTCCAGGTCACGCTGCTGGGCGATATCCGGGTGGCTCATCGCGACGTGCAGATGGGCCAGCCCGAGATCAATGCGGGCATTGCCAGCGTAACGGGACCCTGGATCATGAACGAGATGCTGGGCATGTCACGCACCATCGAGCTGACGCTGACCGGGCGCATGATGATGGCGCAGGAGTGCTTCGACATTGGTCTGGTACACCACTTGGTGCCGCGCGAGCAGGTGCTGGAGCGGTCATTGTCCATCGCCGCCGATCTTGCCGCCAAACCTCGGCTGGCAATGCGACTCGACAAGGCCTGGCTGCGTGAAATGACCGAACAGCGTTTTCGTGAGTCGATCAACGCGGGCATCCGTATCCATCGCGAATCGTATGCGTCCGGCGAGCCAGCGCGCATGATGGAAGCGTTTTTCGAGGAACGCGCGCGCCGGCGCGCTGCGGCATCCAACGCTTGAGGTGCTCCCCAGGCCGCCAGGCATCGGGCCGACGATTGTCGCCACCTTGCGCCACACCAATTCCTGATCCACTGCAGCAGCCGGCGTGCCGCCAGGACGCCGATGACTCCATGACGAATACCGTGAATCCCTCTTCTCCCGATGACTGCGCTGATGGCGTGGCGCAGCACATTGATATCGATCCCGTTGGCGACGAGACCATTTCGGCGCTCCTTGCCCGCCGTGCCCGCGAAACGCCAGAGCATGTCTATTGTTATTTCGGCGAGACCGCTCTGACCGTGGCGGAGCTCGATCGCAAGGTCAACCAGGTGGCGAACGGGCTGAGTGCACGTGGCTTGCAGCCCGGCGACCGCGTGGCGTTGATGCTGCCCAGCCATCCCGATCACATCGTCGCAATCTTTGCCTTGGCGCGGCTCGGGCTGGTGCGCGTGCCAGTGAACGTGCACCTGCGTGGCGCGGCGCTGGAGCACCTGTTCGAGCAGTTTGCCCCGCATGGCTTGGTGGCCGATGCCGAGTACGCGGCGGAAGTGGCGTCGCTGGGCGGCAGGATCGACGCTTGCACCGTGATCTGGCGCGGCGAGCATGAGGGCCAGGACGAGTTCGGCGCGTTTGCCGAACTCTCCGCTGAGCCGCCAGCACTCGGCGCCGATGCGGTGCCCACCGCCGACACTATTCTTGCGCTCACCCCGAGTTCTGGCACCACCGGCGCGCCGAAGGGCGTGCTGAAGTCCGATCGCACGCTGCGGGCCGGCCCGATGGGCATTCTGCGATTGACGGGTGCGCAGCCCAATGACGTGTTCCTGCTCTGGGAGTCTCTGCACCACGGCGCCGGCGTGGCCGTGATCATTTCCGCTCTCATCGGGCGCACCACGCTGGCCATGGTCGAACGCTTCAGCGCATCGCGTTTCTGGGACGACGTGCGGCGCCACGGCGTGACGCATATCCATTACCTGGGCAGCGTCGTGCCGATGCTTCTCAAGCAGCCGCCGCGCGACAACGATCGCGAGCACAAGGTCAAGGTGGCGTGGGGCGGCGGCTGTCCGCCCGAACTGTGGTCGGCGTTCTCGCAGCGCTTCGCCGTGGAGATGCGTGAAGGCTACGGGCTCTCGGAGATGATCACCTTCGTGACGGTCAACCCGGCCGGCCCGGCTGGATCGGTGGGCAAGCCGCTCGACTACTTCGACGTGGATCTCACCGACGACGAGGGCCGCAGCGTGCCGGTGGGCGAACCCGGGGAAATCGTTGTCCGCGCGCGGGTGCCGGGGCTGGAGTTCCTGGGCTACTTCCGCAACCCCGAGGCGCAGGCAACGGCAATGCGCGGCGACTGGTTCTGTACCGGCGATCTGGCCCGGCGCGACGAAAAGGGCTTCCTGTATTTCGCCGGCCGAAAGAAGGACACGGTGCGCCGGCGTGGCATCAATATTTCCGCGTGGGAAGTGGAGCGCGTCATCGGCGAGCATCCCGACGTGGAGGAGTGCGCGCTGGTGGGCGTGCCAAGCGACCTGGGCGAGGACGAACTGAAGATCTTCATCCGCCCGCGCAGCGATGCGCCAGGCGTGGCGCGTGTGCTGGATCCGATGGCGCTGGTCCAGTGGTGCGAGACGCGCATGCCGTACTTCCAGATTCCGCGCTACATCGCTTTCATCGACGAGTTTCCGAAGACGCCGACCCAGCGCATCCAGAAGAAGCTGCTGTCGCGCGACCTGACCGGTGTTTGGGACCTGGAACAGACCGGATACAAGATCGGCAAGAAGACGTCCTGACTGCGCCAGCTAGACGCTGCACAACCGCACATAAGAAACAGGGGCGATGGCCGCAGACGAACTGGACAGTCGTCTGCAGCCATACAAACCCGTAGGGCCCGCTGCCAGGCCAGCACAACACCAAGTGGTCGGCGCCTGATGACGCTGGCTGGTGATTGACGATCGTTCATTTCAACGATCAATACAAAGTGAGTAGCAAAATGCTTTCGCTCGCATGCAGTTCTTTTGCCGCCGGGGTGACCCGGACTACCCGTGCCGTTGCGTTGTCGACCGCTGCGCTGTTCGGCGCGGTCGCGAGTCCGGGGCAGGCGCTGGCACAACCGGCGTGGCCCGATAAGCCGATCAGCTTCGTGGTGCCGTATTCCGCGGGTGGCGCGGTGGATGTGGTGGGCCGCGCGCTAGGCCAAAAGTTGTCGGAGGGGCTGGGCAAGCCAGTGGTGGTGGATAACAAGCCCGGCTTCTCCGGCAACATTGGCGCCCAGCAAGTGGCCAAGGCCCCGGCCGATGGCTATACGTTGCTGATGGCGGCGCTAACCTCGTATTCGATCAACGCCACGCTTCTCCAGGCGAGCAACGGCTATAGCCTCCTGAGCGATTTCACGCCGGTCGCCGTGGTGGGCAACCTGCCGATCGTGCTCCTGGTGAATAGTTCGTTGCCAGTCGGGAGTGTTCATGAGCTGATCAAACTGGCGGCGTCCAAGCCCGGGCAGATCGCGTTTGGTTCTTCTGGCAATGGCTCGATCGAGCACGTGGCCGCTGAAATGTTCAAGCGCCAGGCGAAAGTTGATTTGTTGCACGTCCCTTATAAGGGCGCTGCGCCGGCCATTGCCGACCTTCTCGGCGGACAGATCCAGGTGATGTTCGCCACGGCGCCGACCGCCATCAGTGCGCTGCGGTCCGGCAAGCTCAAGGCACTGGCGGTCGCCACGCCGCGCCGCGTCGGCGTACTGCCTGACGTGCCCACCGCCACCGAGGCGGGGCTCAAGGACTTCGAAGTGCCGTCGACCTATGGCGTGCTGGTCCGGACCGGCACACCAAAGAGCATCATCACGCGAATGAATGCCGAGTTACAGAAGTCGTTGCAGATGCCGGACGTGAAGACGCGTTTCCAAGCGCAAGGCATCGACATCGTCATGACAACGCCGGAGGAGGCCGAACTCCGGGTGCGTGGCGAGGTGGCCAAATGGGCAAAGGTCATCCAGGAAACGCACATCACCGCGCAATGAGGCGAGCGGATGCGGCCGGACGGCATCCGGTCGCGTTTGTCTGCGCTGCCGGCCTATAGTGCAGGAAAGAACCAACATCAGCCGCTGCGCAGCGGCTGTTTCAGGAATCATAGTTATGCCTTCCGAAATTCTCGTCGAGCGTCGCGACAGCGGTCGCATCGCAATCGTTACCATCAACCGGCCGCATCGTCGTAATGCGTGTGACCTGGCCGCATGGACCGACCTGCGCGACACGTTCACGGCCTTTGCGAGTGATTCAGTGATACGCCTCGTCGTACTCACCGGCGCAGAAGGGCAGTTTTGTGCGGGCCACGACATCATCGCGTTTCGCGAAGCGATGGCTGATCCGGCAACTGCCGATGCATATCGTGCGGTGATTCAGCAAGCCTATGCGGCAGTGCAGGCAACGCCGGTACCCGTCGTGGCCGCGGTCCGTGGCAATTGCGTGGGCGGCGGCCTAAGTCTGGCAATGTGCTGCGATTTCCGTGTCGGCGACTCCAGCGTGCGCGCTGGCGTGCCGGTGGCAAAGCTCGGCCTGATGTACCCGACGATCCAATTGACGCGTCTGACGCATCTGGTCGGCCTGAGCACGGCACGGCGCTGGTTATATACGGGGGACTTGATCGGCGCCGCCGAGGCCCACGCTGCAGGGTTTCTGGACGCTTTGCTGAGTGACGACGTGGACGTCATCGCTGGCGCCATCGGCTATGGAGCCGCCATGATGGAAAGCGCACCGCTATCCATTGCCGGCATCAAGCTGCAACTGAACGCCATTGCCGCAGGGAAGCTGGAGGCGGCTGAAGAGGCGATTGCCGAAGCCACCCGACGGGCAGAGAGTAGCGAAGACTATCGCAATGCGACGGCTGCGTTCGCACAGAAACGCAAGCCGGTGTTTGCAGGACGCTGACGTGCCATGATCGAGGAAATGGTTCACCGGGAGAACAAGATGCCAGGCAACGATAAAATGCCGGATACATCCCCGAATCGAACCACTTTCCTCAGCGGGCTCATGGCCAAGAAAATCAACACCCAGCAAGTCGGTGCAGCGTCCGACGCAACGCCGGACGCGCCACAGGTATCGGCTGACGTACCTTCGCCGGCGGACTCCAAACTCTATGTGACGGCGGTGGAACGCGCGCTGAAGGTACTGATGGCGTTTGATGCCTCTCGACGCCATTTGTCCCTCTCGCAGATATCGGCGCTCACCGGGCTGGACATCAGCGCGATCCAACGCTTTGCCTTTACGCTCACGTCGCTCGGCTATCTTCGCCGGGATGAAGGGACCAAAAAATACGAGTTGTCGCCGCGGTTGCTGGACTTTGCATACCACTACGTCGCCTCGAACGAGATGCTCGAGAGAGCGCTCCCCTACGTGCAGCAACTCGCCCTGGACACGGAAGAAGCTACCAACCTGAGCGTTCTGGACGAAGCCGACGTGGTGTTCGTGTCCCGAATTGTCAGTCGCCATGTGCTATCCCGCAATTTCCAGGTTGGCTCGCGTATGCCCGCGTTCTGTACTGCGCCGGGATTGGCAATGCTCTCGACGTTAGCCGATGGCGACGTGGCAGATATTTTGCGCAAGTCTCAACTTGTGCAATACACACGCCTCACCGTGACGCAGCCCGAGGAGATTCTGGCTCGCTTATGCGCCATTCGCGAGCGCGGATACGCGTTCACCCAGGAGGAATACCTTCTGGGCGACCACTCCGTAGCGGCTGCAGTGGTCGATCGCAGCGGCGTCGCGCATGCCGCGATCAACATTGCTGTAGCCAAACCGCGTTGGCACGGTGCCGACGATGAGCGGCGCTTTGCCGACTTGGTTATTGCCGCCTCCGCGGCAATTTCGGGACAGCAGACGCCCTTGGCGGCGTTGCGCCAGGAGCGGTAATTCGGGTCGCTTGTGGCCGCACCCGCCACGGTGGGATAGACACGAAGGTCTGTCGTCGCCTAAATTGGTCGCCCCGCATTTTTCCCCGCTAACCATGCCGTTGGGCGATTTTGACTACTTGGTGTTGAAGGTGCTTCGGTCGCATGCCGGACGGTGGCAGCGGTCGGGCGATCTGGTGCGAGAGGTCATCGCGCGAGAGGCTTCCGCGTATCCGAAAAAGGTGACCCGCTCTTTTCTGAAGCTGGAAGTCCAGCAGTTGGCGCAGCGCCGTGGCGAAGACACCAATCGCGAATGGCGTGCCATGTCGACTGGCGCGGTCAACAAGGATGCGCTGCGGCCGCCGGTGGACCTGGCCGTGGCACTGCTGAAATTGAGGCAACTGGCCAACGCGCATATGCCTGCCACGGTTGCCGATGGCCTGACGGACTACTTCGACGGCGCCGTGCGCGTGTTGGAAGAGAGCGCGGCGGCGACGCGGCTGACGGCGGCACGGGCGTGGATGGACAAGACGACACGGCTCGATGGCCGCTATCCGCTGATCGCGCCGCAGGTTCGCGCAGGCGTACTCGATGCCGTACTCGACGCGCTCTATCGGGATGGTTGCATCGAGATTCACTATCAAAATGGCCGGACATCCACCTTGGAGCCCCGGCAGTTCACCGTTCTGCCACTGGCGCTGGTGGAAAAAGGCCCGGTCCTGTATCTGGTAGCCGACCGCCCGCGCACCGAAGGCGGCACCAAGCGGCACCTGTTGCGCATGGACCGGATTCACGCCGTGGCGGCATGCGACGCCGTGCTGGCACGCGACGCGGCATTTTCGCTCGATGCATACGTCAGAGAAGAACGGACTTTCGAGTTCTTCTCCGAACCACCCGTGAAGCTGGTCTTGCGCGTGCGCGAGGAGGGTGGCTTCGTCAGCCCGTTCCGGGAACTGAAGTTCTCGGAAGACCAGGTAATCACCGATATGGTCGGCGGCTTCATGCTGGAAGCCACCGTCACACCGTCGGTTTCGCTGAGCAATTTGCTGCTGGAACGCGCTGACGCGGTCGAGGTGGTAGCGCCAGCCGCCCTGCGCGCCGATATTGCAAGGCGGCTGCGACGCGCGCTCGAAGCCTACGGCCATGCGGATTCGTCCACTGGCGCTGACATCGAGAGGTCCGGCCCAGGGTAAGACAACAGCACGTCAGCTTCAGTATCGGCAAGCTGCGAACGCAATAGCTGCAATGGCGTACTGCCCGATGGAAGTTCCAGCTCGACTTGCGGTGCAACGCCGATGCTGACACCCGACACCGCCGCATATCCGTCGCGCTGGGCACTGTCGATCAACGTCTTCACGCTTGATGCCAGCATCGCAGGGCACGCAGCAACGACGCGATGCAGGCACGCCAGCGCGTTGCGCGACGCCAGCGCTGCAAGCCGCTCAGCCCGGGCATCCGCATCGACATCGTTTGTATTCACGATGGCCGCGCCGGCAAGGATGCGGGCGGCCGTCACGAGATTGCGGGGGCCGGACGCGATCCAGTGTCCCGCGCGCACCGTTGGCAAATCCCGGGCTCTGCCCTTCGCCAGGACGATGGCGGCAATGCCTTGCTCGCGCGCCATGCGCAGCGCGTCGACGGGGCCCAGGAGATTCCACGGCGCCTGCAGAGACGGTCCGGCCAGGCCGTCCACGTCGACCATATGCACGATCAGGTCAGCGGGCGCACCATCCTCATGGTCAGACCAGACGACACGGGGATCGGCGGCATTGAGCGTATCGACCATCGCGCGAAGCATGTCGCTCGCCATGCCCCAGCGCTGGAGCGACAGCCGGATTGCCGGCAATTGGCCCACGACGCCGGCCTGCCCGGCGTCGTCCAATGTGGCTGCGCGGGAGAGAGATTCGGCGGAACTCGCGCGGCTGTCTTGAAGCGAAAGTTGTGGCATGGCTCGGGTCTCATCGGTTGCGATGTGCCGAGTCTTGCGCCGCAGGTGGACGAACGGTGTCCAGTACGGCGTGGGCTCGAACTGGACAGCGAGTGTCCAGTTCGCCGGCTAGGCTGAGGCCCGATTTGCCGGATCCAAGACCGCATACCCCACCAACGGGTGCTACAGAGTGGCGCGTCGCGGTCGATAGGGAGAGGTTAGGGCGACGCCTTGCCGGAGCCCCGTGGTAATGCATCAGGAGAGACCGATGAGCTGGTGGGATAGCATCAAGGACAACACGTCCCGCGCGCTGGGAAAGGCCGCGAACTTCGTAACGGGCGGGTATCAGGACCGCAAGAAGAGCGAACGCATCGTGCGGTACTCGCAGAATGAAGCGGATGAGGCGAGGGAGCGTATCGAGGCGTGCCGCGTGTCGTCGCAGGCAACGCTGGACACGCTCGGGCAGCTCCGCGTCGAGGTCTACCACACCACCGTGAAGGAATTCGTCTCGCTCTATGAGCGGCTGGCAAGTGTGTCGGCCAGGGACTTCCACGGTCTGGATGAGACGGTCGATACCCACCGGATCGGCACCGACGTGCGCGAGCTGAAAGCCGTCAGCGGGCATGTCGAGAGCATGCTCGTCGGCGGCAGCGCAGGGGCGGTGGGCGGTGCCACGCTGGCCGCCGGCGCCTGGGGGCTGGCCGGCATGGTCGGCACTGCCTCGACGGGCACTGCCATCGGCACGCTGAGCGGTGCGGCGGCCACCAATGCCACGCTCGCGTGGTTGGGCGGAGGTGCCGCATCGGCTGGCGGGCTTGGCATGGCCGGCGGCGCAGCCGTGCTCGGTGGCATCGCACTGGTGCCGGCGGCAATCTTTGCGATGTACTTTGGCCATAACAAGGCGAAGGTTCAGCTCGACGAGGCCCGCAATTTCCGCGACGAAGTCGAAGTATTCGTCGAGGAGGTCAACACAATGGTCAGTCAGATGTCGAAGGTGACCGAAGCTGCCGAACTGATGATCGACGTGATTCGCGCGCTGGACACCGTGGTGCGCGGCCAGAACGCACGCATGCATGCCGCCATCTCACTCACGGGCCAGCGCGCGGCGGCGCTCCAGAACGCGCTCGATATCGAAATCGTCGATGCCGCCGGCAAGCTCGTGCCGGACGCCCTCGACGGATTCCGCACGCTTGCCGCCTGACTCGCCAAATTTCCATCATGTCGAATTTCAAATTCTCAAGCTTCCTGCGCTTTGGGTCTGATCTGCGCGCGGCCAGCCGCGCCCGCCAGCAAGACGCGGCACAACACATCAAGGCGACGCGCGCGCGTATCGCGCAAGCCGGCAAAGCGGCCGCCGAAGCGCTACGGCAGATCGATGCCACCAGGGCGGCGCTCTTCGAACGATCGATCGTGCCGATTCAGGCGCTGCGTCGCGGCAGCATTGTGATGACCGCCACCGCGCCGGCGATGGGTCAGGCAGAGCGCTTCCTGGCCGCCGCGCCGGTCGCGCCCGAGATCCCGTCCCTGCGATCGGCCAGCGTGGGTGTCGCCGCGTCGGTGCTTGGCGCGGCAGGCGTTGCAGCGGCAGCGATTGCTTTGATGCCGTCCGCGGGCGTTGTTTTGCCAGTCGCCGTGGCAGGCGTCGGTGCCCTGTTGTGCTCGATGGGCGTGGCATATCGCGTGGCGCACGCCAATGCGCAAACGATTGATGGCTTTGCCGCACAGGTGGGCGACTTCGGCGTGGCCGCGGATCGGTTCGCGGCGCAAGCGCATGCTATCGAGACCGGCGCCGACGACGCGCGCAGGGCGCTCGAAGCGCTGGCCAGTGAGGCCGATGCTTCCGTCACGCAACTGGAACCTGTGGTCATGGAGGCTGCCAATGCGGCCGTGCTGCTGCGCGGCGTGCTGGAGACGGCTTTGCTGGATGGCGAAGGTGCGCTGGTGCCAAATATCATGGCGCAGCTTGGCGGCCACAGGCAGGCCATCGAGACGTTTGACCATCAGACGGCGGCAACGCCGGTACTGTCCGCCGCATGAGCCAGCCGTCCGTTCCTTTCCCGGCTGTGCGGGACATTTGCGATAGGCCGGATGAAGATATCCGCGACGCAGCGGGCGCGACGATGGTGGCGCAGCAGACCATCGCCATCATGATCGAGCGATTCGGCCGCGCGACCGCCGAGCACTACGGCAGTCACGCCGATTTGTCCAAGATCGCCGGCCATCGGGTCAATCCAGACTATCGCGATCAGAACCTGCGGCAGCAGGCAGGCTTCTCGGCAGAGGTCAAGCAAGTGGCGCGGCAGAATGCGGAATCGATTGCTGCGCGCGATGGCCGGCGCATCATCCGGACGGATGACCTGGGACACGTCAACCATCCGGTGGCCGACATCGTCGCCGTGGACCCGCACACCGGGGGCGCCGCAACTGAACCCGGACGGCACCTTTGCGGATGGCGCCCAGATGAAGGTCCACAAGGACCTGAAGAAGTACCGGCAGTTGTACGGCGAGAACTTCGAGAAGTACCGGAGCGTCGATCTGGTGCTGCCGCCCGATCAGTTCGATGCAGTGATGGCGGACTGGGACGCGCAGGTAAAGTCGCTCGAAAAGCAACGCGACAAGCTGGCTGGCAACGGCAACGCCGAGGTTGCCGCGCAGAAGCAGCAACAGATCGACGCGATCGAGGACGCCCGGCGTCGCGCGCGCAAATCGGATGTCACCACCGCCGACGCGATGGAGGCACGCACTGCACCAACCACCAGCGTGGCGCGCGACGTGCTCGATTTGTCGCATCGCGCCGGTCTGGAAGCCGCAGCGCAGGGGGCCATGATCGGTGGCACGTTCAGCGTGGTCCGGAACACGTACCAGGTGGTGCGCGCCGACAAGGACATCCGCGAGGCCGCTGCCGACGTGGCCATCGACACCGGCAAGGCGGCGCTGGGCGCTTACGCCGTCGGCGCGTCGTCCACGGCTTTGGCCGGGGCCATGCAGAATGCCGGCAACCAGCTCGTGCGCAACATGGGTCGCTCCAATGCGCCGGCGGTCATCGTGCAATCGGCGGCGATGCTCGCCACGGCGTTCTACCGCATGCTCGACGACGATCTGCCGCCCAGCGAGTTTGCCGCGCATGTCAGTCGCGAAGGCGTGCTGCTGGCGACTTCGATGACGGGCTCCAATCTCGGCGCCATGGTTGGAACGCTGGTGATGCCGGGCGTGGGCACGCTGGTGGGCGGACTGGTCGGTGGCATGGTGGCAACGATGCTAAGCGGCAGCCTCTATGCGGAGTTGCAGCGTTCCGCGCGTTCCGTTGCGCTGTCCGAACTGAAGCGGCAGCAGACCGCGGCCATGTGCAGTGCACTGATCGCACAACATCGGCAGTATCGCGCCGACATGAACGCGATGTTCGACACCTGGTTTGCCGAAAGCCGCGAACGAATCGGCGCCGGTTTCCAGTCCATGTCGGACGCGCTGGTCGCGGGACGCAGCATCCATGACGGGCTGGGGCAGGTGGCATCGGCAATGGGATTGACGCTCCGGTTTGCGGACAGCGATGCATTCGGCGAGCACCTGCGCAGCGGTAGGCCGTTGGTAATTTGAGCCGGGCAGCGTGGTCGGAAGGCGCTCAAGCACGCCGTGCCGACCGATCGTCCTCCTTTATGCCGAAAACCCTCAGTGATTCAATCTGAGTCAGCCGCGCGGCGTAACAATGATCTTGCCGATGACCCGCCCGGATTCCTGAGCTTCGTGCGCCTCGACGATGCGCTCCAGCGGCAGGCGCAGGCCTATCGTGGGCGCATAGGCCCCGTCCGCCAGGCATTGCCCGATCGCGGACACAGCGGCGAGCTTGGCGGCCGCTGGCACCGTATAGATGTAGACAAAGCGGAATGCGCTGCCTGCGATCATGGCGCGCAGCAGCGGAAGGGGCAGATGGTCTGACGCCGTCTGCACGGCATAGGCGCTGATGACACCGCCATGCGCCAGACACTGCAGGTCGATCTCGAAGTTGTCCTGCAGGCTGACATCGACGATGCGGTCGACACCTCGCATGTCGGTTTCCGACCTTACGATCTTGGCAACGTCCTGTGACCATCGGTCGATGACGATATCCGCGCCCGCACGTCGCGCAGCTTCCGCCTGGGCCGGTGAAGAAACGGTGGTGGCGACCCAGGCGCCCGCCCATTTCGCCAACAGGATGGCTGCCGTACCGACGGCCCCCGCTCCACCGTGGACGAGCACCGCGCGGCCCTTCAACTCGCCGTCGGCGAAAAGGCAGCGATGCGCAGTGAGTGCCGGAACGCCCAGACAGGCCCCCACTTCGAACGAGCAGTTGTCAGGCAAGGCAATGGCCTGCTGCGTCGGCACGATCGCATATTCTGCGG
This sequence comes from Cupriavidus pauculus, assembly GCF_008801835.1. GTDB lineage: Bacteria > Pseudomonadota > Gammaproteobacteria > Burkholderiales > Burkholderiaceae > Cupriavidus > Cupriavidus pauculus. The sequence goes on along the minus strand of NZ_VZOW01000014.1, from coordinate 110,916 downwards.
CCGTGCCGAAGGCGCGCTGATATTGCGCTTCATATAGCCATACCCGTTCGCCAATGCGCGTGGCTGCAACCCCGGCTCCGACCGCGTCGATTACACCTGCTCCATCCTGATGCGGAATCACCAATGGAAATTTGGCCGGGCCGGAGAAACCGGTGCGCGCCTTGATGTCGCTAGGATTCACACCGGACGCATGGATCCGCACGCGGACCTCGCCCGGCGCCGGCTGCGGATCGGGAAATTCGCCAAGCCTCAGTACCTCCGAAGCCTTGCCCTGACGCTCGTAATATGCGGCCCTCATCGATCTGACTCCCTGCTTGCAATGAAAGCACCACTATCGGCAGGCAGGGGCTTTTGTACAAGTAGGCACATCTTTGGTATATAGGGATACAAAGTATCCTATTGGGAGCAAACATTGACTTCTTCGGCTACCACGTATCAATGCTCAGTCGCCGCAACGGTAGACGTTGCGGGAGGGAAATGGAAACCGCTGATCGTGCATTACCTGCTGGATGGCACCAAGCGGTTTGGCGAGTTGCGGCAGTTGATTGGAACCGTGACGCAGCGCTCGCTGACGCTGCAACTGCGCGAACTCGAGGCGGACGGCATCATTACCCGCAAGGTGTTTGCCGAGGTGCCGCCCCGGGTCGAATACTCGTTGACCGAGTTTGGGAAGACGCTGGCGCCCGTGCTGAAAGCGATGAAAAAATGGGGAGACGCCTATATCGATCGCCTGGAGGCTCGACCATCGGGACGCCGCTGACGGTCAATCGCCGAGTCAGGGTGTCAACCGGCCATCGCGATCGATGTGAGCGATGTGGTCGATGCGGTCGATGCGGTCGATGCGGTCGATGCGGTCACTGCCCGTCAGCTTTCCGGGTCATATCCAAACTCCCGGAGTTCCTGTGCGCAGCGGCAAGCGTTGGCGATCTTTGCCGCCCACTGAATGGCGGCTTCGCGCGATGCAAGCTCCAGCACACAGAAGCCTGACGCTGGCGCGCGCCGCCACGCAATGTCGCATGGCGGCGCGGACCATCCAGCGCTGTTATGCCGCGCGGCGTTGGCGCTCAAGCGCCGTGGTTCAGGCGCGGCGTGCCGTCAGCCATTTGTCCGACGTGAGCGGTTCCGTGCAGATGCGCACTTCGCCGATCTGGCCGAGAAAGCCGTTTGACGGAACGTTGGCATAGACGCCGCCGCCCACGAAGAAGCGGCTGGTGGCGCCGACGGTGGCAATGCCGCGCGTATTGGACGTGTTGCGCAGCACCGGAGCGCCTTCCACATACATCACCGTCTCGTTGGTCGACGGATCGTTGACCACGGCGACGTGGACCCATTTTTCGACGATGATCTCGCCGGACCAGCTCGCGGCAGGGTTCTTGGCGCCGGCCGTGCTTGGCGTCACTTCCCATTGCACTTCGCGCAGGCTGGAGATGGCGAAGATCAGCGGGCTTTCGTCGCCGTCGCCGCTGCCAAAGCCCGCCACCGCGCTGCGCTGGCCTTCGCGCTCCATGATGTTCATCCATGCGTTGTTGGCTGCCGTCCACGATGCCGGCACCTTGATGAACGCTTCCACGGTGTAGCCGCTGTCGAACGTCATCGCATTCAGTGCCGCGGTGGTCTGGGTCGTGAAGTAACTCATGCGCTGCGGACTATTCGTCGAATTGGCGAACTTCACGCTGCCGGGCGCAGCCGACAGGTAGTGATGATCGTTCGACCACGTCAGGTCGCCCAACTGGGCCGCGCCGCCGTTGGCCAGCGCCTCGCGCGTCAGCGGATTGGCACCGGTTACGTCGGCGATCACTTGGCCTACCGGCACGGCCGCACCGTCGGCGCCGCCGAAGAAGCGCCAGTGCGCCACGGTGGACGCCACCTGCGGGTAGTCGTTGGCGTCGGCGGCGGCCTTCTTGTCGGCCACGTTCGGCTCGGTGTAGTTGGCCAGGATCGCGGCCTTGGCGCGATCGTTGATCGGATCGTTGCCGGCCGGGGGCACAGCGAAATCGGGGTTGAAGCGTGCAAAACGCTTGCGGAAATCGAAGGAAAACTCGAACTGATGGTTCTTGTCGGTCAGCACCGCCACGTCGAACTCGTTCAGTGTCTCCGCAGGCTTTTGCGGCACCCACGGCGAGAACGAGATGACTTTAATCTTGCTGTTGGTCAGGTCGAATTCGTACAGGCGCATCAGGCCGTTGCCGCCCATGTACGCCATCTGGTAGTCGACCACCATTTCCTCGACCGGGTTGCCGAAGTCGTTGGTCTTGGTGAGATGCGCCGCGCCATGGTAGTGGCCGTTCAGCGTCATGAAGATCTGGTCGTTATCCCTGATCAGCTTGTCCCACAGCATCAGCCCATACGGCACTTCCAGCGGGCTCACGCCGTCCGGGCCGATGTTGAGCAACTGGTGCGTGGATAGGATGACCGGCACCTTCGGGAAGCGCTTGAGCACCCCGCGCGCCCACGCGATGGCGGCGTCGGACGCGCGCCACGACATCGACAGGACCATGAAGCGGTTACCGTCCACCTCGAAGAAATGGTACTCATGGAAGCCCGACGGATCGCGCCCGCCGAAGGTGGCCTGACGCTGCGCGCGAGTGGTCGTAAAAGTCTTCAGATACGGCTCGTTGGCCAGGTTGCGCTGCGCGTCGGTGTTCGACGCCTGGCTGCTTGCGTCGACGTAGTCCACATCCGAGATCACGTCGTGGTTGCCCGCCAGAATCGAATACGGCGCGCGGGCGGCCTCCATGACTTGCATGGCCTCGTCAGCGATCTGCCATTGCAGCGGCTTGCCTTGCTGATCCACTACATCGCCGAGGTGAATGGTGAAGGGAATGCGCAGCGCGGCGGCGTTCTGCGTGATCCACTTGGTCTGCGCCAGGAACGGCGTGGAGCCGTACTTGCGTTGGAACTGCAGGTTCTCGTCGGTGGTGGCGTAGCGCGAATAGAACTGCGTGTCCGGCAGCACGGCGAGCGCGAAACTCGATACCTTGGCCGACGGCGCGCCGCCCCCGGGCGTAGCGCCGGGCGTCGTGGCCGGCGAGCTGGCGCCATCGTCGCCGCCGCCGCACGCGGCCAGCAGCGCCGAGCTGCCGAGCGACAGGCCAAGGCCCGCTCTGAGCAGCAGGCGGCGCTGGCGGTCTGGAATGCCTTCGAGGCTGGCAATATCGATGTTGGCTGGTTTGCCCGATGTTTTGTTTTGCATTTCCACTTCCCCGTTGTCCCACGAAAAGTTCGGGATTCTGGGGCGCGCCCGTGACAGCGTGTTGATCGAACTGTGACGGTTCGAAGTCGCGGGAGAGAAGGGGCAATGGCGCGGCATGCGACCGGCCAGTTGGATATCGGCGTTGCTCTTTGCCGGACTCTTGTAAAGCGCCTGATGCCCGCAGCGGTTGCCTTTTTGAGATCGATTGACCCTTTACTCGACCAACGCCACGGCAGCGGCCGCCTGTAAGGCGCGGGTGATGTGCTGCAGCGTGCTGGAACGCACGGCGGCGTGTTGCCAGTACAGGGGCACATCGAGCCATCGTGCGGGTTCGAGGACCACGATACGTCTGGCGCGCAGCGCGGGTTCGATCAGGGTCTCGGGTGCCAGGCACCAGCCCAGGCCGAGCGCAGCGGCCTCGACAAAGCCGGTGGACGTGGGTAGGTAATGAACCGGCGGCTTGATGCGTGCGCGCGTGATGCGCCGCATGAATCGCCATTGCAGTTCGTCCTTGCGGTTGAACACGATCATCGGCGCGTGGGACAGCGCAGTCGCCTCCATGCCGTCGCCGAAATGACTTGCTGCAAATGCCGGAGAGGCGATGGCGCGATAACGCAAAGCGCCCAGCGCGTGGGACTCGCAACCTTGCAGCGGCTCTGCCTGGGCGGTGACGGCGCCCAGGACCGCGCCGGCGCGAAGAAATTCGAGCGTGTGGTCCTGGTCGTCAACGCGCAGGTCGAACAGGAAGCCATGTTCACGATGCAGCGTAGCCAGTGCCGCTAGCAGCCAGGTTGCCAGCGAGTCGTCATTGACTGCAATGGCGACCGGGCGCGCCAGCGTCGTGCCGTTCTTTTCGGGAAGAAAATCGGCCAGCGCTTCGGCTTGCAGCGCCTGCATGGGTCGGACGCGCCGCAACAGCAGTTCGCCCGCGGGCGTGGGGCGGCATGGCGTCTGACGCACGACGAGTACCTGCCCCAGCCGCTCTTCCAGCGCCTTGATGCGCTGGGACACTGCCGATGGCGTGACGGAGAGCATCCGCGCGGCGGCCTCGAAGCTGCCTTCCTCGATCACCACGGCAAAGGCCGCCAGTTGCGGATGGATCAGGTCCATTTTTTGCCCATTAGTTTTACTTCAGTGGATTCAGAAATATTAGCTTTTCTTTTGTGGATGGGATAGGGCACCATGCGGGCTTTTCCATTGCGAGACTTTCCATGTTTGCTGCTGCCGCGTCTGCCGGCTTCATGACAGGTGCCGGACTCATCATCGCCATTGGTGCGCAGAACGCATTTGTGCTGCGACAGGGCCTGCAGCGCAGAAACGTCGGCCTTGTCGTCGCGGTTTGCTCGCTCGGCGATATCGCGCTGATACTTTGTGGTGTCGCGGGCATCGGCGCGTTGGTACAGGCGTGGCCGGGGATGTTGGAGACTTTGCGGTTTGGCGGTGCGGCGTTTCTGGGCTGGTATGGTTTCCAGGCGGCACGGCGGGCGTGGCGTGGAACGGGCGGGCTGGCACCGAGCCAGGGCGACGAATCAAAGTGGTCGCGCGTGTTGCTTGCCTGTCTTGCCTTTACCTTCCTGAACCCGCACGTCTACCTCGACACCATGGTGCTGGTCGGCAGCCTTTCCACGCGGTACACGGGAATGGTGCGCTGGGCGTTCGGACTGGGCGCCTGTGCGGCCAGCCTCTTGTGGTTCTCCACGCTCGGCTACAGCGCCCGCCTGCTGGTGCCGGTGTTTCGCAAGCCGATGGCATGGCGCGTGCTCGATGCGGTCATTGCGCTGTTCATGCTGGTGCTGTGCGTGACGCTGCTGCGCCATCCGCTTTCCTGATTTGCGGCCCGTGGCCCGATACATGGCGCCAGGTCGCGCAGCCCGGTTCGATCGTTGGCTTCGTGAAACACAGCAGACCGGCTCCTGCGGTCAGCCCACAAAGCCCCTTGCCTGATCGGCAAGGGGCGTCCGCTCTAGCGCAGCAGGTTGGTGCGAGCCAGTTCCACCAGCTCGTCGGCGCGGCCGTTCATCACCGCCTTCATCGCCCATACGCTGAAACCTTTGACCTGCTCGGCCTTGAGCTTCGGCGGCATCGCCAGTTCCTGGGTGTTGGTCACCACGTCGAGCAATGCGGGGCCGTCATGAGCCAGCATGCCGTCGATGGCCTGGGGCAGCGCCAGCGGGTCTTCCACGCGCTCGGCATGCACGCCCGCCGCGCGCGCCATCGCCGCGAAATCGGGATTCTCCAGCGCCGTGCCCGATTCCAGAAAGCCGGACGCCTTCATTTCCAGCGCCACGAAGCCGAGCACGCTGTTGTTGAAGATCACCACCTTGATCGGCAAGCGCTGCTGCACCAGCGTCAGGAAATCTCCCATCAGCATGGCAAAGCCGCCGTCGCCGGAAAACGTGATGACCTGGCGGCCCGGAAATGCGCATTGCGCGCCGATGGCCTGCGGCAGGGCGTTGGCCATCGAGCCATGGGACAGCGATCCGATCATGCGCCGCCGCCCGTTCATGCGAAGGTAGCGCGCCGCCCAGATAGTCGTCGTGCCGACGTCGAACGTGAATACTGCGTCGTCCGATGCCTTGTCGCTCAGCAAGCGGGCCAGGTACTGCGGATGGATCGGCCGGCGGCCGCTGTCGCCGGTGGCCAGTTCGTCCAGTTGCCCGCGCGCGCTATGGTAGTGGCGCAATGCGGTGTTCAGGTGAGCGTCGTCTTGCTGCGGCGAAAGCCGGGGCTGAAGCTTGTCGAGCGTGGCGGCGATGTCCCCAACCACACCCATGTCCAGCCGCGTCCTGCGGCCCAGGTTTTCCGGCCTGACGTCGATCTGCACGATCGTGGCGTTCTCGGGATAGAACTGTCGATAGGGAAAATCGGTGCCCAGCATGACCAGGGTGTCGCAGCTCTCCATCGCGTGATAGCCGGAACTGAAGCCGATCAGCCCCGTCATTCCCACGTCGCACGGATTGTCGTACTCGACGTATTCCTTGCCGCCCAGCGCGTGCACCACAGGCGCCTTCAAGGTCTGCGCCAGGCGAACCACCTGGTCGTGGGCCCCGGCGCAACCGCGGCCGCACAGCAGCGTGGTCTTGCGGCTGCTGGCCAGCAGGCTGGCCAGCGCATCGAGCTGCGCGTCGGTCGGCGTCACGACCGGCGCGGCGAGCGTCAGCGATGCCGGTGCCGAGATCGCGGCAGCGGCTTGCCTGAGCGCCACGTCGCCCGGGATCACCACCACCGCGACGCCGCGCCGGCCAATCGCTGTACGGATGGCGGTCTCCAGCACGCCCGGCAATTGCTCGACGCTGGTCACCAGCTCGCAGTAATGGCTGCATTCGCGGAACAACTGATCCGGATGCGTTTCCTGAAAATAGCCCCGGCCGATCTCGGCGCTGGGGATATGGGCGGCAATCGCCAGCACCGGCACGCGCGACCGATGACAGTCGAACAGGCCGTTGATCAGGTGAAGATTGCCGGGACCGCAGCTTCCGGCGCATACAGCCAGGTTGCCGGTCAGGTGAGCCTCGGCGCCGGCCGCGAATGCCGCGGTCTCCTCATGGCGCGTGTGAATCCATTCGATGTCCTTGTGCCGGCGCAGCGATTCTGTGATGCCGTTGAGGCTGTCGCCGACGACGCCATAAATTCGCCTGACGCCGACGCCGTCAAGCACACTGGTGATCAGATCTGCCGCGGTTGTCGCCATGGAATATCTCCTGGTGGGAAATGGACGTAGGGTTTGGTGCGCCCAGGATGGTAGCTATCAGACTAGATCCCGCCGGGCCGCCTGTCTTGCTTCGGCGCCCGACGTTTTTCGGTTGGCACGTTCGGGCGCGCTCCGCCTGCACAATGATAGGCGCGGCGAATGTGTCAGGCGGGATCCCCTGCGCCATCCCATCCGCCGCCAAGCGCCCGGAACAACGCGACGCTGGCTGCGAGCTGGCGTCGATGCACGGCCTCCAGGGCACGCGCATCGTTAAGCGCGGCGGCTTGCACCACGTTGACGTCGAGATAGGTGGCGGCGCCTTTGCGATACCGTTCGGTGGCCTGCTGCAGCGCGCGGCCGGACGCCGCCACCGCGGCCTGCTGGCTGCGCGCCTCGTCGTCGAGGATCCGCAGTGCAGCGTAGTTGTCTTCCACATCCTGCACGGCCTTGAGCACGGTCTCGCGGTAGTCGGCCGCGCTGGCGTCGAACTGCGCATGCGCGCTGTCCACGCCGGCCTGGCGCTTGCCGCCGTCGAAGATCGTTGCGGCCAGGGCCGGCCCCACGGCCCAGAAACGGCTTGGCGCCGTCAGCCACCCGGCTAAACCCGAGCTTTCGAGTCCGCCAGTGAGATTCAACACCAGCGTCGGGAAGAATGCCGCGCGCGCCACGCCGATTTGCGCATTGGCTGCCGCCACGCGGCGCTCCGCCGCAGCGATATCGGGGCGGCGTTGCAGCAGCATCGCCGGCACGGCGGCCGGCGCGGCAGGTAGCGCGATCGTCGCATCGGCACGGGTGGATTCGCCAGGCAGCTCGAAAGTGCTGGCGGGCTCGCCTGCCAGCGTCGCCAGCGCATGCAGCAACTGCGCGCGGGCCAGCCGCAGATCGGCCAATTGGGCGCGCGTGCTTTCCACCTGGGCCTGTGCCTGCGCGACGTCGCCTTCGGCGGCAATGCCGCCGCGGTAGCGGTTGGTCACCAGTTGCAGCACCGATTCGTAGGCGTCCACGGTCTGCTGCAGCAGCGCCGCCTCGCGATCGAGCGAGCGGATGCCGAAGTAGTCGATCGCGGCTTCTGCCTGCAGGCTGAGGCGCACTGCGGCCACGTCGTCGGCGCTGGCCTGGACGCGATCCTCGGCGGCATCGACGTTATTGCCGATGCGGCCGAACAGGTCGGGCTCCCATGTGGCGCCCAGGCCGATGAGGTGATCGGGCGTGGTCTTGCCGGCCAGCGAATGGCCTTTCACATTGGCCGACAAGTGCGTGCTGCTGACGCTGGCCGTGGCGCCGATAGTCGGAAAGTAGTCGGCCCGCGCCGCGCTGACCTGCGCGCGGGCGTCGCGCAGCAGCGCCATCGACTTCAGTACGTTCTGGTTCGATGCGCCGATGCGGGTCAGCAGCGCGTCGAGCGTCGCGTCGTGGTAAGCGCGCCACCAGTCCGGCGCGATGGCGTCAGCGCCCACGCCGTGGCTTTCGCGGTAGGCGGCCGGCATCGGCATCGCGGGAGGCTGATAGGGCACGCTGGCGCAGCCGGCCAGCCACGCGCAGGCCAGAATCGCGGCGGCGCGCTTCATGCCGGGCCTCCGTTCGACGCGGCGGCCACCTGCACCGCCATGCCGGTCACGATGCCGTCGCCCGGATTGACCACGACCCGCTCATTGCCCGTCAGCCCGGCCAGTACTTCGACGTGCGAGCCAAAATCGCGGCCGAGATCGACGTGACGCAGCGTCAGCCGGTTGTCCGCGCCCACCACGGCCACCATCGGGCCACCAGCCGGGAACATCAGCGTGCTGGCCGGCAGGTCCAGCGCGGCCTGCGCGCTGCCGATGCGCAGATGCGCCTGCGCGTAGGCGCCGGGCAGGATGTGCCCGTCCTGGCTGTCGACGTCGAGCTCGACGCGCAGGCTCCGCGTGACCGGATCGATGGCGCCGGCGGTGCGCGCCACGGTTGCGGGATAGCGTTGACCCGGCGCTTGCGGCAGCGTCAGCCAGGCCTGCGTGCCGGGCCCGAGCGTTGCGTCGGCGTCGTCCTGCGGCACCTGCACATAGACGCGCAGCCGCGTGCCGGCCGAGAGATGGAACAGCTCGCGACCCTGGCCCGGCGCGCTGCCGGCATCGACCAGCGCGCCGGTATCGACATTGCGCGCCGTGATCACACCATCGAACGGCGCGTGAATCTCGGTGTAGCGCTGCAGTTGCGCAAGCCGCGACGTATTCGATCGGGCTGCGGCCAGTGCCGCTGCCTTGGCATGCATGTCGGCCACTTTCTGATCGGTCTCCTGTTGCGCCACGGAATGGGTGGCCTGCAGGTCCAGCCAGCGTTGGGCCGTGCTGCTGGCCAGTTGCCAGTTGGCGGCGGCCGTGGCCTCGTCGGCGCGCGCCTGGCGCAGTTGGTCGGCCACTTCGGGGGCGTCGATGATCGCCAGCAACTGGCCGGCCTTCACGCGCGCGCCGATGTCGACGTACCAGCGACGCAGATAGCCACTGACGCGCGCGTGGATCGCGGCGTCCTCATAGGCGTGCACGTCGGCCGGCAGGACGATCTCGTGCGCGGCCGTCGCGGCGTGCGGCAGCACCACGCGCACGATGGGCGTCTGCGCGGCCTGCGCACGTTGCTGCAGCACGGCGCGGCTTTGCCAGCGCGGTACAACGCCGGCGGTCAGCGCCAGCGCCATGCACAGGCCGGCCGCTGCCAGCATGGCCAGGCGTGCATTGCGGTGCGGCGCGACGGTCTCGATGTCGGGTTCGGTGGGTTTCATGCCAGGCTTTCGTGAGGGATCGGATGGTTGTCGGAGTGGGCGCGCCGGGCCATCCAGCCATGCAGCGCGGCAAAAAAGACCGGCACCAGCACCAGCGTGGCGATCGTGCCGAATGCCAGGCCGCCGATCACGGTGCGGCCCAGCGGTGCGTTCTGGGCCCCGGCGCCGCCGGACCCGAGCGCCATCGGCACCATGCCGAACAGCATGGCCAGCGCCGTCATCGCAACCGGACGAAAGCGGCTGAAGCCGGCTTCCCATGCGGCATCGCGCGGGGATTTGCCGGTGGCCAGGCCGTCGCGCGCGTGGCTGATCACGAGAATGCTGTTGGCGGTGGCGATCCCCACGCAGATGATGGCGCCGGTGAGTGCCGGGACGCTGATCGTGGTGTCCGTGGCAAACAGGATCCACGCCATGCCCGCGAGCGCCACTGGCAGTGCGCCGACGATCGCCAGCGGATCGAGCCACGACTGGAAGTTCACCACCATCAGCAGGTACACCAGCACGATCGCGGCCGCCAGTCCGGTCAGCAGTCCGGCAAAAGATGCGTGCATGGTCTGCACCTGGCCGCGCACCACGATGTCCGACCCGGCAGGCAACTGCGTGCGCGCCTGGTCGACAATGTGCTGCACGTCGGCCGCCACTGCGCCCAGATCGCGGCCACGCACCGCGCCGAACAGATCCAGCACGGGCTGGACGTTGTAGTGCGACACCACGCCCTGCTGGCTAGCTCGCACGATGGTGCCGAACTGCCCAAGCTGACCGGCACCGCCCTGCAGCGCCGTGTCGGCGCCGAGCCCCAGCGGAATGCTGGACAGCGTCTGCAGCGAGTTCATCGCGTACTGCGGCACCGAAACCGCCAGCGGATAACTGACGCCGTTCCTGGGATCGAGCCAGAAATTCGGCGCGGTCTGGCCGCTGCCGGATAGCGCAATCAGCAGGTTCTGCGCCACCTCGCGCTGCGAAAGCCCGGCCTGCAGGGCGCGGGTGCGGTCCACCTCGACGGTCAGCGCCGGCTGGTCCGCCGGCTGCTGCAGGTGCAGATCCGCCAGGCCCGGCACGCCGGCCAGCTTGCGCAGCAACTGATCGGCCACCTTGCGGTTGCCAGCCAGGTCTTTGCCCACGATCTGGATGTCGATCGGCGCGGGCAGGCCGAAATTGAGAATCTGGCTGACCATGTCCGCCGGCAGGAACGAGAAGCTCACGCCCGGGAAGTCCTTGCGCAACGCCGCGTCGAGCTGTTCGATCAGCACGCCCGAACGCTCGGCGCCCGGCTTCAGCGACACCAGAATCTCGGCGTCTGCGGTGCCGATCGGCAGCGCCGCGTCATAGGTGAGGTTGATGCCGCTGACCGGCAGGCCGATGTTGTCGACGATGCCGGCCACGTAATCGGGCCCCGCCACGCGCCGGATCTCGCCTTCGACCCCATCGGCAATGCGCGCGGTTTCCTCGATGCGCGTGCCGGTGCGCACGCGCATGTGCAGCCGGATCTCGTTGCCATCGACGGCGGGGAAGAAATCCTGCCCGAGGAACGGCACCAGCGTCATCGATGCGGCGCAGGCGAGCGCAAACACCAGCATGGTGCGGCGCGGCATGGCCAGCGCCGCCGCCAGCAGGCGTGCATAGGCGGCGCGCACGCGTTCAAACGCGGCCTCGAAGCGCGCATGCGCCTGACCACACCAGCGCGCAATCGGGCCGGTGGCGGGACGCGCCGCTGCCTCGCCGCGCAGCAGGTAGTGCGCCAGCGTGGGGATCAGCGTGCGGGACAGGAAATAGGACGCCATCATCGCAAATACCACGGCCTCCGCCAGCGGTACGAACAGGTAGCGCGCCACGCCGCTGAGCAGGAACATCGGCAGGAACACGATGCAGATGCACATCGTCGACACCAGCGTGGGCAGCGCGATCTCGCCCGCCCCGTCGAGGATGGCCTGTTCCAGCGGCTTGCCCGTTTCACGATGGTGGGCAATGTTCTCGATTGCCACGGTGGCGTCGTCGACCAGCACCCCCACGGCGAGCGCCAGACCGCCCAGCGTCATGATGTTGAGGGTTTGGCCGAGCGCCGCGAGCGCGATCAGCGCGGCCAGCACCGACAACGGGATGGTGATCGCAATGATCAGCGTGGCGCGCCAGCTGCCGAGAAACAGCAGGATCATCGCCGCCGTCAGGCATGCGGCCACCAATGCCTCGTGCAGCACGCCATCGATGGCCGAGGTGACGAACACGGACTGGTCCGACAGCGGCTGCACCTGCAAGGACTTCGGCAGGCCGGCCAGGATGTGCGGCAACAGTGCGCGGATCTGCGCCACCACGGTGAGGGTGGACGCGCTGCCGGTCTTCTCGACCTCCAGCAGTGCCGCGCGCTTGCCGTCGTGTCGCACCACGTTGGTCTGCGGCGCGTAGCCGTCGCGCACCTGGGCCACATCGCGCACCAGCACCGTGCCGTCCGGGCCGCTGCGCACGGGCAGGTCGTTGAGTGCGGCCACGGTCTGCGTGCTGCCGTTGAGGTCCACGCGGTATTCGAGCGCGCCGATCTTGGCGGAGCCGCCGGGCAGCACCAGGTTTTGCGCGTTGATGGCGTTGACCACGTCCAGCGGGGCCAGGCCGCGTGCCTGCAGCGCCGGCATGTTCAGGTCCACCATCACCTGGCGCACCTTGCCGCCGTAGGGCAGCGGCACCGCAGCGCCCTGCACCGTGGCAAGCTGGGTGCGGATGAAGCTGTTGCCCAGGTCGTACAGCTGCTGCTCCGGCAACGTGTCGCTACCGAGCGCCAGCCGCAGGATCGGCACGGTCGACGCGTTGTAGCTCAGCACCAGCGGCGGCGTGGCGCCGGGCGGCATCTGCTTGAGGATCGATTGCGCGCCGGCCGTGGCTTGCGAAATCGCACGGTTGATGTCGGCGCCGGGATGGAAGAACACCTTGATCACCGCCACGCCGGGCAGCGATTGCGACTCGATGTGCTCGATGTTGTCGACGTCGGTGGTCAGCGACCGCTCGTAGCCGGTGACGATGCGCTGCGCCATGTCCTGTGCGGACAGGCCGTTGTAGCTCCACACCACGCTCACCACCGGGATGTCGATCGACGGAAAGATATCGGTCGGCATGCGCACGATGGCTACCGCGCCGCCCAGCAGGAGCAGGATGGCAAGGACGATGAAGGTATAGGGCCGGCGCAGGGCGAGCCTGACAATCCACATGCAATGTCTCCCGGCGCGTGGCGGCGCGGCAATCGGTTCAGGAATGAATGGCGATTCTAAAAAGCGGCCGCCCTGTGCAATCCGGTCAAAACGATTACAGTCTTGTCATCCATACGCGCGATGCCGCCCGCTACCATGTTGCGGGCGATGTACAAGCGTGTGCGCTGCCGCAAGCAAGGGACTGGACCATGAAGATCCTGGTGATCGAAGACGAACCGAAAACCGGCGAATATCTGCGCAAGGGGCTTACCGAGTCGGCCTTTGTGGTGGATGTCGCGCGCACCGGCGCGGACGGCCTGCATCAGGCGATGGAAGCCGATTACGACCTGATCATCCTCGACGTGATGCTGCCCGGCATGAATGGCTGGGACGTGTTGCGCCGGCTGCGCGAATCCAAGGACACACCGGTGCTGTTCCTGACCGCGCGCGACGAAGTGGAGGATCGCGTGCGCGGTCTGGAACTAGGCGGGGACGACTATCTGGCCAAGCCCTTCGCATTCGTGGAACTGTTGGCGCGGGTCCGTACGCTGCTGCGGCGCGGCCCGGTGCGCGAGGCCGACCGCATCGAGGTGGGCGATCTGGAGATCGATGTGCTCCGGCACCGTGTGACGCGCGCCGGCCAGCGCATCGATCTGACGCCGCGCGAATTCGCGCTGCTGCATTTCCTGGCGCGCCGCTGTGGCGAAGTGCTGAGCCGCACCCAGATCGCATCGCACGTCTGGGACATGAATTTCGACAGCGACACCAATGTGGTCGACGTGGCGATCCGTCGCCTGCGCGTCAAGATGGACGACCATTTCACGCCGAAGCTGATTCACAGCGTGCGCGGTATCGGCTATGTGCTGGAGAACCGCAAGCCGTGAACGCGCGCCGGCTTGCCCGTTCGCTGACCGCGCGGCTGGCGCTGGCGTTCGCGCTGACTGCGGGCTGCGCGTTCGCCGGCGTGGGCCTGTATCTCTATCGCGCGCTGGCCATGCAGATCATCGAGCGTGACGACTCCGAACTGCTGCGCAAGGCCATGCGCGCGCGAACCGAACTGGCCAGCCTGCCCGCTGGCGCGCCCCCGGCTGAGCAGTGGCGCGAAATCAGCGGCATTGTGAGCGGCAACGAGGAATTCGGCCTGCGGCTCCTGGCGCCCGACGGCACCCTGATGATCGAGGCCGGCGCACGGCCGGGCGAGGTGCCCGCGATGACACCGGTGGGCTTGAACGATCCACCATCGGCCACCGCAATCCAGACCTGGCAGACGCGCGGCGACATTCCCGTGCGCGGTCTCTCGATGCTCGCGCGCACGGGCGCCGCGCCCGAAACGATGCGGGTGGACCTGTACCAGGTGGCCACTTCGCGGGTGGCGTTGCTGCGCGACTATCGTCTGAAACTGAGCATCGCCGTCTGTCTCGGCGCACTGGCGGCGGGCCTGCTCGGTTACGCCGCATTGCATGCGGGCATGGCGCCACTGCGGCGCATTGCGGCGGGCACCGCATCCGTGACATTTGCCAGCGGCACGCTGCCGGTGGACCCGTCGCGCCTGCCGGCCGAACTGGACGAACTGGCGCGGGCGCTGCAACGAATGATCGACCGGCTGCGCGAGCGCTATGAACGGCTGTCGCAGTTTTCGGCCGACCTGGCGCACGATTTCCGCACGCCCATCGGCAACCTGCTGGGCCAGACCCAGGTGGCGTTGTCGAGCGAGCGGCCGGTGGAGGAATACCAGGCGTTGCTGGCCTCCAATGTGGAAGAGTACGAGCGGCTGTCGCGCATGATCGAGAACATGCTGTTCCTGGCTCGCGCGGACAATGCGCAGGTGGCGATGAAGCGCGTGACGCTGGATCTTGGCGCCGAGCTGGCGCGGCAGGCCGACTATTTCGAACTGCTGGCCGACGCGCGCGGCATCGCCATCGAGGTGGCAGCCAGTGGCACGCTCGAGGCCGACGCCACGCTGTTCCGGCGCGCGTTGGGCAACCTGCTGTCGAACGCCGTGCAGTATTCGCCCGAAGCGGCCGTGATCACGCTGCGCAGCTGGCGCGAGCAAGATCGGGTGGTGATCGAGGTGGCCAATCCCGGCCCCGGCATCGCGGCCGAGCACCTGCCCAGGCTGTTCGACAGATTCTTCCGTGGCGACCCCGCTCGCGCCAATTCCGGCGAGTCGTCGGGCATCGGCCTGGCCATCGTCAAGACCATCATGGATCTGCACCACGGCAGCGTGCAGGTGGAGTCTGTGGTGGACGGACTGACCGCGTTCCGGCTCGTGTTCCCGGACGCCCCGACCGGCCCCGGCACGCCTGCCGCGGCCTGAACGCCTGCCGCCCGGGTTTGCTACGGCGACGGAACGTCGATCACCCTGCCCGGATTCAGAATGCCCTTCGGGTCCAGCGCCTGCTTGATGGCGCGCATCAGCGCCAGTTCCGCGGGGCTGCGCGAGTGGTGGAGGAACGGCTTCTTGTGCACGCCGATGCCGTGCTCGGCCGATATGCTGCCGGCAAACTGGCGGACGACCTGGTAGGCCACGGCGTCGATGGCGGCTTCGGGAAAGTCCGCTGCGGCCACGCCGGGCAGGTGCACGCTGAAATGCAGGTTGCTGTCGCCGACATGACCGAAGTTCACCAGTTCGGCGCCGGGCCACTGCGCCAGCACCGCGGTGCGCAGCGCGTCGGCAAACGCGCCGATCCGGCCGATCGGCAGGCTCACGTCGAACGCGGCGTTCGGCGCCCACATCTGCGGAAATTCCGCCACGGCGTCGCGCAGTTTCCAGAAGCTCTCGGCTTCCTTGCCGCTGGCGGCGATGGCTGCGTCGACGATCAGTCCTTCGCTCATGGCGTCCTCAAGCATGCGCTCGAATGCCGCACCGTCTGCATCGGCGTCGCTGCCTTGCAGGTCGACGAGCACATAGAACGGATGGCCTGAGGGGAGGGGCGCACGCACGCCGGGTACGCGCGTGGTGACCAGCGTGTAGTAGTCGGCCCACATCGCCTCGAACGCCGAGACCCGGCCCGACAACGCACGCTGCGCATGACGCAGCAGCTTCACCACGTCCTCGAACGATGCCAGCGCGCAAAGTGCGGTCTGCGTGCTCGAAGGCAAGGGCGCCAGCCGCAGCACCGCGCGCGTGATGACGCCAAGCGTGCCTTCGCTGCCGACGAAATACTGGCGCACGTCGTAGCCAGCGTTGTTCTTCAACATCTTGTTCAGCGATGTCAGCACCGTGCCATCGGCCAGCACCACTTCCAGGCCAAGCACCTGATCGCGCATCATGCCGTAGCGGATCACGCGATTGCCCCCAGCATTGGTGGCGATATTGCCGCCGATCTGGCAACTGCCGCGCGCGCCAAGGTCGACCGCCAGCAGCCATCCCGCTTCGCGCGCCGCATCCTGCGCGGCCTGCAGCGTGGTGCCCGCGAGCACGGTCATGGTGCCGGACTGCGCGTCGATTTCCTCCACGCCGCGCATGCGCTCCAGCGACAGCACCAGTTCGCCAGCGTGGGGCGTAGCGCCGGCCGCCAGCCCCGTCAGCCCGCCCTGGGGCACCACGGGCTGACCGTGGCGATGGCACAGCGCGAGGATCGCGGACACTTCCTCGGTCGAGCGGGGCCGCGCCACGGCAAGCGGCGGCGCGCCGAGCGGCGCATACCAGTCCTTGCGGAAGCGCATCTCGATGGCGTCGCCGGTTTGCAATCCGGCGGGATCGAGTAGCGCGGCGAGTTCGGCTAACAGGGGCGTATTGGCAGTCATGGAAACAAGTAGAGGGACGTCGTCACGATGATGCGCAACCTACTTGGCGCATGCCGTCGCGTAAAGAACCATTCGCGGGCGGCGCGATGGCACCAGTCATGCACCGCTCCAGGCCTGCTCACTGATGCGCGCGGCAATCGTCCTGGGCGGCTCCTGCATGCGCGCCATATGTTCCAGCGCGGGCTCGATCACTTCCGCCAGCTTGCGGAATGCGGGCCCGATCTCGGCTTCGGGCACGCATGCATAGCCCAGCAGCAGGCCCTGCTGCGTCGCCGCGCCTTCACTGTAGTAGCGCGACAGCGGCCGCGCCGACAAGCCTTGCGTGCGCGCCGCCATGCTGATGCCAAGATCGTCGGCGCCCGGCGGCAGATGCATCACCATGTGCAGGCCGGCCTCGTGCGTGGAGGTGGGCCAGTCGTCGCCGAAGCGGGTGGCGATCGCCTCGCGCAGCAACGCCTGGCGCTGCGCATAGCGTTGCCGCATGCGGCGGATATGGGTGGCGTAGTGGCCTTCCTCGATAAAGTCCGCCAGCACGGCCTGCTGTACCAGCTGGCCTTCGCGATACAGCTCCGACAGCCCCGTGGCGAAATGCGGCGCCAGCGGCTTTGGCAACACCATGAAGCCCATGCGCAGGCCCGGGAACAGGGTCTTCGAGAACGTGCCCATGTAGATCACGCGGTCGTTGTCGTCGAGCCCCTGCAGCGATGCGACGGGACGGCCCTCGAAGCGGAACTCGCTGTCGTAGTCGTCCTCGATGATCCACGCGCCGCGCTGTCGCGCGTATTCCAGCAGCATGCGGCGCCGCGACAGGCTCATCATCATGCCCAATGGATACTGGTGCGACGGCGTGACAAAGATGAAGCGCGGCGGATCCTGCAGCGTGGCGGCCGTCGGTGCGATGCCTTCGTCGTCCACCGGCACCGGAATCGGCTCCACGCCGGCGCTGTATAGCAGGCTGCGGGTGCCCCAGTACCCGGGGTCTTCCATCCACGCCTTGTCGCCGGGGTCGGCCAGCAGGCGCGCGATCAGGTCGACGGCCTGGTGGATGCCGGTGGTCAGGATGATCTGGTCGGGCTCGCACCGCACCGATCGCACCAGCCGCAGATGCTCGGCCAGCAGTTTTTTCAGCGGCAGGTAGCCGCCGTGGTGCGCATACGTCAGCAATTGCGGGCTCGGATTGCGCCAGTGCTTGTTAAGCAGACGCGCCCACACGGCGTGCGGAAACAGCGAGACATCGGGCACGCCGGCCACGAACGCGCCCCATTGCCGGTCCGATGCACTGGCATGGGACACCAGATGCTGGCCGCGTCGCGATAACGCATATCGGTTGGGATGTTGCTGCATTGCGGGCACATCGATGGTGCCAGTCGGCGCACTGCCGTTGTGCAATGCACGATGGTCGGGAACCGTATGCGACACGAAGGTGCCACTTCCGCTCGACGCGGTGACGTACCCCTCGGCGAGCAACTGCTCATAGGCATATAGCACCGTGTTGCGCGATACGCCGATCTCCTTTGCCAGCACGCGCGACGCGGGCAGCTTGCTGCCCGCAGGCACAGCACCAGCAAGGATTTCCTGCCGGATGATCACATAAAGCTGGCGATTCATATGCTCGCCGGCCTTGCCGTTCCATGCACCATCCTGGGTTGCTGCGCGACGTTCCAGACGTTGCAGCAGCAGCTCGGAGAGAAGGGTCTCTTTCAAAGTGGCTCCGGACAAAAAACTGCATATGGACCTACCGATGGTACCAACCATCGGCTAATTTTCCATCCGTGCCGATGCAGATTTTTTCGATGTCCGTTTGTGGAGCCCCCATGCCGAATACTGCCACTGCCCTTGCACCCGATCTCGCCACGCAGTCGCTTGCCGAAGCGGTACGCGCGCTGACGCCGTACATGGTGGAAACCCTGAGCGGCTTCGTTGCCGCGAAGAGCCCGTCGGGCGCCGAACAGCCGGCGGTGGACTTTCTTGAGGGCGCGCTGCGCGACCTCGGCCTCACGTCCGAGCACATCATGCTCAACACGGCGCAACTGAAAGACCTGCCGCTGTTCTCCACACCATGTTGTCCCGATGGCGGCCGCTACAACCTGCTGGCCACCCATCGTCCGCGCGAACGCGGTGGCCGCTCGGTGCTGTTCAATGGCCATCTCGACGTGGTGCCGACCGGGCCCGATGCGATGTGGGCCGAATCGCCATTCAAGGCGTATGTCGAAGATGGCTGGCTGTTCGGCCGCGGCGCTGGCGACATGAAGGCTGGCATCGTGTGCGCGCTGGCCGCGTTCAAGGCGCTCAAGAACCTCGGCGTGCAGCCCGCGGGCAATGTCGGATTCAATGCCGTGCTGGAAGAAGAAAGCACCGGAAACGGCGCGCTGGCCACGGTGGCGGCACTGCGCAACGCGGTGGGCGCGGGCAAGCTTGCGTCGTTCGATACGGTGCTGATCCCCGAGCCGCTTGGCGAGTCGCTGATGACGGCGCAAATGGGCGTGTTCTGGATGTTCGTCGACCTGACGGGACGCCCCGCGCACGCTGCGTACATGACCACGGGCGTGAATCCGGTGGAAGCCGGCATTGCCGTAATGGCGGACCTGCGCGAGTTGGAAGCCGAGTGGAACCTGCCGCGCAATCGCCCGGCCGCGTATCGCGATCACGCGCATCCGATCAACTTCAATCTTGGCCAGATCCACGGCGGCGAATGGAATTCGTCGGTGCCCTGCACATGCACGCTGGGCATCCGCATCGGCTTCTATCCGCATATGGATGTGAACGAGGCCAAGGCCATCGTCGCCCAGCGCGTGCGCGATACCCTGGCGCGGCTGGGCAGCACGCTGCAGTTGGAGATTCGCTACGAAGGGTTCCACGCGCCGGGCTGCGAGTTCGATCTCGACAACGCGCCGATGCGCGCGCTGGCCGAGGCGCATCGCAAAGTGCACGGCAGTGAGGTGGCACGCACGGCCACTACCGCCACCACCGACGCGCGGCACTTCCGCATCACGCTCGATACGCCGGTCACGTGCTACGGCCCCGAGGCGCGCAATATCCACGGCATCGACGAATCGGTGTCGATCGACAGCATGGTGCGCGTCACCACTACGTTTGCGCAGTTTCTGGTCGACTGGTGCGGCGTGGAGCCGGCCGTGGACTGACGGCCGCCTGACGTGCAACCGCGGCGCCATCGCGCGCCGTTGATTTTCCCTCGTTGTAAGCAACCCCCGGACAACGTGCGCCGCACGCTGCCCGATGACCCTGCCTGTCCCAAAAAAAAGGAAACGACCGATGAAATGCATCACTGCCAGCGTCCAGTCACGCATCAGGGGGAGCCTGGTGTCGATGGCTTTCGTTGCCGCGGCCGGCCTGATGGCCGGCGCCGCGCTTGCCCAGACCACCGGCGGCACACTGTCCGGCATCGTGCAGCCGGAACCGCCGATCCTGGTCAGCGCGCTCAATTCGCAAGCCCCCACGCAGTACATCGCAGGCAAGATCTACCAGGGCCTGCTGACCTACGGCCCCGATCTGAAGCCGCGTCCGGAGCTGGCCAAGTCGTGGAAGATCTCGCCCGACGGCCTCACCTACACCTTCGAGCTGCAGCAGGGCGTGAAATGGCATGACGGCAAACCGTTCACGTCCGCCGACGTGGTGTTCTCGATCGACAAGATGCTGCGCGAAGTGCATGTGCGCACCCGCGCGGTCATCAACAAGTACATGGCGTCGATCCGCGCGGTCAACGACAGTACGGTCGAGATCAAGCTGAAGGAGCCGTTTCCGCCGTTCATCTCGATGTTCGAGACCGGCACCATGCCGATGATGCCCAAGCACATCTACGACGGCACCGACTACCGCAACAACCCCGCCAACCAGAAGCCGGTGGGCACGGGTCCGTTCGTGTTCAAGGAATGGAAGAAGGGCGCGTACATCAAGCTCGCCAAGAATCCGAACTACTGGAAAAAGGGCCAGCCGTACCTGGACGAACTGGTCTTCTACGTGATTCCCGATTCGGCGTCGCGTGCCGTGGCGTTCGAGAAGGGCGACGTGCAGGTGCTGCGCGGCGGCGACGTGGACAATGTCGACGTCAAGCGTCTGCGTGCGCTGCCCAACGTGGAATACACCACCAAGGGCTGGGAGATGTTCGCGCCCATGGCCAGCCTGTTGCTGAACCAGCGCAAGCCGCCGTTCAACAACGTGCAGGTGCGCCAGGCCGTGATGCATGCGCTGAACCGCAAGCTGATTGTCGACAACATTTTCTTCGGCATGGGCAAGCCCGCGGTCAGCCCGTTCTCGTCGAGCACGCTGTTCTTCGACAAGAACATGCCGACGTTCGATTTCAGCATCAAGAAGGCGCGCGACGAGATCAAGGCGTCCGGCGTGGACGTGGGCAAGTACCCGGTCAAGATCCTGTCGACGTCGTACGGCGCCAACTGGGATCGCCTGGACGAGTACATCAAGCAGATGCTCGAGCAGCTCGGTTTCAAGGTCAGCATCGATTCGGCCGATGCCGGCACGTGGTCGGCGCGCGTGGGCAACTGGGACTTCGACATGACCGTGACGTACACGTACCAGTATGGTGATCCGGCGCTGGGCGTGGAGCGCCTGTACGTGACGCGCAACATGGTCAAGGGCACGCCGTTCGCCAATGTGCAGGGCTACAGCAACCCCACCGCGGACGACTTGTGGGCCAAAGCCGGCGCCACCATGGATGGCGCCGAGCGCCAGAAGCTCTACAGCGAGCTGCAGAAGATCCTGGTGAACGACGTGGCCAACGCCAACCTGTTCGAGATCGAGTTTCCGACGCTGTATCGCAAGAACGTCAAGAACCTGGTGACCACGGCCATTGGCCTGAACGAGTCGTTCGACAACGTTTCGATCGAGAAGAACTGATCGACGCCGGCATCGCGCGCTGGCGGACTGCCGCCGGCGCGCCGTGCCACAAGGTCATGGTTGTGCGGAGGTGATCGTGAGTTTTCTGTCTTTCCTGATGTCCCGGCTGGCCAAGGCGCTGGTGGTGGTGATCGGCGTGGTGGTCATCAATTTCTTCCTGATCCGCATGGCGCCCGGCGATCCGGCCACCGTCATGGCAGGCGAGGCCGGCGCTGGCGACGCGGCGTACGTGACGCAGCTGCGCGAGCAGTTCGGGCTCGACAAGCCCGTGCTCACGCAGCTGGGCATCTATCTCAAGGGCGTGGCCACGCTCGATCTGGGCTACTCGTACCGCAACCATCTGCCCGTGCTGGACCTGATTCTCGATCGGCTGCCTGCCACGTTCCTGCTGATGAGCGGCGCGTTCGTGTTCTCGATCGCGATGGGCGTGCTGCTGGGCGTGATCTCCGCGCGAACCCGCTATGAGAACCGGCGGCGATGGATCGACAGCGCGGTGATGTCCGGTGCGCTGCTGCTCTATGCGACGCCGCTGTTCTGGTTGTCGCTGATGGCCATCATCCTGTTCTCGGTCGTGCTGGGCTGGCTGCCGGCCTTCGGCATGGAAACGGTCGGCGCCAACCTGACCGGCATGGCGCGCGCCAAGGATATCGCGCTGCATTTGGTCCTGCCGACGATCTCGCTCGGCTGCTTCTTCATGGCAGTGTATGTGCGGCTGACGCGCGCGTCGATGTTGGAGGTAATGGGCATGGACTTCGTCAAGACCGCGCGCGCCAAGGGCGTGCCAGCGCGTCGCGTGATCCGCGTGCATGTGCTGCGCAATGCGCTGCTGCCAGTGATCACGTTTGCGGGCATCCAGCTGGGCCAGATGGCTGGCGGCGCGGTGCTGACCGAGACCGTGTTCTCGTGGCCCGGCATCGGCCGGTTGATGTTCGACGCGCTGCTGCAGCGCGACTACCAATTGCTGCTGGGCATCTTCTTCGTGACGTCGGCGCTGGTGGTGTTTTTCAACCTGGTAACCGACGTGATCTATCGCTTCATCGACCCCCGCATCGCCATCGGCGGCAAGGAGGCCACTGCATGAAATCGTTCGTCAAACGCTATTGCCGCAATTACGGCGCGGTGATCGGCCTGCTGCTGCTGGCCGCCGTGGTGGCGGTGTCGTTCGTGGCGCCGCTGCTGTACGAGGAATCGCCGTGGCTGATGGTGGCCGATCCGCTGATGAAGCCGTTTGCCGACATGGCTTACCCGTTCGGCACCGACATGCTCGGGCGCGACATCACGGCCGGGCTGCTGTACGGCGCGCGCGTGTCGCTGCTGGTCGGCGTGATCTCGACGGCCGTGGCGCTGGTGCTGGGCGTCATGGTGGGCGCCGTGGCCGGCTATTGCGGCGGGCGCATCGACGACGCGCTAATGCGCCTGACCGAGTTCTTCCAGACCATTCCCCAACTGGCGATGGCCGTGGTGATCGTGGCCATCTTCAATCCTTCGATTTATTCGATCGTCGGCGCGATCTCGGTGGTGTCGTGGCCGCCCGTGGCGCGGCTGGTGCGCGGCGAATTCCTGTCGCTCAAACAGCGCGAATTCGTGCAGGCCGCCGTGGTGATCGGGCAGCGTCCGCTGCGCATCATCGTCACGCAGATCCTGCCCAACGCGATGTCGCCCATCATCGTCTCGGCATCGTTCATGGTCGCCACGGCAATCCTGACCGAATCGGCGCTGTCGTTCCTGGGCCTGGGCGATCGCAACATGATGAGCTGGGGCTTCATGATCGGCGCGGCGCGCACGATGATCCGCGAGGCATGGTGGATGAGCGTGTGGCCCGGCGTGGCCATTCTGCTGACCGTGCTGGCCATCAACCTGATCGGCGAAGGGCTCAACGACGCCCTGAACCCGCAACTGCGCCGCCGTGGCGAGTAAGGAGCGCTCCCATGACGCAAACCAGCCATTCCCCGCAATCGCCCCAGCCGCTGCTGTCGATCCGCAACCTGTCGATCGCGCTGCCGCGCGGCGGCGACCGTCCGCACGCCGTGCGCGATATCTCCTATGACCTGCACGCGGGCGAGATCCTGTGCATCGTGGGCGAATCGGGCTCGGGCAAGTCGATGAGCGCCAACGCCATCATGGGCCTGCTGCCCACCTACCTGAAGCCCGAGTCTGGCCAGATCCTGTTCCAGGGGCGCGACCTGTTGGCGCTGGACGAGTCCGCCTTGCTCGGCATGCGCGGCAAGGACATGGCGATGGTGTTCCAGGAGCCGCTGTCGGCGCTGAACCCGGTGATGACCGTGGGCGACCAGATCGCCGAGGTCATGCGCGTGCATCGCGCCTATCCGGGCGATGCGTGTCGGCGCCGCGTGCTGGACCTGCTGGAATTCGTCGGCCTGCCTGATCCGGCCACGCTGGTGCACAGCTATCCGTTCCGCTTGTCGGGCGGACAGCGCCAGCGCGTGGTCATCGCCATGGCCCTGGCGCTGGAGCCAAAGCTGCTGATCGCCGACGAACCGACCACCGCGCTGGACGTCACCACACAGGCCCAGATTCTGCGGCTGATCCGCCGTATCCAGGCGGAGAAGGGCATGGGCGTAATGTTCGTCACCCACGATTTTGGCGTGGTGGCCGAGATTGCAGATCGCGTGGCCGTGATGGAAAAGGGCGAACTGGTGGAGATTGGCGCGGCACGCCAGGTGCTCGAACATCCGCAGCATCCGTATACGCGCCGGCTGATCAGCGCCGTGCCGCACGGCCGCGCCAGGGACGCCGGCCACGATGCCGGCGCCACCGTGCTCAAGGTGCGCAACCTGCGCAAGACCTACGTGTCGGGCGGCGGGCTGTTTTCAAAAAAACGCGTGACGCACGCGGTGGACGACGTGTCGTTCCAGGTGTGCCGCGGCCAGACGCTGGGCATCGTCGGCGAGTCGGGTTCGGGCAAGTCCACCATCGGCAAATGCCTGCTGCGGCTGACCGGCGTCGATGGCGGCCAGATGCTGTTCGACGGCCAGGACATCGCGCGGCTGTCCGAGCGCCAGTTCCGACCGTTCCGGCGCGATGTGCAGATGATCTTCCAGGATCCGTTTGCATCGCTGAATCCACGCCACACGGTGGGCCGCATCATCACCGACGGCCCGGTCGCCAACGGCGTGCCGCTGGACGATGCACGCAAGCGCGCGCGCGAACTGCTGCAACTGGTGGGGCTGGAGCCCTCGGCGTTCGATCGCTATCCGAACCAGTTTTCGGGCGGGCAGCGCCAGCGCATCGGCATCGCGCGGGCGCTCGCCCTGGAGCCCAAGCTGCTGGTCGCCGACGAATCGGTTTCCGCACTCGACGTTTCGGTTCAGGCCCAGGTGCTGCAACTGCTGGCCGACCTGCAGAAGAAGCTCGACATCGCGCTTATCTTTATCACGCACGACCTGCGCGTTGCCGCGCAGATCTGCCATCACATCATCGTCATGCATCGCGGCCGCGTGGTGGAGTCCGGTCCGCCCGCGCAGATTTTTGACGCCCCCGAACACGATTACACGCGCAGGCTGATCGACGCCATTCCGGGCAAGTCGTGGGACCCCACGCTGATCCGCGCCGCCGCCTGACGCCTTTGTCCCTGACGCATTCACTGGAGCCATACACATGAAGAACGCAGAACTGGTCCGCCGCAAGGACGCCGCCACCCCGCGCGGCGTGGGCGTGATGTGCAATTTCTACGCCGAACGCGCCGAGAACAGCGAGATCTGGGATGTCGAAGGCAAGCGCTATATCGACTTTGCCGCGGGCATCGCCGTGCTCAACACCGGCCATCGCCATCCGCGCCTGGTGGCCGCGCTGCAGGAACAACTGAACCGCTTCACGCATACCGCCTACCAGATCGTGCCGTACGCCAGCTATATCGAGCTGGCCGAGAAAATCAACCAGCGCGCACCGGGCCGCTCGGCGCGCAAGACGGCGTTTTTCACCACCGGCGCCGAAGCCGTCGAGAACGCCATCAAGATCGCGCGCGCCGCCACGGGACGGCCGGGCGTGATTGCCTTCTCGGGCGGTTTTCACGGCCGCACGATGATGGGCATGGCGCTGACTGGCAAGGTGGCGCCTTACAAGGTGGGCTTCGGCCCGTTCCCGGGCGAGGTCTATCACGCACCGTATCCGTCGGCGCTGCACGGCGTGAGCGTCGACGACGCGCGTCGCGCGCTCGATCATCTGTTCAAGGCCGATATCGATCCGCGCCGCGTGGCCGCGATGATCTTCGAGCCGGTGCAGGGCGAGGGCGGCTTCAATGTGGCGCCGCCGGAGTTCGTGCGCATGTTGCGCGCCATCTGCGACGAGCACGGCATTCTGCTGATCGCCGACGAAGTGCAGACCGGTTTTGGCCGCACCGGCAAGCTGTTTGCGATGGAGCACTACGACGTAGCGCCGGACCTGACCACCATGGCCAAGAGCCTGGCGGGCGGGATGCCGCTGTCTGCGGTGTGCGGACGGGCCGAGATCATGGACGCGCCGTCGCCGGGCGGGCTGGGCGGCACCTATGCGGGCAACCCGCTGGCCGTGGCGTCGGCGCTGGCCGTGCTGGACGTGCTGGAGTCGGAGAACCTGATCGCCCGTGGCGCCGCGCTGGGCGAACGCCTGACGGAGCGGCTCAACAGTCTTAAGCCGCGCGTGCCGCAGATCGCCGAGGTGCGGGGCATCGGCGCGATGGTGGCCGTGGAATTCCGGCGCGCCGACGGCAGTCCCGACGCTGATTTCACGCGCGACGTGCAGAACCGCGCGCTGGAGAAGGGTTTGCTGCTGTTGTCGTGCGGCGTGTACGGCAACGTTATCCGCTTCCTGTTCCCGCTCACGATCGAGAACGCCGTGATGGACGAGGGCCTCGACATCCTCGCCGAAGTACTGACCCGCTGATCCGCCGACCAAGGACCAACCCATGACCCGACCGCAAGCCGTACCGACCGTCCAGGTCGACAACGATCGCGTGATCGTGACCGAATGGCGCTTCGCGAAGGGCGCCGAAACCGGACACCATCGCCATGGCCATGACTACGTGGTGGTGCCGATGACCACCGGCGCGCTGCTGCTGCAGACCCCGCAGGGCGAGATCACCAGCCAGCTGGTGGCCGGCCAGGCATATTCACGACCCGCCGGTGTCGAACACAACGTGATCAATGCGCACGATGGCGAATGCGTGTTCGTTGAAATCGAGATCAAGCGTGGAGGCCTCGCATGAGTACGCTGCGCGAGCGCAACGGCGGCCAGATCCTGGTCGACCAGCTGCGAATCCACGGCGCGCGGCGCGTATTCCTGGTGCCCGGCGAAAGCTATCTGCCCTGCATCGACGCGCTCAATGAGCACCGCGACGCCATCGCGCCGATCGTCTGCCGCCAGGAAAGCGGCGCGGGTTACATGGCCGAGGCCTACGGCAAGCTGACGGGCGAGCCCGGCGTGTGCTTCGTCACGCGCGGCCCCGGCGCCACCAATGCCAGCATCGCTGTGCATACCGCGTTCCAGGACTCCACGCCGATGATCCTGTTCGTTGGCCAGGTCGGCAACGATTTCTACGAGCGCGAGGCGTTCCAGGAAATCGATTACCGGCGCATGTTCGGCCAGATGGCGAAGTGGGTGGCGCAGATCGATCGCACCGATCGCATTCCGGAATTCATCGCGCGCGCCTATGCGGTGGCCACCAGCGGACGGCCGGGGCCGGTGGTGCTGGCATTGCCCGAGGACACGTTGTGGGGGCGGGCCAGCGTGCCCGACATGCCGCGCTACCAACGCGCGTACGGCGCGCCCACGCCGGCGTCGATCGATCGGCTGGGCACGATGCTGGCCGGCGCGCAGCGGCCGTTCCTGTTGGTGGGCGGATCGGGCTGGACGCCCGCCGCGCTGCGGCAGATCGAGGGGTTTGCCGAACGGTTCGCGCTGCCGGTCGGCGTGGCATGGCGTCGGCTTGAATGCTTCGACAACGACCATCCCAACTTTGCCGGACATGTCGGCTGGGGCATGACCGACGCGCTGCGCCAGCGCATCCGCGATGCCGATCTGGTGATCGCCGTGGGCACGCGCATGGGCGAGGCGACGACCGAGGGCTACACGCTGATCGAAAGTCCGCTACCCAAACAGCAACTGGTGCACGTGTACCCCGACCCCGACGAGCTGGGCCGCGTGTTTCGCGCGACGCTGCCGATCGCGGCCGACGTGGTGTCGTTCGCGGCGGCCGTCGCGCAACTGTCGCCCGCCACGGCGCCGGCGCGCGCGGCGGTGGCCGAGGCGCACGCCAGTTTCCGCGCCGGGCAGGCGCCCCAGGCAGCGCCGGGCGCGTTGAACCTGAACCGCGTGGCATGCCACGTGCGCGACCACGTGCCGGCCGATGCGTGCATCACGGTCGGCGCCGGCAACTACGCGCTGTTTGCGCATACCTATCACCGTTTTCACGGCGTGGGCACCAGCCTGGCGCCAACCGTCGGATCGATGGGGTACGGGCTGCCCGCCGCGATTTCCGCCAAGCTCGAGCGGCCCGATCGCACGGTGGTCTGCTACGCGGGCGATGGCTGCTTCCAGATGAATCTGCAGGAGCTGGGCGTGGCCATGCAGTACCGGCTCGGCATCGTGATCCTCGTGTTCAACAACGGCATGTGGGGCACGATCCGCGCCCACCAGGAACGCGAGTTTCCGGGCCGCACGATTGCGCTGACCTTCGACAATCCTGCATTCAGCGAGCTGATCCGCGCGTATCGCGGGCATGGCGAAGTGGTCGACAACGATGAGGCGTTCGGTCCCGCCTTTGCGCGCGCACTGGAGTTTGCCGCGCGCGAAAACCTCCCGGCGCTGATCGAGCTGCGCTACGAACCCGATGGCATCGCGCCCGGCGTGACGCTGTCAGGCATCCGCGCGGCCGCGCTGGCGCGGCAATCGCACTGACCGGCCCATCCACCAGAACCTTTTTCGTGAATCCCACAATGCGCGCCTTCTTTTCGGATGACCAGTTGCTGCACCAGCCTCGGCAGTTCATGCGCGCAGGCCGGCTGTGCGAGCCGACCGATGTGCCGGCTCGCGCCGCCGCGCTTCAGCGGGCGCTCGATGCCCGCGGTATCGAGCTTGCCACGCCCCCGGACTACGGCCGTGCGCCGCTGGAAACCGTGCACAGTCCGGCCTACCTCGATTTCCTTTCCACTGCGCACGTGCGCTGGATGGCCATGGCGTCGCCCACGCTGGACCCAGGTATCGAGGTGCTGCCCAATCTCTCGCCGTACTACAACGGCCGGGTCGACAAGACGCGGCGCGGGCCTTGTCCGTCCGGCAGCGTGATTGCCGAAGCTGGCTATTACCTGGGCGACCTGAGCTGCCCGCTGGGACCGGACAGCTGGCGCTCGATCCTGCGCTCGGCGCATAGCGCGGTGGCCGCGGCGCGGCATGTCTGCGCGCCGCACGACGGCAACGGCATGGCCTATGCGTTGTGCCGGCCGTCAGGTCATCACGCACATGCCGACCGGGCCAGCGGATTCTGCTACGTCAACAACTCGGCCATTGCCGCACAGACGCTGCTGGAGCGCTTCGACAAGGTAGCGGTGCTGGACGTCGACGCCCATCACGGCGACGGCACGCAGCAAATTTTCTATCAACGCTCGGACGTGATGACGATTTCGCTGCATGCCGATCCGGGCGCGTATTACCCGTTCTATACCGGCTATGCCACGGAGCGTGGCCACGGCGCGGGTTACGGCTACAACCTCAATTTTCCGCTGCCGCACGGCACGGCCGATGCGGGTTTTCTGTCCGCGCTGGACAGTGCGCTCGATGCGCTGCGCGACTACCGCCCGCAGGCGCTGGTGCTTGCGCTCGGTTTCGACACCTACCGCCATGATCCGATCAGCGTGCTGCAGGTGGGCATCGATGCGTATCGCAGCATTGGCGAACGCATCCACGCGCTGGGCGTGCCAACCGTGGTGGTGCAGGAGGGCGGCTATGAGGTCGACGCCATCGGCATGGCGCTGGAATCGTTCCTGGCTGGCTTCGCGCCGGCCATCGCATGAACATCGGGAGCAAGCGATGACGACTTTGCATATCGACGGCAAGCGGCTGTGGCAGTCGCTGATGGATCTGGCCGCGATCGGCGCGACGCCGAAGGGCGGCAACGCGCGGCTCGCGCTGACCGCACTCGACGGCCAGGGCCGCGACCTGGTGACCGGCTGGATGCGCGATGCGGGCCTGACGGTGACCGTGGACCGCGTCGGCAATATCTTCGGCCGCCGCGCCGGCCGCGATGACAGCCTGCCGCCGGTGATGACCGGCAGCCATATCGACACCCAGCCCACCGGCGGCAAGTTCGACGGCTGTTTTGGCGTGCTGGCCGGGCTGGAAGTGATGCGCACGCTGAACGATCACGGCGCGCGGACCGAGGCGCCGCTGGAACTGGCGATCTGGACCAACGAGGAAGGCACGCGGTTTGTGCCGGTGATGATGGGCTCCGGCGTGTTTGCCGGCGTCTTTCCGCTGGAGGTGGCGCTGAACGCTGTCGACACGGCCGGCAAGCGCGTCGACGACGAACTCCGCGCGATCGGCTACGCGGGCGATCTGCCCGTGGGCGGCCGTCCGGTCGGCGCGTATTTCGAAGCCCATATCGAGCAGGGCCCGATCCTGGAAGCCGAGGACAACGTGATCGGCGTGGTGACGGGATCGTTGGGGCTGCGCTGGTACGACGTGACCGTGACCGGCATGGAGGCGCACGCCGGGCCGACGCCGATGCCGCTGCGCCGCGATGCGCTGTATGGCGCCACGCACCTGATGCAGGAAGTCGTCCGCATCGCTCACGACTTTGCACCCCATGGCCGCGGCACGGTGGGCGTGGTCAACGTGCATCCGGCGTCGCGCAACGTGATTCCGGGCAGCGTCACCTTCACGGTCGATCTGCGCCATCAGGACGCGCAGCAGTTGCAGGCGATGGACAGGCGTTTTCGCGACGCTTGTGCAGCGCTGGCGGAGGGCGCCACCACGGGTGCCGCGCTCGACGTAAAGATCGTCGATGTGCAGTACTTCGCGCCGACGCCTTTCGCGCCGGAACTGGTAGCGCATGTACGCAGCGAGGCCCGCGCCCGCGGCTACAGCCATCAGGACATCGTGACTGGCGCGGGTCATGACGCGGTGTATATCGCCGGCGTAGCGCCGACGGCGATGATCTTCGTGCCGTGCAAGGACGGCATCAGCCATAACGAAGTGGAAGACGCCAGGCCCGAACACCTGGAAGCCGGCGCCAACGTACTGCTGGGCGCGATGCTGGCGCAAGCGGGCAAGGAGCACGCATGAGCGAGGAACTGGGCACCCTGCGCGACTGGCAGGCGAAGGCCGCCGCACTAGAGATCGGCGCGCAGGCGTATATCGACGGGCAATGGACGGGCGCCGCCGATGGCGCGACATTCGACTGCATCAACCCGGCCACCGGCGCGCTGCTGGCGCGCGTACCGGCTTGCGGTGCGGCCGATGTGGACCGCGCCGTGGCCGCCGCGCGACGCGCCTTCGATGCCGGTACGTGGCGCGACATGCCGCGCAGCGAGCGCAAGGCGGTCCTGCTGCGGCTGGCCGCGCTGATCGACACGCATCGCGACGAACTGGCGCTGCTGGAAACGCTCGACATGGGCAAGCCCATCGCCGACACGATGCTCTACGATATCCCCGAGGCGGCGCGCACCTACGCCTGGTACGCGGAGAGCATCGACAAGGTCTATGACGAGATCGCGCCGACCGACAGCAACGTGCTGGCAACCATCACGCGCGAGCCGGTTGGCGTGGTGGCCGCCGTGGTGCCGTGGAACTATCCGCTGCTGATGGCAAGCTGGAAAGTGGCTCCCGCGCTGGCTGCGGGCAACAGCGTGGTGCTCAAGCCGGCCGAGCAATCGCCGCTGACGGCGATCCGCCTTGCCGCGCTGGCCGAACAGGCGGGCGTGCCGCGGGGCGTGTTCAACGTGGTGCCGGGGCTGGGCGCCGATGCGGGACAGGCGCTTGGGCGCCATGCCGATGTCGATTGCCTGGCCTTTACTGGGTCGACCGCCACCGGCAAGCGTTTCATGGAATACAGCGGGCAGTCCAACCTGAAGCGGGTCTGGCTTGAGTGCGGCGGCAAGTCGCCGCATATCGTGTTCGACGACTGCCCGGACGTTGAGCGCGCCGCGCTGGCCGCCGCCATCGGCATTTTCAACAACCAGGGCGAGATCTGTATCGCCGGATCGCGTCTGTACGTGCAGCGCGGCATCTACGAAGCCTTCCTGACGCGCCTGCAGGCGCATGCCGCCGCCATGCAGCCGGGAGATCCGCTCGATCCGGCCTCGGCCATGGGCGCGATCGTCGATGGGCGCCAGTTCGATCGCGTGATGTCGTATATCGAGGCGGGCCGCAGGGAAGGTGCGACGCTGCGCGCGGGCGGACAGGCTGCCCGTGGCGGCAGCGGCGGCTGGTTCGTGCAGCCGACGATCTTCGAATGCCCGTCGCAGGCGCTGACCATTGTGCGCGAGGAAATCTTCGGACCAGTGCTGGCCGTGACCGTGTTCGACACCGAGGACGAGGTGGTGCGCATGGCCAACGATTCGCCGTATGGCCTCGGGGCGGGCTTATGGACGTCCGACCTGTCGCGCGCGCACCGCGTATCGCGCAAGCTGCGCAGCGGGCTGGTGTGGGTCAACTGCTACATGGATGGCGATATCACCGTGCCGTTTGGCGGCGTCAAGCAATCGGGCTTCGGTCGCGACAAGTCGCTGCACGCGCTGGAAAAATACCAGGACCTGAAAACTACCTGGATCCGGCTCGGCGATTAGCCCGGCGGCAAGCGGCAAGCTCAGTGGTATCGGCTTTAGCCGGCTATCGGTGTCGCCGATTGCGGAAGGCGCCGCGCGGGGGGTAAGCTGCGGCTTGCCAACCGTAGCGGGGCGCGGCGTTGCCGGCCCCGAAACCGCCATCGAAGCATGGATAAATTTTTCGCTCTGAAGACGTTCGTCGAGACCGTGGACGCCAAGGGTTTTTCGTCTGCGGCGCGCCGAATGGGGCTGGCCACGTCATCGGTGACGCGCGCGCTCGATGCCTTGGAAACTGAGCTGGGCGCGGTCCTGTTGAACCGGTCCACGCGACAGGTGACGGTGACGGAAGCCGGGGCCAATTACTATCAGCATGCCCGCCGCATCCTCGAAGCGGTGGAGGAAGCCGATGCGCTGATCGCCGATCGCGGCGAGATGCCGGTTGGGCAGTTGCGTGTTTCGCTGCCGGTGGCATTCGGACGCTGCTGCGTGTCGCCTTACCTCGGCGACTGGATGGCCCGTTATCCGAAGCTGGAACTGGACGTGCAACTGACAGACGAGATCGTCGATCTCGTCGCGCAGCGAATCGATGTTTCGGTGCGGCTGGGCAGTGCATCGGCATACGATGACGTGATCGCGCGCGAGATTGGCCGCTTCCGCCGGCTGGTAGTTGCCAGCCCGTCCTATCTCGAACCACAACCCGCCGTGGCCGAGCCGGCCGATCTGGTCGATCATCGATGCCTGCGATTCAGCTTCGGCGGCCGCGAGCAGGTCTGGACATTTCGCCCGCCGGCGCCCGGCCAGGATGCGCAAAAGGTGGTAGTGCCCGTCCAGGGCAGCCTGCGCAGCAACAATATCGAAGTGCTGCGCGACGCCGCGCTGTCGGGGCTGGGCATCGGCCTGCTGCCGGACTGGCTGGTAGCGGCCGATCTCGCCGACGGCCGGCTGGTTGCGTTGCTGGACGCCTGGGAAGTCACCCCGAACCAGTCCTCGTCGTCCATTACGGCGCTTTATCTGCCCAGTCACCGTGGATCGCGGCGCGTGGCGGCGTTTCTCGATTTTCTCGGCACGCTGCCGGGCCCGACCGGGCTTCAGTCTCCACGCGGCTCGTAACGGCTTTGCCCCCTGCGCAACGCTGCGTTGCGCGCGGTTGCGATTCTCGCAACGTCGCCTGGGCCTTAACCTCCGTGCATCCCCTTACAGGAGTCCGGAGTCATGTCTTCCCAGTCCTCCCCCACGATTGCAGGCAGTGCAGCCGCGCCGATGTCCGCAGGTCTCGTCGCGCTGTTTTCCCTTAGCGCCGGCGTGCTGGTCGCCAATCTCTACTACGCGCAGCCGATCATCGAGCTCATTGCGCCGGCCATTGGCATGTCGCTCGAGCGCGCCAGCGTGATCGTGTCGCTGACCCAGATCGGCTACGCCATCGGGCTGTTCTTCCTTGTGCCGCTAGCCGATCTGCTCGAAAACCGCCGCCTGCTGGTCGTCAGCGGCGTGGCGGCCGCGGCCAGCCTGGCGGGCGCCGCGCTGGCTTCGCAACCCACGGTGTTCCTGCTCGTTTCGCTGCTGCTCGGGATCAGTTCGGTCAGCGTGCAGATCCTGATACCGCTGGCGGCCCATCTGGCGCCAGAAGCGCTGCGCGGGCGCACCGTCGGCACCATCATGGGCGGCCTGCTGTCCGGCATTCTCCTGTCGCGCCCGTTGTCCAGCATGGCCGCGCAATGGCTGGGATGGCGCGGGGTGTTCGTCATCGCGGCAGTGATGACGCTGCTCACCGTGGGCATCATTGCAGCGACGTTGCCGCGCCGCGTGCCGCAACATCGCGCCACCTACGGCAGCCTGCTGGCCTCGCTGTGGCATCTGTTCGGCCGTTATTCGGTGCTGCGCCAGAGAGCGCTGTTGCAGGGCCTTCTGTTTGCCGCCTTTAGCCTTTTCTGGACAGCCGTGCCGCTGGAACTCGGCGGTCGCCTGGGGCTGTCGCAATCGCAGATCGGACTGTTTGCGCTGGTCGGTGCACTGGGCGCGGTGGCTGCGCCGATTGCCGGCCGCCTTGCCGATGCCGGACATAGCCGCCTCGCCTCGCTTGCCGCACTGATCGTGGCGGCCCTGAGCTTTCTTCCCGGGATGGCAGGCGGCAGCGTGGCGATCTTCGGTCTTGCGGCGACCGGCATCCTGCTCGACTTTGCCGTCCAGATGAATATGGTCCTGGGGCAACGTGCGATCTATGCGCTCGACGCAGCGAGCCGCGGACGGCTGAACGCCCTCTATATGACGGCGATCTTCGTGGGCGGGGCAGTTGGGTCGGCGATGGCCAGCACGCTGTACATCCACTTCGGATGGACAGGCATCGTCGTCACCGGCGGCGGGCTCGCACTGCTCGCCCTTGCCGGGCTGCTCGTGACGTCGCGGCGCCAAGCGCTGCCTTAAGTGCTGCCTTAAGCGCTGCCATAAGCGCTGCCGTAAGCGGGCAGCGCGCGGCGCGCCGGCCACGCTCGTGGGCGGTGCGCTTTCATTCGGCCGTCGGCGTCGACCTGCGCGTCGGCGCCGAGGCGGCTAATCCCACTCCAGCTCTGACACCAGCTCGGCGCAAACCACGCCGTCCACACGCATCTGATAGAGCTTGCGGTAGCAGACCGGGCAGGGCGCCCAGTCGCGTGCCTGGTTACCGGCCAGCGCGAAGCGCAATTCCCTGATCCGTACAGGCGCACCGCATCCGCACACGAGAATCTGGGTATGGTCGTCCATCGTCATCTCCCCCTTTGAGATCGCTTGCAGTGTGCGGTGGGATGCCAGTCCCGGAAATCCTTGGGTCGCCCCACACGCAGACCGCAGCTTGTTGGCAAAGCCCGACGTGAACCGTTATTGACGTCAAGCCTACTTCCCGATTTTGTATGTGTGTGCATTCTCAGACTGGGTCGATTCCTGTTGGAAGCAAACAATTCCGCGGACAAGGCTGCGCGCGTCGCGACGACAGCCGCCGCGGCGGGCGCGATCATCGATATCGCAAATGCTGGTAAATCATCCTAAGATCGCAAGTGTCGTAAAGATATCCGGGGATATCGATAAATCTCTTTCCCCGACAAACGCCACGATTGCAAGCGCCGGAAGCGTCAGGCGACGCCCACCAAGGACATTCAATGCCAAAGCTCAGGGATCTCCCGCTTCACGTCCATCTGTGGATGCTTTTCGGGAGCCTGGTGCTTGTGGTCGGGGCGCTGACCTGCGCCATCAACTTCGTCATGACCAAGCAGGCGCTGGAAACCGCCACTGCCGATGCCACGCGCCGCATCAGCCGCCACACGCTCGACGAGGTGGAGGAACTGATGAACCCGGCGCAGATGGCCGTCAAGCTCATCAGTCATAGCTCGCTTGCCGATGCGCGGTCCCTCGATCAGCGCCTGCAAAGGCTCGCGCTGATTCGCGACGCGCTCGAGACGTCCCCGATCCTGCAGTCGCTGTACCTCGGTTACGCCGATGGCAGCTTCTTCTACATGCGGCTGCTGCGCACCGACGCCGAACGCCGGCTGTTCAGGGCGCCGCAACCAGCGGCCTACGTCGTGCGCAGCGTCGATGCGGCGGCGACAGGCACCAAAGAACCAACGGGTCGGCTGATCTTCCTCGATGCGAGCCTGGCAGTGGTGGGGCAGGCCGACGACGCGGATTTCGCGAGCAAGTTCGACCCGCGGCAACGACCGTGGTACGTCCGTGCGATGGCGGCGGGCGGCCTGATCCGCACCGATCCCTATATGTTCTTTGCCGACCAGGACGCGGGCGCAACGCTGGCGGTGCCGGCCCAGGGCCGGCAGGCGGTGGTCGGCGGAGATTTCAGGCTCGATTCGCTCGGCCAGATGCTGGCGCGCGAAGAGACCACGCCGGGGTCGGTGCTTGCGCTGCTGGATGCAGGCGGCAAGGTCCTTGCGGTCGACCGGAGGCCGCCCGAGTCCGACGCAGCGCCCGACGCGATCCAGCTTGACGTGCCGGCCTCGGCGGCCCGCTACCGTATCCCAATCCTGACGCACGTGGCCGCGGGTATCGCAAGGCTGGGCGCGAAGGCTTCGGCGGCCGCGACAGAGTCGGTTGACGGCAGGACCTGGTACACCCAGATCGACCGCGTGACGCCAAGCGACGGCGATCCGCTGTTCCTGGTGTCGGCCATCCCGCAAGCGGAACTGCTGAAAGATGCGCGGCAACGCGCGCTGGTGAGTCTGGCGGCAACGGCCCTGGTCATATTGCTGTCAATGCCGCTGATCTGGCTCGCGGCGCGGCGGATTTCGCATCCGCTGCAGAAGCTGGCCGAGGGCGTCGAGGCCATCCGCAGGTTCGATTTTTTTGATCCGGTCGCCGCGCGGTCGCGCATCAAGGAGGTCAATGCGCTGGCCGCGGCCACCGAGAGCATGCGGCAGACCATTCAGCGCTTTCTGGCGATCGCGACGGCAATCTCGGCCGAATCGCGGCTGGAAACCCTGTTGCCGCTGCTGTTGCGCAAGACGCTCGACGCCGCGGGTGGGCGCGCCGGCGTGCTTTACCTGGCCGATGATGACGCACTGAACACCGGGGCGGCGCTGGACCGGGCCGGCGAGGATGCGTCGGCCCGCGTGCCGCCGACCACCATCGAACAGGCCCCGCCGCTGGTCCGTTCCGCGGCGGTGTCGCTGGCGCCGCAGGCCGGCGCCATGCCGATCGACGCGCTGCGCGCCGCCGGCCTGGAAGGACTGGTGTGCGGCGACGCCAGCCATGCCGTGGCGATTCCGCTCGTCACGCGCCAGCAAGAGCTGCAGGGCGTGATTCTGTTGCTGCGCGACACCCCGATGGAAGCGGCCCAGCTTGCCTTCGTCAGGACGCTGTCGGGGCTGTGCGCGGGCGCCATCGAGGTGCGCGCGCTGACGGAGGCACAACGCGTGCTGTTCGATGCGTTCATCAAGTTGCTGGCCGGCGCCATCGACGCCAAGAGCCCGCATACCGGCGGCCATTGCGAACGTGTGCCGCATCTGGCAAAGATGCTGGCGGCCGCTGCTTGCGATGCCACCGAGGGCCCGTACAAGTCGTTCCAGATGACCGATACGCAAAAAGAGGCGCTGCATGTGGCCGCGTGGCTGCATGACTGCGGCAAGGTGACGACTCCCGAGTACATCATCGACAAGGCCACCAAGCTGGAAACGTTGCACGATCGCATCCACGAGATTCGCATGCGTTTTGAAGTGCTGAAGCGCGATGCGCAAATCGATTACCTGCGCGCAATTGCAGCGGGCGAAGACGAGCACGCCGCCAGGGCCCGGTGTGACCAGACATGCCAGGCGCTGGACGACGACTTCGCTTTTGTCGCCACCTGCAACCAGGGTGCGGAGTTCATGGACGCCGCGCACAAGGACCGCCTGCTGCAGGTGGCATCGCGCACTTGGCAACGCACGCTGGACGACCGGCTCGGCATCTCGCGCGAGGAACTGTCGCGCAAGGCGCGCGTGCCGGCGCAGCCGCTGCCCGCATGGGAGCCGCTGCTGGCGGACAAGGACGAACACATCATCGAGCGCACCGCACACGACACGATTCCTGCCGACAATCCGTGGGGTTTCAAGCTCGATACGCCGCGGCATCTCTACAACCGGGGCGAGCTGCACAACCTGATGGTGAGGCGCGGCACCCTGAGCACAGAGGAGCGCTTCAAGATCGAGGACCATATCGTGCAGACGCAGATCATGCTGTCGCTACTGCCGTTTCCCAAGGCGCTGCGGCAGGTGCCGGAAATCGCCGGCAGCCATCACGAGAAGATGGATGGCACCGGCTATCCGCGCCGGCTGCATCGCGAACAAATGAGCCCGCTGGCCAGAATGATGGCGATTGCCGATGTCTTCGAAGCGCTTACCGCGGCCGATCGGCCATACAAGCCGGCCAAGACGCTATCGGAATCGGTCCGCATCATGGCAATGGCCCGCGACCAGCACCATATCGATCCGGAATTGTTCGAGCTGTTTCTGACCTCCGGCGTGTATCTGCGCTATGCGCAGCGCTTCATGCGGCCGGAGCAGATCGATCACGTCGACATCACGCAATACCTGGGAGCGGATGCGCACAGCAACATCGGCTGAAGTGGCAGTCGTGGCGTTCCCGGCGATTCAGCCGAATTCGTCGTGTTAACGCCCAGTCTGCCGCAGCTTTCCATTCGCTGGGCCTTGGACTTGGCCGCTGGATTCTCCCGATGTCGATGCAGTGACATCGCGGGCGATTGTGGCCAGGCTCTTCTTGCCAAAGATCCGCAGCATCGCCGCTTCCGCGGCACCAAGGGCGTCATTGAGATAGCGATTTACGGCAGCCTCTACCGGGCATGCCGGATTGTCATCGGCGGGGCCCAGTGCGAAAAGCGTCGTATGGGCGATCGCCTCGAAGACATCCCTTACCGTGAAATCCTCCGGATCTCGCGCGAGTTCCCACCCGCCCCCTCGTCCGCCCGCAGACTGGACGTAGCCGGCGTCCCGCAGCGCTGCCATCGTTCTTCGCACCACAACCGGGTTGGTGTGAAGCATCAGTGCGATGTTGTCGGATGTGGTCGAACCACCGCGTAGATGCATGTGCACGAGAACGTGCAGGAGCCGGGCCAGTCGGGTGTCGAGTCGCATGAAAACCGATCTATTGATGTTCCGTAATGTTTGATGTTACGCTAACGCAATCCGTGTTGCAAACGATCATAAGACCGAGCCCACATGACCGCCCACCGTCATCGCTTTATTGAAGCCAATGGCATCCGATTGCATGTTGCTGAGCAGGGCAACGGGCCATTGGTGCTACTTTGCCATGGGTTTCCAGAGACCTCGCATGCGTGGCGGCATCAACTCGCAGCACTGGCGCAAGCCGGTTTTCATGCTGTCGCGCCGGACTTGCGCGGATACGGCTTAAGCGAGTGCCCCGAAGATATCGGGCAATACACGACGCTCGACGTTATCGGCGATCTTGTTGCGCTCGTTGGCGTACTCGGTGAAAGCCAAGCCGTGGTCGTCGGAAACGATTGGGGCGCAACTATTGCGTGGCAGGCGGCAATGCTACGGCCCGATCGATTTCGCGGTGTCGCGGCGCTTGGCGTGCCGATGATGAGTCGCGCGCCCTGCGCACCAAGTCGCCTCTTTCCGCAGAACGAGCAGGCGTGGTTTTACACCCATTACTTTTCCGAATGCGGACTTGCCGACCGCGAGCTTGCGCTTGACGTTGGGGCGACGCTGCGCAAGATCTATTTTTCCGCCTCGGGCGACGTCGGCGTTCGCGACGCCAGCACTCCGAATCCGTTTGGATTGGTGCCGCGGGACAAGCCATATCTCGATACTCTCGATGATTTCCCGTCTTTGCCGAATTGGCTTGGGGCCGCCGATCTGGAAGAGTTCGTGCACGCCTTCGAAGTCTCCGGCTTTCGAGGCGGCCTGAACTACTATCGCAATCTGGACAGAAATTGGGAAATGCAAGCCGCGTTCGAGGGGCTGCGCATCGAAGTGCCTGCCCTTTACCTTGTGGGCGAAAGAGATACGGGGCTGGCCATGCCCGGCATGCGGGAAATGATCGATGCCATGCCCAAGACAGTGCCAAATCTGCGCAAGTCTGAAGTTGTAGCGGCGGCGGGGCACTGGCTACCCCAGGAAGCACCGGGCGTGGTCAACGCAGCGCTAATCGAGTTTCTCAACGGGCTTTGACGCCTTCAACCGGTTCGGCGGAGCGTAAGCGGCGGCACCCGCAAGGCATCTCGGATGCCCGTGCAGGCGTGGGGAATATAGCATCACAAACGCGCGTCTTAATGGCTGAATTGACGACGCCGGCCGTCGCGTTCACCATGGTGCGTGGCCGCTGGCCCGCGCGCCCGATGGGCAGCGGCGCGGGGCCCGCAACGGCTTTCAGGGGGGGCAATATGACTGAGCGCGACACGATCTTTGCTGGCTCGATCCCCGGGTTTTACGACAAGCTGATGGTGCCGCTGATCTTCGCGGATTACGCCGACGACCTGGCGCAGCGCGTGGCCGCCGGCTCGCCGGAAGCGGTGCTCGAAACGGCTGCCGGCACCGGCGCGGTCACGCGCGCATTGGCACCGCGCCTCGGCCCGCGAGCCCGCTATGTGGTCACCGATCTCAACCAGCCGATGCTCGACTATGCCGCCGCGCGGCAGGGCGCCGACAGTCGGATCGAATGGCGGCAGGCCGATGCGCTGCACCTGCCGTTCGACGATGGCGCCTTCGACGTCGTCTGCTGCCAGTTCGGCGCGATGTTCTTTCCCGACCGCGTTGCCGGCTACGCCGAGGCGCGTCGCGTGCTCAGGCCCGGCGGCCGGCTTGTTTTCAATGTCTGGGATCGCATCGAGCACAACGCGTTTGCCGACGAAGTCACCCAGGCTGTTGCCGCCTCGTTTGCCGACGATCCACCCCGATTCCTCGCCCGCACGCCGCACGGCTATCACGATGTTGCGCGGATTCGCGATGATCTGCGCCGCGCCGGCTTTGCCGACATCGCAATCGAAACTTTGGAGAAAGTCAGCCGCGCGGATTCGGCGCGCGATGTCGCTACGGCTTATTGTCTGGGAACGCCACTACGCGGCGAAATCGAGGCGCGCGATGCCGGGCTGCTGCAAGTGGCGATCGAGCGCGCGGCGCACGCAATCGCGCAGCGCCATGGCGACGGCCCGGTGAGCGGCAGGATTCAGGCGCACGTGATCGTCGCGGCCGGCCAGCGCGGTGCATCGGCTGCCGCCTAGGCGCTGCGCCGGCGGGCGCATCGGCCGTCCATAGGCTCACAACGTTGGGCCAGATAGGGACAGTATTTTTGGCGTGCGGCGATGCACTGCGTGCCATCGCTACCGGACCTTGCGCACCTCGGTGTCGGCCGGCCTGATCACGGTGCCGTCGCGGGTCATGGGGTCCATGCGTCCCACCGGTTTGCCCGTGCGCCGGTCGACCAGCACGGAATGGCGCTCGCCACTGGCGAACAAATTGCGCTCGCCCCACTGGCGCAACGCCACGACCACCGGGAACAGACGTTCGCCGCGCGGCGTCAGCACGTATTCCTGATAGGCCGACCCATCGGACGCCGCCTGGGTTTGCAGCACGCCGGCCTCCACCAGTTTCTGCAGCCGCCCCGCCAGGATATTGCGCGCCACGCCAAGGTTGCGCTGGAAATCGCCGAAGCGGCGCACGCCATCGAATGCATCCCGAACGATCAGCAGCGACCAGCGGTCGCCAATCACGTCGAGCGATCGCGCTACCGGGCACGGCTGGTTTGCGGGTTCGGGCTGGCTTGGCATCGGCTTTCTCGGTGATTCTGATGTGGTTGCATTTTAAAACCTGTTGCCCTAGCATTCAACGAGTTTCATTTTGCAACCACATGACGAGGTATTTGCGATGAGTGTCCCACCGGTTCGGGCCGACATGCCGCGCGGCTTGCTGATGCTGTTTGCCGTGGCCAGCGGCCTGAGCGTGGCCAACGTCTATTACGCTCAGCCATTGCTCGATGCGCTGGCGCTGGAGTTCGCCATGGCGCCGGCGCTGGTCGGCGGCGTGGTCGCGATGACGCAGGTGGGATGCGCGCTGGCGCTGCTGCTGGTGGTGCCGCTCGGCGATGTCTTGCCGCGCCGCCGCCTGATGGGAATTCAGCTCGCGTTGCTGGTCGGTGTGCTGGTGCTGGTCGGCATGGCGCGATCGGCGCCGATGTTGCTGGTGGGCATGCTGGGCGTGGGCCTGCTCGGCACGGCGATGACGCAGGGCTTGCTGGCCTATGCGGCAAGCGCAGCGTCCGCGCGGGAGCAGGGCAGGGTGATCGGCATCGCACAGGGTGGGGTGTTTATCGGGTTGCTGTCGGCGCGGGCGTTTTCCGGGGCGGTCAGCGATCTTGCGGGCTGGCGTGGCGTGTACCTGCTGGCGGCACTGCTGATGGCGTGCGTGGCCGTGCCGCTGTGGCGGCGTCTGCCCCGCCTGGTCGACGCCGCCGCGCCGCTCGGGTACTGGCGGCTGATCGCATCGATGTTTTGGCTGCTACGCACCGAGCCGGTACTGCAGGTCAGGGGCATCCTGGCGCTGCTGATGTTCGCCGTATTGAATATCTTCTGGAGCGCGTTGGCGCTTGCCCTCAGCGCGCCGCCGTTCCACCTTGCCCACACCGTCATCGGTGCGTTCGGGTTGGTCGGGGTGGCCGGGGCGCTGGCCGCGGCGCGCACCGGCCGCTGGGTCGATGACGGCTACGCGCCGCGCGTGACCGTGATGGCGCTGGTCCTGCTGCTGCTTGCATGGTGGCCGTTGTCGCGCATGGATGCGTCGCTGTGGCTTCTGGCATTGGGCATCGTGCTGCTGGACGCCGGCGCGCAGGCGCTGCATGTGACCAACCAAAGCCTGATCGTGCGCACCCACGCCAACGCCCACGGTCGGCTGATCGGCCTCTATATGCTGTTCTATGCGGCCGGCAGCGGCCTGGGCGCGATGGGCGCCACGCTGGCCTATGCGCATGGTGGCTGGCATGGCGTTTGCGCGCTGGGCGCCTCGGTCAGTGTGCTGGCGCTGGGGTTCGGCGTCTGGACGCAGCGCATGCAAGCTGGCCAGTTGATCGACTCGGCGCGTTGCCCGCAGCGGGCGCCGCGCTGAATGGCTGTGCAAATTGAAAAAAGACGGGCAAATCCGATCAGGCGACGCGCCGATACGGGGCATGCTGGGCGATGTCTGGCCCTTACCTGAGAGGATGATGATGCTGAAGAAGACCGTACCGACGTTGATGGTGGCAGCCCTGACGGCCCTGGGCGCCGTGCAATTGGCCCACGCGCAGCAGGCGCAAAGGAAGGTCGATCCGTACACCGACGGCGCAAAGACCGGCAAGCCGGATCCCTATCTGGATGGCGCCAAGTCTGGCAAGGCCGACAAGTTCGATGTGCAATCGAAGTCGAGCACCCGCACCGACCTGGCGCCGCGCAAGACCGATCCGTACACGGACGGCGCCAAGACCGGCAAGCCCGATCCGTATCTGGACGGCGCCCGCGTGGGCAAGGCCGATCCGTACACGGACGGCGCGAAGAAGTAAGCGCCTGGCACCGCGGCCCGGCTTGAAGTCACGGGCTGCAAATGGCTGCAAACGCATTACCGGCCCGCTCCATCGAGCGGGCTTTTGTCGTCGCAAGCGCCGGTGGCCTGGCGGAGTTTGCGTCTGCGCTTCCTTCATTCGACCCCCACACACTTCCACCCGACACGGCGTGCGCGTGAAAACTTGCGGCGCGCAGCATGCCTGCATATACTTAGCTCAATGGCTAACTATCAAGCTCAGATCAGCGAAGTGTTCCAGGCGCTGGCCGATCCCACGCGCTGTGCGATCGTCGCTGCGCTGGTCGGCGGCGCGCAGCCCGTGTCGGTGCTGGCCGCACCGTTCGACATGGCGCTGCCGTCATTCATGAAACACATCGGCGTGCTGGAGCGCAGCGGCTTGATCCGCACCAGCAAGCTCGGTCGCACGCGCACCTGCGAACTGGTGCCGGCCAGGCTGTCCGAGGCCGAGCAGTGGATTGCCGCGCAACGCGCCATGTGGGAGGCACGCGCGGACCGCATGGTGGCATTTGTCGAAAACCTTCATCAACAGGAGACAACCGATGACGCAAACCGCAGCCGCAGCCGCAAGCGCTGATTCCCGCGATCTGATCATCACGCGCGTCTTGCGCGCACCGCGTGCCGCACTGTGGCGCGCATGGTCCGAACCGGACCTGTTGGTGCAGTGGTGGTGCCCCAGGCCGTGGACCACGGAAGTGCATGCCTTCGATCTGCGCGCCGGCGGCGCCTTCCACACCGTCATGAAGGGCCCGGACGGCGGTGTCAGCGACAATCGCGGCAGCTTTCTCGACGTGGTGCCGCAATCGCGCATCGTGTTCTCATCGATGCTCGAAGCGGACTGGCGTCCCGCCAAGCCGTGGCTGGGCTTTACCGCAATCGTCACGATGGAGGACGAAGGCGCGGGATGCCGCTACACGGCCAAGGTGATGCATCAGGACGAAGCGGGGCGCGACCAGCACGAGAAGATGGGCTTCTTCGACGGCTGGAACACTGTGATCACGCAGCTCGAAGAATTCGCCGCAGCGCTGCGCTAATTCGCCGCGGCGCGCTCGATCTTCCTGGCGGCGGGGTGCTGGGGCTGGCTGCGCGCCTCGATGGCCAGACGCATTGCCGCCACGGCGCTACAGCACACCTTTGGCGCGCAGTTCCGCGATCTCTCCCGCGCCGAGATGCAGCGTGTCGCGCAGCACCTCATCGGTATGCTGGCCCAGCGCGGGCGGCGCGTGGCGCAGCGTGGTGGGCGTATCCGACAATCGCAACGGGCTGGCCGTGGTGCAGATGCGGTTCACCGGATCGGCCGAGGCGTCGTTGCTGGCCTCCGCCGACGACCCATAGCGGAATTGTTCGACGCGCAGCCCGCGATACTGGACCTGCTCGTCGGCAAACGCCTGCGCGATATTGTTGATCGGCCCGCAGGGCACCGATGCCGCCTCCAGCAGGCCGATCCATTCGCGCGTGGTCTTCTTGCGCGTGATGTCGCTCATCATCGGGATCAAGGTCTGCCGGTTGGCCACGCGGCTGCTGTTTGCCGCATAGCGTGGATCGCGCGCCCAATCTACGTCTGCCACTTCGCAGAAGCGCGCAAAC
Source organism: Cupriavidus pauculus (assembly GCF_008801835.1). Classification (GTDB taxonomy): domain Bacteria; phylum Pseudomonadota; class Gammaproteobacteria; order Burkholderiales; family Burkholderiaceae; genus Cupriavidus; species Cupriavidus pauculus. The sequence continues at coordinate 66,105 of NZ_VZOW01000014.1, read as the reverse complement.
TGCCCATCGTTGCCGATGGCCAGCAGCATGTCGCCATCGCGCGTCGGGAAATCCTGATACGGCACCACGCTGGGATGCGTATTGCCCTGGCGCGTCGGCACCGTGCCCGCGTTCAGATATCCGGTGCCCTGGTTGGCCAGCACCGCCATCGCCACGTCGAGCAGCGCGATATCGATGCGCTGGCCGCGCCCAGTGTGATGCCGCGCTTCCAGCGCGCCAAGGATCGCCGTGGTGGCGTACATGCCCGTGAACACGTCGATCACGGCCACGCCAACGCGCACCGGTCCCGCGCCAGGCTCGCCGTCGGCCTGGCCGGTAATGCTCATCAGGCCGCTCATGGCCTGCACCAGCAGGTCATAGCCGGGACGCGCCGCGTAAGGGCCGGTCTGGCCGAAGCCGGTGATCGAGCAATAGATCAGGCGCGGATTCAGCGCGCTGAGCGTGTCGTAATCGAGGCCATAGCGCTTGAGCCCGCCGGTCTTGTAGTTTTCGATCAGTACGTCGCTTTGCGCGGCCAGTTCGCGGATCAGCGCCTGTCCCTCGGGCGTGGCGATATCGACCGTCACCGAGCGCTTGTTGCGATTGCACGCGGCGAAATAGCTGGCCTGGCTGGTTGGGCCGTCGTCGCCGCACAGGTATGGCGGGCCCCAGCGCCGCGTGTCGTCGCCCTCGCCGGGTTTCTCGATCTTGATGACATCGGCGCCCATGTCGGCGAGATTCTGGGTGCACCAGGGCCCGGCCAGTACGCGCGAAAGATCGAGCACGCGCAGATGGCTCAGTGCGCCGGTTTGCGATGAGGGGGACGGCAGGCCGTTGGCCGGATCGGATGGCGTTGTCATATCGGTTCGATTGGCGGTCAGGCGATTTCCGCCCAGCCGTGGCTGAGCACGACCTTGTCGCGTTCCAGCACACGCGCGCGCAGCGCAAACTGGTTGGCGTGCGCGGGATCGCGCCAGATCTCCGTCACCAGCGTTTCGCCCGGGAACACCGGCGCGGTAAAGCGGATATCGAGCGCCCGCAGCCGCGCTGCATCGTGATCGGCACATTGCCGCAGCAGCGCATGCGCCACCAGCCCGTAGCTGGCCAAACCATGCAGTATGGGCCGCTCGAATCCCGCCGCAGTGGCCACCGCAGGGTCCGCGTGCAGCGGATTGAAATCGCCCATCAGCCGATACAGCAGCGCTGCTTCCGGCCGCGTGGGCTGGGTGTCGATGAAATCGGGTGCGCGGTCTTCGGGCGTTGGATGCAGCGCGGGCAACGGTTCGTCGCTGGGCTGGCCGCCGTCCTGCTGACTGTAGCCGCCGTCGCCACGCAGAAACGAAATCTGCTGCACCGTGGCCAGCAATTCGCCCTGCGCGGTTTCCAGGCGGCGTTCCGTCACCATTACGGCGCCCTTGCCTGCACCCTTGTCGGTCAGATGCGTGATGCGGTTATGTCCCACCACCTCGGCTTCGGCCGGCAGCGGACGATGCAGGCGCAGACGCTGTTCGCCGTGCAGCGGCTTCACCCAGTCGATGCCGGTGTCCCGCTCGCGCGCCCAGAAGCCGGGATAGCCGAGCACCACCGCCTGAGACGGCAGTGCGCGCAGGCCTCCCGGCGCGCCTTCGTAGACGAAGGGCAGCGCGCGTGCGTTCATCGGATCGTTGCCAAGGCCCAGGCTTAGCGCATAGAGCATGGTGTCGCGCGCGGTGTAGCGCTGACGTACCGGCGCAAACACGCGATTGCGTAGATGCTGATAGCTGATCGGCATGTCTGTCTCCCGCGTCAGACCGGCGCGAAAACCGGCACGGGCGGACCGCCTTCGGAATCGGCAAAGCGCACCTTCACGCGCTGGCCGATCCGCACGCTGTCGAGATCGGTATCGACGATGTGGGTCATCATCGTCACGCCTTCGTCCAGCTTCACATAGGCGATGCAGAACGGATTGGGGCCGGCGCGGCGTGTGATGCTGAACGAATAGATCTCGCCGAAGCCGCTGGCGGATTTCCATTCGGTCTCGCCCATGCAGAACGGGCACAGCACACGCGGATACCAGTGCGGCTTGCCGCAGCCCTTGCAGTGGCGCACCAGCAGCTGGCCTTCGCGCGCGGCCTGCCAGAAGGCGGCGTTGTCGGGGAGTTCGTCGGGCGCCTTGAACGGCGAGGGGACGTAAGGAGTGGTCATGGTTGTCATCCCTTATTCACGTTCGAGGATCAGCGTAGCGGAGCCATGGCGCGATCCCATGTACCCGCCGGTTCCCTGCGCCAGCGCCAGGCCGCAGTCCTTGACCTGCACGGCGGGGTGCGCTTCGCCGCGCAACTGGCGCACGGCTTCGATCACCTTGGTGATGCCGCCGCGATTGGCCGGATGGTTGTTGCACAGGCCGCCGCCGTCGGTGTTGATCGGCAGCTTGCCGACGCCGGCAATCAGGTTGCCGTCCATCACGAACTTGCCGCCTTCGCCCTTCTTGCAGAAGCCCAGATCCTCGAGCTGCATCAGCACGGTGATCGTGAAGCTGTCGTAGATCGACGCGTACTGGATATCGGCGGGCGTCACGCCCGCTTCGGCAAACGCCGCCGCCCCGGATACGCGCGCTGCCGACCATGACAGATCGACATGGCCGCCCAGCAGGCCCTTGACATGCTCGCCCGCGCCCAGCACCTTGATTTTCGGGCGCTTGAGCGTGGCGGCGATTTCCGGGCGCGCCACGATCAGCGCGCCGCCGCCGTCCGACACCACGCAGCAATCGAGCCGATGCAGCGGATCCGAGATCATCGGGGAATTGAGCACGTCCTCGACCGTGACCAGCTCGCGCAGCATGGCGTTGGGATTGTGCTGCGCGTGATGCGACGCGGCCACCTTGATCCATGCGAGCTGTTCCGGCGTGGTGCCGAATTCGTACATATGGCGCTGCGCCACCATTGCATAGAGGTTCACCGTTACCGGGCTGAAGGGCGCCTCGAAGGGCTGGTCCGGCAGGTTCGCGCCCCAGTTGCGCGCCTGCGTGCCGCTCGACCCTTCCGAGCGCGGGCGCCCGGCCAGCGTGATCAACGCCACATTGCACTTGCCGGCAGCGATGGCCTGCGCGGCATGCGACACGTGCGCGATATAGGACGATCCGCCCATCTCGGTGGAATCGACATGTCGCGCATTGAGGCCCAGATAGTCGACCATGTTGACCATGCCGAGGCCCGGCGCGTCGCCGGCGCAGAAATAGCCGTCGACATCGGCCAGCGTGAGCCCCGCGTCCTCCAGCGCGCCCTTGGCGCTTTCGGCGTGAAGCTGCGCCACGGTCTTGTCCGGCGCCTTGCGGGTCGGGTGCTCGTAGGCCCCGACGATGTATGCCTTGCCATTGATGGTCATCGATATCTTCCGTTGAGGCGGGCCGTGACGCGATGGCGGTCATCGCGCCCCGGCGGGCCTGGTTTGCGTTGTTGCCGAGCGATTGCGCACGGCTGCCGATTGGATGGCTGCTGTCAGGCTGCCATGGCGCCGCAGTAGCGCTCCATGTGCAGATCAGTATCGCCCAGCAATACGTCTGTCATGGTCAGCGCCTTGAAATAGTCGCCCACTTCCAGCTCGTCTGTCATGCCCATGCCGCCGTGCAGTTGCACGGCCTGCTGGCCGACGAAGCGCGCCGCCCTGGCCGTAATCACCTTGGCGGCGGACACCTTGCGGCGGCGTTCGGCCGCATCGGCGGCATCGAGCCCCTGCGCAGCCACATAGGCCATCGACAGCGCCAGCTCCTTGTGCATCAGCATCTCGGCCATGCGGTGCTGTAGAGCCTGGAACGATGCCAGCGGCTTGCCAAACTGCTTGCGCGCGCCCAGGTATTCGGCGGTGATTTCGATCAGGCGCTCCATTGCGCCGGCCGCTGCCGCGCATTGCGCGGCGATGCCGTGGTCGATGCCGAATTCGAGCGCCCCGAGGCCATCGGCCGTGACGAGCGTGGCCGGCGCGTTCTCCAGGGCGAGGTCCGCACCCGCCAGTCGGTCGATCGTCGGATACGGCGTCACGCTCACGCCCGGCGCGTCGCGCTGCACCACGAACAGCGCGAGCGCGCCATCGAGCTTGGCGCTGACGAGATACATGTCGGCCGCGCCGCCGTGCCACACCGTCGACTTCACGCCATCGATCACGTAGCCCTGGTTGGCGCATGGCGTGGCCGCCGCTTGCGCGGTGTCCAGCCGGTAGCGTGTGGCCGGTTCCAGATACGCCAGCGCGAAGACCCGTTCGCCATTGGCGATGGCCGGTAGCCACTGCGTCTGCAGCGCGGCCGGCGCGTAGTGCGAGAGCACCGCGCCAGCGATGACAGCGCCGGGAATCACGGGTTCCTGCACCAGCGCGCGGCCCAGTTCGCGCTGTACCACCACCTGGCTGGCGGGGCCTTCGCCAAAGCCGCCGTGTTCGGCCGGAATGCCGAGACCCAGCACGCCCATCTCGGCCAGCGCCGACCAGATGCGCGGGTCGAACGCGCCGTGATCGCGCGCGTTGCGACGGCGATTTTCGAACGTGTATTCGGACGCGACAAAGCGGCGCAAGCTGTCAGCCAGCATCTGCTGCTCTTCGCTGTAGGTGAAATCCATGCCTGTCGTCCTTTGCCTTAGAAGCCGATGATCATCTTCGAGATGATGTTCTTTTGCACTTCCGTCGATCCGCCGTAGATGGTGGTCTTGCGCATGTCGTAATAGGTGGAGGCGGCGGGCGCGGCCCAGGCGGGTCCACCTGCGGGACGCGGCGCGCCGGGCTCCAGCCAGTCGGGCGAATAGGGCCAGCCGTTGGGACCGGCCACTTCCATTTGCAGCATCGCGATGTCCTGCTGCAGCTCCGATCCGCGGATCTTCACCAGCGACGCCTCGGGCCCCGGCGTACCGGCCGCCTGCGTTGCCACGCGCAGCAGCAGCATTTCCAGCGCCAACAGGTCCATTTCCAGGCGGGCGATCTTGTCGCGCATGCGCGCGTCCTCGATCAGCGGTCGGCCGCGGCCATCGGTGGTCTCTGCCGCGTAGTGCCGCAACTGGCGCAGTTCGCGATAGCAGTGGCCGATGCCGGCGATGCCGGTGCGCTCGTGGCCCAACAGATACTTGGCGTAGGTCCAGCCCTTGTTTTCCTCGCCGAGCAGGTTTTCCGCCGGCACCTCGACATCCTCGAACCATGTCTCGTTGACATCGTGCCCGCCATCGAGCGTCTTGATCTGCCGCACCGTCACGCCCGGCGATTTCATGTCGATCAGCAGCATCGAGATGCCTTCCTGGGCCTTGGCCTCGGGGTCGGTGCGCACCAGACAGAAGATCCAGTCGGCAAAGTGCGCCATGGTGGTCCATGTCTTCTGGCCGTTGACAATGAACTTGTCGCCGCGCCGCACCGCGCGCGTGCGCAGCGATGCAAGATCCGAACCGGCGCCGGGTTCGGAATAACCCTGACACCAGAAGTCATCCACGCCCGGAATGCGCGGCAGAAAGCGCTCCTGATGCGCGGGGCTGGCGTACTTCATCAGCACCGGGCCGATCATCGTCAGTCCGAAGGGCAGCATGCGCGGCGCGCCGGCGCGCAGCGTTTCGATTTCGAAGATCAGGCGCTGCAACGCATTCCAGCCCGTGCCGCCCCATTGCTTGGGCCACGTCGGCGCGCCCCAGCCATGGGCGTGCAGGATGCGGTGCCAACGCACGTAGTCGTCCTTTTCAACGCGCTGGTGGCCCAGCACCTTGTTGCGGATGTCGGACGGCAGGCTGGCCTGGACAAAGGCGCGCACTTCCTGGCGGAAGGCTTCTTCTTCTTTTGTGAAACGCAGGTCCATGAATCTGTCTCCAGTCGGTGGATCGATTCTATGGGGGGGCGTGCGCCGGTGGTTCGAGATTGCCGAATCCGGCCTTTGAGAATGCGGAATGCGGTACCCGCCAGGCGGTTTCGCGGCATCGAAGCCGCCCCTTGCCATTTACGAATGGCGCGCCAAAAACTTTGCGGTCATGCTGCGCGGACATTATCGGCATTGCAAAGGACGGCAAGACTCGTGACTACGCGGATCCATCATCTGCTCGACCAATGGCTGAGCGAAGCGCCCGATCAACCGTTCATCCATCTGCCGGATGGCCGCAGCGTGACCTTTGCCGAGCTTGGCGCGCTGACCGACACGGCGCAGGCGGAGTTGTTGGCGCTGGACGTGCGTCCCGGCGATCGCGTCATGGTGGTGGCGGAGAACTGTCCCGAGCATGCCGCGCTGATCCTGGCCTGCAGCCGCGTGGGCGCATGGTCGTGCGGTGTCAACGCGCGCATGGCGCCGGCGGAGATCGACGCATTCGCCGACAAGGCCGACGCCCGAGTGATCTATTTCACCGCCGCGGCGTCGCGCGCCGCCGACGCGCATGCGCGCCGTTTCCACGCATCGCCATCGGCGCTGCCCGGCATGGAGCACGGCGCGGTGCGCAGCGACGCCCGGCCCGAAGCGCAGCCGTTGCGCGACGAGGTCGCGGCGCTGATCTTTACCTCAGGCACCACGGGCACGCCCAAGGGTGTGATGCTGACGCACGACGCGCTGATCCACTTTGCCCGCGTTACGCGCGACGCGCGCGCGCTTGGACCCGCGGATCGCAGCTATGCGTTTGTGCCGATGACGCACATCTTCGGCCTGGGCACGGTGCTGTTGAGTTCGCTGCTGGCCGGTGCGCAACTGGTGATGCGTCCGCAGTTCGATCCCGCCGATCTGCTCGACGCGCTGGCTCGTCACGGCGTGTCGCAACTGCAGGGGCCGCCCACGTTGTTCTCGCGTCTGCTCGCGTATTTGCAGGAGCAGGGTATCGAGCGGCCCGTGGCCCCGGCATTGCGTTATCTCTACACCGGCGCTGGCCCGCTGGACCTGGCGCTCAAGCAGCGCGTCGAGGCCACGTTTGGGCTCACGCTGCACCATGGTTACGGGCTATCCGAGTATGCGGGATCCGTGCATGTCACACGGCTCGACGAGCAGCGCGCCGATACCAGTGCCGGTTATGCGGTGGCCGAAGCCGAGGTGCAGGTGACCGACGCGACCACTGGGCAACCACTGCCGTTGGGACAGCGCGGCGAACTGTGGTTGCGCGGGCGCGGCCTGATGCCCGGTTATTTCCGCGACCCGGCCGCCACGGCGGCGGTGATGCGCGAAGGCGGCTGGTATGCCAGCGGCGACCTCGGGGAAATGCATGCCGATGGCGCGCTGTTCGTGGTCGGCCGCTTAAAGGAAATGATCATCCGCTCGGGCTTCAACGTGTATCCGGCCGAGGTCGAAACCGCACTGAACACCCATCCCAGCATCCAGCGCTCGGCCGTGGTGGGATGCCCCGAAGGCGATGGCAACGAGGAAATCGTCGCCTTTGTGGAATTGCGCCCCGGCGCGGCGCTGGAATTGAGCGCATTGCAAAGCCATTTGCGCACGCGTCTGGCCCCTTACAAGCGGCCCGCGCGCATCGTGGCGCTGTCCGAATTGCCCACCAATAACAACGGCAAGATTCTCAAGCGCGTGCTGCAGGAACAGGCCGCCTCGAGGTAAGCCACAAGGAGACTCCGCATGCATTTTCCCCGTACTTTCGCGCCCGACGCACCCGATTCGCCTTCCCTGATGCGGCGGCGCCTGCTGGCGGCGGGCCTGCTCGGCATGGCGGCGCAACCGTTTGCGGCCCTGGCGGCCGACGCGTGGCCCAGCAAGCCGGTGCGGCTGATCGTGCCGTTTCCGCCCGGTGGTCCGGTCGACAGCACGGCGCGCATCTTCAGCCAGAAGCTTGGGGAAATGTGGAAGACGCCCATCGTGATCGACAACCGCGCCGGCGCGGGCGGCACCATCGGCGCGGCGCTCGCCGCCAAGGAAGCGCCGGACGGCTACGGGCTGTTCCTCGGCTCCATCCACCACGCGGTCAATCCTTCGCTGATGGGCAAGCTGCCCTATGACATCGAAAAGGACTTCGCCCCGATCAGCTTCGCGGCGATGTTCCCGGTATTCGTGGTCGCACATCCCTCGGTGCCCGCCAACAACATCAAGGAATTGATTGCCTACGCCAAAAAGAGCGAGCGGCCGTTGGCCTATGGATCGTCGGGCAACGGCGGCGGCACGCATCTGGCCGGCGAGCTCTTCAACATGGAAGCCGGCACCCGGCTGCAGCACATCCCGTACAAGGGCAGCGGCCCGGCCATGAGCGATCTGCTGGGCGGCCAGGTGCAGTTGATGTTCAGCGACGCACCGACCGCGCTGCAACACATCAAGTCCGGCCGTATCAAGGTGCTGGGCGTGGCCAGCCGCAAGCGTTCCGGCATGCTGCCCGATGTGCCAACCGTGGCGGAATCGGGCTTGCCCGGCTACGAGGCGTATTCGTGGGCCGCGCTGTTCGCACCGGCCCAGACACCGCAGCCGCTGCTGGACAGAATCAACGCGGATTTCAACGTCGCCATGAACGATGCGGGCGTGCGCCAGCGCCTGCTGCAGGCCGGTGCCGAGGCGGACCCCGGCACGCAGGATCAGATGCGCCAGCGGCTGCACAGCGAAATCGTCAAGTGGAAGAAGGTGATCCAGACTGCCGGCATCACCGCCGGCTGAATTGCGCGGCGCGTAGCCGGCCTTACCGGGCCGGCGTATGCATCAATCGTCCAGCGCCGCCGGCCATTGGAACAATGGCGGCTCCTTCTCCTTGAAGCGACGCACGGCTTCGCGGTGATAGCTGGTGGTAAACGCAATGCCCTGGCCCAGAGCTTCCATTTCCAGCATGGCGCGCACATCGCTGCTCAGCGACTGGTTCAGGGCGCGCTTGGCCAAGGCAAATGCGGTGGGCGAGGCGCCGGCCAATCCGTGCGCGAGCTGCCTGGCGCGGTCGTGAAGCCGGTCCTGCGCCACGATCTCGAACACCGCGCCGATCTCCTGCGCTTCCTGTGCGCCCATTTCGCGCGCGCTGAACACAAGATCGCGCGCACGAGCCATGCCCACCACGCGCGGCAACGTATATAGCGCGGCGCAATCGGGCACCAGTCCAACTTTCATGAACGGCATGCAGAAGCGTGCGCGCGGCGAGGCCACGATGAAATCGGCCAGCAGGGCCAGGCTGAATCCGGCGCCATACGCCACGCCATCGACGGCCGCCACCACGGGCCGGTCAAGATCCATCAGCGTGGCAATCCAGCCGTGGATATCGTCCATGCGATCGCGCCCCGCATCTGCGTCGGTCACGTTCATCGCGCGGATATCGCCGCCCGAACAGAAATCCGTGCCCGCGCCGCGCAGCACCACCGCGCGCACGCTCCGGTCGGCGCGGATCTGCTGCACGGCGCCGCGCAGCGCATCGCGCATGGGCAGGTTCAGCGCGTTCTTTTGTTGCGGCCGATTGAGTGTGAGCGTGGCGATGCCATCCGCGATATCGACCAGCAAGGCTTGTGCTTCCGCCATTCCGTTGTCTCCGTTCAAGGTTGCCGCCACAGCTTGAACGAAGCGCGGGCGCGCGGCTATTTGCATGTTTTGAAACCGGCATTCGCTTGCAGTGAAGGCCCCCGTAATTGCCAGAATGGAAAAGGTGGTGGCGTTCGGGAGATAATCGCCGACTACTTTGGAGACAACGTCATGCGCTTTGATCTGGTTGATCTGAACCTTTTCACGCATATTGCGGAAGCCAGCAGCCTGACCCGCGGTGCAGAACGTTGCCACCTGTCGTTACCCGCCGCCAGCACGCGCATCAAGAACCTGGAAGAGCAGGTGGGCGTCAAGCTGTTGAGCCGCAGCAGCCAGGGCGTGAAGGTGACGCCAGCCGGCGAGACGCTGCTGGCGCACGCGCGCCGCGTGCTGCGCCAGATCGAACAACTGAGCGGCGACTTGCAGGAGTACGCATCCGGTATCAAAGGGCACGTGCGCGTGTTTGCCAATACCACCGCGATGAGTGAATTCCTGCCCGGGGTGTTGCGCACGTATCTTGTCAACCATCCCGACGTGACAGTGGATATCCGCGAGCGGCTCAGTCCGGATATCGTCCGGGCCGTGCAGGAAGGCATGGTCGATATCGGCATCGCGGCCAGCGGCGTCAATATGGAAGGGCTCGAGGTCATGCCCTACCGGCGCGACCGGCTGGTGCTGGCCACCGCGCTCAGTCATCCGCTGGCGCAGCGCAGGCGCGTGCGTTTTGTCGATACGCTCGACTACGACTTCATCGGCCTGGCCGAAGAAAGCGCCATCCACAACTTTCTGAAGCGCGCCGCGTCCGATCTGCAGCGCACGCTGCGGTGGCGGATCCAGGTCAGCAATTTCGAGACCGCGGCCCGCATGATCGAAGCCAACGTGGGCATCGGCGTGCTGCCGGAAAGCACGGCGCGCCGCCATGCGCAGACCATGGCGTTGAACATCGTGCAGATCGACGACGAATGGGCGGAGCGCAAGCTGCAGATCTGCGTGGCGGATCTGGACGCGCTGCCCGTATTCGCGCGCAAGCTGGTGGACCTGCTGGTGGCCGATGGCACGGGCAACCCGGCCTGAGCAGATCGCTATCGTGCGCTAGACCAGTTCCGCGATCATGCCGCGAAGTTGATGCTTGTGGAGCTTGCCGCTGGCCGTGGTGGGTATCGCCAGCACGCGCACGATGTGTGCGGGGCGCTTGTACGGAGAGAGCCGTTCGGCCAGGAAGCCGTGCAGCGCCGCTTCGTCGAATTTTTCGCCTTCGCGCAATTCCACAAACGCGATGATTTCCTCGTTGCCGTCGGCTGTGGCATTTCCCATGACGGCGGAAAGCCGCACCGACGGATGCGAATTGATCACCGATTCCACTTCGATCGGGTAGACGTTGAAGCCCGAGCGGATGATCAGATCGCGCGTTCTGCCAACGATGAATAACGCGCCGTCCGGGCCGATGCGGCCGATGTCGCCGGTGTTCAGCCAGCCGTCCGGTCGCAGCGCCTCCGCGGTCTGCGCGGGCGCGCGATAGTAGCCGCGCATCACGCCCGGGCCCTTGACCCATAGCTCACCGGGTGTGCCGGGCGGCAGCGTTTCGCCGTTGGCCCCAACCACGCGCAACTGCGCGCCTTCGACGATCTCGCCGGCGGAACAATCGCTGCGCGGACGATCCATGCGCGTAATGAACAGCGATCCCGCATATTCGGTCATGCCGTAGCCATGATGAAACGGCTGGCCGAACATCGCCTCGACATTGCGCTTGAGCGCCGGTTCGAGCGGGCCGCCGCCGGTGTAGAGATATCGCAGTCGCGGCGGATGCAGCGTGGTGCGGCCGGTCTTTTGCAGATGCGCGAGGATGCGGCTGAACATTGCCGGCACGCCTTGCAGGATCGAGATTTCGTTGCGCTGTAGCGCTTCGCATGCTTCGGCGGCGTTGAAGCGGGCCACCAGATGCAGGCTGCCGCCGGCCTGGAAGGTGGCCAGCAGCAATGTCGCCAGGCCGAAGATGTGGGATATCGGCATGACCGCGAAGGCGCAATCGTCTGGCGCCATGCGGCGCGTCTCGGCGGTGACGCGCGCGTAATGGAGCAGGCCGCGATGCGTGACCATCACGCCCTTGGGTTGTCCCGTGGTGCCCGACGTGTAGATCAGCGCCGCGACGTCGCGCGCGAGGTCCGCGGATTCGGGCTGGCTCGATGTATCGACGTCGGCGGCCATCAACGGGCCCAAACCGGGCGGGGCGATCTCGCGCGCACGGTAGCGCAGGCCATGCCGCAGCGCGTCCGGCGACGCCGCGTGCGTGAACAGCATCAGGCGCGGCGTGCAGTGCGCGCGGATCTCCTCGATCTCGCGCGCGGTCATCCGTGCATTGGTCGCCACCGGCCATGCGCCGCGTTCCGATAGCGCAAAGATCAGCGCGATCAGCGCGATGCAATTCTCGCCGACGATCATCACGCGGTCGCCCGCGCCGACGCCCTGATCCTCCAGGTAGCGCTGCGCCAGGCCAATGCTGGCCCACAACTGCGCAAAGGTCTCGGTGCGTTCGCCGTCGACCACAGCGACGTTGTCCGGCGCATGCGTGGCCCAATGGCGGGGAATATCGCTAATCCGCTGCGCGATCTCTCGGTCCTGCGGCATCTCGCTCACGTCCTTGTGCAGTTTGAAAGAGGGGACCGGCCACCGGCCCCGCACGATACGTCGCAGTGTATGGGTGTGCGCGGCGCGGCGGCAATTCGTGATTGGGAAAGCGGCGCTTCGCCGTGGCGAAAGCGCGTGGCCGGCATGCCGGCCGTGCGCACGGCGTGGCCGTGAGGCCCGTCATTCGACTGCGATATTGGCTGTCTTCACCACGTTGCCCCACAGCGCAAGTTCCTTCTTGATGCGGTCTTGCAGTGGCGCGGGGCCGGTGATGTTGAGATCGTAGCCGCCATCGGTCATGCGCGTGCGGAATGCCGGATCGTTGCCGACGGCTTGCTGCGCCTTCACCAGCCGGTCAGTCACGTCGGCGGGCATGCCCAGCGGTCCGATCAGGCCATACCAGCCGGTGATGTCGTACTGCTTGAGTCCCGATTCCACCAGCGTCGGCACGGTCGGCAATGCCGCGTTGCGCGTGCGCGAAGTGACGGCCAGCGCGCGCACCTTGCCGCCCTGGATATGGCCGATGGCGGTGCCAGTGATGTCGAACATGAACGTCACCTTGCCGCTGATGACGTCGGCCATGGCGGGCGCGTTGCCTTTGTAGGGCACGTGCAGCATCTTTACGCCGGTCATCTGCGCCAGCAGTTCGGCCGACAGATGATTCGACGCGCCGACGCCGGCCGAACCAAAGCTGACATCGCCCGGATGCTTGCGCGCATACGACACCAGTTCATCGACGTTGCGCGCCGGGAAGTCCTTGTTGATCAGCAGTACGTTGGTGTAGTCGGTGATCAGGCCGACGTACGTGAAATCCTGCGCGGGCCTGAAGGTGACCGACTTCTGCACCAGCGGCGTCATCGTCATGGTCGGGCTGGCGACGAAGTAGAGCGTGTAGCCGTCCGGCTTGGCGTTGACGGTCATGCCGGCGGCAATGGCGCCGCTGGCGCCGGCGCGGTTGTCCACGATCACCGGTTGCTTGAGTACGCGGCCCAGATAGTCCGCATAGATACGCGCGGCGGTATCCACCGGTCCGCCCGGCGCGTAGCCGACCAGCAGCCGCACCGGCCGCGATGGATAACTGTCGGCAAATGCCGCCCCGTGGACCAGCGCCAGAATGGCGCCGGCTAGCATGATGCGTCGCATGGTCTCCTCCTGTTTCTATATCAGGCTGTTATGGGAGGAGACTGTGCGCCACGCCCGCCACGCAGGCAATTTGCATTTGTTTAAGGTGGGCTTTGTTGAAGCGATAGCGGCGCGGCGGGACGGCGATCGCACGAAACTGCGGCGGAGCGGCTGCCTGCCGGCGCAAATGCTGGCGCCGGCGATGAAGCGCCTACGCCACCTGCACCGCCTACAGCGCGGCAGGCTGCTTTTGCGGCGCGGCTGCGGCGGGCTTGCCGGCGGCGCCGGCGTTGCCGGTGCTGCTGCCGGCGTTATAGGCGAAGTATTTCGCCTTGGCGCCTTTGCTCCAGTAGGCAACGGTGAATTGCTTGCCGTCGCGCGCGTAGAGCAGCTCCAGGCTGCCGTTTGCCGCAGTCCATTCGGCGTAGGCGTTTTCGGCGTTGGCGTCGGTCTTGCGCCGGGATGTGTAGCGCGCGTCGAGCTTGCTGCTGACCTCGTCGAGCGCGCTGCGCTCGAATGTCATGGTGATCAGCGCCACGTTATCCTGCGCATCGCAATTGACGATCACGCGGCTCAGCCCTGGCAGGTTGAAGCGGTCCAGGCGCTTGATCTCGATGGCATCGCCACCGGCCCATTGCGCCGTGCCGGCCTTTTCGTGACCCGGGCCGGGCGTCATGCGCGCGCATTTGGTCTTGCCCAGTTCCAGGCCGAGCGGCGCGGCGATATTGGCGGCGGCCGGGGCGCTGGCGGCGGTTTGGGCGTTGGCGGCGGCGGCCAACAGCATGGCGCCGAACAGGAATGCCTTGTGCATCGAAAGAATTCTCCAGATCGTAACCGGAGGATTCTACGGCTTTCCGGGGCGGCAACTTGAGCGCCCGCCCGGCGCCCGGGCGCGCCGCCTCGCGCAGCCACCGTCGCCTTCGTCACCTGGTCGCGGCGTGCGCCAGAATGGGGCATGCGCGCCGCGCTTGTCGGGCTCCACGCCCGACGCTGCGCAAGGGGGCGTGCGGCGTGCCCCTTTTTTTGCAATGCCGCCGCGAAAAAGTTACTCCGCGCGTATCCAGCAACTACAGTAATTCATGCCCCCGATCGCCTCGCGCGCGTGCAGGCAGGTCGGGCACGGTGATTGCGGAATCGTCTTCCACCGCCACCCGGGGCTGCCCGGCGTCGTGTCGGTGCCTGGATATACCTAACCATGCAAGAGCTTGCCTTTCGCACGCTGCTGTATCGCTATTTCTTTTTCGACTGGCTGTTCAAGGATGTCAGCCGCGGCGATCTGATGGCGCGCGCCGCGGCGTGGCGCTTCAATCAGTCGCGCGCGCACTGGCTACTTACCTATATGCGGCGCTGGCTCTGGTGCGGCGTGCTGTTCTACGGGCTGGGCTGCGCGGTCGAAGTGCTGATGCGGGCGCCGACGCTGTCCGTGATTTTCTATGTGCCCGGCACCCTCAGCGTGCCCGTCAATATCGTCATCGGCGTGATCTGGATCGGCCTCAAGGCCTGCCCGGGTCCGCTGCGGATGTAGCCGCCCCGCTGGGTCTCGATGCTGCGCCGCACATTGGACATCGCCTCCAGGGGCAAAATAGTTACTGGCTCTCCACAGTCTGCTGCGGCAAAATGGCGGTGATGTGCGCCGCGACCCGCTCGGGTCGTTCCGTCCGCTACCCCTGTACCGCCCGCCGGCGTCAATGACGCGCGAAGGAGTTCCGATGACGATTGCCCTATTCGCCACCGATGGATGGCGCAGGTGCACGTGCCGCGGCCGTGCACCGCGCGCAACCGAAACCATGCCTGCGCCGCGTTCGGCGCCCATATCTGCGCACCTCCCCGCGCTACTTGCCGCGCCAACGCCCGCCGAGGGCCGCGCATGCTGATGATTGCGCTGGTGGCGCTGCCGTTCGCGGGCGCCATGCTGATCCAGTTCTGCAAGCGCGCCGGCAGCACCGTGGCCTTTGCGCTGGCCGCCGCAGCGGCGCTCGGTGCGCTGGGCCTGCTGGCGGCAAGCTGGCCGACCGTTGCGGCGGGCCAGGTCCTGGGCTGGCGCCACGACTGGCTCGATGCGATCGGGCTGCACCTGAGTTTACGGCTCGACGGGTTGGCCTTCACGTTTGCCCTGCTAATTGCCGGCATCGGTCTGCTGGTGATCGTTTACGCGCGCTATTACCTGCCGCGCGTGGCGTCGACGGTGCGATTCTTCACGCTGCTGATGCTGTTCATGGGCGCGATGCTTGGCGTGGTGTTGTCCGGGAACCTGCTGCTGATGCTGATGTTCTGGGAGATGACCAGCATCGTATCGTTCCTGCTGATCGGCTTCTGGTCTTATCGTTCAGACGCGCGCAAGGGCGCGCGCATGGCGCTGACCGTGACGGGCGCGGGCGGCCTGGCGTTGCTGGCCGCAGTGCTGCTGCTCGGACATATCTGCGGCAGCCTGGAATTGAACGACATCCTGGCGCAGGCGGGCGCGGTGCAGCGCCATCCGCTGTATCCCCTGATGCTGGTGCTGGTGCTGGTCGGCGCGTTTACCAAGTCCGCCCAGTTTCCGTTCTTCTTCTGGTTGCCGCACGCGATGTCGGCGCCCACGCCGGTTTCGGCGTATCTGCATTCGGCCACGATGGTCAAGGCCGGTGTGTTTCTGCTGGCGCGGCTGTATCCGGTGCTGGACGGCACCGATTGGTGGTTCTACCTGGTCAGCCTGTCGGGTCTGATCACGCTGGTGGGTGGCGCGGGCATGGCGTTGCTGCAGCGTGACCTCAAGGGGCTTCTGGCGTATTCCACCATCAGCCATCTGGGCCTCATCACGCTGCTGTTTGGGCTCGACACGCAACTGAGCACGGTGGCGGCGCTGTTCCACATCATCAACCACGCGGTGTTCAAGGCGTCGCTGTTCATGGCGGCGGGCATCATCGACCATGAAACCGGCACGCGCGACCTGACGCGCCTGCATGGGTTGTGGCGCTATATGCCGCACACCGGCGCGCTGGCGATCGTGGCGTCGCTGTCGATGGCTGGCGTGCCGCTGCTGAACGGCTTCCTGAGCAAGGAAATGTTCTTCGGCGAAACGCTGGCGCAGGGACTGTTCGGCCATTTCAACTGGATGGTCCCGGCGATGGCGACGCTGGCCGGCGCGCTTAGCGTCGCCTATTCGCTGCGCTTCATCTACGGCGTGTTCTTCGACGGCACCCCGAACGACCTGCCCAACTATCCGCCGCATGAGCCGCCGCGCCTGATGAAACTGCCGGTGGAGATCCTGGTGGTGATCTGCCTGGTGGTGGGCCTGGTGCCCAACGTCACGGTCGGTGCGCTGCTCGATGTCACCGCGCGCGCCACGCTGAACGGACCGCCGCCCGCATACAGCCTGAGCCTCTGGCATGGCGTGAACCTGCCGTTGCTGATGAGCCTGGTGTCGATGGTCGCGGGTGCCTTGCTGTTCCGCTTCCGGCGCGAGGCGTTTCATCGCCACCACGCCACGCTGGCGATCCTCAATGCGCGCGACCGTTTCGAGGACGTGATGCAGGCCATGACGTGGCTGGCGCGCCGTTTTACCGCGTGGATGGAAAACGGTTCGCTGCAGCGGTACGTGGCCATGCTGCTCGCAGCGATGGTGCTGCTGCCGGGCTGGTATCTGCTCGGGGCGGGCGCACTGCAAGGCGCCGACGCGGTGCGCGCGCTGCGCGGACCGCTGCCGCAGTCTCCGCTCGATGCGATGACGGCGCTGGCGCTGGCCATCCTGTCGCTGGGCGCGCTGCTGGTGGTGTTCAACCGCCGTCGCCGCGTGGTGGCGCTCGCGCTGCTCAGTACCTGCGGCTTGATGGTGGCCTTGCTGTTTACGCGCTTTTCCGCGCCAGATCTGGCGCTGACGCAGATCTCGGTGGAAGTGGTGACGATCCTGCTGCTGGTGCTGGGGTTGTATTTCCTGCCCGTCGATGCGGGCGAGCGCGTGGGCGTCGTGCGCCGCGTGCGCGATGTCGCCCTGGCGGTGGCCGGCGGCGCATTGGCGGCCGGTGCGGCATTCGCGGTGATGACGCGCCCCTATGCGTCGATTGGCGATTTCTTTGTCGAAAACGCGCTCAGTGGCGGCGGCGGTCATAACATCGTCAACGTGATCCTCGTCGATTTCCGCGGCTTCGACACCTTCGGCGAGATCTGCGTGTTGCTGGTGGCCGGGCTCGGCGTGCAGGCGATGCTCAAGGGTTTGCGGCTGGCTGCGCCCGATCTCGATCCCAACGGAGCGCCATGGGCTAGTCAGAGCCATCCGCTGTTGTTGTCGATCCTGGCGCGCCTGATGCTGCCGCTCACGATGCTGGTGGCGGTGTTCATCCTGCTGCGTGGGCACAACCTGCCCGGCGGCGGCTTCGTCGCGGCGCTGGTGACGTCGATCGCGCTGTTGCTTCAATACGTGGCCAGCGGCGTGCTATGGACCGAAGCGCGCATCACGGTCAACTATCGGGTGCTGGCAGGCGCGGGCATCTTGGTGGCGGGCCTGACCGGTGCGGGCAGCTGGTTGTTCGGCTATCCGTTCCTGACCACCGCGTTCGGGCATTTCCATCTCCCGTGGATCGGCGAGATCGAACTGGCCACGGCGATGGTGTTCGACCTTGGCGTCTATTTCACGGTGGTCGGCACCACGCTGCTGATCGTGTCGCACCTTGGCGTGCGCGACAAACGCATTGCCGCGCGCGTGGCCGAATCGCAGGAGGACCGGTGATGGAAGCCGCTTTCGCCATTGCCATTGGCGTGCTCGCCGCTTGCGGCATTTATCTGCTGCTGCGTGCGCGCACCTTTACGCTGGTGCTTGGACTGACGCTGCTTTCGTATGCGGTGACGCTGTTTTTGCTGTCGATGGGGCGGCTGGCGACGGCGCGGCCGCCGGTGATAGCCGCCGGCGCAAGCTATGCGGATCCGGTGCCGCAGGCGTTGGTGCTGACCGCCATCGTCATCAGTTTTGCGATGACCGCGTTCGCCGTCGTGCTGTCGTTGCGCTCGCTGGGCCAGTCCGGCAGCGATCACGTTGACGGCGCGGAGCCCGGTGCAGGCACGGCGAAGGAGCGCGCATGACGGTGACGCATTTGCTGTTGCTGCCGGTGCTGGTGCCGATGTTTGCCGGTGCGCTGCTGGCGATGATGCCGGCGCGCTGGCAACGCCGGCAGCGCAGCTTGTCGATTGCTGCCGCCCTGGCGTTGCTGCCACTGGCCATCGTGCTGCTTCGCGTGGCCGATAGCGGCGTCATTCCGGTGGCTGCGATGGGCAACTGGCCGGCGCCGTTCGGCATCGTCTTCCAGCTGGACCGTCTTGGCGCGCTGATGCTGACCTTGACCGCCGTGCTGGCATTGGCCACCTCGGTCTATGCCAGTTGTGGCGACGCGCGCCTGGGCCGGCATTTCGATGCGCTGTTCCAGTTCCAGCTGATGGGCCTGAATGGCGCGTTCCTGGCGGGGGATCTGTTCAACCTGTTCGTGTTCTTCGAGATCCTGCTGATCGCCTCGTATGCGCTGCTGGTCCATGGCGGCGGCGAGCGGCGCATCGTGCCGGGCCTGCATTACGTGCTGATCAATCTGGTCGGGTCAAGCTTCTTCCTGATCGCCATCGGCGTGTTGTACGGCGTGACGGGCACGCTGAACATGGTCGATATGGGCGCCCGGCTCGGCACGCTCGATGCCGATGCGGCGCACCTGGTGGCCGCGGCCGGAACCATGCTGCAACTGGTGTTCCTGCTCAAGGCGGCGGCATTTCCGCTGTACTTTTGGCTGCCGCGTGCCTATGCGGGCGCCACGGGCGCGGTGGCGGCGCTGTTCGCGATCATGACCAAGGTAGGCCTGTACGCGATCGTGCGCACGCAGGCGCTGATCTTTGCGCTGGACGCCGGGCCGCTGGCGGGATTCATGCACGACTGGCTATGGTGGATGGCGCTCGCCACGCTGGCGATCGGCGCAATCGGCGCGCTGGGCGCGCGCGAGGTCCGGGTGCTGACCGCGTATCTGGTGCTGACCTCCGTCGGTCTGCTGCTGGCGGGCATCAGCGTGCAAAGTGCGCCGGCGTGGAGCGCTGCGCTGTACTACCTGCAGAGCACCACGTTGTGCACGGCCGCCTTGTTCCTGTTGTCGGAAGCGCTCGATACGCAAGGCGAGCCCGATAGTCGCGCCGCGCGGGCCGCCGCCGCGGCAGCGGCCGATTCCGTCGCGGCGGATCGCGCGGCGGGGCGGCGTCCCGGCATTCGGCTCGAAGGCGCGCTGTTCATGGTGGCGGCTGTGGCCGCGGCCGGTTTGCCGCCGCTCTCGGGATTTCTGGGCAAGGCGATGCTGCTGCGCGCCACCGTCGGCCCCCTGGCGCCGGTGTTGTGGCCGGCGGTGCTGGTATCGAGCCTGCTGTTGCTGATCGCAGTGAGCCGCACGGGCAGCCGGCAGGTCTGGAGCGCGCCGCACGTTTATCACGGCGTGCGTTCTCCCACGCGCCGGCTGGTGCTGCGCAGATGGAAACTGGCATGCGTGGTGTTGCTGCTGGCTGGCAACGTGGCGTTGGTGGTGTTTGCCAAGCCGATGGAACGCTATCTCGACGCCACCGTGGGCCAGTTGTTCGATATCGCCGCCTATCGCAAGGCTGTGCTCGGAGCGGGCCACGTGGGCAATGCGGACCATGCTGGGGCTGGCGACGCGGCGCAATCGGGCAGGGGAGACTGAGCGATGCTGAAACGATGGTTCCCGCATCCGTGGCTGAGCCTGGTGCTGTTGATTATCTGGCTGCTGCTGGTCAACGATCTCTCGGCCGCGCAACTACTGCTGGGCGCGCTGCTCGGGTGGGGCATCGCGCTGATGGTGGGGCAGCGGCTGTGGCTGCGTCCCGTATCGCTGCGTCGCCCGGACCTGATGGCGCGGCTGGCCGCGCATGTGCTGTTCGATATCGTGCACGCCAATATCGAGGTGGCGATGCTTGTGCTGGGGCCAATCGGGCGCCTGCGTCCGGCCTTTATCCAGTTGCCGCTGGACGTGGAGCATGAGATGGCGCTGACCGCGCTGATCAGCATCGTATCGCTCAGTCCTGGCACGCTATGCGCAGAATTGAGCGACGACCGTCGCACGCTGCTGATCCACGTGCTGCATTTGCGCGATGAAGCGGCGCTGGTCGACACGATCAAGTCGCGCTATGAAGCGCCATTGAAGGAGATATTCGTATGCTTGCCGTCGTGATTCCGATTGCACTGACGATGCTGGGCCTTGCCTTTGTGCTGACGCTGTACCGCCTGCTGCGCGGGCCGGGCCTGCCCGACCGCATCATTGCGCTCGACACGCTGTCGATCAACGCGATCGCGCTACTGGTGCTGTACGGCATGGTGATCGATTCGACGCTGTTCTTCGAGATCGCACTGCTGATCGCGGTGACCGGCTTTATCGGCACCGTGGCGCTGACCAAATACCTGCAGCGCGGCGACATCATCGAGCTGAAGTAGGAGCATGGACATGCATCCCGTAGCCGAAACCATCGTATGTGCGCTGCTGCTGATCGGCAGTGCCTTCACGCTGATTGGCGCCATCGGTCTGGCACGCCTGCCCGACTTCTACATGCGCCTGCATGGACCAACCAAATCCACCACGCTTGGCGTCGGCGGCGTGGTGCTGGCCTCGGTGGTCTATTTCAGCACGCGCGGCAGCGGCCTGAGTCTGCACGAGATCCTGGTGACGGCGTTCCTGTTCCTGACCGCGCCGATCAGCGCGCACATGCTGGCCAAGGCCGCGATCCAGCAGCGCTTGCCCGTGATCGATCGCACGCGCGGTCGCGCCTGGATGCCCGATCGCTCCGTGGCCAACGCCGACGACGATGCGGCGGAAGCGGTCATGGCGGCTGGCGAAGACCGCTAGCGCGGTGCCCTTGCCAGTGGCGGTGGATCGATCCCCCGTCGCCATACGTTTTTGCCGGCTGGATCTTACGAGCCTTGTTCAGCTCCGCTGCACAGCGTTGCGTCGCGGCGACATACCCCACTTCCGGACGACCCTCCACACGTTGGCGCGATGCTAAGGTAGCCCGCCGCCGTATGGTGGCATTTCAAAAATCCTTTTCAAAAGACATAGAAATGCTCAGGGTCGCAGTGTCCAGATATATCCCGGTGTTCGCGTGCGTGGCTACGCTGGCCGGTTGTGCAACGTTCCACAATGCCGAGCCCTTTCCCAAGGAGCCGAAGCAGATGACGGTGGACGTCAGCAAGGAAATGCCATCGACATGGACGGAAATGCCGATGGGTGTCCATGTGGTGCCCAACACGCGCATGCTGGTGAGCGGTCATCAGGCGGGGCAGGGTGCGTCGATGCTGTTCGGGCCGCTGGGCGTACTGGTGGGTAGCGCGATCAATGCCGAGCGAGGCAAGTCGATGCTGGGCGACGACAAAGCGCTGGGCAGTCACGATCTGGTGTCGGCCACCGAGCAGCTCGTGAAGGACGGTATCGCCGCGGACGCGCAAAGCAAGCTGAAGTTTGGCCCGGGTATCGCGGGCACGCCGCAACTGACGCTGCTGCCATTCGTGGTGCTCAGCTATGTGAACGACACCGACGTGCGTCCCTACGTGGTGGTGAAGACCACGCTCAAGGACGCGACCGGTGCGCAAGTCTGGAGCAGCCGCTATATCTCGGCCAGCGCGCAGGCGCGGCCATTCGCCGGCGACAACGGCTGGCTCAGCGATTCAGGCCAGCCGCTGAAGCAGGCCCTGGAGCAGTCGCTCAGGCGCAGCGTCGACGTGATGTTGCGCGACGTGGCTGGCAAGACCTTGCGCGATCCCGCCAAGTGGATGTACGTGGGCGGCCAGTACGCCTTCGTCAAGCAGCCGTTGAAGGTCAAAGGCAACCTCGTGCTCGACGAAGGCGAATACATCGCCTTCACGCCGCGTCTTGGCGATGTGGTCGTGTTCACGGGTGTCAACATCTTCGACCGCAAGATCGTCGCCATCTCCGATGCCACGGAGCAGGATCCGAACGTGGCGAAGTTCGAGGTGCCTGAGGGCAACGCCCAGCGCGCGGCAGGCAAGGACGGGGGCGACGGCAAGGACAGCGGCGCATCGGGTGCACCCGCCGCTACGCCCGCACCCGCCGCTCCCGCGGCCGGGCCGGCCACCACGCCCGCTGCGTCGGTGTCGATGCTGCCGCCTGCGCGGTAAGTCGTCGAAATCAGCCGCCGAAATCAGCCGGGCCGCAGGTCACGTGCCGGTCGACACGCCGGTGCGTGGCAGGTCCCATTTCTGGCGGTATGCATGCTTCATGGGCCTTCGCGCGCCGCGTCGCGCCAGCAACCGGATTCCGGGTCCACGCTGGCCGGCGCGCCGCCGCGCAGCAGGCCGGCGTCGTCATGCGCGGGCGGTTCGACGTCGAATGCGATCCGCAACGCCTGCGCGACGCGCGGGTCTTCGACGGGAAGCTCCCACGTCAGAAATAGCTGCGTGCCATCCCGATCGACCGGAAAGTCGCCGGCATGGAAACCCGTGCCGTCGCGCGGAATCACCGCGTGCGGCTGGCAGGTGTCGAAAATCAGTACCGTGCCGCGCGTCAGCGGAATGCGCAGATCCAGGGCCGGAAAATGCACCACTTGCCCTTTGTCTTCGCTGACGAAGAGATTGCAGAACGCCGATTCGCCGTACTGTTCGCCGTCGTGGTGATACCGCGCGCCGCGACACGCCATCAACGCAACGTCGCTGCCAGCCAGCAGATTGGGCAGCCCACGCGCGGCTGCCCAATCGGACGCAGCTTTCACGCAGCGCGAATATTCGGGCCAGCGCGCACGCGCGCGCGCCAGCGGCATTTGCTCGACGTCGCCGGGGCCCAGCGCAAGATGGGTGGCGATCTCGCGCGCCCAGTCGGCGTTTAGCCGCGCGCTTGCGGCGGGGATGTCGAGCGTGCCGCTCAGCACGATATCGCTGACGCTTCGGCTGCGCAGCGTGTCATCGGCCAGCGTGCTCCAGAAATACGAGGTCAGGGCGTCGCGTGCGGAATCGGGATCGGTGCGGGAATTCATGGACGCCAGTGTAGGGCCGCCGGTGCTTGGCGGCCAACCGGATTCTTGCACGCGCCACGGCGTGCGGCAGATCACCCGCTTTTCATTTCCGGATGCATCCGATACATTGCGATGTCACGATCTGCCAGAGATGCCGTGAAACACTACACACGCGAAAACTTCGAGCTCACGCAAAGTGTCGGTTTCCATCTGAACCGTGCGCGCAGCGGCCTGCTGATGGAGATGGATGCGGCGTTGCGTCATCTCGATATCACCGCGCAGCAGATGGGCGTCCTGCTGTCGCTGGCGCGCGGCGCGGCAAGCACGCCGCTGGAGATCAGCAAGCTGCTGGGCATCGACACCGGGCTGATGACCCGCATGCTCGACAAGCTGGAAAGAAAGGACTTGCTGCAGCGCCAGCGCAGCGCCGAGGACCGGCGCGTCGTGCATCTGGTGCTGACCGACAAGGGGCGGGACATCGCCATGCAGTTGCCGCAGATCGCGCCCGATGTGCTCAACCATCGCCTGCGCCATTTCAGCGCGGAAGAATTCGCCGATTTCGTGCGCTTGCTGCGCAAATTTACTGACGGTGCGTGAGCCGGCGGGCGCGGCCTGGCTCAGCGCTGCCGCACGACGAAATCGGCTGCGAACGCCACGGCCAGCTCTACGCCATCACACGGCGCGCGGCTTTCACTTCACGGTCAGTGAAGGCGCATTCACTCAATATGACTTGGCTGCACCGCGTGATGCTATCTATAGTCGTGCGGGGCCGGGCGTCGCTCCGGCGGGACACGGGAGATCCAAACGATGACAAAAAACTGGGTGGCGGCGGGGGCCGTCGCGGCATCCTTGCTGGCGTCGACGGCGTTCGCGCAGGACGATGCTGTCCACGTCATGATTTCAGGCGGTTTTACCGCGGCGTATCAGACGTTGGCGCCGCGCTTCGCCGATGAGACCGGCAACAAGCTCGCCACGGAGCATGGGCCGTCGATGGGGCAGTCGCCCGAGGCCATCCCCAATCGCCTGGCGCGCGGCGAGCCGGCCGATGTGGTCATCATGGTCGGCTATGCGCTGGACGATCTGATCCGCAAGGGCGTGGTCGATGCCAGATCGCGGGTTGAGCTGGCCGATTCGCGGATCGGCATGGTGGTGCGCGCGGGGGCGACCGTGCCAGACATTCGCACCGTCGACGCGCTGCGCCGCACGCTGACGCAGGCGAAATCGATCGCCTATTCAGATAGCGCCAGCGGCGTCTATGTGGAGCGCGAACTGTTCAAGAAGCTGGGCGAGCCCGATGCGCTCGCTGCCAAGGCGCGCAAGATCCAGAAAATTCCCGTGGCATCGGTGGTGGCCGATGGCCAGTACGAAATCGGCTTTCAGCAGGTGGCGGAACTGTTGCCCGTGAAGGGCGTGACGTTTGTTGGGCGTATTCCCGAAGAAGTGCAATCGGTCACGCGCTTTGCGGGCGGTGTGCCGATCCATGCCGCACATCCAGCGCAGGCCAAGGCGCTGCTCGACTATCTGGCGTCGCCGGCGGCACAGCCAGTGGTGCGCGACACGGGACTCGATTCCGTATCGAACTGATTGCGCGTTACGGTGCGGCCATCGTGCGGTGGCGTGCGCCCGCAGTAGCGGCGGCTGTTATCGACCGTGCGATTTTTCGCTGTGGGGTCCTGCCCGGGGCCGGCGTGATTGCCGGCCCTTTTTCATTGGGGCGCACAGTTCGACGCACCTGCCGGGACAAAAAGTGACGTTGTGGGAATTGTCTTACGAATGTTTCAGCAGGGGTCTTCTGCTCGGGTCAGGGGCAAAAACGTAACCTTCAACTACAGCAAGGCCACAACGCAAACCGGCATGTGAAGGGCAAGCCGGCAGTCGCGGGCCTGACCAAAATCCACTTCAAGAGAAGGAGCACGACATGATCGCAAAGAAATGGCTGACCGCCGCAGTGTGTTCGATGATGGTAGCAGCGCCGGCGGGCTTCGCCTACGCGCAGGCCGGTTCCAAGGCCGACTACGACGCTGCCGTGAAGCAGGCCGACGCCGACTACAAGACGGCCGCCGCCAAGTGCGACGGCATGTCCGGTAACGCCAAGGACGTTTGCAAGGCAGAAGCCAAGCGCGACCGCGACGTGGCCAAGGCCAACGCCGAAGCCAAGCGCGACGGCACCGAGAAGGCCCATGCCAAAGCCATGAAGACCAAGGCCGATCGCGACTATGACGTGGCCAAGGAAATGTGCGATGACAAGAAGGGCAACGACAAGGACGTGTGCGTGAAGGAAGCCAAGGCTTCGCATGAACGCGCTCTGGGCTCCGCCAAGGTCGAAAAGGCTGCCGCCACCGGCACCAGCACCGATGTGGCCGAAGCCCGCGCCGATGCGCGCAAGGACACGGTCGACGCCGCCTACAAGGCCGACAAGGAAAAGTGCGACGCAATGTCCGGCGATGCCAAGGACAAGTGCCAGGCCAACGTAAAGGCCAAGTACGCCAAGTAATGGGATCCGTGCGCAGCACGATCTCGATATAGGTAATGCACCGGCTGGTCTGCGCACCGCGTGGACCAGCACTCACCCGAAATCAGGAGCCACATATGAACTGGGATCAGATCGAAGGCAAGTGGGATCAGGCGAAGGGCAAGATCAAGGAAAAATGGGGCAAGCTGACCGACGACGACATCACTGTCATCAACGGCAAGCGCGACCAACTGGCGGGCCGGATTCAGGAACGCTATGGCTATACCAAGGAACGGGCTGAGGAAGAAATGAAGGCCTGGGAGCGCGATACGCGCTGGTAACCCGGCGTATCGGGCCCGATCGGCAAGCCGGCGTCACGCCGGCGATCGGGTCCACACACGCGTCATGCGCGGACACGCGTGACGGACGGCGGCGGAGCTTCGGCTCCGCCGTTTTTTGTTTGTGCTGTGGCCGATATGACGGGATCCTCCTGCGTCCTGGGTCGTTTCCCCATTGTCAACCCCTCATGTAGGCGTTGCGGCCGCAGACGTACTGGCATATCCGTTCCCTGTTACAAAACCGCGTGACAATCTAAAAAAAATGTCTGGGAAACGCCCGGGAAATCCGGGATTCCGTGCATATTGCCAACCGGTGTCAACCAGTATTATTTCAAAGCGTTACGGAATATTACGAGCCTCGCCCGCATCCCCACGCACATGACAAGACGGGCAGGCCAGCCGGCGCGCCGCGGGCGCGAATGCCGGAAAAGGGTTATCTGCGCGACCATGTTCCACGAGAGAACAGGCGCGCCATCCAGGGGAGCATCAAGTCGTGCCAGGACCGATCGCTTGTCTGCAAGCGCTTCTTCACGCCCGCGCAGGGGGGCTTTTCGATTTTTTTCCGTCGCATTACGTGCGCTATCTGGCGACGGTCGCGTCGGTTTCCACGTTCTGTTACCCGGCGGGCAGCCGCAAGTGGTTGCCGCGCCGCGCGAAGCTGGTTGCACTATCGGCGCTGCAAGCCGACGCCGCGCAGCCATGGCTGCGGGCCGCGGCATCATGTGCGCTGCTGCAGCGCGTCGTGACCGCGCGCCCCTTGGTGCTGGAAAAGCCATTCCGGCCGCTTGGCGCGCTGGGCATGGGCTTTGCCGAGCGCGCGCGGCTGGTGATGGAGCACTACGCGACCATGCACGCCGCGCTGCCGATTTGCGTGTGTGACCGCATCTATCTATCCGGCGGTATCGACTGGGCGTTCGCCGATGGGCGCTACGCGCTGCGCCTGGCAGATTCCGGCCCCAATCCGAAGGAAGGCGAACTGGCGTTCTATTGGATCGACACGGAAACGGGCGCGAGCCTGACGCAACTGAGCTTCTATCTGCGTCGTGGCGGCGAGGGCCCGGAGATCTTCATCGGCGGCCTGCAGGGACCGATGAACGAAGACAGCCGCGAGTGGATTCGCGCGGCCACCAAGGCCTGCGACGGTCTTCGTCCCAAGGATGCGGCGATGGAAGCGTTGCTTGCGCTGGCCGGGCAGATCGGTGCGCGGCGCATTGTCGCGGTGTCGCGCGCCAATCATGTTGGCCGCCAGCGGCGTACGCCGCGCGAGATCCACGCGGACTACGAAGGCTTCTGGCAGGAATACCACGGTACGGTGCGGCCCGACGGCAATGTCGATGTGCCCGTGCATCAGCCGCAGCGCGACATCGCCGAGATCGCGTCGAAGAAGCGTTCGGCATGGCGGCGCAAGCAGGCCATGGCCGAATCGATCCAGGCGACCGTGCGTCACGCCCTGCAAGCCGACAGCGAGCCGGCGCGCAACGACGCGGCATCGCCACCGATGGTCTACGCGGCGGCGTGAAGGGTCGCGCACCACGCGCGCGCAGCCATGAGAGACGTCATACACGCCATGTGCTGTCTGCACGACAGAACGATGCGGCGGTAAACCCTAGTAGTCTAGCCACCTAGACTTTCACTAGAGTCCGGTATCGACCTAGATCGCGCTCATGCCCCGGCATGAGCGCGCCTGTGCATGCTGGACGCCACCGCATTACTTTCCCGCAGCCGCGAGCCGGTTTACCTGCAACTCGCCACGATATTTCGCCGCCAGATCGAGAGCGGCGCATGGCGCCTGGGCGAGCGGATTCCGTCGCTCGATGTGCTATGCCGCCAGTACGGCGTGGCGCGCATGACCATGCATCACGCGATATCCCAGCTAGATGCCGAAGGGCTCGTGGCGCGTTCGCGCGGGCGCGGCACGTTCGTCAAGGCCGCCGGGCGCGAACGGCGGCAACTGTCGCTGCCGGTCAGTTGGGATCAGGCCGTCGCCGTCGGCGACCAGCTTTCCACCGAAGCAATGGTGGAATCCACCGCGGACGTGGCACTGCCGCAGGATCTGGGCATGCCGTGCGAAGGCCAACCAGCCCCCGCCTATCACTTTCTGCGGCGCGCGCATCGCTCGGCGGGACGCCCATTCGCGGTCGGCGAGGTCTATATCGCCGCCGACGTCTTTGCACGCGAGCCCGAGGCGTTCCGGCAGGGCGCATCGGTGCCGGTGCTGGATCGCTTTCCGGGCCTCAAGGTCAACGCTGCGCGCCAGCGCCTGTCGATCGTCGCCGCGGGCGCGCAATCGGCCGGCGCGCTGGAGCTTGCCGTGGGCGCGCCCGTCGCGGAGCTGCGCCGCTTCGCCTGCGTCGACAACGTGATCGTTTATTACGCGCGGATCGAATTTCCGACCGAGTACGTGTGCCTGGATTTCGATCTGCTAGCCCCACTTTCCTGACAACCGCCAACCACACGGAACCCCAAGATGGAGACACAAGAATCGATGAACGGTGCGGAGAGCCTGGTCAAGACACTGCTTGCCTGCGGCGTGGACACCTGCTTTGCCAATCCCGGCACCAGCGAAATGCACTTTGTCGCCGCGCTCGATCGCATTCCCGGCATGCGCTGCGTGCTGGGTTTGTTCGAGGGTGTGGTGACCGGCGCGGCCGACGGCTACGCGCGCATGGCCGACAAGCCCGCCGCCACGTTGCTGCATTGCGGCCCGGGCCTGGCCAACGGCCTGGCCAATCTGCACAACGCGCGCCGTGCGCAGACGCCGGTGGTCAATATCATCGGCGACCAGGCGACCTACCACCGGCCGCTCGATGCGCCGCTGACCGCCGACACCGAAGGCTGGGCGCGGCCGGTTTCGGTGTGGACGCGCACCGCGACGCATGCCGCCTCCGTCGGCGCGGATGCCGCGGTGGCCGTGCAGGCTGCGCGTTCGGCACCGGGCGGCGTGGCCAGCCTGATCCTGCCGTCCGACGTGTGCTGGGATGCCGGTGGCAAGGTTGCGGCGCGTCTGCCAGACCTGCCCGTGCCGAAGGTGTCGCCCGACGCGGTGCAGAACGCCGCGCGCATCCTGCGCAGCGGGCAGCCGACGCTGATCGTGCTGGCCGGCAGTGCGCTGCGCGAAGCCGCGTTGGCCGACGCGCATCGCATTGCCGCGGCGACCGATGCGCGCCTTATTACGCCGATGTCGAACTCGCGCGTGTCGCGCGGGCGCGGACGCCTGGCCGTCGACCGCATTCCGTATTCGGGCGACGCTGCGCGCCAGAAGCTCGCCGGCATTCGTAACGTCATCCTGGTGGGTGCGCCCGCCCCGGTCACGTTCTTTGCCTATCCGGGCAAGTCGCCGCGGCCGTATCCCGAGGATGCGGCGATCCACGTGCTGGCGCGCGCCGAAGAAGATCTGGGCGAAGCGCTGGCGCGCCTGGCCGATGAACTTGGCGCACGCAATGCCGCGCTGCCGGCTTCCGGTTCGACATCTGCCCCGGCCGAGACCGCGCGCGGTGCGGTGACGTCCGAAGCCGTGGCGCAATCGCTGACCGCGTTGCTGCCCGAGCATGCCGTGGTGGTGGAAGAGAGTGTGAGCTTCGGCCGGGCGTTCTATCCCGGCACCGTGCATGCCGCGCCGCACGACTGGCTGCAGCTGACTGGCGGCGCGATCGGTGCCGGCTTGCCGCTGGCAACCGGCGCGGCTATCGCCGCGCCCGATCGTCGCGTGGTGGCGCTGCAGGCCGACGGGTCCGGTATGTACACACTGCAATCGCTGTGGACCATGGCGCGGGAACGTCTCGACGTCACCATCGTGCTGCTGGCCAACCGCAAGTACGCGATCCTGCTGGGCGAACTGGCCGGCGTGGGCGCCAATCCGGGCAAGACCGCGCTCGACATGCTCGACCTCGGCAATCCCGATCTGGATTGGGTCAAGCTGGCCAACGGCATGGGCGTGGAAGCCGCGCGCGCCGACAACATGGAAGCGTTCAACGACCTGTTCCGTAGCGCCAACCAGCGCAAGGGCCCGTTCCTGATCGAACTGGTGATCTGAGGCGCGGTGCCTCTTCCGGCGCGTGCATGTCGCGCGTCGGAAGAGGGTATGCCGAGCGCCCCCGGCCCGCGCGCTGCACCGCTTAGCGTTCGATTTCGGCCCAGGCGGTCATGGCCTGACCGCCCGCGTCGTCGCCGGTCCAGAGCATCACGCGCGCAGCGTTGTCGGGATCGTCCCTGCCGCCGACGGTGACCGTGTCCTGGTGGAACAGCGGCGCCAGACCGCGGAAGCCAAAGCGCTTGACGCGCACGTCGGGCCGTTCCTGCCGCAGTAATTCGAGCGTCAGCATGGCCTGCAACGGGCCATGCACGATCAGTCCTGGATAGCCCTCCACATCGCGCACGTAATCGAGGTCATAGTGGATGCGGTGGCCGTTGAACGTCAGCGCGGAAAAGCGGAACAACAGCACCGGATCGGCCTGCAGTGCTCGGCCGAACTGCGCGGTGTGTTCCAGACGCGGGCGCGGCGGTTGCGGCTGGCCTTTCTCGGGCATCGCGCGGTAGACGATGTCGTGCCGCTCGCTGAGGCGCGTCTCGCCCTGCACGCTGTAGTCGTGCGTGACCGTCACGAACCACAACTCGCCGGTGCGGCCGCTCTTGTGCTGTACATCGGTGATGGTTGACGTCTTGGTCACGGTTTCACCGACGCGCAGGCCGCGCTGGAAGCTCAACTCGCCGCCGGCCCACATGCGGCGCGGCAGCGGCACCGGCGGCAGGAATCCGCCCAGCGCCGGATGGCCGTCCTGACCCAGTGTGTGCTGCGGCGCGCGCGGCAGAAAATACAGCCAGTGCCACAGCGGCGGCAGCGGCTGCGCGGCGATGGCGTTGCCGTCCAGATCGAAGGTGGCGGCCAGCGCGTGCACGGGCTCGGGGGCCAGCGTCTCGGTGCGCGTTTCCGAACGGCCGATCCATTCGCGCAGTTGTTCCAGAGTGGGTGTGCTCATCGTGATTCCATGGATCGTTCAGCGGCCCGCGGGCAGCCAGTTGGTGACGTCGCGTTCCTGCTCCAGCCGCCATACGCGGGCGATGATGGCGCGCATCTCCGCTTCGCTGGCGCCGTGCCGGAATGCACCCAGCTGGATCGCCTTGGCTTCCAGTTCGGGGCGCGACAGTGTGTTGTCCGGGTCGCCCTTCGGCACGTCGACGCGGGCTTCGAGCGTGCGGCCGTCGGTGGTCTGCACGGTCACGCGGCCAATCCACTGACGCGGATATGCGTTGTTGATTTCCTCGTCCAGCACCATCGTGACCTTATTGCAGAACGCGGCGATGCGGGTGTCCTGCAAGGCGTGCTGCTCGAACTCTGCCAGCCCGGCATGGGCGTGCACGGCCACCAGCCCCAGCACCGTGCCCATCGAAAACTTGGCCTGATGGATCGTGACGGGATTGACTACCGGGCCCAGCACGTCGATGGCGCCCTGGTGCACGTGGGCCGTCACCGCAGCGATCTGGTCTGCATGCAGCGATTCGCGCTGCATCAGCGCCTTCAGTGCATCGGCCGCCGGATGCGTGTGGCGGCACGAGGCAAAGAACTTGAACGACGTTTCGGCAGTGGCCCAGCGCGTGCCAAGACGATCGGTCAGCGCGGCCGGGTTTGCGTCGCTGGACATCCCGGCGGCCATGCCCTGCTTGCCTTCGAGAATCTGTTTCGCACCGGTGAAGCCGGCGCGCGCGAGCCATGCCGACTGCAGGCCGTCGGCCGCGGCCTTCGCCGTGTGCAGCTGTTTGGAATCGGCGGCATCGCGCAGGAATTCCCACAAGCCGGCCGCTTGGGTGCCGGCGGAACCGAGCGCCTGGTTGATGCCTTGCGCATCGAGGCCGAACAGCTTGGCCACGGCCGCGGCGGCGGCCAGCGTGCCGACCGTGCCCGTGGTGTGGAACACGCGATAGTGCGAACGGCCCATGAATTCGCCGATCCGGATGCCTGCTTCGTAGCCGGCGATCGAGGCCAGCAGCACATCGGCGCCGGATTTTCCTTCGGCCTGCGCGGCGGCCATCACGGCCGGGAATACCACCGCGGCCGGATGCAGCACCGAACCGTTATGCACGTCGTCCTGTTCCACCACGTGCGACGACGCGCCATTGATCAGCGCAGCAAAGTAGGGCGAGGTGCGGCGGCGGTCCACCAGCACTTCCGCATCGCCGCCGTTCGGGCCCATCGCGGCGGCAAACTCCTGGATGCGGCGCACGGCCGGGGCGTCCTTGCCGGCGATGGCCGAGGCGATCCAGTCCAGGAACAGGTCCTTGGTGCGCTCGATGACGGGCGCGGGCACATCGTCCAGCTTCAGTTGCGCGATGAAGTCGCAGAGCTGCCGGGTCGGGTAGGTATCGTTGGGCATGGGGATGTCGGGCGTATCAGAACGAGCGCGGCAGTTCCAGCACGTGCTCGGCCACGTAGGACAGAATCAGGTTGGTGGAAATCGGCGCGACTTGATAGAGGCGCGTTTCGCGGAACTTGCGTTCGATGTCGTATTCGGCGGCGAAGCCGAAGCCGCCATGCGTCTGCAGGCACACGTTGGCTGCTTCCCACGATGCATCGGCCGCCAGCAGCTTGGCCATGTTGGCTTCCTTGCCGCACGGCTTGCCCGCATCGAACAATTGCGCGGCCTTGTAGCGCATCAGGCTGGCCGCTTCCACGTTGACGAACGAGCGCGCGATCGGGAATTGCACGCCCTGGTTCTGGCCGATCGGCCGGTCGAATACGATGCGCTCGCGCGCATAGCTGCTGGCGCGGTCGACAAACCAGTAGCCGTCGCCGATGCACTCGGCGGCGATCAGGATGCGCTCGGCGTTGAGCCCGTCGAGAATGTACTTGAGCCCTTTGCCTTCCTCGCCGATCAGGTTTTCCGCGGAAATTTCCAGGTTGTCGAAGAACAGCTCGTTGGTCTCGTGATTGACCATGTTGCGGATCGGCTGCACGGTCAGGCCGTTGCCGATGGCCTGGCGCAGATCGACCACGAAGACCGACAAGCCTTCGGACTTTCTTTTCACCTGATCCAGCGGTGTGGTGCGCGCCAGCAGCAGCATCAGGTCGGAATGCTGCACGCGCGAGATCCACACCTTCTGCCCGTTGATGATGTACTTGTCGCCTTTGCGCACGGCCGTGGTCTTGAGCTTGGTGGTGTCGGTGCCCGTGGTGGGCTCGGTCACCGCCATCGACTGCATGCGCAGTTCTCCCGAGGCGATGCCCGGCAGCCAGCGCTCTTTCTGCGCGTCGGAGCCGTGGCGCAGCAGGCAGCCCATCACGTACATCTGGCCATGGCATGCGCCGGAGTTGCCGCCGCTGTGGTTGATGGTTTCCATGATCACCGACGCGGCGGTCAGCGGCAGGCCGGAGCCGCCGTAGGACTCCGGGATCAGCGCGGAGAGCCAGCCGGCCTGGGTCAGCGCCTGCACAAACTGCTCCGGAAAGGCGTTTTGTTCCTCGATGCGTTGCCAATAGGCCGAATCGAATTGCTGGCAGAGGTCGCGTACGGCCTCGCGGATTTCCGGGTAAATCTGGTCTTGGTCCTGTGCTGCGGGCATGGCAATGTCCATGAATGTCGGGGTGAGGCCATTATTCCCGAGCCGCCGCGGCAGCAACATTCGCTTTTGCCGAAGCGCGGCTTTCGTGCCGGCATAGGGACGTGGCGCCAGCCCGGCTCAGGGTTATCCCGCGACTTTTCTGGCGCCTTGTCCAGCCTTCGGCAAATCGGAATTGTGCGCCGGGGCGATTGCTTTCACGCTGCGCATCACGGGATGACCCCGAATGATTTCCCGCCGATTCCACCCATAACCGGACGCGTGACACACGCGCCAACAGGAGACCACGCATGACCGCATCCCGGCTTTCCCATCCCATTGCCGCCCGTCTGCGCCACGCCGCGCTCTCGATGTCCTGCACCGCGCTGGCGGTGGCCGCCATGACGGCCTTGCCAGGGCGCGCGCACGCATCGGACGCCTATCCGTCGCGGCCGATCGCCATGGTGGTGCCTTTTGCGGCGGGTGGGCCTACGGATGTGGTGGCGCGCTCGGTGGCGGCGGCCATGTCGAAATCGCTGGGGCAGAGCGTGGTGGTGGAGAACCGGCTAGGCGCGGGCGGCACCGTGTCCGCCGCGTACGTGGCCAAAGCCGCGCCCGATGGCTATACGATCCTGATCCACCATAACGGCATGGCCACCGCGCCGGCGCTGTATTCGAAACTGCCGTACAAGCCGCTCACCGATTTCACGTTTGTCGGCCAGGTGGCGGACGTGCCGATGACGCTGCTTGGCCGTCATGACCTGCCGGCCAACAACCTGGCCGAGCTGGTCAGCTACATCCAGAAGAACCAGGCCAAGGTGAATCTGGCCAATGCCGGCCTCGGCGCGGTCTCTCAGCTTTGCGGGATGCTGTTCCAGAAGGCAATCGGCGTGGACCTGCAGACCATTCCCTATCAGGGCACCGCCCCGGCGATGACGGCGCTGCTCGGTGGTCAGGTCGATATCCTGTGCGACCAGACCACGCAGACGCTACCTCATATCAAGGCGGAAAAGGTCAAGCTCTACGGCGTGACCACGGCCGAGTGCATTGCGGCGCTGCCCAACACGCCGACGCTGCGCGAGGGCGGCCTGAAGGGCTTCGAGGTCAAGGTGTGGCACGGCATCTATGCGCCCAAGGGCACCCCGCCTGCCGTGATCGACAAGCTCAACGGCGCGCTGCGTGTGGCCCTGAAGGATCCTGCCGTGGTGGCCCGCATGAAGGACCTGGGCGCGGTGATCGTGCCCGAAGACAAGCAAACGCCGGAAGGGTTGCGCACGTGGCTGTCGTCGGAAATCGACAAGTGGTCGCCGATCATCAAGGCAGCCGGCGTGAAGGCCGATTGACGTTCTAGAGTGCGTTGGCGCCGCCTACACTGGCTGCCGCGCCGCGTCGACCAGGTACTGGATCAGCGTCTCGGCAAACTGGGGCAACTCGCGGCCGGGCCGGCGCACGAGCCGCAGTTCGCGCCGGGCCCAGTCGTCTTCGAGCCGGATGAAGCGCAGCACCTTGCGGCTGGCGTAGCGGCGCGCGCAGCTGTTGGGCACGATGGCGATGCCCGCGCCGGCCTCCACCATGCGGCACACCGCGTCGAAGCTGCCCACCTGTATGCGCAGGCTGATGCGCTTGCCCATGCCGCTGGCAATGCGGTCCAGAAACGTCTGAATCGCCGAGGACTGGTTCAGGCCGACGAAGCGGCAGGTGTCGAGCAGATCGGCAAAATGCAGCGCCTTGAACGCGGGCAGCGGGTGATTGACCGGCGCGATCACGATCAGCTCGTCGCTGCACAACTGCATGGTGTCGAGGTCCGCGGTGGCAACCTCTCCGGCCACGATGCCAAGGTCCGCCGCACCGGTGCCGATGGCCGACACGATATCGGCCGACAGGTGTTCTTCAAGCTCGACGTCCACGTCCGGGTTTTCGGACAGGAAATGCGAAAGCGCGTTGGCCAGGAAGGAATTGGTGGCCGTGGTATTGGCCAGCAGCCGCACGCGGCCCTTGACGCCCTTGGCATAGGGCCGCAGGTCCGAATGCAGGCATTCCAGCTGGCGGAACACTTCACGCGCGTGGCGCA
The DNA here is from genome assembly GCF_008801835.1 of Cupriavidus pauculus. Lineage (GTDB taxonomy): Bacteria > Pseudomonadota > Gammaproteobacteria > Burkholderiales > Burkholderiaceae > Cupriavidus > Cupriavidus pauculus. The sequence continues at coordinate 30,625 of NZ_VZOW01000014.1, read as the reverse complement.
GCAGTTCATCGCCGGCCGGCGTCAGCCGCACGCCTTTGACCTGACGGATCAGGAGCTGGGTCTGGAACGCTTCCTCGAGCTGCTTGATGCGCGAACTGGCGGCGGGCAGCGAAAGGAACGTGCGTTCCGCAGCGCGGGTAAGGTTTTCGGTTTCACCGACGTTTAGAAAAAGGCGCAGGTCGGTCAGGTCGTAGTGCATGGGTTCAGTGAGCGCGAAGCCCACTTTTGTCATTCATGAATTCCATAATCTCGGGCGCCAATTTATCTTATGCGGCCATGCAATAGAACGGGTACGTTCCCGAATCCGGAAAACTGGCAGCCAAGGAGGCAGCAATGAGTGGAATGATGGCAGGCAAGGTAGTGGTGGTGACGGGCGCCGGCGGTGGCATCGGGCGCGGTATTGCGCTGGGCATGGCTGCAGCCGGTGCCAAGGTCGTGGCGAACGATCTGGGCGTGTCGATGAGCGGCGAGGGCGGCGATGCCGGACCCGCGCAGCGCGTGGTCGAGGAGATCCGCGCGGCCGGCGGCGAGGCGGTGGCCAATACCGACAGCGTGTCGACCTGGGCCGGCGCCAATGCCATCGTCCAGTGCGCGCTCGACCAGTTCGGCCGCATCGACGCCGTGGTCAATAACGCGGGAAACCTGCGCGACCGCATGTTTTTCAAGATGAACGAGGAAGAATGGCGATCGGTCATCGACGTGCATCTGCACGGCACGTTCTTCGTCAGCCGCGCCGCCGCCAACTATTTCAAGGATCAGGAAAGCGGTGCGTATGTGCATATGACGTCGACCTCGGGGCTGATCGGCAACCTCGGGCAGGCCAATTACTCGGCGGCGAAGCTCGGCATCGCTGCGCTGTCCAAATCGATCGCACTGGACATGGCGCGCTTCAACGTGCGTTCGAACTGCATCGCGCCATTCGCGTGGAGCCGCATGACCAGTTCGATCCCGGCCGAAACGCCCGAGGAAAAGGCGCGCGTGCTGCGCCTGCAGAAGATGGAAGCTGGCAAGATCGCGCCGGTGGCCGTGTTCCTGGCCAGTCCCGCCGCCAGCGAAGTCAACGGCCAGATCTTTGCCGTGCGCGCGAATGAAATCATGCTGATGAGCCAGCCGCGTCCCGTGCGCTCGGTGCACACCAGCGAGGGCTGGACGCCTGAATCGGTCGCGGAAATCGCCATGCCGGCCATGCGCAGCAGCTTCTTCAAGCTGGAGCGCTCGCCCGACGTGATCAACTGGGATCCAATCTAAAACAGCCCCTGCGGTCCGCGCCGCGTTGCAGTGCAGCAAAGCGGCGTGGCACGCATTCTGCTCATTCCTTCCATCACGTTGGATTCGCCGGCGCTGCGCCAGCGATCTGCCGACTGCGCACCTGGAGGGTGCGTGGCAGACGGCGCGAGCCAGGGCGCGTCAGGTCTGCGTGGTCCAACACGGTGCGCGAGTGTGCGAGTGCGCGTGAGGTGTGAAGCGTGTGAATGACTGTGTGATCGGCAATCGCGCGCTGGCACATTGCGCGTTGGCACTCGGGCATAGACAGTGCTGATTTGTGCGACCGGCAGGCCGAGCTCAAGCTAGTGCGGTTGGATGACGCATTGCGAATGAGCGGGAAAGCAGCGGCAATCCATCGGCAGGCAAGACGCGGCAATACGTCGCAGCGCGTCGTATTCAGGCGCTAGCCATCCATGATGCCGGTGGGGGGATTTGGCGCTTGCGGCGGCGCGCACGGCGCGATGGGTGTGCGGATGCGAACGCGCTGAAGCGCACGTGAGTCCGGCATAGATCGATATGAGTTTTACCTGCAAATCATGCGTTTGCACGATGGCCGAACGAATGCGGCTGATGCACAGTCATGACATGCGTGTAGGACCGTTGCCGACAGCGCTTGTCGGATGATTCTGGAATTGCAATGTGGTTACACAACACGCTGTGCACGATGCGCGGTAAAGGTGTAATGTGTGTCACAAGCATGGTCAATGGCCCGTCGCAGCGGGGTGAGCAAGGCGAGCGTTTCAGTGCATCGCGTGCACGTCATGAGTGTGTAGCGCAGTGACTGAACAGACAGCAACCGCAGTCAACGCCAACCTCACATCTGCCGTTATTTGACTATGATGAAGTAAGGACTTCGCAACTTGGCAACTCCACCAAGCCGGGGTGGCGGAACGCAAGATTGCCGCGAGGTCTTAGGGGAGTAGAACTACCTTCGCCTCGGACGTGGGACTCTGACGGGAGTGAGGTATGGACATTTTTGGCCACTACGCCACGCGCTTCGAAGCTCGCAAGGAAGAGGAATACAGCATCCAGGAGTATCTGGAGATCTGCAAGAAGGATCCTGTTGCCTATGCGACCGCTGCGGAGCGTATGCTCGCCGCAATCGGACAGCCTGAACTGGTGGATACCCACCACGATCCTCGCCTGTCCCGACTGTTCTTCAACAAGGTGATCCGGGTCTATCCCGCGTTCCGTGATTTCTACGGAATGGAGGACACGATCGAGCAGATCGTCTCGTTCTTCAAGCACGCGGCGCAGGGCCTGGAAGAGCGCAAGCAGATCCTGTATCTGCTGGGGCCTCCCGGTGGCGGCAAGTCGTCGCTGGCCGAGAAGCTCAAGGCGCTGATGGAAGAGATTCCGATCTACGCGCTGAAGGGCTCGCCTATCCATGAATCGCCGCTCGGGCTGTTTTCGGCCGACGAGGACGGCAAGATTCTGGAGGAGGACTACGGCATTCCAAGGCGCTATCTGAATACCATCCCATCGCCGTGGGCGGTCAAGCGTCTGCACGAATTCAATGGCGACATCACCAAGTTCCGCGTGGTGAAGCTGCGGCCGTCCGTGCTGGCGCAGATCGCGATCTCGAAGACCGAGCCTGGCGACGAAAACAATCAGGATATTTCCTCTCTGGTCGGCAAGGTCGACATTCGCAAGCTTGAGGATTTCCCGCAGGACGATCCGGATGCCTATTCCTATTCCGGCGGCCTGTGCCTGGCGAATCGTGGCCTGCTCGAGTTCGTCGAAATGTTCAAGGCGCCGATCAAGGTTCTGCACCCGTTGCTGACTGCGACGCAGGAAGGCAACTACAAGGGAACCGAAGGCTTTGGCGCGATTCCGTTCGACGGCGTCATCCTGGCGCATTCGAACGAGGCCGAGTGGCAGACCTTCAAGGCCGACAAGAACAACGAGGCTTTCCTCGACCGGATCTATATCGTCAAGGTGCCGTACTGCCTGCGCGTGTCCGACGAGGTGAAGATCTACGACAAGCTGCTGCGCAGCAGTTCGCTGTCGGCGGCGCCGAATTCGCCGAACACGCTCAAGATGATGGCGCAGTTCGCGGTGCTTACGCGCATCAAGGAGCCCGAGAACTCGAACATCTTCTCGAAGATGCGTGTGTATGACGGCGAGAGCCTCAAGGATGTCGATCCGAAAGCCAAGTCGTACCAGGAATACCGCGACTACGCCGGCATCGACGAAGGCATGAACGGCCTGTCCACGCGTTTTGCGTTCAAGGTGCTTTCCAAGGTCTTCAATTTCGACAACACCGAAGTGGCCGCCAATCCGGTGCACCTGCTCTATGTGCTCGAACAGCAGATCGAGCGCGAGCAGTTTCCGCCGGAGCAGGAAGCCAAGCTGATGTCGTATATCAAGGAGTACCTGACCACGCCGTACGTGGAATTCATCGGCAAGGAAATCCAGACGGCCTATCTGGAGTCGTATTCCGAGTACGGTCAGAACATCTTTGACCGCTACGTGGTGTTTGCCGATCTCTGGATCCAGGACCAGGAATACCGCGATCCGAATACCGGTGAAATCCTCGATCGCAACGCGCTCAACGACGAGCTCGAAAAAGTGGAAAAACCCGCGGGCATTTCCAATCCAAAGGATTTCCGCAACGAGATCGTCAATTTCGTGCTGCGCGCTCGAGCCAACAACGGCGGCAAGAATCCGGTGTGGACCAGCTACGAAAAGCTGCGGATGGTGATCGAGAAACGCATGTTCTCGACCACGGAGGATCTGCTGCCGGTGATCTCGTTCAATGCCAAGTCTTCGCGGGAAGACCAGGACAAGCACGAGAACTTTGTCAACCGTATGGTCGAAAAAGGCTATACACCGAAGCAGGTTCGGTTGTTGGTGGAGTGGTACCTGCGCGTCAGGAAGTCGTCGTAGGCAGTCTGCGGACGCGATGTCCTTCATCCATGGCGTCCTCATGGTCTCATGAGGACGCCTCAACAAGGCGGGCGAACGGCTTATGGCTACGGTCATCGATCGGCGCGAGAACGGCGGCAACAAAAGCGCTGTCAATCAGCAACGCTTCATCAAGCGTTACCGCGAGCAAATCCGGCAGGCGGTGGCGAAGGCGGTGTCCGGCCGCAAGATCATGGACATCGAGCAAAGCGGCCAGGTGTCCATTCCGGTCAAGGACATCACGGAGCCGATTTTTCATCACGGCCAGGGTGGACGGCGCGAGTGGATCCATCCGGGCAACAAGAAGTTCGTCAAGGGTGACAGCTTCGACCGTCAGCAGCAGGGCGGCGGCGGAACCGGATCGCGCGCCAGCGACAGCGGCGAGGGCGAGGACGATTTCGTCTTTACGCTGTCGCGCGAAGACTTTCTGAATTTCTTCTTCGAGGATATGGCGCTGCCGGACCTGGCCAAGCGTCATCTCGCCAAGATTGCCGAAGTGCGCAAGGTGCGCGCCGGTTTTTCCATCGACGGCACGCCATCCAATCTGTCGATCCTGCGCACCATGCGCAGCTCGCTCGGGCGGCGTATTGCGCTGTCGAGCCCGTATTTGAAGCGGCTGCACGAACTCGAGATCGAATACAACGAGACGCTGGAGAAAGAGGGTCCGTATTCGGCGCATGCCGAGGCGCTGATGGAAAAGATGCGGCACCTCCGTGCGCAGGTCGACCGGGTGCCGTTTATCGAAAAGCTCGACCTGCGGTACAACAACCGCGTGCTCAAGAAGCGCCCGCAGGCGCAGGCGGTGATGTTCTGCTTGATGGACGTCTCCGGATCGATGGACGAAAGCCGCAAGGATCTCGCCAAGCGTTTCTTCATGCTGCTTTATCTGTTCCTGAAGCGCAATTACGAACGCATCGACGTGGTGTTCATCCGTCATCACACGGTCGCCAAGGAAGTGGAAGAAGAGGATTTCTTCCATTCGCGCGAGTCCGGTGGTACCGTCGTTTCGAGCGCGCTCAAGCTGATGGTGGAAGTGATTCATGACCGCTATCCGCCAAGCCAGTGGAACATCTACTGCGCCCAGGCATCGGACGGCGACAACTGGGCCGGCGACTCGGAGTTGTGCGGCCGCCTGCTGCGCGAATCGATCCTGCCGCTGGTGCAGTACTACGCGTATGTAGAGGTCGCTTCGGAAGAGCCGCAAAACCTGTGGGAGGAGTACCTCACGGTGAAGAGTCAGTTCGAGCACTTTGCGATGCAGCGCATCATCGGTGCCGACGAGATCTATCCCGTGCTGCACGACCTCTTCCAGAAGCGGGCCGCTTGGCCTTCGAGGTAGCGGGGCACGCATCGCAGCAGCAATCCGGTATCGCGCGGCCAGCGCATACGGGAATCGTCACTGGGGAAGTCTATGGCCTATCTATCGACAGGCTCGGAGTGGACCTTCGAGTTGATCCAGCGCTACGACCGCGAAATTGCCCGCATTGCCGGCGATTTCGGCCTGGACACCTATCCCAACCAGATCGAGATCATCACGGCCGAGCAGATGCTCGATGCCTATGCGTCGGCGGGGCTGCCGGTCGGCTACAACCACTGGTCGTACGGCAAGCATTTCCTTGCCTCGGAGCGCAGCTACCAGCGCGGCTACATGGGGCTGGCCTATGAAATCGTGATCAACTCCAATCCGTGCATTGCGTATCTGATGGAGGAAAACACGATGCCGATGCAGGCGCTGACCATCGCGCACGCATGCTATGGCCACAACTCCTTTTTCAAGGGCAATTACCTGTTCCGCACCTGGACCAACGCGGACGCGATTATCGACTACCTGCTGTTCGCCAAGAATTACGTGGCGGAATGCGAGCAGCGCTATGGCGAGCAGGAGGTGGAGCTGCTGCTGGATTCGTGCCACGCGCTGCAGAACTACGGCGTGGATCGCTACAAGCGGCCCAAGAAGCTGTCGATCACCGAAGAGCAGGCGCGCCAGACCGAGCGCGAGAACTATCTGCAGATGCAGGTCAACGACCTGTGGCGCACGTTGCCCAAGCATCGGCCGCATGCGCTGCGCGAGGAAGAAGAGGCGGCCGAAGCTGAAATGCCGTTCCCGCCCGAGCCGCAGGAGAACCTGCTCTATTTCATCGAAAAGAACGCGCCCAAGCTGCAGCCGTGGCAACGCGAGATCGTGCGCATCGTGCGCAAGATCGCCCAGTATTTCTATCCGCAACGCCAGACCAAGGTCATGAACGAAGGCTGGGCGACGTTCTGGCATTACACGATCATTCACCAGCTATACGAGGAAAAGCTGGTCAATGACGCGTTCATGCTGGAACTGCTGCAGGCGCACACCAACGTTATCTACCAGCCGCCGTACCACAGCCCTTACTACAGCGGGCTCAACCCTTATACGCTCGGCTTCCTGATGTTCCAGGACCTGCGGCGCATGTGCGAGAACCCCGACGACGAGGACCGCCGCTGGGCGCCGGAAATTGCCGGCAGCGACTGGCGCCAGACGCTGGACTTTGCCATGCGCAACTTCAAGGACGAGAGCTTCCTGCTGCAGTTTCTGTCACCGCGCGTGATTCGCGAGTTGAAGCTGTTCTCGGTGCTAGACGATGACCGCGAAGGCAAGCTGCGCGTGACCGCGATCCACGACGACGAGGGATACCGCGAGATCCGCCAGTTGTTGGCCAATCAGTACGACCTGTCGAATATGGAGCCCAACATCCAGGTCACCAATGTCGATGTCGGCGGCGATCGCTCGCTCACGTTGCGGCATTTGCAGAGTGATCGGCGGCCGCTGGCACAGAACTTCGACGAGGTGATCCGCCATGTCACGCGGCTGTGGGGCTTTACCGTACGTCTAGAGGTGGCCTACGAGGATGGCCGGCGGGAAATGAAGTATGAGTGCAAGCCCGAGCGCCGCCATCATTCGCATCGCAAGGCGGCATAGGGCGGATTAGGGCGCCATTAGGCAAGTGCAGCGCGGCGTGGCGGGTGTCGCGGCCGGAAAAGAAACGCGCCCCGCAAACCATGCGGGGCGCTTCGTTTTGTGCGGGTCGGGTGATGCGCTTCAGCGCGCCCGGGCATGCGCCGAGCGCGGCCGCGCGGCGGAGCTGGCGCCGGCGCGTTGCAGATCGACGCCGGGAAGCAGATGCAGCAGACGCACCAGTTCCGACTGTCGATGCGTGCCGGTCTTGCGCAGCGTATCGCGGATGTGCACGCGCACCGTATGCGGCGACAGGAATTCACGCTCGGCGATCTCGTTGAGCGTTTCGCCTGCGGCCAGGCGAATGGCGATGATGCTTTCTTTCCTGGACAGCCCGAACAGCGATGTCAGTACGCCTGCGTCCAGCACAGAGCGCGATTCCGAATTGCCCAGCAGCATCATGGCCATCGGCAATTGCCAAGGCCCTTCCACGGGCTGCCGCGAGATCAGCGGCATGACGATGATCGGCACCGGCTGTCCGCCCGACGTGATATGCATCCACGAGCCTGCCGCCGCGCCGCCGTTGCGGCCGCCATGCACCGCGTTGTCGAGCAGTCCCGCCAGCACGTGCTGCAGCGATTCGGGCCGTGCGCGCAGCACGCCGTTATCGAGCGCCAGGTTGGTATCGGCCTGCACCAGCGCCTCGGCCCAGCCGTTGGCGTAGCGCACGCGCATGTCCGCCTGCAGCGCCATCACGCCGAAATCGAGCGTATCGAGCCCGGCCAGCCCCAGCGCGGCCAGTCCGCTCAATTCGAAATTGCGATGCTGCATGCGCGCGGCGCGCGCCCAGTGCGGCATGACCTGCGCCAGGCGGCGCCTGCAGTTGCGCGCGTCACAGTCGTCGCAACTGCGCGTCGCGCTCATCCACACGCACACATCGTGGGTGTCGAGCAGGCGGATGCCGTGCGCCAGGCCATCGCAGTCGAACGGCATCGCAGCATCTGGCATGGGACCGGGCAGCAGCGCGGTGTCGGTGGATGCGCCAATCAGGGCGCGACCGGGCTGCATGCGCATGCTCTCGGGCATGCTGCTGGCATTGGTGAAGCAACCGTGCGGCGTGACGCCAAGGCGCGCGCGACCCGCGAGCTTATCCCAGATCAGGTAGCTCGGACTCGACGAACACGTGTAGTGGGAAAACAGGTCGAGGGCGGCTGGCATGGCCGCCACGTCCATGGCGGACTCATAGATGGAATCGACCAGACGATAAAAAACGTCGTCGGCAGACAAGTGTTCGCCCATTTCTTTTTCCCCCGGTGGCAAACGCCTTATTTCCTCAAGGCCGCTACGGCGAGGCGCGGCCATTCTTTATGTGTTTTTTGCTGCCCGCAACCGGTGCTGGACCCGATCGGCTGCGGCAAAGCGGCTTGTCGATGATCGTGCATAAACCGGCGCCCGGAATATCCCGCCAAGGGAGGGGGCGGCAGCCGTTAAACAGCGCGGGACGGCAAATTGCGAAAGTCCGCGAGATGGTAATGCTGTGTCAGCGGTATTTCAAAGCCTTCGCGATGAATATTCGGCGCGGGAATTGCACAAATGAGACACCGATTCTTCACGGCGCGCCCCGCTGGCCACATTGCTTGCGTCTCACGGTGTCGCGGTTCTCGCGGACGTGACGATATCGGCGCCCGCACCGGCTGCGGCGGCCGTCGCAGCATCCCCCGCCTGCGCGCCGCCATCCACCTGCACGGTGACATACGGCGCGGCCATGCGAATGCCGTTGCTGTCGAAATTGCGCTTCAGGCGCACATTGAAGGCGCGCGAGATTTCCGCCTGCATCAGCGGCCGGGTCTTGAACTGCGCCAATACGACCTGGCCGTTCGGGTCGAAGCGGTCGAGACCCAGGATATCGAGTCCCGATAGCAGATTGCGGCTGTATCGATAGTCGCGTGCTACCTCGGCGCCCGTTTCGCGGATGATTTCCAGTGCGCGGTCGAAATCGCTCTGGTAGGCAATCGAAATATTGAATACCGCGAACGCATAGCCGCGCGACAGGTTCTTGACGGCCTTGATCTGGCTGTAAGGGAGCGTGTGCAAGGCGCCCTTGCCGTCGCGCAGGCGTACGGTGCGGATCGTCATGCCCTCGACCACGCCGGTGTGATCGGGCAGTTCGATCGAGTCGCCAATCGCGATCGAGTCTTCGATCACGATAAACAGCCCGGTGATCAGGTCCTGCACCAGGCTTTGCGCGCCAAAGCCGATGGCCAGCCCCACCACGCCGGCGCCGGCAAGCAGCGGCGTGACATTGACGCCGAGGTTGGCCAGCACCGCGATCATCGCCACTACCAGCAGCCCGACGAACGACGCGTTACGCACCAGCGGCAGAATGGTCTTGGCGCGCAGGCTGGGCTGCGCGGAGCGGTTGTTGGTGGGCGACAGCGATTCCGTGATGGCCGTGTCGATCAGCAGCCAGATCAGCCATGCCAACAGCACCACGCCTATCGCGCCGAGGATCGATTGCGTGATGTGCCGCGCCAGCGGTGTCGATTCGGCCAGCCGGATCAGCGACGTATGCCAGATGCGCGCGTTCAGTTCCAGGAAGGCGGCCCAGATCACCACGCGCATCAGCGCCCGGCCAAAGCGCCCGAAGCGGCGGAGATAGGCCGAGCGCCGGCGGTCGCGCAGGCGCGGGGCGCGCACGGTGGCCTTGGGCGAGCGGCCAACCACCAGCGTCAGCAGCATCGCCCCGACGAACAGGGCGACGGTGATCACCGCCCGGCGCAGGAACTCATCGGCATGCCCGGTTGCCATGATCGTGCCGACCACCGACGCCACCACCACCGCCAGCATCGGCAGATACCAGGCCTGACCGGCCATATGCAGCAGATCCATCACGGCAGGATGTTCCTGGCGATAGGGAAACGGGCGGAATGCGATCAACTGGCCGACAGCGCGGCGAAAACGCACCGTGAAGACGCCGATCAGGATCGCGGCCAGGATGTTGGCGAACGTGCTGGTCAGGGCAGACAGGTTGACGCCCAGCGCGGTGATCACGCGCGTATCCGTGTGGGCCTCGCCAAGCGCCGCCAGCGCGCCGGTGACAAACAGCAGGATCGGCGAATGGAGCAGCAGGTCGCGCACGGCATGCTTGCGGTGGCCAGACTGGAACAGTGCAAAGATGACCTGACAGACGGCCGACATCACCGCGCCGGCCACGATCGCATAGGCCACCAGCACGGCGCCGATGCTGGCCGGCGTGCGCCCGAAAACATGGCCGGCCAGCAGTACCGTGATCGCGAATGCCACGATCCACGGGCCGATTCGGCGCAGGAAATAGATGCCGACGTCGATCCAGGACGGCACGGTCGGCAGGCGCGGCGGGCGGGCGCTGCGTAGGCGGTTGCGGTGCAGGCGGCGCGACAGCTCGCGCAGCAGCCATCCCGTGAGGCCCCATCCCACCAGCACGATGCCGAATTCGCGCAGCGATTCCATGGCCGACCGCGTCTGGCCGATCGTCACCGCTTCCTGCCATTCCTCGCCGGCAAACTGCATGCGCCAGCGCCAGTAGTGCCATGGGCCGCTGTCCTTGTGCGGGGTCTTGTCGATTTCCTGCAGCGCTTGCGCAACGGCGCCGATCAGTCCCGGGCCGGGAGCCGCCGCGCTGCTGGCCGGCACGGCCGACGCGTCGAGTCCCTTGCGGATGGTCTGCAACTGGTTCAGCAGCGTCTGGCGTTCGGCATCGTTCTGCAGCGTGTTGATGACTTGATCGAGTGATTGCGCCAGCGGCTGGCTGGCGGCGGGCGGCGCCGATGCGGGGGCTGTGGCTTTCTGTGCAGCGGCCAGCAGCGGTGTGCTGGCGCCGTATGCAGTGCTGCAGAACATCAGGACGAGCAGGGCGGTCCGGATCCAGGCGGCGGGCAAACAGGAAAATCTTGGGCGATGCATGGCGGGGGCGCGGACGGTGCTTGTGCCGTCAGATAGCCAATATGCGCGTCACTGTAGCGCATTGCAGCACAGGTGCGCCGCACGGGCAGCCTCGTGGCGTATGACGGCTTGCTCAAAAATTCAAAAAAATTGAACAACTTCTCCGCAAACGCATCACTTTCAGTGGTGAGGCGATCGCTATAGTTCTGTTCATGGACGGCACGCAACGTAACGCAGCCAAGGCAAGGCAACAAGAACCAAGCCCGGCCGCATGCCGCAGCCATCGAACCTGAACGCTTAAATTTTTGAATATTTTCGGAGAGAAATCATGACCAAGACCCGCGCCCTCAAGATCGCTTCGACCCTCGTCCTCACGCTGGCCGCCTTTGGCGCCGCCCAGGCCGCCCCGGTATCCGCCGACAAGTACGGCTACGAGTTCCGCACGTCGGTGCCCGCCGACAAGTACGGTTACGAGTTCCGTACGTCGGTGCCTGCCGACAAATATGGCTACGAGTTCCGCACGCACGACACGTTCACGGACGGCGCCCGCGCTGGCAAAACCGATCCGTTTTCCGACGGCGCACGCACAGTGGCCGGCCTGGACAAGGTAGGCGTGTCCGCCGAGCCTGCCCGCAAGGCCGATCCTTACCTTGACGGCGCCCGCAACGCCGATCCTTATACGGACGGCGCACGATTTGTGGCCGGACTGGACAAGGCAGGCGTGTCGGCTGACCCGGCCCGCAGCTTCGACCCCTTCCTCGACGGCGCACGTGCATGAGCGATGTCACGCGCAAATCCAGAGGCGTTACGTAACCCGTAACGCCTTTTTTGTTTTGCCCGGCACGTCTTGAGCGGTGCCAGCGTGCGCCCCGGCGCCCGCCCGAAGTAGGGTGGCGAAAGCTGGAACGACCGGTGGCTGCGGCACGGCGGGTGGACGATTGAAACAATGGTATGGCGCGCGCCCGGCAGCCTCGCGTCTGGCATGTGGTTTGCAGATTCGGATCGGTGAACACGATTGAAACGCAGCGTTCAGACTTGCCGACCGGGAGACCCGCCATGTTCCAGAACTTTGCCGCCCAGCCCGATGCCGTGATCGTGCGCGATGCACGGATCGCCGCCGCGATCGATGCCGCGATGCTGCGCCGCCGTGACGAATACGCCGGCCAGCCGATGGCATGGAGGATGTTCTGCGAAGCGTCGCACGTGGCCACCTTGTGCGACCCGTTGCGGATGGCGTTTATCGAGCGCGTTGCCAATGAGCGCGGCGCCGACATCGCGCTGCGCCTGAAGGTCAAGGCCGAAGCGATCCGTGCGGAGGCGATTGCGCGGCTGTCCTGATGTTGGCGCCGCGCTCGCGCCCCCGTCCGGTGAGGCGCGCCGAACCTACGGCAACACCGGGTTGGCCACCGCGCGCGCGATGATCGCATCGGCGTCGCGTTGCAACAGCAGCCGCTGGGCGACCAGCGTGTTGGCCGCCGCGGTGACCGCCGCCACATATCCCGCCTGATCCGTATAAAGCGATTCGAGCGAAGGGCGTGCGTCGCCCGCTGCAATCCGCGCCGCTTCGGTCTTGTGGAACGGAATGAACGACCCGGTCAGATTGGACAGGTCGACGATGCCCGGCGTCGCCACATAGTTGAATTCGAGGCTCGTGCCGATCGGCGCGCGGGCTTCCACGCTATGAATGCCGGCGCGCGGAATGCCGGTCGACGCATCGACCTGCGGCACCAGGATCGCGTAGTCGCGATTCATATAAGCCGGCGGCAGCAGCGTGGCGATGCCCGATTCGTCTTCGCGACGGTATTGCGGCCCGAAGTCGAGCAACGGATAGCCGTTATAGCGCGCCAGATACTGGAAGTCCGGGATAGGCGTGGGCGCGCCCGATACCGGCCACGTCACGCCTTTCATCGCCGGCAGCGCCAGACTGGCGGGGCGCACCAGTGTGCCGTCGGCTAACGCGGGCACCTGGCTTGCGGGCGGCGTTGTGCCGCGCACCACCCAGTCTTCCAGGTCGATGAACAGTGCGCGGAACGTGTCGTTATGGTGGATCACCGTGCCGGCCGGATACACGTTGCGCGTCGGGTCGAACGAAATGCTGGTGGTGCCGCCCGCCCCACCGTGCTGCGTGCCGGCGTAATAGTAGATGCGCACGTTGTCCGGCTGCTTCAGGTCGGTGAACCCGTTGGCGTCGGTCAGCACGGGTGAACCCTGCAGTTGCCAGAATTCCGTACCGGACAGGCCAAGGAAAAACTTGGGGCAGGTGTTGGTCGCCGCGCAGCGCGCCATCACGCCACCGGTCTTGCCGGAGATGTCGTCGACATAGTCCTTGTCGAGCCCGCGCGGCGCGGTCTGGCCGAAGGCCGTATGGTCGGTGCGCAATCCGCCGCCGCCGCCGGGCACGGCAAAGCGCGTGTTGATATTGGTCTGGCGCGCGGCCACATGCGCGTAAATGCCGTCGAATACCTTGGAGCCATCAAGCGCCTGGTTAAAGCCAAGATGCAGGAAGGTCTTCATCGCATTGCCGGACTGCGAAGTGCCCTGGCCGATCGCGTGTGTGATGCGGCCCGACAGCGGATTGGGCGTGCCAGCGCTGTCTGCAGTCTTGCTGCGGAAAAAGCTCACCGTGTCGCGCAGCGCGGCCAGGCCGACGCCCATCACCTTCGGATCCTTGGCGACGTAGACCAGTTCATACAGGTACTTCGGATCGAAACCGCCGCGCAGGCACACGCTGGCGGGATCGGCCGTGCCGGGAAACGGGTTGGCGCCGTCGCATTTGGCGAACTTCCAGTCGCTGGGTGCAATCGCCACGCGCGGGTCGGTTTCATTGGCGCGGCGCGTCAGCGAGTATCCGGGCTGCGTATTGTCCAGGCTCGCGGGTGCGTAAGGCAGCATCGTGCCGTTGAAGACGCCGCCCGGCAGCGTCATCATCGGCGTTGCGGTGGTGGGCACCAGTTCGGATCGATAGGTGCCGGTAATCGACGTACCATCGGCGTTTTTCGCCACCGGCACCGACACGGTAAGCCGCGCGGGGCTGGACTTGGGCACATCGCCTTGCCATGCCGCATAGAGCAGCACGTAGCCGCGTTCAAGGTACACGCCGTCGCTGGGCGTGACGGCGGGATTGGGCATCGTGAGGATGTTGCCGCGATTGGGCGCGTCGTAGCGCAGCACGCCACTGGCCTTGCTCATGTCCTTGGGCTTGAGCATGACGAAGTCCGCCGTGTATTCGACCATGCCGTTGGCATTGACGGGCGCGAGCGCAAGGTCCTGGATGACGGCGTTCCTGGGGTCCTTCGGATCGATCTCGCCGCTGACGGTGCCGGTAAGCTGTTCATATTGGCCGACGCTGCCATAGGTGCCGGCAAAATCCTGCTTGCCTGTGATCTTGAGGCTCAGCGCCGGCGTGCGCGCAGGCGTGGCGCCGGCATTGCCGGCATTGCTGCCAGAATTGTCGTTGCTGTCGTTGCCGCCGCAGCCTGCCAGCAAGGTGATCCCCGCCGCAAGGGCGAGCGCTGCCGCGTGCCGCCGATGTGCACGTGCTTCCATCGATGTCTCCTCGTATTGTTATCGGATGCGCCCCGTCGATGCGGGAGGCGCCTCGAATATAGGCTCGGGAGATTGTGCTGATAAATTGATTGTTTGGATCGATTGATCGATCCTGCGGAAAGATCGTCGTCGGCGCGTTTGCGGCGATATTCCGCTAACATCGTCATCCGTTCGCTACCATCGCCGCCGCGCCTGACGCCCATGCCACCGCTCGACACGCTGTTGCCGTTTCTGGGAATCGCCATCCTGCTGAGCCTTGCGCCCGGGCCCGACAATATTTTCGTGCTGCTGCAGTCGGCCATGCACGGCACGCGCGCGGGCCTGACCGTGGTGCTGGGCCTGTGCACGGGTCTGGTGGTCCATACGGCGGTGGTGGCGGTGGGATTGGCCGCACTGCTGGCCGCGTCTACCGTGGCATTTACCGTGCTGAAGATCGCCGGGGCGTTATATCTGGTCTATCTGGCGTGGCAGGCGTTTCGCGCGCCGGTTGGCGAAATCGGCAAATCGGATACGCCAGTCAGGACGGGCCGCCATATGTACTGGCGCGGCGTGGTGATGAACCTGACCAATCCGAAGGTCGTGATCTTTTTCCTGGCGTTCCTGCCGCAGTTCGTTGATGCACGGCAGGGCCATGTGGCGCTGCAACTGATGGTGCTCGGCTTTGTGTTCATCGTGGCCACGCTGCTGGTGTTTGGATCGATCGCGTGGTTTTCCGGCGTGTTCGGCCGCTTGCTGATGCGTTCGGCGCGCGCGCAACGCGCCATCAACTGGTTCGCGGGAACAGTATTCCTGGCGCTGGCGGGCCGGCTTGCGCTGTCGCAGCGCTGACGGCTCAGGCGAACGTGATCGCGCGGCGACGTTCGGGGCGCTCCAGATGCGGCACGTTATTGAAGCTGAGCAGACGCTGTGTACCGCGGCCGACGATCAATTCGCAGAAACCGGTGTTGCGGAACTGCAGGTTCAGCTCGATGGCGGTCTGCGTGGGCGCACCGAGCAGGTCCGCCACGGCGCGCCCGATGGCGCCTCCGGAGCTGACTACCAGCAAGCCGTCCTCGCGCGCAGCGCCTTCCGTGGCGTGCGCCAGCGCATCCTGCATGCGCGCGCCAAACGCCTGCCATGTCTCCGGCATGGCCGGTAGCTGGTCCTGCGTCCATGCGGCAAAGGCCGCGCGGAAGGTGCGCCAGTAATCCTGATAGTCGCCGTTCTGATGCGCGCGATGGTCTGCGCCGTTGGTGAAGCTGCGGTACAGCGCTTCTCCGTCATATTCGTTGAGACCCGCATGCGTGCCGACCGGCGTTGTGGCGGCGCCCATGCCGTTCAGGATCTCCGTGGCGGTGTCTTGCTGGCGAACCAGCGTGCCGGCCACCACGCGGCGGAACTGCACGCCGCGGTCCTTGAAATATTCACCCAGCCATCGCGCCTGCTGGCGGCCGACATCGGACAGGCAATCGTAGTTGGCAGCGCCGAATGAGGCTTGCCCGTGGCGGACCAGAAAGAGCGTGGCCATGATGTGCGCAAGAAGCGGAAGTCGCGAAGGAATCGATGCTGCGATTCTAGCCACGCAACGCTGGCGGGCCTAGAAAGACCCGCCAGAATTCATGGCGGTCATGGTTTCGCTGCATGCCGTCCGTTGCGCGGCGAGCGTGCGGTGGTCAGTCGAGCGTCACGCCGGTATCGGCCGTCAGCTTGAGCACCACGGGCAAATATGCCTTGTACGCCCGTTCGGCTTCCTGCGGCGTGTTGCCGACCGGCTCGGCGCCCATTTCCTCGATCTTCTCCTGCATGGCCGGCGATTTCACCAGCGCAACCACTTCGCGCCCGATTTTTTCGACAATGGCATCCGGCGTCTTGGCCGGTGCCAGCAGCGTGGAAGGACCGACGATCTTGTATGCGGCGTCGCTGTAGCCGGCTTCGGCGAAGGTGGGCACATCGGGCAGCGCCTTGGCACGCGTGGTGCCGGCCACTGCCAAGGGTCGCAGCTTGCCCATGGCGATGTGCTGGCGCAGCGTGGTCACCGACCCGATCGTCAGGTTGACTTGCCCCGCGAGCAGATCGGACACCATCGGCCCTTCGCCGCGATAGGGCACGTGCAGGATGTCCACGCCGTAGGTCTTGTCCATATACGCCTGGATCGTGTGCGGCTGGGTGCCCGGGCCCCACGACCCCATGCGCAGCTTGCCCGGTTCCTTTTTTGCGTAGGCCAGCAATTCGGCCACCGTCTTGACCGGGACCGTACTGTTGACGGTCAGCACCGTGCGCGCCGTCGCGATGTCCGAAATCGGCCGAAGCTCGGTGCGCGGGTCGTACGGCAGTTTCTTGTAGAGCGCGATGTTGGCAGTGATTGGCCCGGGAATGGTCATCAGCAGCGTGTAGCCGTCCGGCGCCGACTTGGCGACGAAATCGGTGCCGATGATGCCGCCCGCGCCGCCCTTGTTCTCTACGACGACCGTTTGGCCCAGGCGTTTGGACAGCCCCTCGGCCACCTGGCGCGCGAGCGTATCGGTGAGCCCGCCGGCCGGGTAGGGCACCACAAGCCGGATCGGCTTGGTCGGATATTCGCCCTGCGCCAGCGCGCTGGCTGGCAGCACCGGCAACAGCGCGAGCGCGGCGCACGCAATGCGCATGGCACGCCGCCGCGGCGGCAGTTTCGATTGCTTCATGGTGTGTCTCCTCGTTTGTGGCCCGGTCCGCTTGGCGGACAGCGCCGCTATGGTTGCGGCTTGCCGGGCGATTCTGGTTGGGTGCAGCGAGGGAAAAACAGATCAGGCGTTGATGCCCAGATAGCTTGTGACCATCCGTGCCATCTCTTGGGCCAGCCGCTCGTCGTCGAGCGGCAGCGGTCCGGGATCGTTGAGTACGGCGTTAACGAGCGTGCCAAAGACCATCTGCATGGCAAAGCGCACGCGCAGTTCGGCTTCGTCCGGTGCGCCGGACAGGCGCGGCACCAGCAGCGCCACCAGCCGGTTGACGATCTCCTGGCCATTGCGCTGGTGCAGCAGCCACTCTTCGGGCCGTGCCGCCGATTGCTTGAGCGAGGCGCGCAGGATGCCGCGATTGTTGCGGCAGCCGTTGACCATGAAGCGCAGGATTTTCTCGATGATCTGGTGCGCCGGCACTTCGTGCCAGCGGGGCTCCGCCATGTAACGGGCCACCGAAGCGTCCGCTTCTTCCATCACCTTCGCTCGCAGCGCCTCGAAAAACGCCATCTTGTCGCGGAACCGGCCGTAGAAGGCGCCCACCGACACCTGGCACGCCGCGGCGATCTGCGCCACCGACACCTCGGCGAAGTCGCGCTCGGCCAGCAATTGCCGCCCTGCGGCCAGCAGCGCCGCCTCGGTTTCACGCGCGCGCCGTTGGCGCGGCGGTTGAAGGACCGACGGCGTTTCGACTTTCGGGAAACCGGCGGTGGCGGATCCGGCACTCACAGAGGATGGATGCATGGGGATTTTCCGTATTCGAATTCGGATTCGGTTTTGCACCTTACGGCCCGATTGCGCCACGCGTCAAGTTGCGGGGTATAATTTCCAATATATGGAAATTCGTTCCGCTTTTTGACACACGGCAACCCACGCGCCCACACTGGAAAACAGGAGACAAGATGCCCATGAACACGCCGGTCGAACAATTCATCGCCGAACGCCGCCTCGAGGATCCCTCGTTTGGCGGACTGCTGGCCAAGGGCTTTGCGCTGCTGCGCTGCTTTATCGACGACCCGCGCCCGCTGGGCAATGGCGAACTGTCGCAACGGCTGCAACTGCCGCGCGCCACCGTATCGCGCATCTGCCGCACGCTGTTCGAGCTTGGCTATCTGGATTGGGACCCGAAGCTCGACAAGTATTTTGTGGGCGCACAGGTGCTGGCGCTGGGATATCCCTATCTGGCCGGCTTGCAGGTGCGGCATCTGGCGCGCCCGCTGATGCAGGCGCTGGCCAGCCAGCTGGAAGGCGCGGTGTCGATGGGTGTGGCGCACCGGCTGGACGTCACGTACCTGGAATCCTGCACGCATAACGAAGGCACGTCCGCACGGCCCACGGTGGGCGCAGTGCGGTCGGTGATGACCACCGCCATGGGGCGCGCGTATCTATGCACGCTGTCCAAGGTCGAGTTCGAGAAGCTGATGGGCGCGGCGCGCACCGAGCGTCCCGAAGAATTCGCGGCCTGTTACGAGACCGTCTGCCACAACGTCGCCCATTACCCCAAGCGCGGCTTCACGCTCAACGAGGGCGATGCCGGCAGCGATATTCACGGCGTGGGCGTCTATTCACGCATCACCTATCTGAACCGACCGCTGCTATTCAATTGCGCGATTTCCGGCCTGCGCGTCAAGCGCGGGATGATGGAAAAGCGCGTTGCGCCGCTGCTGCGCGAGATGGTTCGGTCGATCGAAAGCATGGCTGGCGTGAGACGTTAGCCGCCGGTGCGCGGGACCGGATCTTCCCGCCTGACTGAACGGCCGCGGCACGTACCGCGCCGTCATCGATGGAGACACCATGCAGGACCTGCAACCGTTGCTGTGCCCGCGTTCGATCGCGATCATCGGCGCTTCCACCCAGCCCGACAAGGTGGGTGGGGTACCTATCCGGCTGTTGCGCGAACTTGGCTATGAAGGGCGCGTTTTCCCGGTAAATCCTGGCGCCGACACCGTGCAGGGCGTGCGCGCGTATCCCACTATCGAGTCGATTGGCGAGCCGGTGGATCTGGCCATCGTGGCCGTGCCCGCTCCCGCGGCGCCCGACGTGATGATGCAACTGGGCAGGGCCGGCACACGCGCCGCGGTGGTGTTCACGTCCGGTTTTGCCGAAGTCAGCGGCGGCGAGGCGCTGCAGCATGCACTGGCGGATCAGGCGCGTGCGCATGGCGTGCAACTGCTGGGCCCCAACTGTCTTGGTGCGATGAATCTGCGCGAGCGCATGTACGCCACGTTCTCGCCGATGCCGTTCGCGGGCGTGCCGCCCGTTGGCGAAGTGGGTCTGGTCAGCCAGAGCGGTGCGTTCGGCGCGTATGCGTTTGCGCTGGCGCGAGAAGCGGGGCTGGGGCTGAGCCACTGGGTCACCACTGGGAACGAAGCGGGTTTGCAGGTGGCTGATGTGATCGAATGGCTGGCGCACGATCCGCAGACGCGCGTCATCCTGGCGTATATCGAGGGCGCGCGCGACGGCATGCGCTTGCGGCAGGCATTCGCCGCGGCGCGCGCCGCGGGCAAGCCGGTGGTGGTCGCCAAGGTGGGCACCACTGCGGCGGGCGCCAGTGCCGCGCAATCGCACACGGCCAGTCTGGCGGGCGAGGATGCCGTCTATCAGGCGGTATTCGACGAATACGGCGTGCATCGCGCCCACACGCTTGAAGCATTTTTCCGGCTCGGTTATACGCTTGCGCGCGGCCGTCGTCCCGCCCAATGGCAATCGCCGACCGGCATGCCCGCCGATGCCGTGGCGCCCGTGGCGATCGTTACGGTGTCGGGCGGCGTGGGCATCATGATGGCCGACAGCGCGGAGTCGCTAGGACTGCCGCTGCCGCCGATGCCGCAGGCCGCCGCACAGGCGCTGCGTGCCGCCATTCCGTTTGCCAGCACGGCCAATCCGATCGACGTAACCGGACAAGTCGTATCGCAGCCGCAGGTCTTTGTCGACGCCCTCGCGAATGTCGCGCGCTGCGGCGAATACGGCAGCGTGGCCGCATTTCTGGCTGGCGGTGTCAACGCACCGCGGCTGTGGAGCGTGCTGCAGGAAACCGTGGAGACGCTGGCGGGTGACAGCGCCGCCGCGCCGTTGATGATCTCCGGCGTGATGGATGACGAGAAGCGCGCGTGGCTCGAGGCGCGCGGTTGCCTGGTGTTCAAGGAGCCCGCGCATACCATGGAAGCGGTTGCCGCACTGGCGAAGGCCGCCGCCATGGAAGCGTGTGCATCGGAGGCGAACGACACGCGCGAGCCCACCTTGCAAGGCCCGCGGTTGCCGGATGACGCCACCGCATTGAGCGAAGCCGAAGCGATGGCGTGGCTGGCGGAAGCCGGCGTTCCGGTGGCGCCGCATGGCCTGGCTAATGACGCCGACGCGGCGGTGCGTATCGCGGAATCGATCGGATTTCCGGTTGCCGTGAAAATCTGCTCGCGTCACGTTCTGCACAAGAGCGATATTGGCGGCGTGATCCTGAACCTGCAAAACGCTGACGACGTGCGCGCGGCATTTACGCGCGTGCGCGAGGCGATGGCGCGGGCGCGCGATGCATCGGGAAGTCCGGTGCCGTTCGAAGGCGCGCTCGTTGCACGCATGGTGCGCGGCTGGGGCGAAATCATGGTGGGCGTGCGCCGCGATCCGGTCTTTGGACTCGTGGCACTGGCTGGCATCGGCGGCACCGCTGTCGAGATTTTCCGGCAGATGGCGTTCGGCCTTGCACCGCTGTCGCGTCAGCGTGCCCGCGCCATGCTGCTGCAAAGCCGCGCCGCGGCGTTGTGCATGGGGCACCGTGGGCATCCGGCCATCGATCTCGATGCGGTGGCCGATGTGCTCGTCAACGTGTCGCGCGTGGCCGCCGCCATCGGCGAGCGCCTGGACACGCTGGAAATCAATCCGTTCATCGTCGGCCCCGACGGGCTGGTGGCGGCCGATGCAGTCATCACGCTGCGCTGACGCGCCGCTTCTATTGTCGACACTACGAGAGACAAACTATGCGAGCAGAGTTTCGCAGGATTCGGCGCGCCGTCGGCCTGGCGCTGCTGGGGCTGGGCGTGAGCGGCGCACTGCCGGCGTACGGTGCATCCCCGGCTGATTCCTATCCCGCCAAGCCGATTCGACTGGTGGTGCCTTTTCCGCCCGGCGGCGGCACCGATGTGATTGGACGCATGGTGGCGGCGCGCCTGTCCACCGTGCTCAAGGGCACGGTTGTGGTGGAAAACGTGGCTGGCGCCACAGGAACGATGGGCGTCGCGCAGGTGGCGCGCGCCGCGCCCGATGGCTACACGCTGGTGCTTGGCATCTCCGCCACGCACGCGATCGCACCGTCGATCTTCCCTAAGCTGCCTTACGACCCATTGCGCGATTTCGTGCCCATCAGCCGCATTGCCTACGGCGGCAATGTGCTGGTGGCCAACACATCGCTGCCTGCGCACGACGTGCACGCGCTGATTGCCTTGGCCAAGAAGCCCGGCGCGGATCTGACCTACGGATCCTGGGGGCCGGGATCGGGCGGCCATCTGGCGGGCGAAAGCCTCAACGTGTCGGCCGGCGTTCATATGCGGCATGTGCCGTACAAGGGCGTGGCGCCGATGCTGAACGATGTGATGGGCGGCACGCTGCCAGTTGCCATGTCAGATCTGGCGGGCACCTTGGCGCTGATCCGCAGCGGCAAGGTGCGGGCGCTGGCGGTCTCGGGCTCCGAGCGATCTCCGGCGTTGCCCGATGTGCCGAGCTTCGCGGAATCCGGCATCGCGTTCCGCGTCGACAGCTGGTACGCCCTGTTTGCGCCCGCCAGGACGCCGCCGGCGATCGTCGACAAGCTGGAAAGCGCGATGCAGGAAGCGATGCGGGATCCCGCGCTGCAGGCGCAGATCGGCACGTTCGGCATGCGCTACGCACCGATATCGCGCGCGCAGTTTTCAACGCAGATCCGGGAAGACACGCAAGCGTGGTCTTCGCTCGTGAAATCGAGCGGCGCCGCGCTGGAGTGACCCCACAACAGATCAACGATCCACCCTTCCAGGACCAGGACCACGCAGATGAACCATCCCGCTTCCTCCATCTTTTCCACGCCCGTGTACACGAGCCCGCAAGCAGCGCTGGTGGCCAGTGCCGCGATTCCGCTGGTGATTTACGGCTATCCGCTGATCGAGACGCTGCGCACCTGTCGTCTGCAGACGTCGGTTGATACGCCCACGCAATACGGCCGGGCGCCGATGAACATGCTGTCGGCCAGCGCACGCCAGTGGACGCACGAAGATCGCGACATCGTCACGCCGGCAAACGATCTGCTGTATTTCTGCGGTTGGCTCAATCTGGCCCAGGGGCCGGTGACGCTGCGCGTGCCGGCGCTGCCCGATGCAGACCGCTACTACGTGATCGAACTGCTGGACGCGCATACCAACAACTTCGCCAATCTCGGGCCGCGCAACGTGCCGATGGAAGGTGGCGATGTCGAGATCGTTGGTCCGGGGCAGCTGGGGCGAGGCGAGCACGTGGTGCAGGCGCCGACATCGCTGGTGTGGGTGCTCGGCCGCGTGCTGGTGGCCGGGCCCGATGATCTTGCGCGCGCCTACGCCTTCGAACAGGGCTTTCAGGTCGTCCACAGCGCAGGCCCGGCGCGTCCCGCAAGTGTGGCGCAGTGGCAGGACTCTGGCGATGAAGCCGTCGACTTCTTCCAGAACCTGTTTCGCGCCATGCGCGATTTTCCGCCCGCCCCGCACGAGCTGGGGCTGTTCACGTTGCTGCGCAAGGTGGGCCTGCGTCTGGAAGACGACGTGGAGATCGCGACGATGCGCGCATCGGTGGTCGAAGGGCTGCGCAGCGCCTATGCGCAGGGCATGGCGCTGATCGAGGCGCATACGCGCAGTCAGGGCCACAAGGCTTGGGGGTACAGCCTGCGGCTGGGCGTCTACGGGGATGACTGGCTGCTGCGCGCCTGCACGGCGATGAAGGGACTGGGCGCGCTGCGCGCCGACGAGGCGGTCTATGCCATGGCGGATTTCGACGCCGATGGCCAGCGCCTGCATGGTAGGCACCAGTACGCCTTGCGCTTTCCGCCGGGCACATTGCCGCCAGCCGAAGCGTTCTGGTCCGTTTCGCTCTACGGCGAGGACCGGTACTTCACCGCAAATGAGATCGGCCGCTACGCAGTGGGCGATCGCACACCGGGAATGCGCCGGGAACCGGACGGCACGCTGGCGATCACCGTCGGCCATGCGCGGCCGACGGAAGACGCGAACTGGCTTCCCGCGCCGGACGGCAATTTCTATCTGATTCTGCGGCTGTATCACCCGAGCGCGGCTTTCATGGCGGGGCAGTACACGATTCCGGCCGTGCAACGGATCGGCTGAGTCGCCTAAGCGCCGACGCGACACTACGACAAGAAAGACAGGAGACAACCAAGCATGCAGCAATCCCACGACGATATGCAGCAACTGGCGCGCGACGCCATCATCTACACGCTGCCCCTTTATGAAATGGCCCGCATGCGCGCGGCGACTTGCCCGCGCCGCAATCCCGCGGGCATGTTTGCCGGCGATGGTCCCGCATCGACGCTGCGCTGGGTGAACCAGCTGATCCACACCCGCGAGTTGCTGGGACCGCAGCATCGCCAGGTGGTCACACCGAACAACGATACGCTCTACACCAATGCGTGGATCGATCTGTCGCGCGGGCCGGTGTTGCTCGATGTGCCCGACTTCGCGGGCCGATACTACGTGCTGGGCCTGCTCGATTTCTATACCAATCCGTTTGGCTACCTCGGCAGCCGTACCACCGGTACGCGCGCGGGAACGTTCCTGCTGCATGGGCCGGATTGGCACGGCAGCGTGCCTGCCGGCGTGCAGGCCGTGGCTTGCCCGACCAGCGCGGTCTGGATGATCGGCCGCCTGCTCGTGAACGGCGCCGATGACCTGCAAGCCGTCCATGCGCTGCAGGATGCAATTGCGCTGAAGCAGCTCGATGGCCAGCCAGCCGCGTTCCGTCTCGACGTGGGCATGCAAGCCCAGGAGCATCTTGGCGACGCGCGCCGCTTTGCCGAAGTGGTGAACCGCATGCTCCAACAAAACGCGCCGCCGGCTGCCGAGGCGGGCATGGTTGCGCGTTTTGCGGCGGTAGGAATCGGCGCGGGCGTTGACCCATCGCCGACGCAGATCGACCGGCTCGACACGGTGTTGCGTGATGTGCTCGGCGACCTCGCCGAACCGCAGGCGTCGGACATGGGCGGCGGCTGGGCGATGTCGGTGGACGTGCGCGAGTCGTACGGCACGCAATACCTGCAGCGTGCGCTGGTGGCGCGCAACTACATCGGCGCGCTGGGCGTGCAGGAAGCGATGTACATCATCGCCGATCGCTGTGCGGACGGGGCGCCGCTGGACGGCCGCCTGCAGTACCGGCTCCATTTCCCGGCCGGCAATCTGCCAGAGGTCGACGCGTTCTGGTCGTTGACGATGTACGACAAGAACGATTGCATGCTGGTGGCCAACGATATCGCGCGCTATTCGCTCGGAGACCGGTCGCCGTCGCTCGCGTACGATGCCGATGGCGGACTGACGCTGCTGCTGTCCGCGCAGCCGCCCCGCGACCGCGCGCAGCAGGGCAACTGGCTGCCGGCGCCATCGGGGCCGTTCTATGTAGCGTTGCGCCTGTACGTCCCGCGCGCGGCGCATCTGGATCGCACCTACCGTTATCCCGCCATCGAACGCGTGAAGGAGGCGTCATGACGCCATCGCAACTGACGCGCCGCCGCCTGCTTGGGGCAATGGCGCTTGCCGGCGTGGTCCCGCACGCTTGGGGCAACAACTGGCCCGCCAAGCCGGTACGCCTGGTTTCGCCCTATGGGCCTGGTGGATCCAACGACACGTCGGCGCGCGTGTTGGCCGAAGCGCTGAGCCGCAAGTATGGCCAGCAGGTGGTGGTCGAGAACAAGCCGGGCGCCGGCACCCGCGTGGCCAGTGAATCGGTCGCGCATGCTGCACCGGACGGCTATACGTTGCTGTGGGCCGCTGCGCCGTTCGCGATCAACACCGGGGCTGGACTGACGCAGCGTTTCGATATCCACAAGGACTTTGTCGCGGTGGGGCCGCGTGTGCTGGGGCCGCTGTTCCTGATCGTCAACGCGAATTCGCCGGTCAAGACCGCGGCGGACTTCGTGAAACTGGCGCAGCAGAAGCCCGAAGGCGCCACGTTTGCGTCGCCGGGCATCGGATCGGGCCCGCATCTGACCGCGGAACTGTTCGCATCGCTATCGAAGTTCAAGGCGCTCAATGTTCACTATCGCGGAGACGCCACGGCCTATACGGAGCTTCTCGCTGGCCGCGTGGATGCGACGCTGACCGCCATCACCACGGCGCTGCCATTCATACAGGCAGGCAAGCTGCGCGTGATTGCGGTGGCGGCCGACGCGCGCACGCCGGTGTATCCCGATGCGCCAACCTTTGCCGAGCAGGGTATGCCAGGCGTGGTCGGTTATGGCTGGTTTGGGGTCGTAGCGCCCGCGGGCACGCCGGCGGCAATCGTGCAGCAGGTCAATCGCGACGCCAGCCACGCGCTGGAGGATGCGCAGATCCGCCAGAAGTTGCTGGCGCTGGGCTTGCAACCGATGCCTGGAACCAGCGCGGAGTTCGCCAGCTTCATCGATAGCGAGGTAAAGAAGTGGGGGGCGCTGGTCAAGTCCCGCGGCATCGTGCTGGAGTAGGGGGCGACACCTTCGCGGCGCGTGCGCGGTCGTAAAACACTGCGCACGGTCCATGAACGGCGCTAAGATTCGCGGATCCCCGTGTCCGGAGCTGCCAGCGTGCCACGTATTTGCCTGAACATGATCGTCAAGGACGAAGCGCCTGTCATCGAGCGCTGCCTGCGGAGCGTCAAGCCCTGGATCGATCATTGGGTCATTGTCGATACCGGATCGTCGGACGGCACGCAGGCGATGATCCGCAAGTTCATGGCCGATTTGCCGGGCGTACTGCATGAGAGGCCCTGGCGCGACTTCGCGCATAACCGCAACCAGGCAATGGCGCTGGCGCGCGAGCGGATGCGCAATGCCGATGACTTTCTGCTTTTCATCGATGCGGACGAGACGCTGCGCATGGCGCCGGGATTTGCATGGCCGCAGCTCGATGCCGACGGCTACCAATTCCGCTGCGAACTGGACGGCTGGCAGTACTTGCGCAATGCGCTGGTCTGCGCGCAACAGCCGTGGCGATGGGAAGGCGTGCTGCACGAATACCTGACGCAGGACGCGCCGCATCGATGGGCCGCCTTGCCCGAGGCGACGATCGTGGTGGCGCGCGACGGCGCCCGGGCGCGAGCGGGGGACACCTATCTGCGTGATATCGAGGTGCTCGAGCGTGCGGTGCGCGACGAGCCCGCCAATACCCGCTATCGCTTTTATCTGGCACAAAGCTATCGCGATGCTGGCAAGCTGGACGAAAGCATCCGCGTCTATGCGGAGCGCGCCGCGATGGGCGGCTGGGAAGAGGAGGTCTGGTTTTCCCAATTCCAGATAGCGGTGCTGCGCGAGCGGCGCGGCGATGCGCCAAACGCCGTGCGCGAAGCCTACCTGCTTGCCTACCAGGCACGTCCCGCCCGCGCCGAGCCGCTTTGCGAACTGGCGCGGTATCACCGCTTGCGCGGAGAGTTCGCCCTGGCCCACCTGTTTGCACAGCAATCCGCGGCGATGAAGCGTCCCGCCGATGCGCTGTTTGTCGACGAATCGGTTTATGCGTGGAGGGCGCTGGATGAACTGGTGGTCAGCGCGTACTACGTAGGAGCGATCGAACAAGGCGCCCAGGCGCTGCGGCGGTTGATCGAGGAGGCGCGGTTCCCGCAGCACGAGCGACAGCGTATCGAAGGCAATCGGCAGTACTTTGGTTTATAGCGCGCGTGCAAACGGCACTTCACAGAAATGTCATAAAAACGTCACAATAGTGGTTTGGATTTCCCGCCGCGTAGAGCGGGGACGCACCCGGAGAGAGAAGATGACGTTGTTCGATGTTCGCCGCGCATTGGCGGTGCTGGTCGCAATGCCGCTTGCCATGGCCGCAGGCATGTCTCAGGCCGCATGGCCGGACAAGCCGATCCGGATGGTGGTGGGTTTTCCGCCTGGCGGTCCGGTCGATACGCACGCGCGCATCCTGTCGGAAAAGCTTCAGCCGATACTGGGCCAGACCGTGGTGCTCGACTACAAGGCCGGGGCGGCAGGGAATATCGGATCGGACAACGTTGCCAAGGCAGCGCCCGATGGCTATACGCTGCTGATCGCCAACACCGGGCAGATGGCCATCAACAATTCGCTCTATCCCAAGCTGCCGTACGGCATGCCGAAGGACTTCGCGCCCGTGGCCCGTACCGCGTTGATCCCGCTGGTCATGGTCGTCAACAACGATGTGCCGGCGAAAAACCTCAAGGAATTCATCGCCTATGCCAAGGCGAATCCGGGCAAGCTCAATTTCGCCTCGGGTGGCAACGGTGGCATTTCCCACCTGATGCCTGAAATGTTCAAGCAGGCGTCGGGCACGTTTATCGTCCATATCCCTTACAAGGGCAGTGCTCCGGCGCTGACGGACGTGATGGGCGGTCAGGCGCAGATGATGGCCGATTCGATCCCGCTGTTCACGCAGCACATCAAGACCGGCAAGGTGCGCGCGCTGGCTGTGACGTCCGGCAAGCGGTCGCCGGCGCTGCCGGATGTGCCGACCATGGAGGAATCCGGACTGAAGGGTTTTGAAGTCGTGGGGTTCTACGGCGTGCTGGCGCCCGCGGGTACGCCCAAGGACATCGTCGAAAAGCTGTCCGCGGCGCTGCGCACGGTGCTTGCGGACCCGGATACCAAGGCCAAGCTTGAGGCGCAAGGCGCGGAACCCGCCTGGCAATCGCCGGAAGCGTTTGCGGCCACGATCGTCACCGAGCAAAAGCGCTGGGGGCAAGCGGTGAAAGCTTCGGGCGCAAAGATCGACTGATCGGCCGGCTCACTGACCTGTTGACTTGCTGGCGATTGGCCGGCGCGATGGGCCCGGCATGCGAGCCAGCCCGCTCAGCTTGCGGCGGAGACCTTGCGTGCCAGCCCCGCGCATGAACCGATCAGACGCTGCGCGCAGCACGCGTTGCCCGTCCATTCGCCGCGGCTGACATTGCCGTCGGGGCCGGCAATCAGCTTGCGCTGACAATGTGCCACCGTCGCTGGCGGTTCCAGTCCCGCATCGCGCGGACCATAGCCGGGCGGGTGCGCGGTGGGTATCTCGTCGATCCATACATAGGCCGTGCCGCCCGGCACCGTTTGCACTGACTGCGGCGGCCCCCACTGCGCCTTGACCTGTTCCACCGGCGCGCCTTTCCAAGAATCGAAAATACGCTGCATTGCGCTGGACTCGATACTGGCGCAGGCGCTGATCAGCGCGATGGCGCCACTGGCCAGCAGCGCTGCTTGGCGGGTGCGATGGACTGGCGAAACAGGCATGACGGCTCCATTGCGAGGTAGCAGACCCTCCAGTCGGAGGGTAACGGAGTTCCGTTTCAAACGGCGCGGCCCTATGCGCGCTGGCGCACCAAGCTGCAATGCCCGACCGTGTTGGGATGGCTATCCGAACAGGCTTAGCGCCTGTTGATCGACGACCTGTCTGGCTGCGCGCCTGCCGGGCCGCTGGATTGCGTTGCGCGGCCTGACGTCGCGATCGGGCAGTATCGCGATGGGCTCCGGCGACGTCAGCGTGAACACATGCATCGAGGGCAGTGGCACCGCGCGGGCCTTCAGGTCCGCCAGACGGGGCGCGAGAATCTTGTAGGTGTCGAGGTCGAAGCGCGGCGCGACGGCTGGCAAGCGCTCTGCGTCTGCCAGCGTGGCGGCAGCGCCCACATAACACCAGTCCTCAATGACAAGCCACGGTTTTCCCGCGTCGTCGCTTTCGCGCCAGGCCACGGCGCCCGAAAACGGCCACGGCTGCAGCGCCAGCGATTCCAGCGCAGCCAGCGTGCGGCTGCGATGCGCGTCGCGCGACTCCTCGCCGGTGCATGCGCCGGCGCAGCGATGCAACTGGCGCGCGAAACACGGATTGCCGCGACGTGCCGACGGTTCGAGCATCAGCGTCGCCTGGCAAAGACCATGTTCTTCGGCGAGGGCACGCAGACGCGCCTGTGCGGCGGCCCGGCTCGGGAACGCGCCATAGAGCGCGGGATGGCGGGAGAAGTCGATATGTCGATTCGAACGCAGAAGGGGTGCAGGCAACCCGTCGACCATTTCCCAGGCAAACAGCTCGTCGCTCTGGCGCAGAAGCTGATTGTGCAGCGGTCGCATTGTCTTGACGAGCTGCGCCTCGAGCAGCAGCGCGCCCACTTCGCCGCCCGTTTCCCGCCAGTCCACGCGGCGTACCGCGCGCGCTAGGCGCATTTCGGTCGCGTTGGTGTGATCGCCGGAGAAATGAGCACGGATGCGCTGCCGAAGGTGGACGCTCTTGCCAACGTAGAGCAAGGCGTCATCGTCGCCATAAAACAGATAGATGCCGGGTCCGTGCGGCACGTCGTCCAGCGCGGTTTCCGTCAGGCCGGCGGGCAGACTGGCATGTTTGACGAGCGCCTTCACCGCGGATTCGACCAGATCGACCGTATAGAGGCCGTGAATTTTCTGCCAGAACTGCCACAGCAGGTCCGCATCGGCCAGCGCGCGGTGCCGGCCCTTGGGCGTAAGGTTGAAGCGGGCGATCAGCGCGTCGAGGCCATGGCGCTCCACCGACGGGAATAACGAGCGCGACAGGCGCAGCGTGCACAGCACATCGGCGCGAAACGTGATGTCGGCCCGGCGAAATTCGTTCTTCAGGAAGCTGTAGTCGAAGCGCGCGTTGTGGGCGACGAACAGGCGGCCTTGGAGGCGCTCGGCCAGCAGCTCGGCAATCGAGGCAAAAGTGGGTTGCCCGCGCACCATGGCATCGGTAATGCCTGTCATCCCCTGGATGAAGGGTGGGATGGCTGTTTGCGGATCGATCAGGGTATCCCACTCTTCAATGCCATGCGGGCCGACTTCGACCACGCCGATTTCAGTGATGCGATCGCGATTGGCGTCGGGACCCGTGGTTTCCAGGTCGACGAATACGATCGGCCGGGACAGGGCAGCCGCCAGCGCATGGGCGTCAAGTACGCCAGGATCGCGGCTGGAGAGGCGTTCGGGCCAATAGGTAGGCGGCTCGTGAGTGGTCGTCATCGGGGAATTCTAATGGATCGGAAAATTCTTTTTCGAAACCCCCTTGCGCAGACGGCGGTAGTCCACTAATATTCGCCCCCTCGCAACACGAAGCGCGCTGCCAAGGCAGTGTTGGCAAGGGTTTGCGGGGCGGCAGTGGTTGGTGTCTGGGCAGGAAAGGGCGCTGACGGCAGATAAAAAATCTTCTGCAAA
>NZ_VZOW01000013.1 GCF_008801835.1 Cupriavidus pauculus | reverse complement strand
AAGCACTGCAAAGAATCCAGCAGTACCACGGACGCCTGAAGGTCGAGGCCGATACGATGAACTGGCGTTCCTATCTGACCCGGCTCTGGAACACCGACCGCAGCGAATACCTGCGCACGATCGAGACTGCGGGCGGGCGACGCGTGACAAACGAGCCGCTCTCCGAAGATGAACTGGCGTACTGGAAGGCGTGGTTGAATCCACCCGAACTGTCCGCGAATCTGATCCGATTCTTCGATCGGTATGTGCATGATTCACGCGCTGGTTTTATCCGCATCGATGGTGGCGGATATTTGCTGCCACGCCAATTGGTCGCGGTCGCGCCGCCTGCGAACGCGATGACGACACCAAGCGAAGGCGAACCAGCCACCCACGCCGCCCCGATCACCCCGCACTATTCCGCAGCGTATCCGCAAGCTGTCTCGCGCTATAGCGGTGTCATGGGTCACTAAGGACGCAAGCGCATGTTCAACAAGCTCCTCAAGGCATTGTTCGGTCCGCGCGCGCCAACGGACTTGGCCAGATCTTCGCAGGCGCGATGGGAAGCGTGGTTGCTGCCGGTGCGCGACGGTGCGCCCACCGGCGACGATCCCTCCTACGACGATGCATTCCTGGCAATCAAGGATGAAGTCGCCAAGCTGTCCGATATCGACGACACGCTGATCGTGGACGCATCCGAGCGGCTGTTGAAGACGGTGGCGAAGGATGTGCGGCTCGCGGTGTATTACCTGTATGGCCGCATGCGTCGCGATGGTGCGGAAGGCGTCGGCGACGGCTTCGAGCTGTTGTCGGCGCTGATCGACCGCTACGACGCGCAGCTGTTGCCGGCGCGTGTCGAAAGCCGCAAGGCTGCGTTGGAGTGGCTGGCCGGCTCGACATTCACAGACCGGCTCGAGCGCGTACACGGTCTTGTCGGCGCACCGCTTGAACGCACGATGTCCTCGCTCGCGTTGATCCTGGCGCGTACCGCGCAATGGCCGGAAGGTGCGCGCCCGTCGCTGGAAGGCCTCACTCGCCGGCTCGCCGACCGTGTCGAATCCCCGGGCAGCGGGACTAACGCGATGATTGACCGATCGGGCCTGCCGCAGACCGCGCCGGTGTCGGCAGTGCCAACCGCTGACAGAGTGACGTCGACGCGCGACTTGCTCGATCAGGCGCGCCAGATGTCGCAGTACCTCAGGGACCAGCCGCACGGCTATCTCGCCGCTTACCGGCTGATGCGCTGCATTCGCTGGGATACGCTCACCGAATTGCCGCCGCACGATGCAGCGCGCAAGACGCGGCTGATCGCGCCGCGCGCCGAATTGCAGACTCAGCTCAAGCGGCTGATGTTGCAAAAGCAGTGGCCAGAGTTGCTCGACCGGATCGAACAGGCCTTTGCCGAAGGCGCCAACCACTTCTGGCTCGATTTGCAGTACTACGCGTTCGTCGGGCAGGAACACGCGGGGGCCGCGTTCGCGTGCTTGCGCGATCTGCTGGCGACCGATTGCGCATTGATGCTGGACCGCCTGTCCGGCCTCGAGCACCTTGCGTTTTCCGACGGCACGCCGTTCGCGGACGACACGACGCTGGAATGGATCGCGCGCCACGCCACCGTGCGCGACATCGAGCGCGGCGACCCGGTTTCGCCGGTGTCGGTGTCGTCCGCCAGCACGGACTGGGCGGAGACCGAAACGCAGGCGCTCGAAATCGCCGCACGGCAGGGACTGGACGCGGCGTTTGCATGGCTGCAGACCCTACCGGTGAAGGACGGCGAGCGCGATCGATTCGTGCGTCAGGTGGTCATGGCGCGCGTCGCCGAGCGGGCCGATCGCATCGACACTGCTCTTCATCTGCTATCCGCAATCGACGGCGCCGCCCAGCGTTTTCATCTGGCGCGATGGGAGCCATCGCTGGCGTTTGAAGCCAAGCATCATCTGGTGAAGCTGCTGAAGATCCGCGTGATGCGCAAGGACGCGGACAAGGTGGCGCTGGCGCAGCGCATCGACGCGCTTGTCGGCGAGATGACCGCAATCGATCCCGCCCGCGCTGTAGCGCTCGTCCAACCGTAGCGGACACCCAATGAACCATTCGACCCAAGACAACGAAATTCTGCGCTATTACGAGGCGGAAATGCGCTACCTGCGCGAGGCCGGCAAGGAATTCGCGCAGGCTTTTCCCGACCGCGCGCGCATGCTCAATATCGACCGGATCGGAGAGCGCGACCCGCATGTCGAGCGGCTGTTCGAGGGTTTTGCATTCCTGATGGGCCGCCTCCGACACAAGCTCGATGATGAACTGCCGGAACTGACGGAAGGACTGGTCAGCATGCTCTGGCCGCATTACCTGCGCATGATTCCGTCGCTGTCGATCCTAGAGATGACGCCGGATCTGGGCGCGCTGCAGCGCCACGAGGTGTTGCCTGCCGGGCTGGAGGTCACCTCCGATCCGATCGCACTGGATTCGCAGGTCGACGGTTCGGGCGAGCGCGTGGAGTGCATCTATCGCACAACCCAGCCCGTTGACCTCTATCCGTTGCGCCTGACTGAAGCTGGCGCCTATACACGCGAGGACGGCCGCTCGGTGATTCGCTTGCGGCTGGCGCTGCAGACGCAGGGCCGGCGCGAGCAGCTGTCCGTGCCTCGTCTGCGGCTCTATCTTCATGGCGATCGCCCCCTCGCGCTGGCGCTCTATGCGGCGTTGACCGCGAAGCCGCTGGCGCTGCAGGTTCGGATTCCGGACAGCACGGTCAATTCAGCGAATTCGGCCGATCCGAAAGATCGGGAAAATCCTGCGGATCCGCTCAGTGGGACCGGGCGGCCGGGCGCACCGCGTGCGATGCCAGGCCTGCATCTGGAACCAGCGGGATTCGACGCAAACGAACGGCTTTGGCCAAAGCCGGACAATGCCTTCGGCGGCTATCAACTGTTGCTCGAGTACTTTGCCTTCCCCGAGAAATTCATGTTCGTGGATCTTGTGGGACTCGATCTTGACGCAATTCCCCACGATGCGCCCCATGTCGATGTGGAAGTGGTGCTGGCCAAGCCGTTTCCGGACGACATGCGCTTCTCGGCGGAGAACGTGCGGCTGTTCTGTACGCCGATCATCAATCTGTTCGAGCTGGAAGCCGATCCGGTTTCCGTCAATCATTTCGAATGCGAGTACCGCGTGCGCACGCAGCAGCACGGCAAGCATGTCGACG
The DNA here is from genome assembly GCF_008801835.1 of Cupriavidus pauculus. GTDB lineage: Bacteria > Pseudomonadota > Gammaproteobacteria > Burkholderiales > Burkholderiaceae > Cupriavidus > Cupriavidus pauculus. The sequence continues at coordinate 136,950 of NZ_VZOW01000013.1, read as the reverse complement.
CATACGCGGTCGATGCGGTGCGCGGCTTCGAGGCCGGCAGCGGCCGGCGCTTCGAATACACCCCGTTCGCGGCATTTCGCCATCGTGGCGGCATGCTGCGCCACGAGATGCCCGAGCGGTACTTCCACACTCGCGTGCGGCGCGGCGCATCGGGCCGATTCGACACGTGGCTGGTGCTCGGCGGTCATGCGTGGGACCAGCAGCAATCGTTGCCGGACGAAACGTTGTCGCTATCGGTGACCGGCACCAATGGCATGTTGCCGCGCAAGGGCCTGCGCGAGGCCGGCATCAGCGGCATGCGCGGCGGCTTCACGAGCATCGTCGCAGTGCGCAATCTCATCGCACCCACCGCACCGCTGTATCCGCCTACGGCCGATCGCTTTCACTGGCGCGTGTTGTCCCATCTGGCGCCGAATTACCTATCGCTGCTCGATGCGGAAATCTTGCGCGGCAGCCTGGCGTTATACGACTGGACAGACGGCGAACTGAACCGCAGACGGATCGAAGCGATCAAGGACGTAGGCCATCGGCCGTTGCAGAAGCTGGTCAAGGGCGGCCTGCTGCGTGGCGTGGAAATCGAGGTAACGCTGGACAGTACGCGCTTCGCCGGCGCGGGCGATGTTGCGCTGTTCGGCGAGATGCTTAACCGGTTTCTGTCGTTGTACGCCGGCGTGAATCTCTATACGCGCCTCGTCATCGTGTCGCAGCCAAGCGGCGCCCGGCTCGCCTGGGCCGACAGCAAGACGGAAGGAGCGCCGTTTTGATCGATTCCGATGCCTTGAGTGCCAACGCTGCGGCAAGCCGCCTATTGCCGACGCTGCTTGCCAATGCGCCGCTGATGAATTTTCTGCGCTTCTGCGAGCTGATCGAGTTGGCGGCGCCGCAGTGCGCACCGCTCGGGACGACTGATTCGCCGGCGGGCGATCCAGTGCGGTTCCGATCGCACGGCAAGCTGGGCTTTCCGTCGCGCGAGATCCATATGGTCGAGCGGGATGGCGATGTTCCCGACGCGCCGCCCGTGGTCAGAACCACGTTCCTTGGGCTGTACGGCGTCGATGCACGCATGCCGTCATATTTCGTCGACGAGATCGCGCAGCGTCGCGACGGGGCCGAGCCGCTCGCAGCGTTTCTAGACTTGTTCCACCACCGCATCGTGACGCAGTTCTACCGCGTCGCGCGGAAGTATCGCTATCCGATGGGCTTCCGGCCGGGCGGGCGGGACGAGGTATCGCGCTGTCTGCTAAGCCTGCTTGGACTGGGCTTCGGCACGGAGCCTACGAGCCAGCGCGGCGATGCTGCCGAGCCGCTGGAACCGCGCAGGCTGCTGTCGATGCTCGGGCTTGGCACGCAACGCACGCGCACCACGGAGGGCCTGGCCAGCGTGCTGAAGGATGCGGTGCCGGATGCGCACGTGAAGGTGGAAGAGTTTTATCCAGTCTGGGTGCGCCTCGATCAGGGCGATCGCATGCCGCTCGGCGAGAACTGTGTTTTGGGCGGCGGCTTCTACGATCGTGCAAATGCCGTGCGGGTTGTGATTACGCCGCAGTCGCGTGAAACCGTGCTGTGCCTGATGCCAGGTAAGCCCTTGAACCAGGCACTAATCGGCCTGCTGCGCTTCTACCTTGGCTATGCCGCGCATGCCCATCTTGAAATGCATGTGCGTCCGACGCTGATGCCCGCGCCAGGTTTGCGTTGCGATCAAGTGCGGCTCGGCTTCACGACGCAACTCCCGGCCGCAGCCTGTGCGGATGGCGACGCATCCCGGCTGTCGACATCGCGCATCACGCGCGTTCGGCTGGGGATCTGGAGCGGCAGTCATGCGTGCGTGCGTCGCCGCTGAATGGGGCGCACTGCCGGCACAACATCGAGCTTGATTACGTTGAGGATAAAAACGATGAGGCGACAGTTTGGGAGCACGATCGGATTGTTGGCCGCCATGCTGGTCGCGGGCTGCGGCGTCGGGCAGAAGGTAGCGGACGGTACGGTCGATTTGGCACGATGGGCGTTCACGACAGAGGTCAAGACGATGAACCTCGATCTCGTCAGCCGCGCCGCGCTGAATCCGAGTGGCGCGGGACAACCGTTGTCGACGGTGGTGCGCGTCTATCAGCTGAAAACGCCGCAGACGTTCGAGCAACTGAGTTACGCGCAACTCGAATCGAATGACCTGGAACTGCTGAAGGCCGATGTGCTGGCTACCAGCGACGTCGTGTTGCGTCCCGACGCCAGCGTGAGTCTGGCAGAGCCGATGCATGCCGACACCGCATATGTGGGCGTCGTTGCGCTGTTCCGTGGCGGCGACAAGGACACCGTCTGGCGGCTGGTGGTGCCGAAGAAACAGTGGAAAAAGACCGATCCGGTGAAGATCGAGCTGCGCGGCAGCAAACTGGATTTGGCCTGACCAGTCGCGCCGGCGGCGACGGAGGCGCAGCGTTGCTGTTGCCGCCGTGTGCGCCGACGCATCCTGGCCGAGCAGCGCGTCGATCGATGGCCGCGCCGCGCAGGCTGTCCCCGTGGTTCAGCCAGCCACCGCGACGCGCACCTGTTTCAACGCATGGAACGGATCGAGCTGGATGGCGGTGGCGGCGGCGTCCGTCACCAGCGTCCACGCGCGTTCCAGTGGCGTCCAGTGTTGTTGGCGCGCGCGGCCAAGCTTGGTCGAATCGGCCAGCACGAAGATATCGGCGGCCTGGCGGATGATGCATTCCTTCAGATAGGCTTGCTCGGCGGTGGCCTCGCACAACCCGACGCCGGCCACCACGCCATCGGCGCCGAGGAACGCCTTGTCCACGCTGATGCGCGACAGCGCCACCTGCGCCAGCGGTCCGAACGTGCCCATGCTTGAAGGGCGAACGTCGCCGCCGATCAGTGTTACGCGGATCTTCGGCAGTCCCGCCAGGGCGGTGACCGCCAGCAGGTTGGTGGTGTAGACGTGCAGGTCCTCGCGCGCTGCGAGCAGCCGCGCCAGGGCCGCGGCGGTGGTCCCGCTGTCAAGCAGCACGGCGTCACCGTCCTGCACGAACGAGGCGGCCAGCCGCGCAATCGCTTCCTTCTGTTCGCGCTGCAGCGCCTTGCGCTCTTCCAGCGAGGCTTCGGGTTCGTGGCCGCCCAGTTGCATCAGCGCCGCGGCGCCGCCATAAGTGCGCACGATGCGGCCCTCGCGCGCCAGCGCGGTGAGGTCGCGGCGCACCGTTGCCTCGGATACGCCCAGGCTTGCCGTCAACCGGTCGACATTGGCGTCCTCTCCCGCGAGTACGAGTTCGAGGATGGCGCGGCGGCGGTCGGCGGCTTTCATGATGTGGCGGCAACAAAAAGGGGATCGCAAAGGACCCCCGATCTTACAGCAGCGGGGCCACAGGCCGAGCGGCCTGTCGGGCCCGCCCGCTCAGAGGCGGCGCGTGGCCAGTTCCGCGCCCTGGCGCAGGGCTTCCAGCAGGCTGCGCTCATCCGCGATGCCCTTGCCGGCGATGTCGAACGCGGTGCCGTGATCGACCGACGTGCGGATCACGGGCAGGCCCACGGTAATGTTGACGCCGGCTTCAAGCCCCAGCACCTTGACCGGGCCGTGTCCCTGGTCGTGATACATCGCCACCACCAGATCGAAATCGCCACGGCCGGCGCGATAGAACAGCGTATCGGCCGGCAGCGGGCCTTCCACGTCCACGCCCTGCGCGCGCAGCGCTTCCACTGCCGGGATGATCTTCTGTTCTTCCTCGCCCTGGCCGAACAGGCCATTTTCGCCCGCGTGCGGATTGATGCCGCACACGCCGATGCGCGGTGCGGCGATGCCGGCGCGCTGGAGTGTGGTGTTACCGCGTTCTATCGTGCGCTGCACCAGGCCGGGCTCGATCTTGCGGATGGCATCGATCAGGCCGATGTGCGTGGTGACGTGAATCACACGCAGCTTGGGCGCCACCAGCATCATCGAAACTTCCGGCGTGCCGGTCAGATGCGCGAGCATTTCGGTATGGCCGGGGAACTTGTGGCCGCCCGCGTGCAGCGCTTCCTTGTTGAGCGGCGCGGTGCAGATCGCGTCCAGCTTGTCCTGCTGCGTCAGCTGGACGGCACGCTCGATATAGCGGAACGCGGCGTCGCCGGCCACGGCCGAGATCTTGCCGAAAGGCAGGTCTTCGGGAATCAGACCCAGGTCGATGCAGTCGATCGTGCCAGGTTCGAAGCGCGCTTCATCGGGCGAGCCGATGGCGCGCACCTTGAGCGTGGAGTTCACCAGCCTGGCGGCCAGTTCGAGACGGCGCGCGTCGCCGATGACCAGCGGGCGGCATTGGGCGTAAACGCTGTCGTGCGCCAGGCTCTTGACGATGACTTCGGGGCCGATGCCGGTGGCGTCGCCCATCGTGATGCCGATAATCGGAATGTAGTCGCTCATTTGTCCATCTCAGTCTTGGCGCATGGCCTGCCAGGCCAGCCATAGCGCGGCTTCGGTGCCGAACGCGCCAGCCTTGGTGGCAACGCGCCGGGCGGGGGATTCCAGGGTGGCCGACAACGGCACACCGGGTTCGACTTCGCGCAGCAGCGCCAGAGCGTCGATGCCTGCGGCGGACAGCATCGCGCGTGCGGTTTCGCCGCCGGTCGCGATCAGGCCGCCGACGTGGGCGAAGTGCGGCAGCACCAGCGCCGCCAGCGCGGTGGAAAGGCGCGGACCTTCCGCCGGGTCGAAGGCGTCGTCGCGGCCGATGCTGACCAGCATATCGCGGCCGGCGCGCAGCGTGGCACCGATCGATTGCTGTGTGGCGTGCCAGTCCGCATGGGCGACGCCATTGCGCAGCACCTGCGGCGCGACGCTCAGGCAGTCGATTGCCGTGCGCTCGCACAGGTATGCCGCCTGCCTGCCAGAAATGCCGGACATGCTGCCGACCAGCGCCAGTACCGGTCCGGTGCGATGGGTAACGCCGCCGGCGGGCGCTTGCGCAGGCTGCGGCGCCGCCATGGACAGCGCGCGCGCCAGGCCGCCGGAACCGACACAGAAGTGCGCGGCATCCAGTGCGAGCGACGCTGCGGCCAACGTGAGCAGATCCTGCTCGATCTCCGCATCGCACACCACAGCGTGAAATCCGGCGTCGATCCACGCGGCCAGTTGCGATCGCGTGGCAGCGGCGCCGGCGCGCAGCGTCTGGAGTGGCATGCGCACCGTGCGCAGACCTTGCGCGGCCAGCAGGTCGACCATGTCGGCGGGACCGCTCAGCTTTTCCACGCGCCAGATGTCGGTGTCTTCGAGCGGCTGTCCGTGGACGAACATGCGCCCGTCCTGCGTGGTGCGGCCCGTGGCGGGAAATGCCGGTGCAACGATTGCCAGCCCGGCCGCCGGCTGCAACGCCGCAGTCTCCGCGGCCCAGTTGCCACGCAGCGTGGAATCGATCTTCTTGTACAGGCGTCGTTCCTGGCCATCGGCGCGGCGCCACACGTCGAGGTTGCACGCGGCGGCGTCTTGCGGGGCCATGCGGCGGCTGTCCGCGTCGGCGGCAATGACGTCGGCATGCGCGATGTCGGCCACTGTGTCCGCGTTCAACGTGACGACCGTGCGCGCGCCGTGCGCGGCAAAGCCGATCGCGCAGTCGGCCGCGCCGGACAGGTCGTCGGCGATGATCAGCCAGTTCATGCCGGCGACCGCCCGACTGCCATTTCGGTCTTGCCGGCCACGCGACGCGCTACCCATGCAGTGACCAACGGCGTCATCACGGCGGTCACGACCACGCAGGCGGCGACGAGGATCGTCGCGTGCTTCGCGGCTTCCGTGTAGGCCGGATTGGCGGCGGCGACGAGTGTCGGCACCGCGGCCGCATTGCCGGCCGTGCTGGCGGCCGCCACACCGGCCACGCCGGTGCCGCCGCTGAGCCGATCGGCGATATAGAGCGTGGTACCAGTCACCACCACGACCGCCACGCCAAGCCCGAGGCCCAGCATGCCGGCCTGCCAGACCTTGTGCAGATCGAGTCCCGCGCCCAGCGCCAGCGCGAAGAACGGAATCATCACTGGCACGGCCTTGCTCAGGAAATCGCGCATTTCACGATCCAGATTGCCGAGCAGCATGCCCAGCATCAGCGGCAGGATGCTGCCGACCAGCGTGGGCCACGGAAATGCGGAAAGCCCGGCCACGCCAAGCGTCACCATCGTGAGGAACGGCCCGGATTCCAGCGACATGATGGTGTATGCGCCAACGTCCTCGGGCTTGCCGTACTGTCCCATCAGCGCCATGTACAAGCCGCCGTTGGTGTCGTTCATCGCGGCGACGACCGCCAGCGTCGACAACCCCGCGAACATGCCCGCGCTGACCGGCGCTTCGCCAAGGAAGTGGCCGAGGATCACGCCAAGGACAATGGCAGTGCCAACCTTGGTGGCAAACAGCACGCCGCCTTTCTTGACGATATAGGGCGTGGCCTTGATGTTGATGCTCGCGCCCATGCAGACGTAGAACACGGCCAGAATCGGCAGCGCGCCCGTGAATAGCGCATTGGTGAACGACCCAAAGAACTTTGGACCATCCGGGATAAACGTGGCCACCAGCGAACCGATCAGCAGCGGCACGATCATCATGCCGCCCGGCACGCGCTCGATGGCGCGCTTGATATGAATCTGCATCGTCGTCTCCTGCCGCGTGGGGGGCGGCAACCTGTGTGTTGTGATCAGATGATTGATCGAAACGATCAATCTTGGGCGGCAGTGTAGGCGAAATGGTCGATACTGACTAGTTCGATCATAAAAATGATTGAAATGATCAAAAAAATGCATTGGTGTAATGCGGCTGCCAATGCACCCGCGATGCTCCGGCCGTTTTTGCACAGGACGTGAGCGATCTGGTTAGACTTCAGCGCTGTGGCGGCCGCCGCGACGCGCTTGGCGCCCGGCGGCTTTCGATCCGGCGCGCCGCCTTCCGAATTTGATGACCTGGAGCCCACAAGATGAGACTGATTGGCATGCTCGATTCTCCCTATGTGCGCCGCGCCGCCATCGCGATGCGATTGCTTGGCGTGCCGTATGCGCACGAATCGGTATCGGTGTTCAGCACTTTCGAGCAGTTTCGCGCGATCAATCCCGTGGTCAAGGCGCCCACGCTGGTGTGCGACAACGACGTCGTGCTGATGGATTCCACGCTGATCATCGACTATGCCGAGGCGCTGGCGGGGCGCAGCCTGATGCCGTCGGACCTGCCGGCGCGTCAGCGTGCGCTGCGCATCGTCGGGCTGGCGCTGGCGGCATGCGAGAAGGCGGTACAGAACGTCTACGAACACAACCTCCGCCCGTCGGAAAAAATGCATGCGCCGTGGGTGGCGCGCGTCGATGGCCAGCGTGACAGCGCCTTCGCGCTGCTGGAGCGGGAAATGACCACGCTGCCGCTGCCGGCGTCCGAGCAGGCGCTCGACCAGGCCGGGCTGACCGCTGCCGTGGTGTGGACCTTCACCCAGGCGTTGCTGCCGGGTAAGGTCGATCCGGCCGCGCATCCTGCGTTGGCGGCGTTCACGGAATCGGTCGAGCGATTTCCTTCATTTGTAGCGCTGCCGCACGCCTAACCGCGCCGCGTCACCCGCATGGGTCACATCGCGCCGCGCTCGGGCGGCGTTTGGACCACCTCACGTCTCGGCTCGGTACGCTACCCCACCAAGCTCCCCACAATCGGGTGATGTGCGGCGCGTCGTGATCTTGCAAGATATTCAGCGGGGCAACAGGATCCTTGCCCCGCTACCACTTCTGCCCCGCGACCTCCCCGGCCTGCGGGGCTTTTTATTGGCGGCGCGGCCGGGGCGGCTGCGGATGACGAGATGGCGCGCGCCGAGGTCAGCGCGCTTTCAGAATCGACTCGATCTTCGCGGCCGCGCGCTGCAAAGGCGGCAGCAGATGCGACTCGAGCCGCGCGGCGTCGCGGCTGCCCAGCACCATGCTGATGCCGAGCCCCGCCACGACCTTGCCGCTCTGATCGCGCAACGGCACCGAGATCCCGGCGAAACCGTCGGCCAGTTCGCTGATCAGCGTGCAATAGCCGTCCTGTCGCACCTGCGCCAGCTTGCGCGCCAGCGCGGGACGCGAATCGACCGTGAACGGCGTCAGCTTGCGCAACTCGGCCCCTTTGAGATAGGCGGCCAGTGCGTGGTCGTCCAGCCCGGCCAGCAGCACGCGCCCCAGCGAATGCGCGTAGGCGGGCATGCGCCGGCCAATCGCCATGTCCACCCGCAACAACTGGCTCGGTTCCTCGCGCGCCACCAGCACCACCGATTCGCGGTCGAGCATGCCGATCGAGCAACTCTCGCCCACTTCGGCGCAGAGCGCCTGCAGATAGGGACGTGCCAGTTGCGGCAGGTTCATCGACGCAAAGTACGCGTAGCCCAGATCCATCACCTTCGGCGTCAGAACGAACTGGCGGCCTTGCTGGGCGACGTAGCCGTTGTGCGCCAGCGTCAGCAGCAGGCGGCGCGCCGCGGCGCGCGTCACGTCGAGCTGTTCGGCCACGTCCTGCATGGTCAGCCGCTCCACGCCGCTGGCGTACAGGCGCAGCAAGGCGAGCCCCTTGGTCAGGGAATCGAGCAGCTCTTCTTTCTTTGGCGCCTCGGGAGCGTCGTCGGCGTGCTGGGCGTTGCTTCGCGGCATGAGTAATGGGAAATGAACGGCATCTGCGGGTCTTACCGGACTTGCGTCCGGCTGTCCGATCCGTATGATAGGCGTTTCGCGAACTTTTGTTCGCAAAACGTGGATCGGTAGAAACCACGACGGCACAAGACTCAGGAGACAGCGATGAAGGTGATCACCACCGCGCAGGCGGCGGAACTCGTCCAGAGCGGCTGGACCGTGGCCAGCGCGGGGTTTGTGGGCGCGGGCCATGCCGAAGGCGTGACCGAGGCGCTCGAGCAGCGCTTTCTGCGTGACGCCATGCCGCGCGATCTGACGCTGGTCTATTCCGCGGGGCAGGGCGACCGTGGCGCACGCGGGGTGAATCACTTCGGCAACGCCGGCATGACGCGCGCCATCGTGGGCGGTCACTGGCGCTCGGCCACGCGGCTGGCCACGCTGGCGATGAACGAGCAATGCGAGGGATTCAATCTGCCGCAAGGCGTGCTGACGCATTTGTATCGCGCCATCGCCGGCGGCAAGCCCGGCGTGCTGACCAAGATCGGCCTGCACACGTTTGTCGATCCACGCAGCGGGCTCGATCCGCGTTACCACGGCGGCGCAGTGAACGAGCGCGCGCGCAACGCGATCGCCGCCGGCACCGCCAACTGGGTCGAGGCGGTGGAATTTCGCGGCGACGAATATCTGTTCTATCCGAGTTTCCGCATCGATTGCGCGCTGATTCGCTGCACGGCGTCCGATCCGCGCGGCAACCTGAGCACGCATCGCGAGGCGTTTCACCACGAACTGCTGGCGATGGCGCAGGCCGCGCACAACTCGGGCGGCATCGTGATCGCGCAGGTCGAATCGCTCGTCGACTATCACCAGAACCTGCAGGCCATTCATGTGCCCGGCATTCTGGTCGATTACGTGGTGGTCAGCGAACAACCCGCCCATCACCAGATGACATTTGCGGAGGCCTATAACGAGGCGTATGTCCGGCCGTGGCGCGGCGAGGCGGCCGATGCCGCCGAGAAGGCGAGCGAAGCCGAGACGCTGCCGCCGGCGTCCGCGCCGCTCGATGCGCGCACCATCGTCCAGCGTCGCGCTGTGATGGAACTTGCCGCGCGCAAGCCGCGCGTGGTCAATCTGGGCGTGGGCATGCCCGCGGCGGTCGGCGCGCTTGCGCATCAGGCCGGGCTCGGCAATTTCACGCTGACCGTGGAGGCGGGGCCGATCGGCGGCACGCCGGCCGACGGCCTCAGCTTTGGCGCATCGGCCTATCCGGAGGCCGTGGTGGACCAGCCCGCGCAGTTCGATTTCTACGAAGGCGGCGGCATCGACCTGGCAATTCTCGGTCTGGCCGAACTCGATGGTCACGGCAACGTCAACGTCAGCAAGTTTGGCGAAGGTGAGGGCGCGCTGATCGCTGGTGTCGGCGGCTTTATCAACATCACGCAGAGCGCGCGCGCCGTGGTCTTCATGGGCACGCTGACCGCTGGCGGGCTTGAGATCCGCGCCCAAGACGGCCGGCTGGAAATCGCCAAGGAAGGCCGCGTGAAGAAGATCGTGCCGGAAGTTTCGCACCTTAGCTTCAATGGCCCGTACGTGGCGTCGCTGGGCATTCCGGTGCTGTACGTGACCGAGCGCGCGGTATTCGAGATGCGCGCCGATGCCGATGGCGAGCCGCGTCTCACGCTGGTGGAAATCGCGCCCGGCATCGATTTGCGGCGCGACGTGCTCGACCAGTGCGCCACGCCGGTGGCCGTGGCCGATGACCTGCGCCTGATGGATGCGCGCCTGTTCCGCCCGGGCGCGATGAAACTCTGAGCGCGCCGCAGCGCGTTCCGAAGGATCGCCCCTGCAATCGTTCGCCCAACACTAGAAACGCATCGGCCGCCCCCGGTTTGGCCGATCGATATTGGAGGAAGCACTGTGCAACACCATCGTCAATCCCGTCGTCTCGCGCTGGGCGCGCTTGCCCTGGCAGCATCGCTGCCGTTCGTATCCGTGAGCGCGTTCGCGCAACAGAACTATCCGGACAAGCCGATCCGCCTGGTGGTGCCGTTCCCCGCCGGTGGCCCGACCGACACCGCGGCGCGCATCATCGGCCAGAAGATGGGCGAAACGCTCAAGCAGACCATCGTGATCGACAACCGCCCAGGCGCGTCGGGCACCATCGGCACCGATACCGTGGCCAAGGCCGCGCCCGATGGCTATACGCTGGTGATGCTGGCCACGCCCGCGCTGCTGGCGGCGCACCTGTTGCCGCGCCGGACCTACGACGTCTTCAAGGACTTCACGCCGATCGGCAATGCCTATGAGCTGCCGATCGTTATGGTCGTGAATCCCACTGCGCTCCCGGACGTGACCGACCTGCAGCAGTACATCGCCAAGGCCAAGGCCAGCCCGGGCAAGATGAACTACACCAGCGCCGGCAATGGCAGCTTCGGGCATCTGTCGACGGAGCTGCTGAAGAATTTGGGTCATTTCGATGTGCAGCACGTGCCGTACAAGGGCAGCGCACCGGCGATTTCCGACCTGCTGGCCGGACAGGTGCCGATGATGTTCTCCGACATGATCGCCGCGCTGCCGCATATCAAGGCCGGCAAGCTGCGCCCGATCGCGGTCGGGTCGATCAAGCGCGTGTCGTTTGCGCCCGATGTCAAGACCGTGGCCGAGCAGGGTTTCCCGGGATTCGACGCGACGTCGTGGGGCGCGCTGCTGGCGCCTGCCGGCACGCCGAAGGACGTGGTCGCCAAGTTGTCGGCTGCGCTCAAGGGTGCGTTGGCCGATCCGACCGTGCAGCAGAAGATGCTCGGCGCCGGCACCGTGGCTTCTTATCTGCCGGCCGATCAGCTGGCCGCGCGCATGCAGGGCGACTATGTGAAGTGGGGCAAGGTCATCAAGGACAACAACATCAAGAGCGACTGATGCCTTGCCGCCGCGCAGTGCCGGTCCGCGTCGCCCCGGCGGCGCGCTTCAGGCCTGCGCCGGCAGTGTCTGCTGGAATTGCGACACGCCGTTCATGTCGCGCAGATCGACCGTCATCGCCCGCGACGCGGGATCGATATTGACTTCGCCGAAGAACTGGAAGCCGGCAAACGGCGACATGTTCTGCGCCGTCGGCGCCTTCTGGTAGACGATGCGCGGGCCGAACGTGTTGTCGAGCGGATTCGGTCCGAAGCTGCCGGCGTTGAGCGGGCCCGCGACGAATTCCCAGAACGGGTCGAAATCCTGATACACCGCGCGCTCGGGCGCATAGTGATGGGCCGCGCAGTAGTGCACGTCGGCGGTCAGCCACACCACGTTGCGCAGTCCCGCTGCCTTGATGCGCGACAACAGCCGGGCGGTTTCCAGTTCGCGGCCCAGCGCGGGGCCGTTGCCGTTGGCGATCGCTTCCCATCGTTCACGGCCTTGCGCGTCCTTGCCGTCGGGCACGCCAAGACCGATCGGCATGTCGGCGGCGATGACCTTCCATGTGGCCTGCGACGCTTCCAGCTCTGCCATCAGCCAATCGATCTGCGCATTGCCCAGGAATGCGGTGGCGGCGCTTTCGGTCGCCTCGCGGTTGTAGCCGTTCGGGCCGCGAAAGCTGCGCATGTCGAGCACGAACACGTCCAGCAGCGGACCGTAGGCGATCTTGCGATGCACGCGCTCGGCCAGACCCTGGCGGTGCCAGCGCATTGGCGCGTTTTCCAGGAACGCGCGGCTGCCGCGCGCCACCAGCAGGCGCACGTCCTTTTCGGTGTAGCGCGCGTCAGCCGACAGGTCTTTCGAGTCGGACCAGTTGTTGGTCACCTCGTGGTCGTCCCATTGCCAGATCTGCGGGACCTGGCTCGCGAAGCGGCGCACATTGACGTCCATCATGTTGTAGCGATGCCGTCCGCGGAATTCCTTCAGCGTTTCGGCCACCTTGCTGACTTCCTCGGTCACCACATTGCGCCAGATCCGTCCGTCCTCGGCCTTCTGCTCGGCGCTGATCGGACTGTCGGCGTAGATCGTGTCGCCACTGTGGATGAAGAAATCGGGATTGCGCTGGCGCATGGCTTCGTAGATGCGCATGCCGCCAAGGTCCGGATTGATGCCCCAGCCCTGGCCCACCGTGTCGCCGGACCACACGAAGCGGATCGGGCGGTCGGCCGTCAGTGCGCGGGTGCGGAAGCCGCCTTCCATCCATGCGCCCAGGCCGCGGCGCTCGCCCGGGTTTTCGAACGCCACGCGCACGTGGTACTGCTGGCCCGGCAGCAGGCCGGTAAGCTGGGTGCGCGCCGTGAAATCGGTCTCGCTGCTGGCCAGCGGGCCAGAAATCCGCGTGGCATTGCGGAAGTCCGGCGCGGTGGCATATTCGACCACCATGCGCGATTGGCGCTCGGCACGGGCCCACACTACAAGGCCGTCGTCCGACGGATCGCCCAACTGGATGCCGTCGGGCGCGCCGGGGCGGCTCGCCGAGATCACGGCCGGGGCGGCCAGCGCCGATGGCCCCAGCACGGCCACGCCGGCGCCAAGGCCGAGAAAGCGGCTGGAGGTGCGCAAAAAGCTGCGGCGGGTGCTGTCGCTGGGCTGGGTGGCGGTCATGGGTGATCGTAGGGTGTGGTCTGGTGTCATGGTCGTAGCGGCGCTCGGCCGGCGCGCTATGCTCGCGAGCTTGTGTGACACGCTGTTGACATGCGCTTGACATGGCGGACCGCAATACTGCCTGGCGCGCCGATGTCCGTCGCCGGGACTCTGGTGGTAGAATCCAAGTCTTTGATTTTCCGGGCAATTCATCTGTTCGCCAGTTTTTGGCTGCGAGCGGCCCGTTGACCAGTTCCAGACGCGTGTCCGTTGCCTCGGCTCCGCGCCCTGCACCGACACTCCATTGATGACGATGACAACCACCCCAGACCAGACCCCAGCCGCAGAGCAGACGTTCGAAAGCTTCGGGCTGGACGCGCGAATCCTGCGCGCCTTGTCCGACCAGGGCTACACCAAGCCCACGCCGATCCAGGCGCAGGCCATCCCCGTGGTGCTGCTGGGCAAGGATGTCATGGGCGCGGCGCAGACCGGCACCGGCAAGACCGCCGGCTTTGCGCTGCCGATCATCCAGCGCCTGCTGCCGATGGCCAACGCCAGTGCATCGCCGGCCCGCCACCCGGTACGCGCGCTGATGCTGACGCCCACGCGCGAACTGGCCGATCAGGTCTACGATAACGTTGCGCGCTACGCTCAGCACACCGACCTGCGCAGCACGGTGGTTTTCGGCGGCGTCGACATGAATCCGCAAACCGACGCGCTGCGCCGCGGCGTGGAAATCCTGGTGGCAACGCCGGGCCGTCTGCTCGATCACGTGCAGCAGAAATCGGTGAATTTGTCGCAGGTGCAGATGCTGGTGCTCGACGAAGCCGACCGCATGCTCGACATGGGCTTCCTGCCCGACCTGCAGCGCATCATCAACCTGCTGCCGGCACAGCGCCAGACGCTGTTGTTCTCGGCCACGTTCTCGCCCGAAATCAAGAAACTAGCGTCGAGCTACCTGAAGCAGCCGGTGACGATCGAAGTGGCGCGCAGCAATTCGACCAACGAAAACGTGCGCCAGATGGTGTACCAGGTTGCCGACGGCCACAAGCAGGCGGCCGTGGTGCATCTGCTCAAGCAGCGCGCCACCGGGCAGCAGTCCAAGCAGTGCATCGTCTTCGTCAACAGCAAGATCGGCTGTTCGCGCCTGGCGCGGCATCTTGAGCGCGAAGGCATCAACGCCGCGGCGATCCACGGCGACAAGACGCAGACCGAGCGCATGCAGACGCTCGAAGGCTTCAAGAACGGCACGATCGACGCGCTGGTGGCCACCGACGTTGCCGCGCGCGGGCTCGATATTCCGGCCATGCCGTGCGTGATCAATTTCGACCTGCCGTTCAGCGCCGAAGACTATGTGCACCGTATCGGCCGCACGGGCCGCGCCGGGGCCAGCGGCGATGCACTGTCGATCTACACGCCGGGCAACGATGACCGCCTGCTTGCCGATATCGAGAAGCTGATCAAGCGCAGCGTGCCGCGCGGCACGCTCGAAGGCTTCGACCCGACCGGCGAGCGCGCGCGTCAGGAAGATGCCGAGCGCCGCCGCCAGCGTACGGACACGCGCCGCCCGCGCGAGAACGGCGAAGGCGAGGAATCCACGCGCCGCCGTCGTACCGAACCGGCCGGCCGCCAGGCTTTCCGCCCGTCGGACGATCCGTTCTTCTCACGTCCGTACGAGCCTTCGGGCAACTACACGCCGGCGCCCCAGGCCGAGGACCAACTGGCCGCGGCGCTGACGCGCGGCCGCCAGACCACCAAGCGCCCCGTCGCGGCACTGCTGGGCGGCGTGCCGCGCAAGTCGTAAGTTCCCAAGCGCTCGCGGGCGGGCGCCATTCGCGCGTCAGCCCGGCACCTTGCCGTACTGGTGGCCTCGGGCCGTCCTGGCCTGGTTCGATTTGGCGAGCATCTGCCGTCCCTTATCGTCGGCTGCCCGCTATCCAATGCGCCCGCCGCGTTACGCCTGCGCGCGCTGCCCGACCCACCGGGACGCCCATTGAGCGGTAGCCGCCGCCAGCCACGCCTCGATAGTTGCCTCCCCATTCACGATACCCAGATGCGCACCGGCCTGCCGCAGCGTTGCGAGTGGCGTCGTCGTATCCAGCGCCTGCGCGCCGCTTTGCTTGCTCAGCTTTTCCCCGGCCGCATTGACCACGACCGGCACGTGCAGATACGCAGGCGTCGGCATGCCAAGCAGATGCTGCAGATGAATCTGGCGCGGCGTGGAATCGAGCAGGTCGGCGCCACGCACGATATGCGTGATCGCCTGCGCCGCGTCGTCCACCACCACGGCGAGCTGATAGGCCCATAGCCCATCGGCGCGCCGCAGCACGAAATCGCCCAGTTCGGTTTCCAGGTTCTGGCACTGCCGGCCCTGCCAGCGATCGTCAAAGCAGATGATTGCGGCGGTGCCATCGGGCACGCGCACGCGCCACGCGCGCGGCAGCTTGCCGTGGAGGCCATGGCGGCAGGTGCCCGGATACCCGAGCGTCTGATGCCGCTCGCGGACGTGCACGAGGGAATCGGCAATCTCCTTGCGCGAGCATCCGCATGGATAGAGATGACCGGTTGCATCGAGCCGGCGCAGGGCGTCGGCATACAGCGTTTCGCGGCGGCTCTGCCAGACCGGCGGCTCATCCGGATGCAGGCCCAGCAAGGCCAGCGTGCGCAGGATGTCGGTATCGGCGCCGTTCACGCAGCGCGGATAGTCGATGTCCTCGATGCGCACCAGCCAGTCGCCGCCATGCGCGCGGGCGTCCAGCCAGCTGGCCAGCGCGGTGACGAGGGAGCCAAGATGCAGCGGGCCGGTCGGGGAGGGGGCAAAGCGCCCCCGATAGCGTTGCGGCATGGTTTTCTCGGGCGCCACAGGCTATTCGATCGACTCCGTCTGCCCCTGCGGCGACTGCTGCATCAGCGCCTGTGCCAGACGCGGGTCCTCAAGCTTGCTGGCCCACCACTGCAGCGCCTTGCCGCGCGTGTTGGTGCGCCATGCCACCTTGAAGTTGCCGGGCGCGCGCACCTCGACGGTCTCGCGCACCTGCAGCACGCCGTTCTCGATATGCGGCTGCGCCATCGGCGCCGGCAGCCAGCCGCAACCGAGCCCGCGGATCTGCGCTTCGAGCTTGTCGCGCATGGTGGGCACCACCAGCACGTCCTGCCCGGCCAGCACGCCATGCGTGCGGGCCGGCAGATTGCGCGACGTGTCGCCCACCGCCACGATGCGATGCTTGGCGATCTGGATCGTCGTCAGCGGGCCCGGCTCGGACGCCAGCGGATGATGCGCCGCGACCGCGAATACAAACGGGATGCTCCCCAGCGGACGCACCTGGAAGCCCTGCGTGCTCGGGGTTTCGTAGGCGCCGCCGATGATCATGTCGGCACGGTTGCTGATCAACGCGTCCCATGTGCCGCCGAGCACTTCCTTCGAAAATCGCAGGCGCGTGGCGGTGTTCTCGGCGTAGAAATCCTGGATCACCGGCAACAGCGCGCGGAAATTGACCAGATCGTCGACGGCGATGTTCAGGTTGGCTTCCCAGCCCGTGGCCAGCCGCTTGACGCGGCGCGCGAGGTCGTCGGCGGCGTGCAGCAGATGGCGTCCTTCGTCCAGCAGTGCGCGGCCGGCCGGCGTCAGCTCGGCGCGGTGGCGCCGGCGGTCGAACAGCAGCACATCGAGGTCTTCCTCGAGTTTGCGGACCACATAGGTCAGCGCCGATGGCACCTTGCCCATTTCGTGGGCGGCGGCGGCGAAACTGCCCTTGCGCTCGATGGCGTCAAGGACTTCAAGGGATTCGAGGGAGAGGGGCATATTCAGATTTTCTGAACGACTGCTTCTAAGACGGTGCCCGTAAATATACTCCCGCGGTTCTACACTGCCTAGCATCGAAACGCCGCTGACCTAGAAGCAACACCGAAAACCGGGCGGCGGCCCCGGCCACAAGGAGGGCCATCAAAATGATTGAAATCCGTAAGTCTGAAGAGCGCGGGTATGCGGACCATGGCTGGCTCAAGTCGTATCACAGCTTTTCGTTCGCCGATTATTACGATCCCCGCCACATCCAGTTTGGCCCGCTGCGCGTCATCAACGAAGACCGCGTCGCGCCCGGCATGGGGTTTGGCACCCATGGTCATCGCGACATGGAAATCATCAGCTATGTGCTGGAAGGCGAACTTGCGCACAAGGACAGCATCGGTAACGGCAGCGTGATCCGTCCCGGCGATGTGCAGCGCATGAGCGCCGGCACGGGCGTGCGCCATTCCGAATACAACCATGCGGCCGACCAGACCACGCATTTCCTGCAGATCTGGATCATGCCGGACCAGCAGGGCATTGCGCCTGGCTATGAGGAAAAGCACTTCGACGCCGCCGACAAGCGGGGCCGGCTGCGTCTGGTCGGCAGCCCTGACGGTGCGGACGGCTCGGTCGTGATCCATCAGGATGTGCGGCTGTTCGCGGGCCTGTTTGACGGCGACGAGGCGGCCACGCTGGCGTTGCAGCCGCAGCGCAAGGCATACGTATTTGTGGCGCGCGGGCGCGTGAGCGTCAACGGGCAGGTGCTGGAAGCCGGCGACGCTGCCACGCTGGAAGGCGAGGACGCCGTCCGCCTGACCGACGGCAATGGCGCCGAAGTGCTGGTGTTCGACCTGCCGTCTTGAGGCCCCGCGCGCACTGGCTGGCTGCAACGTCCGTCGGGCCCGGCGGACGTGCTGCCGGCCGGACGCACGGCGCGGTAACCGATGCTTACAGGTCTGATTTTTTGATACTGTGCCGCTATGCTATCGTCTGGCAATCCGCCATGCGACCGTCGCGGCACATCGCCGCGCGCCGACCAATCGTCACGCGATGACCTTCGTATCCATTCTTTTGGCGTTGATTGCCGAACAATTCCGAGCATTGGGTCGGAATAATCCTATTTATGACGTCGTCCGGGCGCTCGGCGATCGGGCCGAGCACGCGTTCGATACAGGACGCCCGCGCGACGCCGCGCTGGCGTGGCTGACCGTCGTGGTGCCGCTGGTGCTGGCTGCGGTGGTGGTGCACTACCTGCTGGCGTCGATCAGCGTGGCGCTGACGCTGGTCTGGAACGTCCTGCTGCTGTATCTGACGCTCGGCTTCCGCCAGTTCAGCCACTATTTCACCGACATCCACGAGGCGCTCAATCGCGACGACCTGCATGCCGCGCGCACGCTGCTGCATGAATGGACGGGGCAGGATACGGTCGACATGCCGGTCACGGAAATCGTCCGCCACACCCTGGAAGCGGCCATCGTGGCAGTGCATCGGCATGTCTTCGGCGTGTTTTTCTGGTTCCTGGTGCCGATTGGTCCGGGCGGGGTCGTGCTGTATCGCACGGCCGAATACCTGAGCCGGCTCTGGAACGCGCCGTCCAACGAGCGCAGCCCTGCGCTGGGCCGGTTTGCCGCGAAGGCATTCTATGTGCTGGACTGGGTGCCGTCGCGCCTGACCGCGATCGGCTTTGCCATCGTCGGCAATTTTGAGGACGCGATCTACGCGTGGCGCAACCACGCGCGCAAGTGGAACGACGCGGTCAATGGCATCCTGCTGGCCAGCGGCGGCGGCGCGCTGGGCGTGCGTCTCGGCCAGCCGCTGGCCGAGGACGACTCGCGGGTGATGCTGCGCACCAGCCTGGCTGGAGTCGATTACGCGCCCGGCATGAGCGACTTGAGCGATGCGGACCCGGTGCCGCCCGAATATGGCGCCGAGCCCGGCGTGCGCACGCTGCAGTCGGCGGTGGGCCTGGTGTGGCGCGCCGTGATCCTGTGGATGCTGCTGCTGGCGATGATTTCGCTGGCGCTCTGGGTGGGCTGAATTTCCGCCACCCGGGCCGGCCCGCAATGGGCCGTGCCTATGCCCTGGCGCGGCCGCATTGCCAGCAGGCGGCAAACTGCGCCTCGTGCCACTCGCCGCAATGACGGCACTCCCAGCGCGGACCGGGCGACGGATTGGCTGCCGCGTTGAGCGCCGCCCAGGCGTCGGCCTCGGCCGCATCGTCGACGATCCATACCTGCGGCGCACTCTCGTTCAGCGGAATATCGCCCGCCGCGCCCGCCAGCCATGTGTTGCGGACCTGCGCGGCGATGCCGGCCGCGCGCAAGACGTTTTCGCAGTGCGCGGCATGGACCAGCGAGGGTGTCCTGAGCAGCAGTTTCATGATGGCGCGCTTCTAGCGGGCAACGTGCCTTTACCTTATCACGCGCGCTGCGGATTGCCAGCCGCGCTTACCACGGCTTCTGTTGGCGCGACTCGTGCAGCAGCTGCGTATAGAGCTGGTGGCGGCGCGCCGAAATCGCGCCGTCGTCGATGGCCGCCAGCACCCCGCAGCCTGGCTCGTTGATGTGATGGCAGTTGTAGAAGCGGCATTCGGTCAGGCGCGGGCGGAATTCCGGGAACGCGCGCTCCAGCATGCCTTCGCTCAGGTGATGGAGGCCGAATTCCTGGAAGCCCGGAGAATCGATCAGATAACCGGGCCGTCCGTCCACCACCGCCCATTCGCGGGGCAGGTGATACAGCCGTGTGAACGTGGTGGTGTGCTTGCCCGAATCGAGCTTCGACGAGATCTCGCGGGTCTGTGCCTCGACACCCGGTATCAGCAAATTCAGCAGCGACGACTTGCCCATGCCCGACTGGCCGATCAGGATGCTCGACAGCCCAGCCGTGCGCGGCTGCAGCGCCGCCAGCGTTTCCTCGGGGCGCGCATGTACCGACAACTCGACGGTGTCGTAGCCAAGGTCGCGATATAGCGCCAGGCGGCGCCGCGCGTCGTCGAGCCGGTCGGTCAGGTCGGTCTTGTTCAGGATGACCAGCGGGCGGATCTCCAGCGCTTCGGCCGACACCAGCGCGCGGCCGAGCAGATCCTCCGAAAAGCCCGGCTCGGTGGCCAGCACGATGATCACCTGGTCGATATTGGCGGCCAGCAGCTTGGACTTGAACTGGTCGGAGCGATACAGCAGGTTCTTGCGGGGATCGATGCCGGTGATCACGCCCTGGTCTGCCGCGGCCAGTTCGATGCGCACGTGGTCGCCCACCGCCGCATCGCTTTTCTTGCCGCGCGGAAAGGCGTGCAGGTGCGTTCCGTCCGCGCGTTCCACCACATAGTGGCGGCCGTGCGCGGCGACGATCAGTGCGGATTCGCCATGGGCGGCGTTGCCCTTGCCGGCGCCTTTCCCGGCATTTTGATGGCGCACGCTGCGGTTCATGCGTACGACAGCAGGCGGTCGATCCGCTGTGCCGCAGGCGGATGCGAGTAGTAGAACGCGCTATAGATCGGGTCGGGCGTCAGCGTCGACGCGTTGTCCTTGTACAGCTTCACCAGCGCTGAGACCAGGTGGCCGGCGTTGGTCTGGTGTGCGGCGAATTCGTCGGCTTCGAACTCATGCTTGCGCGACGACTGGCTGGCCAGCGGGCCAAGCACGAAGGTGAACACCGGCAGCGCGAGGAAGAACAGCACCAGCGCCAGTGCATGGTTGCTGGCGCCGAAATTCGGCAGCACGCCCAGCCCCGTGAAGAACCATTCGCGCGTGGCCAGCCAGCCCAGCAGGGCCAGGAACACCAGCGACAGCGCGAAAGTGACCGCCATCATCTTGGCCACGTGGCGGCGCTTGAAATGGCCCAGTTCATGCGCCAGCACCGCTTCCACTTCCTCGCCGTCGAGCCGTGCCAGCAGCGTGTCGAAGAACACGATCCGCTTGGCCGCGCCGAAGCCGGTGAAATAGGCGTTGCCGTGCGCGCTGCGGCGGCTGCCGTCCATCACGAACAGCCCCTTGCTGGCGAAGCCGCACTTGCGCAGCAGCGCTTCGATGCGCTCGCGCAGGCTGTCGTCGGTCAGCGGCTCGAACTTGTTGAACAGCGGGGCGATGAAGGTCGGCACGATCACCTGCAGCAGCAGGCTGAAGGCGACCCACACCAGCCACGTATAAAGCCACCAGTAGCTGCCGGCGCGGTCCATCAGCCACAGCACCGCCAGCAGCACCGGCAGGCCCAGCACGCACGCCACCAGCGCCATCTTGATGAGATCGGCGAGCCACAGCCCGAACGTCATCTTGTTGAAGCCGAAACGCTGCTCGATCACGAACTGGCCGTAGAGCGAGAAGGGCAGGTCGACCAGCCCGCCGATCAGCGCCACGCTGGCGATCAGCGCCACGCCGTAGAAATAGCCGCCGCCGTCGAACACATGGAGCCAGAACTGGTTCAGCGCATGGAGCCCGCCCAGCATCGTGAAGCCGATCAGCAGCGCGGCACCGGCCAGCACTTCGAGCATCGACAGCCGCGTGCGCGCCATCGTGTAGTCCGCCGCCTTCTGGTGGGCGGCCAGCGCGATGGTGTCGGCAAAGCGTGCCGGCACCGCGCCGCGGTGGCGCGCCACATGGCGGATCTGGCGCGACGCCAGCCAGAGTTTGGTCACCACCATAATGACCAGTGCGGCAAGAAAGATAAGGGTGAACATCAGCAAGCCTGGTTGCGACGACACGGCGGCGAGAGTGCCGGCCGCGCCATCTGGGGCGAATATGCGAGAATTATAAGTTGTTCGCCGCCGGCGGCTCCGCGCCCGGCGATTTCCCTTTCGAATTCCATATCGAGCCGTACCGCCAGATGACAAGCCCCGCCGCAACTTCCGTGAAAAGTGAAAACAACCTTGTCTGGCTGGACATGGAAATGACCGGTCTGCAGCCCGATACCGACCGGATCATCGAGGTGGCGGTGGTCGTGACCGATTCCGAGCTCAATATCCTTGCCGAAGGCCCGGTGCTGGTGATTCACCAGTCCGATGCAGTGCTCGATGGCATGGACAACTGGAACAAGGGCACGCACGGCCGCTCGGGCCTGATCGACAAGGTCAAGGCGTCGACGCTGACCGAGGCCCAGGCGGAAGCCGAACTGCTGGCGTTCCTGAAGCGCTGGGTGCCGGCCAGCAAGTCGCCGATGTGCGGCAATTCGATTTGCCAGGATCGCCGTTTCATGGCGCGCTACATGCCCAAGCTCGAGGCGTTCTTCCACTATCGCAATCTCGATGTTTCCACGCTCAAGGAACTGTGCAAGCGCTGGGAACCGGCCATCCACAAGGGCTTCCAGAAGCGCCAGATGCACACCGCGCTGGCCGATATTCTCGAATCGGTGGAAGAGCTGCGCTATTACCGTCAGCATTTCATCAAGACCCCGGCCGAGGCGGCTGCCTCGTTCCCGGCTGCCGATGCGCCCGCTGCCCCTGCCGACCCTTCGCCTGCTGCATAAGGCCATTCGCCCGATAACAACAACCCGGCGGGCGGGTCCGTAACGGACCGGCCACGCCGCCCGCTCCGTCCTTGCCCGGCGCCCGCCCGGCCACTCCGACATGTTCACGCGCATTGTCTCCATCATCACCCCGGTCATCCTGATCATCGTGATCGGCTGGATCTACGGGCGGCGCGCCCACCCCGACATGACCGGCATCAACCGCGCCATGCTGGAGGTGATCGCGCCGCTATTGGTGGTGTCGGCCTTTATCAGCAAGGACTTCGTGCTGGCCGATCAGTTGGTGCTGCTGGCCTGCGCGGTGGCCGTGGTGATTGGATCGGGTGTGCTGGCGTGGATCGTGGCGCGGGCGACGGGAGCCAATCCTCGCACGTTCGTGCCGCCGATGATGTTCAACAACAGCGGCAACATGGGCCTGCCGCTGTCGGTCTTCGCATTCGGGCAGGCGGGACTCGCGCCGGCCGTGGCGCTGTTTGCGGCGTCCAACCTGATGCATTTCACGATCGGCATGAAGATCGTCAACCGGCAGGCGTCGATGGCGCAGATCGCGCGCAATCCGATGGTGCTGGCGACGGTGGCCGGTGTAGCACTGTCGCTGGCGCGACCGGTTTTCTCATTGCCAGAGCCGGTCTACGAATCGATCAAGCTGCTCGGTGATTCCACGGTGCCGCTGATGCTGTTTGCGCTGGGCGTGCGCATGAAGGACGTCAGCCTGCGCAACTGGGGGATGGGCGTGCTGGGCGCCGTGGTCTGCCCGCTGGCGGGCATCGCGGTGGCACTGCTGCTGGCATGGTGGGTGCCGATGACCGATCTGCAGCGCGGCCTGCTGTTCGTGTTCGCGTCGCTGCCGCCGGCCGTACTCAACTTCCTGGTGGCCGATCACTATCGCCAGGAGCCCGATCAAGTGGCCTCGATCGTGCTGCTGGGCAATATCGCCGCCGTCGTGTTCGTGCCGGTCGGCCTCTATCTCGGGCTCCGGTAACGGCCGGAATCAGACCGTCGGCGCAGGTTTCGGCCGGATGGCGTTTTTCGGGCGGAATGCGCGCACGATGGCGTCGTCGGTCTCGATATACGGACCGCCGATCAGGTCGATGCAATACGGAATGGCGGCGAATACGCCTTGCACCACGGTGCGGCCTTCCACATCGCGCAATCCTTCCAGCGTTTCCCGGATCGCCCGTGGCTGGCCCGGCAGGTTGACGATCAGCGCGGCGCGGCTTGGCGTTTCGCGGATCACGGCAACCTGCCGCGACAGGATGGCGGTCGGCACGAAATGCAGGCTCACCTGCCGCATCTGCTCGCCGAATCCCGGCATTTCCTTGGTGCCTACGGCCAGTGTGGCTTCCGGCGTGACATCGCGCCGCGCCGGCCCGGTGCCACCGGTGGTCAGCACCAAGTCGCAGCCGGCCACGTCGACCAGCTCGATCAGCGTGCGCGAAATCAGCGCCTGCTCGTCGGGAATCAGCCGTTCGACCGACTGCCACGGCGACGTCAGCGTCTTGCCGAACCAGTCGCGCAGCGCCGGAATCCCTTCGTCCTGGTAGGTGCCCGACGAGGCGCGGTCGGAAATCGAGACAAAGCCGACCACCAGTTCGTCGGGGTGGCTGCGCGGTACGGGGGCGGTCAGCGGTGGATTCATGATTCGGTGTCCTCGGCCGGTGTGTCGGCGGCTTCATCCTTGCCGCCGCCCAGTGTGTCCTTGATGGCCTGGAACAGCTCGCGGTAATACTTCGGCGGCTTGCCCAGTTCCTTTTCGCGACGGGCGTTGCGGATGATGTTGCGCACCGCTTGCACGTCCACGCCCGGGTGCTCGCCGAGGAACTTGGTCAGGTTGGCGTCGTCGGCCAGCAGCAGGTCGCGCCAGCGCTCGATCAGGTGCAGCCGGGCGGTTTCGGCCTTGCTAGTGCCCTTGAAGCCTTCCAGCGCGCCGCGGATGGCCGCCACTTCGTCGTCGTCGAGCGTGCGCATCACCTTGCCGACAAACTGCATCTGGCGGCGCTTGCCTTCGTGGCTGGTGATCTTGCGCGCCTGGAGAATGGCGTCGGACAAGGCTTCCGGCATCGGCACGCGGGCCAGGCGGTCTTTGGGCAGGGCTTCGAGTTCGACGCCCAGGTCCTGCAGCGCGGTCATGTCGCGCTTGCGCTGGGACTTGCTCTTGGGCAGGTCGTCGTCCTCTTCCGGGGCAAATCCGCCCGGGAAGCGTCCGTTGGAGGTGTTACGGGTATTTCGCGTCATGGGCGGCATTTTATCTTGCTATGATTCCCGTTTGGACTTTTGATCACGCCCGCCCATATGAGCCAGACTGCCGAACAGACCGCGCATTTCACGTACACCCAGGACCAGCTCAAGACCATGGCGGCCGATGTGCTGCGTGTGGCACGCGAACTTGGCGCGACGGACGCCGCCACCGAGATTTCAGAGGGCAGCGGCCTGTCGGTGACCGTGCGCAAGGGGCAGGTCGAAACCATCGAGCAAAACCGCGACAAGGTGGTCGGCGTGACGGTGATGATCGGCAAGCGCCGCGGTAACGCCAGCACCTCGGATTTCTCCCCCGCCGCGCTGCGTGCGACCGCTGAAGCGGCGTACAACATCGCGCGCTTTACCGCCGAGGACGACTGCGCGGGCCTTGCCGAGGAAGAATTGCTGGAGCGCAATCCCCAGGATCTGGATTTGTTCCATCCGTGGACGATCGATGCCGAAGAGGCCATCGATATCGCGCGTCGCGCGGAAGCGGCATCGTTTGCCGTGTCGCCGAAGATCAAGAATAGCGATGGCGCCAGCGTGTCGGCCCAGCATTCGCAATTCGTGCTGGCCACCTCGCGCGGGTTTGTCGGCGGCTACCCGTACTCGCGTCACTTCGTCTCGTGCGCGCCGATCGCCGGCTCGGGCAACGCGATGCAGCGCGACGACTGGTATTCGTCCAAGCGCTCGCCGCAGGCGCTGGCCGAGCCCGAGGCAATCGGCCGCTATGCCGCCGAACGGGCGCTGGCCCGCCTGAATGCGCGCAAGCTGTCCACCCGCAAGTGCCCGGTGCTGTTCGAGGCGCCGCTGGCCGCAGGCCTGCTCGGCGCGTTCGTGCAGGCGGTGTCGGGCGGCGCGCTGTATCGCAAGTCGACGTTCCTTTACGACACGCTGGGCAAGGCGGTTTTTGCGCCCGATATCCAGATCTACGAACGCCCGCACGTTCCCGGTGCGATGGGCAGCGCGCCGTTCGACGAAGAGGGCGTGCGCACGCGTGAGCGCGAAGTGGTGCGTGACGGCGTGGTCGAAGGCTATTTCCTGTCGACCTATTCGGCACGCAAGCTTGGCATGCAGACCACCGGCAACGCCGGGGGATCGCACAACCTGACGCTGAGCAGTTCGCTGACGCAGCCGGGCGACGATTTCGTCGGCATGCTCAAGAAAATGGGCACCGGCCTGCTGGTGACCGAACTGATGGGACAGGGCGTCAACTACGTGACCGGCGATTATTCGCGCGGCGCCTCGGGCTACTGGGTCGAGAATGGCGTAATCCAGTATCCGGTCGAAGAAATCACGATTGCCGGCAACATGGTCGAAATGTTCAAGCAGATCGTCGGCATTGGCGCCGATGCGCTGGTGCGCGGTACCAAGGAAACCGGCTCGATCCTGATCGAGCAGATGACTATCGCGGGCAACTGATCGCCCGACCGTATCGCGGAAATACTGCCGGGCTTATTTCTGGAGTGTTTCTAGCGCGGATCCCAAAAAAACGTGGCGCCTCGATCGGGCGCCACTTTTTTTTGTGCTCGGCGATTATTGCTCGCCCGACGGCGGCCGTTCGTAGGTCACGAATGCGTAGTCGAAACCGTTGGCTTCGGAATGATGCGTTTCGCGCGCCACTTCGATCCACTTCGACCGATCCACTGCGGGAAAGAACGCATCGCCTGGCACGTCGGCATCGATCTCCGTCACGATCAGCCGGTCGGCGCTCGGCAGCGCTTGCGCATACAGCTGCGCGCCGCCGATCAGGAACACCTGTTCCGCGCCGATGCACAGCCGCTGCGCATCTTCGAGCGAAGCCACCACCTCCGCGCCATCGAGCGTCAGGCCGTGATTGCGGCTGACTACGATGTTGCGCCGTCCCGGCAGCGGCCGGCCGATCGAATCCCACGTCTTGCGGCCCATGATGATGGGCGCGCCCAGCGTGGTGCGCTTGAAATGCTGAAGGTCTTCGGGCAGGCGCCATGGCAGCGCGTTGTCCCGGCCGATCACGCCGTTGCGGGCGCGCGCGACGATCAGTGTCAGCAGCGTCATACGGCCACCGGCGCCTTGATGGCCGGCCACGATTCATAGCCGATCAGTTCAAAATCGTCGTACTTGTAATCGAAGAGGCTCTCGGGCTTGCGCTTGATATGGAGCGTCGGCAACTTCATCGGCGTGCGCGCCAACTGGGTCCGCACCTGCTCCATATGATTGCTGTAGAGATGGCAGTCGCCGCCGGTCCAGACGAAATCGCCCACGTCGAGGTCGCATTGCTGCGCGATCATGTGCGTCAGCAGCGCGTAGCTGGCGATATTGAACGGCACACCGAGAAAAATGTCGGCGCTGCGCTGGTACAACTGGCAGCTCAGCTTGCCGTCGGCCACGTAGAACTGGAAGAACGCGTGGCAGGGCGGCAGCTTCATTTGCGGGATGTCGCCGACATTCCACGCAGACACGATCAGCCGGCGCGAATCGGGGTTGTTGCGGATTTGCTGCACTACGTCGCTGATCTGGTCGATGTGGCGGCCGTCCGGGGTGGGCCAGGCGCGCCACTGGTAACCGTAGATCGGGCCGAGTTCGCCGTTCGCATCGGCCCATTCGTCCCAGATCGTGACGCCGTTTTCCTTCAGGTACGCGATGTTGGTGGAACCCTGCAGGAACCACAACAGTTCATGAATGATCGACTTCAGGTGCAGTTTTTTGGTGGTGACCACCGGAAAGCCTTCGCCCAGGTCAAAGCGCATCTGGTAGCCAAACACCGAGCGCGTGCCGGTGCCGGTGCGGTCGGACTTTTCGGTGCCATGTTCATAAACATGGCGCATGAAGTCGAGGTACTGTTTCATCGGCGCGGAGGGGAAAAGTGATCTCGGCCAACGGGCCGCAAGCCGGGATTTTAGCCTGATTGCGAAACTGGCCGCCCAAGGGCGGCCAGTTTCATTTCAGCGGAGCCGGATCAGTGGCTCTGCACGGGCTTTTCGCCGGTTCCGCGATTATCGCGACGCTTCTGCGTCAGGTAACCAGCGCCCAGCACGCCGCCGACGATCACCAGGTACAGGCCCCACTTGATGGCCGGCTGCGCCTCGAAGAACGCCTTCGTGATCGGCTCGCCCAGGATCATCTTCACGGCCGTGAACGCCAGCACGCCGGCGCCCACATAGATGATGGCCGGGAAGCGCGTCATCAGCTTGAGCACCAGGCTGGAGCCCCACACCACGATCGGGATGCTGATCAGCAGGCCCAGCACCACCAGCAGGAAGCTGCCATGCGCGGCTCCGGCCACGGCCAGCACGTTGTCCACGCCCATCACCGCGTCGGCGATGATGATCGTCTTCATCGCGCCCATCAGCGTGGCCGCACCCGCACCGTGCTCGCCGCCATCGTCATCGGCAGCCAGCAGCTTGTACGCGATCCACACCAGTGCCAGACCGCCCACCAGCAGCAGCCCCGGAATCTTGAGCAGCCACACCACGCCAATGGTCATGGCCGAGCGGACCACCACGGCGCCGACGGTACCCCAGACGATGGCTTTTTTCTGCAGATGGGGCGGCAGGTTGCGCGCCGCCAGGGCGATCACGATGGCGTTATCGCCAGCCAGCACCAGGTCGATAACCACGATCGACAGCAATGCCGTCAGGAATTGCATCGTGAACAGATCGGTAAACCACTCCATGTAGGCTCCTCAAATGTGCAATAGCTGCGGGCCGCTCTGGCCAGCAAGTTGTTTTGACACCTGGGATTTACGGAGCGCCGGAAGTGCGGGGCCGCCTTTGCAAACCGTAAATGCCAGGTTGCAAAGGTCTTGCTCGACGGACTGGTGCGGAATGCGCGCCAGGGTCAGCACAACCGGAAGCGGGTCGCGCTTCGGAATGACGATTGTGCTAAGGGCATGGGCCCCCAAGCTACTCCCCTTTTACTTCCCTCTCTGGAAGGGAACGGGCCGCGGGAATTGTCATTACCCGCGAGCACGTAGGACGCGATTATAAGGGAATTACGAGAAAAATGTCGCGCCGCCGGTGCCATTTTCGCATGTATGCAACATGAGTCATGAGAGGGTCAGTGTTTGTAAAGTGATGCAACGCATCAGACGCGCATAAGCATATGCACCTATGCTATGTGGATTGGTTCGGCAGATGTGCGTCAGACTGAACAGGCGTATGTCCCGGCCCAGCCGCCCGCTCCGTCGGCCGCGGATTTTGAGAGGGATTCACCGTAGTGCCCATCGACAAAACAAGGAAACGTCATGTCGGCCCTTACGACGCCCAATAAGACACCGCTGAATCAGTCCCGCCCCCAGGCCTCCGCCAACCACCACAACCACAATCACAACAATCACCATCCGGCCGACGACCGCACCGCCGAAGCGGCTGAAGCGGCCGCGCGCATCGTCGTCGGCAACGGCCCCGCGCGCCACGGCGCCGTGCCGCAGCCGGAATTCGTCCAGCAGTACCGGGAAGACAGCGGCGCCATGCGCGCCGAAACCGTTGCTGGCCTGAGTCGCCAACAGGCCAGCATCAGTCCGAAATTCTTCTACGACGTGCTCGGCTCGCGCCTGTTCGAGGCGATCACCGACCTGCCCGAGTACTACCCGACCCGCACCGAAGCGTCGATCTTCGCCGCCGCCGCGCCCGCCATCGCCGCGCGCGCGGGCAGCGGCTGCGTGCTGATCGACCTCGGCGCCGGCAATTGCGAAAAAGCCGCGCGCCTGTTCCCGACCCTGCAGCCGGCGCAATACGTGGCGGTCGATATCTCCGTCGAATTCCTGCGCGGCACGCTTTCCAGCCTGCAGCAGCAGAATCCGCAGATCCCCATGCTGGGGCTTGGCGCAGATCTGTGCGGCACGCTCGATTTGCCGACCAGCGTCCGGCGCGGGCGGCGGCTGTTCTTCTATCCGGGATCGAGCATCGGCAATTTCGCGCCGATCGACGCGCTGGCGCTGCTGCAGCGGCTGCGCGCAGCGGCCGGGCGTGGCGACGGCGTGCTGATCGGTGTCGATCTGTTCAAGGACGCCGACACGCTGGTGGCTGCCTATGACGATGCGCTGGGCGTGACGGCGGCGTTCAACCGCAACGTGCTGCGCAACGTGAACCGCATCGTCGGCAGCGATTTCGCGCTCGAAGACTGGCGTCATGCGGCGTCGTTCGACGCCCAGGCGTCGCGCATCCAGATGCATCTGCAGGCCGCGCGCGACGTGCAGGTGCGCTGGCCCGGCGGCGAACGCCGCTTCGCCGCGGGCGACACGATCCACACCGAGGATTCGCACAAATATCGCCCCGACGATTTCGCCATGCTGCTCGAGGCGGCCGGCTTCAGCGATCCGGTCAGCTGGACCGATCCGAACGGCTGGTTCGCGGTGTTCCACGCGCGCGCCTAGCGGCAAAGCCGCGGCGCCATCAGGGGATAAGGGGACGTGCCGGAGCCTTCGGCGTGCGAGTGTCATAATGCGCGCAGCCGGTGGGCGCCTTCTGCGCGTCCCCTGTCTTTCCATTCCTCTGTCAGGACCCTTCGATGAGCGGCTTCTCGATGCTTCCCGATCTTCACTTTACCGGCGGCAAGGCGGCCTGGCCCGACGCACGCCGGTTGCCGCGCGAGGGACTGGCGCAGGCGTTGGTGGAGTCGCGCAATCGCACCCTGGCATGGCTGGGCGCCTTCGGCCAGACCCGCAAGGGCTGGACCGTGCCGCGCCAGTACGATTGCAACCCGCCGCTGTGGACGCTCGGGCATGTCGCCTGGCACGCCGAATGGTGGTGTTTGCGCGGCGTGCGCCACCTGGAGCAGGGCGGCGTCCGCCTGCCGGTGGCCAGCGAGCCGTCGCTGCTCGACGGCGCCGACGAATGGTTCGATCCCGATCGCATCGGTCCCGACGAGCGCTGGGAAATCGCATTGCCCGATGTGGCTCGCGTGAAGCAGTACGCCACGCAAGTGCTCGACGGCTTGCTGCGCCGCATCGCGCTGCTGCCCGACGACGAAGATGCCACGCTGTATCCGTTCCGGCGCGCATTGCTGCACGAGGATGCGCAAGGCGAAACCATCGCCGCGCTTTTGCAGGCGCTGGATCTGGCGCCGGTCGAGCCCGCATCGATCGCCCCGTCGGTCTCGGCCGTGTCGGCGGGCACGCTGCATTTTCCGGGTGGCAATTTCACGCAGGGATGGAGCGAACCGGACGGTTTTGCATGGCCCGATGAATTCCCCGCGCAGAAGGTCTATGTCCCGGCGTTCGAAATGGACGCATCGCTGGTGACCAATGCGCAGTTTCTGGAATTCGTCGAGGACCGGGGCTATGAGCATCCCTCGTACTGGTCCACGGCAGGCCGCCAATGGCTGATGACGCAGGAACGGTCGGCGCCGCGCTACTGGTCGCGCCACGCCGTCACGCGCAGTTGGGTGGTGTCGCGCTTTGGCGCGCAGCGCACGCTCAATCCCGACGAACCGGTGCGTCACGTTACGCTGTTCGAGGCGCAGGCGTGGTGCGTCTGGGCCGGTCGCCGCCTGCCGCAGGAAGTGGAATGGGAGTTGGCCGCGACGCAGAATCGCGGACTGCAATGGGGTGCGCTGCGCGAGTGGACCGCCACTCCGTACGAGCCGTATCTCGGTTTCGCCGCCGAGCCGACCGACGTCGATATCGTCGGCCGCTTCGGCACGCACCAGGCGGTGCGCGCGGTGTCGTTCGCCAGCCCCGCGCGCCTGCGCCATGTGCGCGCACGCGCCGCGCTGCTGCCCGAGGACGACGTGTCGTTCGTCGGCTTCCGCAGCTGCGCCGTGTGAGGTTGAGGCGAGGCTTCCAAGCGGGCGATCAGTGATGCGCGGGCCGATTGGGCGCGCGTGAGACGATGCTCGGGCGACGGCCAGCGCCGCGCCAAGTCATCGGCGACGATGCTCGCAGGCGTGACCGGCGAAACAAACAGAAATGGCACCCGAAGGTGCCATTTTTTTACGTCCGCGCCAAAGTTTCAGCGCATTCGCTTAACGGTCGTAGCGCGAACGGCTGTTGCGCTGGCCGCCGAAGCCGCCGCGGTCGCCAAAGCTGCGTTCGCCGCCAAAGCCGCCACGATTGCCGTCGCGCGGTGCACCGTCGCGATTGCCGAAGCCGCGCGGTGCGGCTGCGTCACGCTGGGCGAAGTCACGGTTGCCATACGAACGCTGTTCGGCGCCGACGTTGCGGTCACCGAAGCTGCGCTGCTGGCCTTGACCCTGACCCTGGCCACGATAGCCGCCGTTGCCGCGATCGCCGAAGCCGCGTTGCTCGCCACGGTCGCCGAAGCCACGATTGGCATCGCCAAACGGGCGCGGGGCGCTGCGATCGCCAAAGCCGCCGCGATTGCCGTCGCCGAACTTGCGTTCGCCGCCGCCGGCGCTACGGTCGCCAAAGCTGCGCTCGCCGCCTTCGCGATTGCCGCGGTATCCGCCGCCGCCGCCGTTGCTGCCGCGATAGCCGCCGCCATTGCCGTTGCCACGGAAGCCGTCACGGCCGCCGCCCGGCTTGCCGCCGAAATTCGAACGCGGCTTGGGCGAACGACGCGGCTCCAGGCCTTCGATCACCGATGCGTCGATGCGATGGTTGGTAAAGCGCTCGATACGCCGCCACTGGAACATGTCGCCATGGTTCACCAGGTTGATGGCGATGCCCGAGCGGCCGGCACGACCGGTACGGCCGATACGGTGCACGTAGTCTTCCGCCTGCTTGGGCAGGTCGAAGTTCACCACGTGCGTGATATCGGGCACATCGATGCCGCGCGCGGCGACGTCGGTGGCCACCAGCACGCGCAGGTTGCCGCGGCGCAGCGCCGTCAGCGTGCGATTGCGCGCGCCCTGGGTCATGTCGCCGTGCAGTGCGCCGGCAGCGAAGCCGGTGTCCGACAGGCGTTCGGCCAGCGAATCGGCATCGCGCTTGGTGGCCGTGAACACGATGGCCTGCTTGAGCGACGAATCGCGCAGCAGGTGGTCGAGCAGGCGCTCCTTGTGCGACATGTCGTCGGTGAAGTGCAGGCGCTGTTCGATGTTGCTGTGGTCGGCGTGGGCCGCGGCGATCTCGATGCGTTGCGGATCGCGCAGCTGACGCGAGGCCAGCTGGCCGATGCGCGCGTCGAGCGTGGCCGAGAACATCAGCGTCTGGCGCGATGCCGGCGTGGCGGCGACGATGGCGTCGATGTCATCGGCAAAGCCCATGTCGAGCATGCGGTCGGCTTCGTCGAACACCAGCATGTCCAGCGCCGACAAATCGATCCGGCCGGCTTCGATGTGATCGAGCAGGCGGCCCGGCGTGGCGACCAGGATGTCCGGCATGCGCGACAGCATGGCGAGCTGCTTCGGATAGGGCATGCCGCCCAGGATGCTGGCGCACACGATGCGGCGCAGATGGCGGCCGTACTTGGCGGCCGCTTCGGTCACCTGCAGGGCCAATTCGCGCGTCGGCGTCAGCACCAGCAGCGCCGGCTGCGCGGCGGCCGGGCGGGGGCGCTTGCCCTTCATGCGCTTGGCCGGTTCGGTCGGGCGCTGGGTAGGCGGCTTTTCGCTGATGCGCTGGATCGCGGGCAGCATGAAAGCGGCGGTCTTGCCCGAGCCGGTCTGGCTCGACACCAGCAGGTCGCGGCGGGCCAGGAAGGCCGGGATGGCTTGCGCCTGAACCGGCGTCGGGGTGTTGTAGTTGGCTTCGGCCAGGGCGCGCAGGATGGCGGCGTCCAGGCCAAGTTTGGCGAAGCCGTTTTCTGGCGCCGGGGCCGCGGCGGCTGCCGGCGCTTCATCGGCGTGGAGCAGCGCGTCGAGCTTGTCGAGCGGGCTCACGGCAGCGGCGGTCGTGGCGGTGGCGTCAGTGGCGGAAGCAAAAGGCTGCTCCGCACGGAATTCTTCGTGCTGGGTCATGTCGTCGTGCGAAATAAAAATGCATGGCACCCCAGGGCAGATATGCGCGAAGGGGTGGGCGCAGTGCAAAGTCTTTAAAAAGGCTTCGGCGCCAATCGGTAGGCCGTACGACAGACTCAGCTGGCAATACGGCGGCAGGCAGGGGGGCGGCTGGTTATTGGTGCGACCAACCGAAAATCCCTGGCAGGCAAACAGCGCAAATGACTACAGGCTGTTCATCAGGATCGGAGACGAGGCTACGTCAGGTGAGCGGTGCGTTCTGGCCAGGCACCTGTCGGAAACATCGTGTGATGACAGAGGCAGGGAGCAGAGCTTGGGAGGTATGCGGATGCGCCATGGCGTGGATGCCGGGCGCGGTGCGGAACTCACAGTGCGAAACTCACGGCGCGCAGTATAGCAGAACCCTTAGGAATTTGCTGCACCGCGAAATGGGCGCAAACGTAATCGGATGTAAGGGGAAGGCAAGCGGAAAGCGCCTGGGCCGTCGCTTGATTGTCGGAGGTCCCTGCCTATACTCCAGACCACGGGCTTCGCGCCCGTACGGGGCGGACGATCAACGTCCCGCCGATCCTTCCTTCGGCAAGGATGGCTTGCCGCTCTTTTCCGGCATTGCGGTCATTGGACGCCACTGCCAGATTTCCTCCGACTGTCCGGGTGGTCCGGATGGGCGTCCGCGTCATGGGCGGAATCCAAGGGAAACCTGCTTGGCAAAGCAATGACCGGAATTTGCCGGCGATGCAGATCCAGGAAGTCCGGGCCCGTCCGCAACCAAAGCCCGCCAATGATCTGGCGGGCTTTTTCTTTGCGGCCTTGCTGTAATGACCGGCCATTGTCACGCGAGCGATGCGGATCACTCGCGGGTTGGCCGGCTCGCCCGTTCCTGCCCTGCAGCCTGTGATGTACCCGGAAAGCCCTGCGGATACTGGATCAGCCGTGTCAGCGACGAACCTCGGTACGCTTGCCAGCGATAGCTGCCGGCCAGCCTTGCGCCGCCCACGATGGCGAGCATGGCCTCGCGGTCGAGGTCGACGTTCTCGGACAAATCCTTGATGACGATGGATGCCATGGCGTTCTCCGGCGTGCGGGCCTTGCCTCGGCCGGCCGGTACGGCGCCGGTCGGGCTGCGCCGGGGCAGGCGCGGGCCCGCTTCAGTATAGGCAGCGATGCCGTTTCCCGCGTGGCGTGCGAGAGGCGGCATCGCATCCCGGCGTGCGTCGCTCAGACCACCGCCAGGTTGCCGCCCCATTGCGACGGATTCACGCCCAGCTGGACGTGGCCCAGACTGGCGCCAATGATCCGGTTGTTGTTGAACGCGGCCACGTTCACCTGCTGCAGCTGCTGCACGCTCTGGTTGACCGTGATGTTCACGTTGGCCAGCGGGCCGGTGTTGCCGACCTTGCTGAGCCAGTCGGTGCCGCCACGGATGGCGCACAGCGATTTGCGGTCGAGGTCCTTGCTGGCGGCAAGGTCGCGGACGATGATCGATGACATGGTGAGTCTCCTGGGTGCGGATGCCATGCGCGGCGCGCGGTGCGGCGCGCGACGCGCATCGGGTTCGGCGAGCTGAATCGGGTGCGCGATTACGCGTTGTTCTGCGCGTGCTGATTCGTGTACGCGTTGTTGGTCATATGGTCCTGGAAAGCCGACCCATTGGCGAAGTAGTTGCCCACCTGCTGCATTTGCTGGTTTTGCTGATCGATCTTGGTGTGCGAATCGAACGACAGCTTCACCGGTGCATATACGCTGGTCCACGGTGCGGCGATGATGCCGAGTCCGCCGCGCACGGCTTGCATGCCGGCGCGATCGAGGGTGGCGGTGGTGGTCAGGTCGAGGATGGTCAGGGTGCTCATGGCAGTCTCCTAGCGGCAAATCGGGTGTGATGCGGTTGGGGCGATGCGGGATATCGGCGAGCGCGGCTTACTTCGCGCCGTACACGTTGTTCTCTGCGTGCTGGTTCGTGTAGACGTTGTTGGTCATGTGGTCCTGGAACGCCGAGCCGTTGCCAAAGTAGTTTTCCACTTGCTGCATTTGCTGGTTCGACTGGTTGATCGTCGTGACCTTGTCCACCGACAGCTTGAACGGGCTGTACACGGTGGTGATCGGCAGAAAGGCGATGCCGCCGCGCACGGACTTCAGCGTCGTGGCGTCGAGGGTTTCGGTCGAGGACAGGTCCTTGATGGTCAGCGTGGTCATGTCAGTCTCCTTGGGAGGAAGGGTGAAGCGGGTTGGGTGATGAGCATCGGGTTGGTGTCGCGCTCGGTATCCCTATCGCAGCAAGCGTGCCAGCGCCGGTCCGCGCGCCGACGAAAAACGCGGACGCCTTGTGCCGTGCGGGTTTGCGGTGCGTGGGGTGGTTTAGCGCAATGCGCACCGAGCGCGATGCGCGGTGCGAAGTGGTGGTGTGGGGCCAACAGAATGCGGTGGGATGTCTGCGCGGAGGCGACGCTCGCGCGCGTGGCGCGCATCGATGCGGCATTGCGGATGACCGGAGTGCGCACTAGTATCCATCGAAGGCAATATGCCGTGACGCGGCGGTTCCGCCCGTTGTGCCATCACTCGTCGGATGCACCGGATGCCCAGCCTGACCGAACTCATTCGGAATTTCCAGCGCGGCAATTTGAGTCGCGACGAATTCCTCGCCTCGGTGGATCTGGCCCTCAAGGACGATCGCACCGACTCCACCCAGTTTGCGCGCGTGCTCACTGAAGAACACACGCGCTTTCCATTGCCTGCCGCCGTGTACGCGGAAGTCATGGACCGCATCGATTCGCACATGGCCACGCAGTTCGATCCGGGCGGCGATGTCGCCACCGAGGCGATCGGCCATGCGGGGCGCGACGCGCTGAGCGAAGAAACCCGTATCGAACCCGATCCCTCGGATCGCCCGGCACCGGGCGCGTCGGATCCGTCATCTGGCCCGGGCGGCAACACGGCCGGCACCGGCAGCCAGAGCGGGCTTTTCACCGGCGGGTATGTGCCATCGGGTCCCACCAAGGGCGTGGGCGATACATTGAACGGCCGCTTTGTGCTCGAAGAATGTCTTGGCGTGGGCGGCATGGGCACGGTGTACAAGGCGCTCGACCTGCGCAAGCTCGAAGCGTCGGACCGCAAGCCGTATATCGCCATCAAGGTGCTCAATCTGCAATTCAGCGGTCATCCGAAATCGCTGATCGCCCTCCAGCGCGAGGCGCGCAAGGCGCAGCAGCTGGCGCACCGGAACATCGTCACGGTCTACGACTTCGACCGCGACGGCCCGACGGTCTTCCTGACCATGGAATACCTGTCCGGCAAGTCGCTCAATCGCGTGCTGCGTGCGCCCGATTTTGCCGGGCTGCCGTATGCGAAGGCGATGCCGATCGTGATCGGCATGGGCAATGCGCTGGCCTACGCGCACGAGCGCGGCTTCGTCCATTGCGATTTCAAGCCGGCCAATGTGTTCCTGACCGATCGCGGCGAAGTGAAGGTGATCGATTTCGGCATCGCGCGCGGGTTCCAGCAGCCCACCGACGACGCGGACCAGACCGTGTTCGATCCCGGGTCGCTCGGCGGCATGACGCCGGCCTACGCCAGTCCGGAAATGTTCGAACACCGCGAGCCCGATCCGCGCGACGACATCTACGCGCTGGCGTGCGTCACCTACGAACTCCTGACCGGCAAGCATCCGTACGACCGGATGGCGTCGACCGAGGCGCGCGCCAGGAATATGAAGCCCGTGCCACCGTCGTCGCTGTCGCGCGGACAGTGGAAGGTCTTGCGTCAGGCGCTTTCGCTCGATCGCGCCACGCGCACGCCCACCGTCACGCGCTTCCTGGCAGGGCTCGGCGCGGAGCCGCAGCGCGGCGGCGCGCATGTGCCGGTAATCGTCGGCGGCGCCGTGGCGTTGCTGGCCATTGCCACCGGCGTCGGCTTCTATCTGTGGCGCAGCCCCGCCGCCGGCGATGCATCGAACGCATCGACCACGTCGACCGCATCGAGCGCATCGAACGGGCCGTCCGCACCGAATCCGGCCGCGCCCGCCGCCGCGCCGTCGCCGCCCTCCAACGTGCCGCTCAAGCCGGAAGCCGTGGCGCAGGTGCTGGCCGCCACGCCCTGCGCGCTGCTGACCGCCAGTGTCGACGGCAATACGCTGCAGGTCGATGGCTACGCGGCCGAAGCGGCGCTGGCGGGGCTGCGCGACAAGCTTCTCAAGGTGCCCGGCGTCAAGGCGCTGAAGCTCGACGCGCAGCCGCTGTCGCAGGACAAGTGCGATGTGGTGCGGACCGTGGCGCCGTACTGGTCGGGCAATCACAAGGCGGGCGAACAATCCGGCGCGAGACTGCGCACGCGCGGCGGCACGCAGTTGACCGAGGGTACGCCGCTGGTGCTGGACATCACCACGCCTGCGCATGAGTCGTATGTCTATGTCGATTACTTCGTGGCCGATGGCAAGGTGGCGCATCTGGTGCCCAGCCCGCGCGTGCAGGGCAATCAGGCGCCCGCCAGCTACACCGCGACGATTGGCGATGGCGGCGACTGGGTTGTCTCAAAGCCATTCGGCACGGAACTGGTCGTGCTGCTGACTACGCCGGCGCCACTGTTCGGCACGCGCCGGCCCGAGTTCGAATCGCGCCAGGACTATCTGCACGCGCTGGAAAAGCCGCTCGCGCAAATGGCCAGCAAGTATGGCCGCGGACAGATCAGCGCGGACCTCGTGCAGATTGCGACGCGCGCGAAATGACTATCTGGACTATTTGGCTTCGCGCACCACGCGGAAGCCGTTCTGCGATTGCCGCACGCTGGTGCTGTACTTGAAGCGCGTGGACGACACCATGTAGCTCGCGCCTTCGCGCCACGATCCGCCGCGTATGACGCGCGCGGTACACGTGGGCTCGTCCCACGCGCGGCCATCGGTGGGCGCGTTCTTGTACGAGCTGTGCCAGCAATCGGCCACCCATTCCCACACGCCGCCGTTCATGTCGTGCAGCCCGTACGGATTGGCGGCGAACGAGCCGACATTGGCCGGCGCCGCATCGCTCCACGGATCGCCGCAGTCCTTGCAGTTGGCGTTGCCGCGCGCCATCCGGTCGCCCCACCAGTACGCCGTGCCGGTGCCGCCGCGCGCCGCGTATTCCCACTCGGCTTCGGTCGGCAGGCGATAGGTCTTGCCGGTGGTCTTGGACAGCCATGCCACGTACAGTTGCGCGTCGTCCCAGCTGATGTCGCGCGCGGGTGCGGTCTTGGCGTCCGGCGAATTGGTGGCGATGCGCGGGCAGGCGTTGGCATCGACGCAGGCGTTCCATTGTTCCGATGTGACCTCGTACTTGCCGATGGCGAACGGGCGCGCAATCGTGACGTGATGCGGCGGCCGTTCGGCCGGATCGCTGGTGTTGCTGCCCATCGTGAAGCTGCCGGGATTCAGGCTGATCATCGCCGGGCATTGCGGACAATCGCGCGCTTCCACGCCTTTCGCTTCGGCGCCCCCGGCCTTGGCCGATGGCGGCGCGTCCTTGCCTTCGGTCGCATAGGTGACCGTGCCCTGCGAGATCGCGCCACCAGCGCGCGAACGCGGTTGCGGGGTGTTGCCCGGCGATGGGGACGCTGGCGCGGCAGCGGTGGCCGACGGTGTCGATGCGGCGCGCGGCGCGGATGCATCCGGCGCCTTCGATGCCGTGCGCGTGTCGGTCTTTGTTTCGGGCCGCGCAACCGGAGCGGACGCCGGTGCGGCGGCGCGCAGGCGTTCCACGCGCGCCTTGGCCAGCGCGGCGAAGCGTCCATTCGGATATTGCTTCAGGTACGCCTCGTAGTCGCCCGCGTCGCTGCTGTTCTTGATCGAATCCCAGAACGAGAGTTCGTATTGCTCGTCGCTATTCTTGGGCAGGATGCCGGCGTGCGCCGCCGACACGAGCCACTGCCCCGGCCGCGGCACGCCGCTGCCGCCGATGTGCAGCGCGCCGATCCCCAGCAGCGACACGACTATGATCTTCCGCCACATATTCAGCCCCCTTCGGATCGGCGCAGCGCGGTGTGGAGTTGCCGTGACGTGGTACCGGCCGTTTCACAATAGCACAGCGATTGTGGCGCGAAAGTTCGCTTTTTAAGCGCTGGCGACCTACGCTGTAGGACACATCGCCGGGCGCATCAAAAAACGTCGACCAAGAATCCGCTCATCGCGCGGGGAACCGTGTGCAGCGGACAGTTCTCCGGGAGGAGCCGCCATGTCCAGACGATTCCTGCTCCGCGCGCTGGCGGGCGCAATGCTCGCCGCGTGGTCCAGCTTCGCCATTCCGCTGACGCCCGCGCCCAAGGGCGCCGAGGTCTACATCATCTGGCCCGGCGACGGCGCCGTGATCGATGGCGGCAAGCTCTGGGTGCGCATGGGCCTCAAAGGCATGGGCGTGTGTCCCAAGGGCGTCGAGCGATCCAATTGCGGGCACCACCATCTACTGATCGACACCGACCTGCCGCCGCCGGACAAGGAAATCCCGAACGATCGCAATCACCTGCACTTTGGTGCCGGTGAAACCGATGCGCGCATCGAACTTCCGCCCGGCAAGCACACGCTGCAACTGCTGCTGGGCGACAGCAAGCACGTGCCGTTCGATCCGCCGATTTACTCGAAGAAGATCACCATCACCGTGCGCTAGCGCATCAGCGTGAGCGGGAGAGAAGCCATGTCCAAGCCAGTCTCCGTGGTGACGCTGCTGCTGTTTGCGGCGGCCATGCTCCACTTCGGCGTTGCGCGCGGCGCGGATGCGTCGGCGCCCGCTGCCAGCGCGGCCAGCGGTCCCACGCCCGCGCCGAAGAACGCCTATCTGTACATCGGCTATCCGAACAACAATCAGACGCTGCCGGCCGGCAAGCCGATCAAGGTGTGGTTCGGCCTGCGCAACATGGGTGTGGCGCCCAAGGACGTCAAGTTTCCGAATACGGGCCACCACCATCTGCTGATCGATACGGACTTGCCGCCGCTGGACAAGGAAATTCCGAACGACCGCAACCACCTGCACTTCGGCGCGGGCGAAACGGAAACCACGATCGAACTGCCGCCCGGCAAGCACACGCTGCAACTGCTGATGGGCGACGAGAAGCACATGCCAACCAATCCTCCGATTTATTCGAAGAAAATCACCATTTACGTAAGGTGAAAGGCGGTGGCCAGGTGATACGTCACGATGCGGACTCGGAGCAAAAATGGCGGGGCGGTCCGCCAGTCTCCGGCACGGCGCGCAGCGATGCGCGCCGTTTTTTTTGAGTGTTGCCGTGGGACCGACAGAACAACGCGCCAGCTGTACGCCAGCATCCAACACCTCGCCGCGCCGTGCCGACGCGCGGTGCGTTGGGATTTCGCTGCAATGCCTTGCGCCGCAACGGATTGCGCGTTCTGGCAGCGGTTGGTTACGACGCTGGCACGCTTGCTGCGATAGGGATATCGAGCGCGACACCAACCCGATGCTCATCACCTAACCGCTTCACCCTTCCTCCCAAGGAGACTGACATGACCACGCTGACCATCAAGGACCTGTCCTCGACCGAAACCCTCGACGCCACGACGCTGAAGTCCGTACGCGGCGGCCTGGCGGTGTTTGCGCCGCGCACCTCGATCTTCACGCCGGTGAGCCTGTCGTTCGACTCGCACAAGACGATCACGCAATCGAACCAGCAAATGCAGCAAGTGGAAAACTACTTCGCCAACGGCTCGGCGTTCCAGGATCACATGACCAACAACGTGTACACCAACCAGAGCGCGCGGAACAACGCCTACTGAACACAGAGCGCGGCAACGGCGTCCGTCGCTATCGCATCACGCGCGACGCCGTATGCCGCTCGGGGAGCTTGTCGCCGGGGACACCTCCGCCCCGGCATTTTTTTGTCCGCGATTTCGGTTGCGCGCGCGTGCCGGGCTTGGCGTCCACGCGCCGCCGCACCACAATACAGATCGAATGCCAGGACGTGCTGCCACGGTCCGCTGGCGTTTCGCGCAGGAAGCCATCGTGACTGATTCCGCCCTCACTTCGCGCCGTATGCCGCCGTGGCTTGGCGCTGTCATCTGCGTGTCGATGCTGGCCGGTTGCGCCGATTTTCGACCACCCGAATACAAGCGTCCCGATACCCCGGCAAAGGCGGCGTGGACGCGCAACGAGTCGGTGAGCGTGTCGCCCGGCGAAACCATCGTGCCCAACTGGTGGCAAGGCTTTGGCGATCCGTATCTGGACCAACTGGTGGCCAAGGCGATGAGCGGCAATTACGACATCAAGGTGCTTGCCGCACGCATTCGCGTGGCCAACGCACAGATCGCCGAGGTGCGCGCGGGCGCGCTGCCGGTGTTCGATGTCGGCGCGGGGCTCGATGTGTCCAAGACCACGGGGCAGGCGGTTTCTCGCACCTATAACCTCGGCGCCACGGTCAACTGGGACATCGACATCTGGGGCAAGGTCGAAAAGGGCGTGCAGGCGCAGACCGCCGAATTCCGCGCCACCGAAGCCGACTGGCGCGCCGGCTACCTCTCGCTGGCGTCCGATGTATCGATCACGTACTTCACGATCCTGCTGCTCGACGAACAGATCGACCAGCAGCGCCATACGCTGGCGCGCAACAACGACATCCTGACCACCTACAAGGCGATGCTGGCCAACGGCCTGCTGCCGCAGATCCGCGTGATGCAGCAGCAGGCGGAAATCAATCGCCTGACGAAGGACCTGATCGAACTGCGCAGATCGCGCGATGTGGCGGAAAACGCGCTGGCTACGCTGGTCGGCGTGCCGGCTGGCGAACTCAAGGTGCCGCCGGGACGCCTGCAGCAGCGCGTGAAGTTGCCGGTGGTGCCGGCAGGCCTGCCGTCGCAACTGTTGGCGCGCCGGCCCGATATCGTCGCGGCCGAATACCGCGTGCTGGCGGCCTATGACCTCGTCGGCCAGGCGCGTCTGGCGCAGCTGCCCAGCATCAGCCTCACCGCGCGCGGCGGCACCGCCAGTTTCGCGTTGTCGGACCTGATGAAATCGTTCACGTTCGGCTTCATGCCGAGCATCAACCTGCCGATGCTCGATCCCAGCGTACGGGCGCGTGTGAAGACCACGGAAGCCAACGTCGGCGTGGTCGAGAACGAATACGGGCGCACTGTGATGACCGCCTTCGAGGAAGTGGAGAGTGCGTTGGTCAATGTCGATGCGCACAAGAAGCAGCGCATCGAGTTGCAGCAGCAGGTCGATCAGTTGCGCGTGGTGGGCGCGCAGATCGAGGCGCAGGCGCGCGAAGGCATTGCGTCGCAACTGGAAGTGTTCGAATCCGAACGCTCGCTGCTGACCGCGCAACAGGCGTTGTTGGCCGTGCACCAACAAATCCTGACCGATACCGTCACGCTCTACAAGGCGCTGGGCGGTGGATGGTCCGAGGTCGATGTCCGTCACGGCGCGCCAAACGCGATGGCCGACACCGCCATGCCCGCTGCCGATGCAACGCGCTCGGGCAATCCGGAGCCGCGCAAGGCGGCGCGTTAGCCGCAACGGCGCGCAAAACGTTTCAACGTTGAAACCCGCCTGCGCCGTACGCACGCAGCAACGCTGCGGCGCAGCGCATTGACTCCCCTTACGCGTGGCCTACTATGTTTCTACCCGTGACCTGCCGCCCCTTGCCCGTCTTCGCGCCGCGCCCTCGCGCACGCAACACTGGCGATGCGCGGTTGCGCGCCACAGGCCCCACTGTTGGTTCTGGTGAAACATGACGCGCGACGATGCCCCCTTCATGGATATGCCGGTCATGGCGCAGCCAGCGGGCCAGTTGTTCGATGTCCTGCTGATGCCAGTGTCGCGCCCCGAGCTTGGCGAAATCCGCATCGGCGACGACCTGTTCGCGATCGGACGCGGCGAGGCGCCGTTCGCTGCCTATCCATCGGAAGCCGTGTCGGTGCTATCGCGTCGTCACGCGCGGATCTTCTCCGAGGACGGTTCGGTCTATGTTGCCGATCTGGGCAGCAAGAACGGCACGCGCGTGAATGGCGACACCGTGGCGCAGCAGCCGGCGTTGTTGCGCGATGGCGACGAGCTCAACTTTGGCGCGGGGCTGTCGTACCGCGTCAGGCTCTATCCGCGCCCGCCCGCGCCGGAGCCGCCGCGCGTCGCGGTCACGCTGACGCCGGTGCGCGACGATCTCGGCCTGCAGCCGGTCGTCATCGCGCGTTTTCCGTTTATGGTCAACAAGACCGACGAGACCTTCGCGCGCTATCGCAGCGACTATCCGCACCAGGTGAACTATCTGTCGCGCCGTCACGCCCATGTTTACCTCAAGCATGGCGTGCCGTGGGTCGAGGATCTGGGCAGTACCAATGGCACGTTCGTCAACGGCGTACGGCTGCGCGACCAATCGATCCGGCTGGAATCGGGCGACGTGGTGGCGTTTGGCGGCAGCCACTTTGTCTATCGCGTGACCGTGGAGCACGAGGCGGATGCCGACGCCACGGCCACGCGCACGTCGTTCCTGGCGCCTGCCGAGCCGGCGCGGGGCGACGGCGCGGCCGGGGTGCCGCCCGATGTCGATCCGGACAAGACCACGTTCGTTGGCGCGCCCGATTCGTTTCTCGATATTTTCTGTGTGGACTATCGCGCTGCGCAGGAAGACGAAGTCAATCCCGAGGCGCTGCCCGATGTCGGCGATCACGCGGCGCATCCGCAGCCGAAGCGCGGGCGGGTAGCCATGATGATCGTCGAGGCGTTGCGCCGCTTCGGCATCCGTGACCGCCATCAGCTGGAACGCGCCGCGCGCATTGCGGTCCTGGCCATCTCGGTGATCGTGGTCGGTGGCACGTACATCTGGTGGCGTGGCGCGCCGGACCGCACGCTCCACGCCTTGATCGAAAGCGGCGAATACGCGCGGGCCGCCGAGGCGACGGACAAGGTGCTGGCCGTGCATCCCGACAACGCGCAATACCAGGCGCTGGGCGCCGAGGCGCTGATGCGCGGCTTCGTGCCGGCGTGGTCCGCCCGGCTGCAGGCCAACGATTTCGCTGGCGCCGACGCCGTGCTCGGCCAGATGCGTGCGCGCAGCCAGCATAACCGCGAGGGGCAGGCATTGATCCGGCAACTGGCCTGGGTGGGCGACCTCGAGCGTTTCGTGGTGGGCCGCGGCGGGATCGATGCGCCGATCCGGCTGTACACGGACGAGGCGAAGATTCGCGACCTGCTACGGCAGTGGGGCGACGATACCGCCGCGCATCAGCGCCTGCTCGGACGCATCGCCACCGATGTGCCGCCGTTCCGCGACACGTACGCGCGTGCATTGAGCGACCTGCGCCGCCTGCAGAACGACGATTCGGTCTATCTGGCCGCGATCGACCGGCTCAACACCGCCATCGCGACAGAACTGGCGCGCGATCAGCCCGAAGCACTGCAGGCGATGCT
Organism: Cupriavidus pauculus; assembly: GCF_008801835.1. Taxonomy (GTDB): domain Bacteria; phylum Pseudomonadota; class Gammaproteobacteria; order Burkholderiales; family Burkholderiaceae; genus Cupriavidus; species Cupriavidus pauculus. The sequence goes on along the minus strand of NZ_VZOW01000013.1, from coordinate 92,142 downwards.
GGCCGAATACCAGGACAAATATCCGCGTCTGGCCGGGCTCGATCGGGTTTCGGCCGACCTGAAGCAATACACGGCGATCATGCAGGCGCTGCGTGAGCGCGCGCCCGCCGCGCTGGTGGCGCACATGCGCACGGCAAACCTGTCGACGCCGCCGTTCCAGGCCGCCTATCAGGCGCTGCGGCCGCGCCTGCCCGGCGACGATGTGCTGGCGCAATACGCAAAGGCTGAAAAAGCGTGGGAGCAGGGTGACAGCACGACGGCCGTCGCTGCGCTCAGGTCGATCAAAACCGGCCCGTGGGCCGCCGATATCGCCAGGGACGCGGCGCGTCGCGAACAGGTGGCCCGGCAGTTCGCCGCCGTGTCGAACGCGCGCGGCAGCGCGGGGTACGACGAGCAGTTGCTTGCGCTCTACGCATCGCTCGATCCTCACGCCGACGCGTTCTTCACCCGAGCGGTCGAGGCCAATGTCGAGACCATTCGCGAAGGCGCCCTGCGGCACGCCAACACGCTGCTCAACCGCGCCGCGACGAACTGGCGGCAGTATCGCAACAACGGTCTGATCTCAAGCGAGCAGCGGCTGGAAGCGGCGATTTCGCCGAAGTTCCGCGCCCAGGCAAAGCTGCTGGCCGATGCGCAGGACGATGCGCGGCAGGGGCTGCGCATCTACACGCAACTAAAGATTGACGACACGGAGCAGTGGACGCGAATTCGCGACGATATCCAGGCCGAAATCGACGCCCAGCGCCGCGCGCTCAACGAGCTGCGCATGGTGCTGGATCCGGCGGTATTGAAAGCGAAGCTCTCGCTGCTGGGCGAGGGCAGCAACCAGGCGACGGCTGCCACAACCGGCGCAGCGGGCGCGGGCGGTCCGGCGACTGGCGCCACGGCGAACGTCCCCGCGGGGAGCGGGCCATGAAGGACGACCTGCGCGAACCGGGCGGGTCGCGGCTGCGTCCGCTGACCGAGGCGCTCGAGGATCACAGCGCCGAAGGCATTGCGCTGCTGAGCGCCGAGCCGCGCAAGCTGACCCTGCTGACCGTGGTGGTGACGGCGGCGCTGATGCTTTGCGGTCTGGTCTGGTCCTTCTTTGGGCACGCCGACGTGATCGTCGCCGCGCAGGGCACGCTGGTGCCGGAATCGGAGGTGCGGCGCTTCTATGCGCCCGTCGATGGCGAACTGGTCGATCTCTACGTGGCTGAAGGGCAGCCGGTTTCCAAAGACGACGTGGTGGCGCGGCTCAATGCACGCGGCGCGATCGAGGCGGCGGCCAACGCGCTGCAGGCGCAGCTCAAGCTCGAGGACGCGGAACGCGAATGGAAGCAGTTTCCGGAGCGCAAGGCACTGCTGGAACGCAAGGCGTTGGCGCTGAGGCAGCAGATCGAACTGGGCACGCGCCTGCACGAGAACCGCATGGCCGAGGGCACCACGCGGCTGGCCGAACAACAGCGCGCGCAGCTGACCGAGGCGCGCAGCAATCTCGAAAACGCCCGCCGTGCGCGCGAGTTCGCGCGCCAGGAACAGGATCGCTATGCACGCCTGTTTGCGCTGCCGGCTGGCGGCGGCGTGTCGCAATCGCAGGTCGAAGCCAAGCGTGCGGCCACGCAGGAGGCCGAAAACAATCTGCGCGTGGCGCAATCGCGGCTGGCTGAACTCGACGCGCGGCTGGCGCAGGAGTACACGCAGGCCAGCGCGCAACTGGAAGGCAGCGGCCAGGAACTGGCGAATCTGCGCATCCAGTACGACGCCGCGATGCGCGAGATCACCAGCACCGAGGACAAGCTGCGTCTGCAGGTGCAGACTGCGCGGCTGGTGGCCGACGCCGCCGCGCGCATCAAGTTCGAAAACATCGACAAGGACAATTTCCTGCTGATCCTCGCGCCGGTGTCGGGCGTGGTCACCGATGTCACGTCGACGCAGCGCGGCGACAAAGTGCAGGCGAACGCACCGCTGGGCGGCATCGCGCCGAAGGATGCACGGCCGATGCTGCGCATCGAGATCGCCGAGCGCGACCGTGCGTTTCTGCGCGAGGGCCTGCCGGTCAAGCTCAAGTTCAGCGCGTTTCCGTTCCAGCGCTACGGGCTAATCGCCGGCACGCTCGAATACATCTCCCCGGCCACCAAGCCGTCGGGGCCGGATAAGCAACCAGTCTACGAAGGCCGGGTGCGGCTGGCGCAGGACTACTACAGCGTGGCCAGCAACAAATATCCGCTGCGTTACGGCATGACGGCCACGGCCGAGATCGTGGTGCGCGAAAGACGTCTGATCGACCTGGGGCTCGACCCTTTCAGGCAGGTCGCCGGTTGAACGGGCAAGCGGTCAAACTAGAGGAGAGGGCGATGACAGCCATCGTGCGTATCGACGACGAGACGATCGACGTCGACGATTTCGTAAGGGTGCTCAAGCTGACCGGGCAGTTCGAAGGGCTGGTGGAGCAACTGGTGCGCGACAAGCTGACCGTGCATGCAGCGCGGCGGCACGGCATTGCGCTCTCGCCAGCGGACGTGCAAGAGCGCGCCGACCAGTTCCGGCGCGCGCATGGCCTGCATCGCGCGGCCGACATGAATCACTATCTCGATGCGCTGCACATCACGCTCGACGAATTCGAGACGTTTATCACCGACAGCCTCTATCAGGAACGGATGATGGAACGCGTCTGCACCGAGGCGGCGGTCGAGGAGTATTTCCAGCTCAATTCGCCGCGCTTCGACAGCATCGAGGTCAGCCACATCGTGGTGGATACCGAGGGCAAGGCGCGGGAGCTGGTGTCGTATCTGCAGGACGATCCCGATGCGTTCGCCGAAATGGCGCGCGAACACTCGATCGCCGATACGCGGGAACAGGGCGGCGACATCGGTAAGGTATTGCGCGGATCGCTCAAGAGCGATATCGAGGCCAAGGTGTTCAACGCGGAACCCGGTGACCTGCTTGGGCCATTTCCAGCGCCGGACCGCGCGTTCTTCGAAGTATTTCTGGTGCGGGCAAAACACCCGGCCAGGCTCGACGCCGATGTCGCCGTGGAGATCCGGCGGCTGCTGCGCGAAGATTGGCTGATGGCGCGGGCGCAGGAACATGTCATCGAAGCCCGCTAGCGATGCCGCGGTGACGGCTGCCGCCGCGGACCCGGCCACGCCGGGGCCGCAGTCGCTGGCCGATTTCCTCGCAGGCGTGGAGATCCTCTCGCCGCTGTCGCGCGCGGAGATCGAGCGGCTGGCGGAAAGCGCGCGCACGCTCAACTTTGGCTTCGGCGACACCGTCTGCAACGCCGGCGAAGCCGCCGACGGCATTTTTATTGTGCGCAGTGGATCCGTGCGCGTGTTCAACGAGGAACACGGCAAGGAAATCAGCATGGGCGTGCGCAAGGCCGGAGAAGTGTTTGCCGATATCGCGTTGCTGCGCGAGTATCGCCACGAGTCGTCGGTACGCGCATCGGGCAAGACGGAACTGATCACGATTGCGCGTGCGGTGTCGGAGCCCGTGGTGAGCGGCAATCCTGCCGCGCTCGCGTTTATCACCAGCTATGTGGCGATCAGCTCCGCCGGGGGCTTCGTGGCGCGGCTGTTCGATCTGCGCGGCAAGCTGGACAAGGCCGAGCTCGAGGACGCCGTGCGCAGCGTGGGCGTCAAGCGCGTGGCGGCGGGCAAGACGATTCTCCAGCAGGATGGCCGCGACGACCGGCGCCTGTATGTGGTGCGGCAAGGCACGGTGCGGATCGAGCGCGAGGAAGACGGCGACATCTTCCCGTTGGCCACGCTGCGGCAGGGTGACATTTTCGGCGAGCGCGCGTGCGTGATGCGGCAGGAGCAGATGGCCTCGGCCATCGCCGAAACCGACACGCGCTTGCTGGTGATCCCCGAGAAAACCGTGCAGTTGATCCTTGAGCGAAACGGGCGGCTGCGCGAGGTGCTCGAAGAAAGGATCCGCGCGGTCGACCGCGAACTGCATCGGCAAAAGAAGCTGGCCGAGCGGCGCAAGCGGCCGGTACTGCTCGATCTGCAGTCGAAGCCCGAGCTGGGCGAGCGTGTGATCCGCCGCTTTGCGCTGGTGGAACAGGCCGAGGAGATGGATTGCGGCGCGGCGTGCCTGGCGATGATCTGCCGCCATCACGGCATTCCGATGACGCTGGGCAAGCTGCGCGAACTGGCCAACGTGACTACCGCTGGCGCGACGCTGGACAGTCTGGCGCGCGCCGGCGAATCGCTCGGGTTCACCACGCGCGGCGTGCAATGCACGCGCGATGCGCTGCTCGGCTTCGAGTTGCCGTTCATCATTCACTGGGAGGGCTACCACTATGTAGTGGTCTACGGCGTGTCGTCGCGACACGTCTGGGTGGCAGACCCCGCGATCGGTTTCCGCAAGATGAACACCGAGGAATTCGAGCGCGGCTGGAGCGGCACGTGCCTGCTGTTCTCGCCCGGCGAGCAGATGACCGAGCTGGCGGTGTCGCGTTCGCCGTGGCTGCGCTTTATCGGCTATCTCGCGCCGTACAAGACCATCCTTGCGCATCTGTTCCTGGCGACATTCGTGATCCAGCTGCTGGGCGTGGTGCCGCCGCTCATCATCCAGAACATCCTCGATGGCGTGGTCGTGCACCAGAACATCGGTCTGCTGCATCTGCTGATCGTGGGCCTGGTGATCTCGAACGTCTTCACGCAACTGATGGTGACGATCCGTGCGTACCTGGCCAACTTCATGGTGCGCAACATGGATTTCGCGATGATGTCGCACTTCTTCAAGCACACGCTGTCGTTGCCGCTGTCGTTCTTTGCCAAGCGCAAGACGGGCGACATCTTTGCGCGCTTCCAGGAGAACCAGACCATCCGCGCCTTCCTGACCGAATCGACCGTCACCACCGCACTGAACCTGCTGATGGTATTCATCTACTTCAGCATCATGTTTCTCTACAACGTCAAGCTGACACTGCTGCTGATTGCGTTCGTGATCCCGATCGCCGCGTTGACGGTGATCGTCACGCCGAAGGTCAAGACTTATGCGCGCGAAGTGTTCGCGGCATCGACCGATGCCAAGGCATACCTGATGGAGACGCTCGGCGGCGCCGAGACGGTCAAGGGCATGGGTATCGAGCGTCCAGTGCGGCTGCGTTGGGAGCGCAAGTACGCCAAGGCGCTGGACAGGCAGTATCACGCGCAGGCGTTCCATATTCTTGTGGGCCTGGCGAGCCAGGTGCTGAACGCGGCCACGACCATCACGATCCTGTGGGTGGGTGCCACGCTGGTGCTGGAACGTGAACTGACGATCGGCCAACTGATCGCCTTCAACGCATTCATGGGCAGCGTGCTGGCGCCGCTGATGGGGCTGGTGGCGCTATGGGGCCAGTTGAACGACGCCGGCGTGGCGATGGAGCGGCTGGGCGACGTGCTCGATCTGGAGCCGGAGCAGAGGCCGCAGGACGTGCTGTCGCGCGTGATGCTGCCCGACCTGCAGGGCGAGATTGATTTCGACGGCGTCTATTTCCGCTACGGCGGCGAGGACACGCCCTATGTGCTCGAGAACATCAGCTTTCATATGCGCCCCGGTGAAATGGTTGCCATCGTCGGCCGCAGCGGATCGGGCAAGACTACGCTGGCCAAGCTGCTGGTCGGCTTCTACAAGCCCAGCGAAGGCTCGATGAAGGTCGACGGCTACGACATGAACGTGATCGATACGGAATTCTTCCGTGCGCAGGTGGGCTACGTGATGCAGACCAATCTGCTGTTCTCGGGCACGGTGGCGGAGAACATTGCATGCGGCGACGAAAGTCCCGACCGGCGTCGCATCGAGGAAGTGGCGCGGATGGCTGACGCGCATCCGTTCATTTCCAAGCTGCCGCTCGGCTACGAGCAGGTGGTGGGCGAACGCGGCATCGGGCTGTCCGGCGGTCAGATCCAGCGGCTGTGCATCGCCCGCGCGCTCTATCACGACCCGCGTCTGCTGGTGTTCGATGAAGCGACATCGGCGCTCGACACGCAATCGGAGAGCAATATCCTGGCCAACATGCAGGACATCCTGCGCGGGCGCACCGCGGTGATCATCGCGCACCGGCTCAGCACGATCATGCAGGCCGACAAGATCCTGGTGCTCTACGAAGGCGGCATCGTCGAGCAGGGCAGGCACGAGGAACTGCTGGAGCGGCGCGGCATGTACTACCAACTGGTCCAGAAGCAACTGAGCGCGGCATGAAGCTATACAACCCCACACCCGCTACGTCCGCGGTGTCGTTCGCGGGCCTGATCGAGAAGATCGAGATCCTGCGCTCGACGCTGCGCTGGTCGTCGCGGCTGGAGCGCGCGGAAATCGAGAAGCTGCTCAAGCAGGCTACCGCGTTGCGCGACGAAGTGATGGGCCTGTCGCACAAGGAACGCTTTGTCGCCGCGGCGGCTGCCGCCGGCGAGCCGGATGCGCCGGCCGTCGAGCCTGTGGAGATGTCGTCGCGTGAACGCCGGCAGGCGCTGATGGAGCGCAGCTTCATTTTCGAAGGCACGTTCGGCGACAACCCGAAACTGCTAGAGGCGCTGGAAATTGCCGAAAAAGCCGCGCCGACCGACCTGCCGGTGCTGATCGATGGCGAAAGCGGCACAGGCAAGGAACTGATGGCCAAGGTGATCCACGCCAACGGGGCGCGCACTGACAAGCCGTTTATTTCCGTCAACTGCGGCGCGATTCCTGACAGCCTGCTGGAGTCCGAACTGTTCGGGCACAAGAAGGGCGCGTTCACTGGCGCGGCCACTGATCGGCGCGGCAAGTTCGAGAGCGCGCATACCGGCACGATCTTTCTCGACGAGATCGGCGAGCTGCCGCTGACCGGACAGGTTAAGCTGCTGCGCGTGCTTGAGGCGCACGAGATCCAGCGCGTCGGGTCCGATGAAGCCATTTCCGTCGACACCCGCATCGTCGCGGCCACCAACAAGGATCTGCGCAGCATGAGCGCGGCCGGCACGTTTCGCGAGGATCTGTTCTACCGCCTGAGCGTGATCCACGTCACGCTGCCCGCCTTGCGCGAGCGCCGCGACGAGATCCCGCTGCTGGTTTCCTATTTCGGCGACGAAGCCGCAGGCCAGTTAAAACGCCGCCCGATCCGGCTCACGCCGCGCCTGCGGGATTTTCTGCTGCACTACGACTACCCCGGCAATATCCGCGAGCTGCGCAACCTGATGTATCGGCTGTCGTGCCTGGCCGGCGATACGGCTGACTTTGCGCATCTGCCGCAAGACATCCGCCCCAAGCCGACCGCGCTGGCGGCGGTGCCGATCGATGGCACCACATCGCGCGTGACCGATCCCGGCATCGCCACGTCGCTCTCCGAAGCCAAACGCGCGGCCAGCGATGAGGCCGAGCGCGCGTTCCTGGAACGCGGACTGCAGGAAGTGGGCGGCACCGTGGCCGAACTGGCGCGCCGCTGCGACATGAACCGCTCGCATCTGCAGATGCTGCTCAAGAAGCACGGCATCCATTCCAAGGATTTCCGCACCCAGCGCCCGGCCGGCGCCAAGTAGGCGCGCCGGTTTGGTCGGATACGGCGGCGCGCGTTCTATGGCGCACGCAATGGCGCGTCAGACTTCCGGATTAAGCAGCGTCATGTCCGATCCACCGGCAATGTCCTCGGCGCGGATCACGACCACCGACACGTTGTCGCGGCCGCCGTTGCCCAGGGCCAGTGCGAGCAGCGCCTGGGCGGCCTGGGCCGGATCGGTCACGGCCGCGAGCGTGTCGGCGATCTGCGCGTCCTCGACTTCGTTGCTGAGTCCGTCGCTGCACAGCAAGAAAACATCGCCATCGCCGATCTCAAGCGTGAGCTGTTCCAGGTCGAGCGTTGCCGCCGCGCCGACCGCGCGCGTGATCGTGTTGTGTGCCGGATGGTGCCTGGCTTCCTCTGCGGTGATCAGCCCGCGCGCCTTGAGGCGTTCCACCTGGCTGTGATCGCGCGACAACTGTTTCAGGTGCCCGCCGCGGAACAGGTACAGCCGGCTGTCGCCGGCCCACAGACAGGCGCAGCGACGTTCGCACGCCAGCAGCATGACGACCGTGCTGCCGATCACCCGCACCTTCATGCGCAGCGCCTGCTCGATCAGCAAATGGTTGACGGACTGGATGGCCTGGCGCGCATTCGCCACCGCATCGTCGAAGCTGGCCGGTGCGGGCAGCGTGGCCAGCGCATCGACGATGGCGCGGCTGGCAAAGTCGCCCACCGCGTGGCCGCCCATGCCATCGGCCACCGCCCAGATGCCTCGCTCGGGCAAGTCCAGGCAGGCGTCCTCATTGCGCTCGCGCACGCCGCCAACGTCGGTGCCCGCGGCGGAGGTCCAGCGGAATTGCGATACGCAGGTCACGACATGCTCCCGCGCGAGCCCGTGACCGATGTCACGCCGCGCGAACTGGCGCCCCCAGCGCCGACTGGATCGGGGTTGCCGCATTGGCTGCCCGGACTGCGGGCAGCATCGGATCAACCGCCGCTACACCAACCGTCCCTTGTTGCGGGCGTCCATATTCGCATCGACCGCAATGGTCGAGTTCGGCGCGTTGTTGTGGACGTCGATGCTCTGGAACTGGTTGTTCATCTGATCAGCATAGAAGCTGTAATTGATCTCGTAAAAGTTCACGACCGGCGACGCGCTGGGCCGCGCTGCCACATACGGCTGGATCCAGCCAAAAACCCACGGCGCGCCGCCGCCCCGGATGGCGGACATGGCGCGGACATCGAGTTCGTGGCGCGTATCGAGATCGCGGATGGTGAGCTTGGCCATGATCGTCTCCTGAAGGCGGGCATCGGTGGTTGCGACGCCGTTGTATCCGCAAGGCCCATGCCATGCGCGCCACAGGGCGACCAAGGCGCTCGCCGGGCGCGTCTGCGGCCCGTTTATGGTGGGATTCCGGCTGTTTGTGGCGCATTCGCGGCAGCGCAGGGCGCCGCGAGCGGGGCATGTGTAACGAAGTGCGCTTTCAGAGGTTGGGGCCGCGCCAACATGCGCCGCAAACAGTGGGGCGGAAACCGTCACCGGGCAAGCATGCGGCTGCGCCTTGCACGGCTCGGACGGCGACGCCGCCCCCGGACCGCCGCGCGGTGCGAATGGCGCTCGCCGCCCAACACAACGCGCGGATTCGTGTCGGCATCGCACCAACCATCGCCCCGCGCCGCAGGGGCGTCGTCGCCCGCAAATCGTTATGCGATGGTCCTTGCCCCGGATTGGCACGCTTGATGCGGGTGGGTTGGCAACGACGCAGCACTGGCTGCCAGACACCGACACCGCACCGAGACCTGCCATGAACCACGAAGACCAACAACAAGCCGACCTGCCGGACGACGTCTACGTGCCGGGAGCCCACCTCGTGACGCAACGCCATGGCTACGCGCACCACGGCATCTACGCCGGCAACGGCCGCGTGATCCACTATGCCGGCTTCTGTCACGCGCTCCATGCGGGACCGGTGGAAGAGACCTCGCTGGAACAATTCGCACAAGGCCATCGCGTCACCATCAAGGCCGAGCCGTGCGCGTGCTACCTCGGCGCCGAAGCAGTGCGCCGCGCCCGCAGCCGCCTGGGCGAAAACGACTACCACCTGCTGACCAACAACTGCGAGCACTTCTGCACCTGGTGCCTGCTAGGCCAGGCGCGCAGCGAGCAGGTGGAGACATGCCTGCGTCATCCGCAAGCCGCCATCGTCACCGTGCTGCAACTGGTACGCGCACTGCTGTCTCCGACCAACGGCCACTCCGGCCTCAACGCCGCCTGAACCAACCAACATCCTTCGCAAAGGGAGCCCGCCATGTCCGCACTGATCGATTGGGAACGCTGCAGCAGCCATCTCGGCCGCGCCAGCCATCGGCGCCGCGACCCTGGCCGCGCGACCAAGCGCCCCCGCACCACCACCGCCCGCGCAACACGTCGCGGCGATCCACATGCGCCCGAGTTTGCTATACTCCGCTCCGTCTTTCGGCCCGCCCGTCCTACTGCGGCGGCGCCATGCAGACGGTCCGCTCGCCGTAGTTCAATGGATAGAACGAGCGCCTCCTAAGCGCATTGAACGGGTAGCCAAAACCCCCGAAACCCTTATAAATCAAGGGCTTGGCTCCCTCCCAGTCCCGTCTAATCCCGTCCCATTCCTCCCTCTCGCGTCCCATTTTTGTCCCAAAACGCCGTTGTCCCACGGCTACAGCGGGCATTCTTGGAGGGCTTGGGGAGGTTGTTTTTGAGGCTATGGGGAGGGTTCAGCAAGGAACCCGAAGAAGGAAATCTTGGCACCGCGAGCGGGAATCGAACCCACATCTAACCCTTCTTACCACTTCAGTTTTCACTGCCCTACCAGGTAGGTTTGTGGTCTGGACTTTGCCTTCATCTCATAGAGATGGGAGCCGTCAAGTCTCTACACCTTCCATGAAGCAAGAGCTTCAAGGCTTGGCTCGGCGTTGCCACGACCAAAAGTCAGAGGGTTCACCGAATTTGACTCCATTCAATCCCGCCATCGCTGACGAGTTGCCCAACATGTAGGAGGGGTTTGTTCTATCCGTTGAACTATCGCGGTATGGATGGAAGGGGCAGAACCACACTATCATACACGACATCACACATACGGGGGAAGGGTCAGACATGGAGCTTCATGCACAGCTTGTAGACTATCTGAAGACAAAAACAGACGGAAAATTCTTGATGACCCCAGAACAGCTTGAAGCTGAAATTGGGATCTCGGAAAAACAACAATCAAAGCTCCGAAAAGAGCAGAATTTTCCTATTCCGTGGAAGCCCGTTGGTCGCAGTGTCTTCTACTCCATCTATCATGTTGCAGACTTCTTGCTCAGTGGCGAAGTAAAGCAAGAAGAAGCCCCCATTGCAGAGCCCGTTGAAGAGAAGCCAATCAAGCCGAAGGTTTTGCAACCAGTAAAGAGCAAAACCCCCGTACAAGATTTGTCATTCCTTGCTAAGATGAAGTTTCTTGCCGCTCATGTCCAAGAGCAAGCAACAGAATTGCAATCTCTGGCAGACAACCTCAATCGCTATCATGACTCGCTTGAGTTAAAAATGAAGCTAGATGGTTCTCTTCCAGTCAGCGACAAACCACACCAAATCGTCAAAAAAATCTAAGCAAGGATGACCAACCCATGAAAACGCCGACTCCAAAACAAAAAGGCATTTACATGACGGCAGAGCTTTATGAGGCTGTCATCCTTGGTCGCCATGCAGATATTCAAAAAGGACGAAAGGGACAAAGCCTAAATCAATCTCTTGATGAGGTTGCCGAGGACTTCAAAAATCCAATTGTCCCCTACATTGAGAGCTTGGGGGAAGTGTATGACTTGCTCACCCCGATCATGTTTCAGATTCATGGAAACCCCAAGACAAAATCCGCTCTTGGTAAATCCCTTTGGCACACCCTCTTGCTCATGGCACGGGACAAGCAATCTGGTTCATGGATAGCTCAAGCCTCCTTTGCTAACTATCTCGCTCTTAATGAGGTCAATTCAGCCAAGCCCTTCATTCCGTTAATCAAAGGCGATTTGACTGAAGAGCAAATAAAAGTAAAAAGGTCATTTGCTGGAACCGTCTTTACTTACATGAATGAGGCACGAATTCTCCATACGGCTCTTAACATTGATGGATGGGACGATCTGGAAGGATGGTGGAAAGGTCTAACACATCCCCACATAGATACGAATTAAAGCCCCTATTCGGGGCTTTTTTGTTGTCTTCAAGGGAATGATATCGGGTTAAGAAAGAATAACCCCTAAAACCCTCTAATTTCGTTGTTTTCCGCATTGATTATCCCATAATGCGAAACATAATCAGCAAGTTCTAATCCTTTTTGTTGTAATGCGTTTCTTCAATAGGGTTTACTTTGGCAATCAAAATCTTTTTACAAGAATCTTGCTAGATCTTGTTGACCCACTTGATAGATCGCCATATGATGGAGACATCAACAAGCACAACACACCAGGCAGCAGCAAGCTTGTTGAGACTTCTAACCTCTGACGCAAGCTGTTGCTACCATACCTACTGGAGAAAGAACATGGCTGAAACGATCACCGCAAAGACCGCCGCCAAGGAAGCACCGAAGAAGCTGACCGTCGCTGAAATCCTCGCCAAGCGCCGTGAGTTTGAGGAAATGATTCAAGCTCAACTGGATGCCGAACGCCCCGCAGCTCTGGCATCGGTCAAGGAGCAGATCGAGACCTTCGCCTTCACGGCCGCTGAGCTGGGCTTCGCCTCGCTGGAAGCAATCAAGGAAGTCATCCATGCCGAAGGCTTCACGGCTGACGAGCTGGGTTTCCATATCCCCACCGCTGGCAAGGGCAAGGGTGACGGCGAAACCAAGTCCCGTGTCATGGGCAAGCCCATCAAGAGCAAGGACGGCAGTGCAACGGGTGTTTGGCTCGCTCACCCGCCGAAGTTCCTTGAAACCGAGGGTTGCTACACCACCTACAAGAGCGGCGAGCCGGTGGATGCATGGCTGGTCAATCCCGCCGACAAGAAGGCGAAGATCAACTTCCTCAAGAAGCTGGCAAGCCGTGAAAGCAAGCAACCGACCAAGGAACAACTTGGCGAGATCACCGAAGCTGAATTCAAGGCTGACTAAGCTTTACCTCAGCTCTCAGCACAAGCCCTCCGAAGAGGGCTTTTTTGTACCTGTTTCGCAAGGGTTCACTTCGTCAGTAAAGAACCCGTAGAGGGAAATATGAACAACAACCGCATGAGGAATTTTGGTGGAGGCACGGCGATAGCCATCACCCCACTTCACCGAGACATTGTGAAAGGTCTCATCCTCAATGGTGAGTTTGACCTTTTGAAGAACACCACTCACCTTGATGAAGTCTTCAAGCTCGCTCAGCACCCCGAGGAAACGAAGCTTGCCATTGACACCTACCTCAACTTTACCCAGCAGATCGAGAGCTTGAATTGCTCGCTCACTTTCTTTGGGTTTCGGCAAGGTGGATGGATCGAGAACGGACAGATGCAAGCTGGTGACTGGAAGAGCATTCTTTCTGACGACAAGCAGAGCTTCAAGAAGCCACCCGTTTTGATGTTCGCTTTCTCGTTACAGAGCAAGACACACAACAACCCTTCTTTTGAGGTCAAATATTACATTCCTCTGGAGTTCATGCTACTGGCACTTGCAAGCATGGTCTCCCACATCTGGCTCCAAGTCTTCTTTGACGAGAACCAACCGATCCCATGGCAAGAGATCCAGCAGATAGGACGAGGAGCTTGAACCGTTTCCTCATACCAATGAAGACCCACTATGACAGTGGGTTTTTTTTCGTCTACAGAACCCCTCCAGAGCTTCCCAAACCTGTCCCCATTCGGATACCTTGGAGGACTGAGTTCAGGACCCGAGGGATGCTCAAGTCTTCAGCTCTAGAGCCGTTATGCAGTATGGCTACAATCAGCTTTTGCCCCACCACGAGACCAGTAAAGGATCAGTCATGTTCGGATTTGGAAAGAAGAAATCAAAAGAAGGCACTGAAGAGCAACTTCATGAAACCATGAATTTTGGTGGGTTCGGTGGATTGAAGCGAACGAGCTCACCAAGCACAACCGAACAAGCAACCAGGTCAAGTGGCAAAGCAGATCTCTCCATTCTGGATGAGGTTGAAAAATACGACGAGAATATTTTTGTTGGTGCGAATACTCTACTCACCAAGTTCAGAAAAAATACTGAAGCAGGCAAAGAGAAAATCCCCAAAGACTACTTCAAATCAGTGGTTGATGGTAAGGGTGAGTATTTTCCTGAAGTCAAGATTATTTCGGCATATCTCTTCTACCATTTCTATAAAGAGATTGTCGAGAATAAATATCAAAGTCTCCCACGCCTCCTTCTTGCAACTAAAGAACTTCACAAATTTGTTGTTGGTCGGGAAAACTCAGAAGCCCTCCAAGACTTTTCCTACTACTTTCTAGAGGAAGTTTCCTCTACATGTGCTGGATATATTATCAAAGAAAATCCAGCAAAGAAGGAAGAACTGTTCAGCAAGTTGGTTCCCGTTGCTGGTCTTTGTGGCAAGTTGATCAAAGCCAACCTATCTGAACTATCTGAAGAAGGTCAGCAAACCTCAACCCCTTCTAGCTCCTCTCCCACCAATGGCAAGCCGTTTGAAGATGGATTGAAAAGGTCGGGAAAAACCGTTGAGCAAGTAATGAAGGAGATGGGTGAGGATGTTGCACCTGTCTTTTACAAGAAAGACCCGAAAACCTTCAGCCAGGTTGCCAATTACTTTTATGCAATCTTCCTCAAGCTGAGAGATAACCTGAAGCAAGGTAATGAGATTGAGCTTGATCTTGATGTCAAGATTCCAGTGAATATGCTCAAGAGTTCTGCTGTATTCAGCAAGGACACGGCAACAAGCTATATTACCTCAGCCTTCAATGTTGCCACTTCAGTATTTATCAATATTGATACGCGAGATCTCAAGGCAGGAGAACGTCTAACATTGGTGCAACTCACTGCATCACTGATTGGCACAGTGGGAGAAAATTGCGACAAATTATTGGGAATGGAAGCCAAGAAACAGGTTCCAGAAAAGAACGGCGAAGATAAAAAGGATTTGAAGCAGGTCTCAGAAGCTCTCCAAAACAATCCTAATGTTCCTGATGATCTCAAAAAGAGCTTGAAGGAAATCACCAGCTTTTTCACTGGTGAGACTTCTATTGCTGAAATGCAATTCAAAGGTGCAATTGAAAGTCTGACTGGCGATCAGATGAAGGCCAAGTATCTTGAGACCCTTGAGGGTAATATCTTCACTGCTACCTTTGAGAATGAACAATTCAAGGAATTCTATCCTGATGTCAATGCTTTGAAGGCAGAGCTGAAGAACGTCGATAGGTATATTGAATTCTATGCCTATGGTATTTTCGCAAATACCTATACTGACGACAGAGATTTTGCACTTACCAAGTTCTCAGCCAAATTGGGAGAGGCAGACAATAACGAGGCAGCAGCAATGGTGTTTGGCACTGCAATGTCAGCAGTGGTGCAACACCGGGCAGGCAAGGAAAGCATTCACCACAGCATCTTTAGCTTGGTAGCTCAGTTTCTTGAATATAAGAAGAAAGAAAAAGCTGAAACCAAAGCACAGTTTGCAGAGGGGTTCAAGGAGAGAGGGATTGAAGTTTCTGACTCCATCTTGGATATGGTTTCCAACTTTGCAGAAGAACATGGTAGGAATAAAGTCAAAGAAGCCAGTTCTGAACAACCGAAGCAGGAAGTGAAAGAAGCTCCTAAATCGGGTCCTGCATCTTTCTTTGCTGATCAGCCGAGGAAGACCGAATATCAGCTCCATTCCAACTTTGCTAAAGACGCTGAGGAAATTGCTAACGTTTTCTTGGAAATGGCCAAGGAGCTTATCAATGGTGTGAGGCAGGCTTCGACAAACGGAGATAATATTGAGAATGTCTTCAAGCATTTCTGCTACCAGCATGTGATCCGCTATCACTTGCAGAGTGCTGCCTTTGCTCAGCCAGCTCTTATGGAGTCCATTCTCTACTACTGCCAAGGATTCAATCGTCCTGATCTTCACCTGGTTGAAATGGTGACACTGGCTCATTGGAAGCCATTGCTTGAGATTGCCTATCAAGAGCTCTATGTTCCGGTTCTGATTGAACAGGTCAAGTCTCTTGAGGATCAAAACAAGGCCATTCAGAGCTTCCACAGAAAGGCTAGAAGTGTTCTCTCTGGCATGAAGGATAGGGAAGCATATCGCAACATGACAGATGAGGAAATTGTTCTTGATTTCCTTGAAGTCATTCCGTTCTATCAAGTTCTCTTCCTCACATCTCCTTTCAATGATAGTCGGGATGAGCTTTCCCCTCTTATTACGGAAGGCAAAGATTATCTGTTGAAGCAAAGTGGCAAATACAACAAGACGTGGATTACTACCACTCTTCTATTTGCCTATGAAAATGCACTGGATATGAGGAGATATGACAAGGGTATTGGATTGGATCAGTATCCCAATCAAGGACCGAACATTGCCCTCCTCATGTTGTTCTTCTTCCACCAGATCAACATGGACGTGAATTTCACGGAAGAAAATGGGGTTCCTTTTGCCAGTGGTATGGAGCAACGCTACCCGCTTGAAATCATTCCCGACGTTGAACCAGTCAAAGAAAACATGATGATCGCCATGGCAGGCTCCCATGTTTTTGAGGAGCTTGTTCCTGATTTAGAAAGCTCCAAAGCCACTGAAAATAAGGTGGACGAGGTTGAGCAATCTGAAGGTGGGGGTGGCAAGTTCTCAGCCCTCTTCAAATATATGGAAGAGAACAAGGATGAGATTGCATTCAGAACTACTATCAAGGGACTGAAGGAAAGCCCCATCAAGGAAAAATACACTGACACCCTTGATAGTGATACTTTGAAAGCCGCAATTGTTGGTCTTGAGTTGGGAGAGTATTTCCCCGATTTCGAGCAGACCGAAAAAGAATTGAGGAGTGACGATAAATATATCGACTTCTATATAGTTGGTGTAGTTGCAACCTCCTTCACTCAAAACAAAGAGCTGGCTCTGGCTAAATTCTCAGAGAAGTTGGCGAATGCAAGCAACACTGAAATTGCTGCCATGATCATTGGTGTTGGTGCAATGGCAGGAGGTTTGGCTAATGCAGGTAAAACAAGCTATCACAAAGATCTCTTTGTGTTGGCACAGGAACATTTAGCAAAAAATTCCTCTACCAGTAATGGGCAAACGAATGACGGCAACACAGAACCCTCTCCAGCAGTGATGGACCTCATGGGAAATCTCGCTACTCTCACCAAAGGCTTGATGGGATTGGAAGGTATTAGCGAAGAAGGAAAACAGCAGCTTGCCGAACAGCTTGGACAGCTTTCTAAGATGGGCTTTTCACCCAATGAACAAGTTGTGCAGGAGCGGTATGGTCAAGCAAAGTCTGTAGATCCCCTCCCATGGTTTAATGATTGTGGTATTCAAAGCAGCAGCTTTGATTTGCTCAAGTCAGTGGTTAGGAAGTATTACCCCATTGATAAGAAAGATAACGATAAGGGTCTCAAGCTGATTGAGACGAAATTCTCCAATTCGGATTACTGGAGAATTGCAGATAGCCCATTTGGTCAAGCCATGATTTATACAGGTTTGGCAATCCATGTTGGTATCAATAACAAGTGGAAGGGAATGACCGAAGCCTTTATGGGTCTCAAGGACGTTCTCACTTGGATTGATAATTTGGAAGAAAGAAGGAAGGATAAAGAGACGAAATACATGTTCCTCAATATCCCCCTCAATATCATTCGTGCAGCATCAGACACTCCAGAAGAAATCATGTCAGCCATTGAGGAAATGGTTGCACATGCTGAGAGTGCATTTGAGGAAAAAAATCCAGCAGTGAATGATGCATTGGGGAGTATTGCCACTCTTACGAAGGCATTGTTGGATTCAGGAATGGGTAGTGATGAAGACAAGGCCACTTTGAGGAAAAATCTTGAAGAGCTGGAACGGGACGGTTTTCATCCTAGTGAAATTCCTGAACCCGAGGAAGAAAGCTCAGGTTTCTCACCAGAAAAAGCCAAGGAGATAAAGAGCAAAATGCTTCCTTGGTTCAAGAACTCTGGTGTAGTGATTGATGATGATGTCTTGGCTCTTTCTCTTGTGATTAATAAAATCATCGAAGCTGAGAAGAATGGATACACCGACCCACAGGAAACAGCAAAAAAATTCTCAACCTCTCGTATCTTCCAAGAGCTGTATTCAACAGAGTTTGGGCAGGCTGTTTTCTATGCAACCTTCGCCATCGTAAATACCATCGATAAGGAGGAATTCTTGGCTGATATGATTGATGGCTATGTCAATATCCTGAATTGGGTGATTCACCAAGAAGAGCGTGCAAAGAAAGGGTTCTACATTGTGTTTCTCTCTGGCTTGGTGGAAATTGCCGCTAGAACGAAAAATGGTATTGAAGAGCTGAAAGAAATCTATGACAACATAATGGAGGACTTCCTTGAAAAGGTGAGTGCATGGGGTAAGGAGGAAGGTGTCCCCCCTGAAATCATGGAACTCAAATAACAAATAGCTACCGAGAAGAAGCCCTCCTAGCGGGGGCTTTTTTATTGGTTCTCCAGCTCCATAAATGAGGAAACCAATCCAATCCTCTCCATCATCTTGGGAAAGCATTCGCTTCCCTTGGCAGTCAAGCTGCCTTGCCATACGGCAACACGAGCTCAAAACAGGCTGAGATGACACCATTCCTCATTTAAGAAGCTCATTCCATTACCAGTAAAAGAAAAGCCCCGAATTCGGGGCTTATTCATTTTTCTTGACCTTGTTTTGCACTGTCATCCTTGCCGACCAGCTTTCTCTTTCTGAATTTTGGCAAGCAAGCGATCTTTGAATGGCTTGGCACGAGAGAGGCTATCAACATTGTTTTTGCTATCCATTTTCGCTTGGTTTAGCAAAACTAGCTCTTCTGCTGTTGAGCCTTCTTCCAGAATGTCTTTTGTAGTCTTTCCAGCCAAGACACCATACTTCATGGCTACCTCACGGAAAGCCCGTTGAGAAACAATCCAGTCAGCTAAAGTTAATCGCAGATCTTCATTTACTTCTTGAAGCAACTTGTTCTTCTCAGTCAGCTCTTTATTGACCCGAGCATAGTAAGCGATTGAGCCATCAGCCGAAGCCAAGCTACGGCGAGCATGGTCAAGCTGTTGCTGGCTACCTTCCAACTCAAGACCAAGAGAGTCAATCTCCCGCCCCTGGTTGCCAATTTTTTCTAAGGCAGTCAGACCGCCCAATGTTTCAAGAAAACCGCTCATAGTCCAACTCCTTTTGTCAAGACATAAACCACACTAGCGTACTATTTCAAAAAAATCAATCTCCCGCAATTAAAAAGACACTCAATTGAGTGTCTTTCTTGTGTTATTGCTTGTCTTCTTTATCGCCATTATCACTTTGTTTCTTATCTTCTTTCTTTAACTTCTCTTCTTGGTAGAAGGTTTCAGCCTGATTATGCAATTCTTTTCCAGTAAGACCAGAATCCAAGGCTTTATCTAGAACTTTCTTGGTAGCTTCACTTCCAATATTACCTTCCATGCTTCCAATCGTATTCATGATATTGCGGAGGTTCTTTGTGTTATTGCCAGCATATGCCTTAATGAACCCACCATTAGGATTGTCAGCAAGACTTTTATCCATAATTTGCTTGCCAAGTGATCGAGCTGCATTGATAGCACTGCCCCCAAATTCCTTGTGACCGTTTTCTTCTGATTCAGTAAAGCCCTCTTCAAATTCAGCTTTACCGTTGATTGGGTCAGATACAGTAGCCATATCTAAACCTTGATCATAAGCTTGGCTATTCGCAACAGCTTTCTTGACACTACTGAATGAGTCACCTGGTATCATACTAGCATGGCTATTTTTAGTATCAGCAGTTCCGGCTCCATATCGCTCATTCATTTTCCTATCCATGTTTGCCAACTTGCTCTTCTCTTCATTCGCATTCTGTTGAGATTTACGAGCCAAAGCTTGTAAGCCTGTTTTAGCTCCTATGTTTGCTGCACCAGTTGAAAAACCAGCTACTCCAGAAGTCATACCACCCGCTTTATCAGCAGCACCAGAGAACTCACCAGCAAATTGACCCAATTTAGAACCAGCCCCACCAATCCATTGTAATAACTGGTCAGGCAGTTGATACATGATACTGAAGCATTTTCTAATGAAAATGAACATGACAGATAGGTAGACAATGGAACCGATAGCTAATGCTGTAAGAGCTGAGATTCCGCTAGTGCTATTGGTACTTTGAGCGAAAACCTCAAAGAACACCTTATTGATGAACTCGCCAATTACTGCGGAAATCACAATGGATGCTTCCATGCCGAAGATCATCAAAACAGGTCTAAGAACCAAAGAAAGCACTAGGGAGTAACCATTGCCACCGCGACCCGTCATATCATCCCCGTTTGGATGAAGGTGCATGATTGCCCATAGAGGCGCCGCAATGATGGCTTCAATGACTAACAAGACCCAGCCAACAATACAACCTATCCAAATAATGAATGGCATATTGGGTATGAAATAAGCCGCAGCAGCACCAGCACCAGTCAATACCTTGATAGGCATATCAAGAAACCAACCAATAACATTGATTGCTGATGCCATACCACCACCACCAATCGAATCGGCAAACTTAACCAATGCCAATGCAGCAACGGCTATCGCCGCAACAACAAGCTCAACCAATGTGAGCAATCTATTTCCTAGTTCGTTAATGACGACTAGAGGATGTCTAGTGTCATTTTTCAAGCTATAAAGATTTACACCTGTAAAGACTTCAGTGATCCCCGCTTGAAGGGTCTTCAATGGGTTTCCAGTTAGATGCATTCCACTTCCAGCTTCATTTTGTGCATCAGGACTATTTTTGATTCCCAAGAAGCTACCAGGTTGACTTCTCTTGTTGGCAGCTAAAACAAGCTTCGCACCGTCATAGTATTTAGATGCATCAGCAAAGATTAGGCTATCCATTGCTGGACCCACGGCAGAAGACTCATCAGTTGGAGACGAAGCTACGGCTTTGTTGATTAGGTCGTTCATTTGAACGATACGAGTGAACCATGCCCCAGCCAATATCCAACCTTGATTATTAGCCGCTTGTTGAATCTTAGTGTAGGCATCACCAGTGGATAGACCATCAGCAACACTCTTAACGCCTTTAAGATAATTGTCTGTCGCTTGCTCAATTTGAGCATAATATGCAGTAGCTTGATCAGGCGTCATAGTCACACCATGTACACCTTCACTATCTGGAGCTGGGGCTGTAGCTATGACAGAAGCCGCCAATGCATCCATTTTGTGAACCAAGATATCTGTTTGTGCAACATGAGCTTGATTGATTGCTGAGACATCCATTGGAGCAAAGATAGTTCCAATATCGCCCAGATAACCGCCATTTGTTGTAGGGGTTGTGTTTGCGACTGTTGAATCGACTTGGGTAGCATTCTTGTCTTGTGGATAATCAACTTCTCCACATCCATTTCTTCTAATGCTGGAAGTGGCATCTCCATACACCCAGCCTTGGCTGGCTTGTGTCATGGTGTAATTGTATTTGCCCCATTTTAATATTGAGCTTGTTTCTGAAATGGCTCGTGCATATGCGCGATAGCACATGGAAGCATTAAATGCTGCTTGTGCGGTTCCAAGAATTTCGTTTCTATATGTCTGCACATTGGTATTGGCTGCTGATGTTGGGTTGCTCATAAAGGCACCCCAAACCTGATCTGCCAAACCGATACCTTGTACAACGAGCCACATAACAAGGGCTTGCATCACACAATAACCACCGCCGACAACTGGAAGAACAAGTGCTGTACCTACTGAATATCTGATGGGTATCCATACAGAAGAGAACTTCTTACCCAACATCTCCCCATCATGTGCCGTGTTCAAGGTTCCGGCCAATATAGTGTACCCAGCCAAGATACCGCCAATAATTAAGCATCCGCCATTGAAAATTTTGATGCCTGAAATCAAAGGATCACTGCCACCGCCATCTAACAAGCCACCAAAGATTGCTCCAAGCACTTTGATTGATATATCCCCTGAAGAGGGTTCAAACACATTGGCAGCAAAAGAACTGGCACTTGCCAGCATGAATAACATAAATACAAATAATTTTTTCATTGATAACCCCTTATTGTTTTATTTTTGGTCATCAATACCTTATCAAATTAAATTATCGTGTCAACGATAAAAACAAAAAGCCCCAAGGTTTTATCCAAGGGGCATTTGCATTACTCAATTACAAGGAGACTCAATCAACCATATTATTGTCATTATCATTGATTGGATCGTTTGTCAGACGATGATTAACTTATACGAAAACGAAATTCACTTGTCAAGATATCATCAAAAATAACTCGCACAAAAAACAAAAGCCTCAAAAAGAGGCGATTGTTTTTCATGAACCAAAAACAACTCAAAGGAGCATTTGAGAGATACCAAGCTCACATGATTAAACTTGGCATTCTTGTTTTTACACACTAAACCCGGTTTGTCAACTATTTAATCATGTTGAGAGCAAATTTTTTTAGATCAAGCCCAAGTTCCTCAAATTCATCTTCAATAGCTTGATGGGCTAAACCTTCAATAAGAACCTCAGCAATATACTTCACCCTATGATTGCTCTTGGCAACAGACAGATGCCACAAGCCAAACACAGCAGCAATCAAGTGAGCTGAATAGCCCGAGGCTTCTCCAGACTCATACGAGTAATCAATCAGCTTCGTTTTGAACCGCCTGAAAGCATGTTCCAACGAATACAGCTTTCTAGAATCGTCACAATAGGCAAGCAACTCAGCAAGGGTTAGGTTGACCGAGCCGTCTTGTTGGTTGTCCCAATCCGCCTCTTCATCCTTCTTCAAAACCGCTTGCCCCTTCGCCACGAGTTCACCGAGCTTTTGAGCGGAATCTTTGGGGAAGCGCCGTTTTGCCTCTTCTCCCAAGGTCTCAATCGGCTTGCCAATCAAACCTCTCTCAATGAGGTGTTGGAGGTCAGACCACGGCAAGCTATCGCTTTCTCGTATCCCAAATCTGGTCTCTCCATACTCTCTCAGCTCCAAATTGCCGAGAGCCACCATTTCAGCCTCAAACGGGGCGAGTTTGAAGCCAAGCAAGGGATTGACCAACCAGAAGGCTTTCAAGCCCAGATCCCAACTTTCAAGGCTCTCTCTATGTTCCAGAGCAAGAACCTGATCGACCAGACTTTCAGCTTCTTGTAGGTTTTTGTCGCTTTTGTGAGCTTGTAGAACCTTCCAGAGCTCTATTCCATAGGGGCCGACCTCAAAGCAGTCCATTGAGCCAGGAGCAAAGTCTTCAACGAGCTTGAGGAACTTCGTTTGAGGGCTTTGTACCCCCTTTAAGTAGCTATCCCAAGGGATGTCATACATTGCCCCAAGGATGGAAGAAGGATCACGGCAAGCCTTGAAGAAATCGGCTTCCCTTTCAATCTTGCCCTTCTCCATAGCCACTTTGATAGCTTCTTTCGCCCAATAACGGGTTCTCATGGCATTCAGCGGTTTATCCCAGTTCCCATGTGCCATCTTCACTCCAAAAACACGCTTTTTTGATTTGTCAAGTTTTCTAGATAAAACCTAGAAAATCTTCATTCCGGGCCTTTTAACTCCCCAAGTTTTAAAGTGGCGACACTTAAACAACAAAAGGAGTTAAACATGAAACAAGAAATCAAGAACTACAACTTAAAGATTAAAGGTCAAGGCCAGCTTATCAACAATGATTGCCTTGTTGGAATGAAGAACATTCCAGACAACAGTATTGACCTTGTGCTTACCGATCCCCCATATGGTATCGCAAACAAGAACCTTCGCACATGGGTAGGAGCTTCCAAGAACGGCGGGAAAACCGTAACAACACAAGAAGCTTGGGGTAACGACTTCCAAGACAGCTTTGGTGACGTGGACGGCTTCTGGGATTGGTTCAAGCCTTTCATGACCGAGATGACACGAGTAACCAAGGACGGCGGCTCAATCATTCTCTTTCTTGATGTGAAGTACATGGGCCATTTTGTTTATCTGATTGAAGAAGAATTCGGTCTTAAGTTCCGAAACAATATCTACTTCACCAAGAAGAACCCAGGCCCAGGTCTCAACATGAAGGGGTATCGCCACGCTTGTGAACAAGCAATTTGGTTTACCAAGGGCAAGACACCTTTCAACTTCAACTTCTTAGAGCAGAAGGACATGCTTAATGTTTTCAGCGGAGCCGTTGGAAGCAACAAGGAAACAAAGCACCCATGCGAGAAGTACAAATGGATGATTGAGCCACTTATTGAACGGCATAGTCATGAGGGGCAACTGATTCTCGACCCATTCGGGGGCTCAGCAAGCACGCTTGTCTATGGTATCCAAAAAGGGCGCAAGGTGATTGCCTTTGAGAAGAGCGAGAAATTCTTTGAGATGGCAAAGGAACGAGTTGAGAAACATGGTCTTGATGTTCTCTTCTATGAGCCAAACAAGAAAGCTGAAACTAAGGAAAAGGTGGAAGTGAAGCAAGAGGAAGTCACCGACAAGATGAAGAGCCAAATTGAACAGCTTGACGTAACAGCCAAGCAACAAGTTCAAGAGTTCATTGACTCACTCTTAAAGGTGAATGCTCCCAAGACCACCAAGAAGGTTGCTACAAAGAAAGTGGAAGTGAAGGCTGAGAAAAATGACCGTGTTTCCGAAATCATTGCGGAGTTAGCGAGCATCAAAACCAACCTTAACAATGACTACATGGGCATGAGCATGAAGAAGAAGATTAACCAGTTAAAACGCCAGCTTTCACGGAATTTAACCAACAAGGAAAGCATGAAGGAAGAGTTATCGAATCTTGCCGCACTTAAATTCGATGAGAGCAACCAGTATTGCCACGAAGGGATTAAGGCTGAATTTATGGAAGTGGTCAGCCGTATCGAAGAGAAGTTTATGGAACTAGCTTAATTTTGACAAGGAGAATGAAAATGAGGAACGTATATGAGGTTTCAGTAAGTCAGACACGCGAATACTTCGCATATATCGAGGTAGTTGCTGACTCTGAAGAAGAAGCACGAGAAATTGCAGAAGAAAAGATTAAAGCCCCTGACGATATCAATTGGAGCTGGGGAGGGAATTATCCAGTTGAAATAGACGATGTTGAATTTCAATATGAAGAAGACGACGAGGAGAATGAAGATGAGTAAAGCTAAATATGTATGGGCATGGACAGATGAAGATGACACCTACATCAACAAGAAAGATAGCCTTGAGGAAATTATCGAGGAAATCATTGAGCATTATGAGCCAGAAGCCAAAAGACTCACGATTGAAAAGAAAGACAGCAAGTTTGTTGTCCACTACTTCTCGGAATATGTGAGCGATTGGGACGAGATGGAGGATATGGACTTTGGAGGAATTGAGGAAGAGCAAGAAGACGGCTTCAAGATTCATTGTGAATTTGAAGCTACCCCTTGGACTACAGCTCACTTCCTAGATGCTCTTGCACGGGTTTATGAGCGAGAAGACAAGTTTGATATTTCAGAGAACAACTAACAAGGAGAACCACTATGAAAAACGGACACTACAAACAAATTACAGAGATTGGATTAGGGCAAGTCATCAATTTCTTCTATTTCAAGGGCATCAACTACCTTGAGCGGGAATTCAAAAAAGGACGAGACCTTGACAACCCAGTAGCTATCATCATCAAGGGAACTAGCAAGATGACTGTTGCTTTAGAAGATATGAGCAAAGAGGAATATGTGGCTCGCCTAAAGGTTGCATGTCACTTCATTGAAGCTGACGCCATTATGATTTTCTCCGAGGCTTCAAATTGGACTGGAACAATGGAGGAAATGAAAAATGTCAAAGAGATGATGGGTCAAATTCATGGGCATGTAAAAGCCGTAGACGTTCTTCATGTGCTTATCGAGACACAAGGCAAGCGAATTATTGGTGTTGCCGATATTGAAAGCAAGGGGAATAAGCGAGTGATGAAATCTATGAAGTGGCATGTTGTCGACCTTCCAGAAGAACAGGAATGCCTATTTAGCCACTTCTTACCAAATCAAAAGGAGGCAGCATGAAAACAGATGAACAAATCAACATGGAGGTAAGCGAAGCGATTCTTAATGTAATGAACAAGGTTCAAGACGAAAAGCAAATCAGCTTTGCAGATTACAACAACAAAAAGAGTCAAGAGTTATTTGCTCTTCAGCTTGATGTGTTTCTTCGATTGGGAGGCAAGGAAGCAACCTACCTCATGCTTCAACGAATGATTGCCCAGGCTCAGCACCAAGGAGAGACAGCATGAACAAGGCTCGCATTGAACACTACTTGACCGAAATCCAGAGCTGGGAGGTATCCCCTCCCTCTATCGGAGAGGCACAGAAGGCAACGAAGGGGCTAATGAGTGAGTTGTTTCCCAACCTACGGAGAGACCACTTAAATTGGCTTGCTGGAAATTTTATGGCAACACATTACAAGGAGAACGAAGATGACAACAACCAACAATGAGCCAAATATCAAGGAACTTGCTCACATGAATATCCAACTGGATATGAAACAAGTTGGATATTGGATGGGATATGTCACCCATAAAACAATCACATGGGACGACATTGGGAAAAGCAAGGAGTTCTATATTGAAAGAGCCAAATATCTTGCCCTTGAAAATGATGCCCAAGATTTTGATTGTGGCTACTTTATGTCAGAGGAACTAAAAAACGATATCGACTTCGCCAAGCAACTCATACCTCTTCATGGCGGCTATGCCCACTGGTTTTCAGCAAACGTTCGCAAAGACAAGGAGGTCATCAAACTCATACTTAAACACTGCGAACCTAGTCAATGGATACCTGGAGGCTATAACTGCAAAATCTTAACCAAGGAAATTCGTCTTGATGTTGCTTACGACATTATCAAGGAGTTTCCAGAGTACGAACAGCTCCTTGGGGCAACCATCAAGAAGAAGATTGGTTCAATGGGTCTTGTTGAGTATGTAGAGAAAAAGAACCTTCAGAAGTCATTGAAGAAAAATTTGACGAAGGACAATAAGCCAACCATGAGGATGAAGATTTAATCAGGTCAATCCAACATGGAAATCAAAATAAGCTCCCAAGTGGAGCTTTTTCTTTTTATATTCAAGAAACTTTGATTGATGACTTGACAAATGAATTTTACTCGTTAAATTGATTATACGGATAGCAACACGGAGATATTAAATGAACACCAATACACCAATCTTAGATAAAACAAAATTTGAGATACTTGCTGAAAGAAAAACAGCCCGCATTGAGGTTTTAACTCCACCAAAGTTAAAACAGCTCGCCAAAGAAAAAGCCGAAAGAGAAAACACCGACTTGAGCAAGGTCATCAATTTCGCTTTACTTCAGTTTTTGGAGAACTAAGAGCAAGGCACCAATAAAAAATCCCCCAAGCTGGACACTTGAAGGATTTGATTTTTCAACCCAACTCAGAAGGAGGAAAACTACTGAGTAGTTAATAAGGATAAATATGCTATGAATAATGTAATAGAAGAAAAAGAAAATGTCAATAACGAATTATCACAGGAAGACCAAAAGGCGAAAGAATATCTTGATGGTGTTATTGACGGCCTTGAAGAAGAGCTAAGAAAAGACGAGGCAACAAAACAAGCTTCTCAAGCAGTGAAGCCATCTAAAAAGGCTACAAGCAAGAAAACCAGCAAGAAGGTTCCCGCCAAGGCTGATACCGAAACAACACAAAATGACGAGGAAGGTGGAGCTAAGAAGCACCCACCTACCATTGAGCACATCTTTATCAAACGCAAAGACACAGACGGCAGATTTCTCATCAATAACTATCGCCGCCAAGGTTCTCTTCTATTCAAATGGACTGGTGAATATTGGAGACAGCAAGAAGAAGAAGACATCAAAGGCATGATAACGAGCTGGCTAGACATGAATTATTCGGGTCAATTCCTTGCTCGCAATCTCAACTCAATCTATACCATGTTCACCAATTCTGTTCTCAAATTTGAAAAAGAGCAGATTGAGGGAATCATCATCCCAACTCGCCACCACTGGTTAAAGGTTGACGAAAAAACAGGCAATATCAAGGCAATCGTGCCAGATAGAACCCAGCCCGTGAAGTACATCATTGATGTGATTATTCCAGCGGAGGGTAATTTTACCATTCCCAAGAAGAAGGCAGTTTTCCCACCAAAGAGCAAGTTCCAGAAGTTCCTAAAGACTTCCCTTGTCGATGAGGCGGTTCGCCAGGTTGTTCAAGAATATTGTGGCTACACACTTACTAACACAACCAGAAAGCAAAAGATGCAATGGTGGGTAGGTAAAGGCGCAAACGGCAAGAGTGTTTTGATTGAGATTTTATCCAGCCTTCACGGCAATCCAGTTTCAGTGAAGATCAATGAGGTAGGTCAATACAATGCTCATCTTGTTGGAGCAAGTCTTGTGTTTGCTACTGAGACCGATAAGAAAGGATTTGACCAGGAATTCGTCAAGCAAGCCGTATCTGGTGACAAGGTTGAGGTCAGAGCTATCTACGGCAAGAAACAGAACGCTCAGCTAACCGCCAAGTGGATCATGCTTATGAACGATATACCTCATATCACAGACTTTACCGATGCAATTTTTAGACGTGTTCAACTTGTCAACTGGACTCAGCAATTTACCGAAGCAACAGCAGATGAAAACCTTGCTCACGACATTATCAGAGACGAAAAAGAAGAAGTTCTTTTCTGGTGTCTTGAAGGTCTTCAACGCATGATCAAAGCCGACTGGAAATTTACCAAGGCTCAGAGCATTGATAACTCTGTCGCTGAGTGGAGAAATGCTGCTGACAAGGTTCGCTTGTTCTTTGTTGAACGTAATTACCACTACGACGATGACAAGAAGAAAAAGAACGACAAGCAAACCATATTTGAAGCATTCAATAAGTGGGCGGATCAGAACAAGTTTGAACAAATGTCGTCAACTAGCTTTTGGCTTCGAGCAAATAATATCTTCCCAAGATTGAAGGAAGACCAAGACATGAAAGATAAAAATACAGGAAGACGAGCAGTCCACTTATATATCAAAGCCGAAACAATACAGGAAATTTAAAACAGACAACTACAAGGAGAAAATCTATGTCTACAAACGCAACAATCGCAATTTTAAATAAGGATGGAACTATTAACATGACTTATTGCCACCATGACGGCTACTTGATTGGTGGAGTTGGTGAAAAATTACTCAACCACTACAAGGATGCTGAATCCGTAAAGAACTTGATAAAAGGTGAGGCAATGGATCGTCTTGGCGAAACCAAACAATCAACGGAATTTTATGGGGTGGGGAAAAATCCAGAATACTCCCGCAGCTTCACCGATATTGACCACTACAAAACAAGAAAACAATATTGGCAAAAGGACTTCAACTATCTCTTTGACGAACAAACAAACTCTTGGTCTTACAATAAACAACATGACGTCACCCATTATGGCTTCGTAGATCATGATAACGACAAAAAATCATTCAGGCCATTGAACCAAGAAACACTCAATAAAGAGCGCGAGCAAGCTGTTTTAGACTTCATCCAAGTGCGAGACCACCACCCCGACGATATCAAATGGAGAAAGGATGTTATTGAAGAGAATTTAGTCAAAGGAGCTGACTTCGAGAATATCAAGAAGATGATTAACCCCACTAGACTTAACAAGCAAGTAAATCCATCTGCACAGGAAAAGTTTGACCATGCTCAAGAAGTAGCAAACAAGCTTAATGCCATCAAATTGGATCGTGAGCTTCCTCAAAAAGACAGCTACGAAGACATGATGAAAAAGCTTGGTATCCAACATAAGGACAAGCAAGAGCAATCAATCACACGAGCTGGAAAAATCAAGGTATGAACCAATCACCATGAGCTCTCTTCGGAGGGCTTTTTTATTGGCTCCCAGCCTTCTTAAATGAGGAACCTAACCAATCCTCAAAGTCATCTTCAAGAAAGCCTTAGCTTTCCTAGCGGTCAAGCCGCTCAGCCAGGTCTCCCAGCCTACGGCACCAACTCCACCAGGTAGAGACCAACTCCTACCCTCCCGAAAACACTCACCTTTTGCTCAATGTTTGGGCACAGGCTCAGGAAGGCCATTTCTAGCCCCGTGGAGCCGTTTTCCACCCGAGACATACCAAAGCACCAACCAACCTCAAACAGAGGCTTGTAGCCCCTTCTCGCAAGCCAATTTTCAGGCTTTGACGATCAAAAAAGCCAACATCTTCAATTCATCAATCAATCTTACCTTCTATCTTGAAGTTTACCGTTTATCTAAAAGTCAAGATTTAATCGGTCATTATGTTGACATATTCCAAATAACCGTTAAATTAAATATATAACAAAAACAAACAAGGAGACCCGCCATGAATGACAAAGCCAAGGCTCAATTAAAACAAGACAAAATTGATGCGTACTACAATGTTTTGCACAAACTTTCTCACGCATACTGTTTTGACGGCGACACTGATTTCATAACTGTTGCTACTGAAGTGTCTAAAAAATACAAAGAAACCATAAGAATTTATAACTTCTTGTCTAGAAATAGATTTGAAATTGACAAAGAAGCAAGAAAGGAAGGAGATCGCATGTTGCGCCAACTTGAAATTGGTGACTAACAACAAGGATTAGCCCACCTTACGGGCTACCAACCATAACTACAAGGAGACAATCATGATGGCAGCTATCAATAACCAATATTTCATTGCAGAAGATGAGGGAACAGCCTTCTTCTTTGTCAGAGTCTTAACCAAGAGCATATTGACTGAAATCAAAGCAATCTGCACCAAACTTGGCTTTGCCAATTTCATCATTCAAGGCTTTATCTCAAACATAGAGGATAGTCACTTTGTCAAAGTGGAAAACAAACAATAACTACAAGGAAAAAATATACAAAGGAGGATTTATGAAAACAAGCCAAAAACGATTTTATTATGTGACATTGACCGTAGCCTTCATCATGCTTTGCTTGATAGCGGGCTTACCCAAGGCATTCGGTCAAGAAGTTGTGAGCAAGAAGAAGGATGCCTCTTGCTTTGTGATGGGGGACTCCATTGCACAAGGGATCGCAGCTCAGCTCCCACAATGCGCCAGTGACACCAAGGTCGGCTTGAATACAGTCCAAGCTCTCACCAGGTTCAACCAGGTGCCGGCCGTCCAAACAGTCATTGTGAGTCTTGGAATCAACGACAGAGACTATCCAGGCACGAGATCCAACCTAGCAGCCCTACGAGCTCGCATCCATGCTCAGAATGTGATCTGGATACTTCCACCCGCTATCTTGTCGTTTGGTATTCAGAAGAAGAAGGATGCTCTCTATGTAGCCATGCGAAATCGTGACTACATGAAGAACATTGACCAAACCATCTCAGCAGACCACATCCACCCCACGAACAACGGCTACAAAGCAATTGCTCAACAACTTGGAATCTAACCACAACAAGGAGACTTATCATGACAACCAAGAAACAACAAACCATTATCAAACTGATCAGCATACTTCTATTAGCCTCATTGGTATACTACACCTATGCTCAGCATGATCAATCATTTAAGGAAGGGATCAAGAAAGTGGGTGTAGACCTTTGGAATGACTTGGCGAATCCCCAGCATTTCCAAGGATAAATTCACCAGCCACAATGAAAGAAAGCCCTCTAGGGGCTTTTTTTGTTGCTCTATGGCTTAACCACCATATCCATTCAAATCTATCGTGTCTTTGCAACTTGATGGCAACCACTGAGGGGCAATCATAGCGAAATTTCCGCACTTCCAATGGATTGAGCCATTCGCATCAGGAACCGCTTCTATCGCTAACATTGCTCTTGAAAGCTTGGCATTTGCTCCACTGCCGAAACGAACAATAATCAAGCCGTTTTGAATGTTATTGACGAAAGCATACTTGCCGACTGGCATTGCAGTAGGAACCGCCCAATTACTTGCAGGCAGTGTTCCATTGTTCGCATAGTATTCTTGAATATCGTCTTGAAGCCCACCAACAATTGTCATACCTTCAGATACTTGCGCTCTTATTACATAGTCTTGATAAGCGGGCAAAGCTATTGCCGCTAAAATTCCAACGATAGCCACCGTAATCATCAGCTCTATCAATGTAAATCCGTTTTTCCTCCCATTAAGTCTCATAGTGTCCCCTTTTATTTTTATGGTTGTTCTCCAAATATAACTTTCAATTTCCATTTGTCAAGATAGCCAACCTTTTATCTATCTTGAATGTTGACAAACTCAATATAACCGTTAAATTGAATAGAAAGGACGATAAAGGAGAGGGGTCATGAACCTAATACAAATAATTGATGAAATACAAGCAAGCCACCAATATGTCAATAATATTATCGAATACGATGACAAGTATGATTTGGTTGAATACAAGGGCAAGCTCATTGTGATTGAAAAAGAGCAAGTAGGGAAATCAACCCCTACCGCATCATTCTTCTATATCTCGAATCCCAATGACCCTCAGAAGCTTTCCATTGAGGATCACCCAGAGGGGGCAGCTAAGCGATTTGTTGAATACTACAATCAGAAGAAAGAACTCAAGGCGAAGATGCTTGATGATTTGGAAAAATGGAGTAGAACTTGGATTAAGACAAAGGAAGCCAAATGAAAAACAAAAACGCCGAGCTTCAATGTGAGAGACAAGAGCAAGAATTTGACTTCTGGAATAAATCAGTCAAGGAAGAAAAACACCATGAACCAGAGGGCATGCCAGTGTGGGTGCGATTCATGATTGTTATTGCGACAATTGCTCTATTGATTCTTGCCCATAGACTAGGATTTGTCTTGCACCATGCGGGAAGCTTCCACGCATGAAGTCGGCAAGAGTGAGGGTCTATTACAGAGATGAGGATTGCTCTACGAGAACCATAGAAAAGATTGTCAATGCGAAGAGCAAACAGCTTCTTAAAATAGAAATCAAAAGGTATCTTGCAAGCCTAGATCAAGACTATTACTCATACATGATCGACCAATACACTTGATTAAGTGTATTTATCTGGTATGTTGTCTTGTTAACCACAAGAAGAACAACATGACCATACTAATAACAACATTCCTACTACTTGGCATTGTCCTAATCGCCTACGGCTTATTTTCCAAGCCAAAATCCAACCAGCAAACACAAGAAGGCAAGATCTTGCCCGACATGATTCCTTGGAAGATGTCTGGGGTAAATGTCCGCTCTAGGCTTACCGAGACCCAATGGAACGAGCTGAGGAATTATGCGAAGCGCAAGAAAGGCTTCTGTTGTGAGGTATGCGGGGGCAAGGGAAAAGCCCAAGGTTTCAAGCACGACGTCGAGGCTCACGAGGAATGGGTTCACGACCACAGAACCAGAACCCAATCCCTCACAAATATCCTCATCCTTTGCCCGCTTTGTCACAAGTTCAAGCACATAGCCTTTACTGACTCTAGAGGCTACGGGCCAATGGTTAGAGCTCACATACAGAAGGTCAACGGCTGGACTGCCGACCAGGTAGAACTGGCCATCAACAGAGCCAAGCACGAGGTCAAGCAACTCAAGGGAGTCTGGAAGCTGGATCTCACCTACCTCAATAGCTACCCCTACCAGGTCAAAGAGCAGAACAACCAACCAATCGTCTTCACCACCCAAGAGAACCGCTTTTGCCGTAAAGGGGTGTACGAATGAACCCCATCATTGCTCTGGCTATCGGCTTGCTCTTGGGCTTTCCTTCATGCTGGAAACTCATCCCACTTGTTGCCTTCTTTATATGGGCATTGTTCCATTTCTACTCAACCGAAATCGCTATTCAACTAATGAACCTACAGCGATGGTTAGAGAATGAGCTTGAAGAAATAGAAGCTGAAGAGATGAAGAAGAAAGAACAAGAAAATAGCAAATAAATCAAGCAATTAACTTGATTTATGCCAATATTCTGATATAGATGATGAATGAAACCAACAAGGAATCTATATGGAAAAAACACTTGATCAAATAGAGCCAATCCAAATCACCGACGACTTTGAGAAGATGGCTCAAGAGCTTTACCAAAGTGATTGCAAAGACAAATCCAAGCTACTACCACAAGAATATTTTGACAATGAAAAGTTCATGATCGCTTGTGTTGAACAAGATGGCGACTTGGCTAAATACGCCTCAGACAGATTAAAAAACAGCCGAGAGTTTGCTCTTGAAGCACTAGATGCCGCACGTAGTTTATGGTTCGGAACTTCCACTTTTCCTCTTGCAGACATGAGCGATGAGGTCAGAAACGATAGAGATTTCTATCTATCTGCCTTGAATTCAAAAGCAAGAAAAACCGGAATTATGGACTCAATGGGGGATGAGCTAAAACAAGACAAGGAGATTGTCCTTGCCTATGCTCATGCAATTCATGCTGAGACTTGGGATGATGATTGGAGAGACGCGAAAAGCAATGAAACAGCCCAAGAGAAATTCAAGCACTATTTGAAAGCTGATCCAGAACTCATTGAACGAGCTCGCCAAAGAGCCGAAAGACCCAATGCCTCAGAGAGGGACAAACATTGGTTTGAGACTTTAAGTGCCCAAGGTCAAAGTGGCAGATATTACTCTCTACCATCCAACCTACTTGCAGATAAGCCTTTCGCAATGGACCTAGTAGCAGCCGATCCAGCAGCATATCTTAACTTAGATAGACATCTCCAAAAAGATACTGATATTGCCCTACAAGCTCTCAAAGGGGAAC
Organism: Cupriavidus pauculus; assembly: GCF_008801835.1. Taxonomy (GTDB): domain Bacteria; phylum Pseudomonadota; class Gammaproteobacteria; order Burkholderiales; family Burkholderiaceae; genus Cupriavidus; species Cupriavidus pauculus. The sequence goes on along the minus strand of NZ_VZOW01000013.1, from coordinate 57,952 downwards.
ACCAGTTCTATCCTGTTTTAGATAGAGAGCTTCTTGATAACAAAGACTTCGCTCAACAAGCCGTTAAGGTATCCCCAGAAATTTTCCACTATCTAGGCGACGAGCTACGAGCAGATAGAGAAGTCTTCAAAGATGCTTTATCACACAAAGATTTCAAACCAATCTCTGAGGGACTTACGAAAGAAGTCGAGCAAGAATTGCATGGTACAGACTACAAAAAACCCGCTACCAGCATTGAGCCATCATTCTTGTCCGACAGAGAGCTTGTGCTTGAGATGGGAAAGAAAGACAAAGAGATTGTTGCGAAAGCCTCTTATCCACTTAGAAACGATCCAGAGCTTATTCTTGAGACAAAAGCCTACGATCACATGTCAGATAAATTGAAAAGCATGGTCGGCAATCAAGACCCTGAGCAAGCATTAAACCGAATTGTCAACAAGAACAAGCTTGACATCAACCTTGCTCAAAAAGATCCATACGAAGACATGATGAGGAAACTTGGGCTTGAGCATAAGACTAAGCAAAATCAATCAATGACCAGAGAAGGCAAAATTAAACTATAAGGAGAAACTATGGATTACTACACAGTCAACGAGAATTTCATTTCCGACATACGTCAAGGTTATGTTACTGATGCCAAGAAGTTAATGGAGCATGAATTATTTGACGCCAACTACAGCGGAGAACGCGGATCTACACACCTTGAAGCAGTGGCAGCATCAAGAGACAATCCAGAGATTATGAAAGCGCTCATCGATAAGGGAGCCGACTCAAGACAATACCCATATGCATTGATACTTGCTTCCCATTGGGGGTATCTTGGCAATATGGCTGTCTTAATAGATCATGGGGCTGATATTCATGCAAAACGAGAACATGCCCTTGTAGTCGCCATAGAAGCCCACCAAACAGGAGCCACACAAATGCTCATTAACAAGGGAGCGGATGTCGAGATTGCGATTCCTCAAGTCAGAAACATTAAAGAGGAAACAGCTCAATGGGTGCGAGATACAGCGAACTCAGTAAAACTTGCCAACAAACTTGACACCACCCTTCCTCAAAAAGACAGCTACGAAGACATGATGAAAAAGCTTGGTATCCAACATAAGGACAAGCAAGAGCAATCAATCACACGAGCTGGAAAAATCAAGGTATGACACCAACACCACAAGCCCTCTTCGGAGGGCTTATCTATTGTGAGCCTCTATTTCATTCTGACGGCGATAGTCTTCGTCAAGTCTCTCTTTCATTTCACGAACAGCATCATCAACTTCGTTGACACCCACATCGCTATATATCAAGTGTTTGTGTTTGCCTTCTTCCACTACCCAGAAATGAAGTTCCTTCTCTCGTGCTAAATATTGATATTTCATCTATCAACCTCCTTTAATCCGTCCACAAATAGCAGAAAACAAAAGCAAGTCAAATTATTTTCAATAAGTCAAGATATTTCTTGCTTTCTATGTTGACAAATTCTTTTTATTCGTTATATTGAATATTGACAGATAAAAGGAGATGTTATGTTTAAGATGAATAAGCCATTGGAAAAGAAGTTAGATAAGAGTTTAGAGAAGAAGCAAGAGTTGGAACATACAACACTTGAAAAGCCCGAGGCTGAGAAATTCTTGAGCAAGGACGGCATCAAAAAATTTGCCAAGGATTTTTGGAAGTCTTTAGAAGATACAGGCAACTTCCAAGGATAAGTTCTCCAGCACCCAACCAATCAAGCTCGCTACATGCGGGCTTTAGGGGTACAAGGAGAACCAACATGAATTCAACAGACAGATTAAGAGGACAAAAAAACTATTTCATACTTGAGCTTTGCACAGAGCAAGAATTAAACAAGCTCGCCTCTCACTACGACCCAAGCCTTGTCATGCTTCCAACTGACAACTTGCCACAAGCCTACAAAGACAAGATGGCAGATATCAAGAGAATCAGAGAACAACAAAATCTTGATATGTACTTCAATGTCGGCAACCACACAGCCAAGCACGAGCAGATCAAGATTGAATTCTTGAAGAACGGGAAGCCTCTATTCTCTGCCGTCTTTGACGATCCCCTTCAGATGATCGATTCAGCTTACAAAGGCATTCAGAGCCTTCAAGCAGCTTTGGTCTACGACGACATGATGAAGAGCCTTGGGCAGAAGCACAAAGCCAGCAGCACCGCCAAAACTACAAGGAGCTTCAAATGATCGTTGAAGAATACACAATGGCCTTGGTTGCGAAATGGCACCTTCTAGACATGGAACAGAAAACCACCGTGGACAAGAAGCTTGAGATTGAATATATCCGTGACGACAGCCACAGCTTCAAGCGATTTCTTTTCAACCATGCTTTCTATGAGGGCTTGAAGGTTACTGAGTGGATTGGTTCAGATTGCTACGAGCTCAGCCTACAGAGCATCAGCAACCCAACCAGCAACAAGAGTCACTACAACCTTCATTTCTCTCTCAATCACATTCCAGAGAGCCAAGAGCTGATCGAGACCACATATCACGCTCACTTTGAATTGGAGCTTGCCAGGTACACCGAGAAGGCGATCCTCACCAGAACGAAGGAAGTCTTTCACCAACTCGCCCCTCTTGTCTTGGAGACCTACAAAGGCAAGCACACCTTCAAATGGGGTGAACTCAGACAGAAAACAGGTGGATTGATAGACAGACTGGACCAGCACGAAAAATGGCTTAGAGGTCAGTATTAAGAACAAAAACAAGGAGCGACGACATGAACAACTTAGAGACAAACTTGAATGACTATCTTTGGTATGTGAGAAAGCACAAGAAAGCTGACAAAGCAGCATATAGCTATCTCGCATCCCTACTTTCAAAGAAAGTAAGCACCATCATGCTTGCCAACAAGCTCTCTATTGAACTTCATGACAATGGAGGCTCCAAAGGCAAAGCAAAAATATAAGGAGACGATATGGAACTACAACAAGAAGAATTTCAGTTTTTCAAGAATAATCAAACTGACACAACACCCAAAGAGGATATCAAGGGCTTGCTTAAAGAGACGGGAGCATTCCTCTTCGTTAATGCATTCATGCTTGCATTGACCACTTCAGCTCTCAGAGACATGGCCGATGCAGCGAAGAACCCACACATAGGAGGTTTCCTACTTTTACTTGTCTTGCTTGGCTTTGCCTTTGTGGGATCTCTCACCACGGCAGGCTTTGTAAGAAGTGGAGTTGCCTTTCTTCGCTCAGCAGAGAAGCTATGCAAGGCAATATGGAGGAAACTAGACAGATGAGAATACGAACCAAAATCTAAGGAGCCGAAAGGCTCTTTTTTATTGCCTCCACTTATCTTCAATTGTGTCTCCTGTCTTTTATTTTAGTTGCTATGTTGACAAACTCAATATAACCGTTAAATTGAAGTTATAACAACAACAAGGAGACAATATGATTGAAGAAACTACTCTTGAAATTGATGAATACTTTGAAGGGTTGCCACCTTATCTACAGCTTGCCATCAAAAAAGGCTCAGTAGCAACTGTCAGAGCCCACCTTAATCCAGAACACAACAAAAACGCCATTTTATGCAAGGCTGCATATTTAGGTCATTTAGATATCGTCAAGCTTCTTGTTGAAGAATTTGACACCAATATCCGTGCTTTTGGTGACTATGTTCTTGAAGTCAGTATGATGGAATACCATTCCGATATTTATGGATATTTCAATGAAATCGTTGGCGAGCAAGAGGAAAACAATGAAGGCGATCCAGGCGATGAACCCACTTTCCCCTCTTTTGATTTTGATTTTGATGAGGATGACGAGGAAGAGGAGGAAATCAAGCCTGAAGAGAAGGAGAAAAATGACACTGACTGGAAGCAAACACTATTAGATGCAATTCCTATCAACAGACACCCATTGGATGATTCAGACAGCGAATTCATTCAAGCACTTGAAAAATCAGTTGAAACTCTTGAGCAGCTTGTTGAGATTTATCCCGAAGATGATGGCCTCTTCTATGTTCAGTGCTATATGAAGATTTTTGAGCCCTTGGTAACTGATCAACACACGGAAGATGCTGAGGAAATTTGCAGATTTTTCAAAACAAGACGAGATGCCCCACAGTTTGTCAGAGCAAGACTTCATCGATATTTACAATCAATTGAAGTGAAAGACAACCACTTCACAATGGAGACCAAAAGTAAGGAACTTCATGCCATCAATCGTATCAGACTTAGCGGATTCAAGGCTTCGCATTCAGAATACTACAAATTAGCCAGCGATATTATCTATAGCCACTATGAGAGAGAGCTTAATGGCGATACCGTTCTTTATTTAGCCAGAGATGGGAAACAACCAGAGGATTTCAAAAAGGTGACTTGGTATGACGAAGCATCATTGAGAAGACATCATAGAAGTCTTGAAAGAGGTCCGCATGTCCCATTCATCGGCAAAATCTTGAGACAACCTTCTCAAAAACCAAAAATAATCATTGAAGACGAAGCCGTGTTTGATGAGCTTCAAGACATTCGCTTCTACAAAGCTCAGTTCAGATTGCTTGAAGAGACCAACAAGTTTCGTGTCAATCCCATCCTATTGCTTGGCTCACCAGGTATCGGTAAATCACTATTTACCAAGAAACTTGCTGAAGCTCTTCAAACCAGCATGACCTATGTGGACATCTCATCAGCAACAACAGGACGTTTATTAAGTGGGGGAAGCTCTACATGGAATGATGCTAAACAAGGCAAGATCCTTGAAGCTATGGTTGAGAGTTCAACAGTCAATCCAATCGTTGTCTTGGATGAGATAGAGAAGCCCGTTAGAGAAGACAATGATCCCAAGGCACCTCTCTACCAGTTACTTGAAGAGAACACCGCCAAGACCTTTACAGACGAATTTATAGACCATCCAATCGATTGTTCAGGTGTTATCTTCATTGCTTGTGCTAATGAGCTTGAAGGCATTCCAGAGCCATTATTGACCCGATTCAAAGTCTTTGATATCCCAAGCCCAACCAAAGAAGAAAGAACCTCTATCTGCAAGAAAATCTACAATGAGGCAACAAGAGGATCAGCATTGTTCAATCCAAGCATGAGCGAAGATTTGATTGATAGTCTTATGATCAAGTCTTTGAGAGAGGCAAAGCAATATATCAATGATGCCGTTGCCAATGCTCTTCTTGAATATACCAAGGAAGAGTTGAAGGAAATGAAATTCAACGGGGATATGATTGAGGTTCAAGCAAGACACATGAACCTACCACAACAAGAAGCCAAGAGGAAATTCGGATTCTAATAAACAAAAAAAGCTCCAACTTGGGAGCTTTCTTCATGCCGTAAGAATGTTAATCGCACAGATCGACTCAGCACGGAGCTAAATGCTCTATGTTGTTGACGATAACCCTAGTCCGTGTCGTCAAGATGCTTGAAAAACTCTGACGGCTTCATCTGAAGCGCAACAATAATCTTGAGGATGTTGATGAGGGCTAGATTGTGTTCCCCTCGCTCAATACCCCCCATGTAGCTTCTATCTATGCCACAGAGATCTCCAAAGGTCTCTTGCGAGTTGCCCCGTTCTTTCCGTAGACGGCGAACAGTGGCACCAAACAACACGAGAGCAGGGTTTTTTTCATTGCCTTGAACCATGCGCCCATACTGGCCCGTTGATGCACATAGCACCACGGGATATGATTAGCAATGCGGGATATGGTTCCCATTTCGGACCACCCATTCCCACATTAGCGTGACCAGGCACGAACTCAAGCCAGGTTGACCATCCCTTGCATTTGGAGACCCAATGACACACTCAAAGCTCTTCGCAACCGTGGCCGCAGTGCTATCGCTCACGGTTTGCACCACCGCCCTTGCCGACAGCACCGGCATTGCTCGCCGGTCCTCAGAAGGCAAGGTCTACGAGACCACCTTCGATATGACTTCCCAATTCAAAGATGGGGATGCCACCTACAACACATGGCGAGACTTTTATTGGTCTAAAGCCAAGAAGGATTATCAAGGACTGGCGGAAGATTTCTCCTTTGAATACAACAAGAACTCAAATGCCTTCGGCAAGCAAGATCTTCTCAAAGCACTGACACCCAAACTTGACGCCTCATATAGCACGGCACAACGCATCAAGAATGTTTCAATCAAAACACCTTTTACAGCCAGTGTAAAAGCCTACCAACCCGGAAAAGGCTTTGCCATTTATGCCTCAGTAAATAAAACCAACTTCATAGACAAGTACCGCAGTCTTGGATATGGCAGTGGCCGATATTACCTTGTCTTGCTCAATCCCAGCTTCAAGACAAACGGCTTCAATCAAGCCACCGATTACTTCTTCAATCCCGACGAGCAAACAGCACGGAAGCTTGAAGGCTATCTATCGGCTCACCGAAGCAATGCCAATGACCTTGTTCTCATGGATATTCAAGTCAATGGCTATGTTCTCTACACAGAATCACAAGGCAATGATCGTTACACGGTAATTGCCCCAGATTCCATTACTTTGCTTGGCAAGAACCGAGAACCCATTGTCACGATTGAAAGCAAGTACATGGACAAGACGGTTCTCATTCAGAACGACATGGACGGCGACCCGACGATTAAGGCAATTTTTCAGAAGATCAAGAAGGCGTTTGGAGTCAAAGATGCTCCTAAAACTGGCGGCGTCTATTTGAGCTAAACAATCAATCAACAAGGGGAAAGTAATGAAAAAAGCAGCACTGACCACGGCTACCATTCTCACCATGATTCTTGCTGGATGTGGTGGAGGTGGAGGCAGCGATAACAACTCGCAAACCAACACCCAACCTTCACAGCCTCAAATCAGCACCACTCAAGCGAATTCTCAAGCCACTGCCTCAGCTCTCGGGGCAACCACTATCAGCACCGACAACAGCAAGGAAGTGTTTGACCTTGCCGCCGATATTGGAGATACATGGCGACTGACGGTCGACACCAAAACGGGCAACTATCAAGTAGTTCCGAACAACTCTCAATATGGAGTTGCTACCGAGTCGGGAACACTGACCCGCACGGTTTTGGGCAACTTCGTCAACTACACCCTAGCGGGCAAAATCAGTCTCTATCAAGACCTTCAAACAAAGACGATATCGGGGACTATGACCGTTGGAAGCAAGTCAGCTTCCGTTGCTGGCTCTCCCTATCAAGTAGCGAACATGACGGCTCTTGCTGGCACCTACAACTTCCTTGGCACCACACGAGACCCGCAAGGAGGAACCCCAGCAACATTCCTTGGTGGACAGCTCCAAATCAACAGCGATGGAGCTACAGGAACCTATTGCCTTGCTGGGACGGTCTCCAGCTCGGGATGTAACCAGATTGACCCCGCCAAGCCCACGGAGAAGCACAACCTCACTCTGAGCAAGGATGTGAACAGCGGCATCATTACCATGAAGCTTGATGGCGCCAATTTCGGCAATGTCTTCGTGCAAGCTGGTGATCGTGGTCCCGTGCTGGTTGTCGACCACTATGCAACCGTTGCCCCTCTGACCGTTGGCAACCTCTATGCAGTGAAGACCCAAGCTCTCCAAGGCAACGAGTTTGATGGAAGCTGGCTTTGCTCGTATTTCGGCAATCTTGTAGGCACCCTCAAGAACAGCGGAACGACTATCAATGTCACCCAAGGCAACAGCTCTTGGCAAGAAACACTGACCTTGAACAAGGTCAATGGAGCCAGTGCAATGTACGACTTCACGGGCATGGCAACCTCTACCAAGAACGGCGAAAATCAGCTCACAAGTGGAGTTCTTGTGTTGCCTCTGTCGGCAAGCTTGGCAGTGATCGAGAACGACGGGCAACATGCCATTTCCGTTTGCACCCGGATGAATTAAGTTAAGCTCAGCAACACCATGAAAAGCCCCCTAGAGGGGCTTTTTTATTTGTCTGGACAAGTCGCCCCTTCATCTTCAAAAGAACATTCGTTCTTTGCGAGTCAAGCTCGCTGTCAAAGTCTTCCCACCCTACGGGCTTCCTTATTTAAGAAGCTCCAATGCATCCTTTTATCGTCAAGTTTACCGTTTATCTTAAAGTCAATAAACTATGTTGACATATTCCGTTTATTTGTTAAATTAGGTATATATAGATAACAAACAAGGAGAATAACATGTCTATCGCATCATTAAAAAGAAAATTCGCATATTGGGAAAAAGAATTCAAAGATGAATCCAACAATCTATCAACTGTAGATTTCATATTTGGATTTACCTTGCTTGTAACATTAATCAGCATGGCAGCAATTAACTTGGCTCAATCAATCTAAGTTCCTCAACCAAACAATAAGGCTCCCAAGTGGAGCTTTTTTGTTGCCCTCAATAAATCCCTATCTTGCCACTTATCGCTAAGTTTACCGTTTATCTTAAAGTCAATATAAACCAGTTCTTTATGTTGACAAATTCTAAATAATCGTTAAATTGAATAATGAAAGAACCATTTAGGAGAATACCATGACTACAAAAACAGAAATCAAAAGTGCTTTAATTACATTGGCAAAAATTTGGGGCATCAATAACCATTCAATCAAATCAGAAGGCGACACATTCACCTTGATCGACAAATCAAGTGAAACAATAGCCAAGATATATTCTGGCAACAAAGATGAAGTCTACGAAGCAGTCACAGATGACATGCATGAAATCGTATGGACTGACAAGCCCGATTACAACCCATTAACAGATGCAGTAAGAATCGCTTAATACCAACAACTACAAAGGAGACTAGAAAATGACAACCATCACAATCATCAACAACTTAGACAAGTACAACTTCAACTCCCACAAACGCACCACAGCTCATTTCAATGTGTGGAACGACGATGGCAGCGTCTTGTATAGAAACATCAGCTTATGGGGCAATCTTTCAAAAGCAACATGCCTTAAAGTCATCTCAACCAACTATCTTTCAGACGAAGAATACTTCGAGCAATACAAGGAAACTCGTGAAGAAGGACGGCAATGGGTACGAGAGAAATTTGTCGAGAAAAACGGTTCTTATTGGGACTTATTTGCAGAATGAACATTAAACCAACAAAGCCCCAATCAAGGGGCTATTAAATAACGAAGGAGACAACATGAAAACAAACCAGAAGAAAGCGGGAATTGAGAAGATCAAGGCCACAATCAAAGAACTAGGCGAAAGTGGCGTAAAGACCACCCAAAGCAATGTCGCTCAAACATTGGGTATCAGCCGTCAATCAGTAAGCAAGACCCTTGCTTACAACAACGAGAGCAATGAGAAGTATCGCCTCAGTGAAGACGAGCTCGCTATGTTCGTCGGGCAGTTGAAGAGCATGGACACAGCAGCCAAAACCATCAACGAATTGAAAGAGGTTGTCGGTTATCCCCGCACAGCTCAATCCTTCTACAAGCTACTTTGCAAGCACGAGATCCCCTTTGACGACTCTCGCTTTGCCAGTGCTCAGCGATCCAAGGCACGACCAGGCGGGACCAGGCACAAGCTTATCAATCTGAAAGAGGATGTGAGCAACTTGACTATTCAAGAGCTACACAAGCTTATCGATTGCCAAACATCCATTCGTTCATTGCGAGTCATTTGCTACCGCAACAACATCGAATACAAGAAGCTAAGCAACCACAAAGGAGGCAAGAAAAATGTTTGATAGCAACCTAACCCCAGCTCAGAAGAAGAAACGAGCAGCAGCCCAGGTGCAAGGTCGCAGAGAGGACGAGGCTTTAGAAGAGCAGAAACACCAGAAAGACCTTGAGGATGTGACATCCACCTTTGAGATGCCATTGCTTCTTAAAGCCGCAGAACTAGCAGGATGGAAACCAACCAACCGAGAGGAATCTATGAGAAAGCAAGCCGAGGGAGCAACACTATTCTTGATGTCTCTTGCTACTGAGAGCAAGCACAAGTCATGTATGGAGCTTATCACTCAGCTCATAGCAATGGATGCCATGAACAGCAACTACGAACCAGAACCACAACGAGAAAAGAGACCTAGTCCTTTCTTGATAAGAAGACCAACCATGAGATAAGGAGACTATATGGGAAAACACACACAACCAAAAGCACTAAAGGAGATTTACGAAGCCATTGAATCATTGGAAAAGCAAGGAATTAAGCCAACGATCTCAGAGGTTGCCAAATCACTTGGCAAGGCTTATGACACAATCAAGGGCACACTCAACTATCACAAGCAAAAAGATTTATTGACCAAGTTGAGGACCTACCAAGAATATCCAAAACAGAATCGTTCTGACAAGCAAGCAATACATAGAGTTAGAGAGGCAATCGCGGAACTAAATGCCAAGGGAACAAAAACCACCACAGCCTCTGTCGGCAGTCACTTGGGCATAAGTAGACAAAGAGTTCATCAAATCTTGAATGAGTTTGATGAGTTCTCAAGCTTGGATAATTTTCAGCAACGAGATGAACTTGAGCGAATTTCCAAAGAGTTGAAGAATTTTGACACAAAAAGCTTACTTCACTCAGACATAAAGAAGCTACCAATAGATGGTCTAGCTAGTCTCAATTCTTACCAGATGAGTTTATTGCTATCCAAATACAAAATACCTCATGCCAACAACATCATCGATAAAATTAAGTTAATTGACAACACAGAGCAATACACCGCTCAAGAGCTACACAAGATTGTCGGGGGAAATTTCAGAAGATTAAGAGAAGTTCTCTATGCTGAAAAAATACCCTTCAAGAATGGAAGAAGAAATAAAGACACAGTTGCAACTATTCTTCAAAGAATCAGTGAGATTGATACTTCAAAATATACATCACGAGAGCTTTACAAATTATTGAAAATGGATGGATCATTAGCAGCATTTTACAATCTTCTTAGGAGCCACAAGATTAAATGCGCAAGAATAAGAAATAAAGACACAGTTGCAACTATTCTTCAAAGACTCAGCGAGATTGACACTTCAAAGTACAACATAAGTAGCTTGGCTAGGATGATTGGAACCACTCGCCAAACACTTTCCAAGATTGTTGCCGAGCATAATATTCCAGTTTTTAGAGATCGTCGCTCAAAGGATGAGTTTGTGCAACCAGCTTGCAAAAAACAAGATTCCATACAAGAGAGTCAAACCTGGACCCAAGAAAAAATAAGACAGCCAACTAATAACAACTATAAGGAGGAAATATGGCAAAAAACACACAACAAAACATTGAGGAAGTAAAGGTTGCAATCGGCACATTGTCTGAAGCCAACAAAAAAATAACGGTCAAAGCAATCAGCGAGCTTACTGGCATCACTAAAGCCGCCATCTACAAGTATGAAGTCGCTAGGCAATATGTACGACATCACAAGGAGTACAGCCCAAGAGTTTTATTTGTACCTTCCTCCCCACAAGAGGACGACGAGCTAGACAGGATATTGGCTTCAATCGATTCAGACAATCCATTCAATGAACCTGAGCCAGCCAAGGTCAAAGAGAAGCCTAAAGCTGAGTCTTATGAGTTACGCATTCCAAATGCCTTTGAGCGGCAGCAAATATTTCTTGATGTCGTTTCCTTCCGATATTGATGACGAAGACAAGCAAGACATCGCTGATTATCTGGCTATCGTATTGAAGAGAAAGCTTAAAATCTAAAACCTAACCCCTCGGTCTTCAGGGGAATGATTATCAGATTAAATTAAAAGACAACCCATTGAGGTTGTTTTTTTGTTGTTGTTCTTATTGATGTTTCGGGGATATTGATGGATGAAAGACTAAATTTGGTCTATAATTAGTCCTGTAGTCACCAACCAGGACGAAGCCATGAGCGACACCCCGAAGCTGATCCCCTCTGACACTTGGCAGACCCAAGCCCGAGGCGACAACGACAGCGAGTACCAGATCTACAAGACGAATGCCGAAAGCCTTGGCTGGACGGTCAAGACTTACGAAGAATGGCTCAACAGCTAAGAGGAACGGACACCATGAAGCTCTCTGAACAGATCAAGCCCATCTCTTACTTGAAGTCTCACACCGCTGAAATCGTGAAGGACTTCGCTGAGAACCGTAACCCGCTGATCATTACCCAGAACGGGGAAGCCAAGATGGTAGTGATGGACATTGCTACCTACGAAGAAACGCAAGAAACAATGGCTCTCTTGAAGCTCTTGGCTCTTGGCAACAAGCAGATCGAGGAAGGCAAGTTCGTGACCGCCGAAGCCTTCTTTGCCGAGATGGACAAGGAAGGTGAGGAATGACCCGCCCCGTCTTTGTCCTGAGTGCCGCCAAGGAGGACTATCGGGAGATCCGAACCTATGTGCGCAAGAACTTCGGCAACACGGTTTGGCAAGAGGTTGATGCTGAGTACAAGAAGGTTCTCAGCCAACTTGGAGAGATGCCCGAAGCTGGCTCTATCCCCCAAGAAATCGTGACCCTTGGATTGACCGATTGCCGTCAAAGACTCGTGCGACAGACCCGAGTGGTGTATCAAATCAAGGACGACGGCATCTATGTTCATATGTTCGTAGATACCAATAGAGACTTCCAAACCATGCTCTACAAACGACTCATGAAGCTGGTTTAATAAGAGCCCCAATTAGGGGCTTTTTTCATGGTTTCTAGCCTCTCCAATCAGTGAGGTAGACCTACGGCACCACCAACAACAAAAAAGCCCACGTAGGGGCTCTTTCGTGAGTTTCTGAGGGTTCTATTCTTTGGGATAGCTGGGATGGTTGCTTTTGACCCAGATTCCCACCGCTTCCTCACATTCCTTGTTGAACTGGAAGACCGCTTGAATCGGCATATCACCCGTTGAGATCTCGGGGAAGTTCTTTGCAACCTCATCCCAAAATGCTTGTTGAGCTTTCTCAGCCACTTCCTCAACTTGCTTCTTGATATCTTGAATATTCATGATTAACCCATCTTGTTGAATTGATGGCTAAATCATAGCGTACATCTTCAAGACTTGATCATCTTATTTTTCTTGTTAAAGTATATTTATTTATATGAGGAAGAAGAATGAGACAAGGAAGATATGAAAGCAATGGAACCGTTGAATATTTCAAGGACGACAAACTACACCGAGAAGATGGACCCGCCATGATTGATGCTGACGGCTACAAGGTATGGTTTGTCAATGGACTTCGCCACAGATTAGATGGTCCTGCCGTTTTGGGACCAGACGGACATCAAGCGTGGTATGTTGAAGGAAAGCTTCACAGAGAGGACGGACCAGCCCTTATTCTCAAAACTGGAACAAGAGAATGGTTCATTCATGACAAGAGAATCACGGAGCAAGAATTCAATCAATATCTCAAAGCAAAAGAGCTTTGCACTGACAAGACTCCACCACAAGAGCAAGAGAAGATTCCAGCACCTTTCAATACTCAGCTACAAACCAAACTAGCCGCTCTCAAGTGCTTGAGATCAGATAAGCAATCCAAGACCATTGAGCGATAAAAAAAGCCCCGATTTAGGGGCTTCATTCATTCTTGGGGGCTATCACTTCCGAGACTTCTTGATGTCAGCCCAACCCTCAAGCTCATCATTGAGGAAGACGGTTTCGGGATACTTGGCGAGGATGTTTGCCCGCAACTCGGGGCTATCGGGAGCATTCCACGAGCTGTACGACTTGGCGACACCGTTCTCATCAAGCTCGCCCTCTTCAGCCTTCATGAGCTTCTTTTTGGCTTGTTTCTTGAGCTTCGCAATCGCCAGCTCATAGTTCACGAGATCACCGAGGAAGCAATCAGCCGTCGCATATTGGAATTGCGGATAGGTTGCCTTGGCATGGTCATACAAGGCTTGCTCATCCTCCTGATTGGTGAAGCTCACATGAACGGCAGCACCATCGCCGTAATCAGCAGCGTCACCGAGAACCTTGCCATCTTTCATGATGGTAGCAATCCAGCCAGAACCTTCAATTCCAGTCGTGTTCTTGATACCTACGGCACGATAACCAGCCGAGAACTTCTTGATAGCCTCAATCATTTCTTCACCTCATCAATAAAGTAGATAGTGAAGAAACTTTAGCGTACATCTTGCAAGAAGAGTCAACAAGAACAACAAATATTAGTCGTCCAGGAAAAAGCCAGGTATCGCCCAGGTCATCTTAAAGAACATTCGTTCTTTGCGAGTCAAGCTCGCCGTCAAAGTCTCCCACCCTACGGGCTTCCTTATTTAAGAAGCTCCAATCCATCCATTTATCTTGAAGTTTACCGCTTATCTTAAAGTCAATAATCTATGTTGACATAATCCGTTTATTTGTTAAATTAAATATATAACCAAAACAAACAAGGAGAGCAACATGGACTTATTGGCATACTTCAAAAGACACGAAGAAATCAAATACACCATTTTTAGTGAAATTGCAGGATTCTTCAGAATTGAGCTTTGTGTTGGCAAAAGCGAAGAATACTTAATGGATGACTTCAACAACTATTACAATGAAATCGAATATTACCACCTTGCCGATGATGAATTTCTCGATGAGTTTTACAAGCTCAACCAAGGAAAAATCCAAGAGTTTAGCCACAATTGGTACGACTTCAATCAAGTTCCTGAAGATCGAAAGAAAATGACTTTATTGGACTACTACATGAACGAAATGGCGTGGTCCAACTACAACAACATCTTACAGATGGCAAAGGAAGCAGTCTAAACAACAAAAGGACTAACCCACCTCAACGGGCTATCCAATAACAACAATAACAGGAGAAACCACCATGAAACCATCAATCATCAAATTAATCACTACAGCATTGTCAGAAAAAGAGTACAAGATTCACAAAGGCAAAAACAATTGGGACGGGAAAGTTAACTATGTCATCACTCACAAAGACGGCATTACCATCAGATTTGAGCCTTCCGACAACAAAACAATCCAATCATTGATCAATGAGCAATATTACATGATCAATCATTTTGAAAACGAGATAGCCAAGCACGAAAAAATGATTGAAGACGAGCTTGTTGATATGCACCTATTTCAATACAGCCACTCAAAAATGACACTCAATGAAATATGGAATAAAGCAAAAGAGGAATACGATCAAACCATTCAAGGGCATACTCAAAGCATTAAAAAGACAAAAGAAGTCATTGTCGACCTACAAGAGCTATTAGCATTAGCAACCTAAACAGCCCTAAGACCTCCCAACTCACTAGCTCGCTATATGCGGGCTTTAGGGGTGAACAGACAAGGAGGTCATATGCAATTTGAAGTCATAACCGAAAGAACAAAAACCATTACAGAGACCAGCATCCAACTTGTAGAAGCTGACTCCAAAGAAGAAGCTATCCAGAAAGCCGCTGAACTTCCTCATACCAATGTCTCATGCGAATCCACAAACAAGGAGATCACATTCGCAGTAGAAGACCTACCTGGTGCAGAAGAGGGAATCAAAAAATGCCGCTGGCTTCTTGCCAGCATGTGTGCCAAAGACGATGCTGAAGAAGAAGAGGATGATCCAGCCATCTACGACGAGAAATATTTTCAGTTTATTGATTGGTTGAATAAGAACGGTTAAGAACAAGAATAGGAAACCGCCATGTCAAAAAGGCAATGGCCTTAGAAGAGGTCAAGAACCAAATCACCAAGTACGGCTTTACTCTCAATGACCTATCCAGAGAGCTTGAGCAAGGCAAGCAAAGGAAGAGAAAGGCCAGATCGATAAGCGTTCCCGAGGCTACCAATAACAAAATCAAGCTTGACCCACCAAGCCAAGTCAAAATCAAACTCACTGACGAAGACGATTGAGTTTTCAGTTTCTTAAATGAGGATGGTTCATGCCATCCTTTTATCGTTAAGTGAACCGTTTATCTTAAAGTCAATAATCTATGTTGACATAATCCGTTTATTTGTTAAATTAAATATATAACAACAAACAAGGATAATGTCATGAGCTACACCATTTTACAAAGCACAAAAGTTTTTCAATTAGTCGATCAAGACGGCAAATCAATCATTGCCAGCGGTGCCGTTTCAGAAGACAACAATGTTTCACCAAAACGCTACGACACTATCTATTTCAACGCAGCAGCAAAGACAAAAAGCCAGCTTGGTGTTGAAACAGCTCACTATGCACACTCAATCTTAACTGGTTGCCTTCAATTGAAAAATGGAAACGGCATATCAACAGAAGACGATGTTAATACAATCACCCGCCGTTTCTTAAATAACCTTCAAAAAGCAAAAGTCGTTAATGTGGAGAAGATTATTTTCTCCGAGAAAAAGGTCAATGTGATTTTCGGGGAAGAAGGAATCGCACAACTTAAAAAGCATGAGCCAAAATTCAGATTCTATGATGATCAGATGGATGGCACTTGGGGAATGAGCTTGATCCAAGACGACGAGGATGAATTCAAAGCATCCAGTTTCTTAGTGAGTGATAGAACTATTGAGCAATCAATCGAATTATCAAAAACAGACAGCTATCTTCCAGTTTTATTCAAAAAAGGCACTATCACAGAAGACCAGCTTGCAACCCTTATCAAAAATCTTGACAACTGGGTTTATGGCAAGCTTTTACAGAGAACAGACACCCGCTTGAGCCAAGAAAACTATGACAAGCTTATGGCTGAAATGGAAGGAACCGACAACTTTAGATATATCGATTCCAAGCAATTCTTAGCCAAGTAAGAAACACAAGGATTGGTCCACCTTACGGACCTTCCACTTATAAAAACTACAAAGGAGACCTACCATGAAACAAGTTTATGAAGTTTTACTCAATCAAACATACATCCATACCGCTACCGTTCACATTGAGGCAGCATCAGAAGAAGAAGCCAAAACTATTGCCTGCCATATTTCAGACGACGATCTTGCTTCCATAGATTGGGATTGCGAGCCAATCAACGGCACCGAAGCATCACAAGCAAGAGCATTGGAAGAGGAAGAAGTTGAAGACTGGAACATCATCAATAAAGTTCAAGTTGTCGTGAACTTCCATCAACGCGGAAAAAATTGCTATGTTGTTAAACAGCTTGGAAGATGGGTCAAGGGCAACACCTACGAACAGCAAAGAGACAACAAGGGCTTTTATTTATACTTGAGCGAATGCTCAAACATAGAAGAAGCCAGAGCAAAGATGGAAGAGCTAGGATTCTTTGATATCAAGGATTGGAACGATTGATGGCAGACAAGGACTAGCCCACCTACAACGGGCTACCCATATAACAACAAAAACAAGGGGAAAACATGAGCAACTACATTATTTTAGATACAGAGACCACGGGGCTAGACAACACCGCCGAAATCGTTGAAATCTCAGTCATAAACGATCAAGGCGAAGTCTTGCTTGATACCCTAATCAAGCCCACCAAGCCTATTCCTCGAGATGCCACCGCTATCCATGGCATTACCAATGAGATGGTGGCCGAGGCGCCTACATACGACCAGGTACACCACGAGCTCATTGCCCTACTAGAGCAACACACCTGCTACATCTACAACAGCAGCTACGACACCAGGCTCATTCGTCAGACCGCCGGCCTCTATGGTCTCCAGTTTGACAGCTCCAAGTGTTCCTTCTCTTGTGTCATGGAGGACTACTCAGACCGCTTCAATGACGGCTACTGGTCCAAGCTCATCCATGCCTACCACCATGCAATCAGTGTCACCAAGAGCGAGCCAATCACTCTCAAAGCTCACAGAGCCCTTGCAGATTGCCTCATGACATTGGAAGTCATCAAATTTATGGAGCAAGAAGAAGAACAATCAGACAAGGAGGCTTTATGAGCAAGCAACCCATCCACAACCTAGACGAGCTCATCAGATCTATAAAGAGGGGGAAAGCAGTCAAGTTCACCAAATATGACGAGATCCCATTTCAGACATGGTTGACTGACTACTTACAGAAAACAGAGGCTAATTTCTATCATGAATACACCAAGAACGGCTACACCTTCTTTAATGGAAATGCCCCCGTAATCATGTTGTTTCCAGAGAAAGATGGAACTATCGGATGGACATGGTAATAAAGGCTCCCTAGTGGAGCTTTTTTTATTTATGGAGATGGAAACCTACATCTCCCTCTAAGTCATCTTTAAGGAAGCATTCGCTTCTTGCGTGTCAAGCACGCTTGCCTAAGTCTTCCATGCCTACGGCAGATCCGCCAGGAACAACCCCAAAATCTTCCTAAAGAGCCGCACGGCGATTGAATGTACCATCACTTTATATAAACAACCTTCTATCTTTAAGTTTACCGTTTATCTCAAAGTTATATTTAATCTTGATTTAATGTTGACATATTACTTTTATTTGTTAAATTAAATATATAACCAAAACAAGGAGACAATCATGAGTTTATTAGTCAGAGCAGAAATCATCAAAGTCATCATCCAATATCTTCCAGTAGTTCCAAAAACCAACTACTACAAAGACAAGAGCTACACACAAGAGCTTTATGTTGAAACAGCTTGCGATAGATTGGGGGTTGACTACTTCGCCATGCCCAACTATGTGAAACATGAATTATGTGACTTTGCCCACGAGGCTATCGTTCGTGAATACAAGAACATCGCAAAGACTCAGAAACAAGCGGTGTTAGCTTAAGAAATAGGACTAGCCCACCTTAAGGGCTACTCAATGGTTAAATTAAAATACAACAAGGAAAATCAACATGAACTTAAAACAAAAAATACTTGGCATCTTCAGCGATGAAGACATCATAGACAACGGCGAGTACAGATGGATTTCATTTCAATACACCGTCAAGCAAATTGAAGACTACTTCTCAAAACACTTCCCCAATAGCCTCTATGTTGCCAATCTTTCTGGCTATGTTGATCCAGGCGATAAAAGACCATTACGCCACCACTTGAAAAACTTCACAAATGAATCAGCCAACGACATTCTGAGACAAATTGGCATCTACATGAGGAAGAAAGAGCTTTTAAAGGCAAAGAACTATCCATTCTATACAGATGAACCAACCCACTTGCCAATGGATTGTGTTGCAGAAAACAAAGCTTTAATAGACGACGAGGGAAACTTTCATAGAGACTTGGACACAACCATCAGAATCAACATATTGCAAAATTCTTGTATGAAATGGGCAGCAAGAAGATTTTGCTATAACAGCGAGGTCTTATTAGCAGTCTTATGCCAAGGAGAATTGCTTAATGCTTTTGAATGGCACCTTAGAGAAGACTACGCCTTTCTTCAAGACCCTTGGTTTATTGATAAATACAGAGATGGCGAATACTACACTTGCGACAAAGAAGAAATTATTGACTTCATGATCAAGAAGCTCATCCCTATTGTGGAATACGAAAAGCCAATTATTCAGCTATACGAAGCAGCAAGAGGGGCAATCATTGAAGAATCACTCAAAGACTATCTTCCTCACTCCCTAGCAATTGAACAAGTGATGAAGGACGATAAATCAAGAGCTGTTTTTGAGCAAGCTATTGAAGCCGATGAAAAGATGGAAGGTGGAACAAAAATCCAAAACCTTGAATTACTCAGAAAACAAGCGATGGCTCACAATTTGGACAAGGAGCTTCCAGCAAAAGAAACCAACACAAAATCAAGATGCAAGATATGAAAAAGAACAACGATCACACCGCACTTGAGATGCACGAGGAAGAGTTTGACTTATTCAAGATATCAAAACCAAAGCAAGAGCCAGAGACTCATCCCAGCTAGAAACAAAAATATGCTCTACTGGAAGGATTGGACCCAAAGAGCTCAATGCCATTGCTCAAAGAGTGCAAGAAGACGCGATAGTAGCCAAGATAGTCGCTAAGAAATAGACAGCCCCAAAGGCGGGGCTAGTTTGTCCCGACAAGTCGTCCAGAGGGGTAGAGAAAGCATTCGCTTTCGTTGCGGTCAAGCCGCTTGCTGACGCACCAGGCACAGCCAACCCGAAACCTCACACCGCCACCAGGTCGATTGCCACGAGCTCATACAGCTTCACCAGGCACACAGACCATTTCCCAGCTCGGGATCTCCCACATCCCCTCAGAAGAGCTCCAAGTCCCGTTTCTGAGCCTCAGATCTATCCCGCATTGTAAAAATCGACACAAAGGCACTTTTTAGCCCCGTGGAGCGATTTTTCCTCTCAGACACACGAATGCACCAACCAGCCAGAGATATCGCCTTGTAGCCCCATTCTCGCAAGCCGATTCTTCCAGGTTTCCGCTTAAAAGTCGTTCAAGAGTCATCCTGGCGGGGCCAACCCCTCCCGCTGCGCTCGGCTCCAATTTAATGACAGGTTGTCACCTCTCTTCTCAAACAGTAAGTAAAAAGCATCCAGTTATCTTGAAGTTTGCCGTTTATCTTAAAGTTATATTCCATCTTGCTTTTATGTTGACATATTACTTTTATTTGTTAAATTAGATATATAACAACAAACAAGGAGAATTTTATGTTTAATTTTTTTATACCCTTAAATTTGGCACAACATTTTGAAACTCAAAATATTGATTTCAAAGAAAAGCCATTAGAAACCATCGTCATCCATGTTGAAAAAAGAGAATGGAACATCGATGCAATAAACGAGTTACTTGGATTCGACGAAGAAAATCCAGAATCAATGAGCAACTTAGAAATTGCCACCATGCTTCAAACACAAGCTTATTGGGAATACAGAAGACACCGCCATCTTCTAGATTGCAGAAAAGAATTTGTATTGGGATATGCAGCAGAAGATTCAGAAGATGATGGATACCACGACTAAGAACAACAAGGGCTGGCTCACCTATAACGAGCTAATTAACCAACTAAGAGGACACTATGAACAAACTTATTGAGAAAATATTTGAGATGGAAAAGCGTGATGTATTTTATGGGTTGTATCTTTTCTTTTTCCTTGCCCTTGGAACAATGAAGGTCAATGAATCATTTGGCGTATTTTTACTTGCCGTCGACATTTTTTCTCTTGTCGCCTACATCAACATCAATTACTGGGCAGAGATATGTAAGAAAGACGTAGAGCAAGAACACAAGGAAATTGAGCAAGAGTTAAATGGCAGTGAAGAGTTCCAACCCTTAAAAAACAAAACAACCAACAACACCAAAAAGGGGATATTATGAGCATACTTAAATTTATATGGGATTTATTCAAGAACATAGGAAGAGGCTTGATCGTTCTCTTGGGCTTCATTGCCGCACCAATTTTTTGTCTTTTGTTTTTCCACTTCTTCCTTGAAACCGTGCCAGATTGGTTCTTACAGATCTTTTATGGAAGCGCCACAGCTATCCATTATAGAAACTTTGCCGACAGAACCGGCTTTGTAGACATACTTTCTATCTTATTTTATCTATGGTACTTGGGCTATTCAAAGAACGATTAACGATCAAACAACAAGTCACAAAATAAAAAAGCCCCCAACTTGGAGGCTTTCATTTACTTGCTCGCACGAGTTCTCTTTCTTCTTCCCGCCTTATCAAGCTCCTGAGTTGTAATTTCAAACTCAGCCATCTTTCCCAAGATGAGAGCTATCGCTTCTTCTCTCTCTTGTTGGCGTATCTCATCAATCTGAGCTTGAAGCTTTTCCCGTTGAGCGAGTAGTTCCTTGTAGCTTGTTGCCATAGCTTTTATTAGCACCGTTTAGGAAGGCACAGAATAGCACAAGTCGTCCACACATCTTCAAGAGAACATTCGTTCTTTGCGAGTCAAGCTCGCTGTCAGAGTCTTCCAGCCTACGGCACTTCCTTATCTAAGAAGATCAAAAACCTTTTATCGTTAAGTTTACCGTTTATCTTAAAGTTATATTTCATCTTGCCTTTATGTTGACAAACTCAATATAACCGTTAAATTGAATAATAAGGGAATTAAAACTATAAAGGAGACAAATATGGAAACATTCATTCAATGCATCTTGCTTGTGATAGCAATGATAGGGGTAGCAGTAGTTTGGGTTTTAGGTGGGCGAGCATTAAAGGAATTGCTTTGGGATGTCTTGGAGTTCATCATCAAGGTAATCGAGTTCTGCATCAACAAATTGCTTGGAAAAGAATAACAGCAATCAAAAATAACTAGAATAACGGAGAAAATCATGGTCTTAGTACAAGTACAAAACTTAAAAAACGAAGAATACAAGTCAGCACTCAATCAGATGATTGAAGCACTCATCCCCAGCGAAACACCAACAGCGAATAATTGGGAAGTCGGCTTCTTCAATGGGGTAGCAATCAAGTCAGACAAAGAATTCAATGCTTGGAATGAGAGGATGCATCAAGACTGGTTTGAGCTAACTGGCGAACAAGTTGATCTTCACAAGTTCATTTCAGAGTATGAATTAGAGGAAATGAAGAAATCTATCAATGATGTTCATGTCTATGTTGAGAAGATGTCCATCAAAACCCCAGGCATCAAGCTTGGCAAAACTTGGACAAGTGGCTCATTTCAGTTCAGCAAGAGAAAGGCAGCAGACTAAACAATCTCCCTAGTCTATAAAGGTCCTTTTCTCCCAAAAAAACTAACCGCCTTTACAGACTACAAAAGCTCCATTGCGGAGCTTTTTCTATTTATGGAGATAAATCTTTTAATATATCCGATAGATTAGATTGACAAAGCGATTTTTTTCTTTATAACTTGAAATATAACTTTGAACTATAAAGGAGATCGAATGGATGAAAAATCAATCATAGTTCGTGTGCCAAGTTCTTTCTTCAAGCACATGAAGAAGGTCAGTGCTAAGGAGAACACAAGCATACGAGAAATTACAGTGTCAGCTCTACTTAAAGAACTAAAAGCATTAAACCAGGAATACGCATCACCAGAAGACTTCAAATTCAGAAGATTCTGCAATATTCAAGATAAAACCAAAGGAGACAATAACGATGAGTAAGACAATGAGTAAAAAAACAGAGATAGCCCAAGCAATTGAGACAGATGACTTTGATTCCTTGTTGGGGATTCAACATGTTGCAGAGCCAGACAAAACAGCCTTCTTATTTCTAAGTGATGAAGGTAAAGCTGGTAAGTCAACAGCAGCTATCGCCTTCACAACCATCTTGAGAAAGCTTAACAAGACAGTTGATGCTTGGCAGTGTGACCCCGACCACATGAAGCTTTATTATGGCTTCGGAAAGAGAGATGCATCAGGAACACTTATCAGCAAAGAGGCACAAGTTCCTAGTGATTGCGGGTACTTAAATATTCGCACCGAGAGCTTCAAGTTAGTCAACTCTTTGAAGTCACCAGCAAAATACAAGATCTATGACTTGCCCGCAGCTTCAATTGATGAGCTTCCAGAAATCTTCGACAGTTCAGACAGCTTCTTACAAGCCTTTGTGAACAACAATACCAAGATTGTCTTTTGCGTTCCTTTTATCAACGGGATTGACTCTTTATTAGCAGTTCAGAAGTTGAAGAACCTATTTTGTGGGGTCAACAGCAATGCGGTCATTGAATTTGTCTTGCTTCTTAACTACTCAATGATGATTGATGAGAGCGAAACATTAGCGGGGTTAGACTCAGCAATCAAGGGCATGAAAGAAAAGGTCTATGCCGCACACATTAAAACAAAATTCACACCAGGATTTGAGAACATCATTGACTACACAGAAGATGGTCCAAATAGAGACTGGTTTAGTATTCTTGGAAGCCTTGATGAAACAAGCAAGATAACTATGGGAAAATTCCTAAAAGATTATGTAGATACCGTTAAGGCAGTTTATTGATCGAAACACCAACAAGAATCCCCCCAAATGGGGGTTTTCTTATTTCAATCAAAGTTCAAAGCCAACATTCTCCCGCTTGGAGCGAATCTCCCCAATCACTCTCTTGATAGTGCCACTTTCAATTATCTTGTTGAACTTCCAGAACTCAGTCTTGATATTGATATTGTTTTCAGCACATATCTGCATCACATAAGCCCAAATCTTCTCATCTTGCTCAGTCCAATCGTCACCACCACTATTTAGACGTTTGAGCTCTTCAGCCCATTTCCAATCTACTTCCACCATAGGGGTAGGGGAAGCCCCACCAGGCACAGCACGGGGCTGAGAAACACCTACAAGGCTAGTCGTATCTATGGGGCTAGTTATGGGCTTTGATGCTTGCTCAAGAGGGTTAGGAAGACCTGATGTCACATCCGCCTTTGTGCGCTTGCTACGGACACGGCGAACGGTGTCATAGAGCTTGTCGACAGTGAGATTGACGAAGCCAACCTTCATCAAAATCTCTTCAAGCACGAATTGGTACTTAGGCACCCCGTATTGCTGGCACAACGGAAAAATCTCTTGCTCCCAGAAGTCAAGTTCAAGCTCCACGGCATACCGAGGATTGATCAGCTCCATATCCTTGAATCGAGAGATCGATTGTTTACCAATCTCGTGAAGCTCATTCTTATTCATACTCACCACCTTCGGCTCTCATTTTCTTCTTGATATTAGAAATCATCTTTCTCAAATAATCTGGATTAACGTCATACCCCAAAGGAGCAAGTATTTCTTCACAAATAAACTTGTACCTTGGAATCTTGCGAGCAATCAATGCAGGATAAAGCTCGTTCTCTAAACCTGGCAAATATCTCTTCAATTCCTCACGAAGAGAAAGCTTGACCTTACTATCAGAAGAAGCAACCAACACGGACTCACTCAACTTGTCAATGTCCGAGTAATCAATATGCTTCTTGCGAGTTGCCTTCCTACCATCAAGTTTCTTGGTTTTTCTATCAAAACCAATTTCCTTTGCCACCACGGATAAGTTATATCCAATGGTCGAATGAGAGACTTCATATCCAGCCTTAAAAAGAATTTCTTTTATCTTATCGTAATAATCATCCTCTCTACACCATATTCTTAACTCAGTCTCCCAAAAGACAAGCTCTTCTCTAAAAATTTGCTTAAGAGACTTCTTCCCACTCACAGATTTTCTCTTAACTTCATCAATTGCCGACAAGCCTAATTCTCTTATATCACTCATTTAATTGTCTCCGTTTTGTAATAATAACAATTCTTTTATAAGCGACAATTAAATAAAGTCAAGTTTAGATTGCAGCGACATAAAACAAAAATAGCCCAAAAGCACACAAATTAAACCGAAACAAACCAGATATGCCCAGATTTAACCGAAAGAGACCAAAACCATATAAAGATGGTTGTTTTTTTCGGCGGTAAATCTTTTAAAGCACTCATTACATTAAAATGTGGTTCTCGCTAAAATCTCAATAAAATCCTACGGCAATAAGTTTCTTCACGGGAAAGAATAAAAAACCAATACCCGATATGTTTGACAAGCCAAAATTTTCCTTTATAACAAGAAAATAAAACCAAAAAAGGAAAATACATGAGCACAACAATAATACTATCTATCGCAGTCGCCTTCTTGTTCCTTGAAGTCTTTCTAATGAGACTCAAGATTAAGGAACTCCAACAAGTGATAACTTCAGTAGGAAAAGTTGGCTTGATGAATCTCTCATTGCTAACTTCCCAAGAAAAGATCACCGAGGAAGACAAGGCCAAGATCCAAGAGGCATTCAACCATCTACAAGAAGAACAAAACAAGGGGCAAGCATGAGCAGATTAGAGAAACCCTTTGAGGAATACACCCCACAAGAGCAAGTTCTTATCGTTGGACGAGAACTTAAACGCTCCTTTGAGTACAACCAGCAATTGCAAGATGAAATGAAGATCAACAATCTTGCCCTATGCTCACTCACAAACAAGATTGATGAGTATTCAAACTGGAACTATCGCTTATGGGCTCTAGTCTTCGCCATGTTTTTTGTTGGATTTTTAATAGGCAAGGTGTAAGTATGAGAAAAACAACAATCATGGAAAACAACCACGAGGAAGCCTATATCGACAACTGGATGAAGACACAACCAAAGATTGTCAAAGGCAAGCAAAAGGACGTGAAGAGAAGTTCTTTCTATCATGAGGCTATTGCCCTACATGCGAAGTACAGCCTTCAAGACCAGTTCGCGCAAGTCACTGATGCAGAATTTCAGAGACTTCATGACCTTATCAATAGACTCACTGAAGAGAACGAACACCTAAAATTTCAAATTATGGCAAAAGGAGAATGACAATGAAAACAGTACAGGATTTTATGAGCAAGAACTTGGGTGATCTTCAAACAACATTATTGCAAGATGAACTTGACCCCATCTACTTGAGCAATCAACAAAACGGGACTGTTGTTTCCGGCTACGCAAATGGCGAGCAATCCCTCTTCCTAAAAATTGGAGGCAAGGTTTTGCTCTCGGAAGAGCTTCAAGCAAAACACAGAAAGCAGCAGGAAGAGATCCGAGAAATCAAGGAAGAATGCAGCCAAGCCATCAACCAATTCATCGTTTATTTCAACAACGAAATGACGGGAACACCTTGGAATATTCAACGAAATTACTTCAAACAAAGTGGCAACAGAAGAAGCTTGCTACAGCTATCCATTCCCAATACTCAGCCCTATGCAGACCAGCTAGACAAGAATGGAAACACCGATCTTGCTACACCAGGCGAGCTCTTGGCACTGATGGCAATTCTTCAGCACTACCAAGATGAAATCTTCAGAGCAAAGCTTAGTGCCTCGTTGAATCAGAAAGTAGCCAAGACAGTGCGAGGACAGAAGATATGATGCTCATTGACTATATGACCATGAAGAACGGCGATTATCACGAGAAGCAGATCGCCTACAACATGGCCGCTATCTTGAATGAAATCAAGAAGCAATATCCAGAAGACCTAGAACCAGACCTTGATGATCCTAAGTATGCGGATATCGTCAAAGGCTCTCCATATGCTCCCAAGGTGATGGGAGGTTTGGCGAAAGATTTAGGGATACAAGACAGACTCATGACCCTTGATCTTTGGCGAGACTTGTCCCATGGCTACTGCCCCGCTGAATACCTTCCAGAAGACTCCCCATTCAAGAAGCAGATCAAGGACACACCACGAGGCAAGATGGTTGTTCTCAATCGCAATGCTTCCCCTATGGACGAGCTGGGCACCTACCACCCAGAGGAAGCCAAGAAACAGCGTGCTATTGGCACAGAATTCGTTTTTGGCATGGGTGGAAACTTCAGCAAGACATTGGCTCGCTTGGCTACCGAAGACCCTTCCTATATTGAGAAATTCAACGAGATAGCCAACCGAGTATTTAGCGAGAAGGTCATGCCACTTGCTCTTGAGTATGCAATGGTCAGAACTGGCAAGGATGGAGAATCCTTGAACTATGCTCGCTCAATCATGGCCGTCAACTACATGCACATAGAAAACCGTGGCTCAGAACAGAACGGAGTTGAGCCCTATATCCACTTTCACTTTGATGTATTGAATGTGGCAAGAGGTTTTGACGACAAATTGACCGCCTTGTATATGGGTGAAGTTGCCAAACACAAGGACACCTTGAATGCTTGCTTCCAGGCTGAAATCAAGGAAGAGCTTGAGAATAAGATGGGCTTTGTGTTTAAGCCAGTGATTCTTGATGACGAGAAAAACGACGACTTCATACCCGACGACGAGAAAAATATTTGCTCTTATGACCTACCTGATGATTGGGTTCCCAAAATGGTTCAAGACTTCTACAGCAAGAGAAGTGAGGAAATGGCAGCAGCCCAAAAGGGACAAGGTTTCATAGCAACTGAAATCGCACGTGTTACCAGCAGAGACGACAAATCAGAACTCTCTCCTTCCGAAATGTTAGCCAAGTGGAAAGCAGAAATGGATGGCATGGGCTGGACCTCTCAATCCATCAAGCAAAAGTTGGACTTCAACCAGGTGCGCCTTGGTTACTCAACGAGATCTGATGAGGCATTAACCAAGGGCTTTGTTCGTAAGTTCCAGAAAACCGAGATGGACAAGAATGGTCCTGTTGAATATGGAGCCGTTGAGAACGATCCAAGAGAACGAGACCAGCAACTTGTGAAGGGTTTTCTTCGCAAAATGAAAGAGCTTCACTTCACCGAAGGGCAATTCAAAGCCCATATGGTCAAGCAACTCATCAACGATATGGACAAGGACAAGGCTCAACGAGAAGCAGCCCGTATCTTTGAAGAGCAATGTGTCCACATGATCGATAAGACCAAAGTGGACTATTACAAAGACTTCCTTGCTGGAAAGATTACTGACCCGCACGAATACCGCCAAAAACAAATTCGCTATACCCGTGA
This sequence comes from Cupriavidus pauculus, assembly GCF_008801835.1. Lineage (GTDB taxonomy): Bacteria > Pseudomonadota > Gammaproteobacteria > Burkholderiales > Burkholderiaceae > Cupriavidus > Cupriavidus pauculus. The sequence goes on along the minus strand of NZ_VZOW01000013.1, from coordinate 29,994 downwards.
AATGAGCTTCACAACCAAGGAGGTTTTAGCTCAAGAGCAATACATGCACGAGACAGCCAAAGCTAGATCTGGTGAAGTCCAATTCACTATCCCAGAACAAAAGGCAGCTCAGAGACTTCTTGCTTTTGAAAACCAGATGAGCCGTGAGCTTAACAAGCCCGTCAAATGCTCCAAAGGGCAGAGAGAAAGCTTCATGTCGATCATGACCAAGCCAGGCTCAGCACATTTCATTATGGGTGATCCAGGTACAGGAAAATCATTCGTTGCCCGTGCTATCAAAGAATCCTACGAAGCAGACGGCAAGAATGTTTTCGCAGTGGCACCAACCAACAAGGCAGTCAAAGGTTTAGCCAATGATGCTCGCTTCCAAGAAGGCTCTTATGGAAGTTTGGCGAAGGTGTTGAATGACCTCGACAAGGGCAAAGTGAAGTGGAACAAGGATACCGTAGTTATTGGGGACGAGATGGGCATGGCTTGCCTTGACGACTACCACCGCTTAATGAAGCACGTCAATGAATCTGGTGCAAAAATAATCAGTATCGGAGATGCCAAGCAGATTCAATCAGTAGCACATGGCGGAACATTTAGAGTCATGTCCAACGATTTTGTTTGCGAGCAGCTAACAGAAATCAACCGTCAAAATACCGCTCGCCACCGTGAAATGGTTCAAGACTTCGGATATGGCAGAGTCGGCAAAGGCATGAGAACCTTGTTTGATGAAGGCAGCATCATTATCTGCAAAACTGAGGAAGAGAAATTCCAGAAAATAGCCCAGGACTACATGGAAGATCCAAATGCTTTCATGAAGAAGGCCGCCTATGCTGGAACCAACGCAGATTGCGACAGAATCAACAGCATTATTCGTGACACTTTGAAAGAGCAAGGTCTTCTTTCAAGCGATCCCAAGGATGAGGTAAAGCTTCAAACCAAAGACGGCGAGAAGTCTTTTTGTGTTGGAGATCGTATTGTCTTCACCAAAGGTCAGCTCAGTGACGATGTGGAGCAAGAGAAGGTTGTCAACTCAGAGCTTGGAACCGTGACCGAGTTCAAAACCGTCTTCAACAGACTCACCAAGAAGCATCAAGTTAATGCAATCAAGGTATTGATCGACGGAGCGAATGGAGACGCACCTAAAGAGGTATGGTTGTCCACCAACAAAGAGCACAACGTCAATAATGGATATGCCACCACAATCCACAAAAACCAAGGCTCTACTTACGAAGCTACCGAATACGCACCAACTAATCTTGACAACATGCACTTGGCTTATGTTGGAGTTTCACGCCACAAGAGCGGCTTCAAGATGTATTTGAGTGACGAGCTTGCTAACAAATGGGCAGAAGAACTTGCCGACAAGGAACCCACCAAAAAGATGTTGAAGTGGGCTGAGGATGTAGCAGCCAAAAATGGAATCACTCTTGACGAGGAAATGAAAGGCTCTTTTGTTGATATTCGAAATTTCTTGAACCAGCATGTTCCTCAAATTAAAGGCAAAGAAACTGAGCCAAGACACAGAATGGACGACTTTGCTTCAATCATTGAAGCCATGTCCACTACTGCCTACAAGAAGAGTACCTTCGATTTTCAGATCATGGATGGTTTAGCAGTAGATAAATACTACGATGCTCTTAAACAGAGAAGTGAAGTTCAAAGCAATCCTGAAGCTCACAAGGTCGAGGTTCAAACCAAGGATGGCAAGGAATATTCTGGAAACGAGCCAGTGCTTATCAAGAAGGATGAGATTAAACAGACTGAGGCTAAAGCGGAGCCAACTATCAAGGATTCCAAGAAGCCAGCCAAGCAGAAAACCAAGGCTTCAAAGAAAAAATCAGAACCTACACAGCTTGCCAATAAACAGAAAGACAGTCTTCAGACCATCATGAAAGACCAGGCTAAAAAGACAGAAAAACGCAAGAAGAAGGAAAAAGATGACATCATCCGTTGACAAATCCATTTTCTTCCGTATAAAGAGTTGAAATATAACTTTGAACACGGAGAGGCAAAATGAGATTTTACAAAAAGGAAGAAATTGACGAGAGAGAGAAGGAATTCCAAGATAACTTATCACAGATGACTTGGAGATTTGACGAAGAGCCACTTGATGGAGCTGGGCTTGAAGGTTTCGGATGGAAGACATTCAAGCAAGGATTCACATTGAAGAATCTCTTCTTCAGAGCAAAGCAAAAGCTTGGCCTTGACAAACCTTTTAAAGTTTAATAATTGACGGTCTCCATATAAACAAGCCCCTTGCAAGGGGTTTTTGTTCATCTACAGCCTTGTAGACTTGAACAAATGAAATAATCTGCTAAGTGTATGTCTACAAAAACAAAAAAGGACACACATGAAGCAGAAGCCAGTTTTGAAGTTGCCAGGAACTTCTTATTTAATTGATGGGCCATATATCAATGTCGGCTCAGTAATCGCATTAGTCATCTTATCGTTTTTCTTTTTCATGTCGGCAGCACTTCTATTGAGCTGGCATGACATTCCACTGCTACCACTCCCAACAAACAACCGCGTACCGCTCTACCACCTTCTCATGTTCTACGAGATGTGGTTCGGCAAGCTTGTTCCATTTTTCCAAGGCGAGAACTACCAGCAGTACGGAGCATGGATTAGCTGGCTAGGCGACAGAGGCGAGCTTGGAAGGCTTGGGTGGAGATGGTTGTTCTCTTTCCTTGCGGGAACCATTGCGGCCGTCAAGATAGGTTTTGCAGCTTGGAAAGCCACTGAGGTTGAGATTCAGACCCGTGGCCGTGAGCTCGTTGAGGGAGAGGACGCTTATCCAACCTTCAAACGAGACCTAGCCAACCAGCTCAGACGAGAGGCAGATGACGGCATCGAGCCAGCCTTCATCATGGAAACAGACAACGGCTACAACCCCAATGACCCCGATCTGGACCAGCTCAAGCCCAATGAGAAGGTTTGTATGCCAGATGGTCAACGCAGACCTCACTTCCTTTTTGCAGCAGGCTCACGCCGAGGCAAGACGCAAGTTATCAAAAAGAGAACACACGAATTCAAACGAAGAATTCTTGCTGGGGAACTCATCAAGCTCTTCATAGTGGACACAGCCAAGGCAGATTACAGCCGAGACATACCCATTGAAATGATGCATATGATTGCTCCACATAATAAAAATGGAGTTGCCTGGTGGGTGGCAAAAGATTTTGAAAACAAGCTACATGCTGAGGAATTTTGGAAAGGCCAAATTCCCGACAGTGACAAAGACCCATTCTGGCCTAACACCGCTCGCTCAGTCGGTGTAGGTTCAACAGTAGCGCTTATCGACACATGCGGAACAGATTGGAGTTTCAATAATGTCGTTCACTACTTGAAGCTCACACCTGAAGAGCTTGAGCCCATCATCAGACGCCACTATCCCGAAGCACTTCAAATTATCCAAATGGGGGAAACAACTCTCTCAAACGTGCTGGGAACAATGGAGAGTTTCACAAAGCACTTGCTTCAATTAGCTGAAATCTGGGATGGCTATCAATACAAGCGAGACATCAATCAAATGTCCGTTCGCTTACTACAAGACCAATACGACGAAAATCAGATTCGCCTTGCTGAGCATCTAATTCCGATTTTCAAAGAGAAAAATAAAGATGGAGAACCACCAGTCATCGTTGAGAATGTCATTCCTCACCTTGTTTTTAGAGGGCTCATTCGCTCATTAAACAAGGACATTGGCAACGAGGAAGGCTTAAGATGGAAATGGGCGAATATGGTTGAAATTCTCAAGAAACCATACCGTGAAATCTTCGCCTTTGCTATTGAGTCATTGACCCCAGACGAGAGGACTCTATTTATCAATGATGCCATCAAGCTTCCCATCACTCAAGCAACCATGCGATTGCTTCAGCGAGGATTCAGCTTCAACACCGACGATGACATGATTGAATTTGTCGGCAAGCAGTTCTCAAAGCCAGAAGAGAAACAAGCAAACCTTGTATTCAGAGCTTTGATTAGAAAGCACAGACACGACGAAATCCCATTTGTCGGCATGGTCGAAACCTTGGAGCATTGGGAGGATGTGATTCTTGATGTGGTAGCAAACAATCTCAGTAGTCACGAGCTTGCTTCAATTACGAACACGAACGACCACCAAACCTTGATCACCAAGCTCGCACCAATTTTCACGTGGTACGACACATGGGACAAATTTGAGACTCAACCTAGATTCTCATTTAGAGATTGGATCTACGACGAGAACCCAGAGAAAAAGATATTTGTCTTGAAGACTTCTGGGCAATATTCAACATTAACCAATCCCCTTGTCCGAGGCATGTTGTTCTATGCCAAGGGTATCATTGACGATGACGCTTTCCTAGACGACAAGGATGCTGGTTTCGTTCGCCAGTTCTACATATTGATGGACGAATTCCAAGCATTAGGAAATATCAGCGACTTTATTTATCCGGCACTTGAGCGATTTGCATCCAAGGGTGTTTCTGTCATGCTTGCTGTACAAGCACTTTCCCAGCTCATCAAGATACAAGGATATGGGCAAGAGTTTGTGGATTTCTTACTAGGAAACACGGGCAATATTTTCTTTATCGGCTCCAATATGGGCAAGGATACTGAATTAATCAGCAATGCCGTTGGTAAGAAATGGTTCAAGAAGCTTCATGGCTCAGTCACATATCAAGAAAACGGCAAAAGTTTTTCCCAAAACTGGCAAGAACATGAGGGCATTGTCATCACTCCCGATGAGGTCAACAGCAAGCTTGGTCTTGATCAAAACGGTTATCCACAATTGACCTTCTCTCAGAAGATATGGAATTTCTTTGCCAAGCTACTTCCAGAACAATATGCAAAGGGCTTGATAACCTCACCCAAGAAGCTGCCCATTCGTTATTTGTACCTTGGAGCTAATATGCCCAAAGCTTACATACTTGAGACCCCTGTATGTAGCTACAAAACAGTAACGAACCCAGAACCCGCAGACTGGATAGACCGCAAGAAGAATCCCAAGCCAAACGACTTCAAGAAAGTGGCACACGATATCTTGGCGAACGGAGCCCTACACGATCTCGAGAAGGACAAGCAACCAATCAACCGCTGGGTATTGAACGAGCTACCCACCTCTCAGCAACCAGAACTCGACCAGGTTGTCGACGCTGGCACTTGGGAATCAGAAACACCAGAGGAAGCCTACCAAGTTCAGCACGAGCTCACGGAGGAAGAGAACCAACAGATGCTTGAGAGCTTGAAATTGAGGGACGAACGAGCACCTATCTACATCTTGAGCAAGGATGAAGAAGACGCCACGGGAGAAGTAGCCAAGGATGCGATTGTTGAGTCAGTGGTGGACAGTCATGCTCTATCAGCTATCAAGCACACCGCAGATATCTTGATAGGTAGCAGTGTCACCAAAACCAACGATAAAGAGAAGTTCAAGCAAGTTGTTGAGGAAAGAAGAAGAGAAATCCGTAGAGAGAAAGAAACACAAGGCTCTTCGCCTTTTTAAATAAGGAAATAGGGAAAAACAGCAATAAGCGATAGCAAAAAATCTAAAAGGTCAAGCCATATAAAATAAGCTCCATTTTTGGGGCTTTTTTATTGTCTTAGCCGTCCACATCTTCAAGAAAGCATTCGCTTTTTGCGTGTCAAGCACGCTTTTTCCGTATTTTCAACCCATAAATGGGCTAGTTTCACAAGTTCTTGCTTTTATCACTCAATCAAGATTAAATACTTGCCAATAAAGCCTCTTCCCGAGATTTTAGGTCAAAACTCTATTAAATTTCACCCGACCTTTTTCCGACCTTAAAAGCAAGGTCGGAAACCACGAAGAGCTTTAATTGACGGGCTTTTACAAGGACTTGATCCAGCCTTTCCGACCTACCACCTAAAAAACTAAATTCTGCATATAGGTACATCTATCTCTATATGAGGGATCTACATAGGGCTATATAGGCTATTTTTCCCTATAGGACTTTACTTTTAAACGGTAAGGTCGGAATTCTAAAAAATAATCCTTGAAGAGCTTTAATTGACGGGGCTTTCCAGCTACCCGACCTTAACAAAAAAGGTCGGAAAAAGGTCGGGTAAGGTCGGTTGAAAAAATCCCCATTTACAGCTTATTAAATAAGGAATACTCAACAGCGACGGGCTTCCGCAAGGAAAAGACCTCTTTCAAAGAGCCTAACGGCGATTGAGTGAAAAAGAGAGGTTTTTTGGTGTTTTTCTTGAAAATCTATCAAAAAAAGAGCAAATATCTTGATTTAGACCTCTCTTCTTCAAGTTCTTCGCCAAAATCCAACATCAAAAATAATGCCTTGTAGACTTGATTTTAATGAATCTTTTGATACATTAAATGTATAAAAACTCATATAAGGAGACCGCTATGTTTGATATGAAAGACGAGCATTATCAATGGCACAAATCAACAATAGCTCAATGGGACTGGACACCAGAAACCAAAATCAATGTCCAAATTGAGCCAATTCAAGAATACTCACTTGATGCATTAAATCATGAATTGAATGACAACATGATTCTTGATAGTGACAAGCCACGCGATTTTTTCAATTTCGCCATTATCAAATCCGTCTACGACACTGACAATGGCCCAGACTTCGCCATCAATGATTTAACCAAGTTATACGGAGACTATGCGACAAACAAAGATGTTGAAGTCAAAGACATTTTGAAGCAGTCCCACAACCACATGATCAACACTCACATGGAAGAGTTGTTGAACACAACACCAGAAGCTTATCCTGAATTAAAGCGCAAGCACGATCTTGAGCGAGAAGTTTATGAAATGAATCTCGCAAAGACTGAAGAAAGAGAACCCAACCTAGACAAACTTCAAGATAGCTACTTCGCGTACAAAACGAACTTTGACTTTGAGACTCATGTTAACGACACAATCAATCAAATTGCTCAAGGAATCCAAGACAAGCTTGATGGATTGAATCATTGGATACCTTCAAGCGGTTATGAGGTTCCAGTGATTCCCGATATCAATGTGAAGTCTCAAGTAATCGAAGACCCAGCACAACCTAACCAAGACAACCAGGTTAAAGCCGAGATTCCAGAAAGCAAAATCTCAGCTCAAATGCAAGCATGGTTAGATCGTGATGGGTATTCACAAGGTCAGAAAGACATTATTGCGAGAGTTGATTCACAGAATCAGCAAGACAGAGTGGCAGCTAAGGAAGCAAGAGAAGCAGAAGAACAAAAACAATTGCTACTTGAAGAGTATCGCCAATCTAAATATCCAACCGTAGCAGAAGCAAAAGAGCAAATTCACGACAATATTGACGATGCCAAAGGTCCTCGAAACTTCTTAGATAACACACAAGGCATGTTTGTAAATGTTGCCCCAGAGTCCCGATATCGTGATGTTGAGACTGGTGAAGTTCATCAGCTAAAAACCACTGGCGAAATCATTGAGAGAAATCAGCAGTACAACGAAGTCTACAGTAATGCAAAAAGCACACGAGCATTCCAGAATAAGGATTTGATTGCTGGACAGAACATCGATGCAGCCGTTTCTATTGCAGCGGGTGAGCTTCGCCTAACTCAGCAGAAAGAGATTTCCAACTTCAACGGAGACTTTGAAGCCTTGAAGACCCAAGAGGCAAAACACAAGGTAGAGCAAACCTACTTCAATGTTCGCCACACTGAGCTTGTCGACCAGAAAATTCCATTTAAGGAAGAGAAGCAATTCCAAGCTGCCTACACCAAGTACAGCCAGCTTGAGAATGCCGAGTACATCAGCAAGATTGAAAAGATGTATCCAGAAGAGACCAAAGCTATCTCTAAACAGCACGAGCAGAGTCAAACACTTGAAGCCGTTGCTCACACTGTTCCTCTTACCATGAAACCTAACCGCGAGGGATACAGCTCAGTTGAGGATGTGAAGTCTCGCCTACAAGCATACGAAGCACGTCGCCAGGAAAAGCTTGCAGCTATCGACCAGGCACCAGCTCAAGAGTCTATCCAGAGCATCCTTGCCTCTCAAAATGCCCCACAAACCGCTCAAACGGTGCAAGAGGTAGCTCAACCTATCCAAGCCGTAGAAATCGCTCAAAACAGCCCAAAAACAGCCGAGAAAGTTGACCCTAACCATGTAAGAGGTGTTGTAGTTGACTACGGCAGTGCTCCTTACTTGCATGATGACAAAAACAACCAAAGCTATTATGTGACCGTTCTTGAGAATGGAAAAGAAAGAACAAAATGGGGAATCGACATTGGACCAGCATTAGATAGAGCTGAGGTGCAAGTAGGTGACTTCATTGATCTCCAAAAAACAGAGACAGTCCCAGCTCAAGCAACTACAAAACAAGGTGAGAAAGTTTCTACTCACAGAAATTCTTGGGAAGCCACCGTTGAAAAACCAGCTCAAACAAACGAGTCTGAAATGTTTGAGTACAACGGGGACACTTACCGAACTAACGAGAGAGAGAACGCAAATCAGCAAGCTCAAACACCAGTCGAGCAGAAGCCTCAACAAGTTCAGCCTCAGCAAGAAAGTCATCCATACGACGACATGATGAAGAGCATTGGACAGCAGCAAAAACAGAAGCAAGAGCAGCAGGCTCAAAAGACCGAGTCCAAACCTCAAGAAACTGATGAGCAACGCCGTGCAAGATTGTTGGCAGAGATCGAAGCAAGCAAGCCAATCAGTCACTATGTTGATGACTTTGACAAGATGATGAAGCAAGCCGCACAAAAAAACCAAAGCCAATCTCAGTCAAAATCAAAAGCCATCAGCATGTTCTAACCAACAGCTCGAATAAAGAAGCCCTAGCTAAAATCTAGGGCTTTTTCTTTTTCCGGACGCATATCAGTGCATGAGACTGAAAACTTTCAATATTAAGTCATGGGCAAACATAGCCAACAATACCGCCCCAGAGATTTTTGCAAGACCTTTCCAACCAACAGCTTTTGCTATAGAAGAAGCTATTGATCTACGAAATTCTTTGACTGCCTTCTCAGTCAATACATGCTCAATATCCACAAGCTTTTTATCAAGCAAGGCTTTTGCCTCTGTTGTTTTTGTTTCGACAGCATTGTTGATGTCAATCTTTCTCTCCTTGTAAGCCGTTTCTATAATCTTGACACCATCTGAAACATAGCTTTTCATATCAATCATGCCTTGATTGAGCTTGGAAGATGCTTCGGAAAGGCTTTCAAGGGACTCCTGAGCCTCAGCAACACCATGACCAACCATGTCTATGATTTTATTTTCGAAATCAGCAAGTTGCTTGTTGACGACCCCAGGCACAGAATTTAACAAGATATCTCTTGCGACATAACCAGCCTCAGTAGCTTGAGCAACAGTCTTGAAGCCAATGAATGAACTAAAGACATGAGCCAACATGACCTCATTGTTGATAAAACCTTTCTCCCTAACCAGAGCCATGAGCTTCTTTTTGTATTCTTCGTTGAACATAGGATCACTCAACATAGTAAGAAATAGATCGGCTTCTGGTTCAGGCCAAAGCACTAACACATCAGACAAGCTTTTCTGCAATGCCTCTTTTTCTTTCTTTTGATCTTCAGATTTTATATATTCATTATACGACTCCACTTAAACTCTCCTTGTGTGTTTTATTTATTCTAGATTATTGACAAATCCCTTTTCATTCCATATATATATTAAAAGAAATCCAAAAAGTCAAATAAATAGGAGGTTTTATGGATATGGAGAATTTATATTGCGAGCTTAGAGAGCTTGGAAAAGAGTTTGAAATGAAGAACGGCAAGATGTACTTCAATGGCGAATACAATGGCACAAACTTTGTTCGTTATATCTTCGTCAAGCGAGACACATTAGAGCTAGACATCTATGTATGTGTCGCAAAGAAGTACGGAGAAGAACAAACAAAAGAAGACAGAAGCGCCTCAGCAAGAGAGAAAAATCGCTGGGTTCGTGAAGAGTTCAACAAGTGGGGATTGAGCTTCAAGCTTCCCGAGTGGAAACCAGAACCACGACAGGCCACACCAGGCGGTTCCCTTCCTCAGATCAAGTCAAGTGTTTCCCCAGCAACCCAACCAGCTATCCCCCCAGCAAACAAGGGCAGTGTTGATGACTTTGATTGGGGCTTTGTAGATAAACAAGAGAAGGACGACGATAACTTTGATCCTTTCGCAGACCACAAATAACCAATAACAACAAAGGAGACAACATGCAGATAAACAAAAAAACAAACCTCACTTTGACAAGCCGAATCATGGTGCTTATTGCCAAGTTTGGTATGCCAGATGCGTCAAAGCTAGTTTTACCGAAAGGGAATTTTGTCGACAACGACGAAATGTACTCCCTTCAACAAGACCGAATTGATGCTAATCCAGATACTTTCCACCCATCAAATGTAGGCAGACGAGAAGTAAGCATAAGAAATCAATTGGTATCAAGAACTCGCCGTCGAATGTGGAAAAAGGCTTGCCGAATCGCCATGATTGAATGTTTCCTTGGCATTGTCTTTTGGGGCGTTATCAACTACGGAGTCGATAAGGCAAGAGAAGGCGTCAATCATGTTGAGCAGTCTATTCAAGATTCAAACCGTTCAGCAGATATCAAAGCAGCAAGCAAGCAAATGACAATTGACAACATCAAGAACCAAGTTGCTCAGTTGAAGGCAGATTGTGAATCTGGGAAGAAGGATGTGGCAGCTTGCCAAGCTGAAATGAGTGTCTTGAAACAACAATACGAACAAGCAAACAATTAAAGGAGACGATATGGACGCAAATGAAATAAAAGACGAAATACAGCAGAAGCTAGAAAAAACTAGCAAGTACATGAAGGGGTTGTTCCCAATCCAACAGTATGCCAATGAAGAAGAGGAAATCATCAACGATTGCTTTGAGCGTCATGATGTTCCCAAAGTTGATCACCCACGAGTCAGAGATTTGAATGACCGACATGGTGATGGTTTAGTGAATTCAAATGGCTTTGCTACCGCTGGGATTCTTGTTCAAGAAGATTTTCATGTAGGTGGAGACAGTCCCGTGGTCCCAATCGTTTTAGGTATGGCGGGCTTTGTTTTTGGATTGTTTCAGTTCTTAAACAATATACATCTTCAAACAATCGCCATGATAGTAATAGCTTTGTATGCGCTACTTGCTATTAAAGTTAAGAGACCCATGTTTTTTGATTTTAAGAGTTTTGGATTGTTTACGGCGCTCATCATTTTAGCTTTAATTTTCGGAGCATATGAATTCTTCACTCACATGGATACCTTGATGCAAGCCTATGCCATGCATGGAGCTCAAGCCTCATCAATATTCTCACATTTCAGTTTCTTGTCTTTGTTGTTGCCTTTCTGGTCAATGCTAATTCCCTATGTGTATTACAAAAGAACTTTTGGTCGACATGTTCTTGAATTAGCGGATGTCGGCACAACGCACAATGGAGCAATTGCTTCCAATCTTCGCTCTCAAGGTGCAGCTAGAAGCAAGCAAATGGCAAAAGCTCTTGAAGACTTGACTTGGTTCGTGAAGATTGGTCGAGCAACAGGAAAATTATCAGCAAGAGGTGATTCTTTCGCACCAGATAAAGGTTTGGATTTTGGTCAAACAGTCCAAGACCAGAGACAGCACGGATTCTATTTCGGAGCACCAGGAACAGGTAAAACTACCTCCCTTAAGAACATCATGGCTGGGGTAATCAAGGATGAAATCTGGAAGGAGGAATTAGAGTTCGCCGTTCAGATGGTTCCAGAGATCAAAGGTGAGAAACCAAAAGATAGAGCTCTTCGTGCCCTTGCCTTGTATGAAGACGAAATGAGAGCTGAAGTGGAAAAACGATTCCGCGAAAAAATCGCCAACTACGAAGACGAAAAATTATTAGATGATGCAGAAAAAGAAATAACTACAAAGGAGACAATATGAGTATTACAGCCGCATTAGATACCACCAGAGAAATAGATGGGGTTCCTAACAAGAAGGGATTGAGACAGAAGCTTGCCGAAGGCTTCTCAAACTTGAAAAGCAAATTTAGCAAGACTCCAATTGCCAAAGGAGTTGATGAGTATCCCGTCAACTACAAAAACGGTATGTTGGTTCTTGACGGTAAGGGACCTTTACCTTGGGAAGTTCGCAAGATTTTGGACTTGGTTGTTAGCCCAGAGACAGTCAAAAACTTTAACTACTTCGAAAACCAAAAACCAGAAATTTTCGCCAAGACGATTTTGAACTTGTTTGCTGGAGCAGAACACAAAGCAAACTCAGTGTGGATGAATGCTGGTGAGAGCTTGCTTTTCTACGGCATGGTATTTCACCAGGCACTTGTAAAGTACAAAGGGATTAGCAATTCCCCAGCAGCTCACATTCAGACCATCTTTGATATGGCGAAGCCTTCTCAAATGGTTGCATACCTTGACGAAAACGATGAGCCACAAGAGAAATATTCTCATCCAATCTTGGATCAGTTTGCGGAAGGCCAAGCAAAAATAGATTTGATGAAAGACGGCACTATCTTGAACGATGCCTTGAAGAAATACATTCGCTTTAACGAACTGGCAGACGAAACAAAAAATTCTGTTGTCTTTAATGTGGAAAGCTGGTTGATGATATTCCTTCAATCTGAATACCTAAGACCTTGGGCCAACTCTGAGACATCAGACTTTAACCTTAGCGATATCTTGATGGGAGCAAAGATCGGTATAGCACTTGAAGAATCCAAGTATGGATCTGCGGGACTTGCTATCCAATCTTTAGCGAAGGCACGTCTTTACAACGAAATCAAAAACAGAGGAAACAATGCTCTTGAAAGAGGTTACAGCCGTGTCTTCTTGTTTGTTGACGAGTGCCAACGATTCCTTGATGAGATGGATTTAGCTATCTTGCCAGAAGCACGTTCTCTTGAGCTTGTTTGCTGGTTCGCAAGCCAAAACATTGACTCTATCTACGAGAAGTACGGCAAAGACGGTGGAGGTAAATTTATGGGTGCTTTTGCTTCAATCTTCTCATTCAAATCCACAGAAGCAACCTACGCTTATGTTCAACATAAAATTGGCAAAGCAAGAGTGATTGAGAAGATAGGCGGAAATCCAATCATTGATTTTGAAAAGAATGCTCAGCTTCAAATGGGTACACCTTGGTTTGATACCACCAACCCACAAAGAAAAAAACTTAAAGCATTTTCTTTCTCTGAGCTTGATGGTTTCTTCCATAGAAACTCAGTGGCACGAGTTCGTAAGGTAGAAAGTGATCCCAAGAATCCAATGTATAATCAAACCAACAGATCAGGTGAAATGCCATGTGGTGCAAGTATCCAGCTATCCAAAGAACCACAACACATCTTCAATGAGAATTGTATTCAAGAGCTTGAAACACCATTCACAGCAATTGGTATCGCCCAACGAGGCATGGTGACAAGAAGAAGTATCTATGAAGCAGTTGCCTACAATGATGACTTCCAAGAGATTGACAATTCTATTGAGTCTGCAAATGAAATCATCAACAAAGCTCAGCATATGGTTCACAAAGAAGCGGCATAAACAACCTAAAGACATAAGCCCCCATTGAGAAATCTTGGTGGCTTTTATTATTTATGGGGTTTTCTTTTAATATATCAGAGGGATGATATTGACATAATTTCATTTTCCTTTATAAATTTAAATATAACTTTAAAGGAAACAATATGAAATTAAATCTAACCAAGAAGAAGGTTGCCTTGATTGGTGGAGGCATATTGATTGCATCAGCTATTGGGACTGGCTCATATTTCGCATTGAACAAGAAGAAAGCTGACAATGATATGTTCGTCATGAACATTCCCAAGGCTGAAGTCAAAAAACAACCTCAAGAGCAAGCTCCATCAGTTCCAGCTTCTACACCTACCCCCCAGCCCGTAGCAGAGACGCCAAAAGCTATTCCCAAGAGATGGCAAGACATGACTTTCAGGGAGTGCATGGCTTATAACGACGAATACAACCTTCAACACAGTAATAACTTGAAGAACACAAAGGACGGCATCCAGGCTTTACATGAGATGGAAGCCTACAAGCCACCACATTGCTATGACTTACCAGATGCACCAAACAAGATTAGCAAGGCTCCAGTTCCACAACAAGAACAAGCTCCCATCGCCAAGCCCGTTGAGGATGTGAAACCTATCCCAGAAGAGAAACCCGTTCACAAAATTGAGAAACGAGCCAAGAAGGTTCATGTAGAAGCTCGCCAAGAAGCAGCTCCAACCGTTCATAGTTCACCAGTTCAACCAACCCCTCAACCAGCAACCAAAGCTTGGTATCAGTAAGGGGGACGGCATGGATAAAAAGAACAAAAACAAAATCCTTGCTCTAGTTTTGACAGTATTACTAACTGGACTTACTGGATGCAACGACGATAAGAAAGACACCAAGAAGGCAGATGATGCGGACATGTTCTCAATGAACCTTCCAGCACAACCTAAACAGCCCCAAAATCAGCCCGTAGAGCCTCTAAAAGCCCAAGGTGATACCAACACAACAACCGAGGCTCAAAAAACGGCTGTAGGCGGTTCTATCGGCAAGATTGCTTATCAGAAGAGCAGCAAATCAACCTCTCGCCAGGTAGCGATTGCCGAGCTTGCCAAGGGCAACTACTACGAATCTGTTGTCTCAGAAGTTGAAGGCTTCAGATCGACCTTTTATCACGACAACATTGGTGTGGCCACCGGGAATGGATGGAATGTGAGCTTCCAAACGAAGACAACGAATTCAGCGATCACCAAAGCAATCGGGATGTCTCCATCCGACCAAGCAGCAATTGTTGCGATAAGCGGCAACAAGAACCCCAGCCCTTCATTGATACCCCGCACCCAGATCAGCCCCGAGCAAGCCACCAGAGCCGCCCAGGTCATGCGAGATATGAACTTCAATCCCGTAGCTGTACGAGCTCTTGGGCAATCCACATGGAATAAGCTCAAGCCCAACCAGCAAGCGGTCATCAACTACCACGTCTACAAGACTGGAAACTTGAACTGGACCCACTTGAAGGCGGATATCAAGGCTTGTGCGAACAGCCAATCTCAAGCTGACTGCAAACGGGCGGCCGAGGGCTTCACATACAGCTACATGCTCAATGGAGTTCGCAAGTACGACACCCGTTCTCAGCTCTACATGGGAGCCTTGTTCCAAGATCCACAAGCCTATGCTTACTTGCTTGGCACTACCGCAGCACCAGCAGATTTTCAAGCTGTCACTTCTAACAGCGGCATGAAGATCGACCCAAGCAAAGCAGCAGATCCACAGATCGAGCAGCAGGACACTTTCACCCCTTTGAAAGAGCAGCTTCTTGAGGAAGGTAAAAGCTTTGATTTGAATGTGGTAACACCAGAGCGAGAAGCAGTGCCAGAAAAAAAAAAGCATGTGGGACGGGGGACATCCAGCAATCTAATAGGTGTTCCCATGATGTAAATCGTCATAGTGGAGCAGTCTATTTATCTTAACCACTTATCAGGAATAACCGACCACACAAGCCCTCTTCGGAGGGTTTTTTCATCCCTCCCATATATGAGAATTTGACAAGCCTTTTTTTCGAGGTAGAAGTTAAACATTAAATTATTTAATGGGAGGTCCATCATGGGCGCAATGAAAGAAATGGCTGGTCAAGGAACACAAGCAAGAATCAATACTGGTTTTCAAGATGGAATCTCCGTTATTCCTGATCCTGAGCACGGTAGATATGTTATTGAAGCACCCTATGACTACGATGTGAATTTCGTATTCAAAGGAAAGAACAAGGACGGCTCAAAATTTGCCGAAGAACTTGATACTGGCGGAAAAAAGAAAACCATGTTTGCCGTAGGCTTAGATGCTTTGGCAAGTGAAGAAGACATCAAGAACTTCAATTTCAAGGTTCGTGATGCTCGCACAGCTTTCTCAAGAAAAGAAAGAGACATGCAAGCAGTCATTGACCGTAAAGAGCTTATGTTGTCTGAAATGGCAATCGACAAGGGAGTAACCAGCCCAACCGTTGTACTTCAGTTTGGAGTTCCTACCGAGAAAGTCAAAGACGAGCAAGGCAATGTCATCAAGGATGAAAGAACTGGAAAGGACAAGGTTGCACCTTCCAGAATCGGCGGCGAAATTATCGGCTATATCAAAGGCCAAGACGGAAAGCTTACCAATGAGCAAGGAAGCTACTATGTATTGTTTGGTGACACCCAAGGCAAAGACGAAATCAGATTCTTGAGAGCTATTCCAACTTCCAACTTACTAGCACCAGGCGAATTTGCAAAACGCGACGAAGTGATTGCTCAGAAGTTTCCAGTTGGCTCAATGAAGTATGTTGAGTTTGATGAGAAATGGAAAGCAAGCAAGATCAACGAATATAAACCAAGAAACAAAGATATTGAAAAGACTGAATTCGCAAAGGCCGAAGAGAGATTGAAGCAGCTTGCAATTCAATCCAAAGCACCAGAAGACAAAGCAGATAAAGCCATAGATCAGTTAGCCGAAAAATCCTCAAAGACAAAACCAGCTACCAAGTCTAAAGGCAAGGCAGCATCAAAAGAAAAAGAATTTGACGACATACCGTTCTGATTGATTCTTCGCCATTCTTTTAAGCCACTTTCACGAGTGGCTTTTTATTTTTCCGACAGAATTATTTTCATCTATCGGATAGATTAGATTGACAAAATTCATTTTTTCTTTATAACTTGAAATATAACTTTAAAGGAGACTATATGAAGAAGACAATCTTAACAAGCTTAATCGCCACAAGTATTTTATTGACTGGTTGTGCTGGCTTAGTTCCAACAAGCAATCAATACACAGCTCAACAGAGCAATTCCATTGTTCATGTGAGCTACGGCACCATCATTGCCATGCGTGATGTTCAAATCAAAGAGAACACAAGCGGAGTGGGAGCTTTAGGCGGGGGTGTTGCTGGTGGAGCAATAGGTACACAAGTCGGTGGTGGAAGAGGCAAAATTCTTGGCGGCCTTGGTGGAGCTATCTTGGGAGCTATCGGAGGTCAAGCAATCGAGAGAGCTTTATCTAATAACAAAGCTACTGAGTTCGTGTTGAAGATGGAAGACACTGGAGCAACCGTTGCTATCACTGAAAAGACAGATGAGAAGTTTGCTGTTGGTCAGAGAGTTCAACTTATCGGCACCGACAAGAACAATGCTCGCATTGCTGCAATCCAGTAATACTCCAGGCACACACGAAAAAAATTAAAGCTCCGACTAGGAGCTTTTTTGGTCTTCAAGAGGAAGGATATCGGGTTAAACATTATCGGCTGAGTGCAACCGTCTTTTGTTGTTCTCGCTCCCTTGTGGTTTTTCCAAGTTTAGCCATCATGTCATCGTAAGCCTTGGAGGTAGCTTTTTGTTGTTCAAGGTCTTTCACATACTCATCTCGTTTTGTGAGTTGGAAATCAACCGATTTGGCGGCAGCTTGTGAGGCTTTGACAATAAAGCTCTTGTCGTTTTTGAGAGCTTGGAGCCAGCTCTTAACATAGGCAGCATGGTTGTCATGAGTTCGGCCGTCATAGGGAAGCCCAAGCTCAGCACCCATGAAATACGAGCTCAGCTCAGCAACAAGCTCTTCACGAGCATATTTGGCACTTCCGAATTCTCCCGTTTGGTCTCTGTTGAGTCTTGAAGGATGCCCCGTGGAGTGACCGAATTCATGCAAGGCAGTGCGATAGAACAAGGCATCGTTCTTGAACAGCTCACGATGAGGCAAGACGACACGATCCGCACTAGGTTGATAGAAAGCCTTGCCCTCTGAGTGGAAGTGTAGATCGACTCCCCCTTTGGCCTTCATGGCTTCAATAACCTTCTCAGCTTCCTCTTGTTGCTGGAAGGCGGGTCTCTCACGGAATTGGTAAGGCTCAAGCCCCTCTATCTGGGAGCCGTTGAAGACCGTTCCAGAGTAGGCAAGCACCCAAATTTTGGCTTTTTCTTTACCTTCACCCTCATCACTGCCGATCTCTACTTCTCCGTCTTTCTTTGCCTTGATTTCAATTTGGACGGCTTTGAAGACTGGTGAGCCATGTTCTCCCTTCCTCACATGGAGCTTTTGTCCCGTTTCTTCGGCAAGGGATTTGATGTTGTTGAATGTGTAGAAGCGAGGATCGTCATAGCCGTTCTCCAATAGGGAAACGAAGTTGATGCCTCTATATTTTGTGCCAGTGACGGGATTGAAAGGAGCTTCATTGCAGACGAACCAAGGTTTTTCATAATTGATATCGTCCTCAAGCCTTTTAATAAGCTTGTCAGTCAACTCTTGAAAGTGGTCTTTTCTTTCTTTGTTTTCTTCATTCTTATTTTTATTGTAATAAGCCATATTAAACCTCATTGTTGATAAATTTATTATCATCAATTTGAGGCTATTGTCAAATCAATAGTCGACAAAAGGGTTCCCTCTTGATCTTTTGAATTTTTTTAATATAACTTATGAATGACAAGAGGAATACCATGAATAAGAAGAACATCCTATTATCGCTACTGAGTTTGCCACCATTTACCGCTTTTTTCATTGTCGGTTTTTTGTGGATATATGCCAAGAAATCCATCAACAATCTTTTTTGCGAACACCTTGGGGATTGGTTTGTTGTTGAGAAAGAGGATATGACTTCCGTTCATGACGCTCTTCCTGTTCTAATTTTTGCATCAGTAGTTGGTATCGCTTGTTGGAATCTTCTTCCACACAATCACATTCTCAATATGTCTAGCTGGCTTGTCCAAGCTCTACCAGGAGCAATGTGGAGAGCAGCCAATTCCCCCATGCACATGACATTACTATAAGGAGACAGCATGACATACACAGTAACAATGAGAAGAACAAAAGTCGTACTAGAAGAGATACAGGTTCAGATTGAAGCCGAAAACCCAACTCAAGCAATTGAGGACGCCTTCGGTACATCCTATCCAGATGATCAATGGGCAGTTGCTCTTGATGAGCAAGTTCTAATCAATCTGGCAGACCACAACGATTTGAAGTATCAGAACTTCATGAAGGCGACAGCAAAAGCCGTCATAGAGGGGGATCTATGATGCAGAAGAAAGAACAAAGCAAGGAACATAGCAGAGTCTTGAAGCTAGAACCTTTCCCCAAGCACCGCCAACAAATCGCTGAGATTGCCGACTACTTCAAGGTATCTCACTCTCTAGCTCTTCAGATTGCCATTGCTGATGTTCATGACATCTTCTCAAAGAGGAAGGCACTTAAACGATATGACACCGACACCAGAGACAAGACGGCCAAAAACTTTTTCCTAATCTACGACGAGACAGAAGACGGCAAGATTGATGACATTCTTGATGATAAAGAGATTTTTTATTCGGACCTTGCGAGACTTGCTATTTCAGATTTCTATATGAAATTCAAGAGTGGTAGATTGAACTATAAATCCAAGGCTTTCGCCCACTATCTAAAGTGGCCTGCTAAATAAAAAAAGACGATATCTTGAATACACCACACGCCCCGAAGAGGGGCTTTTTTATTGGTTAAACGAAAAATCTTTTAATATATCCGATATATTAGATTGACAAATTTAATTTTTTCCTTATAAAAAGGAGTAGTTCAATTAAATTTCAACAACAAAGGAGAAGCCATGAACAAAGTATCAGTATTAGAACTATTTTTACCAGAGGATCAATCTATTGAATTCTCAAAACATGTAGCTGCCATTCGCAACAAGATAGCCCAAGGTGATGGACTTGTCACTGGAACAATTTTCTCACAGGTTCTTTTGTCCGCACACACAGCCTATCAAACAAATCAAATCAGCCTTGCTCAATACATTGATGAGATTTTCAAGTTAGCAGCCGTTCATCATGTTGCTATCGGCACATTAAAAGCTTCACAAGAAACCACAAAACACTAAACCAACCAGATCAAACAACAAAGGAGACAGTATGAAATTAAAAACAATCGTTACCTATGCTTTATCAGCAACCTTAGCATTCACAGCAACCAGCTCATTCGCTGGTGAAGTGACTGACAGAATCATTCACAGCAAGACTTTCAACGTTGGCTCAAGAGAGTCTTCAATTCCCTATTCAGAGAAGACAGCAAACGGATACAAGGGCTACAGCCAAGAGATTTGCGCAATCATCCATGCAGAATTCGACAAGCAGCACAAAGTAACCACGACAATTAACTATGTTCCCGTTGATGGCACAACAAGATGGCCTTCTGTTCAATCTGGCAATGCTGATGCTGAATGCGGATCTACCACAGTGAAAGAAGAGAAGAAAAACAATTTTGACTTCGCAGTGATCGATTCTGACAGTGTTGTAGTTGCAACCTTAGCAAACAATACCAACGTCAAGAATTTAGAGAGCTTGAAAGATGCTCGTGTTGATGTAGTTGCTGGGTCTACTGGCGAAATCGCAATCAATCAACTTAAAAACAAAAACGGATGGAACACTCAAATTAACTCAGTTAAAGAATATTCATTGGCATTGAAGGATGTTGAGAGCGGCAAGGCAGATGCATTCATCACTGACAAAGACTTACTTGTTGGCACTATCAAAAAATCTGGTTCAACCAATTTCAAAGTTCGTGACGATATCGTGTTAGTTCCTCATGAACCTATCGCTATCGTAACTAGCAAGAAAGATCCTGAGTTCTCAGCATTCGTTAAAGGCAAAGTGTTAAGCATGATCAAGGACGGAAGCTTATGGAAGTTACACGACAAATATTTCGGACCATTAGGCTTGAGCTTGACTGAAGTTCAGAAGCAAGCAATCGCAGAACAGCGTTAAGCAACTGCATCGCCAGAAGTACAAGGGGACTGCGAGTCCCTTTTTTTATAACCACAGGAGACCAAACAACATGAATTTTGAATTTTTAACCGAAGCCGTTCCCACTGGCGAGAAGGCAACCTACTTGGATTGGGTATTGAGAGGGATGGGTATGTCCGCTGGAACGGGGCTTGCCGCCTTTGCTATCGCCTTGATTCTGGGTATTGCTCTAGGAGTCGCAAGAACCCGACCAGGCATGACAGGAAAGCTCACAAACGCTGTCTTTGCCGTAGTTCGCTCCATACCTTTGATGTCCATGCTTTTCCTTGCCTACTACGTGATTCCAGCCGTTTTCTTCCCCGAGGCAGTCAAGCACATAGCTTTCATGACATTGACCCTTACAGCGGGAATTTTGGGGCTTGCCGTATTCACAGCTTGCAGAGTCAGTAGCCACATCACGAGCTCACTTACAGCACTACCAGCAGACCAGGCGAAGGCAGCTCAAGCACTTGGATTCTCTACATGCCAGAGCTACACCCTTGTCTTGCTTCCCCAGGCTATCAAACAAGCTATGCCAGCTTTGACAAACGAATTCTTGAGTTGCGTGAAGAACACCTCAGCCATCTCAACAATCGGCTTGATAGAGCTATCTAGACAGACTCAAAACATCATTGACAATACCTCAGCGATTTACGAAGCATTTTTAGCGATATGCACTTGCTACCTCATCATCAATGGAGTGATTCTCTTAATGACAAAGACCATCAATGAATATTGCTTCACAAACAAGGAGACTATATGAATTTTTCACAAATTTTTTCAGCCTACCCAGAGCTAATACAAGGAGCCAAGACAACAGCTCTCATCTTCAGCATAGCCCTTGCTTTCGGTATCAGTTTTGGCTCATTACTTGCATTAGGAAGAAACAGCCAAAACAAGCTTATTCAGATCCCAGCAATGCTCTACATCAACACTTTCCGAAGCATACCTTTAATCATGGTTTTGCTTGGCTTCTATCTAGCCATTCCAACCTTTTTTAAGAGCCTTGGATTCACGGATGTAGCATTGCCAGCAGCCATCATTTCATTCTGCCTATTTGAGTCAGCTTACTTCGCTGAAATCGTCAGAGCTGGGATCAATGGAGTATCCCCAGACCAGACAGCAGCAGCGAAATCACTTGGCTTGAGCAAGTTGCAAACGAGCTTTCTTGTAGTGTTGCCCCAAGCCTTCAAGAACAGCAGAAAGAGCTTGGTCGACCAGTCCGTCTCATTGATACAAGACACACCACTTGTCTATGTCATAGGTTTATCCGACTGGTTCACAACAGCGGTACATATTGGAGACAGAACCGGACACATTGAATCTGGGATTTTGGTTGCAACAATCGGATTCATGGCTATCTGCATCACCATATTCAAATTCAACAAGAGCAAGGAGGTAGCATGAGCATCTATCACTTACTAGATTGGCACGAAGGCTATGCAATCTCCACAGCTATTCAAGAGGTTGAGCAAGCCGTAGCACAGAACAAGGCAGTGGAAGTCTACATTGACGATCATGATTATTTTTATGAGGCTTATGTAAGCCTTAATCATAGAGACGTATGCAGCTTTGGTTATGAATATCTAGATGGAGTTGCGAGATTGTTTTCCAACATAGATAGCCATTGGACATACCACTACAGCACAGACCAGGCGGTCAGAAGAATTCTTGACCACCTAGAAGAAAGAAAAATCATCAACAACAAAGGAGAAACAGCATGATTGAATTTTTACAAGTAGAGAAGTATTTCGGAAGCAATAGAGTCTTGAACATTCCCCGCTATGTCATTGCACAAGGGGATGTGATAGTGGCTTGTGGTCCCTCTGGTTCAGGAAAATCAACCTTCATCAAGACCATAAACAAGCTTGAGCCTATCCAAAAGGGATGCATTTTGATCGACGGCAAGGACAACGGGGACTATGAGAGCCGTGAGCTTGCAACGAAAGCTGGCATTGTCTTCCAGCAGTTTGAGCTATTCCCAAACTACACAGCCTTGGAGAATGTCACTCTCGCCCAGGTCAAGGTATTGAAGAGAAGCCATGAGGAAGCCATGCACAACGCCATAGAGCTTCTTAAACGAGTCGGCATGACCGTACACATGGATAAGCTACCAAGTCAGCTCAGTGGAGGTCAGAAGCAGCGTGTAGCCATTGCTCGCTCTCTTGCCATGAACCCAGAGATCTTGCTTCTAGACGAGCCAACCGCTTCACTAGACCCAGAGAACATCAAGGCATGTCTTCAGCTCTTAGGGGAGCTTGCGAAAGCTGGAACCACCATGATCGTAGTAACCCACGAGCTCAACTTTGCTCGCAAGGTCTCCAACCGAATCGCTTTCTTTGACAAGGGGGAGATTCTTGAGGACAGACCCACAGAGGAATTCTTTGAAGCACCAGCAACAGAGAGAGCAAGAGCATTCTTGGACAACTTGAACTACTAAGCCTTAAATTCCGTTTATCAGACAAAGAAGCCCTTCGAGGGCTTTTTTTATTTCTCCAACAAGTTTCTTTTAATATATCCGATAGATTAGATTGACAAACTAGATTTTTTCCTTATAACTTGAAATATAACTTTCAAAACAAGGAGAAGATATGAAAAAAATCGCATTAGCAGTTTTAGTAGCCGGATTATCAGCAAGCACTTTTGCAGCAACAAAAGAAGACATTAACAAGTCCATTGATTCATGCAAACAATTAACCGTTCAATACACACACCCAAGCTCTCCTATCAAGAGCAAACAGTTTGGTTTGATTGAGACTCACGGATACGATGGCAATGCAATAGACCAGCTATACACAGTCTTTGATTTACCAGAACAAAAAAGACAAGCCAAGGATGTTGTCTCAAGTGCATTTGAAGACAAAGACCCCGTTGATTTAGTCAAAACAGATGTTGGTTGCACAGTCAAAGTTTCATTAAAGGACGAATCCGCATTGAAACCAATCGTAGAGCAGAAGTAATCCAAACTAACAATAAAAACAAGGAGACTTTATGAAATTAAAAACAATCGCATTATTAGCAACACTATCAGCAGTAGCAACTAGCTCTTTCGCTGATCCAGTAACCGACAGAATCTATCAAAATCATGTAGTCAATGTCGGAGTTAGACCCAGCTCCACCCCCGTATCTTACAAGGTGAACGGTCAATACATGGGTGAGGCAGTTGATATCTGCAACCGTATCTTTGACAAGCTCAAAGAAAAAGACCCAAGCTTGAAGCTTAACTATGTTGAAGTTTCAGCAAAGACCCGTATCCCCATGTTGAAGGAAGGCAAGATCGACATGGAATGTGGATCAACAACCAACTCTTCCTCTCGCAGAAAGGATGTTGCCTTCTCAATTCCCTACGAAATTGCGGGCATCGGTATTGTTGTAGCAAACGACTCAAAGATACGCGGTTTTAGCGACAACAGAATTGGCACCGTGGCTTATGTTGATGGCACAACAGCAACAGAATCAGTATTCAGTGCGAACAAAGGCGTTAAAGCAAGCTGGGAAGGACATAAAACCAAGTACGCAAAAGGAAAAGATTATCTTGACACCTTGGCATTAGTAGAAAGCGGAAAAGCAGATGCTTTCATTGGTGACGACATCTTGTTAGCTGGGGCAATTGCCCAGAGCAAGAACCCATCAAAATTCAAGTTGCTTCCAGAAAGAATAACAACCGAACCCTATGGCGTCATGACAACATTAGAGTCAAAGGATCTTCAAGTTGTTATAGACCAAACCATCATGGGACTAATGAACAATGGGGAATTCAACAAGATTTACAACAAATGGTTTATGCAACCCATTCCACCATTCAACAAATCATTGAATGTCCCAATGAGCAACCCATTGAAGGACGTAGTGAGATTTCCAACAAACTCCGTTGGGAACTAAAAAGAAGCCCCGAAAGGGGTTTTTCTTTTAATATATATTATGGATGATATTGACAAGAACTAAAATTCTTTTATAAATAAGATTGCCAAAAACATAAACTATAAAGGAGGCAGCAAAATGAAGATAACAAAAACAATGATGGCTTTAGCTATCGCAACAATTACAAGCACTGCATTAGCGGCAGGGCCAGGAAGTACAGAATACGGGACAGGAGCCTTCGCACCAGGTTCAAATTCAACAGCAATAGGTAACAACGTCAATTGTGCGAGCTCTGGGGATACCAATGCGACTTGTGTCGGTGCAAATTCTGGAGCTTCTAACAATGGAACAGTTGTAGGTGCCAATTCAACCGCCGGCCACAATGCAACTACCATCGGATCGAATGCAGTAGCAGACGACAACTCCGCAGCATTCGGCACTGGCTCTATGGGCTCTTCTGGTGGATTAGCAGTGGGTATAAATGCTTCTACTGGAACAGCAAACAACGCCGTAGCATTAGGTAACAACACCACAGCAACCCGAGACAATGAGGTTGCAGTTGGAGGAAGAACAATCGGACAAGTTGGTACTGCAACTCAAGCAGATCAGGCAACCAATCTTGGACAAGTTCAAGCTATCGCCAACCAGACCTTGAACAGTGCAAACCAATACACTGACACTGAAATCTCTAAAATCAAAATCACTGGCGGGGCACCAGTAGCAGCAGTTGATTACACAAACACCACTTCTAGCGATCTTGTTCTTAACAGCAACGGTGGAGCTGGAACAACAATCAGCAATGTAGCTGACGGCGTTCAAAATCACGATGCAGCGAACATGGGGCAACTTCGCTCAGTTCAGTCTCAGTTGAATGGTCGCATTGACGGCTTACAGAAAAGAATTGATGGAGTTGGAGCAATGGCAGCAGCACAATCAAGTGTCGTTTATAACAACGGCGGAAGTCATGTTCAGATGGGTGTCGGAGTTGGTTTCTCTGGAAGTAGTCAAGCCTTAGCAATCAAAGCAATGATTGCTTCACCAAGCAGACGTTTTATCTACTCTGTTGGAGTTTCAACCTCTACTGGTGGACAGACAGCAGTTGGAGCTGGAATGAGCTTTAATTTCTAAAAAGATCGTCGCCTACTCAATTTATGCCCTTTCTCTCTTTGTTTGTTAGACTGAGTAGGTAACAAAAAAGCCCCATGTAAAAATGGGGTTTTCTTTTGGTCTTTAGTGGAATGATTGTCCGATTAAATTAAAGTCAAACAAGGGGATTATTTGATGGGCTCTTGTTAAACAAGAAAGCCCCTAAATGGGGCTTTTCCATGTGTATCGACAATAGAGCTTTTCTGATACACTGCCCATGTCATTGCTCTAGGAAAAGAACATGGAAAACCAAGCAAAAGAAATTGAGACGGTTCACTTGACTGGTGAATTTGAGGACGCTTTTTCAGCTTGGGATAATCCACCAGGCAATGAAGAGCTTGATGAGCAAGACTTGCTCTATCTTTTGATTGATAACGACAACGATAATTTAACACCCGAGCAAGCTCAAGAAAGTATCTCCAATTTGATCGGAAACACTCAATCCGACCTAACACCCGAACAAGCACTTGAAAAAGACTTGGCAACATTGAGAGCCAAGTATTCCATACTGATCTATGGCGGAAGACCTTTGGTTTGTTTTCGCCATCCCTTGCTTGGACTTCAATTCCAGAAATTTGAAGCCTTCAACAAATATCATGCCCACATGTTCCACATGATTGAGGTCATTGGTAAGGACGGCAAGAGAAAAGAACCTAGAAAAGTATATTCCACCAGTGCTTTTGTTGAAGACAAGAGAACAACTCGCTACGAGAATATTGTCTTTGATCCAACCGAGAAGGCAGCTCCTACCTCTTGGAACTTGTGGACAGGCTTCAAGGTTAAACCAATAGAAGGAAATGTCGATCTGTTCATGAAGCTCATCGAGGCTTTGTGTGACGATGACAAGGAATGTATTGAATATCTTTTGAACTATCTTGCTCACATGGTTCAAAAGCCTTGGGAATTGCCACAAAAAGCTATCGTCATGAGAGGGGCACAAGGTATCGGCAAGGGTACAATCATGTCAACCCTTGGAAAATTGACCGATAACTTCAAGCACCTCTCTACAGCAGATGCTTTGACGGGCAACTTCAATGGGCACATGGTTGATGCCTTTATCGTGTTCTCTGACGAAGCCGTTCACAATGGCGACAAAGCAGCAGAAGGACGCATGAAGGCAATGATTACTGAGAGCACCTTGACCATCAATGCGAAGGGCAAGGATGTTATCTCAGTGAGGAACTACATTCGCCTCTTTGTAGCTTCTAACGAGGATTGGGCTGTACCCGTTGGAGAAGGTGATAGACGGTATTTTGTTCTTGATTGCTCACCACGATACAAAGGACAAGTTCAACCGGGCGAGTTCTTTTATGAATATAACAAATGGCTTGAAAATGGAGGTCTTGAGGCTATTTTTTACATGCTCAAGAACAGAGACATTTCTGAATTCAACACAAGACTTTCGCCTAAGACGGCTGGACGAGTTCAGTTGCTTATCAAGGGCTTGAATCCTTCCCTGAAGTTTGTTTATGAGTGCTTGAACGGAACCATTGAGCTTGACGACAGCACCCAGCGATTCACGGAAGACGGCAAGATTCGTTGGTTTAGAAAGAGCATCTACAAGGCAATGCTTGATTGGTTGCCGACCCAAGGTATACGGGACAAGCCCACGGCTGATGATTTCGGCAAGCACATCAACAAGGCTCTTCAGTTTGAGCTTGACAACCCGAAGTGGAAAACGAACTGGAAGACGAGAGAAGACTACTTCTACGAGATGCCTTCTAGAAAGGTCGCAATGGAGCGATTTGCTCAGACCGTGGCAGATGCAGCCCCCGAAGTGGTCTTCTTCGCATACACCGAGCAAACATAGCCGAAAAAAATCGCTTAGCGACGGTAGAACACGAAAAATCTCCGTAACCCTTTGATTTTCATAGAGAAAAGTGTTCTACCCGACCGTAGAGCATCGCGTAGAACGGCACGAGCTCACGGAGGATATGAGAAAGCCCCTTTCGGGGCTTTTTTTCATTGCTGGACGATAGAGTTCCACAATTTTGCACCAGTCTTATGAGGTCTCAACTTGGCGTACTTCTGCAAGGTTGAAAGTTCAATGTGGCCCGTTATCTTCGCAATCTCAATGTCAGACAAGGTCGTATTTTCAAAGAACCAGCTCACTCCCTCATGGCGAAGATCATGAATGGTCAGATCCTTTGAACCCGCATTGAAGCAAATATTCTTGAAGCGGGTATAGAAATAGCCCGGACTTGACCAGAAAGAAAACACATAGTCATCGTCCTTTTTTCCTTCCTTGTAAGGAAGAAGTTCATCTACAATCAAATTGTAGAGTTCAGGACGAAGAGAGGCGTAACGATCTTCCGCACCTTTTTTGTGAGCAATCTTCTGGTTTTCCTTCGGAATGAAGATGTACGACTCTTCAGGACGATCCTTATTCAGCTTGATATCCTTCCACTTAATCATCATCGTTTCGCCAACACGGAAGGCAGAAAACGCGAGAAAGCGAATGAGAATCTTGGATTGCTCAACATTGACATAGAGCTTATTGCAAGCCTCAAGCAACTTCTCAAGCTCTCCTTCTTCAAGCCTTCTATCACGAGGATCACCCCAAGCAGGAGGGGGAGCAACCTCATCAAAAGGCTTGGAGTTGAACTGATAATCATGCATTTTTGCATGATGCTCAAGCGACATTTTGATGTCGTAATAATACTTGCGAATGGTTCCGGGCTTATAGACCCGCTTTACCTCATTGCCATTCTCATCAATCGTTCGATTGCCGTTGAACAGCTTATGAGATTTTTTCTTCTTGGCTTGATCAGGTATTTCTTGATTGAGCTTGAAATCCATCCACTTGAACAGAAATCGTGTCTTGAATTCCTCAAGAGACACCTTGCCAATTTCAAGAATCAATCGCTCAATCCGCCCCTTCTTGTTTTCCGAAATTTTTGGGTTGTCTTTCAAAAATTCTTGGAAGACTTCAGCAAGGGTAGTTTTCTTGATTTTATTTGGTGAAATGCTTTCACCATTAAGAAGCTTGGCTTCAGTCTTGGTAATCCATTCCTTTGCTTCTTTTAGGGAAGAAAATGTTTGTGATAGATTGACGCCGTTCTTGCGAACCTTGGCTTGATAGGACTTGGAGCCGTCTTTCTTGGTACGGCTTACAACCGTGCCAGAACCAACCTTGATGCTCTCTTCTTTGGGGGTAAATTTTGTGGCTTGCTCGGGGGCAGTTACGAGTTCGTTTTCCATGTTGTTGCGTTCCTTTCCCTTGTGGTCCCGTGGAGTCGTCGGAATGGCATTTGTCCCATTCGTGTCCCATTCTAGCGTACCGGACTTGGAAAACAACCGCTATGCCTTGTAGAATAAGGCTTTGCCAGATTTGAAAGTTGTCCCTCCTAAGCGCTAGATACAGGTTCGATTCCTGTCGGCGGGACCAACATCAAGTCTGCGGCAGTTTTCCTGAAGTTTCCCCCTTTGCGATAAATCCAGGCTTTTCGGCCTGGCGGCCTGCCAGAGGTTGCCACGATCCGCGCGCATCTGTCGTCGTCAACGCCGCAATGTCGTTGCCCGCAACGGGCTCCCGCGTGCGGTGGCACCGCTCACCGCTCCAAATTCCACCGCGGCAAGCACCACAAGCGCGCTCGCAAGCGAAATGCCGCTTTCTGCCTCTCAGTTGGCCGATCAGCGCGGCTTGAGTCAAACATTCGACGTAAAGCTTCCGCAATTTATTTTGTGTAAGCACTAGATATTTCTTATATCTGAATTTCTAGTATTTCCGTGTTCGTGATCTCAGTAATCAAAAGATAAATATCTGTAAATCATAAAAATATTATTTCAGATTTTATTCAGTTTCTGTTGTTTGCGCGACGCATTGGCTGTTCTCGCTTGTCGGATAGCGGCGTAAGGTTTTGACGCACGAGAATGTCGGCCGGGCGTCGCAAGCGACGGCCTGTTCGGAGAACGCGATCACGGCTGGTAAGGAGCAAGCAACAGTGATGGATGTGACGGATGAACTGAAATCATGGGGCGACGGGCTGCCAAGGTCCGATGCGCGGCAGTCCTATGTCATGAACTTCGGCTTCTCGGAATAAGCAAAAGCATGGCAAAGACGACACCAGCAAACACGCCCGATACCAAAGTCAAGCTGCTGGCCTTTGCCTTTCCGTTCCGAAAGAAAGGAGAAGGGAATGCAGCAGGTAAGAACATAACCGACGAGCATGAATTCCACGCGCTGCTGAAAAAGGAAGCATCTGGCCACTACGCCGTCAGTGCCAAGGGCATGTGGCACGGCGGCATTCATATCTCGGAAGGCGGTGCGGGTGCCTCCCTGGACCTGAAGTACGGCG
>NZ_VZOW01000012.1 GCF_008801835.1 Cupriavidus pauculus | reverse complement strand
CCGGCGGGGCCGGCGGGGCGGGGGGCGCCTCGATCGCGGTCGGCGACGGCGGCAGCGATGCCACCGGTTCCGGCGTCGGTTGCGGCTTGGGCGGCGCCGGACGCGGCGTGACCACCTTGACCTGCTTGGGCGGCTCGGGTGTCTTCTGCGGCTTGGGCGGTTCCGGCGCCTTCTGCTGCTGAGGCGGTTCCATCGGGATGATGCGGGCGATGATTTCCGGGGCGATGACGGCCTCGGTCATCTTGCGCGCCAGACCGGACTGGATCAGATACAGCAATCCGGCATGAAACAACAGGACCGCGACGGTGATCTTGAAAAATCGTTGATCGAACATGAGAGGAACGACAGATGCTCGCCAAATGGCGCAATCACTTGCGGTAGAACAGGATCAGCGAGATGCCACATCCGACCAGCAGGCTCAATAGCAGTTCCATGATGATAACGCTCCAGAAAAACACAGCCGTGAAACGGGGTTGCCAGGGGAGCGCTACTCTTGGGCAGCGTATCAGCGAGCAGTATAAACGATAATGATTCTTATTTGTTGCGCATTGTGCAATGCGGGCGATTCTTCTGCATCCGCTTCATTCGGGCGGAACATCAATGGCGGCCGCTACGTCGGGCCGGCGTAACGTGGCCTAGGCCGCGCCAAAAAGCGCGCCCGGCGCCCATCGGCCGGAAAACCGCGCTACGATAAACAGAAACCCCATTGCGGCAGACACGGCATAGGTTGGGCGATCCCTGCGGTCCGGACGTCCGAAGTCCTGTGCGAAGGGAGCCAGTCATGGATTTCACCCGTTTTGCTGAAGACGACCGCACGATGGACGACCGCACCACGTTGCTTCGCGCGTCGCCCGGCGCGCCGGGAACGTCGGCCCTCGACTGGATGTGCGCCCAGTTTGCCTTGCGCGTGGTCTGCGCACTGGGCCCGCGCTTCAACTTGCGCAGCAATATCAACGATGTCCTGACCGTCAGCGCGCAGGAGATGGTCTGGCCCTACGGCGTGGTGTTGCGCGTGCAGCGATTCCTGTCGGCGCGATGCGCCGATATGCCCGCGTGGAAGGGCGCCTCGCGGCTGTCGCCCGAGGACTTTCTGGAACGCCACGGTCAATGGAACAGCGCCTTCGACGAAAGCGCGTTGTTCTATTACCTCGACGAATACGTCAAGCATCACGCCAAGGACATGTTCGCGGTATTCGCCGCGTCGTCGGCCGCCATCGCCGCGCGGCTGGACGGCGAGCGCGTGCTGCTCGTGCGCAATATCGACATGCTGAGCCATGTGCTCAACCTGCCGGACCACGAGCGCAAGCTGCTGCTCTACGCCGCGCTCGCCAAGTACAAGCGCGACCTCCGAGCGGTGATGGTCGACTGCAAGGTCGCGCACAGCCAGGAGGCATTCCAGATCCTGTCGGGCCTCACCGGCGCCAGTCCTGCCGATATCGCGGTCTCGCTGCGCCCCGGGTCGCGTCTGGAGACGTTGAACCTGATCGAGCAACCGCTGCCCGAAAACAGCGTGACCGATCTGGGCGACCTGATGCGGCTGTCCGATCGGCTGCTGCACGTACTGCTGGGCAATTACGCCAACGAAGCCGAGATGATGGCGGTGTTCACGCGGCCGGCCGCGCCGCCGACGCTAGGTACCGCGGACTATCCGCATGTCGAAACCGATGTGCGCTATCTGACCGCGTTGCTTGGCAATGCCACGCGCCAGAATGCGCCGGGCGTGAACTTACTGATCTATGGGCCGCCAGGCACGGGCAAGACCGAGTTTGCGCGATTGCTTGCGCGCGAAGCGGCGTGCGAACTTTACGAGGTCGACTGCTTCGATCGCGACGGCAACAGTCTTTCGGGCAAGGACCGCTATCGCTCGCTGCAGGTGTCCCAGGCGTTCCTGCGCGGACGCCCCCGCACCGCGCTGCTGTTCGACGAGGTCGAGGACGTGTTTCCGGGCAGCGCGCGCGAGCTGATGAGCCTGTTCGGTCAGGAAGACACGCGCGGGTCCGTCAACGGCAAGGCGTGGGTCAACCAGACGCTTGAGCAGAATCCCGTGCCGGTGATCTGGATATCGAATTCGATCCGGCAGATCGATCCGGCATATCTGCGCCGCTTCCAGTTTCACCTAGAGCTGAAGATTCCGCCGCCGCTGGTGCGCGAGAACATCATCCGCAAACATCTGGGCAGCCTCGATGTCAGCGATGCGTTCATTGCCACGCTGGCCGCGCGCAAGACGCTGACGCCGGCCCAGGTGCAATCGGCCGCGCGGTTCGTGGAACTGGCGCGACCCGATGTCGACGAACCGCTCGAAGCGCTGATTCTGCGCCAGCTCGAACATGCCGATCGCGCGATGGGGCTGCGCCCGGAGGCCGAGGCGCGTCCGGTCGTCACGCATTACCGGCTCGACAATCTCAATCTGGAATCGCGCTACGCCGTCGACAAGATCGTGCAGGCGCTGGGCGCGCGGCGGCGCGGCACGCTGTGTTTCTATGGCCCGCCCGGCACGGGAAAGACGGCGCTGGCCGAGCATATTGCGGCCGCGCTCGATCTGCCGCTGATGATCCGTCGCGCGTCCGACCTGATGAGCAAGTACGTGGGCGAAACCGAGCAGCAGATTGCGGCGATGTTCGCGCGCGCCGAAGAGGATGGCGCGGTGTTGCTGCTCGACGAGGCCGACAGTTTCATGCAGAGCCGCCAGCAGGCCGTGCGCAATTACGAAGTGTCCGAAGTCAACGAGATGCTGCAGGGCATGGAGCGTTTCAACGGCATTTTCGTCTGCACGACGAATCTGTTCGAGCGGATCGACGAAGCGGCGCTGCGGCGCTTTTCCTTCAAGATCCGCTTCCTGCCGCTCAAGCCTACGCAGCGCGTGGCGATGTTCGTCGACGAGGCGCTCGATGGCGACGACAGCCGCATGACCGACGCGATTCGCCGCGATCTCGATGCGATGGATTGCCTGACGCCCGGAGACTTCGCCACCGTCAAGCGACAGTCCGTGGTTCTTGGCGAAGCGCTGACGCCCGATGAATTCCTGGCGCAATTGCGGCAGGAGCACGCCGTGAAGCCGGACGTGCGGCATCACAAGCCCGTCGGCTTCACGCAGTAAGCGGTCCGTCTTCCAGCGCGGGTGCGGGTTCGATGACCACGGTTTCGGCACGGGCCTCGACCTGCAGCAGCGCCGCGGCCATCTCGTGCAGATGCGCCGCATCCTTCGTCGACAGATAGCGAATGCCGGCCGCGTTGGCAGGATCGGCCGCCATATCGAATTCGGCCAGCTTGCGCGCCAGTTGTCGCGCAATTGCGGCGCCCGTGTCGATCAGTGTCAGCCTGTCCCCGACCATCTCGCGAATCGCGGCCGACAGGAACGGGTAGTGCGTGCAGCCAAGCACCAATGTGTCGGCGCCGGCTTCGAGCATGGGCCCAAGATAGGCGTCGAGTTTTTCGCGAATGGCCGGACTGGACACGTCGCCTTGCTCAATCAGCGCAACCAGCCCGTGGCCCGCCGCGCACAAGTAGCGGCTTTCCGGCGCGAGCGTCGCCAGCAGACGAGAGAACTTCTCGCTTTTCAGGGTGTTGGCGGTGGCCAGCACACCTACCACCTTGCTGCGACTGATCGCCGCCGCGGGCTTCAATCCCGGTTCGACGCCGATGACCGGCACACTCAATTCGCTGCGCAGCGCCTGCACGGCATGCATCGTGGCCGTGTTGCAGGCTATCACCAGCGCCTTGCACCCCTGCGCGACGAGCCATCGGCACACTTGCAAGGTGCGCGCCGTCACGAACCGCTCGGGCTTGTCGCCATAGGGGGCGTAGCGAGAATCGGCAAGGTAGATCAGCGGCTCATGCGGCAGCAGCGCGCGCACTTCGCGCAGGACCGAAAGGCCGCCAAGACCGGAGTCGAAAATGCCGACAGGAGAAGAGTCCACGAAATCGCGCGCGTAAAAAAGCCGGACAGCAATTGTCCGGCTTCCGAGGGTAAAAGACTACCGGTCGATCAGGCCGTTGCGACCGGAATCTTGCCGATCTTCGCCTGCCATTCGGCAGGGCCGGTCTTGTGCACCGACGTACCCGAACTATCCACGGCCACCGTCACGGGCATGTCCTTGACGTCGAATTCGTAGATCGCTTCCATGCCGAGGTCTTCAAATGCCAGCACCTTGGCGCCGCGAATCGCCTTCGACACCAGGTAGGCGGCGCCGCCCACGGCCATCAGGTAGGCCGACTTGTGCTTCTGGATCGATTCGATCGCCACGGGGCCGCGCTCGGCCTTGCCGATCATCGCGATCAGGCCGGTCTGCGAGAGCATGGTTTCCGTGAACTTGTCCATGCGGGTCGCCGTCGTCGGGCCGGCCGGGCCGACTACCTCGTCGCGCACCGGATCGACCGGGCCGACGTAGTAGATCACGCGGTTGGTGAAATCGATGGGCAGCTTTTCGCCCTTGGCCAGCATGTCGGCGATGCGCTTGTGCGCGGCGTCGCGGCCGGTCAGCATCTTGCCGTTGAGCAGCAGCGTCTGGCCCGGCGTCCACGAGGCGACTTCCTCGGGCGTCAGCGTGTTGAGATCGACGCGCTTCGAGGTTTCCGTGTTCGGCGCCCATTCCACCTTCGGCCATGCCGACAGATCCGGCGCTTCCAGCTTGGCCGGGCCGCTGCCGTCCAGCGTGAAGTGAACGTGGCGGGTGGCCGCGCAGTTCGGGATCATCGCCACGGGCTTGGAAGCCGCGTGCGTCGGCGACGCCATGATCTTGACGTCGAGCACCGTGGCCAGGCCGCCCAGGCCCTGCGCGCCGATGCCGAGCGCATTCACCTTTTCATACAGTTCGACGCGCAGTTCCTCGATCCAGTCCTTCGGGCCGCGTGCGATGATGTCCTGGATGTCGATGGATTCCATCAGCGATTCCTTGGCCATCACCATTGCCTTTTCGGCGGTGCCGCCAATGCCGATGCCGAGCATGCCCGGCGGGCACCAGCCGGCGCCCATCGTCGGCACTGTCTTCAGCACCCAGTCGACGATCGAGTCGGACGGGTTCAGCATCACGAACTTCGACTTGTTCTCCGAACCGCCGCCCTTGGCCGCCACCTGGATGTCCACCGTGTTGCCCGGCACCACTTCGTAGTGGATCACGGCCGGCGTGTTGTCCTTGGTGTTCTTGCGGGCGCCTTCCGGCGGGCTGACGATCGACGCGCGCAGCACGTTGTCCGGGTGCGTGTAACCGCGGCGCACGCCTTCGTTGATCATCTCGGTCAAGCCCATCGTGGCGCCGTCCCAGCGCACGTCCATCCCCACCTTGACGAAGACCGTGACGATGCCGGTGTCCTGGCACAGCGGGCGCTTGCCTTCGGCGCACATGCGGCTGTTGGTCAGGATCTGTGCAATCGCGTCCTTGGCGGCCGGACTCTGCTCCAGCTCGTAGGCGCGGCCCAGGCTGGTGATGTAGTCCATCGGGTGGTAATAGCTGATGTACTGCAGGGAATCGGCGACGCTCTGGATGAGGTCTTCTTGCTTGATGACTGTCATTTTGTGGGGGGAGGGCAGCGGTGAAACACAGCCCGGGATGATACACCGTGGCGGCGACGGCTGTTGCAATGCATACAGCCGTCGACACATTTGGTCGGGTATTGCGGCGGTGGCAGCCCTCGCCCCGCCAGTCGCGAAGTCAGTGTGCGTTTTGCGGCGCGCCGGGCACGCCGCGGGACGCGCCCGCCGGGTGCGGATACGACACCATGCGGTCCACCCAGGCCATCGCCAGCGCCGAGAGCAGGAACGCAACGTGGATGATCACCTGCCACATGATCGTATGCGAGCTGCGCTGCTCGGCGTCGATAAACGTCTTGAGCAGATGGATCGACGAGATGCCGATCAGCGCCATCGAAAGTTTCACCTTCAGCACACCGGCGTTGACGTGATCGAGCCATTCGGGCTCGTCGGGATGATTGTCGATGCCGAGCCGCGACACGAAGGTCTCGTAGCCGCCCACGATCACCATGATCAGCAGGTTCGAAATCATCACCACATCGATCAGTCCCAGCACCACCAGCATGATCTTGGTCTCGTCGAAGGACGTGACGTGCGACAGCAGGTGCCAGACCTCGACCAGGAAGTGATAGACGTAGACGCCTTGCGCGACGATCAGGCCAAGATATAGCGGCAGTTGCAGCCAGCGCGAAGCGAAGATAATGCGGGGAATCGGACGAAGCGGTCGGTAGGGAGTGTCTGCCATGGGATGGGACGCGGGAATTGGTAATGTCCTAAGACAATCGAAGCGGGGTTCGATTGTACCGTGCGTCCGATAACACCCGACTGCGCCGCCTGGTAACGGTTCGTCACCGTACCGACTGGTCGCCCAGCGCGCGGCGCGCGATCGGTCCGGGCCAGCTGGCCAGCGCGATGCCGCCCAACACGCAACCGAGGGCCACGCCGTGAGCCCAGCCGGGCCGCTCGCCCAGCACCGCGATGCCGTATCCGGCCGCGGCCACCGGCAACACTGCCGTGAACACGCCAGCCAACTGCGCGGGCACATGGCGGATGCCCTTCATCCAGAGCCAGAAAGAGAAGATGCTGGCCGACAACGCGTACCACAGC
The DNA here is from genome assembly GCF_008801835.1 of Cupriavidus pauculus. Taxonomy (GTDB): domain Bacteria; phylum Pseudomonadota; class Gammaproteobacteria; order Burkholderiales; family Burkholderiaceae; genus Cupriavidus; species Cupriavidus pauculus. The sequence goes on along the minus strand of NZ_VZOW01000012.1, from coordinate 141,887 downwards.
AGCAGTGCCCAGGTGGTCAAGCCCACGCCGGCGAAATCGAATGTCAGCAGCGGCACGATGCCCAGCGGCAGCATCAATGCGCCGCCGATCAGATGCGTGTATGCGCAGATTTCGATCGCGGCAAGCGTCTGCGACAACCGGCGCGACAGGATCACGTAGATCGACTCGCATAACACCGCGCCCAGGATCATCAGGTTGCCCATCAGCGCCTGGTTGCTGGCGGTGCCTTGCGGCGCGCCATGATCGCCACCGCGCGCAATGTTCAGCACCGCAATGCCGGCCACCGCCAGCAATACCGAAAACACTGTCCGTCTGGACAGGCGTTCGCGCAGCCATAGCCACGACAGGATCGCCACGGTGGCCGGGATCGTGCTCGTGATCACGCCGGCGGCCATCGCACTGGTCAGCCGCACGCCGCCCAGCATCAGCAGCGTGAACATGAAGGTGCCGAAGAACGCCATCAGGAACAGGTTGAGCCATTCGCCGCGCGATACCCGGCGCATCCGGGCGGGCCGATACCACGGCGACAGGCACACGATGGCCACCAGGAAGCGCAGCAGCGCGAACAGCAGCACCGGCACTTCGGCGATGATCGATTTGCCCAGTCCGACATTGCTGCCGACGAGGGCCATGGCGGCAATCAGTAGGAGCGCGTGGATCGGCAAAGGGTGGCGTGGAAGGAAAGAAAGGGATAACGCGACAGGCGCGATGAATGGGCGTGCGCGCTGTTCGGGTATTCGCGACCGGCGCATTATAGCTGTGCTAACTTAGTAGAGCCGACTGCACTTGCGCCCCCGCTTTCCCGCCGCGGTCGACCTTTCGACGGATCTGTTGCGACGCAGCATGACTGCGGCATCGGCTGCGCTGTCAGTCATGATCGTCGGGTTGGACCGTCAGGTTTAAGTAAGGCGCCGGGCGTACCTTGCACGCAAAGCAGTCAAAGCCAAACAGGAGACACCCATGTCCGCCATCGAGTCGGTGATGCAGGAGCATCGCGTTTTCAATCCCCCTGAGTCGTTCGCGAAGAACGCCGCCATTCCGAGCATGGAGGCCTACAACGCCCTGTGCGACGAGGCCGCCAAGGACTACGAGGGCTTCTGGGCGCGCCATGCCCGCGAGCTGCTGCACTGGCACAAGCCGTTCACGAAGGTGCTCGATGAAAGCAACGCGCCGTTCTACAAATGGTTCGAGGACGGCGAACTCAATGCGTCCCACAATTGCCTCGAACGCAATATCGAGAAGGGCCTTGGCGACAAGACCGCGATTGTTTTCGAAGCCGACGACGGCAGCGTTTCGCACGTCAGCTACAAGGATCTGCTGGCCAAGGTCAGCCGCTTTGCAAACGGCCTGAAGGCGCTCGGCATCAAGAAGGGCGACCGCGTTGTCATCTACATGCCGATGTCCGTGGAGGGCGTGGTGGCGATGCAGGCCTGCGCGCGGATCGGCGCGACCCATTCGGTCGTGTTCGGCGGCTTTTCCGCCAAGTCGCTGCAGGAGCGCCTGGTCGACGTCGGTGCCGTGGCGCTGATCACCGCCGACGAGCAGATGCGCGGCGGCAAGGCGCTGCCGCTCAAGGCGATTGCGGACGAAGCGCTCGCACTGGGCGGCTGCGAGGCCGTCAAGCATGTGGTGGTCTATCGCCGCACTGGCGGCAAGGTGAACTGGACCGAGGGCCGCGATCGCTATATGGAAGATGTCGCCGCCGGCCAGCCCGATCACTGCGAGGCCGAGCCGGTAAGCGCCGAGCATCCGCTGTTCGTGCTCTACACGTCGGGTTCGACCGGCAAGCCCAAGGGCGTGCAGCACAGCACCGGCGGCTACCTGCTGTGGGCGTTGATGACGATGCGCTGGACGTTCGACATCAAGCCCGACGACATGTTCTGGTGCACCGCCGACATCGGCTGGGTGACCGGCCACACCTACATCGCGTACGGGCCGCTGGCCGCCGGCGCCACGCAGGTCGTGTTCGAAGGCGTGCCGACTTTCCCGAACGCGGGCCGCTTCTGGGACATGATCCAGCGCCACAAGGTCAGCATCTTCTACACCGCGCCGACTGCGATCCGTTCGCTGATCAAGGCTGCCGAGGCCGACGAGAAGATCCACCCGAAGCAGTACGACCTGTCGAGCCTGCGTCTGCTGGGAACGGTTGGCGAGCCGATCAATCCGGAAGCGTGGATGTGGTACTACAAGAACATCGGCCAGGAACGCTGCCCGATCGTCGACACCTTCTGGCAAACCGAAACCGGCGGCCACGTGATCACGCCGCTGCCGGGCGCCACGCCGCTGGTGCCGGGCTCGTGCACGCTGCCGTTGCCGGGCATCATGGCGGCCATCGTCGATGAAACCGGCCAGGACGTGCCCAATGGCAGCGGTGGCATTCTGGTGATCAAACGTCCGTGGCCGTCGATGATCCGCACCATCTGGGGCGATCCGGAGCGCTTCAAGAAGAGCTATTTCCCCGAGGAACTGGGCGGCACGCTGTATCTGGCCGGCGACGGTTCGATCCGTGACAAGGACACCGGCTACTTCACGATCATGGGCCGCATCGACGACGTGCTGAACGTGTCGGGCCACCGCATGGGTACGATGGAAATCGAATCGGCGCTGGTGTCCAACCCGATCGTCGCCGAGGCCGCCGTGGTTGGTCGTCCCGACGACACGACCGGCGAAGCGATTTGCGCGTTCGTGGTGCTCAAGCGCTCGCGTCCGACCGGCGAAGAGGCCGTAAAGATTGCCGCCGAACTGCGCAACTGGGTGGGCAAGGAAATCGGCCCGATCGCCAAGCCCAAGGACATCCGCTTTGGCGACAACCTGCCCAAGACGCGCTCCGGCAAGATCATGCGTCGCCTGCTGCGGTCGCTGGCCAAGGGCGAGGAGATCACGCAGGACACCTCGACGCTGGAGAATCCGGCCATCCTCGACCAACTGAAGCAAGCGCAGTAATCCACCGGTCATGCGCGCTTGGCGCTTGCGTGACAACCGTTGTGCCCGCCCCGGCGTTGTCCGGCGCGGGCACATCTGTCTGCTCGACGACTCCTTTTTCTGATGGCTGACACCCAGTCGCGCTTTGGCCGACGGCTGATGCTCTATTACGGCCTGTTCACGCTCGGGCTGTTCGGCTTCGTCGGCATGATGGCGCTGCTGGAGCGTTCGAACGCGGATGCGCTGTGGCTCGGCTATGTCTTCCTGTTTGTCACGATCGCGATCTACGCGTGCATCGGGCTGATTTGCCGAACCTCGGACCTGAACGAGTACTACGTGGCGGGCCGGCGCGTGCCGGCGATGTTCAACGGCATGGCGATCGCCGCGGACTGGATGAGCGCCGCGTCCTTCATCGGCCTGGCCGGCATCATCTTCGCGTCGGGCTACGAGGGGCTGGCCTACGTGATGGGATGGACCGGCGGCTATTGCCTGGTGGCGTTCCTGCTGGCGCCATACCTGCGCAAGTACGGCGGCTATACGATTCCCGATTTTCTGGCCGCGCGCTACGGCAACGGCAAGCCGGGCGGCAATATTCCCGTGCGGGCCATCGCGGTGCTGGCCGCGTCGCTGTGTTCATTCGTCTACCTCGTGGCGCAGATCCAGGGCGTCGGGCTGATCGTCACACGCTTTATCGGCGTCGAGTTTGCCGTCGGCGTGTTCTTCGGGCTCGCCGGCATCCTGGTCTGCTCGTTCCTGGGCGGCATGCGCGCGGTGACGTGGACCCAGGTGGCGCAGTACATCATGCTGATCGTGGCGTTTTTGCTGGCCGTGTCTCTGATCGCATGGAAGCATCATCAGCAGGTGGTGCCGCAGGTGAGCTACGGCGGGCTTCTCAGGCAGATCGACGCCGAGGAAAAGCGTATCGATCGCGATCCGGCCGAGCAGCAGGTGCGCGAGATATTCCGCCAGCAGGCAATCGACCTGCAGGATCGCATCGCCCGTCTGCCGCAGTCGTTCCACGAAGAGCGGGCGGCACTGGACGCGCGGCTGCAGGAACTGCGCGCGCGCAATGCGCCGCTACGCGAGATCAAGGCCGTCGAGCGCGAACGGCAGGCCTTTCCGACCGATGCGGCGGACGCGCAGCAGCAGTGGAGCCAGGCGCGCGAGCATGCGCTGGCGCGCAGCCAGCCTTCGACGTCGTCCACCGAACCCTATCCCGCCGCATCGGAACAGGAGCGCAAGACGCGGCGTCTTAATTTCGTGCTGCTGGTGTTCTGCTTAATGGTTGGCACCGCCAGCCTGCCGCACATCCTGACGCGGCTCTACACCACGCCGTCGGTCAAGGAGACGCGCAATTCGGTAGCGTGGGCCGTGTTCTGTATTGCGCTGCTCTACGTATCGGCGCCCACGCTGGCTGCGCTGGTCAAGGTGGAATTCTTCCAGCATCTGGTCGGCATCCCGTACGCGGAGTTACCGCAATGGGTGGTGCAATGGCGGAAGGTCGATCCGCCGGTGTTCGGGATCCGGGACATGAATGCCGACGGCATCGTGCAGTGGGCGGAAATTCTGATCCAGCCCGACATGATCGTGCTTGCCGCGCCGGAGATCGCGGGTTTGCCGTATGTGATCTCGGGCCTTGTCGCGGCGGGCGCGCTGGCCGCCGCACTGTCGACCGCCGATGGCTTGCTGCTGACCATCGCCAACGCGCTGTCGCACGACGTCTACTATCACATGATCGATCGTCAGGCCAGCCATCAGCGCCGCGTTACCACCGCGAAGATCGTGCTGCTTGGCGTGGCGCTGTTTGCGTCTTATGTGACGTCGCTGCGGCCGGGCAACATCCTGTTCCTGGTCGGCGCGGCGTTCTCGCTGGCGGCTTCAAGTTTTTTTCCGGTGCTGGTGCTGGCGATCTTCTGGCGGCGGACCACCGCGGCGGGCGCGGTCGCCGGCATGGCCACCGGACTCGGCGTGGCGGTCTATTACATCTTCGTCAACTACCCGTTCTTTACCAGGATGACCGGCATTTTTGGCGACCGCTGGTTTGGCGTGGATCCGATCGCTTCGGGCGCGTTCGGCGTGCCGGCCGGATTCGCGGCGGCGATCCTGGTCAGCCTGATCACGCCGCGCAACGCCCCGGTGATCGACCGGCTGGTCAACTATCTTCGCAAGGGCTGACAGTGCACTAGCGGTTGGCGACACGTTGGCCGACCGGTGTGGCGGGCAGCACCTGATACAGCTGGATGCGGCGCGGCGCAATCGGCCCGCGCACCACCACTTCCTCGATATACCTCGCGCGCCGCAGCGCGTGGCGGGCCGCCTTCAGATACACCTTCGCTTCGCGGCCCATGTCGCGAAACGGCTCGCGCTGGCCGCGGAACGAGGGAATCAGCGGCGAGCAATAGTTCAGTTGCCGGATGTCCTCGCCGTTGCTGAAGTGCCCCGCGTGGTTCAGCGTCGTCGGATATGAGAAGCCAAGTTCGGGCGTGACTTCGATGTGTTCGAGGCCGCGAATGTCGATACGGTAAGCGTAAAGGACCCCGTTGCCGATGGGCCGAAGGCGCGGCGGAAGATATTGCGGACGCTCGACGCGCTCGCCGCTGCGGCCATTGATCCGCTCCAGTCCGAACGAAATGAGTCCGAGCACTGACCGGCATGCCTGGATCGTCTGGCTGCCGTAGATCCGTGGATCAAGGTGGCTGGTAGCCCCGCCGGAAAATCCTTCTTTGAGGATTACGGAAGGGTCTCGGACATCAAGCTTGTAGACGTACTCGATCATGTGGCGGCTCCTGAAAGGATCGGCCCCGCGCATGTCGTGTGGCCCACCCCCTGGCCGCGCGTCGGGCCAAAAAGAAAAGCCCCGCAAGTTTGTGCAACTTGTGGGGCTTTCTTATGGGTGTCCTGGCGGAGAGAGGGGGATTCGAACCCCCGATAGGCTATTAACCTATACACGCTTTCCAGGCGTGCGACTTAAACCACTCATCCATCTCTCCGGGAAGTCCGCGATTATAGCAGAGTCATTTCGGGTGTCCAGAGGCGGAGGTGAAGCGGGAAATCGGGGTCGGCGTTGCATCGGGCAGACAGCAAGTTCCGTTGCCGGCGTGGTGGCATGCATCTATAACGATTGCCGGGGGAGCGCTTTCACGACGTCGCCTTGGAGGTCGAAACATGCTGCCACGCAAGCTTGTGGGTTTACTGATGTTGCTGATGCTCACTGGCTGCATGTCGCGCCAGGTGAATCATCTGCTGCCGCCCGCGCCAGAACCGCCGCGTATGTCGCCCGATCAGGCCGCCGAGCCACGGGACGCCGTACAGGTCCTGGCGCCCACCACCGGGGCGACCGCGGTGTCGCGTGCACCTGTGTCGCCATAGGGATAGGCGTCGATGGCCCGCGAGGCAGTGCGCACCGTCGCGCGCCGAAGCCTGCCGGGTCCGCATCGCGATTCGCAATCTTGGCGATCGTCCACTACCATGCAGCGTAGGTGTTCGCACAACGGGATAGACGCGCATGTCGAATGAAAAACGGGGCATTGCCTTGCCGACGCTGCTGGCCTTCACGATCGCCGGCATGGCGTTTACCGCGTCGCTGGTGCTGGCGTACTACGCCACGCATCCCGACAGGATCGGGCGCTAGCCCAGGATGGCGCGGGTCACGCGATTGCGGCCGCTGCGCTTGGCTTCGTAAAGCGCTTCGTCGGCGCGGCCGTAGGCATGTTCGAAGGTGCGGCCCTGCGGCGACCAGCTCACGCCGAAACTGGCCGTGACCTGGCGGTTCACCGGTGACGGGAAGCGGTATGCGGCGATGGCCTCGCGCATGCGTTCGGCCAGTGCGATGGCCTCGTCGATCATGAAGTCGGGCAGCAGGGCGGCGAATTCCTCCCCGCCCACACGGCCGATCACGCCTTCGGCGCAGACCGTATCCTTCAGGCACGCCGTCACGCCGCAGATCACCGCATCGCCGACCGGATGGCCGAAATCGTCGTTCAGTCGCTTGAAATGGTCGATGTCCAGCACGATCAACGCGAGGCTGCCGCGCGCCAGCGCAGCGGTGGCGCGGTCGATCACGGCGCCGCGGTTCAGCGCACCGGTCAGCGTGTCATGCGTGGCGCGATATTCGAGTTCCTGCGCCAGTTCCTGCAGCCGATGGTTGAGCCGGTTCATTTCCAGCTCTTCGCGGTCGCTGCGCCGGATCAGCCGCCGCGTTTCGCGCATCAGTCGTTCGTAATAGCTGATCAGTTGACCGAGCGTATGCCGGTAGGCGTCCTCGCCGGCGTCGACGTCGCAGAACACGGCCTTGGCATGCGCCAGCACGCTGTTCTCCGATTCGAACAGGTCAGGTTCCGACATGGCTGCGGCAGGAGGCACTTCGCGCGGCGCGTTCAACTGCTGGTGGTGATTTCGTCGACAAAGTCGATGGCGGGAAAGTCGTCGTGCAGTTCCTGGCCGAATTCCAGGATCGTGTCGTCGTCTTCGTCGTGGAACCAGTGCAGCGTCACGCGATTGCCGTTCTCGGCCGCTTCGTTCAGCGCGTCGAACATGCTGAACAGCATCTTGGTGCTGGAGCTGTTGAAATAGGTCAGCGCAACGTTCACGGTGATGTCCATGTCGTCGCACTCGGCCAGGTACTTGCGCAGCCGGCCGAGCGCTTCGCCGTAAAAGACCGCGGCGTTTTCGGGGTAGGACTCGCCCTTGAGCGAAAGCGTGTGCCGCGCGAAGTCGAAGCTCAACTCGGGCGAGCTTGGCGTGGCGGCGATAAACAGGTTTTCCATGTCTGGCTCTGTGCGATCGGCGGATCAGATGGTGGCGACCAACTGGAACATCGTCGAGACCGGATCCGTATCGATCGGCTGAAAGTTGTACTCCAGGGGTGCGCTGGCATCGCGTGCCATCGTCAGGATGCCAAGCCCCGCGCCCTTGCTGCCTTCGGGTGCGTCGGCGCGCAGCGTTTCCTTGTACGCGCGCTTGATTTCGTCCAGCGTCATGGTGCGGACTTTCTCGAGCGTGCCGCGCAATTGTTCGACGCGCGCCGAGGAAACCGGGTTCGAGCACATCAGGCGGTAGTGTTCGTCCACCATGCTGATGCAGACCGATCCGTGCCGCAGCTGGCCGTCCGGCTGCGAGGGCGACGTGAGCGAATCGGACGAATAGTGCACGATGTTCTGCGCCATTTCCACGAACGACGAAAACAGCTTGCGCCGCGTGGTGCCATCCACGCCGCTCACGGTGAGCTGCAGGCGCACCGCATCGGACATGGCGGCAATGATGTTCTGCGAAAAATAGCCGACGTAGTAGAAGATCACGTTGCGTTCCCGAGCCATCTGGAAGAACGGCTCATATTCCTTGTCAATCGAGTAGGCGGCGGTCATGTGCGGTGCGGTCTGGCGCGATGCGGCGAGGTTCATTGCGCGCGGAAACAGAAGAAGGTCAGGTCGTCGCGGCGGCGCTGCGCGCCTTGCCACGCGCGATGCGCATCGAGCACGGCTTCGCCGATCTGCGCGGCCGACGCGTGGCGCTGGGCGCAAATCGCTTCACGCATGCGGCGCTTGCCGAACGCGATCTCGCGAGGGCCGCCGATCTGGTCGATCAAGCCGTCGGTGGTGACGAACACGAGGGTTCCGGAGCGGGTCGGCACGGTGCGGTTTTCCCACGCAAAATCCATGGCCGTGCCGACATAGCCCACACCCATGCGGGCGCCGTTGATGATCTCGCCCTCGGTGTCGGCGGGGTCGGCCTGCAGCACGAACAGCGACGATTTCGCGCCGGCAAACGTCAGCGCGCCGGTAGCGTTGTCGAACCAGAAGAATGCGGCGTCCATGCCGTCGTCCGACGCCGAGGCGTCCAGCACCTGGCGCGGCTCGCGGTCATTCTGCGCCAGCATCTGTTTGATGCCGCGATTAACCGCCATCAGCAGCGCGCCGGGATCGCGCGGGCCCAGTTGTTCCAGCGCCTGCGTCAGCAGCGACGACGCGATCAGCGTCATGAATGCGCCTGGCACGCCATGCCCGGTGCAGTCGGCCAGCGCGGCGAACCAGCCGTCCGGGTACGCGGCGAAGTGATAGAAATCGCCACCCACCACGTCGCGCGGCTCCCACACCAGCGCGGCGTCTGGCAGCGTGGCCGCCAGCGATTCGCGCGACGTGCGCAGCATCGCGCGCTGGATCGTGCTGGCGTAGTCGATGCTGTGCATGATCTGACGATTGCGCTCGGCCTGCATGTCGGCCACCACGCGCATCAGTTGAAGGCCCTGGCCCAGGCCGATGTACTGGCCGTCGCGCGCGATGATGAAGCCATCAGCCAGCGCCTTTTCGCCGTACTCGACGGTGCGAAAGGTCAGCGCATCGATGCTCATCGACGCGTCCACCACCAGCGGCTCCTTGTCCATGAAGGCGATGCAGCTTTTGCGGTTGTAGAGCTCGCGGTGATACGGCTTGCTCATCTGCGACAGGAAAATCGACCGGTTGATCAAGCCGATGGGCCTGCCTTGCTCGGTGACCGGCAGGCAGGCCAGCTCGCGATGCATCGCGAAGACTTCCAGCACGTCCTGGTTGGAATGGTCCGTGGTGACCGAAGGCGTAGGCACGGCCAGATCCTCTGCGCATGGCTGCCGGAAGCGTGGTCGGGCAGCGGAAGGATCCACCAGAAAGCCGGACATGACGAGGAGAGCAGGGAATTGGAAAGTGGCCCAGAGTCTAGGCACGCTTTATGTCGATTCCGTGACGAATTCCCTTGCAAATCAACGGCTAAGGCCCTACTCGCGAGGGGTGGCGGCATTAGCGTTCCGGCCGGGTGTGTACGCCGCCCTCACGGCTCCCGGTCGGCCGTGCGCGCAGGCGCGGCGTTGTCCGTGGCGGCCAGCGCCGCGCCGTCCTCGCGCAACTGCAAGCCCATCGTGCGCGCCAGCAGCGGCCAGCGCTGCGCCGCCTGGCGCGTTTCCACTTCGCCCTGCTGGTCGAAGTAGTGACTGCCGTCGAAGCCACTGACATGTTGCGCCAGCGCGTCGATGTCGTTGTAGGCGATGGCCGCCTTGCGCGAGGTGATTGGCTTGGCCATGACGATGCCTATTTTTGTTCGACCCAGACACCGTCCGGGGTGTGGATCACGTAGCCCTCGGTGCGTTTCATCGTGACCGTGGCTTCGTTCTCGCCCACCATCTGGGTCTGCGGCAGGTCCGCCGCGTATTGCGACAGCGCGGGCGCGCCTTGCCGGAACGGGCTGTCGGCGACCAGGTTGAACACCAGTTGCGATAGTCCCAGGAAGCTCATGGGCGCGTCGATAGTCACCGGCTGTGGCGTCTCGCTGCTCGGCAGGCCTACCAGCTTCACGCCCACCGGCACATGGATGATATTGGGCGTGGGAATCTCGCGCAGGCCGGAGATCTGGTTCTTGTCGCCACGCAGTGCCGCGCCATGCTCGGGCACGAAGACCACCACGGCCTTGCGGCCGGATTTGGCGATGGTGTCGATGATGCGGTCGACATCGTCGAGCAGGCTCTTGAGCCGCAACGGATACGATTCCAGGCTGGTCAGGCGCTTGCCGGGCAGGCGGTTGCCGTCGTGCAGCGTCACCGTGTTGTAGTACAGCGCCACCGGCTTCTTGTCGGCCTGCGCCAGGCGTTGCCGATACCAGTGATCGAAGGTGTCGAAATCGCCCAGCACGGGGGAATTGTCGAACGACCGCATCGCCACAGGCACGCCGTCGGTCGGCTCGGGATGCAGGCCGTCCACGCCCATTTCCCTTTCTACAATCGAGCGGAAATTGTCGAACCGGCCATCGTGGTTCATCAGGACATGCGGCGTGAAACCTGCCTGGGCCAGATCGGCAAAGATATGGCATTCGGCCGGCGCCGGATCGTACAGCGCCTTGTGTTCTTCCTGTCCGCACGCGCCGCGCAGCACGCGGATCGCGGCCGGACGGCTGTAGCTGGCCGCCGAGCTGAAATTCTTGAACAGGTAATCGAAACGCGACAGCAACGGGTGATTCAGGCTCTTGGCCGCATCGAGGTCGTCCCACGACAGCGAGCAGATATGCAGCAGGATGACGTCGAACTGGGCATCGGGGCTTGCCGTCAACGGCGCCACAGTGACGCTGCGCGACGCTTCCTGTTGCCGGAACGCTGCCAGGATGGCGTCGTAGTTGTTGGTGGCGTTGATGTCCGCGCGCGGGCTGTCCGCGGCGCGCGCCACATCGGCCGCGCTAGCGCCGCGCGTGCCAATCCCGAGCCCATACCAGAACGGCATGGCCAGCAACGCGATCAGCACGAACGTGGTGGTACGCAGCCAGCGATTCACCAGCAGATAGACGCCCAGCACCAGCAGCGCGGCCACCACCATCTGGATCGACACCAGGCGTTGCAGCAATTCGACCAGATAGGCGGGCGTGAACTCGCTGATATTGGAAAACTGGGAGATCACGCGCTCGAACGGCGGCAGCGTCGATTCGCGCCACGCCAGCGCGGCGCCAACGCCAATCGCCAGGATTTGCCGGATCACCCGCAGCGGACGCGATTCCATCGGCGCCACCAACAGCAGCGCGAGGGCGATGTTGAGGATCCAAACCGGCTTCATCTGCCCGGTATGGAACAAGTACAGCTTGGTGAGGAAGTAGAGATTCCAGAGTCCCATGTCGTCTCGATACAGGCGGATTCGGTCGGCAGTCAGGGCATGCGCGAGCGGCGCCGCGCGACGACCAGATCCACGGCGTCCATCAGCGCGTCGTATAGGCGCAGCAAGCCCTGGTAGCCCATTTCGATCACTTCCTTGAGGCTGCGCAGCGGCGCGTCCACGCGTTCGTCATCGAGCCAGTCGATCCATGCGTCGGCCCGGCCGAAGGTGCACTGGATCAACTGCGTTTCGCGCTCGATGGTCAGGTTGTCCATGCGAACTCCGAGATGGCGATTGACGTGGCGCGTGACCACCGCCGGGAAGTGATAGGTGCGCGGACCGCGCGACAGGCACAGGCCAACCCGCGCGCCTTCAGGCAACGGCACGTCGATCGGCAATACCACGCCCAGTCCGCCCATCGAATAATTTTCCGTCTTGCACGCGAGCGTGCGGCCGTCGGGCAGCAACAGCGTGGCGGGCACGCGCATCGGAATCCGGTGCGACACGCGCACTTGCCGCGCCTCGCGCGCCACGCCCACCGCCGCGCCCAGCATGATCAGGTTGAACAACGCCCAGGCCATGTTCATCAGCACCGTGGCCGGCTCCTCGGTGCCCCAGAACAGCAGGCGCGCGATACCGCAGCCCAGGCCGATAACGTTCAGCCCCAGCAGCACCAGGTAGGGCTTGGAGATGGTCCAGTCCAGGTAATCCTCGGCAATCTGCCCGCCCTTGGCCGTCACGTTGAACTTGCCCGCGCGCGGATTAATGAACGCCACGGTGGTGGGCAGCACGATATACCAGGCCAGCACCGATTCGTAGACCTCTGCCCAGAACGAATGCCGGAAGCGGCCCTGCAGCCGCGAATTGGTGATGTTGGCGATCAGCAGGTAAGGCACCACATAGGCCGTGATCAGCAGCGCGGAGGTGTTGATCACATGCAGCCCGAAATACAGGTACGCGATCGGCATGGTCAGGAAGATCAGCCGCGGAATGCCGTAGAAGAAGTGCAGCATGGCGTTGCTGTAGCAAAGCCGCTGGAAAAACTTCAGCCCACGGCCGAACATCGGGTTGTCGAGCCGGAAGATCTGCGCCATCCCGCGCGCCCAGCGAATGCGCTGGCCGATATGGCCGGACAGGCTTTCCGTGGCCAGTCCCGCCGCCTGCACGGTGCGCAGGTAGGCGCTGTTGTAGCCCAGCCGGTGCAGCTTCAGTGCGGTGTGTGCGTCCTCGGTGACGGTTTCCACGGCAATGCCGCCGATTTCGAGCAGCGGCTCGCGCTTGATGACGGCGCACGAGCCGCAGAAGAACGTGGCGTTCCAGAAATCGTTGCCGTCCTGGATCAGCCCGTAGAACAGGCTGCCTTCGTTGGGCACGCGCCGGAACGTATCGAAATTTCGCTCGAATGGATCGGGCGAGAAAAAATGGTGCGGCGTCTGCACCAGCGCGCACTTCGGATCGGCCAGGAATTCGCCCATCGTCATCTGCAGGAATGAGCGTGTGGGGATGTGGTCGCAGTCGAAGATGGCGATATAGTCGCCGCCAGTCTTAGGCAATGCGGCGTTGATGTTGCCGGCCTTGGCGTGCCGATTGTCGGTGCGCGTCAGGTAGCCCACGCCAGCCGCTTCGGCGAATTCGCGGATGTGCGCGCGGCGACCGTCGTCGAGGATGTACACGCGCAGCTTGTCGGCAGGCCAGTCCATGCTGCGTGCGGCGAACACCGTGGGCTGGATCACGTTCAGCGACTCGTTGTAGGTCGGTATGAACACGTCCACGGTCGGCCATTGTTGCGGATCGGCGGGCAGCGGCTTCGGTTTGCGATGCAGCGGCCACGCGGTTTGCAGATAGCCCAGCGCCAAGACGATCCACGTATAGACTTCGGCGGCATAGAGCACATAGCCAACCGCCGCTTCGATCGCGGTGGAAAACTGCAGCGTCTGCGTGGATCGCCACCAGATGTAGCGGCCCGCCATCAGGGTCGAAATGGCGATCATCGTCAGCGTCGCCAGCCGTCCCGGAATGCGACGCACCACGGCCAGCGCGATCCACACCACGGCGAACAGCGTGAGCTGCTCCTTGAGCGGCAGCGGCGTCGTGCTGACCGCCACCACCGCGATCGCGGCCAGCACCAGCGACACCGGCAGCACGAACGGAATCTTTCCGACGCGCGCCGAAAACGCTTCCGATACATAGCCCACGCGATTCCAGTTCGGCCGCGGCAGCCGCGTCACGATCTTGTGCCGCAGGCGCGATACGCGATGCCACAGCGGCTCCAGTACGCGATCGAGCGCCCGGCGCAGCCAACCCGTGCGCGCAGGTTCCTGTTCGGTCCGCTGCTTGCGCGGATCGGCCGCCAGGCGCACGCGCGGCTTGGGCGGCCGCACGAACAGCCGCCAGACCCACGTACCGCTATGAGCGCGCTTGCCGATGCCGAGCCGGAGCTTCGCGCGGCGGTAGATCAGCGCGCTCCATTCCGCGGGGATGTCGCGTTTGCCGGGGCGCGGCGGCCGGAAGAACAGGCGCAGCAGCCAGTCCCCGAAATGCGGCGCGCTCCCCGTGTCGGCCTGCACGCCGAGCCGGCGCGCAATGCGTGCGCGCGCCGCGGTGGTCCATTGTCGCCATCCGCTTGCGATTGCGTTCATGACTGGCTCCCGCCTGGATCGCCGTCAGCCGCGCGCGTGTCGTTCGATTCCAGCCACGCGGACAGCCATGACGCCAGCCCGTTCAAATCGTGCGCGGTCTGCGAATGCGGCGTGCTGCGGCAGAAACTCTCGCTGCGCGCCAGGGCGTCGGCGACGCTGCTGTCCTCGTGCACGTGATAAGGCAGCATGTCCTGCCCCACCATGGCTTGCAGCATGGCAACGATATCGACCTGCAGTTGCCGCGCCGGCATCAGTCGCGTGGCCAGGTAGCGGACCGTCTTGCCGCGCGACGCCAGTGCATCCACCAGCCGTCGCAGCGTCAGGCAGGTTTCCGGTTGCGCGGGCGTCAGCACCAGCACCAGGTCGGCTGCATCGATGGCTTGGTTGGCGCCTGCCGACGGCCATGGCGGCGTATCGACCAGCACCGCCGCGCGTGCCGGCAGGTCGACCTGATCGATGCGCCGCGCGAGCCAGTTGGCGGGCAGGCGTTCCATCACGCCGATGGCCGTGTCGTCGCCCCATGGCACGAACAGCACGTCGTCGTCGCTGCGCTGGCCCGTGCCGGCCCATGCGGCGCCAGGGTTTTCCTGCAGATGGCTGCCGAGGCCGGCGGCGGGAATGTCGCGCAGCCCGAAATGAAAGCCGAGCACATTGCGCGGGTCGCATTCCAGCGCCAGCACCGCGTGCTTGCGCCACGCCAGCAGCGCCGCAAGCTCGGCGGTCAGCGTGGTGCGGCCGGCGCCGCCCGTGGTGGAGACGATTGCCACGGTTTTCATCGAGGGCCTCCGCCATTGGACTGGCGCTTGCCGCGGATTACCAGGGCGTCAAGCTGCGGCGGCAGGCGCACCGCGCGCCTTGGGCGCGGTGCGGTCCAGCGCGGCAGCCAGCGCAGCAGGTCGAAGCGCCACGCCAGCCATGCCAGCGGTGCGGCCAGAATCAGTCCCCAAACGAAGTAGCCGAGAAAGATGGGCATCGTCAGTCCTGTCGTTTGAGCGGCACCGGATGGTGCTCGGGTAGCGCGCGCGGCCCGGGGCGTGGCCCGACGCGGCGCGGTGCGATCAAGGGCAGCGATACGGGCGGCGATACCGGCTGCGGCGCGGGTGGGGCTCCCGGCGCGGTGCCGAGCTCCGTGGCCGCGTCGGCGCCGGTGCCGATGTGGGAGGGCGATTCCTGCGCGGCCGGCGACGGCAGCCAGGTGCTGTAGTCGGGCGGTGGATATGCGGCGATCTCGGCCTCCAAGCGGCCCAGCACGGCGGCGATCGATTCGTTGTCGCCACTGCGCAGATCGCCCTGGAACAGATCGGCCATGGGTCGCTTGAACACGCGCTGGCATACGGCGTCGACGTCGTCCATGCGGCACGCGAAGAAGAACGCGTAGAGACTGTCGCTGCTGGCCGTGCAAAGGTCGCCGGCCCGGTTCATCTGGCAAGCACGCAGTGCGTCGATATGCGCCTTTTCGGGCAACAACGGCAGTTGCAGCAACACATGCGGCAGCCGAATCATCCGGCTGCGCTCGACCGCGTCGCGCACCAACGTGATAAAGGTGGATGCGGTGACATAGCCGCTGGTCGTGGTGGTCAGCACGGCGGACAAGGCATTGCGATAGTCGGCAAGGATAGGCCGCGAGAACACCTGGCCTTGCAAGCCGTCGATCATCGCCTGCATGCGCGCAAACGGCGTGCGCTGTGCAATCACGGCATTGGCGCCCAGATTCAGCATCAATAATTCGTAGTGTTGCCGCATGGCCTCGCGGTCTTCGCGGATCACGATCTTGAGCGCGCGCCCCGCGGTGCGGCGCAGGCGATGCACCTGGCCGGCCAGCGTTTCCAGGTCTCGACTGCCCGCGTAATGGAGGATTACTGTCGCGGCGACCGACTTGCTGGCGGTGGCGACTGCCGCCTCGTTGCTGTCGACCACGCGCCAATCTTCCGGGATATGGCGCTCACGCAGCACCGCCTCGCGGCTGACGATCACGCGGTTCTCGTCGGGCGCGAGCATGCCGGCTTCCTCGATGGCATCGCTAAAAGTATCGGACGCTACCATCAGGCGGTGTTCCTGCGGCGCAAAGCGCAGGCGGATCACCTCGCCGGCCACCACGGCCTGGTTGTCACGCCAGAACGCGACTTCCCACGTGTATTGGCCTTGTTGCTGCGAGAGCTGCACCGCGCCGGCAAAGCGGCCGTGAAAGCCATGCAGGTCGGATGGCGCCTGTCCCGGCTCCAGCGTGGGCGGCGTCACGACCAGCAGCAGGCTGCAGCGTTCCTGCGCACACCAGTCGCCCAGCCGCGCGCCCTCCACGGCCAGCGCCGTGGCGTCGTGCCAGCTGAAAAACGCCTCCGCGCCTTCGATCAGGAACGCCGTGCCGCGCGCGCCGCATTGATCGACCAGCGCCTGCAGCGCGTCGAGAAGGACGTCGATGCCCGGGCGGCCTTGTTGCGGACGCAATGCGCACAGGTTGGCGCGTGCGTGCAGGGCTCGGTTCACATCGATATCGAGACCATGCTCGCGCAGCGCCGTGGCGATCTCCGCCGCGCTGCGCGTCGACAGCACGCAGGCCGGGCCGCGCAGCGCCGACGCGGCGGTCTGCCAGAACAGCGCATCGCGCGCGGGCGACGGCCTGGCGTACACGACATGCGCGCGACCGGCGGTCAACGTTGCCAGCGCCGCGGGCAGTCCCTCGATGGCGAGCGTGGCGCGCGCCTGTAGCCGCGCCAGCAACGGAGCGGGTGCGGATTGGGCGGGTTGGCGAGAGGCGTCGTTCATCAGTGGCCCAAAACTCAATATGCCGAATATGGCCGCACCGGCGTTGGCGGGAACGGCACCGGCATCTGCCGTTTGTCGAACAGATACCGCAGCCATGCCATGGCGCGGTTAGGCGCGTAATCACGTGAGCGGTCGATCGAGAAACCGGCGCCGACCACCCAGTGCGGCGCGAACGTGTATTCGACCGTAGCGCCGAGCGTGTAGCTGAAGCCGCCGCCAGAGCCGCCGCCATAGGTGGCGTTGCCGCTGAGCGCCTGGAGATCCGGGCGGGTGGGAAAGTAGGGCGCGTCGTTCTCGTAGGTGAACGACCAGCCCGCCGATCCCAGAAATCTCCACGACCACTTGGCGTAGCGGCCGGTCCAGTCCAGCGGAATGCCGACCGACACGTAGCGTTGCGGGCTGTAGTAGCCGCCGTGGCCAAAGGTGTAGAAGCGCTGGTTGTCGGAGTAGTGCCAGTAGTTGACGACCAGTCCGCTCGACACGCGCTGGTCACGCTGGGTATAGACCGGTACGTCGAAGCCGGTGCGCACCGTGATCTCGCGATTTGTCTTGACGTTGTCGCCAGTGTAGAGGCCGGCGCCGACATCGGCAAACAGCCCGACCCGGCCCACATCGCGCGCATAGCGCAGATGCACGCCGTTGCGCACGATGCCGCCCCAGGTCTCGCCCGTGACCGGATCGCGCGCACCGCCATACGAAATCAGCGAACTGGTCTGGGCGCGGCGCGAAATGTCGACCGTCACCGACTGCACGCCCAGATCGGCGCGATAGCGGAATCCGCCCACCACGGTGGTTTCAAGAAATCCGAGCGGCGTGGTGCCGATATCGGCGCGCCAACTGTTGTAGGCGCCGTCGTATTCGTAACCGGCGGCCAGCGCCACGCCTTTTTCGGATTGCCCGATGGCGCCCAATCCGGCGTTGCCCAGCGCCGGAATCTTGCCGAACGGCAGATCGCTGACGCGGCGGCTGGCCTGCAACGTGCCCGCATCGAGCAACACCGTGTCGGCGTGGAAGAACATGTGGCCGGTGTAGCCGTGCGGAATGCGCACGTACAGCGGAATCTCGGTGGCATGCAGCTTTGAGATGCCGTCGTCGCCGGATTTGTTCGATTGCATGACGGCGGTGGCCACTTCGCCCTGGCGTCGCGCTTCCAGTCCCGCGAGTGCGCGCTGCGCGGGTGTGCCGTCGGCGCCGGCGGGCACGCTTTCGCGCTGTTCCAGGCCGCGAGCGGTGCGATACAGCGCGGCCGCATCGTTGAAGTCGCCGCGCGATTGCGCGACGCGTCCGCGTTGCACGGTGATATCGGCGCGCTCGGGAAAGCGTGCATCCAGCGCATCGACGACTTCGCTCGCCTCGTCCTCGCGCCGCATCGCGGTAAAGCGCCGCGCGATCGACAGTCGCGTATCGATGTCGTCGTCCGGCGTTTCCGCCAGCACGGTACGCACGATCTCGAGCGCCTGATCGGTCTTGCCGATGCGTTCGTACTGCCGCGCCAGCGTCAGTTGCGCACCCGCGTCGTGCGGCTGGGTGGCCAACACCTCTCGTGCGGCATCGGCTGCGCCGCGATAATCGCCGGCTGCTTCGCGCAGGTCCGCCACCGCAAGCAGCCAGCGACGGTCGGTCTGCTGCGCAGCGGGCACGGCGTAAAGCACGTCGTGTGCGCGGCGCAGGTCGCCGGCGTCAATCTGCCGGTCAGCCTCGCGCATCGCCAGACGCAGCGACTGATCGGCCAGATCGGCGCGCTCCTCGGCTGACACGTCCGGCAGCGCCGACGATTCCGCAATCCACTGGCGCAGATCGTCGTCGCGGTCGGCCGCCGCCAGCAATTCGCCGTAGCGCAGGCGGATATCGACATGTGGCGCCTCGCGGTGCGCGGCCAGCCAGTCGCTGACCAGCGCGAGGCCCTTGTCGGGTTCGCCCAGCGCGATCCATTCGCGGCCAATCGACGCTAGCATGTGCGGGTCCTCCGCAGCTTCGGCGGCGGCTTGATCCAGCAGTGCGCGCGCTTCGTCGTCGCGGCCCTGGGCCACGCGCTGGCGTGCGTCGCGCAGCAGGCGTTGGGCGGCGAGGTTATGGGACAGCCCGCGCATGCCTTCCGAGCGCTCTGCCTGCGGCACGGCCGCCAGCACCGTGCTGGCCGCATCGATGTCGTCGAGGCTGTTCAGGTACAGCGCGGTGGCGTAGCGCATGTCGTTGTTGGGCGCCGCGCGCATGCCGTCATCCATCACGCTGCGGCCCAGCGCCGGCAGCTTCAGGTCGCGATAGACGCGCGCCAGCGTGAAGCGTGTCCATGGATCGTCGGGGCGCAGGCGGATCGACGCTTCCAGATTGCGGATCGCCGGGCTGCGTTTTTGCTGGGCGAGCAGGCTCTCGGCCTGCACGGAAAGCAGATCGGCACGCATCGCGCGCAGGTCGTCCGACGCGCCTTGCATGCGCGCTTCCTGGCTGGCGATCAGCGGCTCCACTTCGTCGCCGCGGCCTTCCTTCTGCAGCAGCGCTGCCAGCGTGCGCAGCGCGCCGACGTCCGGCTTGGGGCGCGCCAGCATCTGGCGCAGCAGCGTTTCCGCTTCGTCGTTTTTGTTCTGCGCGATCAACGCGTCGGCCAGGATGACCTGCGCGTTTTCGTTGCCGGGCTGCTGAGCCAGCGCCTGTCGCGCGAGCGTTTCCGCTTCGGCGGGCTTGCCTTGCGCATTCGCTTCACGCGCCTTGGCAAGCGTGCCCCAGAACGTGGCCGTGACGATGAGGCCGCGCCACTTGCTGCTCGGGTCGAGTTGCTGCGCGCGCGTGAACAGTTCGCGCGCTTCGTCATGGCGCCCTTCGCGCAGCCGCACCAGTCCCAGTCCGCCGACCACTTCGGCATCGTTGCGGCGCTTCTGGTAAGCCTTCTGCAGCGCGATGTCGGCGTCCTTGAGCTGGCCGCGTTCCAGGTTTGCCAGGCCGCGCTGACGCGCCTGGAACGCGGGGTCGGCTTGCAATTTGCGCTGCGCCGTGACCTTCTTGCCCAGTTCGGCCAGCGTTTCCTGCGCCGCCTTGTCGTCGGGTACTTCCTTCAGATAGCGCTCGAACCAGACGTAGTACGCGGTGTCGTCGTTGACACGATAGAGCGCGCGCCGCCAGATATCGATCGCCGTGGTGCGATCGCCATCGGCTTTTTGTGCCACTTCGTAGAGCAGCGCGAGGCCCTCCTGACGCGTGGCCTCGCGGTCGGTCAGCAGATCGCCCAGCGCCAGCTTCAGATACGGATCGTTGGGATTGGCGCGGATGCGCTGCCGCAATTCGGCGATCGCCTGCGGCCGGCCCTGCGTCGTGCCGGACAGGATGCGGTAGTAATCGCGCGCCAGACTGCCGGAGGGCGCGCCGCGTGGGAACAGCTTGCGCAGGCGTTGCGCCGCCTCGTCATCCTTGCCGCTGCGCGACAGCAGCCTGATCGTCGCCATCTCGCGCTTGTCGCGCGTGGCAATGCGATAGGCGTCTTCCAACTCCTGCGTGGCCGCGCTGTCGGGCGCCGCGGCGCGTAACTGGGCCAGCCGTTTCTCGGCTTCGGCGGGGCGGTTCGAACGGATCTCGATCAGCCCCATCAGCTTGAGCGCTTCGGGCTGTCTCGGGTCGATCAGCAGCGCCTTTTCCAGAATGCCGCGCGCCATGTCGGCGCGATTCTTTGCATCCCACATGCGTGCCGCCGCCAGCAATTGGGCCATCTCGCTCGATTGCGCGCTGCGCGAAGCGGGCGGGAGATCCGCCGCGATAGCCGGCAATGCGGAACTGGCCAGGCACAGCGCCAGCGTCGGGGCTAACGCGCGGCGCGGCATGTGGATTCCCAAGCCGGCACCAGCGTGCCGTCCGCCTCGAAGCGGAAGTGTTGGTCGAGATGGCCGAGGCCGAAGAGCGCCAGCACCTGGCTGTAGTAGCCGAGCGGCTCTTGCGCGGCCATCGTGCGCGTGCGTTGCGCCTGCGCGCGTGCCGCGTCGGTCTGGCCAATGGCCGCCAGATACGGCGCGACCGCGGCCGAGAATCCGGCGTTGCCGGCGTTGGGTCCGAAGGTTGCCGCCTGCGTATCGACGCGCTCGGGCGGGTGGCCATGCTGCAGGACGTAATCGGCCATCGGCCGAAACGCCTGCAGGACCGGCGTGCGCAGCGGGTCGCCCGAGGCCATCATGCCGGCCCACAGATAGACGCGGATCGCGTTGTAGGACCCGCCGGCCTGCGTCTGCGTGTCGGGGAAAAAGCCGCGTCCCTTGCGATATTCGACCCAGTCGGGCGAGAAGCCGCGCGGTGCCGTGTCGACGACCAGCCGCGCCGAGGTGTCGAGCAGTGTCTTCCAGTTGCTGTCGTCGCCGAGCAGTTTTGCCAGACGGCGCATCACGGGAAGCGGCACATAGCTGGGGTTGAGGCGCCAGACGTCGGCCGCGGGCTGGAAGCCAACGGGGCCGGGCAGCAGCGTGCGGCCGAGCCCAGGCAGGACGGCGGTTTCCTCGCGCAGCACGCGGCGCGCGATCAATGTGCCAAGCGCAGTGTAGCGGCGTTCCTTCCAGAGGCGGCCCGCTTCCAGCAACGTATAGGCGATCCACACATCGGCATCGGATGCGGGATTGCGGTCGATCACGCCCCATGTGCCGGCCTGTTCGCCTTCGGTCCGCTTGCCCCAGATCCACGCAGGCAAATGGGCGATCAGGTCGCCCTGCGCGAGATTGTTTTCCGTCCATGCCAGCAGCCTGTCGAACGTGGCGCGGTCATTGGCGACCAGCGCGAAGAACAGGCCGTAGGCCTGCCCCTCGGAGACGGTCACTTGCTGATCGGTGCTGGCGTCGATCACGCGGCCATCCTGGCTGATGGTGTTGCGGCGGAAGGCGTCCCAGTCCGGCCATGGACACGTGGCGGCGGCGCTGGTCAGCGCGACGCCAGCCAACCAGCACGCCAGCGCGCCGCGCATCGACGCACGCACCAGCCAGACCCTTGCCCGCAACATGTCAGCCTCCGTTGCGGCGCGCTGCCAGCCGGCCCAGGGCCCAGAACAGCGTCAGCGCCACCAGGAGGCCGGCCAGCATTCCGCCAATCGCCAGCAGCGCCGGATGCGCGGACAGCCGGATCCACAGCCATGCGTACCACGGCAGATTGCCGACGAAATACGTCTCGCCCAGCCGCAGACCTTCCAGGTCGCGCTGCCGGATCACGGTGAGATCGCCACGGATCTGCGCCACCTTGCCGGGATCTTCGAGCACGTCGAGCACGTCGCGCACGCGGTCATCGCTCGATGCGGTGAGGGCCACCACGCTGCGTTGCGCGGCGTAAGGTGATTCGAAGCCGATCAGCGCCGCCAGCGGCCCGTTGGCCGTGAGGATCGCGCGCCCGGCCGGCGAGATGTTCTCGGCCTCGATGCCGCTGAGCCAGTCCGACCACGCATGCGTGCGCTGGTCGCGCAACGCGATCTCGGTCTTGCCGCGCTCGATCAGCAGCGGCAGCGACTTGCCCCAGCCGTGCAGCACCTGCGCTGCGCTGCCGGTGCCGACGATCACCAGGTTGCGATCCTTGACCGATTCGATCGCCTTGGCCGGCGTGACGGCGACGCGCAGCGCAGGCAGGCCCGACCACTTGCCCATATGGCCGAGCACGGTCAGCAGCGCTTCCTCGTCGATGGCCGTCGGCGCATCGGGCATCACGACCGCGGTGTCGGCCAGGTCGGCCAGGCGTGTGAACGGGTAGCCGCTGTTGGCGAAGAACGCGAGATTCGGCAGCGCGGCATAGTGCAGGAATCCGCTGAAATCGATCGACGAATCGGGATCGATGGCGGCCCGTCCGACATTGGCCGCGGACGACGAGCATAAGCCGGTCTTTTGCGAATCGAT
The DNA here is from genome assembly GCF_008801835.1 of Cupriavidus pauculus. Taxonomy (GTDB): domain Bacteria; phylum Pseudomonadota; class Gammaproteobacteria; order Burkholderiales; family Burkholderiaceae; genus Cupriavidus; species Cupriavidus pauculus. Next base: position 119,123 of record NZ_VZOW01000012.1, on the reverse strand, counting down.
ATGAAAGCGGAACTGCATCTGGTTGTTGCTGCCGACCCGGAACGCCGGAATCAGTATCTCGTTGCTGACTGTGGCGCTGCCGCCGGACAGCAGCGGCACGCTAACCAAGTTTTCGTCGGTCTGCACGGTCAGCGGCTTGAGGCGGTACGACCGCACCAACTGGTCGTTGACATCGACGCTGAGTGTCGAATCGTTATACGTGGACGGCGCCGTATAGCGATACTTGACGCTGAGCGGCACCGCACGATCGTTCCAGCCGAACAGGTCGGCCGGCACGCGCATGTTCACGCGGATGGCATCGGGATTAGCGCCCGACACCTGCAGCTGCTGCGGATCGGTGACCAGTTCCTTGAACAGCACGGGGCGATCCGATGGCGCCCACGCCGGCGCGTCATACGGGCGGCGCGGCTTGCCGAGATCGACCGACTTGACGGCGGCGGTCGATCCGGCCAGACCGGCCTTGCCAAGCACGACCGCATTGGCGGCGACTTCGAGTTCCTGTGGGGTGCGCCCCGCCAGCACCAGCAGTTTGCGCGTGGGATCGGCCGGGTTCGGCATGACCATGACCGTGGGCCCTTCGATCTTGTCGAGATGGACGCCATCGGGCTGCGCGTTGGGCAGCACCAGCGCAATCGCATGCGCGTCGGCCGGCGCGCTGCGCGTAACCGGGAAGCGCAGTTCACGATAACTTGCCAGCGCCCCGAGCCACGACGCCACCACACCAGCGGCGCGCAGCGTCACCGGATCGGCATTGGCGGGCAGCACGAATGGCACCGTGACGCGCCGGTTGTCACGACGGTCGAAGAACGGCGCCGGCAACAGTGCGAGATTGTCCGGCAACGTAACCGTGGACTTGGTCAGCGTGAGCGTACTGGTGGGGCTGATGTCGGCCCACAGGCTCGAGTGATAGGGATCTTCGCAATGATCGAGCGTGTAGTGCGCGATCATCTGCACGTTGATGCGATTGAAGTCGGTGAAGTAGCGGGGATCGATGTCGATCTCGCGCGAGATCTGCTGGCCTGCGTGCTCCTGGTCGAGCGGCAGCGTGGCCACCACCTCGTCGTTGATGCGGATCTTCAGGTGCGACAGCGGATAGACGAGCGACGGCGAATAGGTGAATACGAGCTTGAGCCGGGCCGCGGTCACCACCTCGTCGAGACGGACGCCGACGTTGACCGTGCGCTCCGGATCGATGCCGCGCAGCGGAATCGTGTAGTTCGCGCCCATCTGTGCGAAGGTCAGCACCTGTGCGCGTCCGGGCGGCGGTGCGGCCGCGTCGGAGGCGCTGGCCGGTGCGATGGCCTGCGCGGCAGACCCTTGCGGAACGACGAAGGGGACAATGACCAGAAACAGCAAGGCCATCTGATGGAAAATGCGTCGAAGGCCAGACACACGTTCGGTCATATCGGCACGCCCTGTGAAGATCACGCAGCAGATTTTGCGTGTGGAAAATACTGCGTGACAAATATAGCACGCTGATTTCCGCGCGCAGCAAGGCATCCGGGAAGAATTCCGTGAATTAAGAAAAATTCAATTCATACGCGTGGCAGCCCTTAAAAGAATTGACTTGCATAACGCGCCACTCACGGCATGGCCCGTAAATTTGGCCCTCGGCATGCCAACTTTGCATAAAGTACACACCGGCCACGTGGAAGAATCCGGGCATTGTTCATTCCCATAAGAGCCGTCATGTCCGAACCCGTCGTCTTTCTGAATGGCGAACTGTTGCCGCTTTCCGAGGCCCGTGTCCCTGTGCTGGACCGCGGATTCATCTTCGGCGACGGCATCTACGAGGTGATTCCGTTGTACAACGGCAAGCCGTTCCGCGGCGCGCAGCATTTGGCGCGCCTGGCGCGCAGCCTGGCGTCGATCGGCATCCCCAACCCTTATACCGAGGCGGAATGGCTCGCCCGGATCGACAGTGTGGTCAAGGCCAACGGCTTGGCCGACCAGATGATCTATATGCAGGTGACGAGAGGGGTGGCCAAGCGCGCGCACGCTTTCCCGAAGGACGTCACGCCCACCGTGCTGATCATGACCAACGCGATGGCGCTGCCGCCGGCCGCGTCGGTCGAGCAGGGCGTGGCCTGCGTGACGATGGAAGACCGCCGCTGGCTCAACTGCCAGATCAAGTCGACTTCGCTTCTGGGCAACGTGCTGGCCGCGCAAGTCGCGGCCGAGGCAGGCGTCACCGAGGCCATCCAGTTCCGCGATGGATATCTGACCGAAGCGTCGTCGTCCAATGTGTGGATCGTCAAGCACGGCCGCGTTTGCGCGCCGCCCAAGGACAACCTGATTCTTGAAGGCATCCGCTACGGCCTGATGGAAGAGCTGTGCCAGGCGATGGACATTTCGATCGAAGCGCGCCGCATCGCCCGCGATGAAGTGTTCGGCGCCGACGAAGTGATGATTTCGTCGGCCAGCAAGGAGCTGCTGCCGGTGGTGTCGATCGACGGCCAGACCATCGGCACTGGCACGCCCGGCCCGGTGTTCCAGCGGCTCTATGCGGCGTATCAGGCAGCCAAGGCCGCGCTCTAAGGCGACCCGCCGCCAAGTCGGCGGCTGCGTGCTAGCATGGCCGCGGACGAACCACCGACTGGAGGCTCTCACATGTCCAAGCGCGAACGCAGCCGGCGCGTCATCAAGGAAGAGGTGAGCCGACGCATTCAGGAGATCGACGAGATCGTCAACGATGGCGCGCGCGTGCAGGTTCCGGACCCTACGCCACACGAGCGCGACGCGCGCGGGCGAAACTGGGACATGCTGCGCTTTGGCAACGCGCGCGGCTATGAAGCGGCGATTCGCGCGGTGGTGGACGATGTGCGCGACGAATTCGATCTGGTCGAGGACACCGTCGGCAAGGTGCCGAATCCGTTCGGAGACTGAGTCCGGGGCGGCCCGCAAGGTCCGCCAGCAAGATCCGCCAGTGTCAGTCGATGGTGACGATGATCGCCACGCGGCGGTTTTCGGCACGTCCCGCGGCAGTGCGGTTGTCGGCAATCGGACGCGACTTGCCCATGCCGCGCACCTGCAGGTGATCGCGGCCAAATCCGCATGAGGCCATCACGCGCGCCACGGCTTCGGCGCGCCGTACGGACAACTGCTGGTTGTAGTCGGCGCTGCCCGAATCGTCGGTGTGTCCGTCGATGCGCAGCGCTTCGATGCCTGCGTCGTGCAGCGCGCGCCCCAGCCGCAGCAATGCGCTTTCCCGATCCGGCGTGATGATGTCCTCGTCAAAACCGAACAGCAGCTTGTCCGGCAGGCCAAGCTCCCAGCCGTTGTCGGTCAGTTTGAACCCTTCGTCCTTGAGCAACGCGACCTGCGCGGGCGTGAGTTTCTCGCGCGCGGGTTCGGGCGCGCTGGCGCAACCGGTCAGCGCCAATGTGGCGCCGAAGGTGCAGGCGATAAAGAGGCGGCGGGTGATGCGGTGCTTCGTCATGGTGTTCGATCGGTGTGGCGTTCAGACATGCGGTTCCGGCGGGGCGGTTTCGGCGCTGCGCCAGGTGGCGCCGGATTGGCGTTTCGCGCCGTACATGGCGGCATCGGCGGCATGCATCAAACCTGAGCCGCTGCGCGCGTGCAGCGGGAATATGGCGATGCCGATCGACAGCGGCGCGATGATGGCGGTGCCGTCCGGCAGTTTCAGTGGCACATTCATGGCGTCCAGAATGCCCTCGGCAATCCGCACGGCGTCGTCGGGCAGCCGTAGCGCGCCAACCAGCACGGCGAATTCATCGCCGCCCAGCCGCGCGACGCTGTCGGTGTCGCGCACACAGGTACGGATGCGCTGTGCAATGCCGAACAGCACCGCGTCGCCCGCCGCGTGCCCGTGGCGGTCGTTGATCCCCTTGAAATCGTCACTGTCGAGATACAGCAGCGCGACATACTGGTTGCGCGCCGCCGCCGTGCGCACGGCCAGGTCCAGTGCGTCGGTGAAGGCGGCGCGGTTCAGCAAGCCTGTCAGGCTGTCGTGCGTGGCGCGGTGCGCCAGCGAGCGATTCTCGTGCTGCAACTGGTTCTGCCACGCTTCCAGTTCGTTCAGCAGGACGTTGAAGTCCTCCGACAACGCATTGAGTTCTTCGATACGCGCCGGCGGCATGCGCTGGCCGAACGCGCGTTCGGATCGCACCGCGTGTGCCACGCGCATCAGGTTGCGCAGCGGATCGACGATGTCGACGAGCATGCGGCTGGACATGTAGTGGGCGCCGATGGCAGTCAGCAACAGGCAGGCAATCAGCCCTAGCGTGCCTTGCAGCAGGAAATGTAGCAGCGCGACCGGATCCCCGACCACGCGGACGCTACCCACCTGTTGCGATTGATGGACGACCGGCATTTCTACTTCGCCGGAGCTCAGCAGTTCCCCCGCCAGCCGGCGCCACCCCGGGAAGCGGTCCTGGCCGGAGCGCTGCCACGCCGCCAGTTGCTGGCGATCGCGATCGAAAACCGTCACCGCCGCCACGTCTTCCACCGCAGCGATGACGGAAAGCGTGTCGGCCGCGGCCGCTTTGTCGCCGAACACCACCGGGGCCTCGACGGTATAGGCGATCGAGCGCGCCACCAGTCGCAGGTTGTGATCGGCGTAGGCGCGCAGCGCGGTCAGGCCGAGCGCCGTAAGAGACAGCCCGGCCGTGAGCACCGCAATCAAAGCCACGCTCAGATGGATGCGGCGCAGCGTGCCGTACAGCGTCGGCCGGGGCTGGGCAGTCTGGAGCGGGGAGGGTGGGCGGCCGCGCAGATTCATGAGCCCTGCGCCTTGCGGCGTCCCAGTTGCAATACGCCGGGGTGGACGTGAATGCCGCTGCGCGCGATGGCATCGAGATTGATGCGAAACGACACCTGGTTTTCGCGAATATTGAGGCAGAACATGCTACCGCCCTCGCATTCGAAGTCTTCCTCCGCGATCACCATCACGGGCCGGCCAACGAAGTCGGCAAGCAGCTTCTTGCGGCGCGCCTCGGTCATCGGGCCAAGGTACAGCGCGTCGCAATCGGCGGGCATCGGGTCGGCCAGCATGTCCACGCGCTGTGTTTCCACCAGCCGTCCGGTCGACAGCGTGCCGCCTTCCATCAATTTGCCGGCAAAGCGGGCGCTGTTGTCGATGCACAGGCGCAGCGATTCGCGCTCGTTCGGCCACCTTGCATAGCTGAGCAGGCTCATGACCACGCGCGCGACCAATTCCGGGCGAGAAGGGGACGCCGGGGACGCCGGGGACGCCGGGGACGCCGGGGACGCGGGCGGCGCGCCGGCCGTTGGCGGGGCCACGGAGGCCAGCGCGCCAGGGGCCGCCGGCGTCGCTACGGATGTCGGCGCCGCGCACACGGCGCCTGGGTAAGGCGTGGCGAGCACGACAACCAGCGCCGCCGCAAAGGCCGGTCGGGCGAGTCGGCACGGAACAGGAGGAAGGCGAAACGCGGTACGCAGCAATTGGAGGGCAGGCGGATTGTCGGACGATTCGCAGAAATGGGTGGGCGAAGGGCTCCATTGGAATGTCGGCAGGGATCGGGCAAAACTGTAGCGACAAACCGCTACGCCCGCATGGTGCCGGCGCTCTCGACTGCTTTCGACTGTATACCGGCCGGAGAGCTTAAAACGAATGTGCTAGAGTTTTTGGACGCGTTTGTCTTGTACGGAGAAGCACCATGGTGACTGAATCCAGACCGCAACTTAAGGCTTTCGTGCACACCGCGCCCCAGTCCGGGCGCTATGTGTGGGTGATTTCGCTGGTGGATTTTGGCGCCCAGCAGATCCGCAGGACCATTGTGTCCGACGACACCTTCACCACTTCCGACGCGGCGCGCGTGGCGGGCGACGCCCAGTTGAAGGCGATGGCCGGCGATCATTGAACCGGGCTCGTAATTTTCCGATACCCTTTCTTACACCCACCTCCTGGCCGGTGGGTAGACTGCTGCTCGTACCAGCTACAAGAATAGGGGTCCCATGAATCGTCATACCTTCCTGCGCGCAGCCGCTGGCGCCGCGCTGCTGTATTCGGCGGTGGCCTTCGCGCCGGCCGCCCTGGCTCAGGTCAACATCAACATCGGTATTGGCACGCCCCCGCCTGCGCCGATCTACGAAGCCGTGCCGGCGCCGCGCCCCGGTTATATCTGGGCGCCCGGGTACTGGGACTGGGACGATCACCATCACAAGCACGCATGGAAGGCCGGCCGCTGGATGCCCGAGCGCCCGGGCTATGCCTACGAAGGGCCGCGCTGGGTGCGCGCCAGCAATGGCTGGGTGATGCAGCCCGAGCGCTGGAACCACGGGCCGGATGACGATCGCTATCACGGGCACGACGGAGACGATCGGCGCGGCCCGGGGCCCAAGGGCTATCACTGCCCGCCCGGACACGCCAAGAAGGGCGAGTGCTGAACGCTCAGCGCCTCAGGAAAGCGCGTTGGAGCGTTCGGCGCGCGGTTCTCACGATGCGGTGACAGACGCGCGCAAGGCCATGCTAGGATGCCCGGGCTAAGCCGATTACCGGGAGATTCGACATGGCCAAGCAGGTCTTTTCGCGTGCACAGTATCTCGACATCCTTAACGACAGCCTGCGCCGGCACCCGGGATTCCAGCCGGGCATGGCGTTTGTGTTCCTGCCACCCGGCGCCAGCGCAAGCCAGGCCGCGGCGGTTGGCTGCACCGGGCCGCTCGAGGCGATGCCGGTCTATTGCGAGATCGAGCGCGTCGCGTCGGGGATGATCGAAGTGAAGGACTAGGGCGTCACGAATAATGCGGGCGCCCCGGCCGGCGCGCGGCGCATGGCAAGAAAAAAGCACCCGAGGGTGCTTTTTTTGCTTTCAGCCTTCGTCTTCCTCGTCATCGAGGAATTCGCGCCGGAGCATCCAGTTGGCGATGGCTTCGTCGCAGACCTTCTTGAGCTTGGCCTTGTCGGGCAGCTTGTCGAACAACTGGAAGTTCACCAGCGCCATGCCGGCATCGGTGATGTAGAACAGGCGGTCCGGCTCGTCATAGTGGACCACGCGCCCGTCGATGCCGGATTCCTCGCTGTCCGCGGGCATGTCTTCGAGTTCCACCACGCGGCACGTGAAGCGCGGGCTGCGCGTGTGCGTCAGATACTCGAATTCATCGTGCATGATTTCGCCGCCTTTATTGGCGACGACAGCGAAGCCCCAGATAAACCGGGGCATCGGCAGATCGGACAGATCGTCAATCTCGTCCATGGTGTTCTCCCTGATGCAATAGCCGGCATTATCGCCGAAGTCCCGCACCATGGGCGCCGCGGCGTGCCGATCCGCCGCCCGGCCGCCGGCTCAGCGGCACCGCTCAGGCCGCTCCGTTCAGCATATAGCCCTTTGCCAGCGCGCCAAACGCTTCGATTTCGCTGGCCTGCCAGGCGTCGTCAAGCCCAAGTTCCTCGGCCAGGATCGCGGCCACGCGCGGCGCGCCGGCCAGCGCATCCCTGGCATCGAGAAACAACGCGCGGTTGCGCCGGCCCAGCACGTCCTCGATCCGTCGCGCCAGCTCGTAGCGCGCCGCGAAGCGGACGTGCGCCTCGGTCAGGCCGGACGCCCCGACGATCATCGCGTCCGCGCCGGGCAGCGCCCGCACCAGCGGCAGATCGGCCCCGTAGTAGCGATCCGGCGATCCAGTATGCGGGTCGGGCAGGTCCTCCGGCATGCCCAGTGCGCCATGCAGCGGCAGCTCGGCAGTGCGGCACGGCGCGGCGCGCACCAACTGACGCTGGATCGCCGTTTCCACCACATCCTCGGCCATCTTGCGATAGGTGGTCCACTTGCCGCCGGTCACGGTGATCAGCCCCGCTTTCGATACGACGATCGTATGCTCGCGCGACAGCGACGCGGTGGACGCCTCGCCGGTGGCCTTTACCAGGGGCCGCAGCCCGGCCCAGACGCTGGTCACGTCGGCGCGCGACGGATCGCGGGCCAGGTAGCGCGAAGCGGTTTCCAGGATGAAATCGACATCGTCGCCGGCGGCGCGCGGCTCGAGCGGCAGGTCCTTGCGCGGCGTGTCGGTGGTGCCGACGATCACGTGGCCGTTCCAGGGCACCAGGAACAGCACGCGGCCATCGTCGGTCTTCGGGATCAGTACCGCGCGGTCGCCCGGCAGGAAGCTGCGCGGAATAGTCAGGTGCACGCCCTGGCTCGGCGCCACCATGGTGCGCGCCTGGCCGTCTTCCATCTGGCGCACGGCGTCCACCCACACGCCGGTGGCGTTGATCACGCAGTCCGCGCGCAGCGCGAACGAAGCGTCGCCGAGCGCGTCCTGCGCCGTGACGCCGGTGATCACACCATTGCTTTGCGTCAGGCCGGTCACGCGCATGTAATTGACGGCGGTGCCGCCCACGTCGAATAGCGTGCGCATCAGCGCGATGGCCAGGCGCGCGTCGTCGAACTGACCGTCGAAGTAGAGGTTGCCGCCGCGCAGCGGACGCCCGCCGACGTGTTCGGCCAGCGTGGGCGCGGCCTGCAGCGTTTCGCGATGATTGAGCCAGCGGCTGCCGGACAGGTTCAGGCTGCCCGCCAGCATGTCGTAGACCTTGAGTCCGATGCCGTAGAACGGTTGGTCGAACATCTGGTAGGCCGGCACGACAAAGCCGAGCGGCCACACCACATGCGGCGCGTTGCGCGCCAGCAGGCCGCGTTCGTGCAGCGCCTCGCGTACCAGGCCGATGTTGCCTTGCGCCAGGTAGCGCACGCCACCGTGCACGAGTTTGGTGGCCTTGCTCGACGTGCCCTTGGCAAAGTCGGCGGCTTCCAGCAGCAGCGTGCGATAGCCGCGCGACGCGGCGTCCACGGCGGTGCCGAGGCCCGTGGCGCCGCCGCCGATCACGATGACATCCCAGCGCGTCTCGCGTGCAAGCGTCGTGAGCAGATCGGCCCGCGAGGGCGGCTGGATCGGAGGAACGGTAATTTGCATGGATGCGATCACAGTCAATTCAGGAGTGCGCGGGCTCAATGGCCGGCTTCGTCGTCGCGCGCCCAGTCGCGCGCGCGATCCACGGCACGATGCCAGCGCGCGATGCGATGGGCGCGTTCGTCGTCCGACAGCCTTGGCTCGAAGCGATGTTCGATTTGCCACTGGCGAGTGATTTCCTCGGGGTCGGTCCAGTAGCCGGTGGCCAGTCCGGCCAGGTACGCGGCGCCCAGCGCGGTGGTTTCCGTGACGCGTGGCCGTACCACTGGCGTGCCGAGCAGATCCGCCTGCATCTGCATCAGCAGGTCGCTGCGCGAAGCGCCGCCGTCCACGCGCAGTTCGGCCAGCGAAATGCCGGCATCCTTCTGCATGGCGTCCAGTACGTCCACGCTTTGCAGCGCGATCGATTCGAGCGCGGCGCGCGCGATATGCGGGCCGCCGGTGCCGCGCGTGATGCCCACCATCGTGCCGCGCGCAAACGGGTCCCAGTGCGGCGCGCCCAGTCCGGCAAAGGCGGGCACCAGCACCACGCCGCCCGTGTCTTCGCACTGGCGCGCCAAAGGATCCACCTCGGGCGCGCTCTGGATCAGCTTGAGGCCGTCGCGCAGCCACTGGATCGTGGCGCCGCCCATGAACACGCCGCCTTCGAGGCAGTACTGGGTGTCGTTGCCGATCTGCCAGCCGATAGTGGTGATCAGCCGGTTGCGCGACGTCACGGGCTTGTAGCCGGTGTTCATCAGGATGAAGCAGCCGGTGCCATAGGTGTTCTTGGCCATGCCCGGCAGCAGGCAGGCCTGGCCGAACGTGGCTGCCTGCTGGTCGCCCGCGATGCCGGCGATCGGCACTTCCACGCCGAACAGGCGCGCCGCGGTGCGGGCAACTTCGCCGCTCGACGGCGCCACGTCGGGCAGCAGGCTGCGCGGAATGTCCAGGATGCCGAGCAGCTCGTCATCCCAGCGGAAATCGTGGATGTTGAACAGCAGCGTTCGCGACGCGTTGGACACGTCCGTGACGTGCCGCATGCCGTCGGTCAGCTGCCAGATCAGCCAGCTGTCGACGGTGCCGAACGCCAGTTCGCCGCGTTCGGCGCGCTCGCGGGCGCCATCGTAGTGATCGAGCATCCAGCGCAGTTTGGTGCCCGAGAAATAGGCGTCAATGATCAGCCCGGTCTTCTGCTGGAACGTGTCGCCGTGCCCGGCCGCCTGCAGGTCTTCGCACATCGGCGCGGTGCGGCGGTCCTGCCAGACCAGCGCACGCCCCACCGGCTCGCCGGTCTTGCGGTCCCACAACACCGTGGTTTCGCGCTGGTTGGTGATGCCGATCGCGCTCAACTGCGATCCGCTGACGTTGGCTTCGGTGAGCACCTCGTGCGCGACTGCCAACTGCGATTGCCAGATTTCGTACGGGTCGTGCTCGACGTGGCCGGGATGCGGATAATATTGCCGGAATTCGCGCTGGGCGATGCGCACCACATTGCCGGCGCGGTCGAACAGGATGGCGCGCGAGCTGCTGGTGCCCTGGTCCAAGGCCAGCACGTACTGGGGCTGGTGGGAAGTATGCGTGGATGTCATGCGTTCCATCCGGAATTGTTGAGTCGCGTTGTCATGTCTGAATTCGTGTCCAAGCCAATGCCTGTTTCCGCTTCCGCAGATGCCGATATCGTCGGCGCCATCCTGGCCGGCGTCGCCGCGCGCAGTCCATTCGATCCGGACGCGCACTGGCGCCTGACGGTGGAGGGCGTGCAGGTGGGATGGCTGCCGCGCAGGCATGCGCAAATCCTGACCGGCATGGCCGGCGACGTGATCGGCCCGGTCGACCCAGACGGCGCGGTGGCGCTGTTGCCCGGTTGCACGACGGTCGAAGCGCGCAATATCGCGCTGGCCGCGCTGGCGCGGCAACTGGCCGATGCGGGCCATGTGCGTGGCTGGCGCAACGAGCTGTTCGCCGTCACTCCGGCGCTCGATGCCGCGCCGTTTGCCGTGATCGAGCGCGCAGCCGCCCGTTTTTTCGGCCTGCTGACGTTCGCCTCGCATATGAACGGCATCGTCGACGGGCAGCGCGCCTTGTGGATCTCGCGCCGCAGCGAAACCAAGGCGGTCGATCCGGGCATGTGGGACAACCTCGTGGCCGGCGGCATGCCTGCGGGCAGCGATCCGCTGGAAACGCTGGTGCGCGAATGTGACGAGGAATCGGGCATCCCGCCCGCGCTGGCGGCGCAGGCGCAAGCGCATGGCGTGATCGACGTGCTGCGCGAAATCCCCGAAGGCGTGCAGTGGGAGCGCGTGTATGCGTATGACCTGATCCTGCCTGCCGGCTTCGTCCCCCATAACCGCGACGGCGAGGTGGCCGAGCATCGCCATATCGACCCGGCGTCATTGCTTGCTATCATGGCGGACCTCGCCATGACCGTCGATGCCACGCTGGTGACGCTGGATGCCCTCCGCCGGCGCGGCTGGACTGCCGTCCAGACCTGATTTGCACGCATCGCCGGCGCGGCTCGCCCAATCAAGATTCGCCCGATTCTCCGAAGATGAGCACCACCGGATTTATCCTGACCATTTCCTGCCCGGACCAGCCGGGCATCGTGCACGCCGTTTCCGGCCTGCTGTTCCAGCACGGCTGCAATATCGTCGATTCCGACCAGTACGGTGACGCCTTCACCGGCCGCTTCTTCATGCGCGTGCATTTCAGCACGGCCGCGGGCGGCCCGGGCCTGGCGGAACTGCGCGCCGCGTTCGCGCCCGTGGGCGAGCAGTTCGGCATGCAGTGGGAGGTCTTCGATGCGACGGTGAAGCCGCGCGTGATGATCATGGTGTCCAAGATCGGCCATTGCCTGAACGATCTGCTGTTCCGCGCCAAGGCCGGTGGCCTGCCCGTGGAGATCGCCGCGATCGTGTCGAACCACCGCGATTTCTATCAGCTGGCTGCCTCGTACGATGTGCCGTTCTTCCACTTGCCGCTGATGAATGCGTCGGCCGAGCAGAAGGCCGCGCAGGAAGCGCGCGTGTTCGAAGTGGTGCGCGACCAGAACATCGACCTGGTGGTGCTGGCGCGCTACATGCAGGTGCTTTCCGACGACCTGTGCCGCAAGCTGCAGGGCCGCGCGATCAACATCCACCACTCGTTCCTGCCCAGCTTCAAGGGCGCAAAGCCGTACTACCAGGCGCACGACCGCGGCGTGAAGCTGATCGGCGCGACCGCGCACTATGTGACGGCCGACCTGGACGAAGGCCCGATCATCGAGCAGGAAATCGAGCGCGTCGATCACAGCATGGATCCCGATCAGCTGACCGCCGTCGGCCGCGACGTCGAATGCGTGGCGCTCGCCCGCGCGGTCAAGTGGCATGCGGAACACCGCATCCTCGTGAACGGCCACAAGACGGTGGTCTTCAAGTAATTGCCCGCCGCCGCGCCGACGCGGCGCATCGCAACGGCTGCCCGCGCGCAACGGGGGCAGCCGGCGCGGTGGGCGCGCTTCATTCCTGGTCGGCGACCACACATTTCACTCCGCTTTCGGCCAGCATCGTATCGAACGGCGCTTGCAGAGGCTCGTCCGTGAACAGTCTGTTGATGCTCGACAGCGGCGCCAGTTCCACCATCGCCTGGCGATTGAATTTGCTGGCGTCGGCGGCGAGCCACACCTCACGCGAATGTTCCATGATCGTTCGCGCCACCTTCACCTCGCGAAAATCGTAATCGCGCAGCGTGCCGTCGGCCTCGATGCCTGAGATGCCGATCAGTCCGATATCCACCTTGAACTGACGGATAAATTCCACCGTCGCCTCGCCGACGATGCCGCGGTCACGCGATCGCAACACGCCGCCGGCCACAATCACTTCGCAGTCCGAATTGTCCGCCAGGATATTGGCCACGTTCAGGTTATTGGTAATCACGCGCAGCCCGCGATGATGGATCAGCGCGCGCGCGACTTCTTCCACCGTGGTGCCGATGTTCAGGATCAGCGAGCAGCCTTCGGGCACCGCGGCCGCCACGGCGCGCGCGATGCGCGCCTTGCCTTCGGCATTGAGCACTTGCCGCTGGCGATAGGCGATGTTCTCGGTGGTCGAGCCTTCCATCCGCACGCCGCCATGAAAGCGCGCCAGCATGCCGTTTTCGGCCAGCAGGTTGACGTCGCGCCGGACGGTCTGCAGCGTCACGCCGAACTTGCGCGCGAGTTCGTCGATGGAGGCGAAGCCCTGGCTGCGAACTTCCTCGAGCAGGGCGGTCTGGCGGGGATTAAGCGTCATGCCGGCATTCTAGTTCAAACAGAAACGAAAACAAATGATGCGCCGCAGTATTGTTTTATGTTCGTTTTTGCGCTAAAACGAGCGGGATGATTTTAAAAGTGCGCCTCGGCTGCGGTTTTTCGATGTGGCTGAGCAAGTACAAGAACATTGGAGACTGGATGCAGCTGAGCCTGGAAGGCATTGCGCAGCAAGTGGGGTCGCAAGCCTATCTCTACCCGATGTCACTGGCACCCACGCCAGGCGCCGTCACCATCCTTCTGGGAACCACCCAGGCCGGCAAGACATCGCTGATGCGGATCATGGCAGGGCTGGACAAGCCCAGCGCCGGGCGCGTGATGGTCGACGGCATCGACGTCACCGGCGTGCAGGTGCGCGAGCGCAACGTGTCGATGGTCTACCAGCAGTTCATCAACTACCCATCGCTGACCGTCTTCGACAACATCGCGTCGCCGTTGCGCCTGCGTCGCGACAGCCGCGAACAGATCGACGAACGCGTGCGCGGCCTCGCCGGCCGCCTCCATATCGAACATCTGCTGGCGCGCTATCCGTCCGAACTGTCGGGCGGCCAGCAGCAGCGCGTGGCGCTGGCGCGCGCGCTGGCCAAGAACGCGCCGTTGATGCTGCTCGACGAACCGCTGGTAAATCTCGACTACAAGCTGCGCGAGGAACTGCGCGAAGAGCTGACCCATCTGTTCGCCCAGGGCGATGCCACCGTGATCTACGCCACCACCGAGCCAGCGGAAGCGCTGCTGCTGGGCGGCTACACGGCCGTGCTCGATGCGGGCGAACTGCTGCAATACGGGCCGACGCCGGAAGTCTTCCACTATCCCGCATCGCTGCGTGTGGCGCGCGCCTTCAGCGATCCGCCGATGAACCTCGTCGAAGGCGTGCTGTCGGCCGGACGCGTAACGCTGCCCGGCAACATCGTGATTCCGCTGCCGGGCGTCGACGCGCCCGACGGTCCGGTCACGCTGGGCGTGCGCGCTGCCGCGCTGCGGCTCAGGTCGGTGCCCGACGCCGTCGAGATCCCGGGCAAAGTGGCGTTGGCCGAACTGTCGGGCTCGGACACCTTCGTCCACCTCGACACCTCGGCCGGCAACCTGGTTGCGCAGTTCGCCGGCGTGCTGGACCTCGAGCTTGGCGCGCCGCTGTCGCTGCATATCGAGCCAGGCCAGCTCTACCTGTTCAACCAGGCGGGCCTTCGCATCCACGCGCCGCGCCGGCCGGGCGCGCTGGCCGCTGTGGTCAGCACGCCGATCACCGAGCCGGGAGCCTGACATGGCACGCATCGATCTCGATCTGGCGCACGCCTATGTCGCCCATCCGCAGAAAGACGAGGACTACGCGCTGCTGCCGCTGAACTTTACGTTCGAGGACGGCGGCGCCTATGCGTTGCTCGGCCCTTCGGGCTGCGGCAAGACCACGCTGCTCAATTGCATTTCCGGGCTGCTGCGCCCGTCGCAGGGCACGATCCGTTTCGACGGCAACGATGTCACCGACGCTTCGCCGCAGGCGCGCAACATCGCGCAGGTATTCCAGTTCCCGGTGATCTACGACACCATGACGGTCGGCGAAAACCTCGCGTTTCCGCTGCGCAATCGCGGCGTGCCGGCCGCGCAGGTCAGGGAGCGCGTCGGGCGCGTGGCGGAAATGCTCGATTTGTCGTCATCGCTCGATCGTCGCGCCAGCGGGCTGGCGGCCGACGCCAAGCAGAAGATCTCGCTGGGCCGCGGTCTGGTGCGCCAGGACGTGTCGGCCATCCTGTTCGACGAGCCGCTGACCGTGATCGACCCACACCTGAAATGGCAGTTGCGCCGCAAGCTCAAGGAGATTCATCACGAGTTCCGGTTGACGCTGATCTACGTGACGCATGACCAGACCGAGGCGCTGACGTTTGCCGATCAGGTGGTGGTGATGTCGCGCGGCAAGGCGGTGCAGGTGGGCGCCGCCGATGCGCTGTTCGAGCGCCCAGCGCATACCTTCGTCGGCCATTTTATCGGATCGCCGGGGATGAATTTTCTGCCAGCGCAATGGCGCGACGGCGCCATCGAAGTGGCCGGGCGGCGCTACCTGCTCGAGCTGCCCGCGGCCACGCAGTCGGCGCTGCAGGCGGCGGGATCGTTCAAGATCGGCGTGCGGCCCGAGTACCTGCAACTGGCGCCCGCCGAAGATCCACGGGCGATTCCGGTGCGCGTGGACCGCGCGCAGGACATCGGCACGTACTGGCTGGTGACGTCGACCGTCGATCATGGCGCAAGCGCCATGGTGCGCGCCCGGCTGGGCACGGAAGCCGCCACGCTGCGCGCGGGCGACACCGCGTGGCTGACGATGTTCAATCGTCACACCTGCTTCTATATCAACGAGGAACTGGTCCCATGAAGCCCGTGAACCAGAAGGCGTGGCTGCTGATTCTGCCGGTGGTGCTGTGCGTGGCGTTCTCGGCGATCCTGCCACTGATGACGATCGTCAACTATTCGGTGCAGGACATCATCTCGCCAGAGCGCCGCGTCTTTGTCGGCACCGAATGGTATGCCACGGTGCTGCGCGATGGCGAGCTGCACGATGCGCTGTTGCGGCAGCTTGGCTTCTCGCTGGCCGTGCTGTGCGTCGAGATCCCGCTGGGCATCCTGCTGGCGCTGGCGATGCCGGCCAAAGGGTGGAAGGCGTCGGCCGCGCTGGTGGTGATTGCGTTGTCGCTGCTGATTCCGTGGAACGTGGTGGGTACGATCTGGCAGATCTTCGGGCGCACCGATATCGGCCTGCTTGGCGCCGCGCTCGAGGGCATGGGCTTCGACTACAACTACACGGGTAGCGCCATCGACGCGTGGGTCACGGTGCTGGTGATGGATGTCTGGCACTGGACGCCGCTGGTGGCGCTGCTTTGCTATGCGGGCCTGCGCGCGATTCCCGACGCCTACTACCAGGCCGCGCAGATCGACGGCGCGTCGCGCTTCGCGGTGTTCCGCTTCATCCAGTTGCCCAAGCTGCGCGGCGTGCTGATGATCGCGGTGCTGCTGCGCTTCATGGACAGCTTCATGATCTACACCGAGCCCTTCGTGCTGACCGGCGGCGGGCCCGGCAATGCCACCACGTTCCTGTCGCAATACCTGACGCAGAAGGCGGTGGGGCAGTTCGACCTGGGACCGGCCGCGGCGTTCTCGATCGTCTATTTCCTGATCATCCTGCTGACGTGTTTCGTGCTGTACAACTGGATGCAACGCGCCGGCACCGCAAGCGCCGAGGAGATGCCCCATGGCTGACCGCAATCTTCCCGGGCAGCGCCCCGGCTGGTGGCGTCCGGTGTTCCTGACGCTGTACCTGCTGTTCGCCATCGTGCCGATCTACTGGATGGTGAACATGTCGTTCAAGACCAACGAGGAGATCGTTTCCACGTTGTCGCTTTGGCCGGCCACTTTTACGCTCGAACACTACGTGACGATATTCACCGATGCCTCATGGTATTCGGGCTATATCAACTCGATGATCTATGTGGCGATGAACACGGTGATCTCGATCAGCGTGGCGCTGCCGGCGGCCTACGCGTTCTCGCGCTACCAGTTCATCGGCGACAAGCACGTGTTCTTCTGGCTGCTGACCAATCGCATGACGCCGCCGGCGGTGTTCCTGCTGCCGTTCTTCCAGCTCTACACCACGATCGGGCTGATGGATACGCACCTTGGCGTGGCGCTGGCGCACCTGGTGTTCAACGTGCCGTTGGCGGTGTGGATCCTGGAGGGTTTCATGTCCGGCGTGCCGCGCGAGATCGACGAGACCGCCTATGTCGACGGTTATTCGTTCCCGCGCTTTTTCCTGACGATCTTCCTGCCGCTGATCAAGGCCGGCGTCGGCGTGGCCGCGTTCTTCTGCTTCATGTTCAGCTGGGTCGAGCTGTTGCTGGCGCGCACGCTGACATCGGTCAACGCCAAGCCGATCGTCGCCACGATGACGCGCACGGTGTCGGCCTCGGGGATGGACTGGGGCGTGCTGGCTGCGGCCGGCGTGCTGACCATCGTGCCCGGCGCGATCGTGATCTGGTTTGTGCGGCACTACATCGCGAAGGGTTTCGCGATGGGCCGCGTGTGACGTCTGACGCCGTTTGCAAGGGAGCGAGCGATGTTGAGCTGGATGGTTTGGACCACGCCCGTGGCGGTGTTTTTCACGCTGGTGGTGCTGATGCTGATCGGCATGACGATCTGGGAAGTGCGCGCGCCGACCACCGAGCGCAAGGGCTTCCTGCCGATTCCCACCACGCGCGGCGACCGCCTGTTTATCGGCCTGATGTGCGCCGCGTGGATCAACCTGGCATGGGTGGGGCTGGGCGAGAAGATCCAGGGCTGGCTGCAACTGGCCGAAGCGCCGTCGATCTGGATCAGCGTGGCGATTTCCGCCGTGGCGCTGGCGATCGTCATGCGCAAGGGCTGATGACGCCGGCGGCGCCGGCGCGGTGGAGCGCGTTTTCTGTCATGGGCTGCGAGATCTTTGTCCCTTCCCCGGGGCCGCAACCCAGTTAAAGAGCCGGGGAAGGGTTCCTGAGGAGACACTGATGAAAGAGCGCGTGAAGTTGGGGATGTCAGCCCTGGCCTTTGCGGCCGCGCTGACATGCGGACATGCCGCCCTGGCCGACGAGGCCGCGGCGAAGAAGTGGGTCGACAACGAATTCCAGCCGTCGTCGCTGTCCAAGGACAAGCAGATGGCGGAACTGAAGTGGTTCATGGACGCCGCCGCCAAGCTCAAGGGCAAGGGCGTCACGCAGATCAACGTGGTGTCCGAAACCATCACCACGCACGAGTACGAATCGAAAACGCTGGCCAAGGCGTTCGAGGAAATCACCGGCATCAAGGTCAACCACGACATCATCCAGGAAGGCGATGTGGTGGAAAAACTGCAGACGTCGATGCAGTCGGGCAAGTCGATCTACGACGGCTGGATTTCCGATTCGGACCTGATCGGCACGCACTATCGCTACGGTGCCATCCTGCCGCTGTCCGACTACATGAACGGCGCGGGCAAGGAATTCACCAACCCCGGCATCGACATCAAGGACTTCATCGGCACCAAGTTCACCACGGCGCCGGACGGCAAGCTATACCAGTTGCCCGACCAGCAGTTTGCCAACCTGTACTGGTTCCGCGCGGACTGGTTCGCGCGCAAGGACCTGCAGGACAAGTTCAAGGCCAAGTACGGCTATGACCTGGGCGTGCCGACCAACTGGTCCGCCTACGAGGACATCGCCAACTTCTTCACCAACGACGTGAAGGAGCTCGATGGCAAGAAGGTGTTCGGCCACATGGACTACGGCAAGAAGGATCCGTCGCTGGGCTGGCGCTTCACCGATGCGTGGCTGTCGATGGCAGGCTCAGCCGACAAGGGCCTGCCCAACGGCATGCCGGTCGACGAATGGGGCATCCGCGTAGCCGAGGACAAATGCACGCCGGTCGGCGCCTCGGTGTCGCGCGGGGGCGCCACCAACAGTCCGGCAGCGGTGTACGCGCTGACCAAGTACATCGACTGGATGAAGAAGTACGCGCCGCCCCAGGCCATGGGCATGACCTTCTCCGAAGCCGGCCCCGTGCCGGCGCAGGGCCAAGTTGCGCAGCAGGTGTTCTGGTACACGGCCTTCACCGCCGACATGACCAAGAAGGGCCTGCCGGTGGTCAATGCCGACGGATCGCCGAAGTGGCGCATGGCGCCGTCGCCCTATGGTCCGTACTGGAAGCCGGGCATGCAGAACGGCTATCAGGACGTGGGCTCGTGGACGTTCTTCAAGAACACCGATCCGAACCGGCTGGCGGCCGCGTGGCTGTATGCGCAGTTCGTGACCTCGAAGACGGTGTCGCTGAAGAAGTCGCTGACGGGCCTGACTTTCATCCGCGACAGCGATATCCATCACGACTACCTGACCAAGAATGCGGCCAAGTATGGCGGGCTGATCGAGTTCTACCGCAGCCCGGCGCGCGTGGCGTGGACGCCGACCGGCAACAACGTGCCCGACTATCCGAAGCTGGCGCAGCTGTGGTGGAAGAACGTTGCCACCGCGGTTACCGGCGAGAAGACGCCGCAGGCCGCGATGGACAACCTGGCCGAGGAAATGGATCAGGTGATGGGCCGCCTGCAGCGCGCCGGCATGGCCAACTGCGCGCCGAAGCTCAATCCGAAGAGCGATCCGTCGAAGTGGCTGTCGTCGGAACACGCGCCGTGGAAGAAGCTCGACAACGAAAAGCCGAAGGGCGAAACCATCGCCTATGACAAGCTGCTGCAGGCGTGGAAGGAAGGGCGCGTGCGCTGATCCTTCGCCAGGACCGGTGTCCGGCTTGCGGTGAGAACGGTGGCGCGTCATGCGTCACCGTTTTTTTTATCAAGTCAGCGCGTGCCGCTCAAGCGTCGCTGGCCGTCTGCGCGACGATTCGGGACAGGGTGCCCGCGTGGCACGCCTTGCCCTGGCGTTTGGCGTCGTAAAGCGCCATGTCCGCACGCATGAACAGTTCGCTCACCGATGTGCCCTGGCCCGCGCGATGCATCGCGCTGCCAACGCTGGCGGTCGACACCATCTGTTCGCCGTGGATCTCGAACGGGCGCATGGCGGCGTGCACCACGGTGCGGGCGATGCGCTCGACGGTATTCGGATTGGACACATTGTCGAGGATGATCGCGAACTCGTCGCCGCCGATCCGCGCCACGGCGTCGCCGGCCCGCACGCACGCGCGCAAGCGTTCGGCGTAGGCAATCAGCAACTGATCGCCCACCGGGTGGCCACGGGTGTCGTTGACGGCCTTGAAGTCGTCGAGGTCGACCAGCAGCAGCGCGGCGTGATGGCCGCAGGCATCGGCGCGCGCCATGGTTTCCTGCAGGCGCCGGTCAAAGCCCTTGCGGTTGAGCAGCCCGGTCAGGTGGTCGGAAAGCGTCTGCGCTTCGAGCGTGCGCAGCTTCTGGCGCTCGCCGGTGACGTTGCGGGCAAACATGTGCAGGCCGGTGACAACATCCTGCGCGTCATTCCAGGCCGGCTGGAATGTCACTTCCCAAGCCGCGCCGTCCGCGCTCTCGCGCGTGAACGTGATCGACTCGCCGGCGCATGCGCGGTCCAGATAGGGCTTGTTGGCCACGTATTCGGGCGTGCCCCACAGCTCGCGCAGCGACAGGCCGACAATCTGCTCGGCGGGAAGGCCGAAATGCCTCGCATAGGCGCGGTTCACGAAGGCAAAGCGCTCGCTGGCGTCGATAAACGCCACGAAATCCGGTACGTGATTGGCGATCGCCTCGAGCCGTTTTTCGCTGGCGGCGGCGCTGTCCTTGGCGGCCTTGAGCGCCGCTTCACGCTCCGACAATTGCGTCATCACTTCCGAGAACGCACCGGCCAGCTCGCCGATTTCGTCGTTGCGCTTGACCGTGAGGTCGGCCATTGCCCCGGGATGTTCGCCCAGCCGGCGCACCGTGCGATGCAAGTGTTCGAGCGGCGCGAGCAGATGGCGGATGGTGGCCCACATCGCCAGCGCAGCCAGCAGCAGCGACGCCAGTGCGACGAATATCGAGCGCTGGCGCGCTTCGAGCAGCGGCGCATACGCTTCGGCCGCGGGCAGCACGGAAATCACCTCCCAGCCGTTCGATTCCAGCAGGCGACGCGCAACCACCGGTTGCTGGGGTGACAGCACTTCCCAGGCCGATGCGGGCCGTTCGGCGCCGCATGATTCGCCCACAGCCCGCGCCGGCGTGAGCACCTTGGAGGTATCGGGATGCATCGCATAACGGGGATTCGGGCCGGCCGACACCAGGCAGTAGAAGCCGGTCACGCCGACGCGGTGATGAGCCAGCTCGCGCAGGAAATTTTGGGACGACAGATTCAACGCGCCGCCCACCACACCGAGCAAGTGGCCATTGGCATCGCGCAACGGCACGGCGAGGATCACGCCGGGCGCCGCCGAATGCTTGCCCTGCAGCAGGTCGGACACGGCGAAGTCGGCCCCGTTGGCGATACTGCGGAAGTAATCGCGATCGCCCACGGTCATTTTCGTGCCGTCCGGCACCGCGGTGCTGAATGCCAGCGAGCCATCGGGCCAGACCATGAAGACGGCGTTGAAGTGCTCGGGCATGTCGACCGTGTCGGCCGCCAGGCGGCGCAACTGGCCGGTGGGGTGATCGAGAACCGGCGCAAGCGTACGCGCGAGCCGGCGCAACACGAGCGCACGCGCTTCGAGTTTTTCGTCCAGTTGGTCGGCGACCAGCTTGACCAGTGTGTCCTGCTGATCCTGAATCACCTCGTTCAGGCGCGTGTAGGCGTAGTACTGGGAAAAACTGCCCCGCACCACGACCACCAGCGTGACCACAAGCGCCGCCGCGATTGCCATCCGGTACTTCAAAGAGTGCCGCATGAAGCTCTTTTTTTTATTTCCTTTGCACTGACCCGTACCCTGTTGCCTGGGCTTTCTGCAACAACAGCCCGTGTGATAGCGATATCGTCGGCAACTGGATCAAAGCGTAGCAGAACTTGTGTTTATCTCGATGGCATTGGCGCCCGGCCGGTGTGTGTCGGCGCACATCAGGCAACCAGAGGCGCAGCGCGGGCGTTCCGAATGCACTGCCGCGTGGCACGGCCGCGACACTTCATGCTCACGCCGGGCCGACATGGCGCCTCAAGGGCATTCGGCCAGGGTTTGGGCAAGCCAGTCGATGACCGGCCGAAAGCGTGAAGCGCCGCGAAACTCGACGGGATAGGCTAGCCAGATTTCGCGCACCACTTCCGGCACGTTGCGGATCAGCGCGAGGCCGGGCTCGCCCGCGCCGATGTAGTGGGGCAGCAGCGCCACCCCCAGGCCGGCGCGCACGCCTTCACGGACGGCCAGCAAGCTGTTCGACTGGAACGAAAAGCGGCGCGCCTGCGCCAGCGGCCATTCCACTTCGGGCAGCGAAAACCCCTCGTCGAGCAGGCCGCACATCGGCGTATCGCGCGAATCTGCCAGCGCCGCAGGCATGTCCGCGGGCGCGTAGAGGCCGAAATGGATCGTGCCCGCACGCTGCGCCACCATGGTGTCTTCCTTCGGCCGCGCCAGCCGTACCGCAATGTGGGCGCGGCGCTTGGCCAGGCTGGTCACGCGGTTGTCCACCTCGAGCCGCACTTCCACATCGGGATTGCCGACATAGAACGCGGGTAGCCGCGGCGTCAGGAAATGGCTGCCCAGCGACGCTGTGGCGGCCACGCGCACCATGCCCGACACCCCGGGCGCCGTCCCTTCGATCTCCCGCAACAGCCGGTCGGCGGACTGTTCCATTTGTCGCGCCGCGGTCAGCGCGTTGCGGCCTGCCGCGGTCAGCACGAAGGTGCCGTCGGCGCGCGTGGCCACCGGCTTGCCCAGCGCCGCCTCCAGCCGCCGAATGCGCCGGATCGCCGTGGCGTGGGTGATATCGAGTTCGCGCGCGCAGGCCGAATAGCTGCCGGTGCGCATCAGCGTGGAAAGGGTCAGCAGATCGTCCCAGGAGATTGTGCTTTTTTGCACAGCGAGTGTGAGCAAGTGGGGAATTGGCGCACAGGTTACCGCGCTCTAGCATGCATGCCTAGTCACTATCCAAACCTGAGACTTCGATATGCCAACCGCCCCGTTCACCTTGCTCGATGCCGCCGGCGCCAGCCGCAAGCCCTCAGCGTGGTCCGACGCCGTGCTGATCCTGGTCGATCACCAGCGCGAATACGTCGATGGAAAGCTGCCGCTGACCGGTATGCCGGAAGCCGTGGCGGGCTGTGCGGAACTGCTCGCGCTGGCGCGCCGCCATGGCACGCCGGTGATCCACGTGGTGCATCACGGCAAGGCCGGTGGCGCGTTCGATCCGGCCGGCCCGTATGCGTTGATCATCGAAGGACTGACGCCGCGGGACGGCGAGCAGACGGTCGTAAAAAGCCTGCCGAACAGCTTTGCGGGCACCGACCTCGCCGCGCGCCTGACCGCGCTGGGCCGCAAGGAATTGATCGTCGCCGGATTCCAGACCCATATGTGCATCAGCGCCACGGTACGCTCCGCACTCGATCACGGCTATCGCGTCACGCTGGTGGCCAACGGCTGCGCCACGCGCGACCTGCCCGATCCGCTCGGCGGCGCGCCGCTGCCTGCGGCCGAACTGCATCGCGTCACGCTGGCGGCGCTGAACGACCGCTTTGCCACCGTGGTGCCCGATGCATCGGTCTGGCACGCCTGATTTGTCGCAGCGGCAGCACGGGAAGCAGGGGACACATGAGGCGCACGGCAGCGCGCTGGCAGCCGAGGGATGCCGGTGGCCGATGACGGCCTGATCCGCCCGACGCGCCCGGGAGTTGGGGCATACTAGCGCCTTTCGAACGCGGCCCGATCGGCCGCGTTTGCACACCGACGCCCCGTTCATGAAGCGCATTCTTCTTATTAAGATCACGTCGCTCGGCGACATGGTGCACACCCTGCCGTTGCTGTACGACCTGCGACGCGCCTATCCCGAAGCCAAGATCGACTGGATCGCCGATGCATCCTGTGCGGATATTCCGCGCTGGGCCGTCGGCGTGGATCGCGTGATCGCGCCGCCGCTGCGCCAGTTCAAGAAGAACGGCCGCAAATGGCGCGATCTGCGCGGCATCCTCTCCGCGTTGTGTCAGTTGCGCCGCGAGCCCTACGACGTGGCGATCGACGTCCATGGCGTGTTCAAGAGCGCCATCGCCGCGCGTCTGGCGCGCACCAAGCGCCGCCTCGGCTATGCCGCCGAATATCTTGGCGAGGCGAAAGCGGTGTTTGCCTATACCGAGATCTTCGGGCCGCATGGCGACGCCAACTGTCGCCAGAAAATGCGCATGGTGGTTGCCAACGCGCTGGGCTACCAGATCGAGCCGCACGAATCGGCCGAACTGAAAATCCCCGCGCCGGCCGTGGCGCTGAACGCCGACGGCGTGCCGCGCGCGATGCTGTTCCACGCCACCTCGCTCGACATCAAGAAATGGCCGCAGGCCAACTGGGTGGAAATCGGCCATACGCTGGCGCGCCGCGGCTATCGCGTGCAACTGCCGTGGGGATCGCCGAAGGAGCAGGACGAAGCCAAGGCGCTTGCCGCCGCCATTCCCAACGCCGAAGTGCTGCCGCGCATGTCGATCACGGAATGTGCGCAGCGCGTCGACGCCGCGGCGCTGGTGGTCGGCATGGACACCGGCTTCGTGCATCTGGCCGATGCGCTGGGCAAGCCTACCGTGATGCTGTTCACGGCCACCTCGCGCCCGCATTTCGGGGTGGACAAGCCCGGCCAGTCCGTATCTGTGGGTGATAACGGCGCGCCGCCGTCGGTCGACGAGGTGCTGCGCGCCATCGACTACGTGACCGGCCATGCCAGCACGCCAGACGCATTTGCGCCGCACGCCCCGGATCTCTCTTCGGCCGATCCGCGCTGAACCTTCGCGCGACGACCGCGACGCGCGGCGTCGCGGTTCAATGCACGAATCCGCCCTGCACGAAGCGCACTGGTTCGGCATCGATGCGCAGCAGCAAAGCGGTCAGTCCATCAGCGCCCACCGACGACGTGCCGGCCGCCTGGGCGGCGGTCTGCTGTCCGGCGGTGCACAGCAGATCGGCGTCGCTCCATTCGCGACGTTTGCCGTCCGCGCGGGCGCGCAGCCAGCCCTGACGATCCGCCAATAGCGTTGTGCCGGCCGGATGCGCGGCATCGACACCGGCAATCTGCGCATACACGCGCCACGCATCGGCAGACTCCGCCACGCAGTCGGCGCGAAATTGCCCCGCTTCGCCGGGCGCGCGACCGTCCGGCGTAACCAGCAAGGTCAGGAAACGCGGATCCTCGAACGGCTGCTCGGCCGCCGTGCCATCGATCATCACAACGCGCACGCGCTGTCCGCGCCGCCATTGCGATAGCGCGCGCGGTGCTTCCCGTCCGCAGCGCACCGCAACCTCCGGCAGCCGCAACGGTATCGGCCAACTGCCTTGCTGCGCCGCGCCGGTGCCTGCCGCAAGCGCCTTCATGTAGTCGATCACTGCCCACGTGTCGGTGTCGCTAAGCTGCGCGGCGAATGCCGGCATCGTCGCGTGTCCTCGCGCGTCGCGCATGCCGTGGGCGATATGCCAGAACAACTCGCCTTCGGCGCGACGGCCAAGCAGGGGACTGGCAAAGGTGGGCGGCCAGCGCATGAGCGTCGCCGACAGCCGACCTTCGCCGCGGCCGTCGTCGCCATGGCACGCGGCACAATGCTGCGCGTAGAGGCGCGCGCCCGTGGCGATCGACGTCACCGCAAAGCCCGATGGACTGATGTGGAAGCTGGTGGGCGCGGCCGGGGTCAACAGCAGGCCTGTCGACGGCCACGGTGCGATCGTGAGCGCCAGCGCGCCGATGGCGAGCGCAGTCAGCCGATGCCGCTTCCAGATGGCCGCGGCGAGTGCGCATGCCACGGCCAATGCGACGGCCAGCAGGGTCATGGCAAGCTGGCGCGCCAGACCCAGATCGATCAGCAGCGTTTCGCCAGCAATGCGCTGCGCCCACGGCCACGCGGGCTGGCCGTACAGTTCGCCCGTCCAGCCCAGCGCGTGCCAAATCCGCAGCAGGGCGAGCTGCGCCTGTTGGATCAGTGAGAGCAGTGCATTGAGCCACGCCTGGGGCGGCGGCCCGTTCATGGCCTACCAGCTGGCATCGAGACCGAGATGACGCAGCGCTTCATGACGCAGTTCGGTCAGGCGCGGATCGCCGCGATGCCGCGGGTAGGGCAGGTCGACCTGGATCTCGGCCGTGATGCGCGCGGGTCGCTGGCTGAACACGATCACACGTTGCGCGAGGAACAGCGCCTCTTCCACATCGTGCGTGACCAGCAGCGCCGAAAACCCGGCGCGCTGCCACAGATCGACGAGATCGCTCTGCATCGCCAGGCGCGTCAGCGAATCGAGCTTGCCGAGCGGTTCGTCGAGCACCAGCAGGCGCGGGTCGTTGACCAGCGCGCGCGCCAGTGCCACGCGCTGCGCCATGCCGCCCGAGAGCTGATGCGGAAACGCGCGCGCAAAGGCTTCGAGTCCCACGCGCCGCAGCGCGGCGTCGACGCGATGACCTTCGCGGCGCAGCAGGCCGCGCGCCTGCAGACCCAGCGCCACGTTGTCGCGCACGCGTCGCCAAGGGTAAAGCGTGGGGTCCTGAAACACCACGATGCGCGACGGATCGGGCCGGTCGATCGGCGCATCGTCCTGCAGGATCTGGCCCTGATCGGGCGCATCGAGTCCGGCCACGAGCCGCAACAGCGTGGATTTTCCACAGCCGCTCGGTCCCAGCAGCGCGACGAACTCGCCGGGCGCGACTTGCAGGTCGACGCCGTCAAGCACGGGCAAGCGCTGGTCGCCATCGCCAAATGCATGGCTGACGCCACGAATATCGATCCTCGCGCCGCGTGCCTGCGGGGTCTGCTGCGCGTGCAGCGGAAGTGGCGGCTCGGCCGGTGATGTTTGCGCCGTTACCATTTGACGGTCCCTTTCTGCCACGACAGCGCGCGATCGCGCACGACGAAAAGCAATGTGATGACGCCCGAAAACAGCAGCGCCATGACGATCAGCGCCGCATACATGTTGACGTAGGACGCCCAACCCTGCGCCCACGTCAGATACCAGCCGAGGCCCGATTTCACGCCCATCATCTCCGCAGTGACCAGCACCGAGAATGACGCGCCCAGGCCCATGAACAGGCCGACGAACACCTGCGGCAGCGCGGCCGGAATCGCCACGCGCAGCACCAGAAACCATTCCGATGCGCCCATCGTGCGCGCCACGTCGTAGTAGCTCTTGTTGACGCCAGCCACGCCCGACCACGTCAACACTGCCACCGGAAACGCGGTGGCCAGCGCGATCAGGAAAATCGCCGCCGAATAGCTCGACGGAAAGAAGTAGAACGTGAGCGGCAGCAGCGCGGTGGATGGCAGCGGCCCAAGCACGCGCAGCACCGGATGCACCCAGTAGCCGATGCGCCGCGACCAGCCGATCGACACGCCGATCAGGAAACCGGCCACGCCGCCATACGCGACGCCCAGTGCGAGCAGCTTCAGCGTATTTAGCACACTGTCGCCCAGACGCCGCCAGTCGTCGAGATAGACCTCGATCAGCGCCTGCGGCGGCGCGAAGAACGGCGTGGGCAGCGTGGCGGTCTTGGCGGTCAGGATTTCCCATGCCGTGAAGACCAGCGGCAGCGCCACCAGCCACGGCCCGGCATGGCGCAACGCGCGCTGAGCGCGCTGTAGGCCGCGCAGATGGGCGCCAGCAAGGGCCACGACGGCTAGTGCCGCCGCCACCGCCAGCATCGCCACGCCCAGTTCCTCGGTGTAGGCCCAGTCGTTGAAGCCGACCAGATGGTTCGGCCAGCGCCATGTGACCGCGCCGAATACGGCCCAGGCCAGTGCCGCGGCCAGACCGGTGCGCCACACGCGCAGCGTGCCGCGCGTCGCCGGCTGCGCGAGTTGCCCGTCGCCCAGCAGCGGCGGGTGGATCGACTGTTGGCTGGTGGTCATTGCGATGCTCCGGTATCAGCCCAGCACATTGGCGTAGACATGCTGCGCCAGTCGCCGGGTGTCGGTAGATTTCTTGAGCACGCCGATGCGCTGGAAATCGCCGGCATAGAACGCGATTTCCTCCTGCAGGTCGACGCCGGTAGGGTGGTGCGTGTAGGTCAGCGACGCATACAGCTTGCGCAGATCGTCGACGCTGATCTTGGGCAAATACTTGGCGAACACCTTGGCCGCCTCGTTGGGGTTTTCGTTGACGTAGTCGGTGGCCTGCACGATCGAACGCGCCAGCGCCGCGGCAGCGGGGCGATCGTTGCGCACCAGTTCGCCGCGCGCGCCAATCACGCAGCACACCTTGCGCGCGTATTCGCCGCTCAGGTTGGTGGCCAGCTCGACGTAAGCGCCGTTCGTGCGTTTTTCCAGCAGATAGAGATTGGGATCGCCGTCGGCAATCGCCTGGATCTCGCCCTTGTCGACCGCGATGCCGAGCAGGTCGGCCGGATACTGGCGCCACGTAATGTCACGATCGGGATCGATGCCGTTCTTGGCCAGCAGGATCGTGAAGAAATGCTTGCCGGGCGCCGCAAGGTCGCTGACGCCGACCGTCTTGCCCTTGAGCGCCTGCAGGTTCGTCACGCCGGCGGCCTTCGATCCGACCAGGCGCACGCAGCCGCCATGGGAGCTGCCGATGATCTTCACATCGAAGCCGGCTTCCAGCGGCTTGAGCCAGCGATGAATCATGCCGACCGCCGCGTCCGCCTTGCCCGTGGCGATCGATTCGAGCAACTGATCGGTTGATCCGCTGTAGTTGATCAGGTCGACCTGCAGGCCGTTCTTTTCGAAGAAGCCTTTTTCCTGCGCCACCACGATCGGCGTGAGGCAGAACGAATTCTGGTTCCAGGCAAACGTCAGCTTGCGCGGCGCGGACCACGCCTGGCGGCCCAAAATCAGCGCCGGCGCGGCAATCGTCGCGGCGCCCGCCAGCCGCAGGACGTCGCGGCGGCGCGTGTTGGGTTTGAAGGTGTCTTGGCTCATGATTTCCCGTTTCCCGTTGTGTTTTTCGTATCGGGCGCCGGTGGATGGACGCTATGCCGGCGCGGTGGCGTCACGCGGCGCGGCGGTGTGTTTGCGCATCGCGCTGCGCGACCAGTTCCCGCACGCGCGGAATCAGCTCGCGGCCATAGTCGATCGCGTCTTCGAGCGGATCGAAGCCACGGATCAGGAACGTGGTGACACCCAGCTCGTAATAGGCCAGCAGCGCGTCGGCCACTTGCTCGGGCGTGCCGACCAGCCCGGTGGAATTGGAGCGTCCGCCGGTCTCGCGCGCGATGGCCGTCCACAGGCGCTGATCGACGCGATCGCCCTTGTCCGCCGCCGCCAGCAGCCGTCGGGCACCTTCGCTTTGCTGCGGTCCGCCACGGCTATAACCGGCCTGCACGCGCAGTGCGCGCGTCCGTTCGAGGATCTCGTCGGCGCGCTGCCATGCCTTTTCCTCGGTATCGGCCAGCACCGGGCGGAACGACACCGAGAAGCGCACCTCGCGGCCGTGTCGCGCGGCCTCTGCGCGCACGCGCGTGGTCAGCTCGCGCACCTGATCGAGCGATTCGCCCCATAGCGCGTAGACATCGGCGTGCTTGCCGGCCACCGCGGTGGCCGCGTCCGATGCGCCGCCGAAATAGATCGGCACGTGCGGCTGTTGCGCGGGTTTGACTTCGGAAAAGCCGCGCTGGAAGCGGTAGAACTGGCCTTCGTGATCGAAGGGCTCGGCTTCGGTCCAGATGCGCCGCAGGATGCCCAGGTATTCGTCGGTGCGCGCGTAGCGCTGGTCGTGATCGAGATAATCGCCGTCGCGCCGTTGCTCGTCGTCCGATCCGCCCGAGATGAAATGCACGCCGAGCCTGCCGCCGCTGAACTGGTCGAGCGTGGCGATCTGCCGTGCGGCCAGCGTCGGCGCGGTGAAACCGGGCCGATGGGCCAGCATGAAATGGATGCGCTCGGTCACGGCTGCCGCGTAGGAGATCGTCAGCGTGGCCGACGGGCCGGTGGAGTGATGCGGCACCAGAATGCGATCGAAGCCGGCCGCTTCGTGCGCCTGCGCAAAAGCGCGCACGTAGTCGCGATCGATCACCGGGCCGGACGGCGGATGGATTTCGGACTGTTTCTGGGACTGGATCATGCCGATGAAGTCGACGCTCATACTCGGTTCTCCTGGTTCGTTCGCAATTCGTTCGCGGTGCGGTCGCGTTGGGTTCGCGATGGATGCTGGCGGCAGTGCGCCGGGCCGAAGCACGCAACGTACGCCGCGCAAGCGTGCGGCCAAACGAATAAAAACGCGGCACCTTATGCGCTAAAACCGTTGCTCGATATGCGATATGCGTCGTTCGACGCAGCGGGGCGCGGCGGTACGCTATGCGGCGACTTATCCGCCTTTCGAAGGAATTCCATGTCTTCGTCATCCCTGCATCGCCTGCCGACGCCCGCGGCGCGCTTGTCCGAGGTGCTGGCCGACCTGGCAGCGCGGTTTGCCGCCACCGCGGCCGCGCATGACGCCAGCGGCAGCTTTGCTCACGAGAACTTCGCGCAGTTGCATGCCTACGGGCTGGTGGCGCAGGTGGTGCCGGCCGGGCATGGCGGCGGCGGTGCCGGGCTTGCGCAGGCGCGCCAGATCATCGGCGCGATTGCACGTGGCGATGCGGCGACCGCGCTGGTATTGACGATGACGTATCTGCAGCACCGCGCGATCGGGCGTGCCGATTCGCATTGGCCCGATACGCTGCAGCGGCTGGTGTTCCAGAGCGCGGTGGAGGACGGCGCGCTGATCAATTCGCTACGCGTGGAGCCCGAACTCGGGTCGCCGGCGCGCGGCGGGCTGCCGGAGACGGTCGCCACGCGCGTGGGCGACCGCTGGCGGATTCGCGGGCACAAGCTCTACACCACCGGCATTCCGGCGCTGCGCTGGCTGGCCGTATGGGCGCGCACGCACGAGCCGCAACCGCGTGTCGGTGTATTCCTCGTGCCACGGGATGAAGTCGGGTCGGACGGCATCCGCGTGATCGAAAGCTGGAATCATCTTGGACTGCGCGCATCGGGCAGCCACGAGACCGTGTTCGAGGACGTCTGGATCCCGTTCGAAAACGCCGTCGATATCCGGCCGCCGTCGGCGTGGGCACCGGCCGGCGCCAGCCAGGCCGACATCGACGCCAATGCCGACCAGCAGGCGTGGATGGTGACGTTGCTCGGCACGCTCTACGATGCGGTGGCGCGCGCGGGGTTCGACTGGATCGTGCAGTTCACGCGCGAGCGCGTGCCCGGCAGTCTCGGCAAGCCGCTGGCCACGCTGCCGCGCGTGCAGGAATCGATCGGCGAAATGACGGCGTTGCTGCGCACCAACCAGATCCTGCTGGACGATGCCGCCGCGCGCGCCGACGCCGGCGCGCCGCCATCATCCACCGACAGCGGACTGGTGAAGTACACCGTGACGTCGAACGCGATCCGCACGCTCGAACTGGCGTTGCAGCTGTCGGGCAACCACGGCCTGAGCCGCAACAATCCGCTGGAACGCCACTATCGCGACGTGCTTTGCAGCCGCATCCATACGCCGCAGAACGATTCCATCCTGACCGCCGCGGGCCGCGCGGCATTGGGCATCTGAGCCGTCCACGGCGGCGCCGGCTTCGTGCTATGGTTATCGGCGATTCGCCGCGCGGACGGCGGCTGGCAAGTCGTCCGCAAGCCGCCCGGAAGTAGCCCACATAGACGGCCGAACATATCTGGAGACAACCATGGCTGATCAGCCTGAAGCTGCGCGCGCGCTGACGCCGCTGCGCGATTTCATCACGGCGTTTTCCGCGTTGCTGGACCAGCAGCCGGACGAAGCGCGCATTCTTGACCACGGCGGCAAGCTGCTGGCCAAGCTGGTATCGCGCGACGACTGGTTGCCCGACGCCTACGCGCAACCGCATCCCGAGTTCTACCAGCAGATGCTGTTGCACTGCGATTCCGCCGAGCGGTTTTCGATCGTCAGTTTTGTCTGGGGGCCGGGACAACGCACGCCGATTCACGACCATACGGTCTGGGGGCTGATCGGCATGTTGCGCGGCGCCGAATATTCGCAGCCCTATGCGATCGACGCCGAAGGCGTACCGCGTCCCGCGGGCGATGCGGTGCGGCTGGAGCCCGGGCATGTGGAAGCGGTGTCCCCGACGGTGGGCGATATCCACCGCGTGCACAACGCCTTCGACGATCGCGTATCGATCAGCATCCACGTGTACGGCGCAAATATTGGCGCCGTGCGTCGCCATGTCTATCCGGAAGCCGGCGGCAGCAAGTCGTTCATCTCCGGCTATTCCAATTCCACGTTGCCCAATCTCTGGGATCGCTCGAAAGATCCCGTCGCTGCGCCATGACTGAAGCCACTCACTCGTTCCCGAAGACGACCAGCCTGGCGGTGCGCCAGGCGCTGCTCGATCGCACCGAAATCGCGCTGATCGATGTGCGCGAGGAAGACCCGTTCGCACAGGCGCATCCGCTGTGGGCCGCAAACTTTCCGTTGTCCAAGCTCGAGCTCGAAGCGTGGCGCCGCATCCCGCGCCGCGACACGCGCATCGTGGTGTACGGCGTGCACGACGGCGAGGACCTTGCGCCGCGCGCGGCGAACAAGCTGCGCGCGCTGGGCTATACCGACGTATCGCTGCTGGACGGCGGGCTCGATGCATGGATCGCCGCGGGCGGCGAAGTGTTCCGCGACGTCAATGTGCCAAGCAAATCGTTCGGCGAGCTGGTGGAAGCGCGGCGTCATACGCCGTCGCTCTCGGCGCCCGAAGTGCAGGCGCTGATCGACCGCAAGGCGGATGTGGTGATCGTGGACGCGCGCCGCTTCGATGAATATCAGACCATGAATATTCCGACGTCGACCAGCGTGCCCGGCGCCGAACTGGTGCTGCGCATCCGCGAACTGGCTCCCGACCCAAAGACGCAGGTGGTGGTCAATTGCGCGGGCCGCACGCGCAGCATTATCGGCACCCAGTCGCTGATCAACGCCGGGATCCCGAACCCAGTGGCTGCGTTGCGCAACGGCACGATCGGCTGGACGCTGGCCGGGCAAACGCTGTCGCACGGCGCCGACCGTCGCGCCCCGGCCGAGGTGAGCGCGGCGCATCGCGCTGCGGCACGCGAGGGCGCTAGGGCCATCGCCGAACGCGCGGGCGTGCGCCGTATCGCGCTGGACGCACTGGCATCGCTGGAGGCGCCCGGACGCACCGTATATCGCTTCGATGTGCGTACGCCAGAGGAATACGCCGCAGGTCATCTGGCAGGATTCGCCAGCGCACCCGGCGGCCAGTTGGTGCAGGAAACCGACCATCAGGCGCCCGTGCGCGGCGCACGCATCGTGCTGACCGATGACGACGACGTGCGCGCCAACATGAGCGCATCGTGGCTCGCGCAGATGGGCTGGGAAGTGTATGTGGTGGAACCGGTTGCCGACGCGCTGCGTAGCGAGCGCGGAAATCCCGAGCCGGACAGACCGGCGACGCCTCCCGTCGACACCGTCGCGCCATCGACGCTTGCCGAATGGCTCAAGCAGGGCGACGTCGCCGTGATCGACGTGACCGCCAGCGCAAACTACGTCAAAGCCCATGTCCCCGGCGCATGGTTCGCGATTCGCGCCCAACTGCCGCAAGCGCTGTGCGCGATCCCTCCTGCCAGCCGCTATGTACTGACCTGCGGATCGAGCCTGCTGGCGCGCTTTGCGGCGGACGACCTGAAACGCCTGACGTCCGCCGAAGTCTTCGTACTCGAAGGCGGCACCACCGCCTGGATCGCCGCAGGCCTGCCCGTGGAGCAGGGCGAAACACGCCTGGCCGTCCCGCGCACTGACCGCTATCGCCGCCCCTATGAAGGCACCGACAACGCCGCCGCCGCCATGCAGGCCTACCTCGACTGGGAATTCGGCCTGATCGCCCAACTGGATCGCGATCGGACGCATTTCTTTGAGGTGGTGTGAGGGCGTTTGGCAAGGCCGCCCGAACGGGCGGCCAGTGGTGCTCGGTAGGAGATGGACGACAAAAAACCCGGAGAGCGTTAGCTGTCCGGGTTTTTTGGCAATGTAGGGTGGTGGGGGCTATAAGCTGGTGGTGGTACAGCGTCCAAATCGATGCATGAAAAGCTAACTTTGAGAATCCAACGCACTAACTGTGAGACAGAACTCAACAACTGTGAGACGTGACAATCCGCCTTGAATGGCAGGCATTTGCGCTTTCACCCCCACAACCCTCCATCAGAGGGTGTATCACTTCCACACACCCCACTACGCCGACCATCCACGTTTCCGGCCGTCATGCTAGCGTGCTGCCTGCTTTTTTCCTGACGGGATTCCAACGATGGTCCTTCTTCTGCTGATTGCCGGATTTATCTTCCTCGCGATGCTGCTGCCGGCCAAGGTCACCATCGCCATGGTGGTTGCCAGTGTGGTGATCGGATTCGTGGTCAAGATCGTGGCGCGCATGGCCACGGGTAACGATCCCACCGTCATCGAATCGCTCAAGGCAGTGCTCGTGGCAATTCTCTTCAATGCGATTGCGGCAGCGATGTTTGCCAAGCTGACTGGCGGATCGATTTCCACGCTTTCCACGCTTGCCGGATCGGTCGTCACGTTCGTGGCGTTCTCTATGGGCTTTGTGGTCATGCTGAAGGCAACGCTTAAGCAAAGCGCGTTGATATCGCTGGTTTCCACACCGATTGCCGCTGTGGTGCTGTTTGCGATGGCGAAGCTGTAATGCATCGCCGGCACCTTCACCACTACCCAAGACCGATGCAACATTACTTGTTTCCCCTACTGGCCGCAGCGGCGCTTGCCGGCTGTGGCTCCCAGTTTCCATTGCGACCTGACAATGGCAAGACGACGACGGTCAGTCTCCACAACACCACGCCTCAGGCGCAGTACAGGAGCTTTGAGATTGGCTAGTCGCGAGCGATCTGCAGTCAGTCCGGTAGCGTGCCATACCCTGTACGGTTGCTGCATGTAGGCATGCAGATGTATCACAGATGGGTGACATCTTACGACGCCCACTAAGAGGAGGCGCTTACCACGGTCCCTGGCGTCTCCAGATTGGAGCGCCGGGCCCTGCAGTGGGGCGAGTCATCAGTACTCTGAATGTCCGCTTCCGGAACAGGTTCGCAAGTGTCCGCTCCTAGCCGGCAAGGGACATGCCTCTCACCCGATAGCTCCCATATCCCATGGCGCGAAGATGCGCGGCGTGCCCCGGTCCGGCACTCTGCTCAGGCCCCTTGCGGGGGAGGGTGCTTTTTGATGCTCTCGACAAGGCGTTCCGGGAGGGCACTAGCAAAAAAAGCCGTGGCACCGTGTCGCGGCCCGTCGCTCTCTCATCGGCTCCCACCAGTAGTGGGGTGTTGGGAGAGAGCAACGAGACCGGAAAGCGTTCTCGGTTAGATTCGTAGAGGGGGTGGAGCGGGCTTCGGCCCGAGTGCCGCCTCGCACGAACACAGAACGATAAATGAGGTCGGGTCGATGGGACGTAGGAGAAAGGAGCCGTCGCTGAGCGACGTATTGTTGGATTCGCCCTGGTGGGTGTCCGCAGCCCTGGCCGTGGGCGCGTACATTGTCTTTCGCTGGGCCTTGCCCGCTTCGTTCGCATCGAATCCCTTCCTCGCGGGCATCGTGATGATGAGCCAGTCGCTGGCTTGGGTTCCAGCAACGATGTTCGCATTCTTGGGGCTGTTGTCGTTCATCCGCGAGAGGCGGCAGAACAACAGTAACGCAGGGGAGGGGCCGCAGCTTAGAACGCAGCGCTCATCTGTAAGACAGCCGCGACAGGCCAGGCCAACGCCCTCGGAGCCAAGGCAGCGAGCCAGTGCGGCCGATAAATCAACCGCCTCCCAGCGACCAGTATCGCTAGCAGAGAAGCCGGAATTTAATGGCTGGACACTAGACGCGCTCAAGATTCTGGAGTGGAAGCGATTCGAGTTGCTCTGTGTCGGCTACTACGAGGCGATGGGGTTCACCGTCAAGACAGTGCCGCATGGCCCGGACGGCGGAATCGACGCCACGTTATACAAGGCAGGGCTGGACGCCCCGGTTGCCGTCGTGCAATGCAAGGCTTGGAGCAAACCAGTTAAGGTGGTTGAGGTTCGCGCATTGGCTGGCGTAATGCATGAGCACAAGGTGCGCAGGGGCGTGTTCTGGTCCCTGTCTGGCTATGTGGGGCGACCGGTGCAAGAGTCGGCGGAGCGGGCCGGTATCCAGTTGCTTGACGGCCCGGCGATCATCGAGCGGATTCGCGCGTTGGACCAGCACAAACAGACAATGCTGTTGGCGCAGGCATTTGAGGGGGACTACCGAACCCCGACGTGTGCCGCCTGTGGCGTGAAGATGGTGGAGCGCGAAGGCAAGGCCGTGCCGTTTTGGGGGTGCATAAACTATCCCGCTTGCCGCGTCAGGTTGCCCCGCGCTGTATAACCCCGAACTAAACCGCCGGTCGTCGCGGAACTCTGGCACGGCGCCGCTCGTGAGTGTACCCACGGTGTACCTCGATATTTGACTCCGCTGTATTGCCCCGATGTGGTGCCTCTCGGTTGCGGCGCTTTTATTACGGGGAGTGACTTGGTGAGATAGCGGTCGATGAGGTCCGCCATTGAAGTCTTAGAACTCAACAGTGTTTGCTTGGTTGCGCCATTGCCAAGACTCGATTCGGTCTCGGCGGCCCAAGCCGCTGCTTCGCTTTAGAGGGGAATGTCTTCGAGATGATGGGGAATCCGACCTTGCGCACGTTGGCTTGGTAGGAAACGTTCCCCTTGCTGTCTTCCCGGCGAAAGATTGTACCCATGAGCAAAACCTCCAGAAACTTCGTTGGAGGCCGCTGTACCCATCGTCGTACCCAGCCCGGCAGTGTCAACTGCCGGCACCCGGAAAGGAAAAAGGGCCTCGGCTTTTGCCTGAGGCCCTTTTTAACCACCAAATTCTGGTGGGTGGTACAGGGATTGAACCTGTGACCCCTGCCGTGTGAAGGCAGTGCTCTACCGCTGAGCTAACCACCCCTTACTGCTTCGTCACCGTTGTTGCTGATGTCGTGCAGTGGAGAAACGAGATTATGCCGACGTCGCAGTATCTTGTAAAGCCCTTTTTTCGGGGATTCGTCGAAAAAGTTCTATGTCGTGCGGGGCGGTTACTGGATCGTGGCGTCGGCGGGGATTTCGGGTTTCCAGATTGTCTTGCCGCCGCTGGCCTTGTCCAGGTCCTTGAGGACGCCCATGTGCGCGGTGATTTCCGTATCGGTGGCCAGCAGGACGGGCAGGGTGAGGGCGGAAAGGTCGGCCATGGCGCGGGATTCGCCCTGGGCGGTGCCGCCGTCGAGCATGTCGATGACCAGCGAGTTCTGCCCGCGCGTCATGGCCAGGTAGACCTCGGCCAGCAGTTCGGCGTCGAGCAGTGCGCCGTGCAGCGTGCGGTGCGCGTTGCTCACGCCCAGGCGGTCGCACAGGGCATCCAGCGAGTTGCGCTTGCCGGGGAACATCTGGCGCGCCTCGCGCAGCGTGTCGATGACGTTGGCTACATGTTCGCGGAACGGCGGCAGGCCGTGGAGCGTGAACTCCATGTCGAGGAAGCCGATGTCGAACGCGGCGTTGTGGATGATCAGCTCGGCGTCCTGCACGAACGCGCGGATGTCATGGACGACCTCGGCGAACTTCGGCTTGTCGGCCAGGAAGTCCGCGGTCAGGCCGTGAATCGCCACGGCGTCTTCGGGGACGTCGCGTTCCGGGTTGATGTAGAAGTGCAGGTTCCGGCCGGTCAGGCGGCGGTTCAGCAGTTCCACGCAGCCGATTTCGATCAGGCGATCGCCGGTGGCGTGGTTCAGGCCGGTGGTTTCGGTATCGAGGACGATCTGTCGCATGGGGCGGGATTGTAAACGGTCTTTGACGGCCCATCGGGCCGCATGCGGTCGCGCCGCTTCAGATTCAGGTATTGAGCGATTCCACGCCGCGGTTGGCAAGCCGATCCGCGCGTTCGTTACCGGGATGGCCCGCATGGCCGCGCACCCAGTGCCATTCGATCAGGTGCGGCTGGCGCGCTTCATCGAGCATCTGCCACAGGTCAGCGTTCTTGACCGGCTTCTTGTCGGCGGTTTTCCAGCCGCGCGCCTTCCATCCCACGATCCATTCGCTGATGCCTTTCTGCACATACTGCGAATCGGTATAGATATTGACGACGCACGGCCGCTTGAGCGCGCGCAGCGCCTCGATCACGGCCATCAGTTCCATGCGGTTGTTGGTGGTGGGATTTTCCCCGCCAAAAAGTTCTTTTTCGTGATCGCCGGCGACGAGCACGGCGCCCCAGCCGCCTGGGCCGGGGTTGCCCTTGCAGGCGCCGTCGGAATAAATCGTGACTTCTTGCATGTGATGGAGGTTGTGCGTCCGGCGTTAATCGTCGGACGCTGTCTGGTGTGTCTTGCCGTGCGTGCCGGTGGGCGTTGCAACGGGTGCGGATACCGGGGCCAGGGCCGGCTTGGAAGTCTTCCAGCTTGGGCCAACCAGGCGGATGTTCTTCACGCGCTTGACCGCCGAGATCATGTAGACCGAGCCGAAAATCGGCCACCAGCGGTCGCCGGCCTTTTCCATGAACGCGGCGCGCTGCAGCCAGCGCTCGGTGCGGTAGGGCGGGCAATAGCAGCCGAAGCGGCCGCGGATGATTTCGAATCCCAGCAGCTTGAGCCAGTCCTTGATCCGCACGAAGCCGACGGTCTGGGCGTCGCTGGGCAGAAACGGCGTGGCGCCCAGCCGGTTCAGGCCCTGGCGCGCGCCCCACAGGCTCATCGGATTCAGGCAGGTCACCACCACGCGGCCCTCGGGCATCAGCACGCGCGAGACCTCGCGCAGCACCTCGTGGGGATCTTCAGAGAACTCCAGCACGTGCGGCAGGGTGAGCAGGTCGATGCTTTGGGTGTCGAACGGCAATTCGTCGAACCGGCACAGCAGCTGGCGTGCATCGGGATGCGTGGCGCGCGGGCCGTGCGGGCCGGCGCGGCCATCGAGCGCCAGTGCCGAGAACGGCATGCGGTTCTCGCGCAGCGTGTCGATGTGCGGCAGGCCCAACTGCACCGCGTGATAGCCGAAGATGTCCGCCACCGTCCGGTCATACTGCTGCGCCTCCCACTGGAGCATGTACTGCCCGGGTGGCGAGGCCAGCCATTCTTCCCAATCTATAATCGGTCGGTTGGACATAAGGAGCACACATGTTGAAAGTGGAGCCGATCCCCGCCTTTCAGGACAACTATATCTGGGCCGTCCACGACGGGCATAGCGCCGCGGTGGTGGACCCCGGCGAGGCCGAGCCGGTCGAGCGCTTTCTGGCGCAACGCGGACTGGTACTGGGCGCTATTGTAATCACCCATCACCATGGCGATCACCAGGGCGGCGTCGCGGACCTGCTCGATCGTCATCCGAAAGCGCCCGATGGAGCGCCGCTGCCCGTCATCGGCCCGGCCGGCGAGCGCATCGGCCATCGCACCGAGGCGGTGCGCGAGGGCGATACGGTGACCATCGCGCATCCCGCCGTCTCGTTGCGCGTGCTCGATGTACCGGGACATACCGCCGGACACGTCGCCTACGTGGGCGATCTGCCGGGTGTGGGCGACGTGGTGTTCTGCGGCGATACGCTATTCGCCAGCGGCTGCGGCCGGCTGTTCGAAGGATCGCCCGCACAGATGCTGTCGTCGCTGGACAAGCTCGCGGCCTTGCCCGGCGATACGCGTGTGTACTGCGCGCACGAATATACGCGCAGCAATGTCCGCTTTGCGCAGGCAGTGGAGCCAGACAATGCCGACCTGGCCGCGTGGTCGGCGCGCGTGGATGCGTTGCGGCAGGCCGATACGCCGACCGTGCCGACCACCGTGGCGCACGAGCGTGCGGTCAACCCGTTCCTGCGCTCGCGCGAAGCGTCGGTGCGTAAGGCGCTTGCGGCACAGGGCGGCGATCTTGGCAGTGATGCGGCGGCATTCGGCGCGCTGCGCGGCTGGAAAGACAACTTCCGGTAAGACGTTACGGGCGCATCGGCATTGCGGCCGTTTCGCCGCGCCCGCCGTTTCCGCCGCGCGTCAGCGCACTGACGGGGCAGAAGCGGCAGCATCAAATTGCATCATGGGGAAAATCTCATTGACGCGAAGTCACCTTTTCCCTAGCATCAGCCCAAATTTTTTTGGCGTCACTTTCAGAGAACTTAATGCGATTTGGTCGATTTCTGGCGGTAATTGCGTGTGCCACGCTGCTTGCAGCCTGTGCCGGCACACCCACGCCGCCCGCCGGTGAAATGGCCGGCACACCGACCGCCCTGGAAACCGGTCCGAAGAAGGACCCGCTGAACACGCTCAACAGCACCGGCAAGGCCGGCACGCTCTCCAGCACCACCGTCGTCAATGTCGACCAGACCAGCGTCGACTGGCTGCGCGGCCCGTCGTCCGATATCTGGGATCGCATCCGCAAGGGCTTCGCGATGCCGGACCTCGAAGGCACGCTGGTCGACGACCGCACGCAATGGTATGCCGCGCGGCCGGACTATATGGAACGGATGGTGGGCCGGTCGAGCCGCTATCTCTATCACATCGTCGAAGAGCTCGAGCGTCGCAAGATGCCCACCGAGCTGGCGCTGCTGCCGTTCGTCGAGAGCGCGTTCAACCCCCAGGCGGAATCCACGGCCAAGGCGGCCGGCATGTGGCAGTTCATCCCGAGCACCGGCAAGTCGTACAACCTCAAGCAGAACATGTTCCGCGACGAGCGGCGCGACGTGCTGGCGTCGACCGATGCCGCGCTGGACTACCTGTCGCGGCTCTATGACATGTTTGGCGACTGGCAACTGGCGCTGGCGGCCTACAACTGGGGCGAGGGTGCCGTGTCGCGGGCCATCGCACGCAACCAGGCGCGCGGGTTGCCCACCGACTACGCCAGCCTGACGATGCCCAACGAGACGCGCTACTACGTGCCCAAGTTGCAGGCGGTCAAGAACATCATCGCCAATCCGGCCGCCTACGGCGTGAAGCTGCCGGAGATCCCCGATCACCCGTACTTCGTCACGGTGACCACGTCGCGCGACATCGACGTGGCGCTGGCAGCCAAGCTGGCCAACATGCCGCTCGACGAATTCAAGGCGCTGAATCCGTCGTTCAACCGGCCGGTGATCCTGGGCGCGGCCAATCCGCAGATTCTGCTGCCGTTCGATAACGCCGAACGGTTCCAGTACAACCTCAATACCTACCGTGGCGGTCTGTCCAGTTGGACCGCCGTGACCGTCGACAGCCGTGAGCGCGTCGAGGCCCTGGCGGCTCGGCTCAATGTCGATGTCGATACGCTGCGCGAGATTAACCGCATCCCGAAGGGCATGCGCCTGAAGGCCGGCTCGACCGTGATGATTCCGCGTACCGAGCGGCACGATCAGGACATCAGCGCATCGCTGGTGGACACCGCGATGCTGGTCGTCGAGCCCGATGTGCCGGATGCCAAGCGCGTGGTGGTCAAGGCCGGGCGCAAAGACACGGTGGCGACCGTGGCGCGCCGCTACGGCGTCTCGACGCGGCAGGTGCAGTCGTGGAACAAGCTCTCGGGCAGCAAACTGGTTGCTGGGCAGAGCCTGGTGCTGATGCTGCGGCCCAATTCCGCCGCGGCGGCGCGCGCCGAGCGCGGCGACGACGGCGATGACGCACCGGTGCACAGCGCCAAGGGGCGCGGCAAGGCGCAGGCGTCGACCAAAGCGACGAAGTCCGAGGCGGCCGACAAATCCGCCAAGGTCGAAAAATCGGGCAAGGCCGGCAAGGCCGAGCCGCGCAAGCGCGTAGTAGTCGAGGCGACGCCGCACAAGGCGGCGGCCAAAGCGGCGCCGGTCAAGGCGGCCTCGACGGCTAAGACCAAGACCACGCATGCGCGCTGAAACGCCGCGCTGAACCTGCACTGATCCGTCCGTATGTCGCCCCGGCTCGCCAGCCGGGGCCGAATTTCCCCGCAATTGCACCTGATCAACCCTTGACCTTAACGTTGGGCGAAGACGCTCGCCCGTCATCGCACGCATCGGTCCGTCAAGCAGGTCCCATTCGGCGTCGATGACCCGCAGGCCGTTTGCAATGCCGAACGCTTGGGACGCGATGCGGTCATGGTAGATTCTCCAAAAAAGATGGCCGGCATTCGCGCCCCGATGATCAAGGACCCGGCGCGCTGCAATCGGTAGCCGAACGAGACGACTCCGGGTTTGCCGACGCCATCCGCACCGCATTCATCACATACGACAAGCGGAGGAGACACCATGACGGCAAGCCGCGCGCTGCACGCGCGATCCCTGTCCGACAAGACCGGGTTCTGGACGGAACAGGCCGCGCGCATCGAATGGGAGACGCCATTCGAGCGCGTGCTCGACGATAGCCGGCCGCCGTTCGCGCGATGGTTCGTCGGCGGGCGCACCAACATCTGCCATAACGCGATCGATCGGCATCTGGCGACGCGCGGCGACCAGCGCGCGCTGGTCTACGTGTCCACCGAGACCGGCACCGAGCGCATCTATACGTACCGGCAACTGCACGACGAAGTGAATCGCATGGCCGCCACGCTGCAGGCATTGGGCGTGGCGCGCGGCGACCGTGTGCTGATCTATATGCCGATGATTCCGGAAGCGATGTTCGCCATGCTGGCGTGCACGCGGATCGGGGCGGTGCATTCGGTGGTGTTTGGCGGCTTTGCGTCGGTCAGCCTCGCCGCCCGGATCGACGATGCCAGGCCCAAGGTGATCGTCAGCGCGGACGCCGGGTCGCGCGCGGGCAAGGTCGTGCCGTACAAGCCGCTGCTCGATGAGGCGATCCGGCTGGCCGGCCATCATCCGGACAAGGTGCTGCTGGTGAACCGCCAACTGGCCGACATGCCGCGCACCGAAGGCCGCGACGAAGACTACGCGGCGTGGCGCGACAGGATGGCCGGCCAGACCGTGCCGTGCGTCTGGCTGGAATCGAGTGAGCCGTCGTACGTGCTCTACACCTCCGGCACGACTGGCAAGCCCAAGGGCGTGCAACGCGATACCGGCGGATATGCCGTCGCGCTCGCCACGTCGATGGAATACATCTTCTGCGGCAAGCCCGGCGACACGATGTTCACGGCCTCGGACATCGGCTGGGTGGTCGGTCACAGCTATATCGTCTATGCGCCGTTGCTGGCCGGCATGACCACCGTGATGTACGAAGGCACGCCGATCCGCCCCGACGGCGGCATCCTGTGGGAAATCGTCGCGCGGCACGGCGTGAACATCATGTTCAGCGCCCCCACCGCCATCCGCGTGCTCAAGAAGCAGGATCCGGCGCTGCTGACGCGGCACGACCTGTCCAGCCTGCGCCTGCTGTTCCTGGCCGGAGAGCCGCTCGACGAGCCGACTGCGCGCTGGATTCAGGACGGCATCGGCAAGCCGGTGGTCGACAACTACTGGCAGACCGAATCGGGCTGGCCGATCATCGCGATCCAGCGTGGCGTGGAGGCGTTGCCGGCCAAGCTGGGCTCGCCGGGCGTGCCCGCCTACGGCTACGACCTGCGCATCGTCGACGAGACCACCGGCGAGGAATGCCAGCCCAATCAAAAGGGCGTGGTGGCAATCGACTACCCCCTGCCGCCCGGCTGCATGACCACGGTGTGGGGCGACGACGAGCGCTTCGTGCGCACCTATTGGTCGGCGGTGCCCAACCGCCAGTGCTATTCGACGTTCGATTGGGGCGTGCGCGGCGCCGACGGCTATATCTTTATCCTCGGCCGCACCGACGACGTGATCAACGTGGCGGGGCACCGGCTGGGCACGCGCGAGATCGAAGAGAGCCTGTCGTCGCATCCCGGTGTTGCCGAAGTGGCCGTGGTGGGCGTCGCCGATGCGCTCAAAGGGCAGGTGGCGCTGGGCTTCTGTATTGCCCGCGACGCCAGCCGCACCGGCAGCGCGGCCGACCGGCTGGCATTCGAGAGCGAGCTGATGAAAACCGTCGAGCAGCAGTTGGGCGC
This sequence comes from Cupriavidus pauculus, assembly GCF_008801835.1. Taxonomy (GTDB): domain Bacteria; phylum Pseudomonadota; class Gammaproteobacteria; order Burkholderiales; family Burkholderiaceae; genus Cupriavidus; species Cupriavidus pauculus. The sequence goes on along the minus strand of NZ_VZOW01000012.1, from coordinate 75,488 downwards.
CGTGGCGCGGCCGGCACGCGTGGTATTCGTCAATGCGTTGCCCAAGACACGTTCGGGCAAGCTGCTGCGCCGCGCAATCCAGGCGGTGGCGGAAGGGCGGGATCCGGGCGATCTGACGACGATCGAGGACCCGACCGCGCTGGAGCAGGTGAAGGCGGCGATGGCGGAGCGCCAGGGCTAGCCATTGCCGGAGGGCGCCGACGCCGCGCGCGGTGTCGGCGCAAATTTCCGCTTGCCAGACGCGGTCATGCGGCCTAATATTTTAAGCATAAAATATTTAACCATGATCTAGATGCCGGTCAGGCATCGCCCGGATGACCCGCCGGATCGGGTGCAGGAGACTGACAATGCGCGTGCTTTGTATTGGTGGCGGCCCATCGGGTCTGTATTTCGGCCTGTTGATGAAGCTGCGGAATCCGTCGCACGACGTAGTGGTGGTCGAGCGCAACCGCGCCTACGACACGTTTGGCTGGGGCGTGGTGTTTTCCGATGCCACGCTGGAAAACCTCAAGCAGGCGGACCCGGTCAGCGCGGCCGAGATCAACGCCGCGTTCAACCACTGGGACGACATCGACATCCATATCGGTGGCCGCACCATCCGCTCGGGCGGACACGGCTTCATCGGCATCGGCCGCAAGCGGCTGCTCAATATCCTGCAGGCGCGCTGCGAGGCGCTTGGCGTCAAGCTGGTTTTCGAGACCGATGTCAGCGACGACCAGGCGCTGGCGCAGCAGCACAACGCCGATCTCGTGATCGCCTCCGACGGCATCAACAGCCGCATCCGCTCGCGCTACGCAAGGACGTTCGAGCCCGATATCGACACGCGCCAGTGCCGCTTTGTCTGGCTCGGCACGCACAAATTGTTCGACGCGTTCACGTTCGCGTTCGAAAAAACCGAGCATGGCTGGTTCCAGGCGCATGCCTACCGTTTTGACGACAGCACGTCGACGTTTATCGTCGAGGCGCCCGAGGCGGTCTGGCGTGCGGCCGGCATCGAACAGATGAGCCAGGAAGAGGGCGTGGCGTACTGCGAGAAGCTGTTCGCGCGCTATCTCGATGGCCACAAGCTGATCAGCAACGCCACGCACCTGCGCGGCTCGGCAATCTGGATCCGCTTTCCCCGTGTGATATGCCGCCGCTGGGTGCACTGGAATACGCTGGCCGACGGCCGCCGCGTGCCCGTGGTGCTGATGGGCGACGCCGCGCACACCGCGCATTTCTCGATCGGATCGGGCACCAAATTGGCGCTCGAAGATGCGATCGACCTCGCCGATGCGATCGGCCAGCAGGGCGCGGTCGGCGTCGATGGACTACCGGAAGCGCTGACGCGTTACGAAGCGACGCGCAGTGTGGAAGTGCTGAAAATCCAGAATGCCGCGCGCAATTCGACCGAATGGTTCGAGAACGTGGAGCGTTACGCGGGCATGGCGCCGGAGCAGTTCGCCTATTCGCTGCTGACGCGCTCGCAGCGGATCTCGCACGAGAACCTGCGGGTGCGCGATGCGCGCTATGTGCAGGGGTTCGAGCAGTGGCTGGCGGCGCAGGCCGGTGTGCCGCCAGACGCGCTGGCGTCGCGTACCGCGGATGCGCAGGCCGTGCTGCCGCCGATGTTCACGCCGTTCACGGTGCGCGGCGTGACGCTCAAGAACCGCGTGGTTGTCAGTCCGATGGCGATGTATTCATCGGCCGACGGCGTGCCCGGGGACTTTCACCTCGTACATCTGGGCGCGCGTGCAATGGGCGGCGCGGGAATGGTCGTCGCGGAAATGACATGCGTCTCGCCCGACGCGCGCATCACGCCGGGGTGCCCGGGCCTGTGGAACGACGTCCAGCGCGACGCCTGGAAGCGCATCGTCGATTTCGTGCACGCCAACAGCGACGCGAAGATCGCCATCCAGCTCGGTCATGCGGGCCGCAAGGGCTCCACGCAACTGGGTTGGGAAAAGATGGACCATCCGCTGCCCGACGGCAACTGGCCGCTCCAGTCCGCTTCGCCGCTGCCGTACCTGCCCGGGATTTCGCAAGTGCCGCGCGAGATAACGCGCGCCGACATGGATCGCGTGCGCGATGACTTTGTCGCCAATGCGCGGCGCGCGGCGCAGGCCGGTTTCGACTGGTTGGAACTGCACTGCGCGCACGGCTACCTGCTATCGAGCTTCATTTCGCCGCTGACCAATGTGCGCGGCGACGAATATGGCGGATCGCTGGCCAACCGGCTGCGCTTTCCGCTCGAAGTATTTGCCGCGGTGCGCGCCGTATGGCCTGAAGACAAGCCGATGTCGGTGCGAATTTCTGCGCATGACTGGGTGGAAGGCGGCATCGACGCCGACGACGCCGTCGCCATCGCGCGCGCCTTCAAGGCGGCCGGCGCGGACATGATCGACTGCTCGTCCGGCCAGGTCAGCCCTGACCAGGCGCCGGTCTATGGCCGCATGTACCAGACGCCGTTTGCCGATCGCATCCGCAACGAGGCTGGCATTCCTACCATCGCCGTCGGCGCGATCTTCGAGGCCGATCATGTCGACAGCATCGTCGCCGCCGGCCGCGCCGATCTGTGTGCGATTGCGCGCCCGCATCTGGCCGATCCGGCGTGGACGCTGCACGAAGCGGCCAAGCTCGGCTATCGCGACGTGACATGGCCAAAGCAGTACGTGGCCGGCAAGCGGCAGCTCGAAACCAATCTTGCGCGCGCGGCCTCGTACGCGCAGTCGGCGGGAAAATGACCATGACATACGATCTGCAGGGCCGTCATGCATTGGTGACCGGTGGCGCGCGCGGCATTGGCGCGGCGATCGCGCGCCGCCTGCTCGATGCGGGCGCCAGCGTCACGCTGGTCGGTCGCGATCGCACCGTGCTGGATGCCGCGATGCAGGCGCTCGAGCCGTTCGCGGTGGACGGCGCGGCGTTGGGCACGGCCACTGCCGATATCACCGACGCCGATGCGGTCGATGCCGCGTTCGCGCTGGCCACCGAAGCGCGCGGGCCGGTCACGCTGCTGGTCAACAACGCCGGCCAGGCGTACAGCGCGCCCTTCGGCAAGACCGATCTTGCGCACTGGCAACGCATGCTCGATGTCAATCTCACCGGCACGTTCCTGTGCACGCAGGCGGCGTTGCCGGCGATGGTCGCGCAGGGCTGGGGTCGCATCGTCAACGTGGCCAGCACGGCCGGACTGATCGGCTATGGCTATGTCACGGCATATTGCGCGGCCAAGCACGGCGTGATCGGGCTGACGCGCGCGCTGGCGCTGGAGCTGGCCACCAAGGGCATCACCGTCAATGCGGTATGCCCGGGTTATACCGAAACCGACATCGTGCGCGACGCCGTGGCCAATATCGGCGACAAGACCGGCCGCACCGAAGCGCAGGCGCGCGCCGAACTGGCCGCGCGCAATCCGCAAAAGCGCCTGGTGCAGCCCGACGAGGTGGCCGATGCGGTGGCGTGGCTGTGCCGCCCGCAGGCGTCGGCCATCACCGGGCAGGCCATCCCGGTGGCGGGCGGCGAAGTGATGGCCGGCTGAACGGCACCACGCCACGCATCGACACGCATCAACCATCGAACGAGATCATGGAGCGAGACCCACAATGAGCGATGTTGCACTGGACATGCGCCACCACAAGCGCGCTTTCGCCAACTACCAGCCGAAGCATTTCCTGTGGTCCGTGTCGGCCGATGGCAAGGTGGCCACGATCACGCTGAACCGGCCCGAGCGCAAGAATCCGCTGACGTTCGATTCGTATGCCGAACTGCGCGATCTGTTTCGCGGCCTCTGCTACGCCACCGACATCAAGGCCGTGGTGGTGACTGGCGCGGGCGGCAACTACTGCTCCGGCGGCGACGTGCACGAGATCATCGGCCCGCTGACGCGCATGACGATGCCCGAACTGCTCGACTTCACGCGCATGACCGGCGATCTGGTCAAGGCCATGCGCGCGTGCCCGCAACCGATTGTCAGCGCGGTCGACGGCATCTGCGCCGGCGCGGGGGCGATGATGGCGCTGGCCTCGGACCTGCGGCTCGGCACGCCCGAGGCGAAGACGGCGTTCCTGTTCGTGCGCGTGGGGCTGGCCGGCGCGGACATGGGCGCCTGCACGCTGCTGCCGCGCATGATCGGCCAGGGCCGCGCCAGCGAGCTGCTGTACACCGGGCGGGCGATGACCGCGCAGGAAGGCGTGGATTGGGGCTTCTTCAATGCGCTGCATGCGTCGGACGGCGTGCTCGGCGCGGCGCAGGCGCTGGCCGCGCAGATCGCCGCGGGCCCGACCTTCGCGCACGGCGTGACCAAGAAGCTGCTGCATCAGGAATGGAACATGGGCGTTGACGAGGCCATCGAGGCAGAGGCTGAAGCGCAGGCCATCTGCATGCAGACGCGCGATTTCCGGCGCGCCTATGACGCGTTTGTCGCCAAACAAAAGCCGGTTTTCGAAGGCGATTGAGGAGCGCGCATGAGTGACAAGACCTATCTCGATCTGCCGTTTTTCGACGACGCTCACCGTCGTCTCGAAAGCGAGCTCGACGCCTGGTGCGCCGGACATGTGCGCGACATCGATCATCACGACGCCGATGCGGCGTGCCGCACGCTGGTGCGCAAGCTCGGTCAGGCCGGCTGGTTGCGCTACTGCGTGCCGCAGGCCTTCGGCGGCGCGTTGCCGGCGCTCGATTCCCGCGCCCTGTGCGTGTTGCGCGAAACGCTGGCGCGTCACGACGGACTGGCCGATTTCGCCTTTGCGATGCAGGGGCTCGGCTCCGGCGCCATCACGCTGGCCGGCAGCGACGCAGTGCGCGAACGCTATCTGCCGCGCGTAGCCAAAGGGGAGGCGATCGCGGCGTTTGCGCTATCGGAGCCGGAGGCAGGCAGCGACGTGGCAGCGATGCAATGCAGCGCGCGGCTTTCCGAAGACGGCACGCATTATGTGCTGGACGGCGCCAAGACGTGGATATCGAACGGCGGCATCGCCGACTTCTACTGCGTGTTCGCGCGCACCGGCGAAGCGCCCGGCGCGCGTGGCATCTCGGCGTTCGTGGTCGATGCCGATACGCCGGGCCTGACGATTGCTGAACGAATCGACGTGATCGCGCCACATCCGCTGGCAACGCTGCGCTTTGACAACTGCCGCGTGCCGGTGGGCCACCGCCTGGGCGAAGCGGGGCAGGGCTTCAAGGTGGCGATGATGACGCTGGACATTTTCCGCGCGTCAGTGGCGGCGGCGGCGCTGGGATTCGGCCGCGCAGCGCTTGACGATGCGCTGGCACGCGCCACTTCGCGCCCGATGTTCGGCGGGGTTCTGTCCGACCTGCAACTGACCCAGGCGGCGATCGGCGATATGGCGACGGCAATCGACGCCGCGGCGCTGCTGACCTATCGCGCCGCGTGGCTGCGCGATGTCCGCCAGCAACGCACCACGCGCGAAGCGGCAATGGCCAAAATGGTCGCCACCGAGAACGCGCAGCAGGTGATCGACCGCGCGGTGCAGATGTTCGGCGGGCTTGGCGTGAAGGTGGGGACGCGCGTGGAAAGCCTGTATCGCGAGATCCGCTCGCTGCGCATTTACGAAGGCGCCACCGAAGTGCAGAAGCTGATCATCGCGCGCGAAACGCTCGCCGCGCGCCAGCACGCCTGACCATCCCACACGAACCGGAGACAAGCATGGTCGCCCCCAATGTTGCCTCGGCCCATATCGATACGTTCGCGCAGGATCGCCTGCCGCCGCGGAATGCCTGGCCCGTGTTCCAGTTCAATGACGACACGCGTTATCCCGCGCGCATCAACGCCGCGGTGGAACTGGTCGACAGGCATGTCGCACAGGGAGACGGTGCGCGCGTGGCGGTGCGTCACGAGCGCGACGACCGGATCGAGACGGTGAGCTACGCGCAACTGGCGGCGCTGGTCAATCGCATCGCCCATGTGCTCGTGGAGGACATGGGGCTGGTGCCGGGTAATCGCGTGCTGCTGCGCGGGCCGAACAACCTGATGATGGCGGCAAGCTGGCTGGCAACGCTGAAGGCGGGGCTGATCGCCGTGGCGACCATGCCGCTGCTGCGTGCGAAGGAACTGCGCCAGATCATCGACAAGGCACAGGTCAGTGCGGCGCTGTGCGACGACCGGCTGCGCGAGGAACTGGAAACCAATCGGCGTGCGGACAGCGAGCATTTCTGTCCGACGATTGTGTCGGTGCGCTACTTCAACGGCACCGGCGAAGACGCGCTGGAAACGGCGATGGACAGCAAGCCGGACACGTTCGATGCGTGCGACACCGCAGCCGACGACATCTGCCTGATCGCCTTCACGAGCGGCACCACGGGCCAGCCCAAGGGCACGGTGCATTTTCATCGCGATGTGCTGGCGATGTGCGACCTGTTCCCGCGGCACGTACTGAAGCCGACGCCGGACGACATCTTCTGCGGCACGCCGCCGCTGGCGTTTACGTTCGGGCTCGGCGGCATGCTGTGCTTTCCGTTGCGGATCGGCGCGTCCACCGCGCTGGCCGAAAAGCTGACGCCGGAAACCTTGCTCAAGCTGATCCAGACGCATCGCGCCACGATTGTGTTTACCGCGCCAACGTTCTATCGACAGATGGCGACGCTCGCCGGCCAGTTCGACCTATCGAGCCTGAAGAAAAGCGTGTCGGCCGGCGAGGCGCTGCCCGACGCCACGCGACAGGCATGGAAGGCGGCCACCGGCATCGAGATGACGGACGGGCTGGGCGGCACCGAGATGATGCACATCTTCGTGTCCAGCGCCGGCGACGACGTGCGTGCTGGTGCGGTGGGCCGCGTGGTGCCGGGCTACGAGGCGCGCATCGTCGACGACGACATGAAGCCTGTGCCGCCGGGCACGGTCGGCAAGCTTGCCGTGCGCGGACCTACCGGTTGCCGCTATCTCGACGACGACCGCCAGTCCGTGTACGTGCGCGACGGCTGGAATCTGCCGGGCGACACCTTCATGTGCGACGCCGACGGCTACTACTTCTATCAGGCGCGCTCGGACGACATGATCATCTCGGCCGGCTACAACATCGCCGGGCCCGAGGTGGAGGGCACGCTGCTGCGCCACGAACACGTGGCCGAATGTGGCGTGGTGGGCGCCCCGGACGCCGAGCGCGGGCAGGTGGTGATGGCCTACGTGGTGCTGCGCCCCGGCGTGGACGCGAGCGATGCGACGCGCAGCGCGTTGCAGGACTACTGCAAGCGCGAGATCGCGCCGTACAAGTACCCGCGCCGCATTGAATTCGTGACCGCGCTGCCGCGCACGGAGACAGGCAAGCTGCAACGCTTCCGCCTGCGGCAAATGGCGTCCGAGGATGCGCGGTCATGAGCGTGGCGTTCAGCAAGCCGGTGCGCGTGCGCTTCAAGCATTGCGACGCGGCGGGCATCGTGTTCTATCCGCGCTATTTCGAGATGCTCAACGACCTTATCGAGGACTGGTTCGACGAGGCGCTCGACTGGCCGTTCGATGCGATGCACCTGTCGGCGCATGCCGGCGTTCCCACGGCCGAACTGCAATGCCGGTTCGTCGCGCCAAGCCGGCTGGGCGAGCGCCTGACCCGGCAACTGCGCGTGACGCACATCGGCCGCAGCAGTGTCGTGGTGGCGATCCGCTTTGCCGGTGGCGACGACGACACGCGCCTGGAAATCACCCAGCGGCTGGTCTGCGTCGATACCCGCACGATGCATCCACAAGCGCTGCCTGACGCGGTGCGCACCGCAATGGGGCGCTATCTGGCGGCAGCCTGACACGACAACCTTTCAGGAAATCACATCATGTTGAAGACATTGCAACCGCCCGACTGGGCGCCGCCCAAGGGATACGCCAACGGCATCATGGCCGAGCTGCAGGTGGGCAGCCGCCTGATCTTTGTCGGCGGGCAGATCGGCTGGAACGGGCAGTGCGAATTCGAGACCGATGATTTCGCGCTGCAGGTGGCACAGGCGCTGCGCAATATCGTGGCGGTGCTCGAGCAGGGCGGCGCGCGTGCCGAACACATTACGCGCATGACGTGGTACGTGAAGGACAAGGCGGAATACGTCGGTGCCTACAAGGCGATCGGCCAGCATTATCGCGATATCGTCGGTCGGCATTTTCCGGCCATGACCGCGGTGGAAGTGGCCGACCTGGTCGAGGCGCGCGCAAAGGTGGAGATCGAGGTCACGGCGGTGGTGCCGCCGGGCGCCTGATCGACCATCAGGCGACACGCGCGCGCAGATCGGGCGCGGATCGGGCGGCGCTGGCGGAGCCGGTCGCGGCATAGGCCGGCGAGCCGTGGCGGCGGCGTCGCCCGTCGCCACTGTCCATCGTAAGTTATTGATAACTTGAGAAATTGGGTGCGGCGGGATATAATTCGAAAGTTTCGCTTTCAGAACCCTTCACCCTAGCGCCTACCGTATTCCACCTTCCGCCGCTCCGTTTGCGCGGCGTTTTCATGCACCGCACAAAAGTGATGAAAATGCCATGCGCCTGCCGGCCCTTCGATGGGCCGCCCACGGAGCACGAGGCGTTGAGCAGGTCGGTCACGGGGTGAGTCCAGCAGGAGCCTACCCGTGTTACCGTCTTTTCCGTCCGCCATCCTCGCGCTTGCAGACGGCACGGTCTTTCGTGGCTATTCCATCGGCGCTTCCGGCCATACGATCGGCGAAGTGGTGTTCAACACCGCCATCACCGGTTATCAGGAAATTCTCACCGACCCGAGCTATTCCCGGCAGATCGTCACGCTGACGTATCCGCATATCGGCAATTACGGTGTGAATCCTGAGGATGTCGAAGCCACGAAAGTCCATGCCGCCGGCCTGATCATCAAGGATCTGCCGATTCTGGCCTCCAATTTCCGCAAGGAACACACGCTCGCCCATTACCTGAAGCAGGAAAAGGTGGTGGCGATCTCCGGCATCGACACTCGCAAGCTGACGCGCATTCTCCGTGAGAAGGGCGCGCAGAACGGCTGCATCTTGGCCGGCGAGGACAATGTCCAGAAGGCCATCGATCTGGCGCGCTCGTTCCCGGGCCTGTCGGGCATGGATCTGGCAAAGGTCGTGTCCGTCAAGGAACCGTACGAATGGACCCAGACCGAATGGAAGCTGGGCGAGGGCTACGGCAAGCAGGACAAGCCGCAGTTCCATGTGGTGGCGTTCGATTACGGCGTCAAGTTCAACATCCTGCGCATGCTGGCCGAACGCGGCTGCAAGGTCACGGTGCTGCCGGCGCAAGCCAGCGCCGCCGATGCGCTGGCGCTGAATCCGGACGGCATCTTCCTGTCGAACGGCCCCGGCGACCCGGAGCCTTGCGACTACGCGATCGCCGCGACGCGCGAGTTCATTGCGCGCGGCATCCCCACGTTCGGCATCTGCCTGGGTCACCAGATCATGGCGCTGGCCGTTGGCGCGAAGACGCTCAAGATGAGCACGGGCCATCATGGCGCCAATCACCCGGTCAAGGACCACGATGACGGGCGCGTGGTGATCACGTCGCAGAACCACGGTTTCGCGGTCGATGCATCGACGCTGCCGGCCAACGCGCGCGTCACGCATACGTCGCTGTTCGACGGCACGCTGCAGGGCTTTGCGCTGACCGACAAGCCCGCGTTCTGTTTCCAGGGCCACCCGGAAGCATCGCCCGGTCCGCATGACATCGCGTACCTGTTCGACCGCTTCACCAAGCTGATGCAGGACGCGCGCGCCAAGGCCGCCGCCTGAGAACGGGAAACGGGAAACAGGAAACAGGACTCGCCATGAACGCCTTTATGCACGCCAGCTTGGGCATTACCGATTTCTGGACCTTCGCGCTCGGCACGATCTTCATCGTGCTGCTGCCGGGGCCGAACTCGATGTATGTGCTGTCGGTGGCCGCGCAGCGCGGCGTGCGCCAAGGCTACAAGGGCGCGTGCGGAGTGTTTCTTGGCGACGCGATCCTGATGGTGCTGTCGGCCGCGGGCGTGGCGTCGCTGCTCAAGGCCAGCCCCGGGCTGTTCCACGTCGTCAAGTACGTCGGCGCGGGCTACCTCGCCTGGATCGGCTTGCAGATGCTGCGCGGCGCGCTGCGCAGTTGGTCGAAGCGCGCCAAGGCCGACGACGCCGCGCCGGAAGCAGCCGCGCCGGTGGACCGGTCGGCCAATCCGTTCACCAAGGCGCTGGTGATCAGCCTGCTCAATCCCAAGGCCATCCTGTTTTTCATTTCGTTCTTCATCCAGTTCGTGGATCCGCAGTTCGCGTATCCGGCGCTGTCGTTCGTGGCGCTTGGACTGGTCTGCCAGATCTGCAGCTTCGCCTACCTGACCTCGATCATTTTCGTGGGCGCGAAGCTGGCCGAAGCGTTCCGCCGCCGACGCCGCCTTGCCGCGGGCATGTCGAGCGGAGTCGGCGCGATGTTCATCGGCTTCGGCGCCAAGCTGGCCACGGCCACCCTGAGCTGACGGTCAAAACCTGATATCCGGTACGGCGCGCGGGAACACGCGCGCCGGCCAACAAAGAGAGCGTGCAATGCCAAAACGCACAGACATCAAGAGCATCCTCATCATCGGCGCGGGCCCGATCATCATCGGCCAGGCGTGCGAATTCGACTACTCCGGCGCGCAGGCCTGCAAGGCGCTGCGCGAGGAGGGCTTCAAGGTCATCCTGGTCAACTCGAACCCGGCGACCATCATGACGGACCCGAACACGGCCGACGTGACCTATATCGAGCCGATCACCTGGGAAGTGGTCGAGCGCATCATCGAAAAGGAACGCCCGGACGCGATCCTGCCGACGATGGGCGGCCAGACGGCGCTGAATTGCGCGCTGGACCTGCATCGCCACGGCGTGCTGGACAAGTACAAGGTGGAACTGATCGGCGCGTCGCCCGAGGCGATCGACAAGGCCGAGGACCGCCAGAAGTTCAAGGACGCGATGACCAAGATCGGTCTCGGTTCGGCCAAGTCCGGCATCGCCCACTCGATGGATGAAGCGGTGGCCGTGCAGTCGCGCATTGCCCAGGAAACCGGCGGTACCGGCTATCCGATCGTGATCCGCCCGTCGTTCACGCTGGGCGGCACCGGCGGCGGCATCGCCTACAACCGCGAGGAATTCGAAGAGATCTGCAAGCGCGGCCTGGACCTGTCGCCGACGCGCGAACTGCTGATCGAAGAGTCGCTGCTCGGCTGGAAGGAATACGAGATGGAAGTCGTTCGCGACCGCGCGGACAACTGCATCATCATCTGCTCGATCGAAAACCTCGACCCGATGGGCATTCACACGGGCGATTCGATCACCGTGGCGCCGGCGCAGACGCTGACCGACAAGGAATATCAGATCCTGCGTAACGCATCGCTGGCCGTGCTGCGCGAAATCGGCGTCGACACCGGCGGCTCGAACGTGCAGTTCTCGATCAATCCGGCCGATGGCCGCATGATCGTGATCGAAATGAACCCGCGCGTGTCGCGTTCGTCGGCCCTGGCTTCCAAGGCCACGGGTTTCCCGATCGCCAAGGTTGCGGCCAAGCTGGCCGTGGGCTACACGCTGGACGAACTCAAGAACGAAATCACCGGCGGCCAGACCCCGGCGTCGTTCGAGCCGTCGATCGACTACGTGGTCACCAAGGTGCCGCGTTTCGCGTTCGAGAAGTTCCCGCAGGCCGACAGCCACCTGACCACGCAGATGAAGTCCGTCGGCGAGGTGATGGCGATGGGCCGCACGTTCCAGGAGTCGTTCCAGAAGGCGCTGCGCGGCCTGGAAGTCGGCGTGGATGGCCTGGACGAGAAGTCGACCGACCGCGACGAAGTGGTCGAGGAAATCGGCGAAGCCGGTCCGGACCGCATCTGGTTCGTCGGCGATGCGTTCCGCCTTGGCATGTCGCTGGAAGAAGTACATGCCGAGACAGCCATCGATCCGTGGTTCCTGGCCCAGATCGAAGACATCGTGAAGACCGAAGGGCTGGTGCGCAACCGCACGCTGGACAGCCTGTCGGCCGCCGAGCTGCGCCTGCTCAAGCAGAAGGGCTTTTCGGACCGCCGTCTGGCCAAGCTGCTCAAGACCAGCGCCAAGGCTGTGCGCGAGGCGCGCGTGGCGCAAAACGTGCGCCCGGTCTACAAGCGCGTGGACACCTGCGCGGCGGAATTCGCCACCAACACCGCGTACATGTACGGCACCTATGAGGCCGAGCATGGCGAATGCGAGGCGCAGCCGACCGGCAACCGCAAGATCATGGTGCTGGGCGGCGGTCCGAACCGGATCGGCCAGGGCATCGAGTTCGACTACTGCTGCGTGCACGCCGCGCTGGCGCTGCGCGAAGACGGGTACGAGACCATCATGGTCAACTGCAACCCGGAAACCGTATCGACCGACTACGACACCTCGGACCGCCTGTACTTCGAGCCGCTGACGCTGGAAGACGTGCTGGAAATCGTCGACAAGGAAAAGCCAGTCGGCGTGATCGTCCAGTACGGCGGCCAGACGCCGCTGAAGCTGGCGCTGGACCTGGAAGCCAACGGCGTGCCGATCATCGGCACCAGCCCCGACATGATCGACGCCGCGGAAGACCGCGAGCGCTTCCAGAAGCTGCTGCAGGACCTGGGTCTGCGCCAGCCGCCCAACCGCACCGCGCGCGCCGAGGACGAGGCGCTGCGCCTGGCCGAGGAAATCGGTTATCCGCTGGTGGTGCGCCCGTCGTACGTGCTGGGCGGACGCGCCATGGAAATCGTGCATGAGCCGCGCGATCTCGAACGCTACATGCGCGAGGCCGTGAAGGTGTCCAACGATTCGCCGGTGCTGCTCGACCGCTTCCTGAACGACGCGATCGAATGCGACGTCGATGCCCTGTGCGACGGTCAGCGCGTGTTTATCGGCGGCGTGATGGAGCACATCGAGCAGGCTGGCGTGCACTCGGGCGATTCGGCGTGCTCGCTGCCGCCGTACTCGCTGTCGCAGGCCACCGTTGACGAACTGAAGCGCCAGACCGCCGCGATGGCAAAGGCGCTGAACGTGATCGGCCTGATGAACGTGCAGTTCGCCATCCAGCAGAAGGACGGCGAGGACGTGGTGTACGTGCTGGAAGTCAATCCGCGCGCCTCGCGTACCGTGCCGTACGTGTCGAAGGCCACCGGCCTGTCGCTGGCCAAGATCGCCGCGCGCTGCATGGCCGGCCAGTCGCTCGATTCGCAGGGCATTGGCGCGGAAGTGGTGCCGCCGTACTTCAGCGTCAAGGAAGCCGTGTTCCCGTTCAACAAGTTCCCGGGCGTCGATCCGGTCCTCGGACCTGAAATGCGCTCGACCGGCGAAGTGATGGGCGTGGGCAAGGTGTTCGGCGAGGCGTTGTTCAAGAGCCAGCTGGCAGCCGGTTCGCGCCTGCCCGAAAAGGGCACGGTGCTGATCACGGTGAAGGACAGCGACAAGCCGCGCGCCGTGACGGTGGCCCGCATGCTGCACGACCTGGGCTATCCGATCGTCGCCACGCGCGGCACGGCATCGGCCATCGAGGCGGCCGGCATTCCGGTCCGCGTGGTGAACAAGGTCAAGGATGGCCGCCCGCATATCGTGGACATGATCAAGAACGGCGAGCTGGCCCTGGTCTTCACGACAGTCGACGAGACGCGCACGGCGATTGCCGATTCGCGCTCGATCCGTATCGCCGCGCTGGCCAACCGTGTGCCGTACTACACCACCATCGCCGGCGCCAATGCTGCGGTGGAAGGCCTCAAGCACATGCAGAGCCTGGAGGTCTACGACCTGCAGGGCCTGCACAAGCAACTGGCCTGAAGGCCGATCGCCATGCTGCGGTGCGCACAGTCGCACCGGGGCGTGGCGCCGCCGCCGGGTTGAAACCGGCGGCGGTTCTGGCCTACACTACGTCGAATTCGCCGACTCCCCGGGCCGATGTGCCGTGGAGTCCCATCTGAAAGCCGCGGTTGAGCGGAAGTGCCGTCCGGCAAGGTTTGCCGGGGCATGGCTCCAGCTCCGCTGCGGCTGATTTTTTTGTTGAACGAGACAATGAGCACCATTCCGATTACCAAGCGTGGCGCGGAGCTCCTGAAGGAAGAACTGCAGCGCCTCAAGGCCGTCGAACGTCCCGCGGTGATCAACGCGATCTCCGAGGCGCGCGCCCAGGGCGACCTGTCGGAAAACGCCGAATACGACGCTGCCAAGGAAAAGCAGGCCTTTATCGAAGGCCGTATCCAGGAAGTGGAAGCCAAGCTGTCGGCCGCGCAGATCATCGACCCGACCCAGCTCGACACCGATGGCCGCATCGTGTTCGGCGCCACCGTGGACCTGGAAGACCTGGAATCGGGCAAGCCCGTGAGCTACCAGATCGTGGGCGACGACGAGGCGGACCTGGACAGCGGCAAGATCTCGGTCAGCTCGCCGATCGCGCGCGCCCTGATCGGCAAGTTCGAAGGCGATGTGGCCGTCGTGCTGGCCCCCGGCGGCGAGCGCGAATACGAAGTCATCACCGTTCGCTACATCTGATCGGGACGGACGTGTTTTCGTCTTCCTACTCGAACCTGCCGCCGCTGCCCCATCGCATTTTCCTGCTGCTGACAGTGGTTTGGGCCGGCAGCCTGTGGACGGTGGGCTACATGGTGGCGCCCACGCTGTTTGCCGTATTGCCGAGCCGCGAGGCGGCGGGCATGGTGGCGGGCCATCTGTTCCGCTATGAGGCCATGCTGGGTGTGACGATCGGCGTGCTGCAGCTGGTGCTGTGCAACGTGCTGATCCGCCGCGGCGCCGCGCGTTATCGCGCATTGCGCTGGATCGTCCTGAGCATGCTGGTGTGCGTGCTGGCGGGCTATTTTGGCGTGCAGCCGTTCATGGAGGGGCTCAAGGTCAAGGCGCAGGCGATGAACCTGGGCGTGTCCGAATCGCCGTACAAGAGCCAGTTCGGCATGCTGCACGGCGTGTCCAGCGTCTTTTATCTGGCGCAGAGCCTGCTGGCGCTGGTGCTGGTCTGGCGTGCCAGTGCGCCGCGCAGCGCCGGAGAGTGACGCCCGCATAAGAAAAGGCGGCCATGGCCGCCTTTTTCATGATCCACGGGAACCGGCTAGCCGGCCGGGAATCAACCCAATGCCTTCTTCTTCTGGCTGGACGGCCGTGCGCGAGCGCGCTTGACGTTGCCGCCCTGGGTGACCCGCTCGTTGCCGAGCACGCGGACCTGGGTGCTTTTCGGACGGCGCTGGCTGGAGCCGGTAGGCTTGCGCACCGTGACCGTGCGTGGCGCAGTGCCGGTGCCAAGACGGCGACGGCCCGGGCCGAGGTCTTCGGGCTGGTTTTCTTCCAGGCGCGCCGGACCCGGGCGCCAGATCACCAGCAGCTTGCCGATGTGCTGGATCGGTGCGGCGTCGAGTTCGTCGCAGATCGATTCGTAGATGGCAATGCGCGTATCGCGTTCGTCACCGAACACGCGGATCTTGATCAGGTCGTGGGCCGCCAGGCTGCGGTCGATTTCGGCCAGGACCGAGCGGGTCAGGCCTTCCGCGCCGATCATGACCACGGGATTGAGGCCGTGCGCGCGGGAGCGCAAATCGGAGCGTTGTGCGGGAACGAGTTGTAGGGCGGGCATTGGGAACGCAAATATCGGATTGGCGCGTATTATCCGCCAAAATGTCGCCGGCAGGCGGCAAAGATCACCAAGATCGGGAGAAAAAGCCGCGATGCGATCACCGCAGGTGACGCAAGGGCTCCCGCAAAGAGGTAAATCTCATTCATGGCCAAGGGCAAGAACAAGTTCAACCAGTCGTGGCTGCACGACCACATCAACGATCCGTACGTGAAGATGGCACAGCGCGAGGGCTACCGGGCGCGCGCGGCGTACAAGCTCAAGGAGATCGACGACCAGGACAAGCTGATCCAGCCGGGCCAGGTCATCGTCGACCTGGGCGCGGCGCCGGGCAGCTGGAGCCAGTACGCGCGCAACCGGCTGGCGGCGTCGCCGCGCGCCCAGGACGGCAAGATCGACGGAGCGGTGATCGCCATCGACATCCTGCCGATGGAGCCGGTGGCCGACGTGACGTTCATCCAGGGCGATTTCCGTGACGAAGCAGTGTTCCGGGAGCTGGAAGGGGTTGTGCTGGAAGCCTCCGGAGGATCGAGAATCGATCTTGTTATCTCCGATATGGCCCCCAATTTGTCCGGTGTGGCGTCGGCCGATGCGGCGCGGATCGAATATTTGTGCGATCTGGCGCTCGAATTTGCCCAGGCTCACCTGAAACCGGAGGGGTCGCTGCTGGTAAAGTGTTTCCACGGCTCCGGCTACAGCCAGATCGTGGAGAAGTTCAAACGTCAGTTCAAGGTGGTCGCCAGCCGCAAGCCCAAGGCGTCGCGCGACAAGTCTTCAGAAACCTTCATTCTTGGGCGTTACTTGAAGTCAGTGGACTGACAAGAGGTCGGCAGTACGCGTCAAGTGCCTCCGGGACGGATTTTTTGGCTTTTTGCGGCGATCCAGGCCCGACTTGCCCGGAACCCGCCGGCTCGGGCACTATCAGTCCCATAGTTTCAGATTTCCCTGCGGGGGCGGGCACTGCATTACAATGCAATGCAGTTATCCGTTGGCAAGGCAATTGCAAAGGAGTTCGGCCTTGAATAACAACCTGTTTCAAAAGGCGGCAATCTGGCTCGTAATCGCGCTGGTATTGTTCACCGTCTTCAAGCAGTTCGACAAACCGCGCGCCCAGGATGGGGTCACCTATTCGCAGTTCATGGATGACGCCAAGAACGGCAAGGTGTCGCGTGTCGACGTGCAAGGCCGCAACCTCGTGGTGTCGCCCAAGGAAGGGTCGAAGTACACCATCATTTCGCCGGGCGACATCTGGATGGTCGGCGATCTGATGAAGTACGGCGTCCAGGTGACCGGCAAGGCCGACGACGAGCCCAACGTGCTGGTGCAGGCGTTGTACTACCTCGGACCGACGTTGCTGATCATCGTGTTCTGGTTCTACATGATGCGGCAGATGCAGGGCGGTGGAAAAGGCGGCGCCTTCTCCTTCGGCAAATCCCGTGCGCGGCTGATCGACGAAAACCAGAACGCTGTGACCTTCGCCGACGTGGCGGGTTGCGACGAATCCAAGGAGGAAGTGGTCGAGCTGGTCGACTTCCTCAAGGATCCTCAGAAATTTCAGAAGCTGGGCGGACGCATTCCGCGCGGCGTGCTGCTGGTTGGCCCTCCGGGCACCGGCAAGACGCTGCTCGCGCGCGCCATCGCCGGCGAAGCCAAGGTGCCTTTCTTCAGCATCTCGGGTTCGGACTTCGTTGAAATGTTTGTCGGCGTGGGCGCGGCCCGCGTGCGCGACATGTTCGAGAACGCCAAGAAGCAGGCGCCTTGCATCGTGTTCATCGACGAAATCGACGCGGTCGGCCGCCATCGTGGCGCCGGCATGGGCGGCGGCAACGACGAGCGCGAGCAGACGCTGAACCAGATGCTGGTCGAGATGGACGGTTTCGAGGCCAACTCGGGCGTGATCGTGATTGCCGCGACCAACCGGGCCGACGTGCTGGACAAGGCGCTGCTGCGTCCGGGCCGTTTCGACCGCCAGGTCTACGTGGGCCTGCCGGACATCCGCGGCCGCGAGCAGATCCTGAAGGTGCATATGCGCAAGGTGCCGATTGGCAACGACGTCGACGCTTCGGTGATCGCGCGCGGCACGCCGGGCTTCTCGGGCGCCGACCTGGCCAACCTGGTCAACGAAGCCGCGCTGTTTGCCGCCCGCCGCAGCAAGCGCGTGGTTGACATGCAGGATTTCGAGGACGCCAAGGACAAGATCTACATGGGTCCGGAGCGCAAGTCGACCGTCATGCGCGAGGAAGAGCGCAAGGCGACGGCTTATCACGAATCGGGCCATGCGGTGGTAGCCAAGCTGTTGCCGAAGGCCGATCCGGTCCACAAGGTCACGATCATGCCGCGCGGCTGGGCGCTGGGCGTGACCTGGCAGTTGCCCGAGCATGACAAGTACTCGAAATACAAGGACAACATGCTCGAGGAAATCGCGATCCTGTTCGGTGGCCGCGCTGCGGAAGAGGTGTTCCTCAACGCCATGAGCACCGGCGCGTCGAACGATTTCGAGCGCGCCACCAAGATTGCCCGCGACATGGTCACGCGCTTCGGCATGAGCGATTCGCTGGGCGCGATGGTCTACGTCGATACAGAGCAGGACGGCATGTTCGGCAAGCTCTCGTCGAAGACCGTGTCCGAAGCCACGCAGCAAAAGGTCGACGCCGAGATCCGTCGCATCATCGACGAGCAATACGCGCTGGCCAAGCGCCTGCTCGAAGAGAATCGCGACAAGGTCGAAGCGATGACCAACGCGCTGATGGAATGGGAAACGATCGACGCCGAGCAGATCAACGACATCATGGCCGGCAAGCCGCCGCGCCCGCCGCGTGGCCTGCAGGGCCCGAGCGGTGGCGGCAGCACGCCGTCGGGCGGGTCCCCGGTGGCGCCGACCAACGCGCCGGCCACGGCGCGGATCGACGACACGGTGTAATCGCTCGGGGTCCGCGACGTAACAGACCGTTTGTAACGGTTTCAAGCGCGGCGGATTCTGATAGCCTCCAAAGCCGGTGCCCGAGTGCACCGGCTTTTTGTTTTTCAGGACATCGAACTTGCCAACCGAGTTTTTTCAATGCGGACGTTTCCGGTTCGCCCGCAATCGACGCCCGCTGGTGATGGGCATCCTCAACGTGACGCCCGATTCTTTTTCGGATGGCGGCCAGCATGCTTCGCGCGACGCGGCGTTGCGCCATGCCGAGCAGATGATCGCCGAAGGCGTCGACATCATCGACATCGGCGGCGAGTCGAGCCGGCCGGGTTCCGCGGCGTTGCCGCTCGATCAGGAACTCGATCGCGTGATGCCGATCGTCGAGGCGTTGGCAGGCTGCGGCAGACCGTTGTCGATCGACACCTACAAGCCCGAGGTCATGCGGGCTGCGCTGGCGGGCGGAGCGGATCTGATCAACGATATCTGGGGTTTGCGCATGCCGGGGGCGGTCGAGGCCGTCGCGGCGGGGCAGGCTGGGCTGTGCGTCATGCACATGCAGCGCGACCCGCAAACCATGCAGGAAGACCCCAAATACGCCGACGTCGTGGCCGAAGTCGCGTCATTTCTGGGCGAGCGCGTGTCAACCCTGCGTGCGGCGGGCGTGGACGAATCGCGCATCCTGCTTGATCCGGGCTTTGGGTTTGGCAAGACTCCGGATCATAATCTGCGCCTGCTCGGGCAAATGCCCAGGCTCGCTGTCGATGGGCTGCCGATCCTTGCCGGCCTGTCGCGCAAATCGACGCTTGGCGCCATCGTGGGCGGCAAGCCGCCGCAGGCGCGCGTGGCGGCAAGCGTCGCGGCGGCAGTCTGCGCCGCAGAACGTGGCGCATTTGTCGTGCGCGTGCACGACGTAGAACAAACCGTGGACGCCCTCAAGGTCTGGTGGGCGATTCGCCATGAATCGGTTGCCTCGTCGGGGCAACAGGGAGAATGAAATGACACGCAAGTATTTTGGGACGGACGGCGTGCGAGGTCGGGTTGGCGAAGTACCGATCACGCCGGACTTTGTGATGCGCCTGGGCTATGCCGCGGGCAAGGTGCTCGCGCTGGGACAGAAAACCGCGCAGGGCAAGCCGACCGTGCTGATCGGCAAGGACACGCGAATTTCCGGCTACATGCTGGAAGCGGCGCTGGAAGCCGGCTTCACGGCGGCGGGTGTCAACGTGCGGATGACCGGCCCGTTGCCAACGCCCGCCATCGCCTATCTGACACGCGCGCTGCGCCTGGCGGCCGGCGTGGTGATTTCGGCCAGCCACAATCCGTATTACGACAACGGCATCAAGTTCTTCTCGGCGTCGGGCGACAAGCTGCCCGACGAAGTCGAAGCCCGGATCGAGGCGTTGGTCGAGGAGCCGATGACCTGCGTGCGTTCCGAGGATCTGGGCCGTGCCAAGCGTATGGAGGATGCGGCCGGGCGATATATCGAATTCTGCAAGAGCACGTTCCCGTACGAGCAGGACCTGCATGCCCTGCGCATCGTGGTCGATTGCGCGCATGGCGCGGCGTACCACATCGCGCCGCACGTATTCCACGAGCTGGGCGCCGAGGTGATCCCAATCGGCAACCAGCCGGACGGCCGCAATATTAACGCCGGCTACGGTGCAACGGCGCCGGAAAAACTGGTGGAAGCGGTGCGCGCGCATCGCGCCGATCTGGGCCTGGCGTTCGACGGCGACGCGGATCGCCTGCAGGTGGTGGACGCCAGTGGCCGGCTCTACAACGGTGACGAGCTGCTGTACCTGATCGTGCGCGACCGCCTGGCCGCCGGCCAGAAGGTGGAGGGCGCGGTCGGCACGCTGATGACCAACATGGCCGTGGAGCTGGCGCTCAAGCGCCAAGGCGTGGAATTCGTGCGCGCCAAGGTCGGCGATCGCTACGTGCTTGAAGAACTCAACAAGCGCGGCTGGCAACTGGGCGGCGAGGGTTCGGGCCATCTGCTCTGCCTGGACCGCCACACCACCGGCGACGGCATTGTGTCGGCGCTGCAGGTGCTGGCGGCCTTGCGCCGTAGCGGCAAGACGCTGGCGCAACTGCTTGAAGGCGTCAGCCTGTTCCCGCAAACGCTGATCAACGTGCGCGTGGAGAAGGGGTTTGAGTGGGAAAGCCATGCCGGCCTGAAAGCCGCGCGCGAGAAGATCGAGCCGGAACTGGAAGGCCGTGGCCGCGTGCTGATCCGCGCCTCGGGTACTGAGCCGGTCGTGCGCGTGATGGTAGAAGCCGAGCAGGTGGAAACCGCCGAGCGCGCCGCCCAGACGTTGGCGAACGCCTTGCGCGCAGCCTGACGCAGGCGCCGCGCGCATCAAAGGGCCACGGCAAGGAGCCGTGGCCTTTTTTCTTCGATTTGGCAATTAACCGCCATATTTCACCGTCACGCGAATAGCAATTGGGGCGTGGCGCAACAGTCTCGGCATAGCGCATTGGGGTGGCTAATAAAGCACGGCAGCAAGTCGACTTTGTGACGGGGCCGCGAATAGCGGTGTTTTCAAATCACGCCGGAAGAAGATTTGGCGATGTCATGGAACTGTCATATAGGGAGCATAAAGTTCGCCTTGTCAAAAATTTGTCATTCCCAACCAATGTTCTCTGGAGGACATATGAAGCTGGTCAAGACTGCCGTTGCAGGCATCGTATCGATTGTTGTGGCGAGTACTGCGTTCGCGGCGGAAATTACCGGTGCTGGCGCCTCTTTCCCGGCGCCCGTGTATTCCAAATGGGCGGACGCCTACCAAAAAGCAACGGGTAACAAGGTCAACTATCAATCCATCGGTTCGTCGGGCGGCATCAAGCAGATCGGCGCCAAGACCGTTGATTTCGGTGCGTCCGACGCCCCGCTGAAGGACGACGAACTGGCCAAGGGTAACCTGGTCCAGTTCCCGACCGTGATCGGCGGCGTGGTGCCCGTGATCAACCTGCAAGGTGTCAAGCCGGGCGAGCTGACCATCACTGGCGAAGTGCTGGCCAACATCTACCTCGGCAAGATCAAGAAGTGGGACGACCCCGCGATCAAGGCCCTGAACCCGAAGGCCCACCTGCCGAACCAGGACATCCTGCCGGTGCGTCGCGCCGATGGCTCGGGCACCACGTTCATCTTCACGAACTACCTGTCGAAGGTCAGCCCTGACTGGAAGAGCTCGGTAGGCGAGGGCACCACCGTCAACTGGCCGGGCGGCGGCACGGGCGGCAAGGGCAACGAAGGCGTGGCCGCTTTCGTGCAGCGTCTGAATGGCGCGATCGGCTACGTCGAGTACGCCTACGCCAAGCAGAACAAGATGACGTACCTGACGATGAAGAACGCGGCAGGTGAAGTGGTGCAGCCCAGCGACGACGCCTTCAAGGCCGCCGCAGCCGGCGCCGACTGGAACAAGTCGTTCTACCAGATCCTGACCAACCAGCCGGGCAAGTCGGCATGGCCGATCGCCGGCGCCACCTTCATCCTGCTGCACAAGACGCAGGACAAGGCAGCGCAGGGCCAGGAAGTCATGAAGTTCTTCGACTGGGCCTACAAGAGCGGTGGCGCGATGGCTTCGGACCTGGACTATGTGCCGCTGCCGGAAGCGGTCGTGAACCAGATCCGCGCTACGTGGAAGAGCAGCATCAAGGACGCTTCGGGCAAGGCGCTGTACTGATCCCAGAAGCGTGCTTTGTCACCGCGCCCGGGGGTGTCCCCGGGTGACAGCGTGACAGGCAGCCGCGGCGGCGGGTTTGCCGCCGCGGCATCGATTCACCCACCGGTTGATCCATCATGGCGACTTCGTCCGATCTTCCCGCCGTCCGGCCTCCCAGCCGCCTTGGCGACATCCTGTTCGGCGGCCTGACCCGCGGCGCCGCCATCGTGACGTTGCTGTTGCTGGGCGGCATCATCGTCTCCCTGGCCATCAGCGCGTGGCCATCGATCAAGCAGTTTGGCTTCTCGTTCCTGTGGACTTCGGAATGGGATCCCCCCGCCGACGTGTATGGCGCGCTGGTGCCGATCTACGGCACGCTCGTCACCTCGCTGATTGCGCTCATCATTGCCGTGCCGGTCAGTTTCGGCATCGCCCTGTTTCTTACCGAGCTGTCGCCGGCCTGGCTGCGCCGACCGCTCGGCACCGCCATCGAGCTGCTCGCCGCAGTGCCGTCGATCGTCTACGGCATGTGGGGCCTGCTCGTGTTCTCGCCGATCTTCGGCGAATATTTCCAGAAGCCGCTGGCCAATACGGTCGGACAAGTGCCGGTGATCGGCAAGCTGTTCCAGGGCGCGCCGCTCGGCATCGGCCTGCTGTGCGCAGGCGTGATCCTGGCGATCATGATCATTCCGTACATCGCTTCGGTGATGCGCGACGTATTCGAAGTCACGCCCGTGTTGCTCAAGGAATCGGCCTACGGCATCGGCTGCACGACGTGGGAAGTGATGTGGCGCGTGGTGCTGCCGTACACGCGTGCCGGTGTGATCGGTGGCGTCATGCTCGGCCTGGGTCGCGCGCTCGGCGAAACCATGGCGGTCACGTTCGTGATCGGCAACACCAACCTGCTCGATAACGCGTCGCTGTTTTCGCCGGGCAACAGCATCACCTCCGCGCTGGCCAACGAATTCGCCGAAGCCGGCGCAGGCCTGCACACCGCCGCGCTGATGGAACTGGGCCTGATCCTGTTCTTCATCACCTTCGTCGTGCTGGCGTTGTCCAAGGTGCTGCTGATGCGTCTGGCAAAGAATGAAGGTGGCAAATGAACCAAGCTCAAGCCGTGTCTACCTCGTCGATTCCCGCCGTCCGTCCCGATTCCGATGCAGTGCGCGAGCGCCTGCAGGGTTCGCGGCGCCGCATGAACCTGATCGCGCTGACCGCCTCGCTCGGTGCGATGGCGTTCGGCCTGTTCTGGCTGGCGTGGATTCTCTGGACCACCATTTCGCTGGGCGTGGGCGGGCTGTCCATCGACCTGTTCACGCAGATGACGCCGGCGCCCAACACGGCCGGCGGCGGCCTGGCCAATGCCATCTTCGGCAGCTTCGTGCTGGTGGGCGTGGCCACGCTGGTCGGCACGCCGCTGGGCATCCTCGCCGGCATCTATCTGGCCGAATATGGCAAGACGTCGCCGCTGGCCAGCTTCATCCGCTTCATCAACGACATCCTGCTGTCGGCCCCGTCGATCGTGATCGGCCTGTTCGTCTATGCGCTGGTTGTCACGCGCATGGGCCACTTCTCGGGCTGGGCCGGCGTCTGCGCGCTGGCGCTGCTGCAGATTCCAATCGTGGTGCGTACTACCGAGAACATGCTGAACCTGGTGCCCAACGCACTGCGCGAAGCGGCCGTGGCGCTGGGCACGCCCAAGTGGAAGATGGTGATGTCGATCACGGTGAAGTCGTCGTACGCGGGCATCGTGACCGGCGTGCTGCTGGCCGTGGCGCGTATCGCCGGCGAAACCGCGCCGCTGCTGTTCACCGCGCTGTCGAACCAGTTCTGGAGCGCCGATCTGAACAAGCCGATGGCCAACCTGCCGGTGACGATTTTCCGCTTCGCCATGAGCCCGTTCACGGAGTGGCAGCAATTGGCCTGGGCGGGCGTGTTCCTGATTACTGTCGGTGTGCTTGCGCTGAATATCGTCGCGCGCATGCTGTTCAAGAAATAACCGGCGCCGCGCGCTACGCCTGCAGCCAACCAACGAATTCAAGCGAGACATCAGCATGACCTCTACCGTCATCGATATTCCCGACACCGTGCGCGCCAAGATCGACGTGCGCAACCTGAACTTCTACTACAACCAGTTCCACGCGCTGAAGAACATCAACATGTCGATCCCGGACCGCAAGGTCACGGCGTTCATCGGCCCGTCGGGTTGCGGCAAGTCGACGCTGCTGCGCACCTTCAACAAGATGTTTGCGCTGTACCCGGAGCAACGCGCCGAGGGCGAAATCAACATGGATGGCGAGAACCTGCTGACCAGCAAGCAGGACATTTCTCTGCTGCGCGCGAAGGTTGGCATGGTGTTCCAGAAGCCGACGCCGTTCCCGATGTCGATCTACGACAATATCGCCTTCGGCGTGCGCCTGTTCGAGAAGCTGTCGCGCTCGGAGATGGACGATCGTGTGGAGTGGGCGCTGTCCAAGGCGGCGCTGTGGAACGAAGCCAAGGACAAGCTGCATCAGTCCGGCTACGGCCTGTCCGGCGGACAGCAGCAGCGGCTGTGCATCGCGCGCGGCATCGCCATTCGCCCCGAAGTGCTGCTGCTGGACGAACCCTGCTCGGCGCTGGACCCGATTTCGACGGGCCGCATCGAGGAACTGATCGCCGAACTCAAGGACGAGTACACGGTGGTGATCGTGACGCATAACATGCAGCAGGCGGCGCGCTGCTCGGACTACACCGCCTACATGTACCTGGGCGAGCTGATCGAGTTCGGCGAGACCGAGAAAATCTTCATCAAGCCGCATCGCAAGGAAACCGAAGACTACATCACCGGCCGTTTCGGTTGAGCGCAGTTGTATTGCAGGACTTCACCATCCACGCCTAGCATACGGAAAGCGGCCAGGAGAAACCCATGACTGACAAGCACCTGTCGACCCAGTTCGACGCCGACCTCAACGCGATCAACACCAAGCTGCTGCAGATGGGCGGCCTGGTGGAATCGCAGATCGAACTGGCCATGCGCGCGCTGGCGGACTTCGATGCCGATCTGGCCGATCAGGTCATCACGCGCGAGCAGCAGCTCAACGCGCTGGAAGTGGAGATCGATGCGGACTGCGGCAACATCATCGCGCGCCGCCAGCCCACCGCGCGCGATCTGCGCCTGGTGATGGCGATCTCGAAGACGATCACGAACCTCGAACGCGCCGGCGACGAAGCGGAAAAGGTTGCCAAGCGGACCAAGCACATCATGGAAGACGCGGCCGCCCACAACATCAATTACGCCGAAGTAAAGCTGTCCGGCGAAATGGCCATCACGCTGCTGCGCCAGGCGCTGGACGCGTTCGCACGGCTCGATACCGTGGCCGCGGCGCGCATCGTCAAGGACGACAAGGCGATTGACGATGAATTCCGCGCGTTCGTGCGCAAGCTGATCACGTACATGATGGAAGATCCGCGTACGATCTCGGTCGCGCTGGATTTCCTGTTCATTGCCAAGGCCGTCGAACGGATCGGCGATCACGCGAAGAATATTGCAGAATTCATCATTTACATCGTGAAGGGCACCGACGTCCGTCATGCCTCACGCGAAGACATGGAGCGCGAAGCGTTGAGCTGATAACGCGCCGGACTGAATAGCGGAGAACCAATACATGCCAAGCAGTATTCTCGTTGTCGAAGACGAACCGGCGATTGCCGAACTCATTGCCGTCAATCTACAGCACGCGGGACACTATCCGATTCGCGCCTACAACGCCGAGCAGGCGCTGTCGCTGATGAGCGATGTTTTGCCCGACCTGGTGCTGCTGGACTGGATGCTCCCGGGCAAATCGGGCGCGACCTTCGCCAAGGAACTGCGTACCAACGATCGCACCAAGCAGATCCCGATCATCATGCTGACCGCGCGCAGCGAAGAACAGGACAAGGTGATGGGGCTGGAGGCTGGCGCCGACGATTACGTCACCAAGCCGTTTTCGCCCAAGGAACTGCTCGCGCGTATCAAGGCCGTGCTGCGCCGCCGCGCGCCGCAACTGACCGACGACGTGGTGGCGATCAACGGCCTGCGGCTGGATCCGGCCACGCATCGCGTGACCGGCCAGGACGAGGGCGGGCCGATCAAGCTCGATCTCGGCCCGACCGAGTTCCGTCTGCTGCATTTCCTGATGACCCATCCGGAGCGCGTGCATAGCCGGTCACAATTGCTGGACCAGGTATGGGGCGATCACGTCTTCGTGGAAGAGCGCACGGTCGACGTCCATATCAAGCGCCTGCGCGCCGCACTGACGCCTGGCGGTTATAGCAACATGATCGAAACGGTTCGCGGCAGCGGCTATCGCCTGGCGCGCGCACCGAGCCACTGATCGGCGCGGCCGGCAGCGGTGCCGCGAGGGTCGCGCCGGCCGATGATGGAATCGTGCCGGGGCCGCGTTATGCCCGTTTTCGTGGCAAACTTCGTCGCACTGCGACCGTCGTCTGAACTTTTTCCCCTCGCATGAACGTCATCTGGGCCCGCTCCGCGGCCATCCTTGTCAGTCTGGTGGTGATCGCCGCTGGACTGTACGCCGTTGCCGGCCCGGTCACCGGCCTGCTGTTCCTTTGTATTTCGCTGTTCCTGCTGCTTGGCTATTACCTGTTCCAGATTAACCGGCTGTGGCACGTGCTGGACGCGCCGGCATATGGAGAAATTCCCAGCGCGCTGGGCCTGTGGGGCGAGGTGTATTACCGGCTGCACCGGCTGGTCAAGCGCTGGCGCACCCAGGTGCTGCAGGTGGAGCAGCAGCACACGCGCTTCATCCAGGCGATCCAGGCGTCGCCCTATGGCGTGCTGATGCTCGACGACGCCGACCAGATCGAATGGTGCAACGGCGTGGCCGAGCAGCATTTCGGGCTGAACGCGCGGCGCGATGTGCGCCAGCGCATCACGCATCTGATCCGCCGGCCGGAATTCGTGCACTACCTGACGCGCGAGCGCTACGACGAACCACTGATCATGCGCGACATGGGCGAGCACAAGCGCAACATCACGTCGGTGCAAATCCTGCCCTACGGCGAAAACCGCAAGCTCGTGCTCACGCAGGACATCACCAAGCTCGAGAACACCGAAGCGATGCGCCGCGATTTCGTCGCCAATGTGTCGCACGAATTGAAGACGCCGCTGACCGTGCTGACGGGCTTTCTCGAAACCGTGCGCGACCTGCCGGTCTCGGAGGAAGATCGTCTGCGTTATCTGGACATGATGTTGGTGCAATCGATGCGCATGCAGCATATCGTCGAAGACCTGCTGGCGCTCGCCAAGCTCGAAAGCGATGCGCAACCGCCGTCGCACGAGCGCGTCGACGTGGCCGGGCTGGCCGCGCATCTGGTGCACGACGCGCAGGCGCTGTCGCAAGGCCGTCACGAGATCCAGGCCGAAATCGATACGGCGGTTGTGCTGCGCGGCGCCGAAAACGAACTGCTGGCGGCGCTTGGCAATCTGGTTTCCAACGCGGTGCGCTACACACCCGACGGCGGCCGCATCGCGATTCGCATGACCTTTACCGACGGTCATTCCGTGTTTTCGGTCAGCGATACGGGGTTGGGCATCGCGCCCGAGCATATTCCGCGCCTGACCGAGCGGTTCTATCGCGTCGATCGCAGCCGCTCGCGCGATACCGGCGGCACGGGCCTGGGTCTTGCCATCGTCAAGCACGTGCTGTCGCGCCACCATGCGGAACTGCGCGTCACAAGCGAAGTGGGTCGCGGCAGTACGTTCCGCATCGTCTTCCCTGTGGATCGCAGCGGTTACGATACCGACGGCGCCCAGCCACGCTTGCCTCAACCCGCCGACGCATCGCGCCACGCCGCCTGATGCACGGGCGGCGGCGTGCCAGCGCGCCGCCTGTTTCCCTCATTCCCTGTTTCCCTTTCCCCGTTTATTTTCAGCGCCCGGCCCAAAGTAAAAGAGCCGCGTCACAGGACGCGGCTCGCAGCGGCAGGGTGCGCGGCGCGGCTTCAAGTCCCGAACTTCAGCAGCAGTTCCTGCTGGCTCACGCGCTGCACCTTGGCTCGCGACGGCTTGCGCACGTATTCGCCGTTCGGCTCCATGACCCAGGCCGAGGCGTTGTCACGCAGATGGACCTGAAGACCTTCCTTGATCACGCGCGCCTTGAGATTGCGGTCGAGAATCGGGAACGCGACTTCCACGCGCCGGAAGAGATTGCGGTCCATCCAGTCGGCGCTGGAAAGATAGAGCACGTCGTCGCCATCGGCGCGGAAGTAATACACGCGATGGTGTTCGAGAAAGCGTCCGACGATCGAGCGTACCGAGATGTTTTCCGACAGCCCCGGCACGCCCGCGCGCAGCGCGCAGACGCCGCGCACGATCAGGTCGATCTTCACGCCGGCGCGCGACGCCTTGTACAACTCGTCGATGATCGTCGGTTCCAGCAGCGCGTTCATCTTGGCGATGATGCGTGCACGCTTGCCGGCCCGCGCGTTGCGCGCCTCGGCGCGGATATGCTCGACCAGATTGCTGTGCATCGTGAACGGCGACTGCCACAGATGGTTCAGCCGGATCGTGCCCGCCGTCCCGGTGAGCAGCTGGAACACGTGATGCACGTCCTCGCAAACCTTCTCGTTGGACGTCAGCAGGCCGAAGTCCGTGTACAGGCGCGCGGTGCGCGGATGATAGTTGCCGGTGCCCAGATGCGCGTAGCGGCGCAGGATCGCCTGCTTGACCTTCGGCCCGGCCGCCTCGCGCCGCACGATCAGCAGCATCTTGGCGTGGCACTTGTGGCCGACCACGCCGTACACCACATGCGCGCCCGCCGATTCCAGGCGTTCGGCCCAGTTGATGTTGGTTTCCTCGTCGAAGCGCGCCAACAGCTCCACCACTACCGTCACTTCCTTGCCGTTGCGGGCGGCCGTCATCAGCGCTTCCATCACCGCCGATTCGTTGCCGGTGCGGTACACGGTCTGCTTGATCGCCACCACGTTCGGATCGTTGGCGGCCGCCTGCAGCAGGTCGAGCACCGATGCAAAGCTCTCGTACGGGTGATGCAGCAGCACGTCGCGCTGGCGGATCACGTCGAACATGTTGCTACCCGGCGGGAATGCCTTGACCACGGCTGGCACATGCGGCGGGTACTTGAGGGTGGGGCGGTCCACCAGATCGGGAATCTGCATCAGGCGCACCAGATTCACCGGACCGCTGACGCGGTATAGATCGTGCTCAGTCAAGCCCGATTCCAGCAGCAGCCGGCGCGCCAGAGCCGGCGGCGTGTCGGACGACACCTCGAGTCGCACCATGTCGCCGAAATGCCGCGTCGGCAGCTCGCCCTGCAGCGCTTCGCGCAGATCGGTGATGTCGTCTTCCGAGACGAACAGGTCCGAATTGCGCGTCACGCGGAACTGGTAGCAGCCTTGCACCTGGATGGCGGGGAACAGTTCATGCACGAAGGCCTGCATGAACGACGACAGCATCACGAAGCCGTAGGGATAACCGGACAGTTCCTCGGGCATGCGGACCACCCGCGGCAGCGCGCGCGGCGCCTGCACGATCGCCAGGTCCGCCTCGCGGCCGAATGCATCCTTGCCCGAGAGTTCGATCACAAAATTCAGGCTCTTGTTGAGGACGCGCGGAAACGGATGTGCGGGGTCCAGCGCAATCGGCGTCAGCACCGGGCCGAGCTCGCGCACGAAGAAATCGCGCGCCCATTCGCGCTGGCCGTCGCTCCAGGTGCCGGTCAGGTGAAAGAATACGCCTTCTTTTTCCAACGCCGGGAAAATCACGTTCTGCAGCATGTCATACTGCGAGGCCACGAGCCGCTGCGTGCGCTCTGTGACAAGCTGGTAGGTCTGCTGGAACGAGAGGCCGTCGGGCGTCAGGCCCGATGCGTTGTCGCGCATCTGTTCCTTGAGCCCGGCCATGCGGATTTCGAAGAACTCATCCAGGTTGCTGGATACGATGCAGATGAACTTCAGCCTTTCCAGCAGCGGTACATTCGGGTCGGCGGCTTGCGCGAGTACGCGCGTGTTGAATTCCAGAATGCCCAGTTCGCGATTCAACAGCGTGCCGGGCGGCGTCGTCGACATGTCTATGACCTTGTTTTGGCGATGTGGCGACTTTTTCATAGAATCGTGTCAGTTTGATGACACTTTGATTTTGTCATGAAGCGGACATGACAGAGACATATTCTTTCAAGTTTGGCCCCGCAATGGGCCTATGCCGCGTAACACGAACGCAATGACACAAAATCCCCGCTTGCTGGCCGCCGTCGACATGGGCTCCAACAGCTTCCGCCTGATGATCGGGCGGGTGGATGAAACGCCCACGGCCTCGGGTCCGGCCAGTCAGATCTTCCAGGTGGACGCGCTGCGCGAGCCCGTGCGGCTGGCTGCCGGCCTGACGCCCGACAAATACCTGGATCAGCCGGCGCGCCGCCGCGGCGTCGACGCGCTGCGCCGCTTTGGCGACCGCCTGCGCGACTTTACGCCCGAACAGGTGCGCGCGGTGGCCACCAACACGCTGCGCGTCGCCAAGAATGCTTCGGATTTTCTGATCGAGGCGGAAGCGGCGCTCGGGTTTCCGATCGAAGTCATCGCCGGGCGCGAAGAGGCGCGGTTGATTTATCTCGGTGCGTCACACGATGCGCCCGCGTGCCAGGGCAATCGGCTGGTGGTCGATATCGGCGGCGGTTCCACTGAATTCATCATTGGCAGCGGATATCAGTCGAAGCTGATGGAAAGCCTTTATATCGGCTGCGTATCCCATAGCCGGCATTTTTTCCCGAGCGGGAACGTCGACGAATACGCGATGAAGCAGGCCGAACTGGCCGCGCGCCGCGAGATCCAGGTGCTGGTGCGCCAGTACAAGGCGGCCGGCTGGCAACAGGCGGTGGGATCGTCGGGCACGGCGCGCGCGCTGGCCGAGCTGATCGAGCTTAACGGCATGAACGACAACCCGGGCGAGCACGGCATCACGCGCGAGGGCCTAGAACGGCTCAAACGCGCGCTGATCAAGGCCGAGAACACCAACCGCGTGAAGCTGGCCGGTTTGAAGGCGGACCGTATTCCGGTGCTACCTGGCGGGCTGTCGATCATGCTCGGCGTGTTCGCCGAACTCGATATCGACCGGATGGATGTCACCGATGGCGCGCTGCGGCTGGGCGTGCTCTACGACCTGCTTGGCCGCAGCCATCACGAAGACATGCGCACCGTCACGGTCGACCAGTTCATGCGCCGCTATGGCGTGGATCGGCCCCAGGCGACGCGCGTGGGGCAGGCAGCGCGCGACCTGCTGGCGCAGTTCCCCGAGCCGCGCAACGAACGTCGCGAGGACAACCTGGCGCTGCTGGGCTGGGCCGCCAGCCTGCACGAGATCGGCATGTCGATTTCGCACAGCGGCTACCACAAGCATTCGGCCTACATTGCCACGCACGCGGACATGCCGGGTTTTTCGAAGACCGATCAGGCGCGTCTGGCAACGCTGTTGCTCGGCCATGCCGGCAAGCTCGGCAAACTGTCCGGCAGCGGCAAGTTTGTCGACTGGCGCATGCTGTTCAGCTTGCGGCTGGCGTTTGTGCTGTGCCGTCGGCGCGGCGACATGAAATTGCCCGAGATCCTCGTCCGCCAACGTTCCGATGAGCTCCACGAAGGCTTCGAGGTGCGGCTGCCGAAGAGCTGGATCGACGTCAATCCGTTGGTCGAATACAGCCTGGCGCAGGAAGCCGACGAGTGGGAACGCGTGGGCAAGCGCTACAAGGTGGTTTACGTCTGAGCATGGCGATGGCGCCGTCTTTCGGCGCCAGAAAAGAAAAAGGCGACTTCCGAGCGGAAGCCGCCTTTTTCTTTTGGTCGATGGCGCTTAGCGGTTCAGCCCCAGGAAGTGCCGTGCGTAGCGCGGATTCATGTCGTGCACGCGCAGCAGCGTGAGGAAGTCCGCCACGTTGAAGTCAGGATCCCAGGCCGGCAGGCCGCAGATCTTCGCGCCGAGCCGCAGGTAACCCTTGATCAGCGCCGGCGGTTCGACGTCGAGCGTCTGGTTCAGGTCTTCCACCGGTAACGGCACGCGCGGAAACGCGTGATATTCGATCGGCGCCAGCGATTTTTCCGCAAACTGCCGATACAGGCTCGCCGCATAGTGCCCGCCGTCGCTCATCGGCACGCTGGCGCAGCCCAGCATCGATTCGAGATTGTAGCGTTGCAGATATTCGCCCAGTCCGCCCCACAGCGCCATGATCACGCTGCCCGAGCGGTAGTCGCGGTGGACGCACGAACGGCCCAATTCCAGCATCTTCGGGCGCAGATGCGCCAGGCGCACCAGGTCGAACTCGGACTCGGCATACAGGCAGCCGATGCGCTTGGCCTGATGCGGCGGCAGCACGCGGTAGGTGCCCACCACCTTGAGCGTTTCCTGGTCGCGCACGATCAGGTGGTCGCAGTAGGCGTCGAACATGTCGACGTCGGTGTCGGCCACCGACGATTGCAGGCGAGCGCCCATTTCTTCGGCGAACACCTTGTAGCGCAGACGCTGCGCTTCAGCTACTTCGTCTTGATGACGTGCCCACGCCACGCTGAAAGCAGGCGCCGTAACTTGTGCTTCGGTTTGTCGTTGCTGACGAGGAAGACGCCTCCGCGCCGACTGACCGGAAAGGCCAGTGGGCAAGGAGTCGAAGAGCGGCTGGGTAGGCGTCGGAAGGTCTCGCATCAGTGTGTGTCCTTTCGGTGACGAAACGGCTTCGAAACAATGTAGTGAGGCCGGGTGACAGCGCAGTGAAACGATAGTGACGATTCCGTGACGGTCATATCGGTTTCGCACGCAGGAATTCTTATAATCAGTCCCGTTTGCGTCAATTGCTATCGTTTTTCGTCGAAAGACATTGATGCGTATCGATTGCTCGAAAACCAGCGAACCCGCGAGCGAGGTTGTGGCGGAGCGGAAAATTGAATCAGAACAAATCGGGCTGGATGACGGCGCGCAGCACTACCTGTGCTTCGCTTTCGCGCGTGCGGGCGGCCAGCCACCAGATGCCGCTTTTTTTCACGCTCCAGTTCATTTCATGGCCCGCCATCAGCAGGCTGGCCAACCGGCCGATCCAGGGCTGATGACCGACCACCACGGTGTGTTCGTGGCCCTGCGGCCAGTCGATCGCGGCAAGTACCGCGCCCACGTCGGCGCCTGGCGCGAGGTCGTCGAGTATTTCAGCGTGCCCCGACAAAGCCGCTGCCGTTTCGCGCGTGCGCAGCGCGGGGCTGCAAACCACGCGATAGTCGGCGGGCAGGTGCCCGCGCAACCACGCTGCGGTGGCGTCGGCCTGCTTGCGGCCGCGGCGCGTGAGGGGGCGCTGCAGATCGGCGCTGCGCGAGATGCTGAGGGCGTCGGGCAGGTCTTCGGCTTCGGCATGGCGCCACAGAATCAGATTCATGTCGGGGCAGGGGGCTTCGTCGAGCCTTGAGTATGGTGACGTGTGACGGCCGTCGCAAGGCGAAGCGTCAGAAAACAAAACGGGCTATCCAATGGGTGCAACCCATGGATAGCCCGTCAGTGTCGGCATTGGCAATGTCATCCGCATGACAGCGGTGCATCGCCCAAAAGGCGCTAACTCAGGACTTGTGGCGGAAATTGATGCGGCCCTTGGTCAGGTCGTAGGGCGACATTTCAAGGGTGACGCGATCGCCGGCCAGAATACGGATGCGGTGCTTTTGCATCTTGCCGGAGGCATATGCCCAGATTTCCACGCCGTTTTCCAGCGTGACGCGATAACGGTTGTCGGGAAGGGCTTCCGACACCACGCCGCCAAATTCGATGAGTTCTTCCTTAGCCAATCTGTTTTCCTTTTGACAGCCCCGAAGGCTGCATGAGTTAGTCAATATCCTGTGGGCGCTTCGGTTGACCTTCGGCTGGCCGGGCGGGCACAGGCGTCGCCGCATAAGCGGCAACCGCGCGGGCCATGCCGGAGGCAAGGTGACAGGCGTGGCGGATCGGAACCTGCCAGGCGCATCAAGTAAATCGTGGAGGGGCGCGGATGACCCAGACGATTGCCTTGCCGCTTGCGGTCGCGTGTGAAGCTGCGCGTCCGGTTGCATCACAGGGACGGGCGGGCAAGGTGTTTCCGGGGTTCCGGTGCGCTCGAGACGCCGATGATTCCAGCGCTGAACAATCGGTTTTCAGCAGCCGCAGCGGCGCTTACCCGGTTACAGGGCATGCTCAGACAGCCCCAAACTGACGCGGGATTATATCACGCCCGCCCGGCGCGCGCAGGCGCGCCGCCAGCTTTGCGCCGTTGCGCGCGGCAAAACCACACGACGCCGCAAATGTGCCGATGTCGCCGTCCTGTCATGTCGATGTGCAGCGCTCGGCAGGCCGGCGGCGCCGAATTGGCGGAAAAGCGCCGTGCGAACGTCGCCAAAAATCGAGCAAAGGTGGCGCAAGCGTTGCGTCAGGGGATGTCTCGCCGAGAGATAAATGCCGGCGCCATATTGCACCGGCCAAATCTGAAAATCGGCATGCGGTTTTGACATTTTCCATCCGCATAAATCTGGCCGGCGCAGATTCCAAAAGAAAAAGGGCTCACGTCTTTCAACGTAAGCCCTTGATCCGGCTACCTAAAACTGCTTGCAAATATGGTCGGAGCGATAGGATTCGAACCTACGACCCTCTGATCCCAAATCAGATGCGCTACCAGGCTGCGCTACGCTCCGAAGCCGGCGATTCTATCGCGATGCGGGCGCAAAGGTCAATTGCGAAGTGAAGATAATGTGCGCGACGGCGAAGTGGCGTGGCAGACGCAGTGGCGACCCCCCGCTTCAGGCGGGATAGCAATTGGCTTTACTTGGTACGTCGCGCTGATATAATCCGCACACCGCAAAGGTCCGATCGGCGCTTCGCGCCAAGTTTGCAGTATTCACCCGGACCTGCTCCCGACTATCACAACAATGGCACACCGGCCCCGCTTGCGACGCGGGCAGCCTGAGTCGTGCCTGAGCCCCGCCAGCCGTGCGTGCACGGAGCATTCGGGCAACCGGGATGCGGCAACAAAAAAGGACGGCTGTTCGCAAGCCGCAATCTGAAGGCGGCGCCAGTGCCGTGCGGAGCACTGGCAGCGCCTTTGTGAACGGGAATAAAGATGTTTCAGTCGCAGGTGGTAGTGCTGATCGCAGGCTTGTTCGCGCTGCAGATGGCGATCGTCTGTGCCGTGTTGCGGCGGTCCACGGGAATGGAACGCAGCGGGCTCACATCGTGGGCGCTCGGCGACCTCGTGGTCACCCTCGCAGTGGTGTTGCTAGCCGCGCAGGCGTACCGGCCGCAGTGGCCGCTGGCGTCGTTGCCAGGGGTGGCGCTGACGGCGGGATTGTCGATGATGGCCTACGGCACGCGACACTTCGCTGGCAAGCGCGGGCGCGGCATCGTACTGGCCGCGCTGAATCTGCCTGGCTTGCTGGCGGTGGGGCTGCAGCTGGCCGGCGAAATGGGCGTGCCCGGTGCAACTGCGGCACCGGAACTGACGCAGGCCCTGGCGCTGGCCGCGGCGTTGATCCAGATGATGTTGCTGCTGGACATCATCCGCGCCGCCGTGCCGCGCCTGCCGGCCAAGCGCGGCACCGGGCGACTCGCGGTGCTGTCGCTGATCCTCGTGGCGCTGGCGTGTACCGCGCTGGCCGGGGCGCAGACGTCCGTTGCATGGTCGACGCTGTTCGGTCACCACCCGTGGATGCAGCCCGACGAGCGGGCCGGCATGACGGTCTGGTTCGTATTTGGCGTGGTTGGGTTGTCGGTCAGTTTTGCCTTGATGGCACATGACCGGCTGCGCCGGATCATTGAGCGGCGCGCGCGCCACGACGACCTGACCGACGTGCTTTCGCGCGGCGCGTTCTGGGAGGAACTCGAAGCTGCCTGCAAGGGAGCCGAACGCCAACGCACGGTCTTCAGCGTCGCCTTCATCGACCTGGACCATTTCAAGGCCATCAACGATCTCTACGGTCATCTCGCTGGCGACAGCGTGCTGCGTCATTTTGCCGGACTGCTGCGCAAGGCGGCTCCCGAGCGCGCCGTGATCGGTCGGCTGGGCGGTGAGGAATTCGCCATCGTCATGCCGGGCACGCCGTTGGAAACCGGGCGCGCCATCAGCATGAAACTAAGCGCACTGGTCCGTTCCACGCCATGTCCGTCGGAACCGGACGCGATCGCCTACACCGTCAGTATCGGCATGGCCGAGCGCCGTTTCGGCGAAAACGCCGACGATGTCATGCGCCGGGCCGATCGCGCGCTTTACGATGCCAAATTGATGGGCCGCAACTGCGTATCGTCGGTCGACACAACCGAAGCCGTCGGCATGCCGCGCCGGCCCCGTGTGCGCGAACGCGAATCGTCCTGAAGTCATTCCCTGCGGAGTGCCCCGGCAGGCATGCTGGGGTAGAATGCTGGCCTTGCCGCAACGGCAAGTCCAGCACACGCCGCCCTTAGCTCAGTTGGATAGAGCACTCGCCTTCTAAGCGAGCGGTCAGAGGTTCGAATCCTCTAGGGCGGGCCAGGTCCTTTAGCGCCGTGCGTGCGCACTCCTGTGGCGACAAACCGGTAAGCGCGCAACGCCCGTCAGTTTCGCGCGCGCAGCAGATCGGCCGCGCGTTCGGCGATCATGATCGTCGGCGCATTGGTGTTGCCGCCGATCAGCGTCGGCATGACCGACGCATCGACCACGCGCAACGCTTCCACGCCCCGCACGCGCAGTTGCGGATCCACCACCGCCATGTCGTCGCTTCCCATTTTGCAGGTGCCCACCGGGTGGTAAATCGTATCGGCATGTTCGCGGATGAAGTCGCGGATCGCCGCGTCGTCACCTTCGCCATCGCCCAGCAGCGCCGCCAGCGGATCCGTGCCGCCGGCTTCTGCCAGTGCGGACTGGGCGAAGATCCGGCGCATCAGCTTCACGCCGGCGACCATGCCGTCGAGGTCCGCAGGCGCCGACAGGAAGCGTGGATCGATCAGCGGTGCATCGCGCATGTCGGCCGAGCGCAGTCGCACCGTGCCCCGGCTTTCCGGCCGCAGCACGCACGCGTGGCAAGAATAGCCGTGACCGGGCCGACCCTTGCGCAGCACGTTGGTGTTGCCCAGCAGCGCCGGGGCGAAATGCAGTTGCAAGTCCGGTGCGTCAAGCCCGGGGCGGGTCTTGACGAAGGCGCCCGCTTCGGCCACCGGCGACGCCAGCATGCCGGTCCGGCGCAAGCGGTAGCGCATCACTTCGCCGGCCATGCGCGCCACGCCGCGTAGCGAATAGCCATACAGGTGCCACGAATGCACCGGTTTGCCGATGATGACGTCGAGGTGATCCTGCAGGTTTTCTCCCACGCCGGGCAGATCGTGCACGATGTCGATGCCGAGATCGCGCAGGTGCGCGGCCGGGCCGATCCCGGAAGCCATCAGCAATTGCGGAGAATGGAACGCGCCGCCGCTGACGATGATTTCGCGGCGCGCGCGCAGCGTCACGGTCTGACCGCCGCGCACCGCCTGCACGCCGGTTGCGCGCTTGCCGTCGAACACCACGCGCAGCGCCTGCGTATCGACCATCACGGTGAGGTTCTTGCGCCCGCCGTTGTGGGTCAGATCGCCGCGATTGCCGCGATGCAGATAGGCGCGCGCCGCGTTCCAGCGTTCGCCATTGAACTGGGTGGTCTGGAACAGGCCGACGCCTTCCTGTTCCGCGCCATTGAAGTCATCGTTGAGCGGCACGCCGGCCTGCGCGGCAGCGCGCACGAAGCGCTGCGAGAACGGATTCGGCGTGCGCAGGTCGCTGACATGCAGCGGGCCGCTGCCGCCATGCCAGAGATCATCACGCCCCGCGTTGCGCTGGTTGCATTCGCTGCGGCGGAAGTAGGGCAGTACGTCGTCGTATCCCCAGCCTTCGCACCCGAGCGCGGCCCAGCGGTCGTAATCGCTGCGATGGCCGCGGATGTAGAGCATCGCGTTGATCGACGAACTGCCGCCCAGGCCACGCCCGCGCGGCTGGTACGACTCGCGGCCATTGAGTCCGGCCTGCGGCACCGTGCGAAACCCATAGTTGCGCGGGCCGGGCCGCGGCACGGTGCGGGCGATGGCAAGCGGCGTCCAGACGGTGGGATGGTGATCGTCGGGGCCCGCTTCGAGCAGGGCCACTGTCACGCCGGGCTGGTCGGCCAGCCGTCCCGCCAGCGCGCAGCCAGCCGATCCGGCGCCGATGATGATGTAGTCGAAGCTTGTGTCGCTCATGAATGTTGTCTCCCCCGGCGGCTCGTCAAGGCTGGTAGCCGTGCGGCGTCACCAAATTGAAATTCGAACTGAATGTGTCGAGCATGCCGAACAAGCCTGCCACCGCCTGCGGGTTGCCGTCGACCCGGATCGCACCGGACTGCATGGCTTGCGGCAGCGTCAGCTGCTTCAGGCTGATCTGGTCCAGCGTGGCCTTGGTCAGCGTGACCGTGGCGGTGGGTTGCGCGTGCTGGGCTTCTGAAACATATGTCAGCGCGCTGTTACGCAGCGTCATCGCATAGCGCTGCCCCAGGTCCGTGAACTGCCAGTTCAGCGTCATGGTCTTGCCGGCGGCCTTGTCGGCATTCAGGCGTACGGCCAGAAAGTCGAAGAAGTTCGGCACAGTCAAGGCGCGCACCAGATCGGACGAACTGGTGGCGGCGAACGTGGGCTTCGCCACGCCATCGCGCAATTCCTGCGCGCCGGTCAGATAGATATTGCGCCACGTGGAGTTTTCGCTCTGGTAGCCAAGCTGTTCCAGCGCGTCGGCCTGCAGCGCACGCGCCGCGGCGTTGGATGGATCGGCAAAAACCAGCTCGTTGCCGATCTGGCTGACCCACCGATATTCGCCGCGCGCGTATGCGTCGCGCAGCTTTGCCAGCACGGCATCGGCGCCGCCCATCCATTCGATGGTCTTTTTGGCGGACTGCTCCGGCGGCAGCGGGTTCAGGTGCGCGGGATTGCCGTCATAGAAGCCCAGATAGCGCTGATAGACCGCGCGCACGTTGTGGCTGACCGATCCGTAGTAATCGCGCGCATACCATTTGCTGGCCAGCGGCTGTGGCAGTGTTTTCAACTGATCGGCGATCTCCAGCGGCGTGAAACCCTGGTTCAGCAGCCGCAGCGTCTGGTCGTTCAGATAGGCGTACATGTCGCGCTGGTCGGACAGCATTTCGACGATGCGCGCGCGTCCCCACGTGGGCCAGTGGTGCTGGCCGATCAGCACATCGGTGCGCTCGCCGTAGCGCAGCAGCGATTGCGCGATGAAATACGACCACGCCTTGGCGTCGCGCACCTGCGCACCGCGCAGCGTCAACAGGTTGTGCTGCGTGCGCACGGCATTTTCGGCCATGCACAGCGTGCGGAATTGCGGCAGATAGATGTTCATCTCCGCGGGCGCCTCGGTGCCCGGCGTGAGCTGGAATTCGAAATCGACGCCATCGATGCGGCGCGTCTCGATCGCCTTGGTGATCAGCGAGGTCGGCGCCAGCAACGTCATCGTGCCGCGGGCCGTGGCCTTGCCGAGGCCGGTATCGACCTGGCCCGACGCACTCTTCGGCAACTGCGTGCCATACATGTATTGCGCGCGGCGGCTCATGGCGTTGCCGGCCAGCACGTTTTCGCTGACCGCTTCCTCCATGAAGCCCTGCGGGGCAAGGATATCGACCTTGCCGCTCTTTACGTCCGCTTCGTCGACGATGCCGCGCACGCCGCCGAAGTGATCGGCGTGGCTATGGGTATAGATGACGGCGACCACGGGTTTGCGCGGTCGGTGCGCGTAATAGAGATCGAGCGCGGCGCGCGCGGTTTCGGCGGTCAGCAGCGTATCGATGATGATGAGGCCGCTGTCGCCTTCGATGATGTTCATGTTGGCGAGGTCGGCGCCGCGAATCTGATAGACGCGATCTGTCACCTTGAACAGCCCGGCTTCGTTGTTGAGCTGCGCCAGCCGCCACAGGCTCGGATTCACGGTATTCGGCGCGGAGGCCGCGGACTCGAAGGCATAGGCCTGGAAATCCCATACGACCCTGCCGTCCGCCGTCGTGATCGTCCGTTGCGGGAAGCGCGCCACCAGCCCGCGCCGCGCGTCCTCGAAATCGGCGCGGTCGGCGAACGGCAGCTTGTTCAGCCATGCCGCGTTCGATTGTTCGGTAAGCGGGGACGCTGGTTGGGGGCCGGCCAATGCGGCGGTCATCGTCACGGTGGCGGCGGCCATCAAGGCGGAAGCGGCAATACGCATGGAATTCAGATTTTGGTGATAGACGAGGCGTCTATTGGATGCGCGCCGGATCTATAATTCAATTGCAAAATACGTATCGCAACAATGCAGACGACGCATATATGAATCTGAAGCGGTTGGAACACCTGGTGGCGGTTGCGGAAGAAGGATCGATGGCAGCGGCTGCGCGGCGTGTGCACCTGAGCCAGCCTGCGCTGACGCGCAGCATCCAGGCGCTCGAGGACGAGGC
Source organism: Cupriavidus pauculus (assembly GCF_008801835.1). GTDB lineage: Bacteria > Pseudomonadota > Gammaproteobacteria > Burkholderiales > Burkholderiaceae > Cupriavidus > Cupriavidus pauculus. The sequence continues at coordinate 34,951 of NZ_VZOW01000012.1, read as the reverse complement.
CGGCGTGGCGCTGTTCGACCGTGGTGCGCGCGGCGTGACGCTGACCGCGGTGGGCCGCATGGTGACCGAGCGTGCGCGTCGCGTGCTGTTCGAGTCCGGATGTCTGGAGCGCGACCTGACGCTGGTCCGGCAGCATGAGATCGGCAGCGTGCAGATCGGGCTCGGCGCGTTTCCGGCGGCGATCCTGCTGCCCGAGCTGTTGAGCCAGTTGCACCGCCAATGGCCCAAGCTGCGGATCGGCACCGAGGTCAGCCACCCCGGAGCGTTGCTGCAGGCGCTGTATCGGGAGGCAGTCGACTTCGTGGTGATCGAGCACAGCACGGCGCCGACGGCCGCCGAACTGGAAACCGTGCGCCTGCCGCCCGAACCGGGCGGGGTGTTCGCGCGTGCCGGGCATCCACTGACGCTTGGCTCGGTGGGCCTTGCCGCGCTGCGCGAATCGGCCCTGGTGTCGGTGGTGTTTCCGCCAGAGACGCACGAGCGGGTGCGCAAGCTGTTTCGCTGCAAACCGGGCGAGGACGTGCCGTTTCAGGTCGAAAGCAACGATTTCCGGGCGCTGACGCATCTCGTGCGCCATGCCGACGCGCTGTTGCTGGCGCCGGCGCGGGCGGTGCGCGAAGAACTGCGGGCGGGCACGCTGGTCGCGCTCGACATTCCAGAGCTGCCGGACATCACCATGCAGTTTGCGATCGTGCGGCTGGCGCAGCGCACGCTTTCCCCGGCGGCGGCGCGCGCGGTGGCCGTGATCGAGACCGTGGCGCGGGCATGAAAAAAGCGCCCCGGGCGGGCGCTCTGGCGATCCGTGCTGGCGCGGCCTGCCGGATGGCGGCCGTGCGGCCTTACTCCTCGACCGCCGTGCCGACGATGTTGTAGCCGCCGTCGACGTAGGTAATTTCCCCAGTCACGCCGCTGGCCAGGTCGGACAGCAGGAAAGCGGCCACGTTGCCGACCTCGTCGATCGTCACGTTGCGGCGCATCGGCGCTACGTCTTCGAAGTGCTTGAGCAGCTTGCCGAAGTCCTTGATGCCGGACGCGGCCAGCGTCTTGATCGGACCGGCCGAGATGCCGTTGGCGCGAATGCCCTTCGGGCCGACCGCCGAGGCCAGGTAGCGCACGCTGGCTTCCAGCGACGCCTTGGCCAGGCCCATCGTGTTGTAGTTCGGCACTACGCGTTCCGCGCCCAGGTACGTCAGCGTCAGCAGCGACGCCTTGTCGTTGAGCAGCGGCAGCGCGGCCTTGGCCAGTGCGGGGAAGCTGTAGGCCGAGATGTCGTGCGCGATGCGGAAACCTTCGCGCGACAGGCCTTCCAGGAAATCGCCGGCGATCGCCTCGCGCGGCGCAAAGCCGATCGAATGCACCAAGCCGTCGAATTTTTCCCAGCGTTGCCCCAGAGCGGCGAAGGTGGCGGCGATCTGTTCGTCGCTGCTGACGTCGCATTCAAAAACCATGTCGGAGCCGAATTCCTTGGCGAAGTCCGTGATGCGGTCCTTGAAGCGTTCGCCCACGTACGTGAAGGCCAGTTCCGCGCCTTCGCGCTTGCAGGCCGAGGCAATGCCGTAGGCGATCGAACGGTTCGAAAGCAAGCCCGTGATCAGGATCCGCTTACCTGCCAGAAATCCCATAAGTTCTCCAAGATGATAGTGAGGACGGGCATGTTTCGTGCACAGGCCCGTGTCCGGTGCACGGCGGGGAATGTCACCCGCTGGGAATTGCGCCGCGTAGAGGAATGTCCGGATGGCTGGTCGCCGCCCGAACCCATGTAAAATTGTCGCACAACTTCGCCCGGCCACAAGCCGCCGGGCTGTCTCGGGCATTGTGGAGGTCTGCAACCGGATGCTGATTCATGCACGTTGGCCGCTTTGGGCGGCAGGGCAGTGCTTCTGTCGTCGCGCGGTCGTGCAAAGTGGGTTGGCACTATCGATGGTGCTGGCTGCGGGTTTTCCCGTAGCGGCGCACGCCGCGCATGGTTTCGCGCTGCATGGCGATCTCAAGTATCAGCCGGATTTTGCCCACTTCGATTACGTCAATCCCAACGCACCGCAAGGCGGCACGCTGACGCTGGCCAATCCGGACCGGCGTACCAGCTTCGATAAATTCAATCCGTTTACGCTCAAGGGCACCTCGGCGCCGGGGTTGACGCAACTGATGTTCGAATCGCTGCTGATCGGCAGCGCCGACGAGTCCGCCAGTGCGTATGGGTTGCTGGCCGACGACGTCACGCTGGCGCCCGACGGGTTGTCGGTCACGTTCCATATCCGGCCCGAGGCGCGCTTCGTCAATGGCGATCCCGTACTCGCGTCGGACGTCAAATATTCCTACGACATGCTGATGAGCAAGTCCGCAAGCCCGGGCTATCGCAGCATGTGCACCGACGTCAAAGGCGTGGTGGTGACCGGCGAGCGCACGGTGCGGTTTGATTTCAAGCAACGGAATGCCGAATTGCCGCTGATCGTCGGCTCGCTCCCGGTGTTCTCGAAGAAGTGGACCGCCGAGGTGCCATTCGAGAAGCTGACGTTCGAGGCGCCGATCACCAGCGGTCCGTACAAGATCGAACGCTACGATGCCGGCCGAGGCATCGTGTTCCAGCGCGATCCGAACTACTGGGGCAAGAAGCTCGCGGTGCGGCGTGGCACGTTCAATTTCGGCCGCGTGGTCTACCGTCTGTACAAGGACGAGACCGCCAAGCTCGAGGCCTTCAAGGCCGGCGAATTCGACGCGATTGTCGAATATCGCTCGAAAAACTGGGCCAAGAGCTATGTCGGCACGCGCTTCGGCAATGGCGAACTGATCAAGACCGAGTTTCCCCATCGCAACGGCGCCGGCATGCAGGGTTTTGTGATGAACATGCGCAAGCCGATGTTCCAGGACGTGCGCGTGCGCAAGGCCCTGATCCTCGCGCTCGATTTCGAATGGCTCAACCGGCAGTTGTTCTACGGCGCATACAAGCGGCTCGACAGCTGGTTCTCGAATAGCGAACTGGCCGCCAGTACCACCTTCGACGGCAAGCCTGGTCCGGGCGAACTGCAACTGTTGGAGCCGCTGCGCGCCGATCTGCCGCCGGAGGTGTTCGGCCCCGATGTGGTGCAGCCAACCACCAATGCGCCGCGCTCGCTGCGCGACAACCTGCGCGAGGCGCGCCGTCTGCTGGCGCAGGCGGGGTGGACCTACGAGGACGGTGCGCTGCGCAACGCCAAGCGCGAACCGATGGTGTTCGAGTTCCTCGACGATGGCGGCGCGATGAGCCGGGTTATCACGGCCTATGTGCGCAACCTGGAAAAGCTCGGCATCGAGGTGCATCAGCGCACCACCGATTTCGCGCTGTATCAGAAGCGGCTGGAGGATTTCGATTTCGACATGGTGTCGATACGCTTTCCCGATTCGCAAAGCCCCGGCAATGAACTGCGCGACCGCTTTTCCACGGAGGCGGCCGGCACGCCCGGATCGGACAACCTGTTTGGCCTGAAATCGAAGGCGGTAGACAAACTCGTCGACGACGTGCTGCATGCCGAATCGCGCGAGGAACTGGTGACCGCCGGTCGCGCGCTGGACCGCGTGCTGATGCACGGCTATTACATCGTACCGAACTGGTACAGCGCATTTCACCGTGTGGCGTATCGCAAGGAGCTGTCCTATCCGACGCGCCTGCCGTACTACTACACCGCGGAGGGCTGGATCCTTTCCAACTGGTGGCGCAACGACCTCGCGCCGAAGACCCGGTAATCCAGACATCCATACAACGGACGGCCAATGTTTGCCTATCTGCTCAAGCGAATCCTGCTGATGATCCCGACGCTGATCGGCGTCATCACGCTCACGTTTGTCGTGATCCAGTTTGTGCCGGGCGGCCCGGTCGAGCAGATGATACTTGAAATGAAAGGGCGCGGCGCGAGCGGTGAAGCCAGTGGCGGGGGCGCGGAATATCGCGGCCGGCGGGGCGTCGATCCGGACAAGATCAAGGAGATCCAGGCGCTCTATGGCTTCGACAAACCGCCCATCGAACGTTACTTCATGATGCTCAAGCGCTTTGCGCGATTTGATCTGGGCCAGAGCTATTTCCAGCACCGCAGTGTGTGGGAGCTGGTGAAGTCCAAGATGCCGGTTTCGATCAGCCTGGGGCTCTGGACATTTTTCCTGACCTACCTGATATCGGTGCCGCTCGGCATATCGAAGGCAATCCGCGCCGGCAGCCGGTTTGACGTGATCAGCAGCTTGATCGTGCTGGTGGGCTACGCGATCCCGGGCTTTGTGCTCGGCGTGCTGCTGCTGGTGCTGTTTGGCGGCGGCACGTTCGTGCAGTGGTTTCCGCTGCGCGGGCTGACTTCGGACGACTGGGACCAGCTTTCGCTGATGGGTAAGGTAATGGATTACCTGTGGCACCTTGTGCTGCCGATCACCGCGTCGGTGGTGGGCAGTTTCGCCGTGGTGACGATGTTGACCAAGAACGCGTTTCTGGAGGAAATCCGCAAGCAGTACGTGCTGACCGCGCGCGCCAAGGGCCTGTCGGAACGGCGCGTGCTCTGGAAACACGTGTTTCGCAATGCGCTGATTCCGCTCGTGACCGGATTTCCGGCGGCGTTCATTGGCGCGTTCTTCACGGGGTCGCTGCTGATCGAGACGCTGTTCTCGCTGGATGGCCTGGGCCTGCTTTCGTATGAAGCGGTGCTGCGCCGCGATTATCCCGTGGTACTCGGCACCCTGTACCTGTTCACGCTGATCGGGCTTGTGACGCGGCTCATTTCGGATGTCTGCTACGTAATGGTGGATCCTCGCATCCATTTCGAAGGGATGCACCGATGAAATTGCGTACCGCAAGTATCGCCGGCAGCAAAGCCCTGCCACATTCGCTTTCGCCGCGCCAGCGCGCCTGGCAGCGTTTCCGCCGCAACCGGCTTGGCTATTGGAGCCTGATCCTGTTTGTGGTGATTTTCCTGCTGAGTCTGGCGGCCGAAGTGCTGTCCAGCGATCGCCCGCTGGTGGTGCGCTACAAGGGCGAGTATTACTTCCCGATCGTCAAGGTCTATCCGGAAACCACGTTCGACGGGGATTTCGCCACGCCGGCCGATTATCTCGATCCCTATATTCGCGACCGAATTACCACGCACGGCAACTTCGCGGTGTTCCCGCCGAATCGTTATTCCTACGATTCGATCAACTATTTCGCGAAGGAACCAAATCCCGCGCCGCCGTCCGCCGACAACTGGCTCGGCACCGACGACCGCGGGCGCGACGTCCTGGCGCGGCTGCTGTATGGTTTCCGCGTTTCCGTGCTGTTTGGCATGGCGCTGACGATTATCGGCGTATTGATTGGCACGCTCACCGGCGCGCTGATGGGATTCTTCGGCGGCCGTTTCGATCTGTTCTCGCAGCGCGCCATCGAGATATGGAGTTCGATGCCCGAGCTGTATCTGCTGATCATTTTCGCGTCGATCTTCGAACCGAGCCTGGCGTTGCTGATCATCCTGCTGTCGCTGTTCGGCTGGATGGGACTGTCGGACTACGTGCGTGCCGAGTTCTATCGCAACCGCTCACTCGACTATGTCAAATCGGCGCGCGCGCTGGGTTTGTCTAATGTCCAGATCATGTGGCGCCATATCCTGCCCAACAGCCTGACGCCGGTCATCACCTTCCTGCCGTTCCGCATGAGCGCCGCGATCCTGGCACTGACAAGCCTCGATTTCCTCGGTCTGGGCGTGCCGCCGACCACGCCCAGCCTGGGCGAACTGCTGGCGCAGGGCAAGGGAAACCTCGATGCCTGGTGGATTTCGCTGTCGACCTTTGCGGTGCTGGTGATCACGCTGTTACTACTGACCTTCATGGGCGACGCGCTGCGCGATGCTTTTGACACCCGCCTGGGTCTCGCGCAGTTGCGCGGCCGGGTAGAGCCGAAAGTGCCTGCCGGCAGCGCCGCGGAGGTGACGCCATGAGCGCGGTGACGCCGATTTTCGATCCGCTGCATCCGGTCGCGCCGCCCGCGCCCGGTACGCTGCTGATGTGCGTGGACCATCTGTCCGTGACGTTTGGCGAAGGCGAGAGCGCGACGCGCGCGGTGCGCGACGTGAGTTTCGACCTGCGCGCTGGCGAGCGATATGCGCTGGTGGGTGAATCGGGCTCGGGCAAGACCGTCACGGCGCTGGCCATGCTGCGGCTGGTGGAGGATGCCACCTATCAAGGCGCGATCCGGTTCGAGGGCAAGGACCTGCTACAGGTGAGCGATCGCGAAGTGCGCCGGATCCGCGGATCGGAAATCGCGATGATTTTCCAGGAGCCGATGACGGCGCTCAATCCGCTGTACACGATCGGCAACCAGATTGTGGAAACCCTTGCGCTGCATGAGGGGTTGGATCGGCGCGCGGCTCGGGAGCGTGCCATTGCGCTGCTCGAGCGCACGGGCATCAGCGATGCGGCCAACCGTTTCAACAGTTTTCCCCACCAGTTGTCGGGCGGGCAGCGTCAGCGCGCCATGATCGCCATGGCGCTGGCCTGTCGCCCGAAGCTGTTGCTCGCCGACGAGCCGACCACAGCGCTGGACGTCACCATCCGCGCCCAGATCCTGGATCTGCTGCGCAGCCTCCAGGCGGAATTCGGCATGGCCGTGATGTTGATCACGCACGACCTGAATATGGTTCGTGCGTTTGCGCAGCGCGTGGGCGTGATGGAAAAGGGTGTGCTGGTCGAGACCGGCGAGACCGCCGAGGTTTTCGCCAATCCGCACCACCCGTACACGCGCAAGCTGATCGACAGCCATCCCAGGCGCGAAGTCCTGCCGCTGGTGCCGCTGGCGCCTGTGCTTCTGGAAACCGACGCACTCTGCGTCAACTATCACAAGAAGCGCTCCGGGTTTGCCGGCTGGTTCCTGAAGGAAGCGTTTGCCGCGGTGAAGGATGTCACGCTGCAACTGCGCGAGGGCGAAACGCTGGGCATCGTCGGGGAGTCCGGATCGGGCAAGACCACGCTTGCGCACGCGGTATTGGCGCTGCAACGCAAGAGCAGTGGGGCGATCCAGTTTCTCGGGCGCAGTTTCGATGCGTGCACGCAAAAGGAACGTAGTTCGCTGCGCTCGCGCATGCAGGTGGTGTTCCAGGATCCGTTCGGATCGTTATCGCCGCGCATGACGATCGAGCAGATCGTGGGCGAGGGCTTGGCGCTGCACCAGCCCGGGCTGTCGCCAGAAGCGATGCGGGAGCGTGTCATCGAGGCGCTGCGTGAAGTCGGGCTCGACCGCACGGCGCTGGGACGTTATCCGCACGAGTTTTCCGGCGGGCAGCGCCAGCGGATCGCCATCGCCCGCGTGTTGATCCTCAAGCCGCAGGTGTTGGTGCTCGACGAGCCCACGTCGGCGCTCGATGTATCGATCCAGCAGCAGGTTCTGGCATTGCTGTCGCAACTTCAGCACAAGTACAACCTCAGCTATCTGTTCATCAGCCACGACCTGGCGGTGATTCGGGCGATGGCGCACCGCGTGATCGTGATGAAAAACGGTGAAGTGGTGGAATCGGGCGAAACCGAAACGGTGCTTGGTGCGCCGCAGCATCCGTATACGCGCAAATTGATGGCCGCCGCCCAGCTTGGTGCCGCGCGGATGATGTGATTCCTGCCGCCCGCCGGCAGATGCGCGTAACACATACTCAATATTCGGTTTCCAAGAATCAAGATACGTTTTTGATGCTAATTCTTTGATTTGCTAGCGAATTGAGGAAAATTTGTAACCATCTTTGACACGTCAAAGCCCGGTCCTTTAATATCGCGCGATAAGTTTTCGGGGGTGGTTCGTCCGTCGCATGCTGACCTTGGGGAAGGTCGTTGATGCACGCGGCTGGTGCAGTTCTGCTGGCGTACTTTTTGCGTACGATCCGCCCTGATGTTTTCACGCTGTCCGGCTTTGTCTGATTTGCCGGTCAGATTTGTCCGATCATCAGGAGAACCAATGCAGCAGACGGTACTTCATTCTCTGGCGCGCGCCGCTATCGGAATTGCCATTGCCTGCGGTGCGACTGTGTCGAATGGAGTGCTGGCGGATACGGTATTCAAGGATCCCGACGCCCGGATCGAGGCTCGCGTGGAAAGCGCCGATGCACATCCGGAAGGCAAGCGCGGCTTGCTGTCGTCGGTCATGAATTCCACCAGCAACGTTGCCAGCAAGGCTGGCGATCTGGTCATGAACGCGCTGGGCCTGATTGGCGTGCGTTATCGCTTCGGCGGTAACAGCCCCGAATCGGGTCTGGACTGCAGCGGCTTTGTCCGCTACGTGTTCAACGACACCTTCGGCTTCATGTTGCCGCGCCGGTCCGTCGAAATGAGCCAGGTGGGCACCACCGTGGCCGTCAACGAACTGCGTCCGGGCGATCTCGTGTTCTTCAACACGATGCGCCACACGTTCTCGCACGTCGGTATCTATATTGGCGACAACAAGTTCGTGCATGCGCCGTCTACCGGCAGCAAGATCCGTGTCGACGACATGCGTGCGTCGTATTGGGTGACGCGCTACAACGGCGCCCGCCGTATCGACGATTCCGCGCGCGTCTCGACCGAGAACACGGGCAGCATCATCGAAACGCTCAAGCGTTACGATCCCAACGCGCAGGGCAGGTCGATGCTCGGCGGCTGAGTTGGCGCCTGGGACATCGCCAGATATGAAAAGGACTGCTCGGGCAGTCCTTTTTTATTGCTTCGCGCCAGTCAGATGCCGTGCCGCAATGGACGTCCACGGCTGACATGCCGTGTCACATGACTGACGATTTCCGTCAGTTTTCGTCAATCTCCGTCAGGCGGTGGTCGAATATGACAACGGTTGCCATTTGGCGATCACTGCGTGGCGACCGTTCCCGGCGTGGCGGGGCGCGCCCGTGCCGCCGCGAGCTTTTCCCGCAGGGCCGGCAAGGCCGCGGCGGTGGCCTGCTCCCCGGCCAGGATCGCGCGGTTGCGCGACGCGAAATCGCTGCCGCCCATATCGGGCAGATCCGGGCGGATGACCACGTCGGCGCGCGCCAGGGCCATCTTGTTGATCGACTGGCCCATGATCGCGGTGGTCTGCAGCAGCACGCCGCCTTGCCCGCTGTTCTTCTGGCTGGAGGGATCTGCCGAAATATTCACGGCAATCACAAATTCCGCGCCCATCTCGCGCGCCGCGTCGACCGGCACCGGCTCGACGAGGCCGCCGTCGACATAATCGTGGCCGCCGATCGATACCGGCTGGAACACGCCCGGCACGCTGCTCGATGCGCGCACGGCCTGCCCGGTGTTGCCACGCCGGAATACGATGCGGTCGCCGGTTTTCAGGTCCGTTGCGACGATGCCGAGCGGCAGCTTCATGGCCTCGATCGGGCGATTCTTCACCAGCCGATTGACGTAGTTCTGCAGCGCTTCGCCTTTGACCCAGCCGCCAAACTTTGTGCCGAATGGCAGTGCCCAGTCGGCGATCGCCGCTTCATCCATGGTCAGGGCCAGCTTGTTCAACTGAAACCCGTCCATGCCCGTTGCATACAGCGCCGCGACCACCGATCCTGCGCTGGTGCCGGTCACGATATCGGCATGAATGCCCTGGGCTTCGAGCGCTTTGATCACGCCGATATGCGCGAAGCCGCGTGCTGCGCCGCCGCCGAGCGCCAGGCCGATGCGGACCGGCCGTGCAGGCACGGGGGTTGGCGGCCCGCTGGTAGTCGTGCCCGTTGCCGGCGGCACAGTTGGCTTCGGGCCGAATGAACAGGCCGCCAGCAGCATTGCCGCCGAAGCGCCCAGGAAATTTCGTCGTTGCATCGAAAGGGATGAGAGGCTTGCCGAAAGTGATGCCGAAGGGATTTGTTGGTCGCGCGGCCTTAAAATTTGGCATGCGGACCCGTCTGAGACTGGCCGCAGCTTAAATGATTCCGTGGCCCGGGTGCAGTGCGGGCAGGGCGTATAATGCGGCATTCAATGAAATCCGGCCTGCGCGCACCTGTGCGCGGGCCTTTTTGTTTCTCCCCGACCATGACACAACGCGTCCGTACTCGTTTCGCGCCGAGCCCGACCGGCTTCATCCATCTGGGCAACATCCGTTCTGCGCTTTATCCCTGGGCGTTTGCGCGCCGCATGAAGGGTGATTTCATCCTGCGTATCGAGGATACGGATGTCGAGCGTTCGTCGGAAGAGGCCGTCAATGTGATCCTGGAAAGCATGGCCTGGCTCGATCTGGATATCGACGAAGGCCCGTTCTATCAGATGCAGCGCATGGACCGCTATCGCGCCGTCGTCCAGCAGATGATGGATAGCGGCCTGGCCTATCACTGCTATATGAGCACCGAGGAACTCGACGCGCTGCGCGAAGCCCAGCGCGCTGCCGGCGAAAAACCGCGTTACAACGGCTTCTGGCGGCCGGAGCCGGGCAAGGTGCTGCCCGAACCGCCCGCTGGTGTGAAGCCCGTGGTGCGTTTCAAGAATCCGATTGGCGGTAGCGTGGTCTGGGACGATGCGGTCAAGGGGCGCATCGAGATTTCGAACGACGAACTCGACGATCTCGTGATCGCGCGGCCGGACGGCACGCCGACGTACAACTTCTGCGTGGTCGTCGACGATCTGGACATGAAGATCACCCACGTCATCCGTGGCGACGATCACGTCAACAATACGCCGCGCCAGATCAATATCATCCGTGCGCTGGGCGGCGACGTGCCCGTCTACGCGCATCTGCCCACCGTGCTGAACGAGCAGGGCGAGAAGATGAGCAAGCGACATGGCGCCATGGCGGTGACCGGCTATCGGGACGAAGGTTATCTGCCCGAGGCGGTGCTGAACTATCTGGCCCGCCTTGGCTGGGCGCACGGCGACGCGGAGATTTTTTCGCGCGAACAGTTTGTCGAATGGTTCGATCTGGATCATCTCGGCAAGTCGCCGGCGCAGTACAACCCAGAGAAGCTTGCCTGGCTGAACAACCATTACATCAAGACCGGCGACAACGCGCGCCTGGCCGATCTGACCCGTCCCTTCATCGAGGCGCTCGGCGGCAAGGTGGAAGGCGCCGATCTGGTCGGGGTGATCGCGCTGGTCAAGGACCGTGCGAATACGCTCAAGGAAGTCGCGCAAACCGCGATGCTGTTCTATCGCGGCGAGCCCCAGCCCGATGCGGCGCTCAAGGCCGAGCACCTGACCGACGAGATCCGTCCGGCGCTACAGGCGCTGACCGCGCAACTGACTTCGCTGCCTGAGTGGAAGCGTGAAGCGATCAACGCGACGTTCAAGGCCGTGCTGGCGGAATTCGGCCTGAAGATGCCGAAGCTGGCGATGCCGGTGCGGCTGCTGGTGGCGGGGCAGTTGCAGACGCCGAGTATCGACGCGGTGCTGGAATTGTTCGGGCGCGAAACGGTTCTGCGCCGTCTGGCTGCCATCTAAAAATGTGCGGAAAAGTCTTGGCGGGGGCTTGCGCTCAAGCCGAGACTTCAGCATAATCTCGTTCTCCCTGCTGCGCGACGCAAGTCAAGCAGATCGGTTGAAAAATCGAAAAGGGGCTTGCAAATCGGCGTGATTGCTTTATAATCGCCGCTTCGCCGGAAATGCAGTAAATCTGGCGGCAAGATGCAGTAAATGGCAGTAACTTCGGGGCTATAGCTCAGCTGGGAGAGCGCTTGCATGGCATGCAAGAGGTCAGCGGTTCGATCCCGCTTAGCTCCACCAAAGTTTCTGTCCCCTTCGTCTAGAGGCCTAGGACATCACCCTTTCACGGTGAGTACAGGGGTTCGAATCCCCTAGGGGACGCCAAATATTGGACGTAATCAGACGTCCAGTTGGCTGTCCGGAGCGAAGCTTCGGGTGGCAACCGACAAAGGAGCGGTAGTTCAGTCGGTTAGAATACCGGCCTGTCACGCCGGGGGTCGCGGGTTCGAGTCCCGTCCGCTCCGCCAGACTGAGCCCGCTTGGGTGAAACCAAGCGGGTTTTTATTTGGGTAGGAAGCGATTATTGAATAATCGCTTTTTCGATTACCCGAAGCAAATGTTGTCAGCTTCGAAAAATCGAAATATAATCGCGGCTTCGCAAGAAAATGCGATCAGGAAATACTCGGAAGTATTATGGGGCTATAGCTCAGCTGGGAGAGCGCTTGCATGGCATGCAAGAGGTCAGCGGTTCGATCCCGCTTAGCTCCACCAGAATTCCGAGGCGCTTGAGCGGTAAAAAAGCGCTTCAGGTTGCGAAAAAGTTCTGTTAAAATGCCGGACTTCGTAGCAATAGACGGAAACGTTGCTTGCAACAGATTTCTGTCCCCTTCGTCTAGAGGCCTAGGACATCACCCTTTCACGGTGAGTACAGGGGTTCGAATCCCCTAGGGGACGCCAAAATATTGGACGTAATCAAACGTCCAGTTGGCTGTCCGGAGCGAAGCTTCGGGTAGCAACGAAACAAGGAGCGGTAGTTCAGTTGGTTAGAATACCGGCCTGTCACGCCGGGGGTCGCGGGTTCGAGCCCCGTCCGCTCCGCCAACTTTTAAAAAAGCCTGCTATGCAGGCTTTTTTTTCGTCCTGCGGAAGTGTGATTCCTGCGGAAGTGTGATCGGCGAACGTATGTCGATCACATGGCGCCTCGGGGCTGCCACACCGGCGCAAGTCCGGCCGCCGCCATCGCAACCGCCTGCGCAAGTTCATGCGCGCCGTGTCGGATCCATCCCACCACGTCCCGGCAACGCCCGTTCCACCCGTACTTCCGATCGAGAGCGCCACGGTCGCGTGCGCCCGATCTGGCGCATCAGCTCGTCTAGCGAACCTCGGGCACCCGGCTGACCTTGCGGAAATACCGCACGAGCAGTGTGCCGGCAATGGCGAGACTGACGCTGTTGGCGAGCCAGAAACCCGAGGCGCCACGCGTGAATGCCGGCATCGACTCGATCAGTCCGAAGCCGAGCACATAACCGCCGCCCAATCCCACTCCCCACAGCGACCCGGCATAGATCAGGGTCGGAATCAACGCGATCTTGTAGGCGCGCAGAATAAATGCGCTCATGACCTGCACGGCGTCGAACGCCTGATAGAACGCGACAAACAGCATCAACGGCAACGCTTTTGCCACGACGGTGGGATCCTTCGCATAGGCGTTCAGAAGCGGCTCGCGCAATAGCCAGAGCAGGGTGCCCGTGACCAGGGCGATGCTCGCGCCAAACCGGATGCCGCGCCAGCCGATACGCCGCGCACCGGCGAGATCGCGCGCGCCGATCGCTTGCGCTACAAGCGTCGACGTGGCGATCGAAAGCGACAGCGGCATCATGTACGCCACTGCGCTCAGGTTGGCGATGATCTGATGGCCGGCGAGCGTGTCCGTGCCCAGCCGTGTGATGAAGATCGACATCAGCGTGAACGACGTGATTTCGATCAGGTAAGTCAGTCCCATTGGCACGCCGAGGCGCAGCAGCGGCGAAATCCGTTGCCAGCGCGGCCATTCCCATCGCGCAAAAATGCCGAGCGGACGATAAGCACTGCCCAGGCGCAGGATCGCCAGGCCGGACGCGCACCACGTCCAGCTGATGATCGTCGATGCCAGTGCGCAACCGGGGCCGCCCATCGCATCGACGCCAAGTCCACCGTGGATAAACCAGGCATTGAGCGGCACCTTCAGCATCAGCCCGGCAATCTGCAGGACCGTCACCATGATCGGGCGCGACAAGGCATTGTTCAGCGCCATGTAGATGCGGAACGCGAGCGCCGCCGGGAGCCCGAAGGCCACGATATGCAAATACCGCGACGCCTTTTCCACCAGCTCGGGAGGCGCCTTTGCGAACGCCAGCAACGGTCCCGGAAACAACAGGAGCAGCATGCCCGGGATGGCCAGCGCCAAGCCCAGCCACGCGGCCTGGCGGACTTCGACGCCGATTTCCTCGATGCGCCCCGCGCCATACAGTTGGCCTGCCGTTGGGGCCAGGGCCTGCAACACGCCCATCAGGCTGATATAGACCGTCACGTAGATCGATCCGCCCAGCCCCACCGCGGCGAGGTCAGTGGCCGACGCGCGCCCTGCCATGATGGTGTCGATGACGCCGAACGCAATTACGGCAAGTTGCCCCACCAGTACCGGTGTGGCCAGATGGACGATGCGGCGAAGATCTTGCAGCGCGCTGCTCATGGGGAGGTCGGATCGGCGGCTGGCCGATTCTGGCCAGCAGGGTCAAGGCGCCTTGACAGGCCGGCGCCGTGGCGGCGCGCGACGGCCGTCATTCCTGCCGCGGCAGGCGGCGTTGCGCGGCTGACGGGCGCGGTGGCGCAGCATGCGAGGTGTCCACCAGGCGATACAGGCGGAAACGCTCGTCGCGGTCGGCCGGGCGGCGGCCTTCCCAGATCAGCCGCCATTCGAAATGGGAAATATTGCTCGGCGCGCCGTAGTCCACCGCATCGTGACGCAGCAGCACATCGCATGCGTCGGCTGGACCGCCGAAGCGAATTTGTCCGAAGTACGCAAAGGACGCGAGTTGCGCATCGCCCATGCGGATCGGCTGTACGCACCGATAGGTCGACGGCAGGGCCAGTGCGGCGGCCTGCGCGACATCGCGATAGGTCTTGCCGTAGTTGATGGACGGCAGCCAGAGGGTCATGGCGATGACCCACATCAACGTCGTGCCGGCCGCCGAAATCACCACCGGGCGCCAGATCTGCTTTGGCGCGCGCGACAGCCGCCAGCGCACGATCAGGATCCACGCCAGTGTCACCGCGATCGCTATCGCGACGGCGCTCAGGGTAAAGGTGTGCTGGAAGCCCGGAATCTGGCGAAACACGTTGTTGGCGATCTTGGGAGGCCAGCCGGTTGTCTTGGCGATCCACATGAACCAGATGAAGCCGCCAAAAATCGTGAAGAACAGCAGGGCAAACCAGTCGATCGCATTGATCGCCGCGCGCGGCAGCGTGGGCAGCGCAAACGCCGCCAGGATGGCCATCGGCGGCAGCAGCAGGATGAATTGCACGTCGCCGGGGCTGCGCTGCAACACCAGCAGTACGAATAGCATGGCCAGGATCGCCAGCGGTAACGCCACGTGTGCGGCGCGGCGCATCCCGCGCCACGACAGCCAGGCAAACGCCGCGATCGGCCAAACCGGCCAGCTGAACAGGAAGAAGTTGCGCGCGATAAAGCCTGCCGTGAGCAGCGAAGGCGCCCCGTAGGTGTGGCGGTCGTAGCGCGACCACTCGCGGATATAGGCCACGGCATCGTCGGGAACCGTCGCGCCAAAATAAGCGGCAGCCATCCAGGCGCCCACGATCGCGAGTGCAATCGGCAAGCCGATCGCGACGAGCCGCTTCAGCGGTAATGGCCTGCATGCGATACCTGCGACCAACGACGCGCCCAACAGCGCCGCGGCCAGGATCGGTCCGCTGGCCAGGCACAGCGCACCCAGGCCGACGCCGAACCAGAGGCTGCCCTGGACGGGTTTATCCAGGCTGCGCACCATGCCATAGAGGATGAACGCGATGAAACAGACCTGACCGACTTGCGCCGTGGTCTCGTGGCCACGCATGGCCAGGCCAACGCAGGCCAGGAAAATCAGTAAGGCCCCGTCGGCCAGCGCACGGCCGTACGAGCGCGCGTCGGGCTGTCCGCCGAAAGCAAAGGCAAACGGCTGCACCTCGTCACGTCGGCCAAGCAGATACGTCGAATACCAGATGAATGCGCAGGTGCCGAAGTAAAACAGCGCCGGGGCGAGGCGCGAGGCGTCCGGCGCGCCCAGCCATCCGCCGAACAGCCGGATCATCAGCCCGCCCACCCAGAAGACCAGCGGGCCGTCCTCGCTGACGGGCCGGCCCACGATGTTGGGCATCAGCCAGTCTTGCACGTTGCCGTCGCCAAGCTGCCACATGACGCCAAACCCGGCCGCGTCCTCGTTCTTCCATGGATCCCGCCCAAACAAACCTGCCAGGCCATAGATGATGCAGATCGCCAGCAAAAGATAGCGCGGCAGCGCGCCGGTCGCGGCGGCGGTCAGGTGGACGGGAGAGGTCTTGGCTTGGGACATCGGGACAGAGGCGGGACAGCGACCATAAGCGAACACAAGCCGCTATTGTGGGCCACAAATGCAAAGAGGCAGCCGATGCTGCCTCTCTGTCAGGTCGCGCAGGGCAGGAGCATCTGTTCCTGCGCGCGCGTTCGCTCGGTAGAGCTGGGCGATTACTTCTTGGCGGCCAGCTTGCTGCCGAACTTCTGGCGGAACTTCTCGACGCGGCCGGCCGTGTCCATGATCTTCTGTTGGCCGGTATAGAAAGGATGCGATTCCGACGACACTTCGATCTTGGCCAGCGGGTAGGTCTTGCCTTCGTGTTCGATCGTGTCCTTGGTCTGGATCGTCGAGCGGGTCACGAACTTGAAGTCGTTCGACACGTCGTGGAACAGGACTTCGCGGTAATTGGGGTGAATGCCTTCTTTCATGGTGCTTCCTTTCAGGTTGGGTAGCCAGTCCGCTCGGTCGTCGAATGTCGCAGGCAAACGCTTGCGACGAGCGAACCACTTGCCGATTACGGGCAAACCAGAATTATGGCAGATAAACAAGGACTTGGGCAATAAGTCCGTAGCTTTCGCGATAGCGGCGGTAAAAACGCTTTACGTGGCTGATACGTCATGTTTTGCCGGATCCTGGCGATAAAACTGGCACAGCATGGCGTACGTCGTGGGCCAGTGCTCGCGTAGGGCGCGCGGATCGACGAAAAAGGCCTCGGAAGCCACCGCGAAGAATTCGCTCGGCGCCTCGCATCCATACGGGTCGATCACGTGCAGCCGGGGCGGCAGGCGGTGCGGGTGGTCCCAGTCGGCGTCGGCGACCGCTTCACATGCGTCGGCGAACGTATCGTATTCCCCCAGGAAGGTTTCGGCCCACTGCTCTGCATCGATGCCCGGATGCAGGACGCGCGAAAACGGCGGCACGCCATCCGGTTCGCCGTTCAGCATGTCGAGTTTGTGGGCGAATTCATGGATTACCACGTTGTAGGTGTCGACCGGCAGCTCGCGGGCGCTGACGATGCCCGCGCCGGGCAAGCTCACGTCCTGCCATGAGAGGATCACCGGGCCGTTCTCCCATGCCTCGCCGCTGGCTTCTTCCTCGACGCCATGGACGAGGCCGATCTCGTCTTCCACGGTCTTGCGGATCAGGAATTCGCCCGGATACAGCACGATGCCGCGCCAGCCCCGATACCACTCGATGCCCAGTTTCAGGATCGGCACGCAAGCCTGCACGGCCACGCTGACCACCATGTCGTCGGTCAGTTCGAGGTCGTGCGCGGTCGAATATTCCTTGTTGGCGATAAACAGCGTTGCCAGTTCGCGCAGCGCGTGCAGGTCGTCGGCGTCGTAGCGTTGCACGAAGGGCAGCGCGGCGACGGTGCGCGTCCACAGTTCGTCGGGAATCGCGTACTGGGCAAGCTTGCGCTCGCGCGAGCGCGCACGCAGGAAGCTGGAAAGTTTGCCGAACATAATGGGTCGGGTCGGAAATGAAAAAGGCGCACCCAGAGGGTACGCCTTTCCGCTTGCGTGGCAACTGCCAGGTGGCGTTAGCCGCCGCGGCGCATCATGTCGAAGAACTCCGCATTGTTCTTCGTCGGCTTCATCTTGTCGAGGATGAATTCCATCGCCTGGACTTCGTCCATGTCGGAGATGAACTTGCGCAGGATCCAGATCTTCTGGAGGATTTCCGGCTTGATCAGCAGTTCCTCGCGGCGCGTACCGGATTTGTTCAGGTTGATGGCCGGGTAGACGCGCTTTTCCGCCAGACGGCGTTCCAGGTGCACTTCCATGTTGCCGGTGCCCTTGAACTCTTCGTAGATCACGTCGTCCATACGGCTGCCGGTTTCGATCAGCGCCGTGGCGATGATCGTCAGCGAACCGCCTTCTTCCAGGTTACGCGCGGCGCCGAAGAAACGCTTCGGGCGCTGCAGCGCGTTGGCGTCGACACCGCCGGTCAGCACCTTGCCCGAGGCCGGCACCACCGTGTTGTAGGCGCGCGCCAGACGGGTAATGGAGTCCAGCAGGATCACCACGTCGCGCTTCAGCTCGACCAGTCGCTTGGCTTTCTCGATGACCATTTCGGCCACCTGTACGTGGCGGATCGCGGGTTCGTCGAACGTCGACGCCACCACTTCACCACGAACCGAGCGCTGCATTTCGGTCACTTCTTCGGGGCGTTCGTCGATCAGCAGCACGAACAGATCCGCTTCCGGATGATTGTTGGCGATCGCGTGGGCGATGTGCTGCAGCATCACGGTCTTGCCGGACTTCGGCGACGCCACCAGCAGTGCGCGCTGTCCGCGGCCAATCGGCGCGATCATGTCGACGATGCGGCCAGTGATGTTCTCTTCGGCGCGGATATCGCGTTCGAGCGTGAGCGGCCGGTTCGGGTGCAGCGGCGTCAGGTTCTCGAACATGATGCGGTTCTTCACCGCTTCGGGCGGCTGCCCGTTGACCTTGTCCACCTTGACCAGCGCAAAGTAGCGCTCGCCGTCCTTGGGCGTGCGGACCTCGCCCTCGATCGAATCGCCGGTGTGCAGGTTGAAGCGGCGGATCTGCGAGGGGCTGATGTAGATGTCGTCCGTGCTGGCGAGGTACGAAGTTTCCGGCGAGCGCAGGAAACCGAAGCCGTCGGGGAGGACTTCCAGCGTGCCGTCTCCGTAGATGGTTTCGCCCATCTTGGCGCGCTTCTTCAGGATCGCAAACATCAGTTCCTGTTTGCGCATCCGTTGTGCGTTGTCGATCTCGAGCGTAGCCGCCATTTCGAGAAGCGCAGACACGTGAAGCGATTTTAGTTCTGTCAGGTGCATAGACAAGGGGTACAGAGGCGCCCGAACGGGCAAGACCTAAGGAAGGGGGAAAAGAATGAGCGAACGCTCGGGGAAGTTGTTGGGTGGCATCTTAGCACAAACCGGCCGGTACGCCAGAGCTGGCGCACGCACGGCCGGATTCGGTGCCTTGCCGGGGCGCGCGGGCCCCGGCGCAAGGTCGCTTAGACCTGCGTGTCCAGGAACTCGGTCAGCTGCTTCTTCGACAGGGCGCCAACCTTCTGGGCGGCCACTTCGCCGTTCTTGAAAAGGATCAGCGTGGGAATGCCACGGATGCCGAACTTCGCGGGCACCTGCTGGTTTTCGTCGACGTTGATCTTGGCGATCTGCACGCGGTCGCCGTAGTCCTTGGCCACTTCATCCAGAATCGGCGCAATCATCTTGCACGGGCCGCACCATTCTGCCCAGAAATCGAGCAGCACGGGCTTGTCGGACTTGAGGACGTCGGTATCGAACGACGCGTCGCTCACATATTTGATTTGATCGCTCATGGCGGAAAACCTCTGGTTTCGCTCAGTTTATGATGAAGGCGGAAATCTGCCGTGGGGCTGAACCGCTACCTTACACGAGATCGTGCAGGTCCGCCGGACGGCAACACGCGGCAAACACGCGCCGCCAATGACGCCAATATCTTACCAGTTTGCCGAAATTCAAGCCGTTGGCGATGGCGGCCCGAAAACCGTTTTGCTGCGGGTAGACAGTGACTATTCTGCCGTGCCCGCGACGAGGCTGCTGATAATAGTGTTAATCGCGCCAAGAGATTCACTCAATCGCCCGCACGTATCGGAGGTAATTGGTGCGGCGCCGTGATCGCGCCCACCCGGCCGATTTTCTGCTGCGACCGCGCACGCGCATGCTCTAGAATCCACTTCAAGAGAAACGCATCCGAACCCGCGTAGAATGGCTCGCGCGGATGCGCCAACCCTGCATCTTTCGATAAAAGGCCCAGATCATGACGTCCGATCCCCGCAAGCCCGGCATGCCCGAAACGCCCGCCGTCCCCAACTCGCCTGAAAACAGCGCGCCCGAAGCGGACCATCTCAGCGATGCGCTGGCGCACCTGAGCAGCGCTGTCGAATCGGACAGCATCGCCACGGGCGCCGCCAAGGGCCTCGTCTACAGCGTGATGGAAACGCTCGGCGCGCTGATCGGCGACCCAGACCTGCCCGAGCACGCTCGCTCGGGCTACCAGGGCCTGCTCGAAACCGCGCGCGAACTGCGCGCGCGCCTGGAGCGCGGTGGCGACGACTGATATCGCGCGTCCCACGGTGGCACCGGGTGATCCCGGGGATCGCGACGGCTCCAATCATCCATGACCCGGCTCACTTTCGTTCCTGGCCCGTCGTTCCTCGAACAGGCGGCCACGGCGACCTGGTATTTTCTCGATCACTGCGGCCCTGTTGCATCGGCCGCGCATGTCGTCGTGCCTACCGCCGCGCAGATTCCCGGCGTGCGGCTGGCGCTCGATGCCGCCGCGCGCGCGGCCGGGCAGCCGCGGCTGCTGCCGCGTGTGCTGACGCTTGGCCACTGGCTGCTTGACCTGCCTCCCGATCTCGAAATCGAGCCACAGCCCGTACGCAGCCATGCGGCGCGGCTGCTGGCGGTGCAGCAGGCCATCCGCGCGCAGGACTGGCTGCGTCGTGCCTTCGGCGCGCAGACCGAAGGCGCAGCGTGGGGGCTGGCCCAGACGCTGGTGTCGATCAGCGACGAACTGAGCGCGCGCTGGCTCGAGGACGCGGCGATCCGTGAAGACGACGATGTCGACGGCGACGATCGGGCCGCCTTGCTGCAGGGCGCCTTGCAGCGGACCTATGCGCATTTGTCAGAACGCTTCCTGGGACAGGAGGCGCAGATCGTGTTGGCCTTCTGGCAGATGTTGTCGGGACCGGACGATCCGTTGCCCGCGCGCCGGCGTGCGTTGCAGCGTCTCGCACAGCGCCTGGCCGGCCCGGTGATCTGGATCGGCCCGACGCCGCCGGAACCGATCGAGGCAATGTTTTTGCAGCAGGCCGCCGAACTCGTGCCGACGCTCGAAGTCGGGTACGACTGGACTGGCGGCGCGTCCGCACCCGAAGGCGATGAAGACGCCGATGCCGAGCCCGCTGACTGGTATCGCACGTTGCTGGCGCTGTGGCCCGAAGCGCGCCGTGGCGAAAGCACCGATGCCGCGCCGGCGCCCGCACTGCCGCGGGCCTTGCCCGCGCAACGCCCGCAAGTGCGCGTGATCGGCAGTGCGCGCTTCGAGGACGAGGCGATGGCCGCCGCCGACCAGCTCGTGCGGTGGCTGAACGATGGACGCAAGCACGTGGCGCTGGTGGCGCACGATCGCGTGGTGGCGCGCCGCACCCGGGCGCTGCTGGCGCGCGCGGGCGCGCCGGTGCGCGACGAGACCGGCTGGAAATTGTCGACTACGCGCGCGGCCGCCGCCCTGATGCGTTGGTTTGACGTGCTGGCGCGCGATGGCGATACCGCAGCGTTGCTCGACCTGTTGAAAAGCCCGTTCTGTCTGCCCGAGGCCGCGCGTCGCGGCGAGGCCATCGCGCTGTTGGAGCGACGGATCCGTCGCGACGCGATCACGGGCGGCTGGGCGCGCCTGCGCCACCTGTTTGCCGAACGCGATAGCGCGGCGACCGTCGATGCAGAATCGACCGACGGCGGCGACACCGAGCTGGAAGTGCGGGCCGCCGCCCGCGCGTTGATCGCCTCGCTGGCCGACGAAGCCGCGCAATGGCCGCGCGGTCTGGCCCAGCATGCGCTGCCCGTCTGGCTCGGCCGGCTGGACGCCACGCTCGACGTGCTGGGCATGCGTGGCGCGCTGGCTGGCGACGATGCCGGGCAGCAACTGCTCGACGCGCTGGCGCGGCTCGGCGAGGTCTGCGATGACGAAGCCGGCAGCCAGGCCACGCTCGATCAGCAGGAATTCCGGGCCATGCTGTCGGCATTGCTCGAATCGGTGGCGTACAAGGAGCCGTCGGCGCCAAGCCAGTCGCGCATTACGATCCTGCCGCTCAACGGCGCGCGCATGCGCCGCTTCGATGGCGTAGTGGTGGTGGGGTGCGATGATGCACAACTGCCGTCCAGCGCCGCCGAGCTGATGTTTTTCTCGAACCAGATGCGGCGCGAACTCGGACTCGAAGACCGCGAGGCGCGCTTTGCGCAGCAGGCGCGCGATCTGGCCGAAGTGCTGCTCAACAATGACGACGTGGTGCTGACGTGGCAGCGCTTCGGCAGTCGGGGCGAACCCCATCACGTATCGGGCTGGATCGAACGGCTGTCTGCATGCTGCGCGCGCGCGGGTGCGCCGATCGAGTCGAACAGCGCACCACAATGGTTCGACACGTCCGCGCAACCGGTGTTCATGCCCGCGCCTTCAGCGCCCGAGCGCGTGCCGGCGCGCTGGAGCGCGGCGGCATACAACACGCTGCGCCGTTGTCCGTATCAGTTCTTTGCAGGGCGCATGCTGGGCCTGGCCGGGTTGGAGGAGCTCAACGACGACCTTGAGAAACGCGATATCGGCAATCTGTTGCATCGTGTGCTGCTGCAATATCACGAGGAAATCCACGCCTCGGGCGAACGCGATGAGCAGCGCCGGCTTGCACGCCTGCGACAGATTTCCGACACCGTCTTCGGCAAGCAGATCGCCGAGGACGGCAACGCGATCAGCTACTACCGCCGCTGGCGCGAGGTGCTGCCGTCCTATGTCGCCTGGCAATCGGCGCGAGAGGAGATGGGCTGGCACTGGCGCGGCGGCGAAATCGACGCCAGCGTCGATGTGGCGATGCCCGACGGCACGCCGCTGCATTTGTCCGGCCGCATCGACCGGCTCGACAAGGGACCCGATGGAGCCCACGCGGTGATCGACTACAAGACCCAACCGGCCAGTCGGCTGCGCCGCAAGGCCGGCGACGCCGAAGAGGATTGCCAGCTGGCGTTCTACGGGTTGCTGCGCGCCGATGCGGTGGCCGGCAGTTGGGTTGCCCTTGAAGGCGTGAAGCAGGGCGGCAAGGACAGTGCGCCCGGCGCGCAACGCGAAGTCGACCTGCCCGAATTCCAGGCCGCCGTGACCTGGTTGGAACGGCAATTGCGCGACGATGTTGGCCGTTTGCGCCAGGGCGCGAAGCTGCCCGCATTCGGCGACGCCGCGGCCTGTACCTATTGCGATGCCCGTGGCCTGTGCCGCAAGGGCTTCTGGGAATCCACCGCCTTGCCCGATCTGCAGTCATGAGCGCCAGTCACGATATCCACGCCTACCTGCGCGATGGTCAACCCGTTGGCGAGTCCGATTTCACGCGCGCGGCCTGCGATCCCACCCGGTCGGTGGTGGTCGAGGCCTGCGCCGGCAGCGGCAAGACATGGTTGCTGGTGGCCCGCCTGGTGCGGCTGCTGCTTGCCGGTGCGGCGCCGCACGAGGTGCTGGCGATCACGTTCACGCGCAAGGCCGCCGAGGAAATGCGCGAGCGTCTGCTGGAGGTGCTGGCGCAGCTTGCCAGCGGCAGCGACGATGCGGTGCTGGCGCAGCTGGAGATGCGCGGACTGACGCCGGAAGCCGCGCGCGCCGCGCTGCCGCGCGCGCGCCTGCTGCACGCGCAGGTGCTGGCTTCGCCGGGCCGCATGGCGATCGACACGTTCCACGGCTGGTTCGGCACGCTGCTGCGCGGCGCGCCGCTGTCTTCGGGCATCGTGCCCGGCGCATCGCTGCGGGAAGATGCGCTGCGCATGAAGCGCGAAGCATGGGCGCCATTCTGGCGCGCGCTGGCGCAACCACAGCACGCCGAATTGCGCGAGACGTACGAACAGCTTGTCGATGCGATCGGCGATTTTCAGGTGCGCAGCCTGCTCGATCGCATGTTCCACGCTCGCAACGAATGGCAGGCGTTTCGCGAAGCGGGCGATCCGGCGCAACTGTTGGCCGCCGATCTCGGCGACGACGCCACGCACGATGTGCTGGTCACTGCGCTGGCCGACGACGACTGGCTCGAGGAATGCGCGCAGATTGTGCTGATGTTGGGGCGCGGCGGCAAGACGGAGCAGACCAACGCTTCGCGCTTGATCGAGGGATTGCGCGCGATCCGGGTCTGGCGCGATGCGGGCGCCGAAGCGGGCGAGGCGGCCACGCGAGCGTTCCATCTGCTGCGCGCGGCTTTCTTTACCGATGCGGGCAAGCCGCGCGCGATGAAGCGCACCGCCGCGCTGGTGAAGGTCTGCGGTACCGAAGGCGCGGCCGACGAACTGCTGGCGGAGATGGCGGGTCATTGCAAGCGCCTCGAGGAAATCGCCGCGCGCCGTTGCGAAGCCGCGGTGCTGGCCATCAATCTGGCGCTGTACCGCCTTGGCGACGCGCTGCTGGCGCGCTATCACCGCTACAAGGGCGAACAGCGCGCGATGGATTTTGCCGATCTCGAATGGCTCGCGGCAAAGCTGATGGCCGACGAGGACGCGGCCGCATACCTGCAGGTGCGGCTTGATGCGCGGTATCGCCATTTGCTGCTGGACGAGTTCCAGGACACCAATCCGCTGCAGTGGCGCATCCTGCAGGGCTGGCTCGCGGGTTATCAGGGGCTTGCCGACAAGCCAACGATCTTCCTGGTGGGCGATCCCAAGCAATCGATCTACCGGTTCCGCCGCGCCGATGCGCGCCTGTTCGACGCGGCGCGTGACATGCTGCAAGCCGATTTTGGCGCCACCGTGCTGCGCACGAACCGCACGCGCCGCAATCGTCCCGAAGTGCTGGACTGGGTCAATGCAGTATTCGACCACGCGCGCGCCGAAGGCCGCTATCCGCTCTACGAGACCCAGAGCACGGCGCTGACCGATCCGGGCGGCCCGGTCTGGCTGCTGCCGCTGGTGGAACCCGATGACACCGCCGAAGAAGAAGCGCCGTCCGGCGACGGTCACCGCGATACCCTGACGCAGCCGCGCATCCAGCTGGGCGATTCGCTGCGCTTCGAAGAGGGTCGTCGCGTGGCGGCGTGGCTGCACTATCTGCGCGACCACGTGCCGGTGCGCGAAGGGGACAAGACGCGGCGCGCTTGCTGGCGCGACATGCATTTGCTGGTGCGCCGCAAGACTTATCTAGCCGACTATGAACGCGCGCTGCGCGAAGCGGGCATCCCTTGCCTGAGCCCGCGCCGCGGCGGGCTGTTGCGCACGCTCGAAGCGCTTGACGTGTCGGCGCTGCTGGCGTTCCTGATGACGCCCGAATCCGATCTAGACCTCGCGCACGTGTTCAAGAGTCCAATCGTCGGCGCCACCGACGACGACCTGATCGCGCTGGCCTCGATGGAAGGCGAGGGCGGCTGGTGGGCGCGCATCGAGGCGGGTGGGCTGCCCGCAGACGTCAGCTTGCCCTTGCGCGCTGGCGTGCAGCGGTTGCGTGAATGGCTGGCGCTGGCGCCCCACAAGCCTGTCCACGACCTGATCGACCATATCTATTACCAGGGCGAGGTGCGCCGCAGATATGCGCAGGCCGCGCCGTCCGCGATTCGCGAGCAGGTGTTGGCCAATCTCGATGCGTTCCTGAAGCTGTCGCTCGATCTCGATGGCGGCCGTTACCCGAGCCTGCCGAAGTTTATCGACGAACTGCAGGAAATCCGGCGCGGCGACGAGGACGAGAGTCCTGACGAAGGCGGCATGGGCGAGGGCGTCGAAGACACCGAAGCCGAACCGGACGACGGCGCCGACAATCAGCTCGACGCCGTGCACATCCTGACCGTGCATGCGGCCAAGGGGCTGGAGGCGCCTTTCGTGGTGCTGCTCGACGCCAACCACAGCGAGCCCACTGCCGATCGCGGCGGCATCCTGGTCGACTGGCCGCCCGCATCGCCGGTGCCGCGCCATTTTTCGGCCTATGGCAAGCGCAGCGAACGCGGGCTGGCGCGGGCGCCGATGTTTGACGCCGAGGCCGCGCTGGCCGAGCGGGAAAACTGGAATTTGCTGTATGTGGCGATGACGCGCGCGCAGCAGGGGCTGCTGGTGAGCGGCGTGAAAGGCCGCAGCTCGAGGGCGGAGAAGGACGATGCGCCGGGCGCCGAGATTGCGGGAAGCTGGTACGTGAGGCTGGCGGCCGCTGGCGTCGGCGACGAAATCGCCGCGTATCCCGAGCTGGGAATCACCTCGGGGCAGGCGGCGTCACATGTCGGCGAGACCGTGCGTTACACCGATTTTCGACAACGCTATCGACATGCGGATGAGGCCGGCGATGTCGGCACTGCGCTGGACGACAGCGACGAATCGACCGTGTTCGATGCCCAGGCGGCCGCGCATGGTGAGCTGGTGCACGCCTTGCTGGAACGGATCACGCGCTATCCGGACGCCTACGCCGGGTCGCCCGACGTGCCGACAGTGCTGCGCTGGTTTCCGCTTACCGGCGCAGGTACGCCGGAGGCGCGGCAGCGCTGGCAGCAGTTGGCCGAGGCTGCGGTGCAGGATCTGCGCACGATGTTGGCCGCGCCGGCGCTGCGGCCGCTGCTATTTCCCGACCACGCCTTGTCGGCGCGCAACGAGGTGGAACTCTACGACGGCTGGGGGCGCCTGCTGCGTATCGACCGGCTGGTGGAGTTTGCCGACCGCGTCGTCATCATCGACTACAAGCAACGTCTGCTGCCCCAGGAGCACGCGGCGTACGGCGCGCAGTTGGCACGCTATGTAGCCGCGGTGAAACCGATGTTCCCGGACAGGCGCATCGAAGCGGGCGTGGCCACTGCCGCGGGCGAATGGATCGATGCTGAACAGTTGCGCGCAACGCCAGCGCCCGTGGTCCCGATCGCCACGTCGCAACAAGGGTCGTTGTTCTGAGATGTGCCGGCATCGCAAAACGGGCGCAAAATAGTTCGCCGCCCTTTGTGATGCCTGGATGCCTATACTGCGAACAGCCAGCGAATCTGGTTTGCGGGACGCGACGTTGCGCCGGAGCGGAGTTGCGCCGGAGGAATTTTGCAGCGGGGAATTGCGAAGAAAAGGCGAAGGAAAAACGAAGAAAAACAGGAAGGGGGACGAGCCTGACCCTCGGCACTGGTGGAAAACGGCTGTGGCTGCTTCGTTCCCGACCTGACCAGGTTGACCGCGCCACCATGCGAGGAGGCCCGTCCGACCGGCATTGTAACGCAACCTGAGGCGGCAGTCCGATTTTTCGTAGTTGTACGAAGGTTGTTCGACGGCGGTTTGATCTGATACCGGGTTGATGTGTGGCCATGCTGGCAGCATGGCGGACGGCAATTTCAGCCATCGTACTCATCTAGGCAGGTTGGGCATGAACGCAAACGAACAGATTCTCCAGGGCGCCCTGGCGCCGCAAGACATCTCCGTCGAGGTCCTTCAGGAAAAGTACGCCAAGGGCGAGGAGCGGACCGTCGACGACGTGCGGCGCCGGGTGGCTCGCGCGCTGGCCGAGGCCGAACCGGCGGACCGGCGCGATGCCTGGGCGGCGCGCTTTCTCTGGACGCTCGAGAACGGATTCGTGCCGGCGGGGCGCATCAACTCTGCGGCGGGCACCGGCATCCAGGCCACGCTGATCAATTGCTTCGTGCAGCCTGTCGGCGATTCCGTGTCGGAGGCGAAGGACGGCAAGCCCAGCATCTATACGGCGGTGGCGCAGGCGGCCGAGACCATGCGTCGCGGCGGCGGCGTGGGCTATGATTTTTCGTCGATCCGGCCCGGCGGCGCGCTGGTGCGTGCCACGCATTCGCGGGCGTCGGGCCCCGTATCGTTCATGAAGGTGTTCGATGCATCGTGCGCCACGGTGGAATCGGCCGGCGCGCGGCGCGGCGCCCAGATGGGCGTGCTGCGCTGCGACCATCCCGATATCGAAAGCTTCATTCACGCCAAGGACCGGGGCGAACTGACAAATTTCAACATCTCGATCGGCGTGACCGACGCCTTCATGCGCGCGGTGGAGGCCGACGAAGAAGTCGAGCTGGTGCACGTCGCCGAGCCAGGACCGGACATGATCGAGGCGGGCGCCTATCGACGTGACGACGGCCTGTGGGTGTATCGCCGTGTGCCGGCCCGCCAACTGTGGGATCAGGTCATGCAGGCCACCTATGACCACGCCGAGCCCGGCATCCTGTTCCTGTCGCGCATCAACGCCGACAACAATCTCTATTACTGCGAAACCATCGAGGCGACCAACCCGTGCGCGGAGCAGCCGCTGCCTTCGTATGGCTGCTGCTGTCTCGGCTCGATCAACCTCACGCGTTTTGTGCGGCAGCCGTTCACCGAACACGCCAGCTTCGACTTCGACGCATTTGCGCAGGTCGTGCGCGTGTCGACGCGCATGCTCGACAACGTGCTCGACGTCACGTTCTGGCCGCTGCCCGAGCAACAGGCCGAAGCGCAGGCCAAGCGTCGCATCGGGCTTGGATTCCTTGGTCTGGGCAGCGCGCTGGTGATGCTGGGCCTGCGTTATGACGGTGATGCCGGGCGCGAGTTGGCCGCGCGTATTGCCGAAACGATGCGCGATCAAGCCTATCTGGCATCGGTCGAACTCGCCGACGAGAAAGGCGCGTTCCCGCTGTTCGACGCCGATGCGTATCTGCGTGGCGGGTTTGTCGGCCGTCTGCCCGCGGCGGTGCGGGACGCGATCCGCCAGCACGGCGTGCGCAATTCCCATCTACTGTCGATCGCGCCCACTGGCACCATCACGCTGGCCTTTGCGGACAATGCCTCGAATGGCATCGAACCGGCGTTTTCATGGACCTACAACCGGCGCAAGCGCATGCCGGACAACAGCTATCGCACCTTCGAGGTGGCCGATCGCGCCTGGCGACTGTATCGGCATATAGGTCGCGACATGGATCAGTTGCCCGAGGCCTTCGTGACGGCGCTGCAGATGTCGGCGCTCGACCATATGCGCATGCTGGAAGCTGTACAGCCATACATCGACACCAGCATCAGCAAGACCGTCAACGTGCCGGAAGACTATCCGTACGAGGCGTTCCGCAATCTCTATCTGGAAGCGTGGAAGGCCGGGCTCAAGGGGCTGGCCACGTATCGGCCCAACCAGGTGCTGGGCGCGGTGCTGTCGGTCGCGCCTGCGCCGACGGCCGCGGCTAGCGACGACGATCCGCTGACGCGGCCATTCGGAAGCCGACCGCTTGGCGACCTGGAAGGCGTCACGTCGAAGGTGGAATACCTCACCTATGAAGGCCACAAGACGGTTTATCTGACGGTCAACTTCATGCGCGTGTCCGGCACAATCGACGGCCAGCCGGTCACGATCGAACGGCCGATCGAGTTCTTCATGCCGGCCGGACAGCGCAGCGAGGGGCAGCAGTGGATCACCTCGACCATGCGGCTGCTGTCGATGGTGGCGCGCTCGGGCGGCCCGATCGCCAAGGCGCTGGCCGACATGCGCAATGTCGTGTGGGACAAGGGCACCGTGCGCTACGGGTCGCTGGTGCGCCAGGATGGCACCGAAGTGCCTCGCTTCCACGATTCGGAAGTGGCGGCGCTGAGCTATGCGATCCAGCGCATTCTGATCAAGCGCGGATTCCTCGACGAAGATGGCGCTCAGGTGCCGGCGCGCGCGCTGGCGGACCGCCTGGCGCGCCAGAGCGGCACAGCCGCGGCGGATTCCCAAGCCGCGCTGTCTCAACCCGCCGCGCCGCGCCAGCTTGCCGTGGGCATTGGCACCGGCAAGCCGTGTCCCGAGTGCGGCGCGCATGCGCTGCACAAGGTGGACGGCTGCGCCAAGTGCGCCAATTGCGGTTATGTCGGCGAATGTGGCTGACCACGCGGTCGCGCACCCGTTCCCCATCACATTCCCTATTTCGAACGTTCGTTTAAAGGAGTACGCTGCGCGCCAGGATGTGAGGTGCGCCAGTCTGCCCCCGAACAAACCCTGATCCGTGAATCCGGTTCATCACATCGATGACCGGATTTTGAGCGGCGAGTCCGGAACCCGTCCTTACAATCCCCTTTCTGTCTTGTCAGGCGACGCATGCATCGCCTGTCTGGACAACAGCAGCCCGGCTTCCCAGGCCCGTCAGAGGAAGGCAGCCGTATAACCAGAGGAGGATTCAAATAATGTGGAGTCAAGTCTATGACCCGCTAGGCAGCATGGCGCTTTCGACCATCGCTGCAGGGGTTCCAGTCGCGGTGCTGCTGGCGGCGCTGGCGTTCTTTCACATGCAGGCCCACCTGGCCGCTGGCCTGGCGCTGATCGTCGGCGTGGCCGTCGCGTCGCTGGTGTTCGGCATGCCGGCGGCCATGGCCGGCAAGGCGGCCGGGCTCGGTATCGTGTCGGGCCTGTTCCCGATCGGGTGGATCGTCCTCAATATCATCTTCCTGCACCGGCTGACGACCTTGAACGGGTCATTCAAGGTGTTACAGAACTCGATCTCCGGGGTAACTGAGGATCGTCGCCTGCAACTGCTGCTGGTGGCGTTCAGCTTCGGCGCATTCTTCGAGGGCGCAGCCGGGTTTGGCACGCCGGTGGCGGTAACCGGCGCCATCCTGATCGGCCTGGGATTCTCGCCGCTGGCCGCCTCGGGCCTGGCGCTGATCGCCAACACCGCGCCGGTTGCTTTCGGTGCGCTGGGCGCGCCGATCATCGGGCTGTCGTCCGTGACGGGGATCGATCAGGTGCAGCTGTCGGCAATGATCGGACGCCAATTGCCGTTCTTCTCGGTGCTGGTGCCGTTCTGGCTGATCTGGGCGTTCGCGGGCTTCCGCGGCATGCTGGCCATCTGGCCGGCGATTCTGGTGGCCGGTGTCAGCTTCGCGGTGCCGCAGTTCCTGGTCTCGAACTTCCACGGCCCGTGGCTGGTGGACGTGATTTCGGCGCTGATCTCGATGGGCTGCCTGACCGCGTTCCTGAAGATCTGGCGCCCGAAGGAAGTCTGGACATCCACGCGCATTCTCGGCCGCAAGGACGATTCGAAGATCGACAACCCGGAAGCCATCGCCGCCGACGCACAGGCGCATGCGGCTTCGGCCAATATTTCGGTCATCAAGGCCTGGCTGCCGTGGGTGATCCTCACGGTGTTCGTGTTTATCTGGGGCATTCCCGAGTTCAAGAAAGCGGCTGACGCGATCTGGCAGTGGCGCTTCCCGATCCCTGGCCTGGACAAGGCAGTGATCAAGGGCCCGCCCGTAGTGCCCAAGGAAATCGCCGAACCCGCCGTCTTTGCCTTCAACGTGCTGTCGATGGCCGGCACCGGCATTCTGGTGTCGGCGATCATCGGCGGCCTGCTGATGGGCTACTCGATCCCGCGCCTGTTCAAGGAGTATTTCGAGACCATCAAGCTCGTGCGCTATTCACTGCTGACGATCTGCGCAATGTTCGGCATCGGCTATCTGACGCGCTACTCGGGACTCGACGCCACGCTGGGACTGGCCTTCGCGCAGACCGGCGTGCTGTATCCGCTGTTCGGCACCATGCTGGGCTGGCTGGGCGTGGCGCTGACCGGCTCTGACACCGCGTCCAATGTGCTGTTCGGCGGTCTGCAGAAAACCACTGCGGAGCAGTTGGGTCTGTCGCCGACGCTGATGGCCGCGGCCAACAGCTCGGGCGGCGTGATGGGCAAGATGATCGATGCGCAGTCGATCGTGGTTGCTTCCACGGCCACGAAATGGTACGGGCACGAGGGCGAAATCCTGCGCTACGTGTTCTTCCATTCGATCGCGCTGGCCATTATGGTCGGCCTGTTCGTGACGCTGCAAGCCTATGTCCATCCGTTCACGCTGATGGTGATCCACTGACGCACCGGCGGTGCGCAGCGACACAAGCCCCGCTCCCGCAGCGGGGCTTTTTCATGGGCGTATCATGTGCGGTTCCCGTCAAGCCAAGTCGATCGACGAAGGACAGCCGCAATGCCCATCCGCCGCCTGGAAAGACTGATCGATCCGTTTCGCCGGCTTCCGGACACGCAGCCGCCCGACAGCGTGTGGCGTTTCTACGCCTACTTCCTGCGCGAGGTGTGGGGCGTTTTCGTGCTCCTGCTGATCGTCGGGTTGATCGGCGCGCTGGTCGAAGTTGCGCTGTTCACGTTCCTTGGCCGTCTGGTCGATCTGGCGCGCGAAGCGCCAGACGGCAATTTCTTCGCCCGCCATCGCAACGAACTGCTGTGGATGGCGTTCGTCGCGCTGGTGTTGCGGCCCGTGATGATCTGGCTGCACGACGTGCTGGTGCACCAGAGCATCAACCCGAATCTGGCCAACATGGTGCGTTGGCAGAATCACCGCTATGTGCTCAAGCAGAGTCTGTCGTTCTTCCAGAACGATTTTGCGGGCCGGATCGCCCAGCGGATCATGCAGACCGGCTTCTCCTTGCGCGATTCGGCGGTGCAGGCCGTCGATGCGCTGTGGCATGTGGTCGTCTATGCGGTCAGCGCGCTGGTGCTGTTTGCCGAAGCCGACTGGCGGCTGATGATCCCGCTGATCCTGTGGATCGTCTGCTATATCTTCGCGCTGATCTGGTTCACGCCGCGCGTCAAGCAGCGCGCGCTGATGGCGACGGAGGCGCGCTCCCGGCTGATGGGCCGGATCGTCGACGGCTACACCAACATCACGACACTGAAGCTCTTCGCCCATACGCGCAGCGAAGAGAACTACGCACGCGACGCCATGGCGGAGCAGACAGACCGCGCGCGGATGGCCGGGCGCATGGTCAGTGCGATGGACGTCACCGTTACCGTCATGAACGGCGCGCTGATCGCCGGCACCACGGGCATCGCGCTCTGGCTCTGGAACCAGGGCATCGTCAGCACGGGCGCGATTGCGCTGGCCACCGGTCTCGTTATCCGTATCAACAACATGTCCGGCTGGATCATGTGGGTAGTCAACGGCATTTTCGAGAACGTGGGACAGGTGCAGGACGGCATGAAGACGGTTGCCATGCCCAGGCACGTGCTGGACCGGCCCGACGCGAAGCCGCTGGTGATCCGGCAAGGCGAAGTGCGCTTCGAAAACGTCGGCTTCCACTATGGCAAGGGCAGCGGCGTGATCGAGAACGTCAATCTTGTGGTGCGGCCGGGTGAGAAGATTGGGCTGGTCGGCCCCTCGGGAGCCGGTAAGTCGACACTGGTCAACCTGCTGTTGCGGCTCTACGATCTTGAAACCGGCCGTATCCTGATCGATGGCCAAGACGTGGCCGGCGTCACGCAGGAAAGCCTGCGCGCCCAGATCGGCATGGTCACGCAGGACACGTCGCTGCTGCACCGCTCGATCGGCGACAACTTGCGCTACGGCAAACCCGACAGTACCGACGATGAGCTGCACGGCGCGCTGCGGCGCGCGCGCGCCGACGATTTCATCGACGAACTGGTGGACGCGCACGGCAACCGGGGCCTGGATGCCCTGGTGGGAGAGCGCGGCGTAAAGCTGTCGGGCGGCCAGCGCCAGCGCATCGCCATTGCCCGCGTGCTGCTCAAGGACGCGCCCATCCTGATCCTCGACGAGGCGACTTCGGCGCTCGATTCCGAAGTCGAGGCCGCCATCCAGGAAAGCCTGGAGGTACTCATGCAGGGCAAGACCGTGATCGCCATCGCGCACCGCCTGTCGACGATTGCGCGGATGGACCGCCTGGTGGTGCTCGACGGCGGCCATATCGCGGAATCCGGCACCCATGCGGAGCTGCTCGCACATGGCGGTCTCTATGCCCGGTTGTGGGCCCATCAGACGGGTGGCTTCGTCGGTGTGGATTGAGGCCGCCTTGTCCCGTCGCTTCCCATTGTTCAGGTCCGCCTTTTGCTACAATCGCCGCCTATGAGTTATCAAGTTCTAGCGCGCAAATGGCGCCCACGGGATTTCACCACGCTGGTGGGCCAGGAGCACGTGGTCCGCGCGCTCACGCATGCGCTGGAACAGCAGCGGCTGCATCACGCCTACCTGTTCACCGGTACGCGCGGCGTGGGCAAGACCACCTTATCCCGGATCCTCGCGAAGGCACTGAACTGCACTGGCCCTGACGGCAACGGCGGCATCACCGCCCAGCCCTGCGGCCAGTGCAAGGCCTGCCTGGAAATCGATAGCGGGCGATTCGTCGACTACATCGAGATGGACGCGGCGTCCAACCGTGGCGTCGACGAAATGGCGCAGCTGCTGGATAAGGCGGTCTACGCGCCGACCATCGGGCGCTTCAAGGTCTACATGATCGACGAAGTCCACATGCTGACCAACCACGCCTTCAACGCGATGCTGAAGACGCTGGAAGAACCGCCCGGACACGTCAAGTTCATCTTGGCGACCACCGATCCGCAGAAGATTCCGGTCACGGTGCTGTCGCGCTGCCTGCAGTTCAACCTGAAGCAGATGCCGCCGGGACATATCGTCTCGCACCTCGACCATATCCTGGCCGAAGAGGGCATCGGTCACGACGGCAGTGCGCTGCGCCTGCTGGCGCAGGCCGCGCATGGATCGATGCGCGATGCGTTGTCGCTGACCGACCAGGCCATTGCCTACAGCGCGGGCCAGGTATCGGAAGAAGCGGTGCGCGGCATGCTCGGGGCCATCGATCAGAGCTATCTGGTGCAACTGCTGGACGCGCTGGCCGCCGAAGACGGCGCGACGATGCTGGGCATCGCCGACTCGATGGCTGACCGCAGCCTGTCGTTCGCCGGGGCGCTGCAGGATCTCGGCTCGCTGCTGCATAAAGTTGCGCTGGCGCAGGCGGTGCCCGCTTCCGTGCAGGACGAGTGGCCCGAGGCCGAGGAAGTCCGGCGTCTGGCAGGCCTGTTCGACGCGCAGGAAATCCAGTTGTTCTACCAGATCGCCAATCTTGGCCGCAGCGAGCTGGCGCTGGCGCCGGACGAATACGCCGGTTTTACGATGACGCTGCTGCGCATGCTGGCCTTCCGTCCGTCGTCGACGCCGTCTACGCCAGCGAGCGGGCAGGGCGGCGGCCAGCAGGCTGTGCGCGCGCGTCCGGCCAGTCCGTCGCCTGCGCCCGCAGCCCGTTCGATGGTGTCCGCCGCGCGCGCGGAACCAGGGCCGGCGCCGATGCCCGCAGCGGTGACGTCACGACCCGTGGCAGACAGCGTGGGCGTCCCGACGACCGCTGAACCGGCGGCTCCGGCCGTGACGGCAACGTCCGCCACACCCGCTGCCACGCCCGTTGCTGCTGAGTCCGCAGCCACCGCCGCGCCGGCCAGCCGGTCGCCGATGTCGCCGGCCCGCGCCGCACTGGAAGCGGCGCGCCAGGCTTCGGCAGGCAAGGGCGCCGCGCGGCCACTCGGGGCTGGCGCGTCTCCGGCTGCTG
>NZ_VZOW01000011.1 GCF_008801835.1 Cupriavidus pauculus | reverse complement strand
GATGGTTCACCAGATCGCCAAGGCGGTCCGACGACATGTCCATGCCGTAGACCTCCCACGGCGTGGTTTCCAGGATGCGGCGCGTCAGGTGGTGGCCGATGAAGCCGTTGACGCCAAGAATCAGGACCTTTTTCATCGGTTTTCCTCTGTGGACTGTGCGGAGATGATGTTCTGGAACTCGGTGGCGGACACCGGGCTGGCGTGGTCGGCGCTGCTGCCTTCGAGCAGTTGCAGCACGCGCAGCACGCCGCCGTCGCCGCAGATGGCGACGATGCGACCGTCCACGACGTGCAGCCCGCGCGGCAGGCCTGCGGGCGCCGCAGCGCTGTCAAGCCGCCGCGCTTGCGCGACGATAAAACGGCGTCCGCCAAGCTCGGTGAACGCGCCCGGGTAGGGCGGAGCCACTGCGCGGACGAGATTGTAGACCGCGGAGGCGGGCTGGTTGAAATCGATTCGGCCATCCTCGGGCTTGCGCCCGGAAAAATAGCTGCCGTCTGCCAGCCGATTCGGCCGCCTGGGCGTCTGGCCGGCCATCATGGCCGGCAGCGCGCGCCACAGCGTTTGTTCGGCGGCCACCGTCACTTTCTCGAAGACCTGCCCGGCCGTGTCGTCGGGCAGGATCGGCACCGAAGTCTGATCGACGATATAGCCGGCGTCGGGCTTGGCTTCCATCGCGTGCAGCGTGGCGCCGGTTTCGGTCTCGCCATGCAGCACCGCCCAGTTCACCGGCACGCGGCCGCGGTATTTCGGCAGCAGTGAGCCGTGCATGTTGAACGCGCCG
The DNA here is from genome assembly GCF_008801835.1 of Cupriavidus pauculus. Lineage (GTDB taxonomy): Bacteria > Pseudomonadota > Gammaproteobacteria > Burkholderiales > Burkholderiaceae > Cupriavidus > Cupriavidus pauculus. The sequence goes on along the minus strand of NZ_VZOW01000011.1, from coordinate 151,521 downwards.
GCCGGCGCGATCGCCAGCACATCGGCCGGGATCATGGCGCGATAGTAGAACGAGAAAATGACGTCGGGCCGCGCGGCGCGCACGGCGTCGGCCAGGGCCGGATCGGACGGATCTTCGCCGTACAGGAACGACAGGTTCAATTCCGCCGCCGTATCGGCCACGCGCGCGAACCATATGTTCTCGTCGGCACGGTCGCGGTGCGTGATGACCAACGCCACATCGACGCCGCGCGCGTGCAGCACGCGCAGGCAGCGGTCGCCGACATTGTGATAGGCAAAGACTACGGCGCGCACGATGCCTCCGACGCGACTTCCTGGCGCGGGTCGCGCGGGTTGTGCTCGAGCACGGCCTGGATACGGTAGCGCGGGCGGTCGCGCACTTCCTGGTAGATGCGGCCGATGTATTCGCCCAGCAAGCCGATGCCGAACAGCATGATGCCCATCAGGAAGAAGTTGAAGGCGAACAGCGTGAACACGCCTTGCACTTCCGAGCCGAGCAGGAAGCGACGGATCAGCAGGATCACGAACAGGCCCGCCGACGAGATCGACAACACCGTGCCGATGGCCGAGAACCATTGCAGCGGCACGATCGAGAAACCGGTGACAAGGTCGAAGTTCAGGCGGATTAGCTGGTACAGCGAATACTTCGATTCGCCCGCGTGGCGCTGCTCGTGGCCGACTTCGATTTCCACGGGGTTCGACGAGAACGTATACGCCAGCGCCGGGATGAAGGTGTTCACCTCGCGGCACGCGTTGATCGTGTCGATGACATTGCGGTCATAGGCGCGCAGCATGCAGCCCTGATCGGTCATCTTGATCTTGGTGATTTTCTCGCGCAGACGGTTCATCGCGCGCGACGCATAGCGCCGGAACGCGGTGTCGTTGCGCTGCCGGCGAATAGTGCCCACGTAGTCGTGGCCCTTGCGCATTTCTGCCACCAGGCGCGGAATTTCTTCCGGCGGGTTCTGCAGGTCCGCGTCAAGCGTGATGACGATGCGGCCGCGCGTGTGTTCGAAGCCCGCAAGGATTGCCATGTGCTGGCCAAAATTGCCGTTGAACAGGATCACCCGGGTCACGTCCGGGCGCTTGTGGAACTGCGCGGCCAGCAGCTGCGGCGAACGGTCGACGCTGCCATCGTTGACGAAGATGACCTCGTACGATTCACCCATCGCGTCGAGCGCCGGGTAGACGCGGTCGAACAGCGCCTGCAGTCCGCCTTCCTCGTTGTAGACGGGAATGACGACCGAGACCTCGACCGGGCTTAGTGAGAGAGACGTTTGCATGTTTGGCTGAGTGTTTCGCAAACCCGCGCCACATCGGCGGCCTGCATGGCAGGAAAGAGCGGCAGCGTGACGATGCCGCGGCCGATGCGTTCGGCATGCGGCAGCATGCCTTCGCGCCAGCCAAGGGAGCGGAAATAGGTAAACAGGTGAATCGGCGGATAATGCACGCCCGTGCCCACGCCACGTTCGCGCATGGCTTCCATTACATGCTTGCGCGCCTCGGCCGCACCGCCCTGCAGGCGATCGACCGGCAGCACCACCTGGAACATGTGCCAGTTGGTCGTTGCCGCGGACGGATCCCGCGGCAGCGGCAGTTCGATGCCGAGTTCGGCCAGGCCGGCGTCGGCCGCGCAACGGAAATATTCCTCGGCCAGTTGGGCGCGGCGCGTCGTGATGGCGTCGAGCTGCTGCAACTGCGCCAGCCCGATGGCCGCGTTCACATCGGTCAGGTTGAACTTGCCGCCCGGCTCCTCGACATCCATGCCGTCCATGCCGGTGCGGATGACGCCTTGCAGCCGCAGGCGCTCGGCACGCTGCGCCTCTTCGGGCGTGTTCATGACCAGGCAGCCGCCTTCGACGGTCGTGATGTTCTTGTTGGCCTGGAAGCTGAAGCTGACCAGATCGCCCAGCGCGCCGATGCGCTGTCCGCGCCAGCGCGAATCGATCGCCTGCGCCGCATCCTCGATCACGCGAAGACCGTGGCGCCGGGCGATCGCGTACAGCCGGTCCATATCGACCGGCAGGCCCGACAGGTACACGGGAATGATGGCGCGCGTGCGCGGCGTGATGGCCGCCTCGACGGCGTCGAGGTCGATGTTGCGGGTGCGCGGGTCGATGTCGACAAACACCGGCCGCGCGCCGACGGTCAGCACCACATTGGCCGTTGCCACCCAGGTGATCGGCGTGGTGATGACTTCGTCGCCGGGACCGATATCGGCAATGCGCAACGCGATTTCCATCGTTGCGGAGCCGTTCGAAAACGTGCGCACCGGCCGGCCGCCGAACAGTTCAGACAACGCGGCTTCGAAAGCCTGCACCTTCGGGCCGGACGTGATCCAGCCCGATGCCAGCACCTTGCCGACCTCGGCAATCGTGGCGTCATCGATATTGGGGCGTACGAACGGCAGGAAATCCTGCGAAGCGGAAGCAGTCATGTTCGATCAGGAACGGGCAATCAGGAAGACGCCAGCCAGTATCAGCACGATGCCGGCCATGCGCAAGGGACCGATCATCTCGCCGAACAGCCAGTAGGCGGCCAGCGCGTTGACCACATAGCCCAGCGAAAGCATCGGATAGGCAATCGACACGTCCACGCGCGACAGGCCGATGATCCATACGCCAACACTGACCACATACAGCGTGAGACCGCCGATCACGGGCCACTGCGTGAGCACGCGCAAGGCCGTGGAAAACAGCGTGGCGCGGTCGATGGTAATCGCGCCCACGGCATTGACGCCGGCCTTGAGCAGCAGCTGGGCGCAGGCGTTCAGCAGCACGCCGGTAAAGATGAATGCGAAAGTCGAAAGCGTCATGGGGCGGTTCGGGGCTGCTGAGCCGGCGCGGCCGCCGGCACGGGGAAATTGCTGGCGACCACGCGGCGGATGTCGCGCGCCACCACGTACACAGGCACGCCGCGGGCGGCCAGGTCGTCATAGGTTTCCGGCGACATGATACCGAGCGCGGGCTGGCCGTCGGTCCATTTGGCGATGAAACCGTCCATGGTCGGGATCCATTTGCCCGGCTCCTGCGTGGTGCCGAACTCCAGCTCGTCCGGATGGGCCACCATCGTCAGCGTGCGGCCCAGGTAAAACGGCAGCGTGTGATCGAGCACGCCCACGCCGTAGATCGGCATGTCGTCCTTGAGCACCGCCTTGATGGCAGGCACGAGGTCGATGCCGGAAGCGCGGCGGCCCATGACCTCGTGGCCCATCAGGCCGATCGTGCAGGTCAGGAACATCGCCAGCGAAAACGCCGCGATGCTGGGCAGCAGGCCGCGCGTGCGCAGCAGGCGGCGCGCCAGCAGCATGCCGGCCAACAGTACCGCAAACGCTACCCCAATATAGACCGCGAACGCGCGGAACACTTCATTGGGATTGGTGGGACGCGACAGCGTGGCTACCACCGGCGCGGCAGCCAGGCCGACCACCGCCAGCACCAGCAGCGCGTTGATCTGCCGGTTCCAGGAACGGTCGTTGATCTGGTCGAGCGCCACGCCTGCCAGGATGGCCAGCGCGGGAAACACCGGCACGATATAGCCGGGCAGCTTCGAGCCGGACAAGCTGAAGAACACAAAGATTGCGGCAAACCAGATCAGGCACAGCAGGGCGGGCTGGAACGGCTTGCCGCCGACACCGCGCGCCGCGCCCGCACGCTCGCGCACCACGTCCCACATGCGCGGGGTGAGGCCCAGCCAGGGCAGCAGGCCGGCCAGCAGCAGCGGCACGAAATACCAGATCGATCCCTTGCGCGCGTGCACCGTGGAGGTGTAGCGATCCCAGTGCTCGTGGATAAAGAAGAATTGCGGGAATTCGGGATTGCGCGAGGAAATCAGCCAGAACCAAGGCACCGTCACCACCAGCATCGCAACCATGCCGCTGGGCAGGTGCAAGCGGCGCCACAGGCCAAGATCACGCGTGACCAGCGTATAGACCACCAGCACCAGGCCGGGCAGGGCGATGCCGACCAGGCCCTTGGTCAGGATGGCGACGCCCATGGCCGCCCAGCAGGCCAACATCCACGCGCGCCGGGCGGCCGGCGAGGTGTCCGGGTGCTGGGCGAGCAGCATGAACGCCAGCACGCAGGCCAGGGCGCCAGACAATGTCATGTCCAGCGAATTGAAATGGCCGGCCACGCTCCACATCGGCATGGCCAGCATTGCCAGACCGGTCAGCAGGCCCACGCGGCAGCCGAACCAGCGCGCCGCCGCCAGCATCGTGACGGCGAGCCCGGCAATGCCCGACAGCGCCACGCATAGCCGTGCCTGCCAGTCGCCCACTCCGAACAGCTCATAGGCGATGGTGGTCACCCACAGGTGGAACGGCGGCTTCTCAAAGTATTTCAGTGCGTTATAGCGGATGGTGACCCAATCGCCAGTCACGAACATCTCGCGGGAGATCTCGGCGTAGCGGCCCTCGTCCGGACGCAGCAGGTGGCGGGCATCGAGCGTGCCGAACCAGACCAGAAGCACTGCGACAACTACCAGAGCGATCATGCCGACAGGCAGCCCGGCATGGCGCGAGGGCGAGGAACTACGCATATCTCTCCTGAAATGGCCGGGATACCGGAGGCGGGTTGTGCGGCTTGCGTTGTGGCGAACACCCCACAACGCGGCAAGCCCGGAATCGGTGGACAAACTGTGCGCCCGAAGCCGTTGCGAAGACCGCGCGCGCCGCCCGTTTTACCGCGCTGCGCCGCTGCCGCCAGGGCCGGCAAGGGTCCGCGGGCGCGCAATGTTAGCACGAGCGACTTGTCCGCCCTGCGGTTTGGGTGCTTCCGGCCCGTCCCGGCCGGGGAAGGGGTCATTTGCGCGCCATCGGTTTCGCGTGAATACTGGCGCCATTCCGAGTTGCCGCTGGCCCGATCCGACGGCGCCTTGGCCATGGGGACGGGGAATCGCGATGAAATCGGTGCTGTTGGCGTTATTGCTGATGGGTGGGGTGAACGTGGCGTGCGCCCAGGCCTCCGCCGCTGCGGCGGATCCGGCGGCGGCGCCGGTATCGGGCATGACGCCGCCGATGCCCAATGGCGCCGCGCTGTGCGACGCGCCGTGGTTCCGCTCCGGCTCGCGCGTGCAGATGGAGGGGGACGGATCGATGCCGATGTCGATCACCATGACGCTGCGCGAGGTGATGCGCACGGCGCGCGGCTGCAGTGCCCAGCTCGAGGTGCGTTCGAAGTCGGCGCTGTCGGCGCTGATGGGCCCGCCCGTGGTGATGGATCAGGTCCACGAGATCAATATCGACCGCAGCGCCGCCACGGCCCGCACGCGCATCGACAGCCGCAACGCCGTGATCAACGCTCGCGCGCGCTACGCGCGTATGTTCGGCGAAGCGTCGTTTACGGGCAGCGGCGTCTTCAACTACGCGGGCACGGAAATCCGCGAGGGCGCCATGCTCGACGGCGAGACGTTTCAGTCCAGCGTCGCGCTCAAGATCTACCCGCTGGGCCAGGACGAGGTGGTCGGCACGATGCAAGCGCTGCATGCGTCGATCATCGTCAGCGCGCGCCATGTGGGCCGCAGGCAGATGATCAACACGGTGATGGGGCGCAAGGAATGCATGCCGATCACCTACGAGAAACGCACATCGCTAGGCCCGCTGATGATCGGCGACGAACTGCTGCAGCTCGAGCCAAGCGTGCTCCATGTGACCGACTGGTACTGTCCCGCCGAGGCGTTCGTGCTGCGCACGGAGATCCGCCAGAACAACGAGGTCCAGCGCATCGACGTGACGGCGCTGGAACTGGACGTCAAGGACGACAACCGGTAAGGCGCCGGGACGCCCCAAAGCAATGAGCCCTTCGCTAGGAAGGGCTCATCGTTTTTTCAAGCTGCGCGAAGCTGCGGGTCAGTTGGCCGGCGTGGCTTTCTTAGTGGCCTTCTTGTTTGTCGACTTCTTCGGCGCGGCCGATTGATCGACCAGGTCGGCGCGCGTGCTCTTGTTCGCGCCTTGCGAGTAGGTGTCGAACTTGTCGCCGGCCTTGGCGCCCTGGCTGTAGGTATCGAACTTCTCGCCCGACTTGGCGCCTTGCGAATACGGATCGAACGACTTCTTGTCCTGCGCAACGGCGGCCACCGAAGCGGTGGCAAGACCCAGCGCAATGGCGGTGGCGATGAACTTGTTCATGAAATTTCTCCTCGGTTGCCGCCTTCGGCGGTTCGCGTTATTCCGGTTCTACCGGCCGGTAAAACCGCGCTGGGCCAGTGTGGACAAGGCGTGGCGGGCCGTCAACTCAGGGCTTTTCCGGGGGCGTTGCGCCGGAAATGCTTACTCCGTCACAACGTCCGAGGGGTGTTTCCAGGCCTGCAGGACTTCAGCGGAAGGCGGCAGCGCCAGGTTGGTGCCGCGCGCGCCGATGCCTTGCTGGAACCAGCGCTTCTGCAGTGCCGCGGCATCCGCGCTGGCAAACGTCTTGGCCAGCGTCTGATCGACCAAATGCTTCCACTCGGGATCGGCCTTGGACATCATCAGGGCGTTCTGTTCGACCGAAAGTGCCGGCCCGACGATCACGTATTGCGAGGGGTCCTTGGACTTGGCGCGCAGTCCGGCCAGCAGGACGTCGTCCATCACGAAGGCCTGGGCGCGGCCGGTTTCCAGCAGCAGGAACGATTCGCCGTGATCCTTGGCGTAGACGTCGCGGAATCCGTATTCGCTCTTGAGGCGGCGCACGTGGCGATCGCCGGTCGATCCAGCGCTGGTCACCACGGTCTTGCCCCGCAGGTCGTCAAACGACTTGATGCCCGAATCGGCGCGCACCAGCATGCGCACGGTGGACACATAGTGCGACACGCTGAAGGCCACCTGTTTCTGACGTTCGAGCGTATTGGTGTTGGGCGCGCAGTCGAGGTCGACCAGTCCGTTGACGACGGCCGGCACGCGATTCTGCGGCGTCAGCGGCAGCCAGCGTACCTTGAGGTCCTTCAACCCCAGCTTGTGCTTGGCGGCGTCGGCCACGCGCAGGCACAGATCCACGGCATAGCCGGCCGGCTGCCCCTTGTCGTCGCCAAATGAAAACGGCAGCGCCGATTCGCGGTAGCCAAGCGTGATGGTGCCGGTTTCGCGGATCTTGTCGAGCACGGGGCTTTGGGCGTGGGCGGCCGGCGCCAGGACGGCCGTGAGTGCCACGGCGGCGGCGATGCGTTGAACGGAACGGTGGAGCGAGCGGAAGAAAACAGGCGACGACATGGGCGGGGTCAGGCTAGCAAAGACGCAAGGGTATACCCGGCCCCTGACAGGGCGAAGTATTTGTTTCTTATTAGCTAATTCCCAAATGTGGGGCGCAGGCGGCCCCGCCGGGCGCACATGTATCGGCGCTTACAAAGGTTACGCACCATCCACATTCCCACGCGCACTGTTCCGGGTACAATGCGGGCCATTTTGTATCTTTCCTATAACAAATGAGCCCCCGTCCTTCCCGTCTGGCATGTATCGATGCCCTGAAGGCGGTCAGCTCACAGCTGATCGTGCTGCACCACCTGGCCTTCTACGGCCCCATGTCCGATGCCGCCCACGCCCTGGCGCCCGGACTGATCGGCTGGCTGGCCGATTACGCGCGCATCGCGGTGCAGGTGTTTCTGGTGATTAGCGGATTCCTGGCGGCGCGCAGCCTGGCGCCGGCCGGCCACCTGACCACGCCGCGGCCGCTGGCGACCGTATGGCGGCGCTATCAGAAACTGGTGGTGCCTTATGCCGCGGCAATCGTGATCGCCATCGTCGGGGCGGCCGTCGCCCGAACCTGGATGCACCACGATTCGATCCCCGCGGCGCCTCAGCTCGCGCAATTTGTCGCGCATATCCTGCTGCTGCACAACATTCTCGATGTCGATGCGCTATCGGCCGGCGTCTGGTATATCGCCATCGATCTGCAACTGTTCGCGCTGCTGGTTTTCACGCTGTGGCTTGGCCGCGCCGTATCGCGCAACGCGCTGGCGCTCGGCGTGCCGTTGGTGGCGGCGCTGGCCGGGTTGTCCCTGTTCTGGTTCAACCGCGATGCCAGCTGGGACATCTGGGCCGTCTATTTCTTTGGCGCCTATGGCATGGGCGTGCTGGCCTTCTGGGCGTCCAATCCCGAACGTTCGCCGATGTCGCTGATCGTATTGGCGGCGATGGGCGCGGCCGCGCTGGTGGTCGATTTCCGCCTGCGGATCGCCGTGGCGCTGGCTACCGCGCTGCTGCTGGCCGTCTCGCGCCGCGGCGGCTGGCTGGAGCACTGGCCCGGCGGCCGGCTCACCGCGTATTTCGGCAAGATCTCCTATTCGGTATTCCTGGTGCATTTTCCGGTCTGCTTGATGGTCAACGCCGTGGTGACGCACGTTGCGCCCGGCAAGCCGATGGCCAATGCGCTGGGCATGGTGCTGGCGTGGATCGCCAGCAATGTCGCTGGCGCGGCGTTCCATCGCCATGTTGAAGCGGGCAATCCGCTGCGCAGGCTGGTTGACTGGCTGACGGCCGATCTGCCGTCCCGTGCGCGTGGGCGCATCGGGGAACGCGTGGGCGGCTAACCGTTATCCGCGCAGTGACGCCTGAAATACAAACGGCACGTTCTCACCGAGCGTGCCGTTTTTGTTTTGGCGAGCGAAGAAAACGAAATTGCGCGCCGCGCTTCAGGCGAACGTGGGCCGCAGCTCGCGCAGCGTGTCCGGATCGGAAATGATGCGGTCCCAGATCACTTGCGACCCCACCTCGGGAGGTTGCTTTTCCAGGTCCTGGTCGCCCGAAACGACGCAGCGCACGCGCGGTTGCTCGCCCTGCATGACCATCGCGCAGGCCTTGGGCAGCGGCGATGCGGTTTCAGCGGGACCGGCAAAGGCGGTGGCGGGGACGACGACCACCGCAGACATGAACAACAGGGCGCGGACGACAACGGTGGCGGGCAGCTTCTTCACGATCAACTCCAGGGGCGACGTGAGCCGGTACGGCTCGATGCCCTGAAGTATTGAAATTGCCCGACCCTTGCGGAATAGCCGCGACCCTAAAACTCCAGCCCGCGCACGGAGGCGTGCGCATGCACCGACATGTATCGTTTGCGCCCCCGATCAGCGATGTGTCGACATCTGTTGCGCACATGCACGGTGCGTACGGGATGCCACTAACCGTAACAACCCCACTTGGGCGTTGGCATGAGTGTTGCCTAGTATGGATTCATAAACCTGACCATTTGGTCAGGTTCCAGTACCGGCACGATGCCGGGAGACGAGGCTGCCATGTCCGACCATATCGTCCTGACCTCACACGCGCGCCGCGACAAGCCGGCCGAACCCATCCACTGGGGCGCGCCCACGGCGGCCGAACGCGGACCTGTGATCGCCAGCCTGACCGATCCGGTACAGCGCAACGTCATCGGCACGCACGCCGGCGCCTATGCGATCTATCGCGCGCTGGCAGTGGCGTCGGGCAGCCTGCAACGCGCGCATCGGCCGGACCTCACCGACACCGCGCCGGCCGAGACCATCGGGCCGCATGATCAGTGGGGCGACCCGGACAAGATCGTATCGCTCGATCCCTGGGGGCATCTGGTTTCCAGCGTGTTTGCCGATCGCATCGCCGCCGGCTTCGACATTCGCCCGACCATCGCCATCACGCGCGCGCATATCAACATGCCGGAACTGATCGCGGCCATCGCGGCGGGCCGTCTGAAACCGGACGGCGAAATTCTCTACGCCAACGGCGATGTGCGCGTGACCAAGGCGGCGATCGATCCGGTCTGGTATCTGCCGGGCATCGCGCGGCGCTTCAACATCAAGGAAAGTGTCCTGCGGCGCAGCCTGTTCGAGCAGACCGGCGGAATGTTTCCGGAACTGGTCACGCGACCGGACCTCAAGGTGTTCCTGCCGCCGATCGGCGGCATGACGCTGTACTTCTTTGGCGATGTCGGCAAGCTCGGCCAGCCCGACACCAAGGTGGCATGCCGCGTGCACGACGAATGCAATGGTTCAGATGTGTTCGGTTCCGATATCTGTACATGCAGGCCTTATCTCGCGCATGGCATCGAGGTGTGTATCGAGATGGCGCAGCAGGGCGGCGTAGGCCTGGTGGTCTATAACCGGAAGGAAGGCCGTGCGCTGGGCGAAGTCACAAAGTTCCTGGTCTACAACGCGCGCAAGCGGCAGGTGGGCGGCGATCGCGCCGAAACCTACTTCGCGCGGACCGAATGCGTGGCCGGCGTGCAGGACATGCGGTTCCAGGAACTGATGCCCGATGTATTCCACTGGCTCGGCATCCGGCGCATCGATCGCTGGGCCTCGATGAGCAATATGAAACATGGCGCGCTGACCGCGCAGGGCATCGAAGTGGTCGAGCAGGTGGCGATCCCCGAGGCGCTGATTCCGGCCGATGCGCGCGTGGAAATCGATGCGAAGGTGGCGGCGGGTTACTTCACCAGCTATTCGCCGCCTGACGCCAACGAACTCGCCCTGGCAAAGGGCAGGGGGTTGAACGAATGAACGAGTATCCCGCAGGGGAAGCGTCCGGTTCCGGCACGGGCAGCGGCTGGCACAGCCCGGTTCCCGCCGATCATCCCGCGTCCGCGCTGCTCAGTGGCGAAGCGGTGCGCACCCATTGCAAGGCGGTGACCGAGTATGTTGCGGCGGGCGAGTCGGACCTGTTCACATGGCATGCGGATCGCGTCCACGCGATTGCCGACTATGTCGCCGCGACGATCCGCCGCCGCTATCCCGATCTGCAGGTTCCCTACCACAGCCGCTGGCGCCATTTCGAAAGCGGCGGGCCGGGACAGGACGCGATCAATCGCTGGCAGATCCTGTGCGAGCGCGCGGGCATGTCGGGCGCCGAGCATTGCACCGAACGCGCGCGCATCGGTATCGATCTCGTGATTCCAAGCGTGTTGCTCGATGCCGGCGCGGGACCCGACTGGCGCTACCGCGATCCCGCCAGCGACATGATGCTGACGCGTTCGGAAGGGCTCGGCGTGGCCAGCTTCGATCTGTTCGCCCGGGGCGGTTTTTCTGCAGAGCCAGGCGATCCGCTGCGCGCCGACGCCGAACGCCTGGCGCGTATCGACGCATCGACGATTGCCACGGCGTTTCAGGTGGCGCAGCACAATCCGCTGGTTGGCCTGGAAGGGCGCGCTGGGCTGTTGAGGCGTCTTGGCGAGGTGATGCAGGCCACGCCCGCGGTGTTCGGCACGCCGGCGCGGCTGGGCAACCTGTTCGACTATCTGGCCGCTCACGCCCAGGACGGGCGCATCGAAGCCGGTTTCGTGCTGCGCACGCTGCTGGTGGCGCTGGGCCCGGTGTGGCCGGGCAGAGTGCAGCTCGACGGGATTTCCCTGGGCGACTGCTGGCGTCACCAGGCTGCGCCCGACGGGCTAGTGCCGTTCCACAAGCTCACGCAATGGCTCACCTATTCGCTGCTGGAGCCGCTCGAGGACGGCGGCTTGGTCGTGGTGGGGCTGGACGCGCTCACAGGCCTGCCGGAGTACCGCAATGGCGGGCTGCTCTACGACTTCGAACTGACCGTGCCGCGCGATAGCGAATTCGCCCATCGCACGCACACGGTGGACGAGCCCGAGATTGTCGAATGGCGTGCGCTGACCGTGACGGGGCTCGATCTCGTGGCCGATGGCGTGCGGCAGGCGCTGGGTTTGTCGGCCGATGAATTCCCGCTGGCGCGCGTGCTGGAAGGCGGCACCTGGGCCGCCGGGCGACGTATCGCCGCGCAACGCCGCCCGCCCGGCGGGCCGCCGCCCTTTGCAATCCAGAGCGACGGCACCGTGTTCTGACGCCTTTTATCGCGCAACGCTACGTAATGCGGCGCCGCGCAGGACGCGGCGCCGAACGTGGCAACCACAGTAGTCGCCAACGCAAACGCAGTGTCAGTCAGCCAGTGCGAGGCGGGCGAGGGCCCGCTGCGTCCGGCCCATGCAAACGCCTGAAACCAAGGAGCGCATCATGAACGACATGTCCGCCGCGGCCCAACCCGTCGCGCAGGCTTTTGCCGAAACCGGGGCTGCATCGCCAGCGTTAATGGTGGTCAACCATCCGCTGGTACAGCACAAGGTCACCCTGGTGCGCAGCGAGGACACCACCACCGACAACTTTCGCCGCCTGGTGCGCGAAATCAGCCAATTGCTGACGTACGAGGCCACGCGCGATCTGGCCATGGAAACCGTGGCGATCAAGACGCCGATCGCGCCGATGCAATCGCCAGTGCTGTCGGGCAAGAAGCTGTGCCTGGTGTCGATCCTGCGCGCAGGCAATGGCTTTCTCGACGGCATGCTCGACCTGTTGCCAGCCGCGCGCGTCGGGCATATCGGCCTGTATCGCGACCCCGAAACGCTGGAACCGATCGAGTATTACTTCAAGATGCCCGAGGACATCCAGGAACGCTTTGTAATCGTGGTCGATCCGATGCTGGCCACCGGCAACTCGGCCATTGCTGCGATCAACCGCCTCAAGGAGGCGGGCGTGACCACCATGAAATACGTCTGCCTGATCGCCTCGCGCCCCGGTCTGCACGCGTTGCAATCGGCGCATCCGGACGTCGCCATCGTGACCGCGGCGATCGATGACGAATTGAACGAGCACGGCTACATCGTGCCCGGTCTGGGCGACGCCGGCGACCGGCTGTATGGCACCAAATGATGGCCGCGCAGGCATGCGCGCCGCTGGCGCGCGAATCGGCCGGGCGTATTCGCCAGGAGAACGAGGCGCTGATCCTGCGCGCAGCGGAACATGTATTCGCCCGCGCGGGATTTGCCGGCGCCACGATGGCGGACATCGCCACGCGCGCGGGCGTGCCGAAATCGAATCTGCATTACTACTTTCGTACCAAGCAGGCGCTGTATCGCGCGGTGCTGGCGCATACGCTGCAGCTGTGGCTATCAGAGACGGACATCATCAGCGCCGAGCACGACCCGCGGCTGGCGCTGGAACAGTACATCCGCGCCAAGATGCGGCTTTCTGCCAGTCACCCCGACGCGTCGCGCGTGTTCGCCAATGAACTGCTGCACGGCGCACCGGAAATTGGCGGCGTGCTGCGTCAGGTGCTGCACGAGCTGATCGAGCGAAAGGCCATGGTGATCCGCGCATGGATCGACGACGGCCATATGGCGCCCGTCGATCCCTACCACCTGTTTTTCACGATCTGGGCATCGACCCAGACCTATGCGGATTTCGAAGCGCAAGTCTGTGCCGTATTGGGCGTGAGCCAGCTCGATGCGGAGGACTTCGAGCGCGCCACGGAGCATCTGGTGACGCTGATGCTGCGCGGCTGCGGGCTGCGCGAGGAAAGCCGCGGTGCGGCTGGCGCGCCATAGCCGCAAGGCATTGCCACGAATATCGCTGTCAAATCACGCGCAACGCGCGCGCACAACGTAGAAAAGGGGAGTGAATTCATGCACAACGGAAGCGATCGCCGCAACTGGATGAAGGCCGCCGCAGCCGCCGCGGCGCTGGCCGCCATCGGCTTGTCGCCAGCGGCCTACGGCCAGTCGAAGATCAAGGTGGCCGCGGTCTACACGGTGCCGGTGGAGCAGCAGTGGGTGTCGCGCATCCACAAGGCGCTCAACGAGGCCAAGTCGCGTGGCGAGATCGACTACGTGTTTTCTGAAAGCGTGTCGAATGCCGATTACGAACGCGTGATGCGTCAGTATGCGGAACAGGGCTCGGCGCTGATCGTCGGTGAATCGTTCGCGGTGGAAGGCGCGGCGCGCAAGGTGGCAAAGGACTATCCGAAGACCGCCTTCCTGATGGGATCGTCGGGCAAGCCGCAGGCGCCCAACTTCTCGGTGTTCGACAACTACATCCAGGAGCCGTCGTACCTGACTGGCATGATCGCGGGCGGCATGACCAAGACCAACCATATCGGCATGGTCGGCGGCTACGCGATTCCGGAAGTCAATCGCCTGATGCATGCGTTCATGGAAGGCGCACGCGAGGTCAATCCGAAGGTGAAGTTCACGGTCAGCTTTATCGGCTCGTGGTTCGATCCGCCCAAGGCCAAGGAGGCCGCGTTCGCGATGATCGACAAGGGCGCCGATGTGCTCTACGCCGAGCGCTTTGGCGTGTCGGACGCCGCTAAGGAGCGCGGCAAGCTGGCTATCGGCAACGTGATCAACACGCAGCCGCAGTATCCAACCACGGTGGTGGCCTCCGCGTTGTGGAACATGGAGCCGACCATCGCCGCCGCGCTCTCCAAGGTGAAGTCGGGGCAGTTCAAGAACGAGGATTACGGCCAGTACTCGCTGATGAAATACAAGGGCGCCGAGCTCGCCCCGCTGGGCACGTTCGAAGGCAAGGTGCCCGCCGACGTGATGGCCAAGGTCAAGGCGAAGGAACGCGCGATTCTCGACGGCAAGACCACTATCAAGGTGGTGGAAACCGAGCCGAAATCGACGCCGTGACAGCGACGTCGTGACAGGTGCCATGACCGACGCGGATCCACATGGCGGCGCTGTGCGCTGACAGATCCGCGTTGCGCTGGCCAGGCGCCCCGTCCCTTGCCGGACGGGGCCTGCTTTTTGCTGACTTCTGATTGATCGATGCCCCTCGATGGTTCGCCGGTTCTCCGGCTTTCGCATATCACCAAGCGGTTTGGATCGCTGGTGGCCAACGACGACATTTCGCTGGAGCTGTATCGCGGCGAAGTGCTGGCCCTGCTCGGCGAAAACGGCGCCGGCAAGAGCACGCTGGTCAATATCCTGTTTGGTCACTACGTCGCGGACAGCGGCGCAGTGGAAGTGGATGGCGCGGTGCTGCCGCCAGGCAATCCACGCGCCGCGCTGGCTGCGGGCGTGGGCATGGTGCACCAGCATTTCGCGCTGGCCGACAATCTTTCCGTGCTCGACAACATCGTGATCGGCACCGAGCCGCTATGGCGCTGGCGTCAGCAGCGCGCCACAGCGCGGGCGCGCATCGATGATCTCGCCAAGCGCTTCGGGCTGGCGGTGTCGCCGCAGGCGCGCGTGGGATCGCTCTCGGTGGGCGAACGGCAGCGCGTGGAAATCATCAAAGCGCTGTATCGCGGCGCGCGCATCCTGATTCTCGATGAACCGACCGCCGTGCTGACGCCGCAGGAGGCGGACAGCCTGTTTGCCACGCTGCGGCAACTCATCGCGGAAGGACTTTCGGTGGTGTTCATCAGCCACAAGCTCGACGAGGTATTGCGCGTGTCGCACCGCGTGGCGGTGCTGCGCGCCGGCAAGCTGGTGGCCGAGCGCATGGCGGCCGGCACGCACAAGGCGGAGCTGGCGGAACTGATGGTGGGTCGCAACGTCGAGATGCCGACCCGCGAGGCAAGCACGGCCACGCGCGATGTGGTGGTGTCGCTGGAGCGGGCAAGCGTGCCGGCCGCGCAAGGGCGGGCCGGTTTGCATGCGGTCTCGCTCGAGATTCACGCCGGGGAAATTCTCGGCATTGCGGGCGTGTCGGGCAATGGTCAGGTCGCGCTCGCCGCGCTGCTCAGTGGCGCCGTCGCGGCGACGGCAGGGCGCGTCCGTGTCGATGGCAAACAATTGCCGCCCGTGCCGCATCGCTGGATCCGCAGTGGCGTGGCGCGGATTCCGGAGGATCGTCATGCGGAAGGCGCGGTGGGCGATCTTGCGATTTGGGAAAACGCCATCGCCGAGCAACTCGACAATCCAGTCTTCGTGCGGACCGGCGTTATCCGCAGCGGCGCGGCACGGCGCTTTGCAAACGATCTGGTGGCGCGATTCGACGTACGCGGCGGCGGTATCGATACGCCAACGCGTGCGCTGTCCGGTGGCAACATGCAAAAGCTGATCCTGGGCCGCGCTCTGTCCGTGCGCGGCACCGGCGCACCGCGCCTCGTGGTGGCCAGCCAGCCGACGTGGGGACTCGACATCGGTGCGGTGGCCTATGTGCATCGCCAGTTGCTGGAAGCGGCGGCGGCCGGCGCGGCAGTGTTGCTGATTTCAGAGGATCTGGACGAATTGATGGCGCTGTCCGATCGCATCGCGGTGATGCACGCCGGCCATCTCACGGCCGCGCAACCGACGTCGCACTGGACGCTGGGAACGCTGGGACTTGCCATGGCGGGCGCCGATAGCGCGCGGGACGTCAGCGACGCGGAGGTGGTCCATGCGGCTTGAAGCACGCACTGGCACATCGCGTGCCGCGCTGGTGATGGCGCCGGTTGGCGCGATCGTCGTGACCCTGCTGATCTGCGCCTTGCTGGTGGCCTGTGCCGGCGCGCCGGTCGGCAAGGCCTACCTGTTGTTGCTCGAAGGTGGATTCGGATCGCGCTTTGCATGGTCCGAGACACTCACGCGCGCCACGCCGCTGATCCTCACGGGCCTTGCCGTTGCCGTGGCGTTTCGCACGCGGCTGTTCAATATCGGTGCGGAAGGCCAGCTGTATCTGGGCGCGCTGGCGGCGGTGGCCGTGGGTGGACAAGTCGATGGCGCCGCCGCACCGTGGGCCGCGTCGCTGCCCACCGGCGTGCTGTTCGGGCTGATGGTGGCCGCCGGGATGCTGGCCGGTGCGCTGTTGCTGCTGGTGCCGGCGGTGCTCAAGATGCGCTTTGGCGTCGACGAGGTGGTCACCACGCTGCTGCTGAACTTCATCGTGCTGCTCGGCGTATCGACGATGCTCGATGGCCCGATGAAGGACCCGCTGGCGATGGGATGGCCGCAGTCGGTCGCGCTGGTTCCCGAACTGGAACTCGCGCGCCTGATGGAACGCTCGCGCGTACATAGTGGGCTGCTTATCGCGGTGGCGCTGGCGGCCGCGATCTGGGCGATCAATCGCTTCACGGTATTCGGCCTGCGGATGCGCGCAGTGGGCGCCAATGCGCGCGCCGCGGCGTTTGCGGGGATGCCGGTGGCGCGCGTCACGCTGCTCGCCGCAGCGCTGTCCGGCGCGCTGGCCGGACTGGCCGGCGTGGTCGAGGTTGCGGGCCGTACCGGCTACCTGACGCTCGATATGTCGCCCGGGTATGGCTATACCGGCGTGGTGATCGCCATGCTTGCCGGCCTGCATCCGCTTGGCGTGGTGGCCGCGGCGGTGTTCGTGGCGGGCATCCTGGTGGGCGCCGATGGCATGAGCCGCGCGGTCGGCGTGCCCAACACGATCGCCGATGTGATCGTGGCCGTGGCGTTGCTGGCAATGCTGGTGGCGACGATGCTGACCCGTTACCGCGTGCGATTCGATCGCGCCGGAAAGGCTGCGTGATGGAACTGTTCGATATTCTGGCGGGCGCGCCGTTCTGGATTGCCGTGCTGCGCGTGGCAACGCCGCTGATTTTCGGCACGCTCGGCGTGTTGCTGTGCGAACGCGCGGGCGTATTGAATCTTGGCATCGAGGGCATCATGGTGGCCGGCGCGTTTTGCGGCTGGCTGGCCGTCTACCACGGGCTGCCGCTGTGGGGCGGCGTGGCGGCGGCGGCCGGGGCCGGTCTGGCGTTTGGTCTGCTGCATGGCTGGCTCACGGTGTCGATGGCACTGTCTCAGCACGTGGCGGGACTTGGCGTGACGATGCTGGCGACGAGCCTGTCCTATTACGCGTATCGCCTGGGCTTTGCGCAGGTATCGACACCGCCAACCATCACGCCTTTCGCACCGATGACGTGGTGGGCCGATGTGCCGCTGATCGGCACGGTAATGGCGGCGGAAACGGCGCTGACGCTGCTGGCGCTGGTGATGACGCCGGTGATTGCGTGGCTGCTGTATCGCACGCCATTGGGACTCGCCTTGCGCATGGTCGGCGAGAATCCCGCGGCGGCCGAAGGGCAGGGCATCCGTGTGACGGCGGTGCGTGTCGGCGCGATCATGGCCGGTTCGGCACTGATGGCGATCGGCGGCGCGTTCCTGACGCTGTCGGCTTTCAATGCGTTCTTTTTCAATATGATCAACGGGCGCGGCTGGATCTGCGTGGCGCTGGTGGTGTTCGCGTCATGGCGGCCCGGGCGCGCGCTGCTCGGCGCGCTGCTGTTCGCGGCGTTCGACGCGCTGCAACTGCGGCTGCAGCAAGGCGGGGCCACACTGCCGGGGCTGCCGGCGCTGCCGTATCAGGTGTACCTGATGCTGCCGTATATCCTCTCGATCCTGGCGCTGGTGCTGGTCGCGCGTCGAGCGGCCTACCCGCAAGCCCTGATGAAGCCGTATCGCAAAGGCGAGCGCTGATCATTCCTACGGAACCAAATTTCATGCTCGATACCATCCTGCGTCACTGCAACCTACCCGACGGCCGTAACGATGTCGACATCGGCATCGCGGACGGCAAGATCGCGGCCGTGGCCACTTCATTGCAGGCCAGCGCCGCCGAGGAAATCGACGCGGCCGGCCAACTGGTTTCGCCGCCGTTCGTCGACGCGCACTTTCATATGGATTCCACGCTGTCCTTCGGCTTGCCGCGTGTGAATCAATCGGGCACGTTGCTGGAGGGCATTGCGCTGTGGGGCGAACTCAAGCCGCTGCTGACGCAGGACGCGATCGTCGAGCGCGCGCTGGCGTATTGCGACTGGGCTGTTGCCAAGGGGCTGCTGGCGATCCGCTCGCATGTCGATGTGTGCGATCCCCGCTTGCTGGCCACCGAAGCGCTGCTGCACGTGCGCGAGCGTGTGAAGCCCTATCTCGATCTGCAACTGGTCGCGTTTCCGCAGGACGGCGTGCTGCGCAGCGCCGGTGCGCTGGAAAACCTGCGTCGCGCGCTCGATATGGGCGTCGATGTGGTCGGCGGCATTCCGCATTTCGAGCGCACCATGGCCGACGGCGCGGCGTCAGTCAGGCTGCTGTGCGAAGAGGCTGCCAGCCGCGGCTTGCGCGTGGACATGCACTGCGACGAAAGCGACGATCCGATGTCGCGTCATATCGAAACGCTGGCGAGCGAATCGGTGCGGCTGGGCCTGCAGGGCAGGGTTACGGGGTCGCACCTGACGTCGATGCATTCAATGGACAACTACTACGTGTCGAAGCTGCTGCCGTTGATGCGCGAGGCCGGCGTGGCGGCGATCGCCAATCCGCTGATCAACATCACGCTGCAGGGCCGCCACGACACCTACCCGAAGCGGCGCGGCATGACCCGCGTGCCGGAAATGCTGGCGGCCGGCATTCCCGTCGCATTCGGCCACGACTGCGTGATGGACCCCTGGTACAGCCTGGGCTCCGGCGACATGCTGGAAGTGGCCCACATGGGGCTGCACGTAGCCCAGATGACGGGACAGGACGCCATGCGCGCCTGCTTCCGCGCCGTCACCGAAACGCCGGCGGCCCTTCTGGGGCTCGACGGCTACGGCCTGGCACCCGGATGCCGCGCCGACCTGGTGCTGCTGCAGGCGCGCGACCCGGTCGAGGCGATCCGCCTGCGCGCCACGCGGCTGCTGGTAATGCGAGCCGGCAAGGTGGTAGCCCGCACGGCGCCCGCCACGGCTACGCTATCGCTGGAAGGTCGGCCGGCCCATGTCGACTTCCGGCTACACCGGCCATAACCGTGCCGTCGGAAATTTTTAGATTTCTATCGGCAGGGTGTTGACACCAGGCAACTGCCTCAGCATAATCACATTCTTCGCATCGCCGCAGCAATGCAGCGAGACGAAGCCCAGATGGCGGAATTGGTAGACGCACTAGGTTCAGGTCCTAGCGGTGGCAACACTGTGGAGGTTCGAGTCCTCTTCTGGGCACCAATTCGAAAGCCCTGCTCATCGAGCAGGGCTTTTTCATTTCTGGCCCGGAAAGGGAAGTCCCTGCGGACTTCCCGTGGGGACTCGAAAGGATTGCGCCTGCTGGCGCAATCCCGGGGTCGCGCATGGGTGACCGAGTCCTCTTCTGGGCACCACAATTCAGAAAGCCCTGCTCATCGAGCAGGGCTTTTTCATTTCTTCGCCCAGAAAGGGAAGTCCCTGCGGACTTCCCGCGAGGACTCGAAAGGATTGCGCCTGCTGGCGCAATCCCGGGGTCGCGCACGGGTGACCGAGTCCTCTTCTGGGCACCACAATTCAGAAAGCCCTGCTCATCGAGCAGGGCTTTTTCATTTCTGGCCTCGAAAGGATTGCGCCTGCAAGCGCAATCTTGGGGTCGTGCGGCTCGCGTCCCCATGCGCGACCGACTCGTCCGACATCCGTCTCTCTCGTACGATCACTCGTCCATTTGGCTTGCGTGGGGTCCCACATTCGCGGCTAACGATTGAACGGCCATTGACCTATGCTCAAGCTGATCGGGCATGGTTCGAATAACGCCCGACAAGGATGGTCGCCATGTCCGTTCTGCTGACTTTCGCGAGAGAGAGGCGTGTCGGGTTGCGATATGTTGCCGCGCATCCCGCGCATCGTCCTGGACTGCCGCTGTGCCTGCTGTTGGCGATGCTGGCGTGCGCGGTGGCGCAGGCCGAAGAGAGCGTAGGCGTGCCGCCGTTCGTCGCGCCGCCAATGCTTGTCGATCCGCCGCCTGCCGATCCCGCGCCCGTTGCGGTTGGTGCCGCTGCCGCCAAACCGGCAACGCCCGACGCTATGGCGCCGCCGCGCATGGTGATCGTCGATGACGATCCCGACCTGCCGATTCCCGTTCACGCATCGCACAGCGCGCCTTTGCCAGCCAGCGGCGACGCCGATCACGTCGCTGTCAATCTGGCCTCGATCGATCGTGTGGTGGAGCGCTTCAGCAGCGCACCGCGTCCGCCACTCCACGTCGACGATGCATCGACGGCAACGCGCTTCGTCGACGGCAATGCGCGCAGCATGGCGTTGTCGCTCGACGCGCCGTTATCGCGCGGCGGCAATGGCCTGACGTTGCAATCGCGCGTGGAGATGGCTTACCGGCCCGGCGTGTCGCCTACATCGGGCAACTGGGATGCGCCGCCCGGCGAAGCCACCGCAACCGGTCTCGCCGTGCGCCTGTACGGATCGAAGCCAACGCGGCTCAACGGTGTCTATCCGTTTGTTGAAGCCGACTGGTGGCAGGACAACCGCGCAAAGGTCATCAACATCAACGGCACCCGTATCGATACGGACCTGCTGCGCGGGCTGTTCTCGTTCAACATCGGCGCGCACAGCAATTCGATTACCGGGCTCAAGCTGTGGGTCAAGGCGCGCGGCGGACGAAATCCCGGCGGCACGCTTGGCGCTCGCTATCGTTGGTAAGAAGGGACGTGCGGTGACGTGCCCGGCGCGCGCGATCTCATACGTGTCTGAAAAGTCCCTTCAAAAAACGCTTGCGCGAAATGCAAATTGCGATACAATTCGGGCCTCGCGTGCGGCTGTAGCTCAGTTGGATAGAGTACTTGGCTACGAACCAAGGGGTCGTGGGTTCGAATCCTGCCAGCCGCGCCACCTATGCAGTGACAAAGGGCTTCCGTAAAAGGAAGCCCTTTTTCTTTGGCTTTTTCCCCCTCTTTCCCCGGCTGGTTTCATTGGATTTGCCGCGCGCCTGCCGCTTTGCGCATTGCTGGCAGATTTGCCGGATGTGAATTGTGCGCCGCGCCGACGCAGTGGCACGCCGCAGCCGCATTCGATGAAGCGCAGTCTCCATCGCTTGCCAGTGGGCCTCCCAGTGTTCGTTTCCCCCCGAAAGCGAGTACTGGAATCATTGACAGTGCTCGTGTCGCGGCACATCATTCGACCCTACAGATGCGCCTCCGGAGCTACACGCGCCCCAATACGCTGGCCGGAAGGTTGCCATTCCTAAGGGAAACGGGGTCATGAATCGATCGATATGCCAACTGGCAAGCGTGGTCGCGCTTGCCGCTTTTCTTTCCGCCTGCTCGTCCACGCCCGCGCCGATGGCCAATGTGCCCGCCGCGGAGCAGCCGCCATCGGACCAGGCAATGAAGACACTCTCGGCCGAGGTATTTACCTACGGCTATCCGCTGGTGCTGATGGACGTCACGCGTGAAGTGATGACGGCCAACGTGCCCGTCAATACGTTCTCCCACAAGCGCGCTTTCCCCGATGCGTCGTTCACCGACGTGGTCAGCCCCAATGCCGACACGCTTTATTCGATAGCTTGGCTCGATCTGTCGAAGGAACCGCTCGTGATGTCGGTGCCCGATACGGCCGGCCGCTATTACGTGATGCAGTTGCTCGATGCGTGGACCAACGTGTTTGCGGCGCCAGGCAAACGCACCACCGGCACACGGCGCGGCGCGTACGCGATTGTCGGTCCCGGCTGGGAAGGGACGCTGCCCAAGGGCGTCAAGGAAATCCGTTCGCCGACCAACATGGTGTGGGTGATCGGCCGGATCCAGACCAACGGCAAGCAGGATTACGCCAACGTGCATCGCCTGCAGGACCAGTTCAAGCTGGTGCCGCTGTCGGCATGGCGCCGCGGCGTGCGTAGCGTCCAGGCGGCCGCGCCGCGGGCCACGTTGATCGATACCGAGACGCCACCGGTGGAACAGGTGGCCGCCATGGATGCGCAGGCCTTCTTCAGCCGTCTTGCCGCGTTGCTGCAGACCAATCCTCCGCCGCCGGAAAACGCGGAAATGGTCGACAGGATGCTGCGCATGGGCATCAAGTCGGGCGAGCCCTTCAAGACCACGGTGCTGGAGCCGTCGACGGCCCGCGCGGTGCAGGAGGGCGCCACCGCCGCGCTGGCGGGCATCGCCGCGGCGGGCCGCAAGAGCGAGGCCGGCGCCACCGGCTGGCGCGTGCGGCGCGACACCGGTGTCTATGGCGTCGACTACGGCCGTCGCGCCACCGTCGCGATGTTCGGCCTCGGCGCGAACCTGCCCGAAGATGCGCTGTATCCGACCGCGCGCGCCGATGCCAGCGGGCGTCCGTTCGATGGCGGCAGCCGCTATGTCCTGCACTTCGAGAAAGGCCAACTGCCGCCCGTGAAGGCGTTCTGGTCGCTGACGATGTACAACGACAAGCAGGCGTTCGTTGCCAACGAGCTGCAGCGTTATGCAATCGGCAGCCGCGATCGCCTGCGTTACAACCGCGACGGCTCGCTCGATATCTACATCCAGTACGAGCGCCCCGCCGCGGCGCGTGTCGCCAACTGGCTGCCGGCGCCACCCGATGCGTTCAACCTGATGCTGCGCGCGTACTGGCCCGACCAGACCATGCTCGACGGCAAATGGATGCCGCCTCCGGTGCAGCGCGTGAACTGATCGCCTGATCGCACGCGCCGCTCGGCGGCACGGCTCAAACGAAAAGCCCTTCCCGATCGGGAAGGGCTTTGTGCATCTGGCGCCTGTGAGCGTCCCCGGCCGGCTGCCGCCCTGTGGGAGGCATGGTGGTAAGCGGCAGAGCAGCCTCAGAACTTGAACTTCACACCGGCATAGAACGCGCGGCCCACGCCGGGATAGAACACCGACGTGTTGGCGGTGCGCGCATCGGCCACGGTGCTGAAGTCGCTGACGTAACGCTTGTCCGCCAGGTTGCGCGCGTCGAGAAACAGCGTGACGCCGCGCTCGAATTCATAGCTCGCTTCGATGCCGAACAGCACATACGCGGGCACCTTCAAGGTGTTGGCGTAATCGACATAGGCGCCCGTCGGCACCCAGTCGATGGTGCCCGCTACGCGCAGCCGGCTGTTGCGGCTGTAGGCCAGCGTGGTGCGCAGTACGTGCGTCGGCACGCCGGCGATGCGGTTGTTGCCATAGACGGGATCGTTGTCGAAGCGGAAATCGCTGTAGTTCCACAACTGCGACACCGTGATCTTGTCGCCCTTGCCGATCACGTTGCGCACGATGTCGGCGCTGGCGCCAAGCTCCACACCCTGCAGCACGGTCTTGTTGGCGTTGAACGTGGCGGCGGGGACGTCGGGGCTGACGGTGTATTGCAGCAGCTGGTCGCGCAGCAGCGACCGATATGCCGTGACGTCCCACGCAAACCGGTCGGTGCGTCCGCGCGTGCCCAGCTCCAGCGTCCAGCCATGCTGCGCCGCCAGCGGCACGAAGCGCTGGGTAGTGCCGATGGTCTGGCTCAGGTCGGTGAAGTCCGGCACATCGGCGCTGCGCGTGATGTCGATAAAGGCCTGCACATCCTGCTTCGGTTCCCACAGCACGCCAAACTTGGGATTGACGCCGCTGAAGGTGGCGACGTCGGACTTGGCGATCGGATTGGCCGGCAGGCCGCCGTAGTCGACATATTCGCGGCGGTTGCGGTATGCCTTGGCGCCCGCCATCAGCGCCACCGTGGGCAGCACATAGAGCCGGTCTTCGAGATAGGCCTCGTAGTTGTAGGCGTCCTGCTTGGCATTGAGCGTCTGCGCGCCGCGATCCCCGTTCACGTTGACGTATTGACGCGCCTGGTTGTTGCCGCCAAAGAAACGCGCACCCGCGATCAACTGGTTGCGCATGCCGCCTAGCGAGAAATTGCCGGTGTAGCGCGGCGCAAAGCCGTAGGTCCAGCTGTCCTGATCGATGACCTGGAAGATCGGGTGATACAGGCTCTTGTGGATGCCCCAGGTAGTGAAATCGATCTGGCCGTTATCGAGCTTGATGCTGGTGACGTTGGCCACGCGCTCGGTGCGCGTGTTGCGCGCCTGATCGCCCGCCAGTGCGCTGGCCGACGCCATGCGTGGGTTGTTCAGCGCGTCGTTGAGCGAAAGCGTACCCGGCAGCAGCTGATCGACAATATAGGCGCCGAAGTAGAAGCGCGTTTCCACGTTGGGACTGAAGCGGTAGCCGACGTTGGCGTTCAACTGCTCGTATTGGCCGCGCTCGTGATTGCGCCAGCCTTCCGAATGACTGACCGTGGCATTGACCAGGAAATCCCATTGGCCGATCTGGCGCGACACCTGTCCGCTGCCGCGCACCGTACCGAAGCTGCCGCCGTCGATACGCACCATGTTCTTCGCATCGGCAGTCAAGGCGGTGGGCGTGGTGAAATTCAGCGCGCCGCCCAGCGTGGTGCTGCCATACGCGAGTCCATTGCCGCCTTTGTAGACCTCGGCCGCGGACAACGCCAGCGGGTCGATCTGGTAGAAATCGCCGCTGCCATCGGCAAAGTTGGTCGGCACGCCGTCCTGCAGGATTTCCAGCCCGCGCGTGTGATAGCCGCGCGCCACGCCCGAGCCGCGGATCGACAGGCGCAGTTCCTGGCCGTAGCGCTCCTGCACGTACACGCCCGGTGCGTCCTTGAGCACGTCGCGCAGATCGTTGGCGTAGGTGTTGGTATAGGTGGCCGCGTCGACGAAGCCGACGGATCCGGCCGACTGGAACAGCGACTGCCGCTGCTGCGCCACGCCGGGCGCAGTCAGCGAACCTTCGGCCGCTGCAGTGGCGGTGACGGTGGGCAGGACGGGAGACGCGATCTGCGCGCCTTGCGCCAGTGCGGCGCCGGACAAGGCGGCAGCGGGCAGCACCGCGGCACGGCGCCATGAGGTGGTTCTTTTCATTGCTTGCGGTCGATGGCCGCGCCGACATGGGGCGCAGCGCGATCTTGTTGGTGTGGCTCGACCGCAAGGATACGGAGCGGGGCGCTGCGACACTATGTGTCACAGCGTCGCAGCGTGCGCTTTAGCGCATAAGCAAGGTTGTTTCGTGCACGGCGTTGCCGCACCCTGCCGTCAGACCGCCGCCTGTCCCGCGCAACCGGGACCGCATGCCGCGCCGTGCGTGTGGGCGCTGGCAGCAGGCCGTGCGGTCGGCGACGTGACCCGCTTCCAGTGGAGCGGCGCCTGGCCCGCCAGCCTGGTGCGCAACTGGCGCGCCGCACTGACCATGTTGGCCAGCGCCGCCTCGGTTTCGGGCCAGCCGCGCGTCTTCAGGCCGCAATCTGGATTGACCCACAAGCGCTCCGGCGGAATGACCTCGCACGCACGTTCCAAGAGCCGCGTGATGGCGTCCACACCCGGCACGCGCGGCGAATGGATGTCGTAGACGCCCGGGCCGATCTCGTTGGGATAATCGAAATCGCCAAAGCCTTCCAGCAGTTCCATGGCAGAACGCGAGGTCTCGATCGTGATCACGTCGGCATCCATGGCGGCGATGGCCGGCAGGATGTCGTTGAACTCGGCGTAGCACATATGGGTGTGGATCTGCGTGTCGTCGGCCACGCCGGCTGCGGCCAGGCGGAACGCCTCGACCGCCCACTCCAGGTACTCGGCCCAGTCCGCGCGGCGCAGCGGCAGGCCTTCGCGCAGCGCCGGCTCGTCGATCTGGATGATGCGGATGCCCGCGCGCTCCAGATCGCACACTTCATCGCGAATCGCCAGCGCAAGCTGCCGGGTGGTGACCGAACGGGGCTGATCGTCGCGCACGAACGACCACTGCAGCATCGTCACCGGGCCGGTCAGCATGCCCTTGACTGGCTTGTCGGTCAGCGACTGCGCGTAGCGAGCGGTCTCCACGGTCATCGGCTCCGGGCGATATACGTCGCCGAAGATCACCGGCGGCTTCACGCAGCGCGATCCGTAGCTCTGCACCCAGCCGTTCTCGGTGAATGCATAGCCGCACAGCTGTTCACCGAAATATTCGACCATGTCGTTGCGCTCGGCCTCGCCATGCACCAGCACGTCCAGGCCCAGCGCTTCCTGCTTGCGCACCGCGAATTCGATCTCGGCGCGCATCCGTTCCAGATAATCGAGCGCGCCGATGTCCCCCCGCTTGAATGCCGCACGGGTCTGGCGGATCGCCGGCGTTTGCGGAAAAGATCCGATCGTGGTGGTGGGCAGCGGCGGCAGCGCCAGCGCGGCGCGCTGACGTTCGATGCGCGTCTCGAACGGGCTGTGGCGATCGGCCATGTCCGCGGTCAGCGCGGCCAGGCGGTTCTGCACCTGACGATTGACTACGCGCCGCGACGTGCGCCGCGAGGCCTGCGCGGCGTCGGACGCGGCCAGTTGCTGCGCCACCGCGGCTTCGCCCTGATCGAGCGCCACGGCCAGCGTATGCAGCTCGTCGAGTTTTTCCGTGGCGAATGCGAGCCACGATTTCAGTTCCGGATCGAGCCGCGTTTCGGCATCGAGCGATACGGGGACATGCAGCAGCGAGCACGATGGCGCCAGCCACAGCCGATCGCCCAGCGCGGCGTGCAGCGGCCGCACGGTGTCCAGCACGCGACGCAGATCGGCACGCCAGATATTGCGGCCGTCGATCACGCCGGCCGACAGCACCGCGTGCGCGGGCAGTATCTGGAGCCAATCCGCAAGCTGCTGGGGCGCACGCACCAGATCGATATGAAAACCGTGCACCGGCAGCGCGGCGGCGCGCTTGGCATGGGGCGCGGCGGTATCGAAATAGGTGGCCAGCAGCAGCTTCACGCCGGAATCCGCCAGCGCCGCATAAGCGTGGTCGAAGGCGTCGAGCCACGGCGCGGGCAGGTCGAGGCACAGTGCGGGCTCGTCGATCTGCACCCACTCGATACCGCGTGCCTGCAGTTGCGACAGGATGCGCCGATAGGCGGCAATCACGCGGGGCAGCAGCGCAAGCCGGTCGAAACCCGCCACATGCGATTTGGACAGCCACAGGTAGGTGACCGGGCCGACCAGTACCGGACGGGCGGCGAGGCCCTGCGCCAGCGCTTCGTCGATCTCATCGAAGAACCACGTCGGGCCGCCCTCGAACGTGCTCTCGGCATCGAGTTCGGGGACGATGTAGTGATAGTTCGTATCGAACCACTTGGTCATTTCCATGGCCGGTTGCGCGGTATTGCCTCGGGCCAGTTCGTAGTACTGGGGCAGGGTCAGCGCAGCGGCGTCGAACCCGAAGCGCTTTGGCAGCGCGCCGAGCAGCGCGGTAAGCCCGAGCATGTGGTCGTACCAGGCAAAGTCGCCAGCCGCCACGCTGGCCAGGCCGGCGTCGGCCTGGAGCTGCCAGTGCTTGCGGCGCAGCGCGGCGCCCGTGTCGCGCAGTGCCGCTTCCGACGTTTCACCGCGCCAGAAGGCTTCCTGCGCGAATTTCAGTTCCCGGCGTGCGCCGATGCGCGGAAAACCAAGGATGTGTGTGCGTGCCATGGGGGCGCTCCGTTAAAGGCTGATGTGGCGCACAGTGTGGAATCGCGGCTAGAATGAATCAAGCGACAAGTTTTAAACAATGTATGAATTTCATTCAACTCACCACGGCAGGTCTCGATGATTGAAGTCCGGCATTTCCGTTCGTTGGTGGCGATTGCCGATTCGGGCAAGCTGGCCACGGCCGCCGAACGCGTGCACGTGAGCCAGTCGGCGCTATCGCATCAGATCAAGGCCATCGAGGCCCACTACGGCATGCCGTTGTTCGACCGCACGCGCCAGGGCCTGCGTTTCACGGCTGCGGGCGAGCGCCTGCTGGCGCTGGCGCGCGACACGTTGGCCGCCATCAGTGCCGCCGAACGCGACCTGCTGCGCCTGCAAAGCGATACCCGGGGCGAGCTGCGCGTGGTGCTGGAATGCCATACCTGCTTCGACTGGCTGATGCCGGTGATGGACGAATTCCGGCGGCGCTGGCCCGAAGTGGAGATCGATCTGGTGGCGGGCTTTCATGCCGATCCGCTGGCGCTGCTGACCCAGGGCAAGGCCGACATGGTGATCGGATCCAGGCCGCCGACCAAACGCGGTCTGCGCGTGGCGCCGCTGTTCCGCTTCGAGATCCTGGCGGTGATCGCCAACGAACACCGGCTGCGCAACAAGCGCCGCATCGAAGCGGTCGATCTGGCGGGCGAGACGCTGATTACCTACCCAGTGCCGACGCAGCGCATCGACCTGATTCGCGAGGTGCTGGAGCCGGCCGGCATCCACCTGGAGCGGCGCACGGCGGAGCTGACCGTGGCCGTGCTGCAACTGGTGGCCAGCCGCCGCGGCGTGGCGGCGCTGCCGAACTGGGGCGTCAAGAACTACGTCGACCACGATTACGTGTTGGCCAAGCGTATCGGCACCAAGGGGCTGTGGAGCGAGTTGTATGCGACGGTGCCGGCACCGATTGCGGATCGCCCCTACGTGGACGATTTCGTTGCCATCGTGCGCGACATCTGCGCGGCCGATCTGGACGGCATCGAGCTGTTAAGCGACGCGTAGGTGCGTCAGGCCACCAGTACCAGCGTGTCGGCGTTGGGTGCGTCGTCGGCCGGCGCGTCTTCCGAGAATTCCGCATCGACGATCGTGACGTCGACGCCCTGCGCCACACGACGCACGAACAGTTGCAGCAGATCCACCAATGCGGCTTCGCAGCGCAGATGGACCGCGTTGGCCCGTTCGGCGTCGAAACGCAGTTGCAGCAGTGTCAAGCCGGTGCGGCGCGCGTTGGCCAGCACCCATTCCAGGCTGCCGAAGACATCGGCGCGGTCGAGCTGAAGGCCGAGTTGGAGCGATGGCAGCGACATGACACGGGTCCGGAGAATGTGGAGGAGCGAAGCAAAAGCGGTCAGGCAAATGTACCAGCGCCGCCGCGAAATGGGCTTCTGAAGTTTCTTCGAAACTTGTCTAAATGGAGAAGAATTATCCGAGATGGTTTAGATTATCGGTAAATTCTTTTTAACGATCCCATTTCTCTCGTGACAACCATCCCCAAACTCGATGACATCGACCGCCGCATCCTGCGCGAGCTGCGCCGCGACGGGCGCATTTCCAACGCCCGGCTGGCCGAACGTGTCGGGCTGTCGGCCACGCCATGCTGGAATCGCGTGAAAGCACTGGAAGACGCCGGCGTGATCAGCGGCTACGCCGCGCTGCTGAACCAGAAGGCGCTGGGATTGCCCGATACCGTGCTGATCGAGGTCACGCTCGACCGCCATGACGACGACATGCTGCATCGGTTTGGCGAAGCGCTGGCGCAACTCCCCGAGGTGCTGGAAGCCCATCTGCTGACGGGCGAGTATGACTATCTGATCAAGGTGGCCGTGGCCGGCACCGAAGGCTACGAGGAATTTCTGCGGCACAAACTCTACAAGCTGCCGGGCCTGCGCCACAGCCATTCCACCTTCGTGCTGCGCACGCTCAAGCGCGAACCGTCGGTCGAGCCCTGAGCGCTGCAAGCGCACGCGGAAGGCGCGCCGTTCAGCGCGCGCCCGACCCGCCCAAGCGGCCGCGGCGGCCCAGGCGCGGCGCGAGCGCCGTGGTTACCACGCCCAGCGCAATCAGCGCGAGCCCGGCGGAGAGATCGGCCGAAATGCGCTCGTGCCAGACCATCGCCGACAACACCAGCCCGATCACCGGCACCCCGAGCATTGCGATCGACGTGGCGGCCGGCGGCAGCGACTGCGTGACATTGAGGACCACAATGAACGTCAGCGCCGTGGCCAGCGGTCCGGTATAGGCGATAGCAGGCCAGATGGCGGCCATGGCCGAGACGTCCGGCGCGCCGTCGCGCAGGCAGGCCAGCACCACCAGCGGCGCCGTTGCTACCGCGCATTCCCACGGAATCATGTCCGCGCCGAGCCGCACGTGACGATTCGCACGCAGTTGAATGATGCTGATCGACCACGCCAGCGAGGCGCCGAGCAGCATCGTCAGGCCCATCACGGCATGCAGTTGCCAGCCGCCCAGCGCCGGCGCGACGATCACGCCGATGCCGGCATAGCTGAAGGCGGTGGCCAGCCATTGCCAGCGCGACGGGCGTTCTCCCAGCACCAGCGAGGACATCGGAATCACCCAGATCGCCGTGGCGTAGGCCACCACCGAGGCACGCCCAGGCGGCACATACTGCAGCGCCCACAGCGCCAGCGCGGTGAAGGCTGCCATCTGCAACAGGCCGACGCCCGCCACCAATGGCCACTCCGCGCGCGTGGGCCAGCGCACGCGTCGCATCGCGCCCAGCACCACGAAGCTGATGATCGCCGCCGAGCCGAAGCGCAGCGCCGCGAACCACAGCGGACTGACGTGCGACAGGCCGAATTTCATCACCGGCCAGTTGCCGCCCCAGATCAATACGGCGCCGATCAACGGCAGAAACGACTTGAGGCTGTTTGCGGCGGGGTGGCGGCAGAGGCGGGGGCGGACATGGCGCGAGGGGCTTTTCAGGCCGTTTCGAGACGGGTTTCGATAGGGAAAGTCTACGATTCATTGCGCCGCAGCATTGTCCGGATCACACTGTGCGGATGGGCTTATTCAGCATAGAATGCCGCTTATTCAATTATTGAAAGCGGAACATGCTGGACATCGACCTCGACGCCACCGATATCCGGATCCTTCACGAATTGCAGCGGGACGGAAGCCTGACCAATGTGGAGTTGGCCAGCCGCATCAATCTGTCTGCCTCGCCGTGTCTGGCGCGGGTGAAGCGACTTGAAAAAATCGGCGTGATCTCGCGCCGCGTGACGCTGCTCGACGCGCGGCGGCTGGGTTTGAAGGTGGTGGTGTTCATTTCGGTGTCGCTGGACAAGCAGCGCCGCGAAACGCTGGACACGTTCGAGCGCAAGATCGCGGCCCTGCCGCAGGTGATGGAGTGCTATCTGATGTCCGGCGACGCCGATTACCTGCTGCGCGTGGTGGTGCCGGACGTGGAGGCGCTGGAGCGGCTGATCATCGATCAAATCACGCGCATTCCCGGCGTGGCCAGCATCCGTTCCAGCTTTGCCCTGAAGCAGGTGCTGTACAGCACGGCCTTGCCGCTGGGATAGCCGGGCGCCATCGTTGTGGATTGGCGCCCGGTGTTACAACTGCAGCCGGGCGCGAACCGCGGCGCGCAGCGCAGGCAGCAGTTCCGCTTCGAACCACGGATACTGGCGCATCCACAGCACGACGCGCCACGACGGGTGCGGTAGTGGGAACACGTTGGGGCCGTATCGACGGAAATCGGCGACGATGTCGGTCATCGACGCCTTCGCCGAACCGCCCGGCACACGCCGCGGCACATAACCCGCCAGCGCATGGCTGCCCACCAGCAGCGTCAGCCGATCTTCGGGCAGGCAGGCCAGCACCCGCTCATGCCACAGCGGCGCGCATTCGCGCCGGGGCGGCAGATCGCCGCTTTTGCCCTTGCCCGGATAGCAGAAGCCCATCGGCACGATCGCCACGCGCGCAGCGTCGTAAAACGTTGAATTGTCCAGCCCGGTCCATTCGCGCAGGCGGTCGCCGCTGGCATCGTCAAACGGCACGCCGCTGGCATGCACGCGCGACCCGGGCGCCTGACCGACGATCAGGATGCGGGACGTGGCGCTGAACTGCAGAACGGGGCGCGGCCCGGCCGGCAGGGCGTCGGCACAGCGGGTACAGGCGGAAATATCGCGCTGGAGCGATTGGACGACACCCTTTGCGCGGTGGGGGAACTGCATGGCAATCGAGCGAAATTTGCGGCGTGTGCGTATATTACCGGGCTCGATGCATGACGACGCAAAGGACCCGACATGACCACGCAAACCGAAACCGCAATCCTGGCCGGCGGCTGCTTCTGGGGGATGCAGGACCTGCTGCGCCGCTACCCCGGCGTGCTGACCACGCGGGTGGGCTACACCGGCGGCGATGTGCCCAATGCCACCTATCGCAACCACGGCACGCATGCCGAGGCGATCGAAATCGTGTTCGATCCGACGAAGATCAGCTATCGGCAGATCCTGGAATTTTTCTTCCAGATCCACGACCCGACCACCCGGAATCGTCAGGGCAACGATGTCGGCACCAGCTACCGGTCGGCGATTTTTTACGTCGATGACGAGCAGAAGCAGGTGGCCGAGGACACCGTGGCCGACGTCGACGCATCAGGCTTGTGGCCGGGCAAGGTGGTGACCGAGATCGTCCAGGCCGGCCCTTTCTGGGAAGCCGAGCCCGAGCATCAGGATTACCTGGAACGCATCCCGCACGGCTACACCTGCCATTTCATCCGCCCGAACTGGAAGCTGCCGCAACGCGCCCGGTGAGGGCCCGTGGATGAGCCGATTCTGATTTTGCGGATTGTCGGTTGGCTGTCAGGAGAACTGTACATTTATACAGTATAGTGATGGCATTTCCGCGCGCGCAGGCGCGCTCCGAGGCGAGAAACCGCTTCGGGTTTCCTCTCCAACTCATTGATCCGAGGGAAAAATTGTCAGATTCCGGCACGATCCGCATCCGCGGCGCCCGTCAGCATAATCTCAAGAACGTCGACCTGGACCTGCACACCGGGCAGATGACCGTCGTGACGGGGCCGTCCGGCTCGGGCAAGTCCAGCCTGGTCTTCGACACTCTCTACGCGGAAGGTCAGCGCCGCTACGTGGAGACCTTCAGCGCCTACGCGCGACAGTTCCTGGACCGGATGGACCGTCCCCAGGTTGACCGCGTCGACGGCGTGCCGCCGGCCATCGCCATCGACCAGACCAATCCGGTGCGCAGCTCGCGCTCCACGGTCGGCACGATGACCGAGCTCAACGACCACCTGAAGCTGCTGTACGCGCGCGCGTCGGAACTGTTCGACCGCCAGACCGCGCTGCCGGTGCGCCACGATTCGCCCGAGACGATCTATGCCGAACTCCAGGCCCGCACGGCCCCCGGCCAGCCCTTCGCCGACGCCCGGCTGGTGGTGACGTTCCCGGTCGAGCTGCCGGAATCGGCCACCGACGAAGAGGTGGAACAGTGGCTGTCGGTAAGCGGCTATACGCGCGTGCATGGCCAGCGCGTGGTCGCGTCGGCCACCGGCAAGCGCCGTGTGCTGGACGTGGTGGCGGACCGATTCCGCATCGGCAATGTGGAAAAGGCGCGCGCCGTCGAAGCCATCGAGGCCTCGCTCAAGCGCGGCGGCGGGCGGGTCAGCGTCAGCGTGGTTACCGATGACGGCGACGGCCCGGTCTGGAAGTTCTCCACCGGCCTGCACAGTCCCGAAAGCGATATCCGCTATGCGGATCCGCAGCCGGCGCTGTTCTCGTTCAATTCCGCCTATGGCGCGTGCGAAACCTGCCGGGGCTTCGGCCGCGTGATCGGTGTCGATCTCGGCCTGGTGATTCCCGATGGACGCAAGTCGCTGCGCGACGGCGCCATCAAGCCGATGCAGACGCCGGCCTGGAAGGAATGCCAGGACGACCTGATGCGTTATGCGGCCAAGGCCGGCATTCCGCGCGACCTGGCGTGGAACCAGCTCAGCGAGGCTGAGCAGCACTGGGTGATCCATGGCTCGCCGGACTGGAACGGGCAGTGGAACAAGCAGTGGTACGGCGTGATGCGGTTCTTCAACTATCTGGAGTCGAAGGCCTACAAGATGCACATCCGCGTGCTGCTGTCGAAATATCGCAGCTACACGCCGTGCGAAACCTGTGGCGGCGCACGCCTGAAGACCGAATCGCTGCTCTGGCGCCTGGGCAGCAAGGACAACGCCGATGCGGTGCTGGCGCCCGCGCAGCGTTTTCTGCCGCGTGGCGTCGAGTGGTCCCGCGCCCAGCTGGAGTCGTTGCCGGGCCTGACCGTGCATGACCTGATGCTGATGCCGATTGCGCGCATCCGCCGTTTCTTCGACGACCTCACGCTGTCGAGCGCGCTGCTCGACGATGCGCTCAAGCTGCTGCTTGCCGAAGTGCGCACGCGTCTGAAGTACCTGTGCGACGTCGGTCTCGGCTATCTGACGCTGGACCGGCAGAGTCGCACGCTATCTGGCGGGGAGGTCCAGCGGATCAACCTGACCACCGCGCTGGGCACGTCGCTGGTCAACACGCTGTTCGTCCTGGACGAGCCCAGCATCGGCCTGCATCCGCGCGATCTGAACCGCATCGTCGAGGCCATGCACCGCCTGCGCGACGCGGGCAACACGCTGGTGGTGGTCGAGCACGATCCGTCGGTGATGCTGGCGGCAGACCGTCTGATCGACATGGGGCCCGGCCCCGGCGAGCGCGGCGGTTCGATCATCTTCGACGGCACGCCGGCGGCTATCCGCAAGGAAGCGACGCTGACCGGCGATTACCTGGGCGGTCGCCGCCGCGTGACCGACGCGACCGACTGGCAGTTGCGGCCCGTGGACGCAGCGACGCCGCGCTTGCGGCTGGAAGGCGCGACCGAGCATAACCTCAAGGATGTGACGGTAGACATCCCGTTGAACCGGCTGGTGTGCGTCACCGGCGTGTCTGGCTCGGGCAAGTCGACGCTGCTGCAGGACGTGCTGTATCCAGCCATGGCGCGCCATTTCGGCAAGGCTACCGAATCGCCGGGCGCATACCGCGATCTGGTGGGCGCCGAGCAACTCGACGACGTCGTGTTCGTCGATCAGTCGCCCATCGGCAAGACCGCGCGCTCGAATCCGGCCAGCTACGTGGGCGCGTTCGACGAAATCCGCAAGCTGTTCGCCAAGGCGCCGCTGGCGCTGCAGCGCGGCTACACGGCCGGCACCTTCAGCTTCAATTCCGGCGACGGGCGCTGCCCCACATGCGGCGGTTCCGGTTTCGAACACGTCGAGATGCAGTTTCTGTCCGACGTCTACCTGCGGTGTCCCGACTGCGATGGCACGCGCTATCGCGCCGAAGTGCTCGAAGTGAAGATCGAGCGCGCTGCGCGGGGCCAGCCGGCGCGCTCGCTGAGCGTGGCCGATGTACTCGAACTGACGGTCAGCGAGGCCACCGCGCTGTTCGAGGGCGATGCGGGCGTGCTGCGCGTGCTGGCGCCGATCGCCGATGTGGGGCTGGAATACGTCAAGCTTGGCCAGCCCGTGCCGACGCTGTCTGGCGGCGAGGCGCAGCGCCTGAAACTGGCCGGCTTCCTGGCCGAAACCGCCGCGGCGCAACCGGCCAGGCAGCGCAAGGCCGTGATCCTGCCGCGGCGCCTGTTCATGTTCGACGAGCCGACCACCGGCCTGCACTTCGACGATATCGCCAAGCTGATGCGCGCGTTTGGCAAGCTGCTGGACGGCGGCCATTCGCTGATCGTGATCGAACACAACCTTGACGTGATCCGCGCGTCGGACTGGATCATCGACCTGGGGCCGGAAGGCGGCGATGCCGGCGGGCAACTGCTGTGCGTCGGGACGCCCGACGACGTCAAACGCTGCGCCGATTCCCATACCGGTCACGCGCTGATCGCCTACGACCAAGCCGTGGGCGAGGCCGGCACATTGGCCGCGGAGCGCGCCGAACACGGTCTGCCGCTGCAGGCTGCGGTGCAGGCGGCGCGTGCGCGGCGCGCGGTGGAGGGCGAGGGCGTGGTGCGCATCGTCAATGCCCACGAACACAACCTCAAGGCGCTCAACGTCGATATTCCGCACGGCAAGTTCAACGTGATCACCGGCGTGTCCGGTTCCGGCAAGTCGACGCTCGCCTTCGACATCCTGTTCCACGAAGGGCAGCGCCGCTATCTGGAATCGCTGAACGCCTACGCGCGGTCGATCGTGCAACCGGCGGGCCGTCCCGAAGTCGATGCGGTCTATGGCATTCCACCGACTGTCGCCATCGAGCAGCGGCTGTCGCGCGGCGGTCGCAAGAGTACCGTGGCCACCACGTCGGAGGTCTGGCATTTCCTGCGGCTGCTTTATATGAAGCTTGGGATCCAGCACTGCGTGCATGACGGCGCGCCGGTCACCTCGCAAAGCCCGGCGTCGATCGCCGCGCAGTTGCTGCGCGATCATCGCGGCCAGCACGTGGGTTTGCTCGCGCCGCTGGTGGTCAACCGCAAGGGTGTCTACACGGACCTGGCGAAGTGGGCTCGGGCGCGCGGCAACACGCACCTGCGCGTGGACGGCGAATTCCTTCCCGTAGATCCGTGGCCGCGCCTCGATCGTTTTCGCGAGCACACGATCGAGCTGCCGGTGGGCGATATTGTTGTGTCCCCGGACAACGAAGCCGAGCTTCGCGCGCTGCTGGACCGCACGCTGGAACTGGGCAAGGGCGTCATGCACCTGCTGGCGCCGCTCGACGGCCTGCACGATGCGATGCAGGACGGCGAACGAACCGCGCACCTCGGTCAGACGAAGGTCTTCTCCACGAAGCGGGCGTGTCCGGTTTGTGGCACGAGCTATCCGGAACTCGATCCCCGGCTGTTCTCGTACAACAGCAAGCACGGCTGGTGCGGCACCTGCGTGGGCACGGGCCTGGCGCTGACGCGCGAACAGCGTGCGGCGTTCGACGACACCGTGGTGGGCGGCGATGACCGTGGCCGCGAGCAAAGCCTGCCGTCCGAGGAACAGGAACCCGAAGGCGTAGGCGACACACCGTGTCCCGACTGCGAAGGCACGCGCCTGAACCCGGTGGCGCGCGCTGTCACGTTCGATGCCCATGCGATTACCGACGTGGCGCAATGGACCGTGTCCGACACGCGTCGCTGGGTGGACGGACTGCGCTTGAAAGGCCGCGATGCGGAAATCGCCCGCGACGTGGTGACCGAGATCGCCAGCCGTCTGCAGTTTCTTGAAGAAGTCGGGCTCGGCTACCTCAGCCTGGACCGCGCCGCGCCGAGCTTATCGGGCGGTGAAGCGCAGCGCATCCGGCTTGCCGCGCAGCTCGGCAGCAATCTGCAAGGCGTTTGCTATGTCCTGGACGAGCCGACCATCGGCCTGCATCCGCGTGACAACCAGATTCTGCTCGATGCGCTGCGCAAGCTGGGCGACAAGGGCAATACGCTGGTGGTGGTCGAGCACGACGAAGACACGATTCGTCGCGCCGATCACATCATCGACATCGGGCCCGGCGCCGGCAAGCGCGGCGGCCATCTGGTGGCGCAGGGCAATGTGGCCGCGCTGTCCGCCGCCGTGGATTCGACCACGGGCAAGTTCCTGGCCCATCCGATGGTCCATCCATTGCAGCCGCGCAGGCCGGTCAAGCCCGCGCGTGCGGGCAAGGAAGCAGAACCGGCGCAGTGGCTGACCGTGCATGGCGCACATCTGCACAATCTGCGCGATGTCACGGCGCGTATTCCGTTAGGGCGTCTGGTGGCTATCACCGGGGTGTCGGGGTCGGGCAAGTCTACGCTGGCGCGTGATGTGCTGATGACCAACCTGCTCGATGCGGTCGGCCGGTCGGTGATGTCGTCTCCCGCCACGCGCCGGGCGCGTGCCGCGGCAGAGAAGGCAGGCAAGCCGACGGCGACCAGGGCGCTCGATGTCGAACACGCGTGGCATGGCTGCCAGGGGATCACGGGATGGGAATCGATCGACCGTGTGCTGGAGGTGGACCAGACCCCGATCGGCAAGACGCCGCGCTCGTGCCCGGCCACCTACATCGGCGTCTGGGATGCCATTCGGAAGCTGTTTGCCGAAACACTGGAGGCCAAGGCGCGCGGATATAGCGCATCGCGCTTCTCGTTCAACACCAGCGACGGACGTTGCCCGGCGTGCGAAGGGCAAGGCGTGCGCACCATCGGCATGAGTTTCCTGCCCGACGTCAAGGTGCCGTGCGATGTCTGTCACGGCCAGCGTTTCAATCCGGAAACGCTGGCGGTCACGTGGCGCGGCAAGAATATCGGCGACGTGCTGACGATGGAAATCGACGAGGCCGTGGAGTTTTTCTCCGCCATCACGCAGATTTCGCATCCGCTGCAACTGATGAAGGACGTGGGCCTTGGTTACCTCACGCTGGGCCAGCCGTCGCCCACGCTGTCGGGCGGGGAGGCGCAGCGCATCAAGCTGGTGACGGAGTTATCGAAGGTGCGCGACGACATCACGCGGCGGGGCCAGAAGGCGCCGCACACGCTTTATGTGCTCGATGAACCGACGGTGGGACTTCATATGGCCGACGTCGCACGGCTTATCCGCGTGCTGCATCGGCTGACCGACGGCGGCCACAGCGTGGTCGTGATCGAGCACGATCTCGACGTGATCGCCGAAGCGGACTGGATTCTCGATCTCGGTCCCGAAGGCGGCGCGCAGGGGGGGACGATCGTCGGTGCGGCCGATCCGGAGGCGTTGGCGCGGGTCCCGGCCAGCCATACCGGCGCGGCGCTGGTGCCGGTGCTGGCGCGCACAGCACCGGATGCGGTGCGCGCGGCGGGCTGATCAGCGCGTCGCGGGCGGCTTCGTCTTGCGCGGCGGCCTTGGGCCTGCCAGGGCCGCCGCGCAGAAATCCACCAGTTCTTCAATGGGCGGATCGAGTCGCGCGCGCTTGCCGCGCTCGCGCACCCAATGCGCCATCGAGTACACCACGGTGTCCATGAACCAGATCATGCGCAGCTTCATGACATCGCGCGGCACATCGGGCAACAAGGTGTAAATATGCGCGCGCACACGGTACAGCGCGCTCATCGCGGTCTTGTCGACCAGCCCTGTGTTCAACAGCCCGGGGCTGAAGGTGGTCTGCGCCAGCACCTGCAAATAATTGACGCCCCAATCTGTGTGCAGCACGACGTCGACCAGCGGAAATATCGTGGCGTACACCACGCTGTGAATGTCGATCGGCTTGTCGCTTGCTTCGAGTTCATCGAGGCAGCGGTTGCGGATCCGGTTGACCTGGTGCAGCCGCCTGTTCAGCAAATGACTGACCAGCGCTTCGCGCGAACCAAAGTGGTAGTGCAGGGCAGAGCGATTACGCTGCCCGCTTTCCACCACGATCTGGCGTAGCGGCACCTGCTCCACACCCTGTTCGGCGAACAGGCGTTCAGCAATCTCCAGAATCCTCCGCGCCGTGTCGGTCAGCTCGCCGTCCGCCTCCGGGTCGTCGTCCCGGGTGCTGCCGCGGGTTTTGCCCATGGCGTTTGCTGACGGTTCGGCGGC
Organism: Cupriavidus pauculus; assembly: GCF_008801835.1. GTDB lineage: Bacteria > Pseudomonadota > Gammaproteobacteria > Burkholderiales > Burkholderiaceae > Cupriavidus > Cupriavidus pauculus. The sequence goes on along the minus strand of NZ_VZOW01000011.1, from coordinate 112,165 downwards.
AATCATGGCGCGCGCTTGCTTGAGCTTCATGGCGTGTCTTTGCCGGGCCTTGGGGGCTGTCGTTATCAGAATGAAAGCCTCGCAAGGATACGGAAAAATCCGATGTCCTACATCTGGTGTGCATCGGATTTCCTTCAGATTTTGCCGGTACCTCGGGAAAGTCCTAGGTAACTGAACGCGCGGATGTCGTTAGCCTGCGTCCATGCCGATTTAATACGAGAGATTAATTTGGCATGCATCGCGCGGTCGATGGAGGAAAGATCGCACTGCGGGCGCTGGTGGGAGACAACCGGCGCCATGGCCACCACACCAGAAGACGGAACCATCCAACATGAAGAAGACGCTGTTCGCCGCAATGGCTGGCGCGCTGCTGGCACCAGCCGCCTGGGCACAATCGTCCGTGACGCTCTACGGGGTAGTTACCACGAGCATCCAGTACGTCAACCACGTACAGAACACCAACAACGGAGTGCTGACGCCGGGCAGCGGCTCGGCGGTGTTCATGAACTCCTCGGGCATCGCACAGTCTCGGTTCGGCTTGCGCGGCGTGGAAGACCTCGGCGGCGGCCTCAAGAGCATCTTCGTGCTGGAAAACCAGTTCAATACCGATGATGGCAAGCTTGGCAACGGCGGTCTGCTGTTTGGACGCCAGGCCTTTGTCGGCCTGCAGAACGATTGGGGCAAGCTGACGTTCGGCCGTCAGTACACGTCGTCGTTCCTGACCATCGGCAGCTTCACACCGGTGGCCTATGCACCGGAATTCGAGCCCGTGGTGGGCATCGCCGGACCGAATTTCCGCGAAAACAACGTGGTGCAGTACCAGGGCACGTTCGGCCCGCTCACCGCCATCGCGCACTGGTCGTTCGGCGAGCGTTCCGGCACGTTCGCGGCCGGATCCGCCTACGGCGCCGGCGTCGCCTATGCGACAGGCCCGTTCGGGCTGGCTGCAGCCTATGACGAAGTCAAGACGCTCAACGCCGCGCAGGCGACCGGCGCATCGGGATCCAACGACTATGGCCGCGACATGCGCGCCACCGTTGCCGGCAGCTATCGCCTCGGGCCGGTCAAGATGGTGGCGGGCTTCCGCTGGGGCAACTCGGTGGCGCCGGCCACCGGCACGCCCACACTGCTGCCGCATCGCGACAACATGTACTGGGCCGGGGTGAACTGGGACGCTACGGCGGCGCTGCGCCTGACGCTGGCCTATTACTACGACGACATCAAGTCGGCGACGATCGGTGGCGTGCAGACCAATCCGAAGAATCCGCAGCAATACCTGGCAGTTGCGGATTACCAGTTCTCCAAGCGCACCGACGTGTTCTTTGCCGTGAACTATGCGCGCAACGCGTCGCTGAACTGGGACAACATCGCGTATCTGCCCAATGGGCAGTCGGTCGGCTATCTGCCGTCGACTTCGCAGGTTTACTACAAGACGCCCGATGCCAGCGGCCAGCTTGGCGTGTCGCTGGGCCTGCGTCACGTGTTCTGATTTCTGATCGAAGCGGGGTACCTGGTCCGAGAAACCGGAAGACAAGCGAGGCGCCGGCGCGGCACTCCACAACGCGCGCAGGCATTCTGGCGTCGCGGCCATCGCAGGCCGCGGCGCCTTTTCTTTTTCCGGTCTTTGTCTGTCTCTGGTCGATTGCTTGCCGCAAAACCCGCAAGCCGTTACCAGCCACCGCCCAACGCGCGGAACGTGGCCACAGCGGCGCGCGCGTTGTCGGCTACTACGCGCGCCTGCTGGTCGCGCGCGGTAAGCAGTTGGCGATCCTCGTCCAGCACTTCATAAAGACTGACTGCGCCGCCCTTGTAGGCGTCCTCGGACGCATCGCGCGCGCGCCGGTGGGCGTCGACTTCGACGCGCAATTCGTCCGATTGCTGTTCCAGTTCGGTGAGCGTGACGATGGCGTTTTCGACGTCTTCGGTCGCGCGCAACATTGACAGGCGATATTGCGCCAACGCCTCGGCATTGGCGCCGCGCGCCTGCTGGATTTCGGCGTCGACCCGGCCGAAGTCGAACAGGCGCCAGCGTAGACCGGCGGCGGCCGTCGGCTGGAACGCGCGTGCGGTGAACAGCTTGCCCGCGGACAGGCTTTCGAATCCAAGTAGCCCCGACAGCGACAGCTTTGGGTAGTACTCGGCCGTGGCAACCCCGATTCGCGCGTTACTGGCTGCGACACGGCGCTCGGCGGCCAGCACGTCGGGCCGGCGACGCAGCAGGTCGGCGGGGCCTTGCGCGGCCGAAATCGCCGGGACGATCTGCGTGGCCGGCCATTGCGCCAGTTCATTGGCATAGGTGCCGGGTTGGGCGCCCATCAGCACATCGAGTCGATTGAGCTGCGTCTGCAATTCGATCCGCAACGGCGGCACCGTGGTGCGGGCCTGCGCCACCAGCGCCTCGGCCTGTGCCACTTCGCGGCGGGCGGCAAGTCCGTCCTGCTGTCGCGTCCGCACCAGGTCCAGCAGCCGGATGTTGGTGCGGATCTGGTCCTCGGCGATGGCGATGCGCCGTTGCGCACCGCGCACGCGGAAGTAGGCGTCGGCAGCCTCGGCGGCAATCGTCACGCGCACGCCCAGATGGTCGGCCTCGGCTGCCTGCGCCTCCGCGCTGGCGGCTTCGGCGCCACGCCGCAAACCACCAGCCAGATCGATTTCCCAGCTTGCGCCGACGCCGACGTCATAGACGGTGCGATTGCGGTCGTAGCCGGGAAATGCGCTTCCCAACTTGCCGAGCGGGCTTTCCACCGATTGGCGCTGCCGGGTGACGCTGCCGCCGACGTTGCCTTCGGGATACAACGCCGCGCCGGCCTCCTGCGCGGCCGCACGCGCCTGGGCAACGCGCGCCAGCGACGCCGCCAGATCGAGGTTCTGGTCCAGCGCGCGCTGCACGATGCGCGTCAGTTGCGGATCGTCGAATCCGGTCCACCACTGATCCAGCGCCGGTGCGGGAGCGTCGGTCTGGCGCGCGTGCAAGGTTTCGGCGTGCGGATAGGCGTCGGGCGTGGCAACCGTGGGTCGCTGGTAGTCGGGGCCGACCGCCGAGCAAGCGGCCAGCGCCACAGTGGCGAACAAGACGGAAAGGGGGCGTAGAACGGGGTGAAACGGCAGGGCGGGCATCGTCGATCAGGTTACTTGCATAACAATAGTTACACAACTATACTCACTTGCATTATGAAAGCAAGTCGAATCGACGCGGCCTCGCGGCATGTGAGGCTGGCTTGGCTCTGATTCGCGCCCTGTCTCTCCCGTCGCCCCACAAGGAACAGCCGTCATGTCCAGCAGCAGCACCGTCGCCGAGCGCGTCCCATCGGAATCTTCCCCCGCCACGCGTCCCGGCCTGGGCCGCAAACGTCTGGCATCTCTGATCGCCCTGGCGATAGTTGGCGGTGGCCTGATCACCTACGCGACGTCCTGGTGGAACAACGGACGCTATTTGCAGGAGACCGACGACGCCTACGTGGGCGGCGACGTCACCGTGATCGGGTCGAAAGTGTCCGGCTATATCACTGAAGTGCTGGTGACCGACAACCAGGCCGTACGCGCCGGCGACGTGCTGGCGCGCATCGACGACCGCGACTACCGCGCGGTGCTGGCCAAGGCCGAAGGGGCGATTGCCGCGCAGCAGGCGTTGCTGGCCAACCTGGAGGCCACCCAGCGCCTGCAGGAAGCCGTGATCGGACAGGCGCGCGCCAGTGTGGCTGCCACCGATGCGGAAACCCGGCGCGCGCACGACGACCAGGTGCGCTACGCAAGCCTGGTCGCCAAGGAAGCGGTGTCGGTGCAGAGTTCGCAGAAGGCCGATGCCGACTACAAGCAGTCGCGCGCCAATGGCGACAAGGCGCAGGCCGCGCTGATCGCGGCGCAGCGGCAGATCGACGTGATCGCCACACAGAAGCAACAGGCGCAGGCCGCGCTTGCGCAGGCCACCGCGGAGCGCGATCTGGCGCGGCTGAACGTTGGCTATACGGAATTGCGTGCGCCCGTGGACGGCACCATCGGTAACCGGCGCGCCCGCGTGGGCGCCTATGCGTCCAGTGGCGCGGCGTTGATGTCGATCGTGCCGGCCAGCGGCTTGTGGGTCGATGCCAATTTCAAGGAAAGCCAGCTCGCGCGCATGAATCCGGGCATGCGCGCCACGATCGTCGCCGATGTGATGCCGGGTCGCGAATTCCATGGTCGGGTCGAAAGCCTGGCGCCGGCCACCGGTGCGCAGTTCAGCGTTCTGCCGCCCGAGAATGCCACCGGCAACTTCACGAAGATCGTGCAGCGCGTGCCGGTGCGGATCGTGCTCGACGAAAAGGATGCGCGGCTCGGGCTGCTGCGGCCCGGCCTGTCGGTGACCGCTGAAGTCGACGGGCGCCCCGGCGCGGCAGCGCAGACCGCAACGGCGGCCAGTGGCGCAGGATCGGCGAATTCGTCGACATTGTCGACGTTGTCGACGTTGCCCACTTCGGCGACATCCGCGACTCCGGCGATCTCCGCCACACCGGCCAATAGCCGGCAGGCCGTCGCGCAGGTGACCAAATGAGCGCCGCGGGTACGGCCGCAGCCGCCGTGACGCCGGCCGCGCCGATTGCGCCGGTAGGCCAGGGCGGATTGCTGACGCCGCCCGGCGAGCTGTCCACCGGCGCAAAGATTTTCGCCTTCGCCACAATGTGCGTGGGCATGTTCATCGCGCTGCTCGACATCCAGATCGTCTCGGCGTCGCTAAACGATATCGGCGGCGGGTTGTCGGCCGGGGCCGACGAGACGACGTGGGTGCAGACCGCGTATCTGATCGCTGAAATCGTCGTGATTCCACTGTCCGGCTGGCTGGCGCGCGTGATGTCCACGCGCTGGCTGTTCGCCGCGTCGGCCGCCGGGTTCACGATCACCAGCATGCTGTGCGGGCTGGCGTGGAATATCCAGAGCATGATCGCGTTCCGCGCCGCACAGGGCTTTCTGGGTGGATCGATGATCCCGATGGTGTTCACCACGGCGTTCGTGTTTTTTGCCGGGCCGCAGCGCGTGATTGCCGCGGCGACGGTCGGCGGCCTGTCGTCGCTGGCGCCAACGCTGGGCCCGACGGTGGGCGGCTGGATCACCGACAATTATTCGTGGCACTGGCTGTTCTTCATCAATCTTGTGCCGGGCCTGTTCGTCACGATTGCCGTGCCGCTGCTGGTCAAGATCGACAAGCCCAATCTGTCGCTGCTGCGTGGCGCCGACTATGTCGGCATGGTGTTGATGGCCGCGTTTCTCGGTTGCCTGGAATACACGCTGGAGGAAGGCCCGCGCTGGGACTGGTTCGGCGATCCGGTGATCCTGACCACCGCGTGGATTGCCGGGCTGTCCGGCGTGGCGTTCATCTGGCGCAGCCTCACGTACGCGCAGCCGGTGGTCGATCTGCGCGCCCTCACGCAGCGCAATTTTGCGCTGGGCTGCCTGTTCTCGTTTATCACCGGCATCGGGATTTTTGCCACCGTTTACCTGACGCCGCTGTTTCTCGGTCGCGTGCGTGGCTTCAGCGCCTGGGAAATCGGACTCGCGGTGTTATCGACCGGCCTGTTCCAGATCGCCTCGATTCCGATCTATGCCTACCTGGGCAATCGCGTTGACCTGCGCTGGCTCCTGATGTTCGGTCTGGCGTTGTTCGCGTTGTCGATGTGGCACTTCTCGCCGATCACGCACGATTGGGGTTGGAAGGAATTGCTGCTGCCGCAGGCCTTGCGCGGCGCGGGGCAGCAGTTTGCGGTGGCGCCCGTGGTCACGCTGACGCTGGGCAGCCTCGCGCCAGAGCGCCTCAAGCAGGCGTCCGGCCTGTTCAACCTGATGCGCAACCTGGGCGGTGCGATCGGCATCGCTGCTTGCGCCACGATCCTCAACGATCGGACCAACCAGCATTTTCTGCATCTGGCGGAACATCTGAATGCCGGCAACGAGGCGATGGGCGCACTGATCGACAACGTGACGCAGCAGTTCCTGGCGGCCGGCTACAGTGCCGTGGAGGCTCACGCGGCCGCGCTCAAGCGGTTGTCGCTGCTGGCACTGCGCGAGGCACAGACGCAGACCTTCAGCGATGCCTTCCTGGTCATCATGGTCTGCTTTCTCGCGGCGCTGGTGCTGGTGCCGCTGATGAAAAAGGTCGCGCCGCCCAAGGCGCCGTCGGCCGATGCGCATTGAAAGATGGGTATCATCGACGCTGAATTGAAAAGGGTCTGACGACATGCAACGCAAGACTTTCCGAAACCTGCAATGCCCCATCGCCCGCAGCCTCGAGCGCGTGGGCGAGTGGTGGAGCATTCTGATTCTGCGCGATGCGTTCTATGGCACGAAACGCTTCGACGAATTCCAGCGCAATCTCGATATTGCGCCGAATATGCTGACGCGCCGGCTCAACGGCCTGGTCCAGGAAGGGCTGCTGGAAAAACGGCAGTATTCGGAACGTCCGCCGCGCTACGAGTACGTGCTGACCGAATGCGGCCGCGATTTTCGTCCGGTGCTGCTGGCGCTGCTGGCATGGGGCAATCGCAATTTCGCGCCGGAAGGGCCCAGCGTGCAGATCGTCGACCGTGAAACCGGTGAGGTCGTCGAACCGCTGCTGGTCGACGCGCATAGCCGCGAGCCGCTGCAGATGGGCAAGCGCCACGTGATGCGCGCCGGGCCCGCCGCTGACGACAACACGCGCGCGCGGCTGTCGTCGGCGGCGTCGCATATGACCAATCCGAAGCCGACCGCGCAGACGGCCTGATCGCTTCGCGGCGCGGCTTGCTATTGGCTTGCCGCGCATCCTACTCTGGCTTCTTTGGGCCCATTCCCGCGTCGCCCATCCCAAGGAGCCTGCCATGCCCGATTTCCGCTTGCCGCTGTCCGGCGACGTGAGCCAGTCGATCAATCCGTGGACATGGTTCGTACACGCCGTCGGCAACCAGTTTGGCGTGGTCAATATCAACCTTGGACGCAGCACCAATCCCGACATGGAGGCCCGCATCCTCGATGAAGTGGGGTCCTATGGCAACCAGTTGGGCAAGATCGGCGACGCGCTGGGTGTGCTGCTCGCGCATGTCGATCGCAGCAAGCTGAGCGAATCCGAATCCTGCAAGATCAGTGAATTCGAGGCGCAACTGGCGGAAATCGCGCGCGTCAAGGCGAAGCGGGCGGCCATCGCCACCCGGCCCTGATCGCGCACATTCGCATCCTGTCCCACATCGCGCGACGCGCCGTCAGGTTGCTCTGAAAGCATTTCTGACATAGAGTCCATGCGATTGCACCCCGTCTTCCGGCGGTTTTCCGCCGACTCCGGATACGACCCGATGCCACGTTTTTCCTTGCTGTACTCCGCCGCCGCAGCCGTGCTGGCTGCCGCGCTTGCCGGTTGCGCCAGCACGCCGCTGCCCCCTGCGCCGCCCCCGCAGCGCCTGCCGCCGGCCCCCGTCACCACGATCTCGCCGCCTGCCGCCGGCATCAGCCGCGCCCAGCTCGAAGCCGCCGGCAATGCTTGCGAGAAGGTGGTCGCCAATGCGGTCAAGACTCGCTATCCGGAACCGGGAAGCGTGATGCTGATGCCCGACCGCGAACGCATTCTTCAGCACACCGCATCTCAAACGGCCGTTAGTGGCGAGGGCACTTTCGAACCCGATGCCAGCGCCTCGGCGATGTCCTTCCAATTCACCTGCGTGTACAACTTCCGCACCCAGCGTGTGGATGACGTGCAGATGAAGTACGGCGCCTACTAAACCACGCAGCACGCCTGCGGCCAAGCTGCCGATACGTTCCCTAGCCGCCGTGCGGGGGGCACTTTCCCCGATGTTCGGCCCCGATCGCGTTCAGATCGATGGCGGAAGCGCGTGATTGCCACGATATCCGCCACGACAGCCCGCCGTTGTGGGCAAACGGCTGCCAGCGCGCGTCCGCGTTTTGTCGTATTGTCTCGATCTGGCGATGATTGACGTTGCAACGAATGACGCCGCAACGATCGCGCCGCAGCCCCTCCGTTCCAGTCCGCCCCCGGATCGACATCGTGCAGAACAACGCCAGCCAGCCGCAACCGGCCAGTGGCCCGACCCCGTCGGCCACGCCATCGAGCATGCCCGACTCCCCGATGACCTCGCGCGAAAAGCGCGGCATGGCCGCCATCATGATTGCGGTGTCGCTGGCCACGCTCGATACCGCGATTGCCAATACGGCGCTGCCGAATATCGCCGCCGACCTGCACAGCACCCCGGCGGCCTCGGTTTGGATCATCAATGCCTATCAGCTGGCGATGGTGGCCACCTTGCTGCCTTTCGCGGCGCTGGGCGGCATCGTCGGGCACCGGCGCATCTATCTCGGCGGCGTGATGGTCTTCATCGTGTCGTCCGTGATCTGCGCGATGGCCTGGTCGCTGCCCTCGCTGGCGGCGGCGCGCGTGCTACAGGGCATCGGCGCGGCGGCGATCATGAGTGTCAATACCGCGTTGATCAGCGCGATCTTTCCGATACATCGGTTGGGACGCGGGCTCGGCTTCAACGCGCTGGTGGTAGGCGTGTCGTTTGCCGTGGGGCCCACCGTGGCGTCGATCATTCTGTCGTTCGGGACCTGGCCGTGGCTGTTTGCGGTGAATCTGCCGATCGGCCTGTTGGCGCTGTCCATCGGCTGGCATTCGCTGCCGCAGACCAAGCGCAGCGAACACGGTTTCGATCCGGTCGCGGCCATCCTGAATGTGATCACGTTTGCGGCGCTGATCTTCGCGCTCGGCGAAGGCGTGCAGCGCGAACCCGCGCAATACGTGGTGGCGGCCGTGGTGGTGTTCGCAATCGCGTTTGCATTGCTGCTGCGCCGCGAGCGCGGGCATCCGGCGCCGATGCTGCCGGTGGATTTGTTCAGGCGCCCGATGTTTGCGTTGTCGACCGTGACGGCAATCTGTTCGTTCGCCGCGCAGGGGCTGGCGTTTGTGTCGCTGCCGTTCTATTTCGAACATGTGCTGGGCCGCAATCCGGTCGAGACCGGTTTTCTGCTGACGCCGTGGTCGGCCGTGGTGGCGTTGATGGCGCCTATCGCCGGGCGGCTTTCGGACCGCTATCCGCCTGGGCTGCTGGGCGGTATCGGCCTTGCTGTGATGGCCGCCGGCATGGCGTCGTTGGCGATCATGCCGGCCGACGCCAGCGTGCTCAATATCGGCATCCGCATGGCCGTGTGCGGCGCGGGCTTCGGGTTCTTCCAGTCGCCCAACCTGAAGGCACTGATGGCCAGCGCACCGCGCGAACGCGCTGGCGGCGCCAGCGGGGTGGTGGCGACGGCGCGGCTGCTGGGCCAGGCCACCGGAGCCGCACTCGTGGCGCTGTCGTTCGGCATTGCCGGCGCACATGGACCGACGTTGGCGCTGGCGCTGGGCGCGGGCTTTGCCGCCGCCGCGGCGGTGGCCAGCTGGCTGCGGCTGATTACGCCGCACAGCGCCGACAGTGCGGCGATGCAGGCCATCGGCAAATAACCGTGGCGCGCAAGAGCTGCGCGCAGGGTTTGTAGAATCTGCACGAAGCGCGTGGCGGCCAGGCCATATTCTCCCGCGTCGCCGTCCGGTACGAAACTTGCCCCGATATGCGTATCGGGGCCGCTGCGCCCCATCTCCACGGAGGCAAGGCAATGAAGCGATCAGACGACTATGGCCGTCGCCGTTGGCCCGATCAGCAGTACGGAGGCACGGAAGAAGGCTATGGCTATGTGCCTGGCGGCGACCGGGACTGGCGGCGACGCGACCTTTCTGCAGGCCGCTATGGCAACGGTCGCGAACGCGCGCCATACGATGCCCAGGACTTTTCCGACTCGCGCGGCTGGAACGGTCCGCGCCGCGACGACAGCGCATGGCGAGGCAATCCACGCCGAGGCGGACAGCGGCCGCGCGGGGCGCCGGTCTATTACCCGGGCCGCACCACGTATGACGACGACGCGCGCGACGAAAGCTCTCCACATAGCCACGGCTATGTCAGCGCATACAGCAGCGGCTACGAAGACGGCTATCAGGCCGGCACGCGCACTTCGCGTGAACCGATGCCGGGGCGCAATGATGTGCGCAGCCGCTGGCCTGGCACGGGTGCGAGCGATGCAGCCAGCGGTGCGCGCCGCCACGACCCCGCGTACGACAGCCGTTGGGGCGCCGAAGACGATTCACGCTACGGCCGCACCGGGTACGAAGACTATGGCGTGGAAGCGGGCCGCAATTTCCGCCAGCGCCCGCACATGAGCCGCTATGCGGCCACGGCAAGTTCAGCGGCCTATGGACGTGAGCGCCCGGCCGGACCGAAGAACTACACGCGCTCCGACGAGCGCGTGCGCGAAGAGGTGTGCGAGCGGCTGGCCCATGCGCCTGGCATCGATGTGAGCGACGTCACAGTCGCGGTTGCGGCCGGGGTGGTGACGCTGACCGGCAGCGTCGATAACCGTCGCATCAAATACGAGGTCGAAGATATCGTCGACGATACCTATGGTGTGTCGGATGTGGTCAATCAGATCCATGTGCGTCCGTATGGCGTGCTGGCGTCCGAATAGCCCGCCCGCAACGGCATGCGCCAAGGGCGCGTGCTGACGAGCGCGCAAAGCGCCAGACCCCGGCCAAGGCCGGGGTTTTTCATGCATAGCCGGCGCGGCGGCAGCCCTAGAGGTCCTTGCCGCTTGGCGGATTCTCCATGCGCTTGTCGGTCTGGTCGGCGCGGTCCACCGGGGTGTCGGCGGGCAGTCCTTCGGCCGCGCGAATGACTTCGTCCGAAATTTCTTCCTCTGGAATTTCATCCTCGGGCGGTTGATGGCTTTCACGCTCCACGTTGCCCAGTTCGCGTTCGATGTCCGCGGCGTCGGGATCGAGGTTCGGGTCGAGCGTGCTGGGGATGCTCTCGGGATCGCTGGCGCCCGTATCGTCCACCGGGGATGGCGTCGGACGCCCTATGGTCTTGCTCATCATGACTCCTTGAAGTGAGGGATACCGAAACAGAAAGCGGCAAATTGCGTGCCAATCGCCGCCAGCGCGCGCCGTTGTCGCTGTGCTTCTCCTATCTGAGTTCGCGCGCGCCTATATTGGTCAGAAGGGGACCATCGGGAATTCCGCAAAAAGCGCCGACGTGACCGCCCGCCAGCCTGGCCTCCATGGGCCGGACGGGTCTGGAACGCCAATTGCTGCCACATCACGGGCTTCGACGCCGACGTCGAGGGCCGTGCATCGTGCGAGGGAGATGGCGATGAATCTATCCGGCCTGCTGGTCACGCTGAGTCTGGCTGCATCCTCCGTAGCCGTATCGTCAACGCCCGTGGAAAAGCAGCTTCTTGGCATCAGTCCGCGCGATTTTGCTCAGCAGTTCAACGCGGTGGCGAACGAAGTAGGCGCCAAGCTTGCGCTTCCCGATTTTCACGCCAAGCCGGGCTGGCATCGCGGCAATACCAGCAAGGGCGTTTCCGTGCTGGTTCGTGGCGCACCGACCGGTTATGCGCTCAATGAGGTGATCGTCGTCTGCCGCACCGCCGAGCAATGCATGATGACCATCTGCACCGCGGCGCGCGCCATCGACGCGACGGTCGATTCCGACCTGCTGCAGTACTTCGTGGCGGCGCGCATGGCTGCGCAGATTGGCGAAGTGGCGCTGGTGATGTCTGGTCTCGTGTATGTGGTGGTATCGGGGCCGCATGATGACTACGTCGCGCTGGTGATCCGGCCCTATCTCCCGCAGGAAGAACTCACCGCGCGCACGCAGGCGTCAGTGCCGTCGCGGTCATCGTTGCTGCGCGGCGGCGTGGATATCGCACATGCCATGCGTGCCGCGGATCGCCTCATCGATAGCGCGATGCGCCCCAGCGATTCCGTATAGCTCGGCGCAGGTGGTTGCAGCGATCGATCGACAACGACCGCAGTCAGTGCACGGGCGGCGCGCTGCGTCGTGCGCCGGTGGCCGCGCTCCGTGCGGGGTTGAATTCCATGGCACGCTGTTCGAGCAGGCGTTGGAGTTCGGTCGCGCCGCGATAGTAGTGGGCCAGCAGCAAACGGATGTCGGGGTCTTCCAGCGGCTCTCGCAGAAGTGCACCATACGCGGCAGCGGCACGGGACGCCTGTTGTGCGGCGTGACGCAGCAGGGACAACTCGTTGCTATCGGCGGGCGGCGCTGCGTGGACCGTGCGACGCTGGGCAATCGGTGTATCGGATTGGTTGATGGCGCCGGCACGCGCTGCCAGTTCGGTCGCGGCACATCGCTGGACATTGGCGCGATGCGCCAGCACTGCGCGAAACTGCGGATCCGATGCCGCGGCGCCTACCGCGGATAACGATTCCGCACATTGCATGGCAAGCCGGCTCAAGTGGGCCAGCGAGGCGTTCAACGCATCCATGTACGTCTCCTGTGTATGGCTTTACTGTAGGTGACGCACGCAGCAAGACTAAAACACCGATTTCGCGCGCGTGGTTACTTCGTTCAAGAAGCTCTGCGCATCCTTGGGATGCCGCAGGTTCGCATTCGCGCGCACCACCATATCGTTGCGGATTGCGGACGGCTTCAGCCAGTCCAACCCCTAAGCAAAAATCGCGCCGCACGTCTGCCCTAATGGCAAGCCGTGCGGCGCGGGCCGCCGGTCTCAAGGCGCGATCGCGAGAACCTCGCCAGGGGAAAGGCGGATCGGCGGCAGTACCAGTCCCGGCTTTATTGCTTAGGCGCCGGGTCCGGCGAGTCGCCCTTCGGACCCGAAGGTGCGTCAGGCGTGGAGTAGGCCGGGGCGTTTTGTTCGCGGGGCTTCTTGGCGCGCGCGCCGGTGTTCTTGTGCTTCGTGGTCGTGTCCTTGTGCATGGTGCTGTCGCTGCTCATCGAAGAACTGCTGCCAGACATGCTGCTACCGGACATGCTGTTGCCGCGCGCGGTCGATGGACCCTCCGGCGCCGGCGGCGCACTCGGATTCGGCGCGTTTGGCGAAACTGGCGCCTGTTGAGCCATGACGGGTGCGCAAATCATGGTGCTCAGCGCAAGTGCGGTGGTAGCGAGAATTCGTTTCATCGTATATCTCCCAGAAGGTTGTGGCGGTGCTTTCACGATATGTGCCGCGTATGCGCGCCTCAGCGGGGCGATGCCTGAAAGGCATGTAGGACGTTGACTACAGCGGTGCCGTCGCTCGCTTGCAGCCTGCGCGGACGTGTGCGGCGCTTGGCAGGATTTCGTTGGCAGATTTATATGGCGATGTAATTCGGGTGGTTGCACGCGGGCGTGGTTAAGGGCGCACGACTGCCATGACGGGCCTGATGCGCGCTGTGGGCCACGTGGATGCCGTTGTCTCGAAGCGGTACGGAATTTGCGTTCTCTGGTGTCCGTATGTGCTAACTGGAGACGCTCATGAATCAGGGAAACAGCAGGCCGGGCGATGAACGCTATGGCGCGTTCGGCGGCGACCGCGACGATCAGCGCGAAGGCCGGGATAGCCGCCGCACCGAACAGCAATCGGATCAATCATGGCAACGCCAGCAACAGGCCGACAGCGGCGGTTGGCTCGGGCATCGACAGCAGGGCGGCGGCAGCGACTGGCAGGGCCAGGGCAATATGCAGCAAGGCGGGTCCGGCGCCGATTGGCGCGGCGCTCGTCAGCAGGGGGGCAGCGCGTCCCAGTCGTCTTCGTCGGTGTCGGACAACGGCGGCGGTTATGGCGGATATGAAGGCCGCGCGCGCCGCTATGACGAAGGGTATGGCGAAGGCCGCTACGGCGAATACGGCGAAGGCCGTGGCGGTTCACGCGGCGACGCTGGGTCGCAGCGCCGGTCCGATCGCGAACGCTGGGGCGCATGGCATCAGGAAAACGGCGGCCGCGGCAGCGAGTGGACCAGCCAGCAAGGCAGTCAGCGCGACGAATGGGCGCAGGGTCGGCCGTCCTGGGACTCGCCCGCCAATCGCCCCGGTGGCAGCATGCAGGGCCGGCGCGGCGGGTGGGAGCGCGGCTCGCAGCAGCACAACCCCTGGGCCGAGGGTTCGCAGTCATCTTCGCAGGGCGCGCCCGACATGCGCACGCACTATCGCTCCGGCTACGGGGTGTCCGATTACGAACAGCCTGGTGGCGAAAGCTATCGGTCGCAACGCTCTGCGGCCGGCGACTGGCTGGACGAGCGCGAGCGTCGCGATCTTTGGGGCGGCGGCCGTCAGGGCATGGACGAACGCGCCTATGACCAGTTCACCGGCGCCAACGAGCGCAGCAGCCTGAATCGCGGATACGGCGGCGCTGGCGGATCGGCGGCGGCGCGGCGGGCTCGCGCAGTGGGCCCGAAGGGATACCAGCGATCCGATGAACGGATTCGCGAAGACCTCTGCGAACGGCTGGCGCTTAGTAGCCGGCTGGACGTGCGCGATGTCGAGGTCAACGTCAGTGGAGGCGTCGTGACCCTGAGCGGCACGGTGCGAGACCGCCAACAGAAATATCGCATCGAGGACATGGCCGATGAGGTGTTTGGCGTGAAGGACGTTCACAACCAGATCCGCGTAGCCCGGGACGATAGTGATAGTGCCGGCCGCCAACGTTACGGCAGCCAGGACTTCGGCGGGCAGTCCGGAGCGTCGGGCGGTGCGGCCGCGAGCGGCACGAGTCGGGGCAGCACATCGGGCAGCAGCGCTGGTAGCACATTGGGCAGCACTTCGGGCAGCGCATCTTCCGCTGCGGGGAGCAGCGGCAGCGCCGGCGGCGGATTAGGCAGCGCAGGCTTCGGCAAGTCCGACCAGTAGCCCGCAACGCCATTGATCGGTGGCGTCACAGCCTGATCTACGGCTGCGGCGCCACCGAAGGCAACGTTGGAAGTCCGTTCATTCATACGAATAACAAGGAGATGTCCATGCCCTTTGCCTATGCCGGAACCCGCCGCCGACGCCAGCGAGATCGTCGTCGGGCGCACGATGAGTTGGACAAGAATGGATCGCAAGGTAGTGCCGAGACGGCAGGCAACGAAGGCTCGCGGGCCGACGCGGGCGCTCAGCCCGCAGCGGCGGCGCAGCGCGAGTCACGCGATGACGCGCGGGCTTCGCAAGGCGGCAAGGCAGCGAGCGTCGCAGGCGATTCGCCCGAGACCGATGATCTAGAACGATCGTAGCGGCAAGCAGGCCTTACAAACCGGCGATCAAGCAGCCCCTTTCAGGAGACGCACGATGCGAATGACATGGCAACACACGATGGCCGCGATGGCGGCGCTGGCGCTGGGCTCGGTGGCATGGGCGCAGATGCCTTCGCAGACACCCAAGGTGGACAATCGCGCGCCCGGCACGGCCGCCTCCGATGTGTCACCCGGCGCGCCGAGTACTGGCGTGCGCAAGGACGGCAGCCGTGTCCACGGCAGCGGCCCTGCGGTCAACCAGGGCGCGTCGGCGGCGCAGACTTACGACTATCCGGCGTCCGCGCCAAAGACGGCGCCCTCCAAACGTCCTTGAACCGATCGTGCCGTGCGCTATTCCGGCAGCACGGCAATCGCTTCGATTTCAAACAGCATCCCGTCCAGCGCCAGACGCGGCACGGGAATCAGCGTGCACGCCGGCGTAGGCCAGTCGCCCAGCAGCGCTTGCCATGCGCGGCTGAAAATCGCCAGACGCTCCATTGAATGATCGACCACTAGCACGGTGACTTTGGCGATGTCAGGGATATCGGCGCCTGCCGCTTGCAGCGCAATGCGCAGGTTGGCAAGCGCCTGATTGACCTGCGCGACAAAGTCCGCGCGCAATCCGCCCGCCATGTCTTCGCCGCCCTGGCCCGCGGCAAACACGATGCGGACCGGCCGATGGGCCACCGCCACATGCGAATAGCCGTTCAGGCGCGGGTCGTAAAGATCGGGCGGATTGATGAATTCAAGATACGGCGCGCGGGGCGATTGCAGTTGCATGGCAAAGATCCTCGGTAAGAAGAGGCGCAGTATCAAACCTCAAGTGCACTTGAGGTCAATCATTCCTGCGCTACCATGCGGGGCATTACCAGACACAGTGGGAAGCCTCGATGACAAGCAAGCGCGCCGCGCCGGTCAACCACGCTCGCAATCCGGCCGAAAACAACCAGGCGTCCACCGCGGACCACAGAAACGCCGCGCCCGCGCGCATCCTGCGGCCGCGCGATCCGCTAAGCATTGGCGAAGTAGTCGAGCGCAGCGGCGTGGCAGCGTCGGCGCTCCACTTCTATGAATCGAAAGGATTGATTTCCAGTTCACGCAGTGCCGGCAACCAGCGGCGCTATCCGCGCGCCATGCTGCGCCGGCTGGCCGTGATCCGCGTGGCGCAGCGCATGGGGTTGCCACTGGCGGTGATTGCCGATGCGTTTGCGCGGCTGCCCGCTGGGAAGGCCCCGACGGTGGCCGATTGGCGCCGTCTGTCCGCGGCATGGCGCGAGGACCTCGACGCCCGCATCCGCATGCTGACGATGCTGCGTGACCAGCTCGACGGCTGCATTGGCTGCGGATGCCTCTCGCTGAAAGCGTGTCCATTGCGCAATCCGCAGGACATGCTGGCGGGAGAAGGGCCGGGCGCCCATCTGGACGAAGGAGCGTCCCGGCCGAAGAAAGGCGGGACGGCGTAGCGGCGAGGCTGCACCCGCCGCTACGTCAGATCGCTCAGTGGCCCGCGCTCAGTTGCCTGCAATAACGCGCGTGCGGATGAACGCATCGTCCTGCATCAGCGCCTCGGCCCAGCCTGCGGGCGGCACCAGGCTGATGTCGGTGATCGCATAGCCGATGTCGCCTTCGGTCTGAAGTTGCTGGGCGACGATATTGGCGCCGATTTCGGCCAGCGCCTGATTGAAGTGCGACAGCGTTCCGGGCCGGTTGTAATGGATATTGAGCACGCGCGCCGGCGCGGCCAGCGGCGCGGGCTGGATCTGCGGCAGGTTCACGGCGCCGATGGTCGCGCCGGTCTCCAGGAAGTTGGCCAGCTTGGTGGCCACTTCCACGCCGATGTTCTCCTGCGCCTCTTCGGTGCTGCCACCGACATGCGGCGTCAGGATGACGTTGGGCTTGCCCTGCAGCGGCGAGACGAACGGATCCGCATTGCTGCGCGGCTCTTCGGGAAACACGTCGATTGCGGCGCCGGCGAGGTGGCCGCTGTCCAGCAGCGCTGCCAGCGCGTCGATGTCCACCACGGTGCCGCGCGACGCATTGATCAGGATGCCGCCGCGCCGCATCGCGCCCAGCGCTTTCGCATCGAGCAGATTGCGCGTCTGGGGCGTGGCCGGCACGTGCAGTGTCACCACGTCGGCCTGCGCCAGCGCGTCCTCCAGCGCGTGCACCGGCACCGCGCCGCCGATCGACAGGCGCGGCCGGATGTCGTAGAACACCACGCGCATGCCCATCGACTCGGCCAGGATGCCAACCTGCGCGCCGATATTGCCGTAGCCGATCACGGCCATGGTCTTGCCGCGAATTTCGAACGAACCCTTGGCCGTCTTCAGCCACTGCCCCTGATGTGCGGCGCGGCTCTTTTCAGGAATCCGCCGCATCAGCATGATGGCCTGGCCAATCACCAGTTCTGCCACGGAGCGCGTGTTCGAAAACGGCGCGTTGAACACCGGGATGCCGGCATGGGCCGCCGCGCCGAGATCTACCTGCGAAGTTCCGATGCAGAAGCAGCCGACGCTCAGCAGGCGCTGTGCGTTGGCGAAGGCTTGCGCGGTCAGGTGCGTGGCGGAGCGGATGCCGAGCAATTCGTGGTCGCGCACCGCGCCGAGCAGCGCGTCGCCGGCCAGGGCCTTGCCCTGCGTGGCGATATCGATATGGTGGCGATTCAGCAGTTGTTGCGCGCTGGCGTGGATGTTTTCGAGAAGGAGAGCGCTGGCCATGAGGGAGGAAAACGGCTGTCAGGAGGGTTGAGAAGGCAGATCAGGCGTCCTGTCCCGGACGCGCACGGTCACACCATATCACCGACGCTTAACCGTGCTGGCGACGTGGGCAAACCGCGGGCCGGCCGGCATATGGCGACAACGCGCGGCGGCATCGGCCGAAGCATCCGACGCGGCATTCATCGAGGCCGCAGTTTTACCGATTGCAGAGGCTGTTTTTCGACCACGGCTCGCGCGCCGATGCCGCTAAATGATTCAACTCGCTTTTCCAGAAAACTAAATTCCATTCGGCGCGGAATCTGCGACGATGCTGGCTTCGCATCGCCCACGGGCGATCCAGCCCCCATGCTCCAACCCCCTGTTTTCGGGAGATATCGATGAAACGCGCCAGTACCGCCACCCTGACTGCGCTCGCTGCGGGAGCGCTGTTGGCGCCGATCGCCGGGCACGCCACCGAAGGTGCGCTCGGTCGCCCGGTAGCCGGTACCAGCGTGACTGCGAACGCCGGCGTGGTGCCCGACCAGCCGGTCTGGATCGCCAACTTTCAGGAGATCTACCTGGACGGATCGATCGGCGGCAGCCGGCCGGTGCCGGTCGGGGGCCGCACGACCGCGGGTATCGACGGCAAGCTCTCGCTGACGCTGGCCACGATGATGAAAGTCTGGGATACCGGCCCGGGCGCGTGGAACTTTGCCTCGGCGTTTACGCTGCCATACATCTGGACCACCGCAAGGACCAATCTGGTGGTCACGGGCCCTGCCGGTGGCACTTTCTCACGCGGCAATTCGGACCGATCGTCCAACCTTTACGACCTGTATTTCAGCCCGATCATTGCCGGCTACCATTTTTCGAAGACCAGCCATATGTCGCTGAGCTTCAATATCTGGGCGCCGACCGGGCAATACGACAAGAATTCGCTTTCCAATCCGGGGCTGAACGTCTGGACTTTCGTGCCTCAGGTTGCGTTCACGCATCTGATGCCGGCGTACGGGCTCGAATTCAATGCAGTGGGCGCGTTGCAGTTCTACACGCGCAATAACGACACCAACTACCACAATGCGCCGCTGTTCACGCTCGACGTCATGGGCGTGAAGAAGTTTGGCCACCTGGGCGCCGGGATCGTCATGGGCACGGTGCAGCAGTTGGGCGACGACAGCGGGCCTACCGCCGATCGTCTCAACGGCTTCCGCGGCCGCGACTTCAGCATCGGTCCGATCGTCACCTACGACACCAAGCTGGGACACCATCCGCTGTCGATGAGCCTCCGCTGGGTGCCGACCGTCGCCAGCAAGAACCGGCTGGACAGCACGGCAACCGTACAGGCCACCGCCACGCTCGTGTTCTGATCGCACCGGCCGGGCATATCGGCCCGCGCCGTTTTTCCCCCATCACACGACCCACGCCACCGGCGCCACACAGGCCCGGTGGCGTTTCTCATTGGTCTCCGGAAATCGCGTCTGAATGCTGGTTTGTCTTCCCGCGCGGGGGGAGAAAATCGCTGAGACGACGGCCGATTTCTGTCATTGATGAAACAACCAAAGTCACCAAGAAGTCACAAAAATCTCATTTCCTTGAAACGCGCATCCCGCATGATCGCGCCCTCAAATTGCCTTGCCAGTGTGGCTGGACCGGGGGGCAGCGCCGAGACGTCGACGCTGACCCAAGGCCGAAGCTGCGCGCTGAAGGGTCAATAAAAATCAGAAGGTTATCGGGGAAGTCTCATGCGTTACATCAAGTCCGCACTTGGCGGTGCAGCAGCCATGACGGTTGCACTCGCTTTCTACGGCTGCAACGGCAGCGACGACAATAGCAGCAACAGTGGAACAACCGCGCCACCGGCGAACCAGCCATCCACGCCAGCCACACCGGCCGCCGAAATCACTGGCAAATGGACCACCGGCGATCTGCACGTCCATACGATCGAGTCCGACGACGCCCAGGGCAAGCTCGTCGATGTACTGGACCAGGCGCTGGTCAAGAACAACCTTGACTGGACCGCGATCTCCAATCACCTGCGGCCTTCCACGCGCGACCAGAACGGCACGAACATCGTGGGCGGCCCGCTGCCGTTCTCGCAGGCGATGGCCCAGTATGAAATCCCGGCGGTGCGCCAGTTGCAGGTCAACGGCAGCTATACCAGCAAGCTGATCTTCTCGGCCTTCGAATGGGATATGCCGACGCACGACCATATGAACGTCGGCATTTTCACGGGCTCGCCGCTGGCCACCGCGACTAAGGCGTCCAACCAGTTCGAGTACTACTTCACCAGCCGACCCGACACCCAGTTCGATCCGGTCGACGTTGCCAACTGGAATGCCACCGGTACGCGCGCCTCCAGCACGCATGCGGATGCCGTGAAGGCCGTGGCGTGGCTGCGCGACAACTATCCGGACACCAGCTACGCACTGATCAATCACCCGTCGCGCAACAACGGCAAATACACTGCGGCCGACTATCGCGAATTCAACGACACCGCACCGAACATCGTGTTTGGCGTGGAAGGCATGGTCGGCAACCAGATGGAACCCGATCGCGGCGGCTACGCCACGAGCTACATCGATGCCAACCTGAAGAACCGCGTGTATGGCGGGGTGGACTACGTGGTCGCGCAAGTTGGCGGCATCTGGGACGCACTGCTCGGCGACGGCCGCCGCTTCTGGAACGTGGGCGATTCCGACCATCACTTCAAGACCATCGGCGCCAACAGCAGCGGGTACTTCCCGGGTGAGTACGCCAAGACCTACGTCTGGATCGACAACAAGTACACCGGCATCAAGGGTGTGCTCGAAGGCGTGCGCTCGGGCAAGATGTTCTCGGTGTTTGGTGACCTGATCAACGCGCTCGATTTCAATCTCGCCAGCGGCAACGGCAAGGGCGAAATGGGCGGAGAACTGAAGGCGAAATCGGGCGATACGGTTACCGTGACGATCCGCTTCAAGAGTCCCGACCGCAACAACTACGAGTACCCGATCAATGGCGGCGTCAATGTCAACAAGCGTCCCGTGGTGGACCACATCGACCTGATCGCGGGCGATGTCACGCCGCGCGCGGCGGCGGGGACGCCGGGCTACAGCAAGGAAACCAACGATTCCACCAAGGTGATCGCCACGTTTACCGCGGCTGACTGGAAGCAGGACAAGGACGGCTACAACACCGTGACCTACACGTACAAGGCAACGAAGAACCAGTATTTCCGCCTGCGCGGCACCAATCTGGGCATGAATGTGCCCGGCGAAACGTCCAACGGCAATCCGCTGCCAGACCTGAGGACCACGGTGACGGAAGACCAGGCACGTTTCGACGCGATCAACGCGCGCAACTACAACGACCTCTGGTTCTATTCGAATCCGGTGTTTGTGACGGTCGGCTCCTAAGCTCCGCCGCCGCGCTGCGTCACTGTCCCAACGTCTGATACCAGAACGGCAGCGCGGCGCCGGCCATCGCCAGCGCCAGCGGCGCCAGAGGTGCGAGCGCGGCGCAGAGGCGGCGCAGCCGGCTGGTGCGGGGCGATCGGGACGTCGCCGGGCGGACAGGCGGGCCAAGCGCTGGGCGAAGGGCTTGGCTTGAAGCTTGGCGAAGGGCGGGGCGGCTGGCGGGTGGTGGCATGGCGAGGTACGTTGTTTTGCATCCGTTTCAGGATTCTTGATGGCATGATGCGTACACCCACCTGAATGAGGCCTGAGCAATCCGTTCAGCCGCGGTTCAGGTTGCCGTGCGCACAATGCTGCCGATGACTTTTCCGCTCCTTCCTTTTACTGCCCGGACTACTGCCCGGACGCGCGGCGCGCTGCGCGCGCTGGTCCTGCTGGCGGCGTTGTGCGCAGTCGGCGCCGCTGGCGTGTCGCATGCCGACACCGATGCCGACCGCGCCCGCGCCGCGCTGCGTTCCGGCGAAATCCTGCCGCTTTCGCGCATTCTCGATGCCGTTTCGCGCCAGTACGCCGGTGATGTCATCGACGTCAAGCTTGATCGCGACGACGGCATCTGGACTTACGAGGTCAAGCTGCTGCTGCCCACCAGCACCATCGCCAAGCTCGAATACGACGCGCGCGACGGCCGGCTGATCAAGGCCAAGGGCCACGACCTCGAACGCGCGCGCAAGCCCTGACGCCCATGCGGATCCTGCTAGTCGAGGACGAAGCCACGCTAGCGCAGCAGCTTGCCGTTGCGCTGCGCCAGGCGGGCTATGCGGTCGATCACGCGGCCGATGGCGTAGAGGCCGCACATCTGGGCGCCGAACATCCCTATGACACTGTCGTGCTCGACCTTGGCCTGCCGCGCCTGGACGGGCTGAGCGTGCTCAAGCGCTGGCGGCAGGCCGGCAACGACGTGCCGGTGCTGATCCTGACCGCGCGCGACGGCTGGGTCGAAAAGGTCGAGGGCATCGACGCCGGGGCCGACGATTACCTGACCAAGCCGTTCCGCACCGAGGAACTGCTGGCCCGCATCCGCGCGCTGATCCGGCGCTCGGCCGGCCGCACCTCGCCCACGCTGTCATGTGGCCCGGTGCTGCTGGCGCCCGGCACGGGACAGGTCAGCGTGCACGGCGCGCCCATCACGCTCACCGCGCATGAATTCAAGGTGCTCGATTACCTGATGCATCACCAGGGCGCGATCATTAGCAAGACCACCCTGACCGAGCACATCTACGCGCAGGATTTCGACCGCGACAGCAATACGATCGAAGTGTTCGTCGGCCGTTTGCGCAGGAAGCTCGGCGTCGATGTCATCGAAACCGTGCGCGGCCTCGGCTATCGCATGCGGCCGCCCGCCGAACCGGCCGCGCCCGCATGAAGCGCACGTCGATTGCCCGCCGCCTGCTGCTGATCGCCACGCTGTGGAGTGTCGGTACGTTATGCACGACCGGCTGGCTGCTCGAAACACTGTTCGCGCGCCATGTCGACCGCACCTATGTCGCCGAGCTGGACCGCGAGCTGAACAGCATTGCCGCCGCGCTCGAATGGCGCAACGACGGCCAGCTCGAACTGACGCGCCAGCCAGCCGATCCGCGCTTCGATCTCCCGTATTCGGGCGCGTACTGGCAGGCGTCGTCGGGCGCCCAGACGCTGCGCTCGCGATCGTTGTGGGATGTCGACATTCCGGTGGCCATCGAGCGCCGTGTGCCGGAGGGCGGCGCGGACATTCGCATCGGCCCCAAGGCGCAATCGCTGCTGGTGAAGACGCGCCGCCTGCAACTGGCCGGCGCGGACGCTTTCGTCGATATCGCCGTGGCTTTAGACCGCACCGAGCTGCGGCAGGCCAAGCGTTCGTTCCGTCATTTGCTGTGGCTGTCGCTTGCCGTGCTGGGCGTGGGCATTCTCGGCGCGGTGTGGGCGCAGATTCGTTTCGGACTGTCGCCGCTGGGCCGCCTGCGCACCGCCGTGGCCGGTTTTCATGCCGGCCGTGCGGCGACGCTGTCTGGCGCGTGGCCGGTGGAGGTGCAGCCGCTGGTCGACGAGATCAACGCGCTGCTGCAGCGCAATCAGGAAGCGATCGACAGGTCGCGCCGGCAGGCGGCCGATCTGGCGCATGCGGTCAAGACGCCGCTGGCGATTCTGGCCAACAGCGCGCAGTCGTTGCCGGCCCCCGCAGCCCACGGCGTAATGCAGCAGGTCGATGCGATGCGCCGGCAGGTGGATCGGCATCTGGCGCGTGCACGCGCGGCGGGCGCGGGTGGAGCGGGGCGCGGCAGTGTGCCGGTGCGGCCCGTGGTGGACGAACTGGTGCGCGCGCTTAAACGTCTGCACGCTGCGCATCCGATCGACGTCCGCATCGACGGCGACGCCCATTTCGCGGGAGATCGCCAGGATCTTGTCGAAATGCTCGGCAATTTGCTCGACAACGCGTGGCAATGGGCGCGCGGCGCGATTGGCGTGACACTGGCGGAACGCGACGGGCAGATTGAAATCCGCATCGAAGACGACGGGCCGGGCATGCCGGCGGCCGTCATGGCGCAAGCGGTGCAGCCGTTCGCGCGTCTCGACGAAGCGGCGCAGGGCAGCGGCCTGGGCCTGGCCATCGTGCGCGATGTCAGCGCGCTGTATGGCGGCGCGCTCGATCTCGCGCAGTCGCCGATGGGCGGGCTAATGGTCAACCTGCGCTTTCCGGCCGCATCCCGATAGCTGGCACGCGGGCGATGCACTGACCCATGGCGGCGCGCGGAGTGGCAAGCGTTCCGCGTTCAACGTCCTACCGCCCGCATCATCGCTATACGTACTTGCCGGTGAGTCCGCCGTCGACTACCAGTTCCGTGCCGGTGACATAGGCCGCCGCATCGGAGGCCAGAAACGCGCACGCATGCGCTACGTCCCACGCCGTGCCCATGCGTTGCAGCGGCACTTGCCGGCTGCGCGCGGCGCGCGCTTCATCGAGGCTGTCCGGGGAAAATTGCTTGGCCACGGTATGCGCAATGCGCGGCGTATCGATCAGGCCGGGCACCACGCAATTGGCGCGGATGCCTTGCGCCGCGTACTGCTGCGCGATCATCCGCGTGAAGTGGATCACCGCTGCCTTGGTCACACAGTAGGACAGATGGGGGTATCCGAGATAGCGCAGCCCGGCCACCGACGAGATCGTGACGATCGCACCGCGTCCACGCTCGCACATCGCCGGCAGCACCTGGCGTGACGTGAGCAGCAGGCTGCGCACGTTGACGTCATGCGCGGCGTCGAAGTCCTTGATGTCGGTGTCAAGCGGGCCGCCTGTCTTGCCGATGCCGACGTTGTGGTGCAGCACGTCGATGTCGCCGAAATGCTCGCGCGCCTGGGCGAACATGCGCTCGACATCGGCTTCGATCGCCACGTCGCCGACGAACGTTTGCGCGATACCGTTCTCGGCGCGTATCAGTGCGGTGGTCTGCGCGGCAGACGCCTCGTCGCGGTCGGCCACGCAGACGCGTGCGCCCAGCCGCGCATAGGTGACGCTCGCCGCGCGCCCGATGCTCCAGCCCGGCCCAGCCGATCCGCCGCCCGCCACAAACACGGTGCGGCCCGCCAGGCTCAATGGCAGCGCATTCACGATGCGTCCCCGTGCGGCGCGTGGCCGCCGCCACCCTGGCCCACATACGGAATCGCGTCTTCGACCACATCCCAGATATAGCGTCCCGACGGGCTTTGCTGCTCCTCGACGATGTGTGCGACCAGGCCGGCCGCGCGCGAAATCACGGCAAATCCGCGCATAACCGCGGTTGGCACGCCGATTTCGCCGAGCAGCGCGGCCACCGCACCGGTGGCATTGATCGTGATGGCGCGGCCAGCCACCTCGTCGACAGCGGCCGACAAGCGCTTCAGCGCGCCGATATGCGCGCCCGCCAATTCGGCCTCCGCTTCGCCCAGTTCCAGCAGCTTGTAGGCGCGTGGATCGACCGGCTTGTGCAGATGGTGGCCGAAGCCGGGCACTGCGCTTTTTCGTTCCTTGAAGTGACGTGCGATGGCCAGCGCCTCGGCGTCGGGGTCCGGCGCGGCCAGGATGCGGTCCAGCAGCGTCGAGCAGTTTTCCATCGTGCCGACGAACGAACTGCCCACCGCCAGCAGACCCGCCGACACCGCGCCCTGCAGGTTTTCCGGCGCGCTCATGTAGATCAGCCGCGTGGCAATGGCGCTCGGCGTCAGGCCGTGTTCCATCAGCACGATCAGCACTACATCGGTGATGCGCATGTCCACGGCGCGCGGCGTGCGGCCCAGGATCTGCATCAGCATCACCTCGGTAAACGTCTTCTTGCCCATCAGCTCCTGCACGAGGTCGGCGTCGCGATAGTGCAGGCTGGTCAGCGTATGCGTGCAGAGCCGGGTCACCGGCTTGTGGGTTTGGCTCATGAGGGTTCTCCCGACTTCAGTGCGGCCAGCGCGTGGTCACGCACGGTGTTTTTGAGTACTTTGCCGACCGTGGATCGCGGCAGGCTGTGGTGGAAATGAATCTGCTTGGGGGTTTGTACCGGGCCAAGCCTTTCGCGCACGAACGCGATCAGTTCGGCGGCACTGGCCTGGCTGCCCTCGAGCAGTTGCACGGCGGCGTGGACCGCTTCGCCCCACTTGTCGTCGGGCACGCCAAACACCGCGCATTCGTGCACCGCGGGATGCTGGCCCAGTGCGTTCTCGACGTCGATCGGATAGACGTTGAAGCCCCCGGTGATGACCACTTCGCGCAGGCGATCCTTCAGGTAAAGGTAGCCGCGCGCGTCGATCAGGCCCCGATCGCCGGTGTGCAGCCATCCATCGACGATGGTGGTCGCGGTCAGGTCAGGGCGCTGCCAGTAACCGGTCATGACCAGGTCTCCGCGCGCCACCACTTCGCCGACTTCGCCGGCCGGCAGGCGCCGTCCATCGGGCGCCATGATCGCGACTTCGCTAAACCAGGTGGTGCGACCCACCGAGGCGAGATTGCGCTCGTCCTCGAAATCCTCGGGTGCAATTACCGTCAGCAACTGCGGCGCTTCGGTCTGGCCGTAAGTGGTGGCCACCACGGGACCGAAGAAGGCGCGCGCCTGGCGGATCTTTTCCGGCGGCATCGGCGCGCCGCCGTAGATCAGCCGGCGCAGCGCGGGGTAGTCCGCGCGCGATGTGCCGGGCAGCGCCATCAGCATGTAGATCAGCGTCGGCGGCATGAAGCACACCGTACCGGCGCGATCGCGGAAGGTAGCGCGCACGGCCTCGGCGCCGGACCCTTCCATGATCACGTGACAGCCGCCTTGCGCGAGGATCGGCATCACGTAGGTGGACGTGCCGTGCGTGATCGGCGCGGCCATCACGTAGCGATCGGCCGCCGTGAAGCCCCATGCGTGGATCTGGTTGACGATGTTCGCCATCCACGCGCGATAGGGTTGCATCACCCCTTTTGGCGCGCCGGTAGTGCCGCCGGTGAACTTGATGGCCTGTGTGTCGTCGCGGCCCAGATCGAGCGCGGGGCGCGCCGCCTCGGGGTGTGCAGCAATGGCTGCCGCCAGCGAATCGGCGCGCGTGGCTGGCGCATCCGTATACAGCCACGCACCTGTGGCGCCTTCGAGCAACGGCGCGCAGCCGGAGTCGAGCACCACGATGCTCGGTTCGGTGGCATCGACGATGCGGCGCAATTCGGGCTGCGTGCTCTTCGGATTGAGCGGCACCCAGATCTTGCCGCTGGCCAGCACCGCCAGCAGCGCGACGATATGCTGCGCCGAATTGCCAGCGCAGATGCCGACGCGGCTCTGCGGCGCAGGGTCCAGCGCCAGAAAGTGCGCGGCCAGCGACGCTACCTGCGACGCCAGATCGCGATAGCGCAGTCTGCCGTCGGGCGCATCGATGGCAATGTTGTCGGGCCAGCGATCGGCGGCCCGCCAGAACAGATCGATCGGAAACATGAGACTCCTCGTTCGACGCCGGAGCGACGTTGAATGGACTTAGTTGACGCGCGCGCCCGACTGCTTCACCACGTCGTGCCAGCGCTTGAGTTCGGCAGCGATGAAAGCGCGCAACTGCTCGGGCGTGCCGGGTTCGGGCGTGGCCGCCAGATCGCGCATGCGCTCGCGCACGTCAGGCGCATTGAGCGCCTTGTTCAGCGCGGCATTGAGCTTGTCGACCACCGGCCGCGGCGTGCCCGCCGGCGCGGCAATGGCAAACCACGACTGCACGTCGAAGCCGGGAAATCCCGACTCGGCCACGGTCGGCACGTCGGGCAGCAACGGCATGCGCTGAGCGCTGGTCACGGCAATCGCACGCAGGCGGCCCGCCTTGATATGCGGCAGCGCCGATGGCGCGTTGTCGAACATCGATTGCACCTGGCCGCCCAGCAGATCGGTCACGGCGGGCGCGCTGCCCTTGTACGGCACGTGCAGCATGTTGGCGCTGCTGCGGCTGCGGAAGATCTCGCCGGACAGATGGATCGAAGAGCCGCTGCCCGACGATGCGAACGTCACGCCATTCCCAGATTCCTTGGCAAAGCGCACGTAATCGGCCACGGTCTTGACCGGCAGCTTGGGGTTGACCACCAGCACGTTGGGAATCCGCGCGATCATGCCGACCGGTTCGAAATCTTTGGCGGGGTCGTAGCCCAGCTTGTCGTACAGCGTGGCGTTGATGGTGTTGGCGATGGTGTAGACGTAGAGCGTATAGCCGTCCGGCACGGCCTTGGCGACGACTTCCGCGCCGACGTTGCTGTTGGCGCCCGCGCGGTTTTCCACCACCATCGGCTGCCCGAGCCCTTCGCCCATCCTGACGGCCACCAGCCGCGCCAGTACATCCGTGGCGCCGCCGGCCGCATAGCCCACCACGAGCCTCACCGGGCGCGAGGGATATGCGTCGGCGGCCAAAGCGGGCCGCATGCCGGCCGCCAGCACGCTGGCAACCACCAGCGGAAGCGCCAGGGGCAGGGCAAGGGGGCCGACGATGGCACGGCTGAGCAGGCGCCGGCGCGCCGCATTCCATATGTTCATGATGGTTGTCTCCTGTTTTTGACGTGGCCGGATGCGTCCCGTCTTGTGGTCCTCCGCGCGGCAGTTTGCCGCCGTAGATCGTGCCGCTGCGGATCTGCGGCATACTGCGGACTGCGTTTCCGGCCTGAAAAATTCTTCCTCATGAGCGCTCGTGCTGCGAATCGAAACGTCCGCCTGGCGGACGATTCAAAACCCACCGCCGAAGACGGCACGCGCGCATTGCGGCGCGGACTGGACTTGCTCGACGCGATCCTGGCGGCTGGCCGCGATGGTCTGCGTGTCGTGGATCTATGCCGTGTGGCCGGTCTGGAGCGCCCGACCGTGTATCGGCTGCTGACCACGCTGATCGATTGCGGCTACGTGGCACGGCGCGGGCGGTTCCACTACACGGTGGGCGGCCGGCTCGCGGCATTGCCGCAGCGCGGTGAATCGACCGCACTGGCCGAACGGCTCAAGCCCGTGCTGGCGCGCGTGAGCCACGCATGCGGCGACGCGGCCTTCGGCGTGGTGCGCGATGGCGCGTTGTCGCGCTGCATCGCCCGCCAGGTGGGCACGCATCCGGTGCAGGTGCTGGTGATCCAGGTCGGCACGCGGCAGCCGCTCGGCGTAGGCGCCGCTGGGCTTGCGTTGCTGGCCGCGCTGCCAGATCCCACCGTGGCGGAAGTCATCGCCGCCAATGCCGATGTGCTGGGCCAGTACGGCGGCATGACGCCGGACCGCATGCGCATCCTGATCCGCGCCACGCGGGAACGCGGCTATTCGGTGATCGGCAACCATGCCACGCGCGGCGCGCTGGCCGTTGGCATGGCCGTGCACGATCGCGATGGCGAACCGGTGGCCGGCATCAGTGTGGCCACCACGCTGGCGCGCATGCCGCGCGAACGCCAGCAATTGCTGGCGCGGGTGATGCGCGAGGCAGTGCAGACGCTGCTGCCCAAAGGACTCTAGACGCTAGTCGGCCCGTGCAGCGCTGGTGCAGCAATCGCAAATCGCCGGATCTGACGTGACCAAATCCCTGAAGAGACATTCTCAAAACTCTTAATTCGGATTCGCATTGCAACGCGCTACTCTGCGCGCATGCCGGCTGGCCGGCGCTGCGGGGAGTCGTAGGGTGACCGAATTGGCCGATATCGTCACACCGTTGCCGCCATCCTGGTGGCCGCAAACGACTGCCTGGCTGGTGCTGGGCCTGTGCCTGCTGGCCATCCTGTGCGGCGTCGGCTGGCGTGCCTGGCGACGTTGGCGCGCCAATCGCTATCGCCGTCTGGCGCAGGCCGAACTGGCCCGCCTGCGCGCGGCCATGCAGGCGGACGCCGCGTCGCGCGCCGCCGCGTTGCTGTCGATGGCCGCGCTGCTCAAGCGCACCGTGCTGGCGGTCTGGCCGCGCGAAGCGGTGGCGGGCCTGTCGGGCCCGGCGTGGCGCGCGTTTCTCCTCGCGCACGCGGGAAGCGCCGCCGATGCGGTGCCGCCGTTGGCCACGCTGATCGAAGCCGAGTATCGCTGCGCACCTGCCGATGCGGCGGCGCTGGCGGGCTGGTCCGCGCAACAGGCCGACGCCGCGATGCAAGCCTGCCGGCGCTGGATCGCCGGGCACCGTATCGTTGTTCCGGACGCAGGCCGCGCATGATCGCCTTTGCCTATCCCTGGCTATTCGTGCTCCTGCCGTTTCCGCTGGCGGTCTGGCGCTGGCTGCCAACGTATCGCGAAACCAGCGCATCGGTACGCCTGCCGTTCTTTGGCGAAGTGGCCGATGCGGCGGGCCTGAAGCCGGCGGCCGGCGCGCATGTGCCGCATCGCAACATCGTGCAGCATCTTTTGGCACCGTTGGCCTGGACGCTGGTGGTGGTGGCGCTGGCGCGCCCGCAATTCCTCGAGCCGCCGATCTACAAGAACGAGCCCGTGCGCGACCTGTTGCTGGCGCTCGATCTGTCGCAATCGATGGATACGCGCGACTTCAAGGATCCGGCCGGCGTGCTCGAAGCGCGCGTGCAGGCGGTGCGACAGGTCGTCGGCGATTTCGTGGCGCATCGGCCCGGCGATCGCATCGGATTGATCGTGTTTGGCGACGCGCCGTATCCACTGGCGCCGTTCACGCTGGACCACGCGCTGGTGCGCACGCTGATCGCTGACATGGTGCCGGGCATGGCCGGCGCCAGCACGTCGCTGGGCGATGCCATCGGGCTGGGCATCAAGCTGTTCGACAACAGCCATGCGCAGGAGAAGGTGCTGATCGTGCTGACCGACGGCAACGATACCGCCAGCCGCATGCCGCCCGCACAGGCCGCGGAAATCGCGCGATCGCGCGGCGTGGTGGTTCATACCGTCGGCATTGGCGACCCGTCCGCTACCGGCGAGCAGAAGGTCGATCTGGGCATGCTGCAGCGCATCGCCAGCACCACGCAAGGACGCTATTTCTTCGGCGCGGACCAGGCCGCGCTGTCATCGATCTATGCAACGCTCGACCGCGTGACGCCGCACCGCGAGAAGACCCTGAGCTGGCGCCCGCGCCGCGAACTGTTCATGTGGCCGCTGGGTGCGGCCGTGCTGTTGTTGCTGGCGTATCAGTTTGCGATGGCCGGCTATGCGCGCTGGAGCGCAGCGTCGTCGCTGCCCGCGCCGCGCCGGGATCCCGCGCCATGAGTCATTTGTTCGATGCCATCGCCCAGTTTCACTTCTTGCGGCCGTGGTGGCTGCTGGTGCTGATTGCCGCGGCATGGCTGCCTTGGGCCGTGCAGCGGCATGGCGATGTGCGGCGGCGCTGGCGCGGCACGATTGCGCCCCATCTGCTCGACGCGCTGGTGGTCGGCGAGCGCCGCCATCGCGCGGTGCGCCCCGTGCATTTGACCGCGCTGGCGCTGGCGCTCGCGGCGGTGGCGCTGGCCGGGCCGACATGGGAGCGCGAACGGCCGCCGTTTCTTGCCGACAAGGCGCCGCTGGCGATTGCGGTGGATTTGTCGCCGACCATGAACGCGATCGACGTCACGCCCACGCGGCTCGAGCGCGCCAAGCTCAAGATCAAGGCATTGCTGGCGCAGCGCGAGGGCGGCAAGACCGCGCTGTATGCCTATGCGGGCTCGGTGCACATGGTGTTGCCGCTGACCGACGACGCGGCGTTGCTGCAAACCTTTGTCGACGCGCTGCAGACGCGCATCATGCCGGTGCCGGGCAAGGACACCGCGCTGGCCGTGCAACGCATCGCCGAAGCGCTCGACCGCGAGCCCGTGCCGGGCACCATCCTGCTGATGACCGATGGCGTGGAGACCAGCGCGATCCAGGCGCTGCGCGGCAAACGCCAACGAACGCAGCTGGTGGTGCTAGCCATCGGCACGGCGAAAGGCGGACCGCTGCAGGGCGGCGATGGTTCGGCGCCAGGACTCGACGTCGCCGCGTTGCATGGCTTGCGCGACGCCGGCGTGCCCGTCGCCGAGATCACCGCGGCCAGCGACGACGACATCTCCTGGGTGCAGCGCCACGTGCAGTCGCACGTCGAAGCGGCGAGCTCGCCCGATACGCTGCGCTGGCACGATGCCGGCTGGCCGCTGACGATTCCGATCGCATTTCTGGCAGTGCTGTGGTTCCGCAAGGGCTGGACCATCCGCTGGGTGGCGGGCGTGGCGCTGGCGCTGTGTGTCGGCTGGGCGCCGGTCGAGACGCGCGCGCAAGCCGCGTCCGCCGATGCGCCTTCAGGTGCCGCCGCGCCTGCGCGGCAGTTCCGCGATCTGTGGCTGACGCGCGACCAGCAGGGGCGGCGCGCCTTTGAAAACGGCGACTACGCCGGTGCCGCCGCATTGTTCCAGGATCCGATGTGGCGCGGCGTGGCGCTCTATCGCGCGGGACAGTTCGCGCAGGCGGCGCGGACCTTCGAGGCCATCGATTCGCCCGACGCGCAGTTCAATCTGGGCAACGCACTGGCGCAGCAGCAAAAGTACAAGGAGGCCGTGGCGCGCTACCAGCGCGTATTGCAGCTGCGTCCCGGCTGGCAGCCGGCAATGCGCAACCTTGCCGCCGTGCAGCAGCGACTGAAGCAGCAGGAGGCGCAGAAGAAGAACCAGCAAGGCGAGGAAGAGCCGCCGGATCTCAAGCCGGACCAGATCGAATACGACGCCAGCAAGCCGCCTGCGCCGCCCGGCGACGACAAGCCGCGCATGGGGCTGGTGCAACAGAACGCCGAGATGTGGATGCGCGCGATACAGACCTCCCCTACCGATATGCTGGCGCGCAAGTTTGCGCTGCAACAGGGTAAGCCATGACGATGCGCTCGATTCTGCCGCTGGCGCTGTGTATGAGCACCTGCGCCGCACAGGCAGTGCAGGCCGCAGCGCCCGCAAGCGCACCGCAAGCCGCGGCGCCCGCAAGCGCGCCCCAAGCCGCGGCGCCCGCGATTCGCGTCCACGTGGCAGGCCAACAGCCTGTGGTGGCGGGCCAGGCGGTGCAGGTACAGGTGACGATCCTCGCGCCGAATTTCTTTCTGTCGGCACCGGTATTTCCGACGCTGCAGGTGCCCGGCGCGGTGATCACGATGCCCGACGAGCGCGGCGCCAATGCCACCGAAACTATTGGCGGCGTCAGCTACGCCGGTATCACCAAGACCTATGTGCTGACGCCGCAAACGGGTGGCGAGTTTGCGCTGCCGACGCCGACGATTCGCTTCACCTATGCCGGCGACGACGGCAAGCCGCGCGAGGGCAGCGTGGTGCTGCCGGCAACAACCGTGCGCGCGGCGGGGCAGACCGCTGCGGCGTCAGCGCCTGCCGCGGCAAGATCGACCTTGCCGGCGGTCCGCCTGTTCGTCCAGCAGCAGTTCGACCGGCCGGTCACCGGCAAGGATGCGACGCTGCATGCGGGCGATGCCGTGGTGCGTACCGTCACGATCTTTGCGCCGGGGGCGCAGGCCATGATGATCGAGCCGCCGCCCGTCTCGGCGCCGCGCGGCGTGCGGGTGTTCCGGGCCGAGCCGGTGCTTTCGGACGCGGCATCTGGCACAGGCGATGCGCCGGCCGGCAGCACAGGCGGGCGGCGCGTGGAAAACATCACTTACGTGTTTGAACGCAGCGGTCGTTACACGCTTCCGGCGATCTCGGTGCCCTGGTACGACGCGTCCACCGGCAGCCAACTGCATGCCGATGCGCCCGCCGTGACCGTGGAGGTGGGCCGCGCTGCATCGGGGCTCGGGCTTGCGCCGGCGGGCGGCGCGCCGCTGCGCTGGCCGGACTGGATCGACGGGCGCTTGGCGCTTGGCTGCCTTGGCGTCCTTGCGGTGCTGGCGCTGGCCGCATGGGCCTGGACGCGGCGCACAGGAAGGGTGGGGCGGCCGTTGCGCCCAGCCCGCCGCAGCCGTCCGCACGATGGGTCCTGGCTGCCGCCGCTGAATCCCTGAAAGCCGCACCGTATTTGATCAAGGCTAAACCACTAACATCAAATACCCAAAAGATTGCATTCCGTTTAACGCTGATCACTACCAATACTCTAGCGGACTGTCAGGCACATCAGGCAAGGAGCGTGGATGGGACAAGCGCGGCAACGCAGGACGGAAGCCTTGGCAACGCCCACACGGCCACGCCGCGCCTGGCTGGCCGCGTGGGTGCTCGGCATGGCTGCCGCAGGCGCGGGCGGCACGTGGTGGTACGCAACCCATGGCGGCGACGCGAGCCCCGGCGCCGCCGAAATCAAGCCCGGTGATGGCGTCAACGCGCCGCTGGGCATGGTCCACGTACCGGGCGGCGATTTCCTGATGGGCAGCGACCACAAGCTTGCGCAGGCCAATGAACGGCCCGCGCACAAGGTGCATGTGAATGGTTTCTGGATGGATCAGCACCACGTGACCAATGCCCAGTTCCGCAAGTTCGTGGCGGCCACCGGCTACGTCACCACCGCCGAGCGCGCGCCCGACTGGGAAACCATGAAGGTCCAACTGCCGCCGGGCACGCCGCGTCCACCAGACAGCGCGATGGTGGCCGGCGCGATGGTGTTCGTCGGCACCAACAGCCCCGTGCCGCTGCGCGAATACTGGCGTTGGTGGCGCTTTGTTCCCGGTGCGGACTGGAAGCATCCGAACGGCCCCGGCAGCTCGATCGACGGCAAGGACAACCATCCAGTGGTGCAGGTCTCGTACGAAGACGCCGAGGCTTACGCCAAGTGGGCCGGCAAACGCCTGCCCACCGAGGCGGAATGGGAGTTCGCGGCGCGCGGCGGCCTGGAACAGGCCACCTACACCTGGGGCGACAAGTTTGCCCCGGACGGCCGCCAGATGGCCAACGTGTGGCAGGGTCAGCAGGTGCAGCCGTTCCCCGTGGTCAGCGCCAAGGCTGGCGGCGCGGTGAGCACCAGCCCGGTCGGCACGTTTCCGGTCAACGGCTACGGGCTTGCCGATATGACGGGCAACGCGTGGCAGTGGGTGGCCGACTGGTATCGCGCCGACCAGTTTCGCCGTGAGGCCGTCTCCACGGCGGTGCTGCAAAACCCGGCGGGACCGCGCGATTCATGGGACCCGAGCGAACCGGGCGTCCCGGTGACGGCGCCCAAGCGCGTCACGCGGGGCGGCTCGTTCCTGTGCAACGAGGATTTCTGCCTGAGCTACCGCCCGAGCGCACGGCGTGGCACCGATCCCTATACCAGCATGTCGCACCTGGGCTTCCGCCTGGTGATGGACGACGCCCGCTGGGCCGACATGCGCAGGCAGGCCCCGCTGGCGATGCAAGCCGCTGGCGCGCGGCAGATCGAAAAATAAAACCATCAATAAAACCATTCCGATCCAGTCAGGAGGCGTACGCATGCCAGTTGCCGTGGCAGGAGGCTTGAAACGTTTTCACCGGGCGATCTCCGCCGCGGTATTGGCCGCGGCGGTGCTTGCCGCGCTGGGCGGGTGCGCCGCACCGAACGCCACGGCGCCAACGGCCGCGTCGACATCGACAGCATCGACCGGCAACGCGACCGCCGCCTTGTCTTCGTGGCGGGACGGCCCGTCGCGCCAGACTATCTTGAAGTTTGTCGATGCCGTGACGCGCGAGGGCTCTCCCGATTTCGTGCCGCCGGCCGAGCGCATTGCCGTGTTCGACAACGACGGCACGCTGTGGAGCGAACAGCCGCTGTACTTCCAGTTCTTCTTCCTGCTCGATCAGGTCCGCCAGGCCGCGCCGAAACATCCGGAATGGAACAACAATCCCGCATTCAAGGCGCTGATGGCCAACGACATGAATGCGCTGATGCGCGAGGAAAAACACCTGCTCCCGTTGATTGCGGCCGGCAACAGCGGCATGACGGTGGACGAATACGACCGCACGATTCGCGCGTGGCTGGAAAGCGCGCGTCACCCGAAATTCAATCGCCCCTATACCGAGCTGGTCTACCAGCCCCAGCTGGAACTGCTCAAGTACCTGCGCGCCAACGGATTCAAGACCTACATCGTGTCCGGCGGCACCATCGAGTTCATGCGGCCGTGGGCCGAGCGCGTCTACGGCATTCCGCCCGAGCAGGTGATCGGCTCCACGCAGACCGTCACCTATGAGCTACGCAATGGCCAGCCGGCGCTGGTGCGCGGCCCCAAGCTCGAATTCATCGACGATGGCCCCGGCAAGCCCGTGGGGATCTATCGCCAGATCGGCAGGCGCCCGATTCTGGCCGTCGGCAACTCCGACGGCGACCTGCAGATGCTGCAGTACACGGTGGCCGGCCCCGGCCAGCGGCTGGCAGTGCTGGTGCATCACGACGACGCCGAGCGCGAATTCGCCTACGACCGCCAGTCCAGGATCGGCAAGCTCGATCGCGCGCTCGATGAAGCGCTGGCGCGTGGCTGGACCGTGATCAGCATGAAGCAGGACTGGTTGCAGATCTATCCGTTCGCAAAACCTTGAGTGCACGACACTCTTCTCAACGGGAGGACAACATGACCGCCGTAAAGCGAACGCCCTCGACATTCGGGACGCGTATGACCAGGCTGGCTGCGACCACGGCGATCATTGCGATCGTGGCCGTGGCCGGCTGCAAGAAGGCTGACGAAAACAAGCCGGCGCAGACACCCGCCGCCCAGGCACCCGTCGCGCCGCCGCCCGTGGCCAGCGCCCCGCCGGTGACGCCCGCACCAGTGGCGTCTGCACCCGTGGCGTCCGCCCCCGATGCCAGCGCGGGCGCGTCGCCGGTTGCCGCGGCGCCGGCGCAGGGCGCGCCTGGCGGCAAGCCAAACATCCTGGTGATCTTCGGCGATGACGTCGGGCTGGGCAATGTCAGCGCGTTCAGCAATGGCGTGGTCGGTTACCGCACGCCGAATATCGACCGGATTGCCCGCGAGGGCATGATGATGACCGATTACTACGCCGAAAACAGCTGCACGGCGGGACGTTCCACCTTCATCACCGGGCAGTCGGTATTCCGCACGGGCCTGTCGAAGGTGGGCCTGCCGGGCGCACCGGTTGGCCTGCAGGATCGCGATGTCACGATCGCGCAGGCGCTGAAGCCGCTGGGCTACGCCACCGCGCAGTTCGGCAAGAACCACCTGGGCGATCAGGATCGCTTCCTGCCGACCAAGCACGGCTTCGACGAATTCTTCGGCAACCTCTATCACCTGAACGCCGAGGAAGAGCCCGAGCGGCCGTACTGGCCGAAGGACAACCCCGACTTCCTCAAGTTCTATAACCCGCGCGGCGTGATTCACAGCACCGCCGACGGCAAGATCGAGGACACCGGTCCGCTCAATCGCAAGCGCATGGAAACGATCGACGACGAAACCACGGGCGCCGCGATCAACTACATCCAGAAGCAGGCGCAGGGCAAGCAGCCGTTCTTCGTGTGGATGAACTTCACGCGCATGCACCTGTTCACGCACGTGCGTCCCGAATATCGCGGCAAGGCGGGGCTGGGCCTGGGCCATGAATATGCGGACGGCATGTGGGAAATGGACCAGAACGTTGGCAAGCTGCTGAAGGCGCTGGACGATGCCGGTATCACCAACAACACGCTGGTGGTCTTCACGACCGACAACGGCCCCAACTTCTTCACGTGGCCGGATGCAGCCAACACGCCGTTCCGCAGCGAGAAGGATTCGAATTGGGAAGGCGCCTTCCGTGTGCCCGCGATGGTGCGATGGCCGGGCAAAATCCAGCCGGGGACGGTAACCAACGGACTGATGTCGGGGCTCGACTGGTTCCCGACGCTGCTGGCGGCCGCGGGCGATGGCGATATCAAGGACCGGCTGCTCAAGGGCACGTCGCTGGGCGGCAAATCGGCCAAGCTGCATCTGGATGGCTACAACCAGCTGCCGCTGCTGACCGGGCAGACACAGCAGAGCGCACGCAACGAGTTCTACTACTTCAACGACGATGCGGAACTGGTGGCGATGCGCTATGACGTGCTGACACAGGGCGCCACGACACCGACCGCGTGGAAGATCGTGTTCTGCGAACAGCGACAGAATGGATCGTTCATGGTCTGGAAGGAACCGTTCACCTGTCTGCGCGCGCCGAAATACTTCAACCTGCGCATGGACCCGTATGAGCGCGCCGATACCGGGCCGACTAACCGCTACTTCGATCTTGAAACGCAGAACCCGTATCTGTTCATCGAAGGCAACCGCCGGGCGATCAACTTCCTGCAGACCTTCGTCGACTACCCGCCAAGCCAGTTGCCGGCCAGCTTCACGATCGACCAGGCCAGCGAAAAGATCAAGAAGCAGGTGGCAGACCAGATGCAGCGCGTGCAATCGCAAACGCAACAGAAGAAGTGACGTCGGCCAACCGCAAGCTGGGATCGGACGTGACAGACCACCGTGCCCGGCGCGTCCGTCCCGCGGCGGACCTGACGGCTAGCACAAGCCGCGGCCTCTGGCAGGCCGCGGTGTTGTTGTGCGCATCGGGCGCGGCCGGGCTGGTCTATCAGGTGCTGTGGATCAAGCAGTTGTCGCTGGTGGTCGGTGTCGATGTGCATGCGGTGTCGATCGGTGTCAGCGCTTTCTTCGCCGGCTTGGCCTTCGGCGGCTGGATGGTGGGGCGCCTTGCCGATCGCGTGTCGTCAGCGTGGCGTCTCTACCTTTGGCTCGAATGCGCCATCGCGGCGCTGGCGATCGGCGCGACGCTGGCCTTGGCGCATAGCGCCGCACCGTTTGCATGGCTGGAAGCGCGCGCCGGTGTGGCCGCATGGATCCTGCCGATCCTGCTGGTGGGCGTGCCCGCGATGGAGATGGGCGGCACGTTGCCCGCGTTGATGCGCGCGATTCGCACCGATGGCGTGCAACTGGGAAAACACGGCGGTCAACTTTACGCGGCCAACACGGCAGGCGCCATCGCCGGCACGCTGGCCGCTGCTTTCGTACTGATTCCGTGGCTAGGCGTGACGGGCAGCGCCCTGGCGGCTGCCGCACTGAACGGTCTGGCCGCGCTTGGCGCTTGGCGCTTCGGCCGTCATGCCCCCGTCAACGTCGCCGCTGCGACAGCAGCCGCATCATCGCTCGCGCGGCCTGCTACGCAACGGACGCTCGCGCTGTCGCTCTACGCGCTGGCCGGCGGCATCGCGCTTGGCTACGAGGTGGTGTGGTCGCAGGCGATCGTGCAGTTTCTGAGCACGCGCGCTTTTGCGTTCGCTGTGGTGTTGGCCACCTATCTGGCGGGCCTGATGATCGGCAGCCTGTGCGTGGCCCGGCGTGTCGATAGCGCACGCGATCCCTGGGCGATGTTCGCGTGGCTCGTAGCCGGTGCGGGCTGTGTGGCGCTGATCGAATTCGCGTGGCTCGGAGAATGGCTGCCCGCCGCGCAGGCGCTGGTGTCGCAACGGGTGCTTGGCGCCACGGGCAGCCTGCTGGTCGCTACGTGCACCAGTTTTGCCGTGGCGGCGCTCTGCATCGTGCTGGTGCCGACGATATTACTGGGCGCGGCGTTCCCGTATGTCGTGAGGCTGTCGGTCGACGCCGCGCGCGTGGGTTCGGGAGTCGGCGCGGTGATCGCGTTGAACACGCTCGGCGGCATTGCGGGGTCGGTCGTGGCGGGATTCGTGCTCGTGCCGTCGATTGGTGTGGTGCACACGCTTGGCGTGCTGGCAGCGGCCAGCGGGCTGGTGGCGTTGCTGGCCATCGCGTTTGGCGATGGCGTGCGGCGTCGCGCGCGCTTTGCCATTCCATTGCTGGTGGTCGTCACGGTGATCGTCGCGGTGGCCACGCCCGCGGATCGTCTTGCCGCGTTGCTGGCCAAGACGCGCGGCGGATCGCTGGTGTTCTACGAGGAAAGCCGTGGTGCCACGGTGGCCGTGGTGCAGCAGGGCAAGGCGTCGCAACCGTTCCGGCGGTTGTATATCCAGGGCGTTTCGAATTCGGGCGACACCATGACGTCGCTGCGCTATATGCGGTTGCAGGCGCTGCTGCCGATGATCGTGCATGACGCGACGCCGCGCTCGGCGCTGGTGATCGGGCTCGGCACCGGCATTACGGCCGGCGCGCTGCTGCAGTATCCGGGCATGGAGCAGCGGGTGGTGGCCGAGCTGTTGCCGGCCGTGGTGCGCGCCGCGCCGAGCTTCCAGGGCAACTATGACGTCAGCCGCGACGCGCGCGTCGATATCCGGTTGCGCGACGGCCGGCGCGAGCTGCTGCAGAGCGCGCAGCGCTACGACCTGATCACGCTTGAGCCGCCGCCGCCGTCGGCCAGCGGCGTTGTCAATCTCTACTCGCGCGAGTTCTATCAACTGGCGGCGGCGCGGCTGCGGCAGCACGGCATCGTGGCCCAATGGCTGCCGTTGCCGACGCAGAATCGTGACGACACGCGCTCGCTGGTGCGCAGTTTTCTCGACGTGTTTCCGCATGCCTCGCTCTGGACCACCGAGCTGCATGAAATGCTGCTGGTCGGCTCGATGCAGCCGCTGACGCTCGACGCGCCACGCATTGCATCGAGATTTGCCGACGCGAAGGTATCGGCGGCGCTGCAGGCGGTAGGCATTGCCTCGCCTGCCGCCTTGCTGGCCACGTACGTCACAGACCGCGCCGGGCTGGACTGGTTTGCCGGCGATGCCGCCGCCGTTACCGACGATCGCCCGCGCATCGAGTACACGGGCTGGGTGCGCCGACAGGAATTTCCGCAGGTATTGCAGGAACTGCTCGACATGTCGTCGGACCCGCCGTTGTCCGGCGCTGATGACGCGCTATATCGGCAGATACGCGCCGAGCGCGCCACGCTGTACAGGTTCTACGCGGCGGGGCTCGACGCCTATCGCGGCGACCGCGAGCAATGGCTGCGCGACATCACCGCCGTGATGCAGGCCGCGCCAGACAATCCTTATTACAACTGGTTTACCGGGGGCCGACCGGCTCATTGACTAGGAGGCACGCCATGAGCGCGCGCGACGACATCCTGGCGCTGCAGGCGCGTATGGGCGAGTCGATCGTCGGGCAGGAACGGATGATCGAGCGGCTATTGCTCGGGCTGCTGGCGAACGGCCATCTGCTGGTGGAGGGGCTGCCCGGCCTGGCAAAGACGCGCGCCATCAAGAGCCTGGCGCGGCATCTGGATGCGCGCCTGTCGCGCGTGCAGTTCACGCCGGACCTTTTGCCTGCCGATATCACCGGCTCCGACATCTACGTGACGGACAACGGCAAGGGCGAATTCCGCTTTCAGCCGGGGCCGCTGTTTGCCAACCTGGTGCTGGCCGACGAAGTGAACCGATCGCCAGCCAAGGTGCAGGCCGCGCTGCTCGAAGCGATGGAAGAACGCCAGATCACGGTAGGCGGCAACACGCACCGGCTTGAGCCGCTGTTTCTGGTTATGGCCACGCAGAATCCAATCGAGCAGGAAGGCACCTATCCGTTGCCAGAAGCGCAGATGGATCGCTTCCTGATGCATGTCAGCGTCGGATATCCGCAAGGCGACGCAGAAGCGCAGATCATCCGCCTGGCACGGCAGGAAGAAGCGTCCGCGTCGGCCTCGGCCGATGCATCGGGCGAACCGGGCAGGCTGTCGCCGGCGGCGATCTTCGCCGCGCGCGACGCGATTCACGGCATCGCGGTCAGCGCGCCGGTCGAGCGCTATATCGTCACGCTGGTCCAGGCCACGCGCGATGCGGGCCGCTTCGACGACGACCTGAAACGGTGGATCGAGGTGGGCGTCAGTCCGCGTGGTTCGATCGGGCTGGACAAGGTGGCGCGCGCGCTTGCGTGGCTGCGCGGCCGCGATCATGTCACGCCGGACGACGTGCAGGCCGTGGTGCACGACGTATTCCGGCATCGCCTGATCCTGTCTTACGAGGCGCACGCCGCGGCGGTTTCCGCCGATGCCGTGATTGACCGGCTGTTGCAGCGCGTGGCGGTGGCCTGACGGCCGCGCGTCGATCCCATGGCAAAGGACGCCGCCGCCCGCACACGCGCGCCGCTGGGCAGCGCCGCGCCGGCCTCTCAGGCCACGCCGGGCGTCAACGTTGACATGGCCGCGCTGGCGGCGCTGGAAGCCAGCGTGCGCGATTTCCACTTCCGCGCGCGCCAGCCGGTGCATAGCCTGCTGTCCGGGCGGCATGGATCGCGTGTGCATGGTCGGGGCCTGGCGTTCGAGGAACTGCGGCTATATCTGCCTGGCGACGATGTGCGCACCATGGACTGGCGTGTCACCGCGCGCACCGGCAAGCCTCACGTACGGATCTATGCCGAGGAGAAGGAACGTCCCGTCCTGCTGGTGGTGGATCAGCGCATGAACATGTTCTTCGGCAGCCGTCGTGCGATGAAATCGGTGACGGCGGCCGAAGCCGCGGCGCTGGCGGCATGGCGCGTGCTGTCCGACGGCGACCGCGTCGGCGGCGTGGTGTTTGGCGATGCGGCGCAGACCAGCGTGGCGCCGCAGCGCAGCCGCCACGGCGTGCTGCATCTGCTCGGTGAACTGGTCCGCTATAACCAGCAATTGCGGGCCGACGCGCCGGCACAGCGCGGCGCGGTGCAACTGAACACGGCGCTCCAACATGCGTTGCGTGTGGCGCATCACGACCACCTGGTCATCGTGATTAGCGATTTCGATGGTAGCGACGCACAGACGCGGCGTCTGATGCTGGCGCTGCGCCAGCGCAACGACGTGCTGTCGGTGCTGGTCTACGACCCGTTCCTGCTGGAATTGCCCGCGTCCGGCCATCTCGTCGTCAGCGATGGCGAATTGCAGGTCGAGCTTGGGTTCGGGCAGGAAGCACTGCGACGCAATATCCGCGGCTTTGCCGACGCTCACAGCGCCGCATTAATGGACTGGCACAAGGGCATCGGCGTGCCGCTGCTACCGCTGTCGGCCGCCGAAGATACCGCGGCGCAATTGCGTCGACTGCTGGGGCGCACCGCGTAGGTGCGGCGAGCGGCGCGGTGGGGGGCAAACGCTAGCGCGCGCCCCGGTCATCCGCGCCATCGCATCAGTCGGCAGTGATGTTGCCGGTTTGGATCACCTTTTTCCAGCGCGCAAACTCCGACGCCTGGAACGCCGTGAACTGCTCGGGCGTATTGGCCACCACCTCGAAGCCGACTTCGAGCAGCTTGGGCTTGACGCCCGGGTCGTTCATCGCCGCGACCACCGCCTGATGCAGCTTGGCCTTGATATCGGCGGGCAGCCCCTTCGGCGCGGCAAGCGCCTGCCACGAATAGACCGTCACGCCTTTGTAGCCCAGTTCTTCCATGGTCGGCACATCGGGCAGAATCGGCGAACGCTTGCTGCTGGTAATGGCCAGCGCGCGCAGTTTGCCGGCCTTGATATGCGGCACCGCGGTGTTGATGTTCATGAAGGTGGCGTCGACCTGGCTGCCGAGCAAGTCGTTCAATGCCGGCGCGCCGCCCTTGTACGGCACATGCAGGCCAGTGGTGTTGGTCTGCTGCCAGAACAGCTCGGCCGTGAGATGGTCGCTGGTGCCGTTGCCCGCCGACGCGAACGTCATCTTGTTCGGATTGGCTTTCTCGTACGCGATCACGTCCTGCAGCGACTTGTGCGGCGAGGCGGCCGGGACGGCCAGTACGTTCGGGGCCTGCACGGCTACGCTGATGTAGTCGAAATCCTTGGTCGGATCGTAGCCGGGGTTCTTGGTCAGATGCGGACCGATCACGAACGGGCCCAGCGACGACACGAACAGCGTATAGCCATCGGCCGGCGCGCGCTTGACGGCCGCCGCGCCAATCATGCCGGCCGCGCCGGGGCGATTGTCCACCACGAAGCTGCCGCCGAAGGTCGACTGGAACTTCGCGCTGAGGATGCGCGCGACGTTATCGGTCGATCCGCCCGCCGGGAACGGCACCACCATCGTCACCGGTTTTTCCGGCCAGGCCGCATGGGCCACTGCGAGGCTGCCGCCAAGCAGCAGCGATACCAGAGCTTTCTTCATCATGGTTGTCTCCTGTTATTGGGAATGTGATGCGGTGCCGCGCCGATCACGCTGATCACGCCGATCAAGGCGCGGCAAAATCGGCTGTTTCGCGCGTCCACGCGCGCGCCTGGTCGCTGATGCTGAGCCCCAGGCCCGGCCGCGTGGGCACCTTGATGCGTCCGTTGCCGATCTCGAGCCGCTCGTTGAACAGCGGCTCGAGCCAGTCGAAATGCTCGACCCACGGCTCGCGCGGATACGCGGCAGCCAGATGCACATGCAATTCCATCGCGAAGTGGGGCGCAATCATCAGCCCGGCGTGATCGGCCAGCGCGCACACCTTCAGGAACGGCGTGATGCCGCCCACGCGCGGCGCGTCGGGCATCAGGTAGTCCGCAGCGCGATGCCGGATCAGGTCCCAGTGCTCGGCGGCGCTGGTCAGCATTTCGCCGGTGGCGATCGGCGTATCGAACTGCTGCGCCAGCGCGGCGTGGCCTTCGTGATCGTAGGCGTCGAGCGGTTCTTCGATCCACACCAGGTTGAACGACTCGAAGGTGCGGCACATCCGCTGCGCGGTAGGCCGATCCCATTGCTGATTGGCGTCGACCATGATCGGCACGGCATCGCCGAGCTTTTCACGCACGGCCGAGACGCGCTCGATGTCGATCCGGCCATCCGGCTGGCCCACCTTGAGCTTGATGCCGCCAATGCCGCGTTCCACTGACGCGGCGGCATTCACCAGCAATTGATCGAGCGGCGTATGCAGAAACCCGCCAGAGGTGTTGTAGCAGCGCACCGTATCGCGATGCGCGCCCAGCAGCTTGGCCAGCGACAGCCCGGCACGCCGGGCCTTGAGGTCCCACAGCGCGACATCGAATGCGCCGATCGCCTGCGTCGACAACCCGCTGCGGCCCACCGAGGCGCCGGCCCAGCACAACTTGTCCCACAGCTTGGCGATATCGCTGGGGTCCTCGCCCAGCAGCGCCGGCGCGATCTCCCGGGCGTGGGCAAACTGGCCCGGGCCGCCGGCGCGCTTCGAATAACTGAATCCAAGACCCTCGTGCCCGTTGGCGGTACGGATCTCGGCGAACAGGATGGCGACCTCGGTCATCGGCTTCTGACGGCCGGTCAACACCTTTGCGTCGCTGATCGGCGTGGCCAG
Source organism: Cupriavidus pauculus (assembly GCF_008801835.1). Lineage (GTDB taxonomy): Bacteria > Pseudomonadota > Gammaproteobacteria > Burkholderiales > Burkholderiaceae > Cupriavidus > Cupriavidus pauculus. The sequence goes on along the minus strand of NZ_VZOW01000011.1, from coordinate 67,556 downwards.
CGGCAGGTAACAGGAAGAAAGCCGGATCGAAGTTATGGCGTCGGCAGCGGGCGAGGCGGTCATGGAAAGCGCTTCCAGTAGAGTAGGTCCAAGACTTCAGACATCGTATGACATCGTTGTCAAAAAAAGGCCGAAAAACGGCCTGTCGGCATTGCTATAATGCGCCCCTTCATCCTTGGCGAGGCGCTACAACGCGCGTACCAAGGTGAAAGTGGGGTCCCGCGGCAATGATTGTGTGTCAGCGAGACATCCGATGAGCCGAATGCTAACGTTGTCATTTTGGCAGGTCAACCGGCAAAACGCCGCTTGCCGTCGTGGTTTACCCGCGCCTACACCGCATCCATTTTTTTCTTTCCGATCCGCATGGCCGATTCAACGGGCAACAAATCCGTCACGCTGCACGACGTGGCGCGCGAAGCAGGCGTTTCACCGATCACCGCGTCGCGCGCGTTGAGCAATCCGGGACTTGTCTCCGCCAAGACCATTGCACGCGTGCGCCAGGCGGTGGAGGCAACCGGCTACATCCCCAATCTGCTCGCGGGCGGCCTGAAATCGCGCCGCAGCCTGACTGTGGCGGCCTTGGTGCCCAACATCGCGGTGGCGCAGTTCCTTCCCACGGTCAAGGCATTGACCGATGCGCTGGACGCGGCCGGCTATCAGTTGATCCTCGGCCAGACCGGCTATGACCACGCGCGCGAGGAAGCGCTGCTGGCAACGATGATCAGCCGTCGGCCCGACGGCATTGTGGTCACCGGCCTCGTGCATGCGCAGGCCTCGCGCGACCGCCTGCGCCGTTCGGGCATTCCGGTGGTGGAGACGTGGGATCTCAGCGATCGTCCCGTCGACATGGCCGTCGGGTTTTCGCACCTCAAGGTCGGCAGCGCGGTGGCGGGCTATTTCCTCAGCAAGGGCTGGCGGCGATTTGGCATTGCCACGGGCGACGACCAGCGTGCCGCCGTTCGCCGCGAAGGTTTTATCTCGACGCTGGGCCACGACGTACCGACGGCATGCGTGCCCGCGCCCAGCAGTCTGGCATTGGGCCGTCAGGCCTTGCGCGATCTGCTGCGGCAGGACCCGCAGATCGAGGCGATTTTCTGCAGTTCGGACCAACTGGCGCAGGGCGTGATCGAGGAGGCCAGGGCGCGCGGCCTGCGCATGCCGCAAGACATCGCGGTCTGCGGTTTCGGCGACGCCGACTTCGCCGCGCATATGTCGCCATCGCTGACCACGGTGCAGGTCGATGGCGCGCACATCGGCAAGACCGCCGCGCGCCTGCTGCTGGCGCGCTGCCGCGGCGAGCCCGCCGCCGAGGCCGTGATCGACGTGGGATTCCGGATCGTCGAGCGGGAATCGACGACATAGTCTGTCCATTGCGTGTTGCGCGCGGACCGTGGCATCGGCCGCATGTGTATTGCTGACTCCGCTAACGGCGCGATCAACGCCCCGCCGTGCGCAGAATGGCGCCGAGCTTTGACGCTGCCGCATCGATGGCCTGATCGGAAAATCCCCCAAAGCCGAGAATCAAGCCGGCCGGGCCGTTTTCTTGCGCATACAGCGGCGACACCGCGCGCAAGGCTACACCGGCCGCCACGGCATCCTTCACCACCTGCCGGTCATCGATACCGGACGCCAGCCACAGCACCAGATGCATGCCCTGGTCGGACGGCTGCAGCCATGCCAGATGCGGCGGTACATGGCGCGCCACGGCATCGATCACGCAGGCGCGCCGCTCCGCATGCACACCGCGCACGCGGCGGATATGACGATCGAGGTGGCCTTCTTCGATATACGCCGCCAGCACGTGCTGGTCGGCTGCCGGTGGATGGCGGTCCATCAGGATGCGCGCGCCAATGTAGGCGTCCACCAGCGCGTCCGGCAATACGGCATAGCCGAGCCGCAACGACGGATAAAGGATCTTGCTGAACGTGCCCAGGTAGACCACGCGGTCCGGCGCCAGCCCTTGCAGCGACGGAAACGGATGGCCGGCGTAACGCAGCTCGCTGTCGTAGTCGTCTTCCACGACCCACGCGCGATGGCTTTCGGCCCATCCCAGCAGCGCCTTGCGGCGCGCCATGCCAAGCGGCATGCCGAGTGGATACTGGTGCGATGGCGTGACAAACGCCGCGCGTGCGTGCGGGGCCAGCGCGATGCCCGCATCGACGTCGATGCCTTCCTGGTCGACCGGAACGCGGACGATGCGCTCGCGCGGTCCGGTGCTTTCCAGGATGGCGGTAATGCCGCGATAGGCGGGATTTTCCACCCACACGGCATCGTCGCGACCGAGCAGCACCTGGCACGACAGGAACAGGCCCTGCTGCGTGCCGGTGGTGATCACGATCTGGCTGGCGTCGCATTGCACCGAGCGTGAGCGGCGCAGATAGTCGGCGATCGCCACGCGCAGCGGCAGCGCGCCTTGCGGGTCGCCATAGCCGGACGGCGCGGCGCTGCCGCTGGCGCGCAGCCGGTTGCCAAGCCTGCGCCAGGCGTCGTTGGGAGCCGCGGCGCCCGCCGGGACCGACACCGCGAACGGGGCCTGGGGCAGCGCGGAAAATTCGCTGGCAATGCGTGCGAAGGCGAGCGCTGCCGGAGCCAGCTCTGCCGCGTTGCGTTGGCGGCGCGGCGGTGTGGCGGCGGGCGCCAGCGTCGCGGCCACGCGCGTGCCCGCACCGGGTTGCGCCGCCAGCACGCCTTCGGCCACCAGTTGCTCGAACGCCTCGACCACCGTTCCGCGCGAGACACCAAGTGCATCGGCCAACGCGCGGGTAGACGGCAGCGGCTCACCCGCCTTCAGGGCGCCGCGTGCCACCGCGTCGCGTATCGCGCGTACCAGTTGCACGCCAAGCGGACCGGCATCGCGCTGCAGCGATCCGATAAACGGCATTTCAGGCACCTTGGCTGTTCTTGGCATGGCGGCGCGGATGGGGGCGATGAACGGGGCGATGGACGGGAGGGGTGGCCCGGATACTGGTCTGCTGGAATGCAGCCAAACTGGCCCTACACTCTACGCCACTTTATGTCGACAATGCACTGCATCCCCTTGAGAAACACGCCGGAGCAGTCATGTACGTCCCCGCCCATTTCGATGTTTCCCGCCCAGAGACCCTGCACGCGCTGATCTCGGCGCATCCGTTCGGCACGCTGTTCACGCACGGCGCAAGCGGCCTGGATGCCAACCATATTCCGTTCGAACTCGATACGACGCAAGGCGAACAGGGCATCCTCAAGGCGCACGTGGCGCGCGCCAACCCGGTGTGGCAGGACGTGGCCAATGGCGATGAGGTGTTGGTGGTGTTCCGCGCCGGCGATGCCTACATCTCGCCCACCTGGTACCCGAGCAAGCACGAGGCCCACAGACAGGTGCCGACCTGGAACTATCAGGTCGTGCACGCGCACGGCCGCATCACGATCCACGATGACGAGCGCTACGTGCGCGGCGTGGTGGCCCGCCTCACGCGCACGCACGAATCGACCCAGCCAGAGCCATGGAAAATGTCCGATGCGCCGGCCGATTTTATCGACCAGATGCTCAAGGCCATCGTCGGCATCGAGATCCGCATCACGCGCCTGCAAGGAAAGGCCAAGCTCGGGCAGAACAAGGAGGTGCGAGATATCCGCGGCGCCGCCACTGCACTGATGGGGCAGGGCAGCACCGAGATCGGACAGGCCATGCTGGACAGTGCGAACGCCAAGGCGGACGGCTGAGGCGTGCGATCCGGTGCGTGCGCGCGTGACGTGCCGCACATAGTCGAGCAGGGGCTGCGCCATGCGGGACGTGGGCGCTGTCGTCGACCAGGCAATATCGATAGTCAAAAGTCTTCGTTGTGTGAGGGTGCGGCGCTGGCAATACTGCGGGGCGAACTGCACTCATCACACAACAAGACACCATGGCCTCGACCGATCACAAGCCCTATCCGCCGCGTTTATCCCAAGCCAGCGGGCGCCGCGGCGCGCTCAAGCAACTGGCTTCGCTGGCAGTGGCCGGCAGCGTCGCGCCATTGCTGGCCGCGTGCTCGCGTAGCGCCGACGACAGCGCGCCGGTCGCGTCGAAAGGCGGCACGGGCGCGCCTGCGGTGATCGGCAAAGCGGGCGACAAGGTCAGCTTTCGCTATCCCGACAATCCGACTTTCGATCTCGTCTATCTGGCCGACCAGCTAGGCTACTTCGACGGGACGAACACGCGCCCCAACTACATCGGCAAGGTATCGGCGCCGCAGATCATTCCGCTGACCGGCACCGGGGAAATCGATTTCGGATCGCGCATGGTGCCGCTGGTGATCTCCGCCGTGGCGAGCGGTGCAGACATCAAGGTGGTGGCCGCCGGCAACAAGACGCTGCAGGACGCGCCGCACATGAAGTATTTCGTGCGCAAGGATGCGGGCATTCGGTCGCCAAAGGATCTGGAAGGCAAGACCATCGGCATTAACAGCTTTGGCGCCTGCGCGGAATTCGTCACCAAGACCTTCCTGCGCCAGAAGGGTGTGGACGTCAACAAGATCAATTTTGTCGTGATCCCCGATGACCAGGCCGAACAGACGCTGGTCACCGGCAATACAGACCTGGCGATCATCCATGCGCCATTTTCCGGGCGCGCAGACCATGCCGACAAACTGACTCGGCTATGGAGCGACTTCGATCTCGATGGTGGGCTGGGCGGCATGCAGCCGTACAGCGTGCACGGCAAGTTCATGCGCGAGCATCCCGAAGCGGTACGCGATGTGGTCAACGCGCTGGCCAGGGCTGCCAACTGGGTGAACGCCAATCCCGAGGAGGCGCGCAAGCTGGTGTCCAAGCGCATCAACCTGCAGCTCGAATATGTCGATCGCTATGCGTACGTGGACAACCTCGTGGTGACGGAGCCGCCGATCCAGTACTACATCGATGTGCTCGAGGCCGAAGGCAAGCTGCCGAAGGGCAAGGTGGCCGCGCGCGACATCTACACCAACGAGTTCAATCCGTTTGCCCAGGCCCCGGGCGTTGCGCGGGCCGCCAAAGCGTAGGGCGGCCGGGCATGAGCGACAAGATCGTGGCGCGCGGCGTGCGGATGGACTACGCGGTGCGCAATGAAGCGGGGCGCCCCGATTCGGTGGCGGTGCTGCGCGATTTCGACCTCGATATACGCGAGGGCGAATTCATTTCCATCCTGGGCCCTTCGGGCTGCGGAAAATCGACATTTCTGAGCATTCTGGCCGGCCTGACACAACGTACTGGCGGCGAGATTGCAATCGACGGCACACCGCTGCGCGGCATCAACCTGGCGCAGGGCGTGGTGTTCCAGGGTTATGCCTTGTTCCCGTGGCGCACGGTGTTGCAGAACATTGAGGTCGGCCTGGAGATTCGTGGTGTGTCGCGTGTCAAACGCCGCGCCGTCGCCGAAGAGTATCTCGATCTGGTCGGTCTGACTGGCTTCGGTCAGCGCTATCCGCACGAGATCTCCGGCGGCATGAAGCAGCGCGTGGCGATTGCGCGATCGCTCGCGTATCAGCCCGATGTGTTGCTGATGGACGAACCGTTTGCCGCGCTCGATGCGCAGACGCGCGAGATCCTGCAGGGCGAGCTCTTGCGCATCTGGGAGCAGCGGCGCAAGACCATCGTCTTCATCACGCACAGCCTCGACGAAGCCATTTTCCTGTCGGACCGCATTGCCGTGATGACCAAGCGGCCGGGCACCGTCAAGCAGATCATCGAGGTGCCGTTGCCACGCCCGCGCGCTGCAGAAGTCCGCAATTCGGAGGCGTTCGTGCGTCTGCGCCAGCAGGCGTGGGACATCCTCAAGGACGAAGTGCAGTTCGCGAACCCGGCCGCCGTGCCGCGCCCGCTCGGCGCCACGGCCAATCCCGGCGAACGTGTCCAGGCCGAACGGACAATCGCAAAGGTGGCGACATGAGTCGCGCATCGCTGTCTCGCCTTGGCGATCGCGCGCTCGGCCTGTTTGGCATCGCCGCGTTCCTGCTGCTGTGGGAACTGGTGCCGCGGTTTGGCATCGTCAGCGACGCCTATCTCAGTCCGCCATCGCAGATCATTGTCACGATCTGGGATCTGATCACCAGCGGTGCGCTATTCAAACACCTGCTGGCGAGCCTGCAGCGTTCGCTGTATGGCCTGCTGTCGGCCATCGCGTTGGGCGTGACGCTTGGCCTGCTGATGGGCTGGTTCTCGCGCTTCGAGGCCATCGTCGATCCGATCCTGCAGCTATTCCGGCAAACCTCGGCATTTGCGCTGTTTCCGGTATTCATCCTGTTTTTGGGCATTGGCGAGACGTCGAAGGTCGCCATCATTTTCTGGGCGTCGTTCTGGCCGGTGTTGCTGAGCACCATCAGCGGCGTCAAGCAGGTGGATCGGCTGCTGATCGATTCGGCGCGCTCGATGGGTGCCAACCGGTTGTTCGTGTTTCGCAAGGTGGTGCTGCCGGCGGCATCGCCATCGATCTTCACCGGCGTGCGTCTGGCCGGCACCTACTGCATCACGGCGCTGGTCGCGGCGGAGATGATCGGCGCGCATTCGGGGCTCGGTTTCCTCACGCTCAACTCGCAGGAGGTGTTCCAGATACCCACGATGTATGCGGGCATCCTGCTGCTGGCATTGCTGGGGCTGGCACTGAACTACGTGCTGGCGCTGGTGGAGGCGCGGCTCACGCGCTGGCGCAAGGGCCTGACGCTCAATGGCTGAGCGCGGACGTTTGCGATGGAGCGGCGCCGGCCTGGCGTCGATGGTAGTCGGCGCGGCAATCTTCGCGGCGGTCGCCGCCGCCTATGGCACTGCGCGGCCGATCGCGAAGGGGCGTCTGCTCGACGCGGTGGTGATGCGCGGCACGCTGGTGGTGGGCGTGCGCGAGTACGCACGTCCCGCCCCGCCCAAGGCGCCGACGTTGCCGGCGCCGGATCACTTCGATGTGGCGATGGCGCGCTTTATGGCGCAGCGGCTCGGCGTCGATCTGCGCGTGGTCGGACTGCCGGGTGAGCCCGGATCGCGCGCCTGGCAAGCAGCGCAGCGCGACGTCGACGTCGTCCTGGCGGGCGCCGCCGATGCGCACGACGGGATGGTGGCGGTGCCGTCGGCCTACGCGGTCGGCCCGGGAAGATTGCTGGTGCTGCGCGGCAGCGCTGTCCAGCGCGCCGAGGACCTACGCGCGCAAGCGGTTTGCGTCGCGCAGGGGAGTCCCTACGTCACGCATCTGGTGCGGACGCTCGGCGCCAAAGTGCGCGTCTATGGTTCGTCGATTCGCGCGGCCAGCGGATTTCTTGCCGGCGAATGTCAGGCGTTGGCCGATGACAGCGAGGTGCTTCAGCGTTTGCTGACGCTGCAGGAGTGGCGTTTCTATCGGCCGTTGCAGGACGTCGTGCCTGCCGACGAGCAGCGCGCCCAGATCGCGATGCGTATCGACGATGCGCAATCCGCAGCATGGCTGGCGCAGGCGGTGCGCGAGTGGCGACGCGACGGCGCGCTGGCACGTGCGCGCGAACAGCGCGCAGGCGACGTCGCCTTCGAGGCGAGCCAGTTGCAGGACGGCTTGGTCTGTCATTCGTGAAACCGGCGCTGAGATCGCCGCACGGCGCACCTAGCGCGGCGGATCCTGCTGCGCTTCGCTTGAAGTGGGCCGTGCGGCGGACTGGGTGACACCGTGTGTCGGTGCCGTCGTCGTAGCGCGCCGCCCGAATACGCGCTGCATGACCGTCGCCCACGCAAACGGGCGCGGATCGGCCAGCATGCTCATTGCTCGCGCATAGTCGAGCGTCAGCCCCGGTGTCCACGCCATGGTGGTCGCGCGCTTGCGCAGATGAGAGGCCACCCACAATTCCGGCGTCAACAGCAGGCGGCACAGCGGCCACCAGCCATCGAGACGCGCCCAGACGCGGCTGGCGGCACCTTCCAGCGCCGCATCGAGCGCGCGCGCCACGGTGCTTGAGCAATTGCGGTGCGTGAGGTTGTAGGTAGTGTCCTGGCGATAGCGTTCCCAGAACGCCTGCAGACGGCCAGGGTCGTAGTTGCGAATGCGCACGCGCACCGTCGACGGGCACCACGCCTTCGATTCGGTCGGATAGTCGGGCTGGAAGACGCCGGGCACGTCGTTCTCTTGCGTGGCGCGCAGCAGTCGCGTGAAGTCGTCGGGCGATCGATCGATCTCCACTGCCGGATAGAGGCTGATATAGATCCCTTCGGGCGATTCGAGCGCGGCGTGCCCCGTCGATATCACCCCATCGCGATCCACCGCGGCGATATAGCGATCGATGATCGGCTGGCGCCGTGCTTCCGATTTTGCCGAGCCAACCGGCGTCCAGACGTGAACGGTCAGCGCGCGTTCGTCGGCCGTGGGCGGCCCGTCCCATGTGATGGGTCCGCGCCGCGCACCTGAACGCGACGTTGGGGCCATCGCGCCATTCCCGGCGGACGCCTGCGCGGCGAGGACGCCCTCATGGGTTGCGCCGCGCATGGCATCGTCCGGATTGCGCGCCAGCCGCCGCACGCGCGATGCCAGCAAGAGCATGTTCCAGCCGCCGAAGATCAGCCCAAGCCCGACGCAATACGGCACCGTGCCCACATAGTGGGTGGGATAGGGCTGGATAAAGAAAATCGCCAGCAGGATTTCGACAAGGCCGCCCGCCATGGCAAGCCGCCAGGTGCGATAGCGCACCACGCGCGCCGACGCCACCTGCAGCAGGCCGTCGGCCAGAAAGAGCACGCCGAAGATCAGCGACAGGATCATGTGCCCGTGGTGGTGCCCCGCCAATACCAGCGAGGCCGACACGGTAAAGGCCAGGCCCTTTACATAGCGCAGCGTGCGCTGCCCGCCCATGCCCGTCGACGCCACGGTCAGCGTGGCGAGGCCTTCCAGCAACAACAGCCACGCAAATGGCTCGATCGGGAAATCGAGCCGGCCATCGAGCGCATCGACAAACAGCGCAACGCCGACCACGAGGCTGATCGTGCCGGCCCAGGCCAGCGTTTTCCAGCGCGAGCGCAGGTAGTCAACGCCCAGCAGCAACATCAGCAAGCGAACCATCGGCGGTCTCCGGCATGGTGCATGGGGTGCAGCAGCCGGATTCTACCGTCGTAACGCCTGCCGATGACATCACACCGCGGCCGGCGCGTCTTTCAAGTAGCGTGGCGCAGGCGTGTTGCGCGACAGCTCGCTGGCCATCGCCTGGCGTGCGGCCTCGTAGACGTTCCAGCGTTCCACCGCGTGCAGCGCGGGGATCGTGATCAGTTCGCCCTGATCAAAGCCCACCAACGCCGCATCGACCATGTCGTTGGCATCCATCACGATCGACTTGTCCAGGTGTTCGATAGGCAGGCCGGCCGTCTCCCAGAAGTCGGTTGCCGTTGCGCCCGGTAGCACGGCCTGCACGCGCACACCTTTGGCTCCAAGCTCGTGATGCAGCGACTGGCTGAAAGCCGTCACGAACGCTTTGCTGCCGCCATACACGCCATTCAGCACTTCCGGTGCGATACCGACGACCGAGGAAATGTTGATGACGGTGCCCCGACCGCGCGCGACGAAGCCCGGCACGGCCGCGTAGGTCAGGCGCGTCAGCGCGGTGACGTTCAGCTCGATCATTTGCGTCATGCGCTCCACATCGCTGTCCAGCAGCGGGGTATGCGTGCCGATACCGGCGTTGTTGACAAGCAGCGTGATGCTGGCATCGCTGCGCAATTTCTGCTCCACATCGAGCAGGGCGGCGCGATCATTCAGATCGGCGGGGAACACTTCGACCGCGCGGCCCGTGTCGTCCGAGATCCGGCGCGCCAGCGCTTCGAGCTTGTCGCGATTGCGCGCCACCAGCACAAGGTCGTAGCCGCGCCGCGCCAGGCGGTCGGCGTAGATCGCGCCGATGCCCGTTGATGCGCCCGTAATCAGCGCCGTGCCGCGTTCCGCCGCGATGGGATGTTGAGTCGTCATGATGGTTCTCCAGGTTCGGTTTTCGATGCCGAGGCCCGGCATCCGTGTGAAGCATGGTAGGCCGGCCCACCAATGACTGAAATGACGTATATAGTCACGTTTCAGGACATCGAAAAAATTGGAGCCGAAACATGCACCGCGTGGGATTTCTCTTGATGGATGGCTTCCAGGTGATGGCGCTGGCCGCGCAAAGCGTTTTCGAGTACGCCAATATGGTGGTCGGGCAGCCGTTTTACCGGATCGACAATTTCTCGATGGATGGCGGGCAAACGGGTTCGTCGCTGGGCATGCGCGTCGACACGCGCGCCGCCAGCCTGCGCAGCGCAGTCGATACCTGGGTCGTGGCGGGAGTTGCCGATCCGCTGGCGGACCCGACGCCCGAAGCGATGCTGCGCTTCATCCGCAAGGCCGCGCCGCGCGCGCGGCGTGTGGCGTCGATCTGCACGGGTGCGTTCGTGCTGGCGGAATCGCAATTGCTCGACGGCCGCCGCGCTACGACGCACTGGGCCTATGCCCGCGAAATGCAGCGCCGGCATCCCGATATCCATGTAGAGGACGACCGCATCTACATTGTCGACGGGCCGATCTGGACCTCCGCGGGAATGACCGCGGGACTCGATCTGACGTTGGCGATGGTGGAAAAAGACCTGGGCGCCGAGATCGCGCGGTCGGTGGCGCACAAGCTGGTCATGCACCAGCGTCGCTCAGGCGGCCAATCGCAGCATTCGGAGTTGCTCGATCTGGCGCCGAAATCGGATCGGATTCAGCGCGCGCTCGACTATGCGCGCAAGCACCTGCATCGCGCGCTTACGGTGGAGGATCTGGCCGAAGCCGTGCATTTGAGTCCGCGCCAGTTTAGCCGCGTGTTCTCCGCGGAAACCGGACAATCGCCAGCCAAGGCCATCGAAGGTCTGCGTCTGGAAGCCGCGCGGCTGATGATCGAACAAAGCCGGCATTCGTTCGATGTGGTGGCGAAGGAGACCGGCTTTCGCGACCGGCGTCATCTGCGCGAAGCGTTTATGCGCGGCTTTGGCCTGCCACCGCAGGCGGTGCGGCGCGAGGCGCGCGCGTAGTTGTGTAGGTGCGTAGGTGGCGCGGCGCGCGGGTCGGGCGTTTAGCCCCAGTGCCGCACGCGCCCGGTGTCCACGTGGATGAAATTGTCCGACGCGTAGAAGCCTACGCCGCCGGCTTGCAGCGATTGCGCGGCGTCGCGCAGATCCGCCAGGGCCACGCCGGGCAGGCGGATATCGATCGCCATGCCGTCCATATGCAGGCTGCGCTTGGCCACGCCGCCGCCGCGCGTGCGGCGCAGGCGGTCGTTGGTGGCGGGGCAGCGATAGCCGGAAATCACCTGGAACGGCGCGTCGCTGCCGACTTCGCGGCGCAGCGCGAACAGCAATCCAAACAGTTGCGGATCGATCTGCCCCACGGTGCCGGAGTAATGGTCGCGCAGGAAATGGTTGAGCGTGCGCTGTGCCTGCGGTAGCACCTGATCGCCTATTGCATAGATCAGCGAGACGCTTTCGCCGGTGTGCGTGTGATCGAACGCCAGCGAACGGGCGTCAGTCGGCAGCGCCGCCTGCGCGCTGCGCGCTGACAGTCCGGCAAATGCGGCGACACCGGCGCCCAGCGCGATGCCGCCAGAGCGATGCAAAAAACGGCGACGCGGTGAGGAATCGATTTGAGGCATGGAGATTTTTACAACGGTAGCGGCATTCAGGAAGGCCGGGTGGCAGGCTTGCTAAACGTGCGCTGGCGCAGCGCCTGGTCCAGCAATTTGTCCTGACCATAAATGTCCGGCACGAAGTATACCCGGCCATCGGCACGCGCAATGGCCGTGCCATAAGCCAGCACCACCGGAACCGGCTCCCGCAGCGCCACGGTTTTCGACTTGCCGGCCGTCATTGCCTCACGGATACGCGTCTCGGTCCATTCGGGCATCCCCTGCATGGCGAACTGAGCCAGCGCCACCGGCGCTTCCACGCGGATGCAGCCGTGGCTGAGGTCGCGGCGGCCGCGGCTGAACAGTTGCGGCGCCGGCGTGTGGTGCAGGTAGATGGCCTGGTTGTTGGGGAACACGAACTTGATGTCGCCCAGCGCATTGAGCGGCCCGGGCCGCTGGCGAATGCGCGCCTGTCCATGCAGCACGGCGTCGATATTGGCCTGGTTCAGCGCTGCGCTGGCCTGGTTGCCGAAGACGAATTCGAAGCCCTGGCGCGAGAAGTACGACGGGTCGCGTTGCGCATGCGGAATGACCTCGCGGCGCGCGATCGAACTCGGCACGTTCCAGTACGGGCTGAATTCGATATAGCGCATGTCCTCCTTGAATAGCGGCGTGCGCGTATCGAGCGCCTTGCCGACGATCACCTTCATTTCAAGCTGGATGTCGAGTTTGCCGTCCTGGTAGTCATAGGCGCGCAGCATGAACTCGGGTACGTTCACCACGATCATGCGCGGCCCTCCGGTCAGCGGCGTCCAGCGCAGGCGCTCCATGGTCAGTGCGATCTGCCGCACGCGCGCGGCCGGCGACACATTGAGCTGTGCCAGCGTGCCGGCGCCTATCACGCCGTCGGCGTCCAGCGCATGACGCGTCTGGAACGACTTGACTGCGCTAACCAGCGCGCCTTCGTAGTGCTGCGGCAGTTTCGTGCCTTGCGGCAGGTCGCCCAGCGCTTCCAGGCGCTGCGCCAGTTGTGCGAGGCCGGCATAGGGCTGGCCTGCAGTGAGCTTGCCGCCGGGCGGTGTCGGCAACGGGCGATCCCAATAAGGCAGCGCGCTCAGGGTGCGATAGCGCGCCAGTGCATCGCGCAGCGTGCCGTACAGCGGGAATGACGGTGCGGCGTCGCGCAGCGCTTCGGCCAGCCGGTTGGCCGCCAGGGCGTCGCGCAGGTAGCGGCCGGCATCGAACGATGCGTTGGTGTCGATCGTCGAAAAATTGGCGCCGACCTTGCGCGGATCGACGCGCCCCTTGTGTAGATCCGCAAGATAGCGCGAGACCGATGCAGTCAGCGTGCCATCGATACGCTGCACTGCGTCGGCGGGCAGCGCGGGGTCGTCGATGGCGTGCTTGAGCGTTCGTTGCAGGCCGTCCGCATCGTAGTCGCGCGGCTCCAGGCCCTCGGTGCCGGCATTGGCGAGCGTCTTGACGGCAGCCTGTGCGGCCTGTGTCGGCCGCCCGTCGACAAACCACAGCGGCGCGGGCTGCTGCGCCAGTGCACTGGTGGCTGCGCAGCACAGCCATACGGCGCCCAGACGCGCGAAACGGGACACAAACGAGGGAAGGGCGCGAGCATGCGCGGTGGTAGCGTTTGGCTTCGATGCAACGATCATTGGACGGGGGTGAAAGCGTTTCTCCGGAGCCTATGCTATCCGATCCTTCCGAGGCGCCCTGTTTCAGGGCGTCTATTCGGCGCATTGCGCGAAAAGCCCGCCACCGCCCGGACGCCTACCCGAACGCGTCCTCCATCTGCCGCGCGCGCTTGATGCTGTCGCCGTGCAGATAGAGCGATGTGGTCGATACGGACGCGTGCCGCAGGTTGTCGCGCACGGTGGTCAGTTCCGCGCCACGCGCCAGCGCGTGCGTGGCATGCGTGTGGCGCAGCCAGTGCGGGCTGGCCTTGCGCAGTTTTTCCGCGGTGGCGGGACGTTCCGCTTCCAGCAGGTCTGCCGCGGTCCCGAAAAAGCGCTTGATCACCATCCATAACCGCGCGCCGGTGATCCCGCCGCTTTCTTCCGGGCCAAGGCTGCCGACAATCGGCAGGTCCGGATTCCAGTGCGCGCGCGTCACCGGCAGACCACGCTCGACCAGATACCGATCCAGCGCATTGCGCGCCATCGGCGGCAGTGCAACCCTGCCTGCCTTGGCGCCCTTGCCGACCAGCGCGAGCCAATGATCGCCATGCACGTCGGTTTCGATATTGCGCAGCGTGGCGCCCACCAGTTCGCTGGCGCGCAGCCCCGTGGCGTAGGTGAAGTCGAGAATGAAGCGCAGGCGTTGCGCGGCCGGGGCCTCCCAGCCGTATGACCATTCGAGTCCATCCGCGATGCTGCGCGTAATCATCCATTCGCCTTCGGAAAACGCGTGCGAGATGTCCAGCGCCGCCGTCTTGCTGCCGCCGCGCACCTTCAGGCCGGCAAACGGATTGGCCAGTACGTAGCGCTGCTGCACCAGCCAGCGGAACAGCGCACCCAGCACCTGCAGCGCGTAGGCCGCCGAGCGCGGCGACAACGCATCGGTAAACGGTTTCCAGTCGGCGGCGCTGCGCGGTCGTGCGGGCCCGACCCAGCGCTCGCGCGGGGCGGGCTGGCGCAGGAAATTCCGATAGGCGGTGGCGTCTTCGGTGGTCAGCGACGACAGCGGCCGGCCGCGCTCGATGATGGCCCACAGCATCAGCCGCTCGGCTTCCTTGCGATAGGCGCGTTGCGTGGCGGGCGATTCATGCAGCCCGAGCCACGCCTGCACCGCGGCATAGTCGTTGTCGGCATTGAGCGAACAGGTCTCGCGCGGCGCGCGGAACTGGCCGAGCGATCCATCGACTTCATGCGCAAGCCGGCCCATCTGCTCCCACGGGACGATCACGCCGCGCGGCTCCGTGGCGATCAGCGCGCGGGCGCGGGCCGTCAGTTCGGGGTGCGCGGCAAAGAACGCTTCGATGCGGCGCGCGCCGTTGACGCCAAGACCGGGAATGGTTGCCCACCATTGCCGGCGGCGCGGTATCCGCACGGTGAGATCGGCCAGCGTATGGATATCCTGCGCGCGCAGCGCCGCTACCGCCGACGGCGCCAGCCACATGCCGATGTCGTCGGCAATCGCCGGCGCAGGCGGCGGCAGGGCGCGCAGCGTCTCGATGGCCTGATCGGCCGATCTGCCCAACTGCGCGCGTTCGGCGGCGGGAAATTCGAACAACGCGGCCAGATCCTCGCGCAAACGGTAGCGCGCGTAGGCGGCCAGACGCCGGCGAATCGCTCCCAGGATCCCGCGCGACGATTGCCCGTGCAAGCGGTCGCCATCGAGGTATTGCGCAACCGCCGCCCGCGTGGACAAGCCCGCATGCCAGGCGCGCAGCGCCGCCAGCGACGCGGCATCGGGAAACGTCAGGGGATCGAGGGACGAGCCATTTTTCATGGGGGGGAAGTTTAGCATCGTACGAAACCCATTGCGATAAGAAAAGTTATCGCAATGGCATCGACACAAAGCGAATCCGCCAGGGTCGATTCGCAATGTCATACGTTCAAGGCGCCGAGCCGATCGCGCCGGTAGCCAGCGCCAGCGACGCGGCGGCGGCCAGGGCGCCGCTATAAGCATCGACCGATGCATTGCGGGCCAGCAACAGTTGGTTCTGCGCCAGATTGGCTTCGGTTACGCTTCCCACGCCCTTGCTGTAGGCGGCGAACGCGGCGTCGTAGGTGACCTGCGCCGCATCGGCCAGTGCGCGCGCGGCGTCGTAGGCGGCCAGGCTCGATTCCAGCGCGCTCTGGCTGACCACGACCTGACGCACGGATTCCTGTTTGGCGCGGGCCAGGCGCGCCGACGCGCTGTCGACATCGTTGCGCGCCTGCGCGAGCACCGCGGATCGCATGCCGCCGTCGTAGATCGGCACGGTCACGCCCAAAAATACGCTGTTGCCGTAGCGATAGCCGTTGAGGTTCACGGTGGGCGGTTGCTGGCCGATCGGCGGAATGGCGGTGATCGCCGATCCGCCGGACGCATATGACGCAAATGCCGACATGAACACCTTTGGCATAAACGCCGCCTCGGCCGCCTTCACCTTCGCCTGGCTGGCGCGTTCCAGCGCATAGGCGCCCAGCACGTCCGGCCGCTGCGCAATCGCGGATTCGACGATCTCTTCGACGGAAGTGCGCAAGGCGGGCGACAGCGGGCGCACCGGCATTTCCGCGATGCGCGGCTTGGACAGCGGTGAAATGCCGATGGCCGTGACCAGTGCCAGATAGGCGTCGGTCTCCGCGCCTTGGGCCTGCACCATTGCCAGATTGGTTTGCGCACGGTTCTGCGTGGCCTGCGCCACTTCCACCACAGTGCCGATGCCGCGCTGGTAACGCGCCTTGGCCGCCGCCAGCACCGCATCGGCATTGGTCATCGCGCGCTGCACGGTGCCCGAGCGCGAACGCGCGGCCTGATAGCGATAGAACGCCACGCTGACCTCGTGAATGATGCGCTGGTGCATCGCGGTAAACGCAATGTTGGCGGCCACCGTCGCCTGTTCAGCCGCTTCGACGATGCCCGCGCGCTCGCCGAAATCGAACAGCAGCCACTGCAGCGACAACACCGATACCGCGCCGTGATGCGACGCGTCCACCGCCGCCTGTCCCAGTGCCGTCGGCGTGGAGAGATGCCCGTTCTGATACCCGCCCATGGCGGCCGCCGAGATTTGCGGCAGATAGCTGCTGCGCGCTATGCCGGCAGCCAGCGCAGCGTTGCGCGCGTCGTTCCAGGCGATGCGTGTCAGCGGATTCGACGATTCCGCCAGATCGATCAGCTCTGCCAATGTGTAGGCGTGCGATGGATCGAGCGCAGCCGGCGCAGCGATGGTGGCCAGCGCACGATTGGCGGGCAGCGTGTAGTCCGACGGCCGATCGGATGGGGCGGGCTTGCTGGCCGATCCCGCGACGATTTCGCCGGATGCGGTGGTGGGCGGCTGCCAAGGCCGGTCTGAGCGCGGCGGCGCAAGATCCAGCGCGGAAGTGGCGCAGCCTGCCATCGACAGCGCGGCGGCCAGTGCGGCGAGCGCCGGTGGGATCCGCCACGCATGCGATGTTTCGGTGAGCGTTGCGAGCGTGGCGGGTTCCGACAGGTGGCCGGTATCGAAGAGCTGCGGTTCAGGTGTGCGCATGAGAACTGGAAGAAGCGGTGCGAGCCATCCCGTCGGCCAGACGTCGATCGATCGTCGTCAGCCAGGCGTTGCGCATCTGCGCGTCCGAATCGGCATGCGGCGCCGGATCGGATGCGGTGTCGGTGGTGATGGATTCTGGTGCGGCGTCGGTCACCGACCGCACCCGCGCGGCCAGCGCCGGATCGCCGGGGAATCGCTCCGCCAGCAGAAAAAGCGGCGCTGCGATGGCGTCGAGCGTGCGTAGGCGTTGCCGCCGGTCTTCGACCCACGTGGCGGATGGACCGACCGATTTCGGTTCATAGCGGGCCAGTTGCAGGTCCTCGCCGAGCTGGCCACGCAGTGCGAGCGCGCTGGCCGCGTGCAAGCGCCGCGGCTGGGTCTGGCGAGCATTGACCCATTGCAGCAACTGTTCGTTCAACGCCGTCCACGCGGCGTCGATACGTGCAGCGATGCTGACCGTCCAGATGCGCGTGAATACCAGGTACACCACCAGATTGCCGATCACGATGCCGATCACGCGATCGCGCGCGATGGTCAGGTCGAAGCCCGGGCCCGCCCCCTGGATCACGCAGAGATAAAAGGCAAAGGCAATCTGGAAGCCCGCGTAAGCAATGCGCGGCGACCCCTGGCCGACCCACGCGGACGCCCACGTCCCCACGAAAACCAGCGCCAGCAGGCCGCCCACGGACGACAGCGAAGGCACCACGTACACGATCGCAGCGATACCGAGGATCGCGCCGACCAGGCAACCGGCCAGCCGCAGAGCGAGCTTTTCCACCGTTTCCGCCGCAGTGCCCAGCGACACCAGATAGCAGGTGATAAAGCACGTATGAATGCCGGGCCAGTTCAGTTGCTGATACAGCAGATAGCAGAACATCGCCGCGCCGGTGGTCTTCAGCGCGTAGTGCACGTGCGCGCGATTGGAAAAGATGTCGGCATCGAGAAAGCCGCCGCGCTTGGCCGGCGCCGCTTCGGTCGCGGGCGATGCCGATGCGGCATCCGGCTCCGCATAGCGCACGATCGCGCCGCGCAGGGCGTCGACTGCGGATTGCTGCGCGATGGTCAACGCCGCGGTATCGGGCAGCGACAGCGCGATGTCGACGGGATAGCCGCCGGCATCGAGCATCGCGGCCATGTCGTCGAGCGTCTGCGCCATCGGCGCCGCGAACGATGCGGGTGGCCGCGCCTCGGACTGGCCGCGCATGGCGTCGACGGCCAGCAGAATGGCGGTGGTCGAGGCCGCGGCTTGCCTGAGCGCGGCAAGGTCGGCCGCGTTGGCGTTGCCCTCGATCCGTGCCAGCGTGAGCCATCCCGCTACGGGTTGAACGCCATCGCGCAGCCTGGCATCGAGCGCGGCGCCGTGGGCATCGGGATCGCGCAGGCATTGCGCGGCCACGCGTAGGCACTGGGCCAGCCGGTCGCAGGCCAGCCGGCGCGGCGCGGCACCGATCAGCAGGTTCACCACAATGTTGGCGCCGATCGGAATCGCGACCATCAGCCAGGCATAGAGCAGCGCGCGCGTGGCCAGTTCACCGCCGGGCACCATGCCCAGCTCGTCGAGTGCAAAGCCGACGATCATCGCGATGATCGCGCCAATCGGGCGCAGCTTGCTGGCCGACGTCAGAAACAGCAGGGCGGCCGAAACCACCGCCATGCAGGCCACGCGCAACATCGGATTATCGACGCTGAAGTCGGCCAGCAGCGTCACGAGGCCGATCACGATGCTGACCAGCACCAGCGCGGCCGCGCTCATCACGATGCTGCTGGTGCGGTCCGCGCGGTTGATGAAGAAGATCACGTAGGCCGAGATCGCGGCCTCCGGCGTGCCGTACATCGCCGTGATGAGGACGGTCAGCGTACTGGCAGCGGCAATGCGTGTGGTGGCGGCGGCGCGCCCCGGAAATGGCGCCAGCAGGCGCGCCAGCCACGGCGCTCGCCAGCCGCCGCGATCGGCCGCATCTGGCAGGGGCGCGTCAGCTGCAGGACGCGCCATGCCGGATCTCCACGGTTGCACTGGCGCCGACCCGGACAAGGTTTTCCGGCGGCGACGCCAGCTTGATGCGCACCGGAAAACGCCGCGCCACGCGCACCCAGTTGACCGATGGCTGCACATACGGAAGCGCACGCGGCAGATTGATCCGGTCGGTGTCGGTGATGCCGACACCGATTCCTTCCACGGTGCCGCGCAATGCCTGCCGCCGGTCGATCATGGAATAGACCGTGGCGCAATCGCCGGGCGCGATATCGGCCAATTGGGTTTCGCGGAAATTGGCCACCGCAAACCATTCGCCGGTATGCACGAGCACGAACAAGGACTGGTTGGGCAACACAACCTCGCCGGATAACACCGTTAATCCGCTGACGCGGCCGTCGTGCGGTGCGCGCACCACGGTGTCGTCGAGCGCGCGCTGCGCAATCGCCAGCGCAGCCTCGCGCGCGTGCACGGTGGCGATCGCGCCTTCCTCGCTGCCCACCGCCTGCGCCGTGGCCGCACCTTGTACATGCGCCTGCTTTAGCGAAACGGCGGCATCGCGCTTGGCCACCTCGGCCTGATCGAGCTGCTGGCGGGGCACGTAGCCGTCGGCGGCAAGCGGACGCAGGCGTTCGACGGTGCGCGCGGTCAGCGCGTAGTTCTGCTCGGCGCGCGTGGTCTGTTCCGATGCCACCGACGCGGTGGCGCGTTCGCTGTTGATGGCGCGACGCCGTGTGCCAAGCGTGGCCTGCGCCAGTTCCAGATCGGCCTGCGCCTGCGCGACGGCCAACCGGTAGGGCACCGGATCGATTTCGAACAGCACGTCGCCCTTCGACACCGATTGATTTTCGGTGACATGAATGCGCGCGATGCGTCCCCCTACGGGAGACGCTACGTGCACCATGTCCGCATCGAGCGAAGCATCGTCCGACGCCGGGTAGCGCACCGTGCGATGCCATGCAAACCACGACACCGCTATCGCCAGCGCGACGATAATCAGTGCGATCAGATAGCCGCGTTTTGGCGCGCGGCCAGTGCCTGCCATTTTCATAGGATGTGTCCCGTACCGATCAACCACACGATTTCAGCGATCATCAGGCCAATCGCGGTATTCACCAGCAGTTGCAGGCGGACGATTTGCGCCCAGCCCGTCGCGACGAAAATCCGCCACGAGATGACGGCGCCAACAATGCCGACCAGCGCGCTGAGCAGCCAGAGCGGAAAATACGCGCCAAACAGTCCGAACGCCGGAGCGCCGGCGCAGCCACCAAGCAGTGGGACCCACGCAACGAGGGCAAGCAGGCGTGCCATGAATAGAAGACAAAAAGGGGGTGACGCAATATAACAGCGGGTATTCCGCCTTGTCCAAGCCACAAAGTGAATTTAGAGTAACGGCTTGATCGCCAGGGATAAAAGGTGCAATCGATGCGCAAGGAAATTCAGGTCGCAGACATCGAGCTCGGCAGCCCGCTGAAGTCGGCGCTGGTCGACGAACTGGGTTTTCCGGTGGCTGACGTTGGCACCGTGTTCAGGTCCGCCGAAGAGCGCGCGCTCGTACTGCGGGGCGGACGCTGTTTCTGGGCCGACGACATGGCGCCGCTGCGTGCCGACGAGCCAAGCTCGGCGTGGCACGATCGATATGGCCTGCTGGTTGGCACGCTATTGCATGTCAAGCGTCCCGGCGACGCCAGCCGCGCTGCGGTCAGCCGGCTGATCGGTTTCAACCAGAACGCCGCCTTTATCGGCTGGCCCGCGCTGGCCGGCGCGCCAGTCGATGTCGACGATGGCGAGACCGTGCTGTTCCGCGGCTTTTCTGGCACCAGCATCCACAGCTTTTCCGCGCGTGTCGAGGCCACCTCGCGCACGCCGTTTCCATACTGGATGCTCGGCGACATCCAGCATCTGGAGGCGCGCGAAATGCGCGGCAGCATCCGTGTGCCGGTGCGGCTGATTGGCACACTGTGTTCGACCGAGCAAGGCGCGCCGTCGCAGACCGTGTTGGTCACAGATCTGAGCATGGGCGGCGCTTCGGTTTCGCTTGCGTCGAGCGACCTTGCCGCGCCGGGTCAAACGGTGCGGCTGGAAATCACGCTGCGCGCCGCGGGGCTCAAGACGAAGTTCTCCGTGGAAGGCCTGACCCGCGAGGACCCCGACGCCGACGCGAGCGAATCGTTTCACCATGTCGGCGTGGCATTTGATGCCTACGGGGAGCGCGAATCGCTGCTGCTGCATTCGTTCATCCACGAGCAACTGCTGGAAAGCGCAACCATGCGCCCGGGCGTCAAGCCGCTCCCGATCTAGCGCGAACAAGGAGCACAGATGAAAAAGGGATACTGGGTGGCGTCCGTCGATGTGGCCAACGCTGCCGGCTATCAGGGATATATCACGGCGAACAAGGCTGTGTTCGACAAATACGGCGCCCGGTTTCTGGTGCGCAATGGCGAAAAGACCGTGGTAGAAGGCACGCCGCGCTCGCGCATCGTGGTCATCGAATTCGAAAGCTACGCCCGCGCGCTGGAATGCTATCGCTCGCCGGAATACCAGGCACTGGTGGCGCTGCGCGCGCCGCACGCGCAGGCCGATATCGTCGTGATCGAAGGTTACGAGGATGTGTAGATAATTCGCGCCGACGACATGCCTTCCCGTCATTGCTACATCGGCAGGCTCGTGTGGCATGGGCGGCCGGGCGACGGGGCGTTGCTGGATCGCAGGTCGGCGCGGGAAGGCTTGGAGTCGACGCGCTTGGCATGATCGATGCAGGGATTCGATGATCCACATGAATCGTCGAAAGGAGTTAGCTCATGGCCGAGCGCAAATCTACCCTGACCGATCACCACTATGGCGGCCACAGCGGCGTGCGCGACGATCAGCGTGAGGCGCCCGCGGTGCAGTCCGACGAGGCGCTGCGTGCGATCAAGCCCGCCAGCCACGACAACATTCCCAATACACCGTACGTGCCGTCGGGCGGCAACGAGCCGGCCGGCGTCGAGCGCTACGGCATGTATGGCGTGGCACCCGGATCGGCGCCGCCCAAACCCGCCACGTCCGATACCCGACCGCTGCCCGGGCCCGCGTCGTTGGGCCAGTACGACAACACCGATATGGATCCCGTTGCGCCGCTGAGCGCCGTGCAGCAGCGCGAAGTGCTGGACGAGAAGCTTGCCGCCATCGTCGATCCGCGCGTAGTCCGGGCGGAATTTGCGGACGATACATGCACCCTGCACGGGACGGTCCGCGACGAGCTAACGCGCGAGCACGTGGCGCAGATTGCCAGCGAATGCCTGCCGGGACTGAAGATTGCCACCAGGTTGACGGTGGCGTGAGCGTGGCGCGCTGTGTGTCGATGAAGTAAGCAGCTAATGCATCGGTGCCAATGCTGGCAAGCGTTACAAGCGTGCGTAACCGCTGCCAAGCTGGGATGCGCTGGCGTCATTTTGGACGCGCCAAAGTATCGCGTTGCGCGCGTGCGCATCATGGAACGACGCTTGCGTGACAGTGGCCGAGTCCCCTTGTGCTTCCGCCCAGGCCGGGGTGGCTTCTACGCAGAATGGAGGAAAAAATGACGAAGACCACAACGACGGCAGCAGTGATTGCACTGGTATTGGCGACGCTCGGAGGCTGTACGGCAGCCGGCAGCGGAACCGGCTCTGGCTCAGGCTCGGTCGCGGGTTCCGGCAGCGTGACGCCGACCGACTCGCGTTCCAGCAGTGGCCGCTACGGCGCTGCGCCGAGCGGCAGCAGCGGAAGCGCAAGCGGCAGCACCAGCGGCAGCGGTGCTGCAACCAGCAGCGGCGGTATGCGCTAGGCAATCTCTCGCAAAGAAGCAGCGGGCCCGTAGTGGCCCGCTTTTCGTTTGCGCGCGCGCGTCAATCGAGCTGCTTGCAGTAGAACGCCGATGCCGCGCACGGTTACTTCGGGGGTCATCGGCATCTTCGGAATCGGAAGGGGTAGTGGTTGCGATGCGTCGCGTGAAAGCCGCGGCGATCGGGCCATCGACAGCGCGCCAAGCATTCTATATCCGTCTCAAGATGGCCGGTTGTCGTCGCCCGCGCCTTTCAGCCGCTTCAGAAACCAGCGGCCCGCGGGGCCGGGCGGCGTGTCCTTCCGATACACCGCAAACATGGCAATTGGCGGCGTATGTGGCTGGAAGGCCTCGATTTGCAGCCGCACGAGCGCGCCCGCGTCGAGGTCCGCCTGGACCATCGCCATCGGCATATGACCCCACCCGAATCCGGCGCGCAGGAACGCATGCTTGGCGCCAAGGTCGGCGAGCCGCCAGATCTGTGGCGAAAACACGCCGAAGGTTGCACCTTCGGTCAGTGTCGTGCGGTCGGTCAGCACCAGCTGGACGTGGTCCACCAGATCGCGCGCGCGAATGATGCCCGTGTGCGATGCCAGCGCGTGCGACGGCGCGGCCACGGTGACCATTGGCACATCGAGCAGTTTTTCTGCATCGAGGAGATCTGGCACTGACGGCATTGATCCGCTGATGCCGAGCCGGCACGCCTGCGCCAGCACCGGTTGCATCACGGCGCCAAGCGCCTCCACGTAGAGCCGCAGCGGCGTGTGCGGAAATTCGCTGCGGAATGCGCCGACGGCGTCGGTCAGCGAAGCCATCGGGTACATGACGTCCACCACCACCGACAGCTCCGGCTCGAGCCCATCGGCAATCGCCCGCGCCCGCGACTTGAAGCCGTCCATGCCGCCTACCACCAGCCGCGCCTGCGCCAGCAGCGCAGCCCCTTGCTCCGTCAACCGGGGATAGCGGCCGCTGCGATCGAATAGCTGCACCTCGATCTGGCCCTCCAGATTGGCCAGCGTATGACTGACCACGGACTGCGCGCGACGCAGCTTGCGGCCGGCCGCGGAAAAACTGCCCTCATCGGCCGCAGCGATGAAGGTGCGGAGCTGGTCTAGCGAGACGGCATCGAGCATATATCTATCCGATAGATGGATAGCATCGAGAAATATAGCCTTCCTGGATACATGTCAAGGCCCTACGATTTGCTCATCCACTCTTTGAAAAGGATGAACGACATGAAACCGAACCTGAACGCCAACCCGCACGCAAATCTGAATGCCAACCTGAACGCCGGCATTAGCGCCCGTTTCGACGGCCGCACCGTCGTGCCGGCCGTTGGCCGCATCCTGATGGCCGCAATTTTCCTCGTCAGCGGCGTCGGCAAGCTGGCGGCCCCGGCCGCCACCATGGGCTACATCGCGTCGGTGGGCTTGCCGGCGCCGGCGCTGGGGCTGATCGGCGCACTGATACTGGAGCTGGCGGGCGCCGCGTTGCTGGCGGCGGGCTACAAGACGCGCCTGGTGGCGTTGCTGCTGGCGGGCTACGCGGTGGTGACCGCGCTGATCTTCCACCACGCGCTGGGCGATCAGAACCAGATGTTCCATTTCCTGAAAAACCTGGCGATGGCGGGCGGCCTGCTGCAGGTGGTGGCGTTTGGCGCCGGCGCTTTCAGCCTCGATAACCGTCGCACGCCGGCCCGCCCGTTGGCTGCATAACCGTTGCCCGGTACAGGAGAACAGATCATGAGCATCGCCACCGAACTCTTGCAGCAACACCTGCAATGGCTGGTCGACGCGCCCACGCAATGGGAGACGCTGATCGCCGACGACATCGTGTGGGACCTGCCTTACGCGCCGAGCCTGGGCCATCCGTTACAGCTTGACGGCCGCGACGCGGTATTGCGGCATGCGAACTGGTTTGCCGGCGCAGTCAAGGACTTCCGCTTTTTCGACCCGGTGATCATCGCCACCGACGACCCCCTGTGCGCCGTTGCGCGTGTGCGGGCCGAGGGCCTGATTTCCGCCACAGGCCGCGCCTACCGGCAAGAGTACGTCGTCTTCCTTACCGCCCGTGACGGCAGGATCGCGCACCTGCGCGAGTATTTCGATCCCGTGCAGGCCGCGCTTGCACTCGATGCGCCCGTGGTGGGCGTGTCATCCCGGAGCATCTGATGAAAGCCATCCGTGTTGCTGCTTATGGCAGCCCAGACGCCATGACGCTGACAGAACTGGACGATCCGGTTCCCGGCGATAACGAAGTGCTGATCGATGTCGCGGCAGCGTCGGTGAACCCGATCGACTGGAAAATCGTCAGCGGTGCGATGAAGGCGTTCATACCGCTGCCGCTGCCGTTCACGCCGGGCGTGGATGCCGCGGGCACCGTCATCGCGGTGGGGCGCAACGTGACCACGCTGGCGCCGGGCGACGAGGTGATGGGCTTTATCGGCATCGTTGGCGCCTATGCCACGCAGGCCGTGGTCGACGCGGCGCGGCTGGCGCGCATACCGGCGTCGATGCGTTTCCAGCAGGCGGCGGCGATCCCCGCGGCGTCGCTGACGGCCTGGCAGGCGCTACACGAGCACGGCGCTCTGCAGGCTGGCCAATCGGTCCTGATCCACGCGGCGGCAGGCGGGGTCGGCAGCGTGGCCGTGCAACTGGCCAGGCTGGCCGGCGCGCGGGTGACAGGCACCGCATCGGCCGGTAATCGGGACTACGTGCTGGGCCTTGGCGCCACAGAAGTGATCGACTATGCGGCGGAAGATTTCGCGGCGCGCACGGCGGCCTTCGATCTGGTGCTCGATCTCGTCGGCGGCGCTACGCAGGACCGTTCATGGTCGGTGCTGAAGCCGGATGGAATCCTGGTGTCCACGGTCAGCAAGCCGGATCCGGCGCGCGGCCGCGATGTGGGCGCCCGCGGCGTCAACTTCGCCACCCGCGCCGACGGACCGCTGCTCGCATCGCTGGCCGCGCTGTATGGTTCGGGCGACCTGCGCACCCATATCCACGCCACCTATCCGCTGGCGCGGGCCGCACAGGCGCTGACCACCAACATGGCCGGACATGTGCGGGGAAAGCTGGTCATCGACATGAAATAGCCGGCAGGAAGCGCGTGTGCCGTCAGGTGGTGGTCAGCATCCTGACCTTCACCTTGCGGCCCTTCACCTTGCCCTCGTTGAGCCGCTTGACGGCCTCGCGGCCGATGGCGCGGTCCACGGCGATATAGGTCGACATCTCCATCACGCTGATCTTGCCAACCTGTTCCTTCGTGAAACCGGCCTCGCCGGTCAGCGCGCCGAGGATGTCGCCGGGCCGGATCTTTTCCTTGCGGCCGCCCAGCATCTGCAGCGTCACCATTGGCGGCAGCAGGCGCCCGCCGCCAGCCGGCGTCAGTTCTGTCAGCGGATGCCATTCAAATTCGCCGCCCTGATGCTGTTCGATATTGCCCACGCGGCCCATTTCGTCGAGGCTGACCAGGCTGAAGGCCCAGCCGGCCTCGCCGGCGCGACCGGTACGGCCGATGCGGTGGACGTGCACTTCGGGATCGGGCGTTACGTCGACGTTGATCACCGCCTCCAGTTGCGCGATGTCGAGTCCGCGCGCGGCCACGTCGGTAGCCACCAGCACCGAGCAGCTGCGGTTGGCAAACTGCACCAGCACCTGATCGCGATCGCGCTGGTCCAGGTCGCCGTGCAACGCCAGCGCGGCGTACCCCTGCGCGTGCAGCAGGTCGGCCAGATCGCGGCAGCGCGCCTTGGTATTGCAGAAGGCCAGCGTGGTGGCCGGGCGGAAATGATCGAGCAGCAGGCCGACGGCCGTGAGGCGCTCGCTTTCCTGCACTTCATAGAAGCGTTGCGTGATGGTGCCGGCGTCGTGCGCCTGCTCCACCTTCACGGTCTTCGGCTGGCGCAGGAAGCGCTGCGCCAGCTTGTCGATCGCGGCCGGATAGGTGGCCGAAAACAGCAGCGTCTGGCGCTCCTTCGGCGCGTGGCTGGCGATGAACGAGATGTCGTCATGGAAACCCATGTCGAGCATGCGGTCGGCCTCGTCGAGCACCAGCGTGGTGATGTGGTTGATGTCGAGGCTGCCGCGGTCCAGGTGATCAATGATGCGGCCCGGCGTGCCGACCACGACGTGCGCGCCATGCACCAGGCTTTCCACCTGCGGACGAATCGGCGAGCCGCCGCTCAGCGTCAGCACCTTTACGTTGTCCTCGGCGCGGGCCAGACGGCGGATTTCCTGTGTGACTTGATCGGCAAGTTCGCGTGTGGGGCACAGCACCAGCGCCTGGACGTCGAACATGCGCGGATCCAGCCGGTGCAGCAGCGACAGCGCAAACGCGGCGGTCTTGCCGCTGCCGGTGCGGGCCTGGGCGATCAGATCGTGGCCGGCCAGCGCCAGCGGCAGGCTGGCGGCCTGGATCGGCGTCATGGCGTCGTAGCCAAGCTGGACGAGGGTGGCCTGCATCGCCGCGGACAGCGGCAGCGTGGCAAATGAGGTGGGGGCGGAAGAGGTCATGCCGGATTATAGATGCGCGGCCGCGGCGCGCCCGCTTTCTGCCCGCCAAAGGCCGCGCGGCGCCTACGCTCCGGCATGGCGCCGCGAATCGGCACGGCGCATGGCGCCGCACCGCGCGATGGATCGGGACACGCGCGCGACGCGTCCCGTCGGCGCATGCGCGCGTCGCTTACATGCGATAGCGCAGGGTGGCCATCACGCTGCGCGGAGCGCCCGGCAGGTTCAGATTGGGGCTGGAGCCGTGGCCCGAAACGATGTACCCCTGGTTGAACACGTTGTAGAGGTTCAACTGCGCCTCGAACGATCCGCGCCGATACCAGGCGACCATGTCCGCCGTGACGTAGCCCGGCAACGTCACGGTGTTGGCCGGATCGGCCTGTCGCGCGCCCACCAGGTTCAGCCCGCCGCCCAGCCCGAAGCCATGGCCGAGCTCTTTGGTGAGCCACAGGTTGCCCGAATGGCGCGGCGTCAGCGTGGCCTGCTTGCCCTGCAGCGCCGGCGTCGACTGCGTCACCACCGCATCGAGATAGGCGTAGCCGGCCAGCATGCGCCAGCCGCCGCCAAGCTCTGCCGCGCCGCTCAGTTCGAGGCCGTCGGTGCGCTGCTCGCCGATCGGAATCAGCGCCGTGCCGGTGGCGTTGGCGACCTTGATGTTGGTCCGTTCGATGCGGAACAGCGATACCGTCGTGGTGGCCTTGCCGTCGAGAAAATCGTACTTCGCGCCGACTTCGGTGTTACGCGTGGTCTCCGGCGCCAGCTGCGCGTTGTTGGCCGCCAGCGAGAACGCCTCGCCCGATGGCTGGAACGAGCGGCTCCACGACAGGTAGTAGGACTGCTGCTTCGACGGCTGCCACACCAGGCCCGCGCGCGGGCTCCAGGCATTGTCAGTGCGCGCCAGGTTGGGCTGGCCCGGCAGGCGCTGGATGGTTTCCTGTTCGAAGCGGTCGTACCGCACGCCGAGCAGGGCTTTCCACTGTTCGGAAAACTGGATCATGTCCTGGGTGTAGAGGCCCAGCGTCTTGAACACGCCCAGATTGCTGGTGGCCGGCGTGCCGCCGACCAGACGCGGCAGGACCGGCAGCACCGGATTGAACAGATCGACCGACGCCACGTTGGCGCGCGAATAGTTGACCAGATCCTTGTTCTGCTGACCCACTTCCACGCCGTACAGCAGTTCGTGCTTCATGCCGAAGAACTCGGCCTTTTGCGTCAGGTCGCTCTGGTTGAACCAGCCGTGCTCCTCGCGGTAGACGTTGCTGTGCGTCAGCGACGCGCGCAGCGTGCTTTCGTTGACCGATCCCACCAGCGTGTTGTTGCGGTCAAGCGAGTAGTGGTAGTAGCGCGTCGCATTGCGGATCGACCACTGATCGTTGAAACGATGGTTCACGGTGGCGGTGCCCGAGTAAACGCGGGTCTGGGTGTAGTCGGCGTCGCGCGCGTTTGCCGCGCCGTAGTAGGTCGAGGGATCGACCGCCACGGGCCGGCCGCGATAGGCCGGGATGCCGAAGTCCGTGACGCGGCGGTCTTCCAGCCAGTCGGCCTGTAGCAGGACGGTGGTCTGCGGCGCCAGGCGCAGTTCCAGCGACGGCGCCACGGCCGTCCGGTTCAGGAACTGCTGCGAGCGATAGCTGTTGGCCTCCTCATGGGCGGCGGTGATGCGGAACGCCGCGGCGCCGTCGCCGAAGGTCCGGCCCACGTCGCCCTCTACACGCCGGTCGGCCCACATGCCATAGCTCAGCGCGAAGTCGGTCACGTCGATGCCCGGCTTTTTCGTGACGCGATTGATCAGGCCGCCCGACGAGCCGCGCCCGTACAGCACGGCAGCAGGGCCCTTGATGACCTCGATGCGGTCGACGTTGGAGAGATCGCGAAAATACAAGGCGTCATCGCGGATACCGTCGACGAACTGGTCGGCAATGGCGCTGAAGCCGCGGATCGAGACCTGGTCGCGCTGGCCGTCGCCGGAGGAAAAGCTGACGCCCGGCACGTTTTTCAGCGCGTCCTGCACCGAGGTGGCGTGCTGGTCCTGCATGACCTGCGCGGTCACGACGTTGACGGTTTGCGGAACGTCGCGCAGCGGCGCCTCGGTCTTGGTGGCGCTGACCGTGGTGGTGGGTTTATATCCGCTGCCGAGATCCCGGTTGCCGTCCGCCGTCACCGTGACCGGTGGCAGGGCGGCGGAATCGGTGCCCGTAGTCTGGGCGTGTGCCACCTGCAAAAGAAGCGCCGGACCCACTGCAACACTGGCGCGCACATATTTTTTGTGTAGATAACGGCTCATATCCCTGTTGTAATTCGTTGTAATTTTTAGAAATGAGAGCGATTATCATTTGCGATGTGATTCGGCGTCAATAGTGGCTGCGACTTTTGGTGGTGTGCGGTGGCTGGGCGGCCGTGGCCTATGGTGCGTGGCGGGCACTGAGCTGATCGTGCGTGCGCTGCCGAATAAAAAAGGCCCGGCATTGCGCCGGGCCGTCAGTGCTACCCCCGTTTGCAACCGGTCCGGGACCGTCCATTGCGCCGAGGCTCAGTCGGCCTGGATGCCGAACTCCTTTACCAGCCTGGCATAGCGCGCGTAGTCGGCGGCGATCAGCTTTTGCAGTACGGCCGGCTCGCCGCCCACGGGCGTGACCGCGATGGTGGCCATGCGCGCCACCACGTCCGGCTGCTTGAGGATCTCGTTCACATGGCCGTTGAGCATGCGCACGATTTCCGGCGGCAGATTCTTCGGCCCCAGCAGGGCCTGCCACGCGCCGATTTCCACATCCTTGTAGCCCAGCTCGGCCAGCGTCGGCACGTTGGGCGCGAACGGCGAGCGCCGCGCGTCGGCCACGGCCAGCGGCACCAGCGTGCCGTTGCCGACGTATTGCGCCACCGCGCCGTAGGTGACATAGGTCATCGGCACCTGACCGCCCAGCACGTCGACGATGGCCGGTGCGGTGCCGCGGTACGGAACCTGCGCGATCTTCACGTTGGCCGACTTGTTGAACAGCTCGCCCATGATGTGCATCGGCGATCCATTGCCGGGCGTTGCGTACGTTTCCAGCTTGCCCGCCTTGGCGCGTGCCACGAGGTCGCTCATCCGGGCGATGCCGCTGTTCTTGTTGACGACCACGAATAGCGACTGGGTGCCAAGCTGGGCGATCGGCGTGAGATCGTTGAGCACATCGTAGCTGGCGCCAGTGCCGGCCTTGAGCACCAGCGGCGCGATCGATACCGTGTTGGGCGCCAGCAGCAGCGTATAGCCGTCGGCGGCAGCGCGGGCCACGTAGGCGCTGCCGATGGTGCCGGCCGCGCCGGTGCGGTTTTCCACCACGACGGACTGCTTCAGGCGCGCCGCCAGCTTTTCGGCCATCAGCCGCGCCAGCACGTCGGTGTCGCCGCCAGCGGGATAGGCCACCACGATCGTGATCGGCTTGCTTGGATAGTTGCCCTGGGCCATCGTCGGGGCCGTGCTTAAAAGCGCGGCGACGCCAACTGCGGCGCCGATCGCACCCAGGACGATGCGACGGAAAACGTTCGGTTGCATAACGGTCTCACCCTTAGAAAACATGCTTGATGCCGACCATGGCGCCGATCTGCTGGCCGCCAGGTTTCGGGTTTGCCCCGGCCTGTGCACCGCTGACCGACATCGCCAGCGTGCCGTCATTGTTGATGTAGCCGGCGGTTGCGTACACGGCCGTGCGCTTGCTGAAGTTGTACATGCCGCGGATCGCGTACAGCATCGCCTTGTTGTCGCTGTTCTGGTAGTTCAGGTAATAAACCTGGCCGGCCAGCGTGAAGGCGGGCGTGATGTCATAGGCCGCACCGATGTAGTAGAGCTCGGACAGCGGCGTGGTGCTGCCCTGGTTTTCGCGGCGGATCACGCCGGCGCCGATCTTGGTGCGATTCAGCAGCACATAGCCGGCCAGCGATGCGCGGTCGTCGCGCAGGCTGCTGCTGGTCAGGCCGCCAAACGCGCCTGGGCCGCCGCGCTGCGAGTCATACGCGGCCGTGATGCCCCACCATTTCTGGTCCCAGCCGATCATCGCAGACCATTCGCGGCACTGGCTCTTGTTGGCGGGGTTTTCGCCTGCGCAGTTGGTGCCGGATGGGCTGGGCCCGGCGTTCGTGCCGTCGCGGCCAAAACTGTAGGTGGCGCCCAGCGTCAGGCCGCCGAACGTGCCCTTGTAGGCGATGGCGTTGTCGGCGCGCGTGTTCGGCAGGTAGCTGTCCAGCGATCCCGAGCCGAAGGCGTTCGGCCCCAGGATGTCCGGATCGAGCGTGGCCCAGAACAGCATCGTGTATTGGCGGCCAAACGAGATCTGGCCCCACTGGTTCGACTGCAGCCCGACCAGCGCCTGGCGGCCAAACAGTCGGCCGCCCTGGTTGGCATTGCCGGAATCGGGTGCGAACCCGCCTTCGAGCACGAACACGCTCTTCAGGCCGTTGCCCAGGTCTTCCGTTCCACGCAGACCCCAGCGCGAAGGCACGGTGCCGGTCAGCGTGTTCATGCGGACCACACTGTTGCCCGCCGCGCCGACGTTGTTCACGAATTCCACGCCCGTATCCACCACGCCATACATCGTGACGGACTGGGCGGTGGCCAGCAGGGGCGCGGCTGCAAGCAGGCCTGCCGCGTACTTTGCGATCTTCATCTACCGTTTCCTTCTCTAGTCTTGGGGGCTTGTCGTGGACGTTTCCGTCGGCAACGGAGGCTGCCGTCTCGTTCGGCGTTTCATTAGTAAAACAATGAACTACATAGGAAACGTTGAGCGGAATATAGGCACGGCGTGAAAAGGCGTAGATAGGGGCGAACCCTAGGACGCCGCCCCTGTGTCCGCGCTGCGACGCTGCGGCACCACCCGTTTGGGGGAATGCCAGCGATGCGGTGCCGGTGCCGGCGTGGTGCGCCAGGCACTGCCGTGGCGCGCGGCGCGCTGCCGCATTGGCCGGGTTTGAGCGTGAGCGCCAGACGCTGCGCGGATCGGCCGGTTGCAGGCGTCTGCCCCGCCTTGGCGCGAGCGTCGGCAACACCTCGCACCGTCATCGGGCGCCGTCCGGAAGCCCTGATTTTTCTCCCTGTTTACCCTGATCCCACGAACCGGACGACTGCGCCTATAGTCGAGAAGTTTTATTCGCAAACACGTATTTCATATATGGAACAAACAGAGTCCAATTCTGCACCCGGCCCGGCGGTTGACCTGCTGGCCGCGCTGGACAGCCATTTCGCGGAACGCCTGGTGATGACGGGAAGCGACGGCGCGCGCATCGCTTGCCGCATCGGAGGGACGCGCGGCCCGGTGATCGTCTTGCTGCACGGCATCAGTTCCGGTGCGGCGTCATGGCTGCCTTGCGCCAGCCTGCTGGCCGGGCATGCGCGCGTGATCGCCTGGGATGCGCCCGGCTATGGACAGTCGACACCGCTGCCGATGCCGGCCCCGACCGCGCGCGACTATGCGATGCAGCTTGTGGCGATGCTCGATGCGCTCCAGGTGCGGCCAGACCTGATCGTGGGCCATTCGCTCGGTGCGTTGATGGCGGCCGGGTATGCCGCGCACGCGCCGGCCGCGATGCAACCGGGGCGGTTCCTGCTGCTTAGTCCGGCGCTCGGTTACGGCGCGCCGGGCAAGGAGGACACCGCGCGCGAAGTGGCGCGCCAGCGCATCGCCGCGCTGGAGACGCAGGGCGTGGAAGGGCTGGCGCAGCGCGGCCCGACGCGCTTGTTAAGTCCGGCCGCCACGGCCGACGCCCAGGCCTGGGTGCGCTGGAACATGCGGCGGCTCAATCCCGACGGCTATCGCCAGGCGGTCGCCTTGCTGTGTGGCGACGACATCGGGCGCTATCTCGATGTGAGCGGCCGAGCCTGGGAAGTGGGATGCGGCGCGCAGGACGTGGTGACCACGCCCGCCGCGTCCGCCGCGCTGGCCGAGCGGTTCGACGTGCCATTCCACGCCATCGCTGATGCCGGTCACGCCTGCTATATCGAGCAGCCCTCTGCCGTGGCGCGGCTGATCCGCGCCAGCCTTCCGCCAGCCTGAATCTCAACTGCGCCGAGCCTGGCCGGCAATCGGCCAGCGCATCTTCCCCGCGCGGGTTTACCCCGATCAATCTTTAAAGCGTCGTTGTCTATAGTCCTACCTGTGTTCAATATTTAAACTCGTGTTTCATAGGTAAAACGTCAGCGAGACGGAGAGCCGGCAAGCGCGAGCGTGGATTGAGCCAGTCGTCCCCACACAGCAAGCCATGGAGCAAAGCGCAATGGAAAGCCTCGCGTACAACCCGAACCTGGTTCCCTGGGAGCGTCCCGCGCCCAACAACGTTGCCGGCAAGGGTCATATCGAGAAGCCCGGCCAGGTGGCCAATATCGTCTGGCAGACCCGCGCCGCCGAGCCCACCGCCTACGAAAACAAGCTGGGCGACGCACTGGAAGCGGCCTTCGAGGCCGGCGCCAAATCCCCGGAAGACATCGTGCGCGCTTTCAACCGCGCCGGCCTGCTGACCGCCGACGGCCAACTGTGGACCGAGCAGGGCTTCCTTGCCGAAATGCGCCGCCTGGGCGCCTGAGCCCGCGGACCGAACAGCGAGAAGCGAGAAGACAGATATGGAATCGAACAAGCAAGCACGCGCAGAAGCGCGCCTGAACACCGGCCTGCGCAACTACTGGTATCCGGTGGCTGCGTCGTGGCAGGTCACGCACGCTCCGATCGGCATCACGCGCCTGGGCCAGAACATCGTCGTCTGGCGTGACAGCGCCGGCGGCCTCAATGCGCTGGAAGACCGCTGTCCGCACCGCGGCGCGCGCCTGTCGATGGGCTGGAACCTTGGCGACCGCGTGGCCTGCTGGTACCACGGCGTGGAAGTCGGCGGCGACGGCCAGGTCAAGAGCGTGCCGGCGGTCGACAACTGCCCGCTGGAAGGCCGCACCTGCGTGCGCAGCTATCCGGTCCAAGAGCAGGCCGGCGCGATCTTCCTGTGGTTCGGCGACCGCGCGCCCACCGAGGCCGATACGCTGCGCCTGCCCGAGGAACTGGTCAGCGAGGAACACAGCAACTTCCTGTGCGTGGCGCACTGGGACTGCAACTACCGCTATGCGATCGACAACGTCATGGATCCGATGCACGGCGCATACCTGCACGCGGTGTCCCATTCGATGGCCAGTGGCGAAAAGTCGGCGGTCATGCAGGTGGTGGAAACGGAGCACGGGCTGATTTTCGAGAAGACCGGCCAGCGCGGCGTGAATTTCGACTGGGTCGAATTCGGCGAGACCGGCACGCTGTGGCTGCGCCTGTCGATTCCGTATCGGGACAAGGTTGGCCCGGGCGGACCGTTCGGCATCGTCGGCATCGCCACGCCGGTCGATGAATCGCACTGCATGGTGTTCTTCTGGCGCACCCGCCATGTGCAGGGCTGGGAGCGCGACGTGTGGCGCTTCCTGTATCGCAATCGTCTGGAAGGCCTGCATTGGGACGTGCTCGAACAGGACCGTGTGGTGCTCGAATCGATGGCGCCGGGTGCGCGCGATCATGAAATGCTTTATGCCCACGATGCCGGCATCACGCGCGTGCGTCGCCTGCTCAAGCGTCGCGCCGATGCCGAAGTGTCCGACGAACCGGTGGCGATGCTGCAACCGGTAGCCGGAGCGCACAGCCATGCCTGAGCGCACGCCTCTGAACCTGCTGGCCGGCCGCAAGGTGCTGGTCACCGGCGCGGCGCGCGGGTTGGGCCTGGCCTTTGCCACCGCGATTGCCGAAGCTGGCGCCAGCGTGGCAATGGCCGACATCCTGGCCGAACGCGTGACCGAAGCGGCCGCCGCGCTACAGGCGCGCGGCTTCCATGTGGTGCCGCTGCAGCTCGATCTCAACGATCCGGCTTCGGTGCAGGCGTGCGCCGACGCCGCGTCCAGCGCGCTGGGCGGCCTGGACGGCCTGGTCAACAACGGCGCGGTCACCGACTCCGGCGGCCGCGACCTGACCGCACTCGACGTTGCCACCTGGGACCGTGTGATGAACGTGAACGTGCGCGGCACGTGGCTGATGACAGCGGCCTGCACGCCCGCGCTGCGCGCCAGCGGCCGCGGCGCGGTGATCAACCTCGCTTCCGACACGCCGCTGTGGGGCGCGCCGAACCTGCTGGCCTACGTGGCCAGCAAGAGCGCCATCATCGGCATGACCCGCTCGCTGGCGCGCGAACTCGGCGACGCCAACGTGACCGTCAATGCCGTGGCGCCGGGCCTGACGCTGGTGGAAGCCACCGAATACGTGCCGCAGCACCGGCACGACCTGTACCGCAATCAGCGCGCGATCCAGCGCGAACAGGTTCCCGATGATGTCTGCGGCGCCGTGCTGTTCGCGCTGTCCGACCTCGCCCGTTTCGTGACCGGCCAGACGCTGGCGGTCAACGGCGGCTTTGTCATGCACTGAAACAAAAACCCTCCAGAGGATAGAAATGAGCGATCTGTCGCAACAGGAAAACATCAAGCGCAGCTGGGAACAACCTGAAGGCGCCTCGTTCGAGAAGTGGATGGAATCGCGCGTGGCGCGCTTCAGCACTCGCCGTTACGACTGGGACGCGCTGAAGTTCCAGGCCGACTACGACCCGAAGTACCGCCGCGCGCAGATGCGCTACCTGGGCACCGGCGGCACCGGCGTGGCCGCCGACACCAACACCGTGCCGTCGGAACACTTCACGTTCTCGACCATGATCATCCCGGCCGGCCATGAAGGCCCGTCGCACCTGCACACCGACGTGGAAGAAGTGTTCTTCATCCTGCGCGGCAAGATCAAGCTGGTGCTGGAAAAAGACGGCGAGCGCTACGAGACCATCCTGACCGACCGCGACCTGGTGTCGGTGCCGCCGGGCGTGTATCGCGAGGAAATCAACATCGGCGAGGAAGACGCGCTGATGTGCGTGATGCTGGGCGCCAAGAAGCCGATCACGCCGACCTATCCGCCCGAGCATCCGCTCACCAAGGTCAAGCGCTGAGCCGCACCGGATACGAGCAATGAGCGCCAATCCCGAAATCATGGCGACCGCCCATGCCGACGGCATGGACCGGTACATCGTGCCCGGCCTGGAACGCGGCCTGCGCCTGCTGGCCGAGTTCAGCGCGCGCGACCGCGTGCTGAGCGCGGCAGACCTGTCGCGCCGGCTCGATGTGCCGCGCTCGACGGTGTTCCGCCTGCTGGCCACGCTGGAAGCCACCGGCTACGTGGAGCGTGCCGACGGCGGACGCGAATACCGGTTGGGATTGGCAGTACTGCGGCTCGGCTTCGACTATCTGGCGTCGCTGGAGCTGACCGAACTGGGCGGACCGCTGCTGAACCGGCTGCGCGACGACATCGAGTATCCCTGCAACATCGTCGTGCGCGACGGGCGCTCGGTCGTGTACGTGGCCAAGGCCGCCGCCTCGCGTCCGTTTGCCAGCAACGTCAACGTGGGCGCGCGGCTGCCCGCGCACGCCACGGTGCTCGGTCACGTGCTGCTGGAAGACCTGAGCCTCGACCAGTTGCGCGCGCTGTATCCCGAGCCGCAGTTGCAGGTCTATTCCGACAACACGCCGCGCACCGTGGACGCGCTCTACGGGCTGGTGCACGAGGTGCAGCAGCGCGGCTATGTGCTGCAGGAAGGCTTTTTCGAGGCCAGCATTTCGACCATTGCCGCGCCGGTGCGCGATCGCACGGGCAAGGTCGCGGCGGCGCTGGGCGCGACGATTCCCGCGTCGCGGCTGCCGCAGGAAGAGCTCGACCGGATGGTCGGCAAAGTCAGGGAAACCGCGGGCGAACTATCGCGCCTGCTCGGCTATCGGCCGCATCGCCACGCCAGGGGTACGCAGCCCAGGGTGGTCACCATGAATCGCGATTGAGGGATTGAGGGAAGAGGGGATTCGATGTCCATGATTGAACTCGACGGCAAGGTTGCCGTCGTCACCGGCGGGTCCTCCGGCATCGGGCTGGCCACGGTCGAACTTTTGCTCGAAGCCGGCGCGGCGGTGGCCATGTGCGGCCGCGATGCGGCCCGCCTGCGCAGCGCCGAGGCCGGGTTGCGCGAGCGCTTTGCCGGCTGCCGCCTGTACGCCGCCACGTGCGACGTGCTCGACCCTGCGCAGGTTAACGCGTTCGCCGCGGACGTCGCGCGCGAACTGGGTCCGGCGGACATGCTGGTCAACAACGCCGGCCAGGGCCGCGTGTCGACGTTCGCCACCACCGAGGATGCGGCCTGGATCGAGGAACTGCAGCTCAAGTTCTTCTCGGTGATTCACCCGACGCGCGCGTTTCTGCCGCAGCTCGAGCAATCGAAGCAGGGCGCCATCGTCTGCGTGAATTCGCTGCTGGCCACGCAGCCGGAGCCGCACATGGTGGCCACATCGGCCGCACGGGCCGGCGTGCACAACCTGGTGCGCTCGCTGGCCACGGAATTCGCGCCTAAGGGCGTGCGCGTCAACGGCATCCTGATCGGCCTGGTGGAATCGGGCCAATGGCGCCGCCGCTTCGATGCGCGCCCGGCAGAAGATCGTCATCTGGACTGGGCCGCGTGGACCGCGCGCCTGGCCGCACAAAAGCACATTCAACTGGGCCGCCTTGGCCTGCCGCAGGAAGCCGCGCGCGCCATCCTGTTCCTTGCCTCGCCGTTGTCTTCGTACACCACGGGCAGCCATATCGATATTTCCGGAGGACTCTCCCGTCATGCGTAACGAGCAACAACAAGTCACCGTCGGCTGCGCCATTGCAGCCTTCCTCGAACAGTGCGGCGTCAAGGCTGCATTCGGCGTGATCTCGATCCACAACATGCCCATCCTCGACGCGATGGGCGAGCGCGGCAAGATCCGCTTCGTCCCCGCGCGCGGCGAGGCGGGCGGCACCAACATGGCCGATGCCTATGCCCGCACCACGGGCAGCCTCGGCGTGTGCCTGACCAGCACCGGCACGGCCGCGGGCAATGCGGCCGGCGCAATGGTGGAAGCGCTGACCGCCGGCACGCCGCTGCTGCATATCACGGGCCAGATCGAGACGCCGTACCTGGACCAGAGCCTTGCCTACATCCACGAGGCGCCGGACCAGCTCACGATGCTCAAGGCCGTGTCGAAGGCGGCGTTCCGCATCCGCAGCGCCGATACCGCGATCTCTACCATCAAGCTGGCCGTGCAGACCGCGCTGACGGCGCCGAGCGGCCCGGTCAGCGTCGAAATTCCGATCGACATCCAGGCCGCGCTGATTCCGATGCCGAACGACCTGAAGCCGCTGCCGGTGCCGCAGCACCAGCCGTCGGCCCATGCGCTCGATGCGCTGGCCGAACGCCTGCTGCAGGCCAAACGGCCGATGCTGTGGCTGGGCGGCGGTGCGCGCCACGCCAGCAAGCAGGTCAAGCGCCTGCTGGACATGGGCTTCGGCGTGGTCACGTCCACGCAGGGACGCGGCATCGTGCCCGAAGACGACCCGCGATCGCTCGGCGCGTACAACCTGCACAAGCCGGTGGAAACGTTCTACCAGACCTGCGATGCGATGGTGGTGGTGGGCTCGCGCCTGCGCGGCAACGAGACGCTCAAGTACGAACTGAAGCTGCCGCGTCCGCTGCTGCGCATCGACGCCGATCCGGCATCGGAAGGGCGCTGCTACCAGAGCGACTATTTCGTCAGCGGCGACGCCGCGCTGGCGCTCGATGGCCTGGCCGATCGCCTGGCCGGCCGCATGCGGATCGATGCCGGCTTTGCCGACGACCTGCGCCGCGCGCATGACGCCGCGGTCGGTGCGCTGGTCGATGGGCTGGGACCGTACAGCGCGCTGGTGCAGGCGCTGCAACAGGCCGTGGGGCGCAATTTCAACTGGGTGCGCGACGTGACCGTATCGAACAGCACCTGGGGCAATCGTCATCTGCAGGTGTTCGATTCGCGCGCCGGCGTGCATGCGCTGGGCGGCGGCATCGGCCAAGGCCTGGCGATGGGCATCGGCGCCGCCGTGGGCGCGGCCGCCACGGGATCGGGCAAGAAGACCTTCACGCTGGCTGGCGATGGCGGCTTCATCCTGAACCTGGGCGAACTGGCCACGGCGGTGCAGGAGCGCGCCGACATGGTCATCGTGCTGATGAACGACAAGGGCTACGGCGTCATCAAGAACATTCAGGATGCGCAGTACGGCGGCCGCCGCCACTATGTGGACCTGCACACGCCCGACTACGCGCAGCTGTGCCAGTCGCTGGCGCTGCGCCACCGCCGCGTCAGCAACCTGGCCGACATCGGTGCGGCGCTCGACGAAGCCACCGCGCAAGCCGGCCCGTTCCTGCTCGAGATCGACATGCTGTCGATCGGCAGCTTCAAGACCGTGTTTGCCGGCCCGCCCGTCAACAAGCAGGCCCCCATCGCCAACACGGCGGCGGCAGCGGCCTGAGGAGACATAGCCATGCTGCATGTGTCGATGGTGGGTTGCGGGGCGATTGGCCGCGGCGTGCTGGAGTTGCTGAAGTCCGATCCGGACGTCGCGTTCGACGTGGTGATCGTGCCCGAAGGCACGATGGACGAGGCGCGCGGCGCGTTGTCGACGCTGGCGCCCAACGTGCGTGTCGCCACGCGCCTGGCCGACGACGAGCGGCGTCCCGACCTGCTGGTGGAGTGCGCGGGTCACCAGGCGCTGCAGGAGCACGTAGTGCCGGCGCTGGAGCGCGGCATTCCATGCCTGGTGGTGTCGGTGGGCGCGTTGTCCGAGCCCGGCCTGGCCGATCGGCTCGAAGCCGCGGCGCGCCGCGGCAACACGCAGGTGCAGTTGCTGTCCGGCGCGATCGGCGCCATCGACGCGCTGGCCGCGGCGCGCGTGGGCGGGCTCGACGAGGTCGTCTACACGGGCCGCAAACCGGCGCGCGCATGGGTCGGCACCCCTGCCGAAAAGCTGTTCGACCTCGATGCGCTGACGCAGCCGACCGTCATTTTCGAGGGCACTGCACGCGAGGCCGCGCGGCTTTATCCGAAGAACGCCAACGTGGCGGCCACGGTATCGCTGGCCGGGCTGGGCCTGGACCGCACGTCGGTGAAGCTGCTGGCCGATCCGGACGCCGTTGAGAACGTCCACCACGTCGAGGCGCGCGGCGCGTTCGGCGGCTTCGAACTGACCATGCGCGGCAAGCCGCTGGCGGCCAACCCCAAGACGTCCGCGCTGACCGTGTTCAGCGTGGTGCGCGCACTCGGCAACCGCGCCCACGCGGTGTCGATCTGACGAGAACGTAATCCCATGACGACGCAACAAGTCCTTCCCATCCTGATCGCGGGCGAATGGCGCCTCGGTGGCGGCGATCGCTACGCCACGCGTTATCCGGCAACCGGCGAGGTGGTGGCGGAACTGAACGCGGCCAGCCTGGCCGATGTCGAGCAAGCCATCCAGGGCGCGGACCACGCCTTCCGCACGAGCGGCTGGGCGCGCCGCAAGCCCCACGAACGCGCCGCGGTGCTGCATCGCGTGGCCGAACTGATCCGCGCGAAGTCCGAGGCGCTGGCGCAGCGCCAGCGCCTGGACAACGGCAAGCCGATCAGCGAAACCCGCGCGCTGGTGGCCAGTGCCGCCGCAACGTTCCAGTTCTTTGCCGCCGCGCTCGAAACACTCGAAGAACAGATCACGCCGCAGCGCGGCGATTGCCTGACGATGAGCGTCTACGAGCCGATGGGTGTGGTGGCGGCCATCACGCCGTGGAATTCGCCGATTGCCAGCGAAGCGCAGAAGATGGCGCCCGCACTGGCCGCCGGCAATGCGGTCATCGTCAAGCCGGCCGAGGTGACGCCGCTGATGGCGTTGGAACTGGCGGCGATCTGCGAGGAAGCGGGCGTGCCGCGCGGCCTGATCAGCGTGCTGCCCGGCAAGGGCTCCGTGATCGGCGACGCCATTACCAAACACCCGCTGGTGCGCCGCGTGTCGTTCACGGGCGGCACCACCACGGGCAAGCACATCGCGCATATCGCCGCCGACAAGATGATGCCGGTGTCGCTGGAGCTGGGCGGCAAGTCGCCAACCATGGTGTTCGACGATGCCGATCTCGACCATGCCGTGAACGGCGTGCTGTACGGCATCTTCAGCTCGTCGGGCGAATCTTGCATCGCCGGTTCGCGCCTGTTCGTGGCGCGCTCGCAATACGAGGCGTTCATCCATCGCCTGGCCGCTGGCGCGGCAAAACTGCGTGTGGGCAATCCCGCCGACGAACGCACCCAGATGGGGCCGCTGATCACCGACCGGCACCGCGACGGCATCGAGTCATATGTGGCCGCGGGCGTGGCCGAGGGCGGCCAGTTGCGCACCGGCGGCATGCGCCCCGATGTGCCGGGACTGCCCAACGGTTATTTCTACACGCCGACGATCATCGAGGGCCTCGATAACCACGCGCGCATCTGCCAGGAAGAGATCTTCGGCCCCGTGCTGGTGGCGATGCCGTTCGACGACGAGGACGATCTGATCGAGCAGGCCAACGACAGCGTCTATGCGCTCGCGGCAGGCATCTGGACGCGCGACTACAAGCGCGCGTGGCGGGTGGCACGATCCGTGCAGGCTGGCAACGTGTGGATCAACACCTACAAGCAGTTCTCGATCTCGACGCCGTTCGGCGGCTGGCGCGACAGCGGTCTGGGCCGCGAGAAGGGACGGCTGGGCATCCTGCAGTACATGGAACAGAAGAGCGTGTACTGGGGCCTGAACGAACAACCGCTGCCGTGGGCCAACTAGGCGCATCGCGACGCACCGCAAACGGCAGGACGGAGAATGGAAATGAAAGTATTGGGAATTGACGAGATCGTCTACGGCGCCGACGACTTCGACGCGTGCCGCGGCTTTTTCGGCGACTGGGGCCTGACGATCAAGCGCGACGACGCGCAGGGTCTGGATTTCGAAACGCTCAACGGCTGCCGCGTGCTGGTGCGCAAGGTGGCCGACCCGGCGCTGCCGCCCGCCATCGAGGATGGCCCGACGCTGCGCGAAGTGGTGTGGGGCGTCGACGACGAAGCGTCGTTGGCCGCGGTGCGCAGCCGCATCGCCGACGAACCGACCTTCGTGTCGCTCGACGGCGGCGCGCGCATCGGCTGCACTGACCCGAACGGCCTCGCCGTGCGCTTTCAGGTGTCGCGCAAACACGCCGTCGAAGTGGAATGCGCGCTGATGAACACATGGAACGAGAAACCGCGCATGAACCAGCGCAGCCCGATCTACGAGCGCGCGATTCCGATCGAGGTGGGCCACGTGGTGTTCTTCGTCAAGGACGTGAAGGCCACCGAGCGCTTCTACATCGAGAAGTTCGGCTTCGTGCAGTCGGACAACTATCCCGAGCGCGGCGCGTTTCTGCGCTGCACCGCCGAGGGCGGCCATCACGACCTGTTCCTGCTGCAGTTGCCGCATGGCAAGGCCGGCCTCAATCACGTGGCTTTCACGGTGCGCGATATCCACGAGGTGTTTGGCGGCGGCATGAATATGTCCCGCAAAGGCTGGGATACGCAGCTCGGCCCGGGACGCCATCCGATTTCGTCGGCCTATTTCTGGTACTTCAAGAATCCGGCCGGCGGCCTGATCGAGTACTACGCCGACGAGGACCAGCTCGATGCGCACTGGGAACCGCGCGCGTTCGAACCGGGCCCGACCATGTTTGCCGAATGGGCGATCGAAGGCGGTATCGATGGCAACACCCGTCGGCAGAAGAACGCCGGCGGCCCGGAAGGCAAGTTCCTGACGGAAAAGCGTTGAGCGTCTGGAAGTAGAAGGAAGGAAGCCGTATGAGTGCGAGCCAATCTTTGACACTGCGCGTGCAGGCCATGCGCTTCGAGGCGCGCGGTGTCGTCAGCATCGAATTGCGCGATCCCGCGGGCGCGCCATTGCCCGAATTCGCGCCCGGTGCGCATATCGACCTGCATCTGGCCAATGGGCTGGTGCGCAGTTATTCGCTGTGTGGCGCGCCGGAGCAGCGCGACCGTTATACCGTCGGCGTGCTGAATGACCGCAACAGCCGCGGTGGCTCGCGCTTCGTGCACGAGCAGCTGCGTGTGGGCGCCACGCTGAACGTGGCCGCGCCGCGCAACCACTTTGCGCTGGACGAGGACGCCGCGCATACGGTGCTGGTGGCCGGCGGCATCGGCGTCACGCCGATCGTCTGCATGGCGCGCCGGCTGGCCGAACGCGGCCGTTCGTTCACGCTGCTGTACTGCGCACGCTCGCGCGCCGAGGCGGCCTTCGTCGAGCAATTGTCTGCCTACGGCGATGCGGTGCGCTTCCACTTCGACAACGAAGCGGGTGTGCCGCCGAACCTGAACGCCATGCTGGCCGGCCAGGACGCCACCACGCATTTCTATTGTTGCGGTCCCGGCCCGATGCTCAACGCATTCGAGGCGGCCTGCGCCGCGCACGGCTACGCGAACGTACATGTCGAGCGCTTTGCCGCCGATCCGGCAACCGAAGCGGTGCAGGAAGGCGAATACAGCGTGCAGTTGCAGCGCGCCGGCAAGACTGTGCGCGTGCCGTCCGGCAAGTCGCTGCTCGACGCGCTGCTGGAGTCGGGCGTGGCGGTCGAGTACAGCTGCCGCGAGGGGGTGTGCGGGTCGTGCGAGACGGCCGTGATCGAAGGCTGCCCCGATCATCGCGACAGCGTGCTCAGCAACAGCGAGCGCGCCACGAACAAGACCATGATGGTCTGCGTGTCAGGTTGCAAGGGCCAGCGCCTGGTGCTGGACCTCTGACCGATGCCAGCCGCGCCGTGACAGGCGCGGCAAACGAAGACTGCCCGCCAACAGGCAGAGCCGCACGTCTTGCGACACAGCGGCCGCGCGGGTAACTGCCCTACACGATTTCTGGAAACGATACCCGTGCTGATTCAGAGACAAGACACCGCGCCCCCGATCCAGGCTGCCCAGGCGGGCACCATGACTTACGGCGGCGCCGCGAACCATGCTGCTGCGCCGTCGCAGGCACACCCGACACCCGTCACCCGCGGCCAGATCGTCGCGCGCATCGAACGCATGCCGGGCAATGCGATGCATGTGCGTGCCCGGCTGCTGATCGGACTGGCCACGTTCTTTGACGGCTTCGACGTGATCGCGATCGCCGCCACGCTGCCGCTGTTGATCGCCAAGTGGTCGCTGACGCCGGGGCAGATCGGCTTGCTGATCGCCATGCCGTCGGTCGGCCAACTGCTGGGCGCATTGCTGTTTCCGGCGCTGGCCGAGCGCTTCGGACGGCTGCGCTCGATTGGCTGGAGCGCCGGCATCATCGGCCTGATGAGCGTGGCGTGCGGCTTCGCGCCGTCGTTCGAGATCTTTCTGCTGCTGCGTGTCGTGCAGGGGCTGGGCCTGGGCGGCGAACTGCCCGTGGCGGCAACCTACATCAACGAGGTCACGCGCGCGCACGGTCGCGGCCGGTTCGTGCTGCTCTACGAAATCGTGTTTCCGATCGGGCTGATGGTGTCGAATGCGCTGGGCGCGGTGCTGGTGCCGCGCTACGGCTGGGAGGTGATGTACTTCCTCGGCG
Organism: Cupriavidus pauculus; assembly: GCF_008801835.1. Taxonomy (GTDB): domain Bacteria; phylum Pseudomonadota; class Gammaproteobacteria; order Burkholderiales; family Burkholderiaceae; genus Cupriavidus; species Cupriavidus pauculus. The sequence goes on along the minus strand of NZ_VZOW01000011.1, from coordinate 23,069 downwards.
GCGTGCCGCTGCTGTTGTTCTTCGTGCTGCGCCGCGTGATTCCGGAATCGCCGCGCTGGCTTGCGGAAAAGGGCAGGCTGGCGCAAGCCGACGATGCGCTGCGCGCGTTCGAGGCGCGTGCCAAGGCACCGCTGCCGCCGGTCGGCGATACGTCGAAATTCGACGCAATGGGCAAGCATCCGCGCCGCCGCGTGCGCGATCTGGTGGGCAAGGCCTATCTGGGCCGCACGCTTGCAGTGTGGACGTTGTGGGCCACCTGCGGCTTTATCCAGTACGGCCTGTCGACGTGGCTGCCGACCGTCTACAAGACCGTCTATCACGCGCCGCTGCAACTGGCGCTGAACCTCGCGGCCGGCGCATCGGTGCTGGGCGTGGTCGGATCGCTGGTGTGCGCGTTGCTGGTCGACAAGGTCGGGCGCAAGCCGGTGATCAACGTATCGTTCGTGCTGTGCGCGGCGTCGCTGATCCTGGCGGGCGTGTTCCATGCGTCGTCGGTCTATGTGGTGGCCACGCTGTGCGCGCTGGCGATGGGTTTCCTGGCCAGCGGCTTCATCACCGCCTACGTCTACACGCCCGAGCTGTATCCGACCAGCGTGCGGGCGATGGGCTGCGGCCTCGGCGGGGCATGGCTCAAGGTGGCGGCGATCTTCGCGCCGGGCATCATTGCCTCGACCATCGGCACCGGCAACCTGAGCACCGCGTTCTTCTGGCTCGCCGTGGTGCCGCTGATTGCCGCCGTCACCGTGTTCTTCCTCGGCATCGAGACCAAGGGCCAAGTTCTGGAAGAGCTCGAAGTCTGAACGGCCTGCTGGTGTTGTCTGCGCCGTACGGTGTCGTCGCTTGCCCCGCCGCCGACTTTCCCGGCGCGCGGGGCTTTTTCATTGCGCCGTCACGCCATGAGGCGCAATCGATCAGGGTTTACAGCAGGTTGAGTCATCAACAAAGAGATCATAGAGTGAATGCGTTCCTGATGTGGATCTCGGTTTTATATATGGAACGTTTCTGCTAGTGTTCGGATAGCGTTGTCAGCGCTGGGGTGCATGGCGCGGCGCGAAGCGTGCTATACCGATTCGTTGCGGTTCATTGGCAAACCGAACGTCAAGCAGAGAGAGACCATGACAAACACCACTCCCGTGGAGGAGACGCAGGACAAGTACATCGTGCCGGGTCTGGAGCGGGGGCTCCGGTTGCTCGGTGAGTTCAGCAGCAAGGACCGCACGCTGTCCGCGGCGGAGCTGGCAAGACGGCTGCAGGTGCCGCGCTCGACGGTATTCCGGCTGCTCGCCACGCTGGAAATGATGGGGTTCGTGGAGCGCACGGACGGGGGACGGGAGTTTCGCCTCGGGATGGCGGTGCTGCGGCTCGGGTTCGACTACCTGGCGTCGCTGGAGCTGACCGAACTGGGACGGCCCCTGCTGGACAGGCTGCGCGACGAGATCCATTACCCGTGCAATCTGGTGGTGCGCGATGGCAGGTCGATCGTGTATGTGGCCAAGTCGGTGGCGGCGCGGCCCTTCACCAGTACCGTCAACGTCGGCACGCGCCTTCCCGCGCATGCCACGGTGCTGGGCCGGGTGGTGCTGGAAGACCTGACGCTGTCCGAGTTGCGCGAGCTGTATCCCGAAGAGCGGCTCGAAGTGTTCTCGGAAAGCACGCCGCGCACGGTGGAAGAGTTGTACGAGATGGTGCAGCGCGACCGCCAGCGCGGATACGTACTGCACGAGGGATTTTTCGAGGCCAGTATCTCGACCATTGCCGCCCCGGTGCGTGATCGCACCACGCGCGTGGTGGCGGCGCTGGGCGCGACGATTCCGGCGGCGCGGATCGATCCGGCGCAGCTGGAGCCGATGGTGGAAAGAGTGCGGGCAGCGGCGGCGGAGCTGTCGGGCCTGCTGGATTACCGGCCCATGCCAGAAGGCAGGGTGGCCAATCAATGACACGACGACGGTAGCGGTAGCGGCCGTCACGATCGAAGGGACGGGCAGGAACAGCATGCGGCAAGCCAGCCATCACGCAACAGCAAGGCAACGGATCCGGCGATGGCTGGGCGCCACGGGAACGGCGGCGACCGCAGCGGTGGCGACGTCCCTCGCGCTCATCGGCGCGGCGCACGCCGCATGCACGACCGTGCGGATCGTCGTGCCGTTCCCGGCCGGGGGCGCGGCCGACCAGCTCGCCCGCACGCTGTCGATCGGACTGCAACCGCGCCGGGGCGTGCCCATCGTGGTCGACAACCGGCCCGGCGCCAACGGCAATATCGGCATCGATGCGGTGCGCCGCGCCGCAGGTGATGGTTGCACGTGGCTGGTGGTGCCGGCCGGCAACCTGACCATCAATCCCACGCTGTTTCCTGCGCTGTCGTACAACGTGACGCGCGACTTCCGGCCAGTTTCGCTGCTGGCCGGATCCCCCAACGTGCTGGCCGTGCATCCGTCGGTCAAGGCGCGCACGGTGCCGGAACTGATCGCGCTGGCAAAGCAGGCCGACCAGGCCGGGGCGCCGCTCGGCTACGCCAGCCCGGGGGTTGGCAGCGGCCTGCATCTGGCCGGAGAACTGTTTCATCACAAGGCCGGCGCGAACATGCTGCACGTGCCGTACAAGGGCACCACGCAGGCCGTCAACGACGTAGTCGGCGGCCAGGTGCCGGTGTTGTTCGGCACGTGGCCAACGCTGGCGCCATTCATCCAGTCGGGTGCCTTGCGTGCAATCGCGGTGACGCAGTCGCGCCGCTCGCCTGCCGCGCCCGATGTGCCGTCGCTGGCAGAGCAGGGCATGCCCGGCATCGACGTCAGTTCCTGGTATGCGCTACTGGTGCCGTCGGCCACGCCGAAGCCGCTGGCCGACGCCATTTCCGCCGACGTCCAGACGCTGTTCGCCACGCCGGCGATCCGCGCCGATCTGCAGCGCCAGGGCCTGGAACCCGTGGCAAGCACACCGGACGCACTGGCCGCACGAATCCGCGATGAAACCGCGTCGTGGGCCACGCTGATCCGCGCGTACCACATCACGCCCGATTAGCGGCCGACACCCAAGGCGCCTCGGCGGCGCCATCCATATCCAGTTTTTTGAGTCGTACCGGCCGCACCGCGCGCAGTGCGCGGTGGCCTGCGGCCGTCTTTTCTTGCACTGGCGAGGACAAAGCGAGGCAACCATGGACTTTGTGTTGAACGGGAAAGCAACGCACTTCGGTGGCGATGGCGATACGCCGCTGCTGTGGGTGATACGCGATGACGCCGGGCTGACCGGCACCAAATACGGCTGCGGTATCGGCGCATGCGGGGCTTGCACGGTCCATGTCGACGGCCACGCGCAGCGCGCGTGCGTGACGCCGGTGTCCAGTGTGGCGGGGCGCAACGTGACCACCATCGAGGGCCTGTCGCCCGATCGTTCGTCGAAGGTGCAGCAGGCGTGGATTGCCAAGGACGTGCCGCAATGCGGCTACTGCCAGTCGGGCATGGTGATGGCAGTCAGCGCGCTGCTCAAGCAGAACCCGCATCCCACCGACAAGGACATCGACGCCGCCGTGAGCAATCTGTGCCGCTGCGCCACCTATCACCGCATCCGGGAGGCGATCCATGCCGCAGCCAAGTGACATGTTGACGAGCCCCGCGCGGCGCGGCTTTCTCAAGGGCGGCGCCGCGCTGGCCGGAGCGCTGTGCATTCCGTTGCCGGCGCTGGCCAGCCGCACGGTCGACAGCGGTGCGCACGGCACCCACGAAATCACCGATTGGATCTGGATCGAGCCCAGCGGCAAGATCACGCTCGGGTTGTCGCAATGCGAATGCGGCCAGGGCGTCTACACCGGCATGCCGCAGGTGCTCGCCGACGAACTCGACGCGGACTGGCAGAACATCGCGGTGACGTTCGTCACCGGGCGCGACGCCTATCGCACGGGCGCGGCATACGAAGAGCCGCAGCAGTTTGTCGGCGCGTCGATGTCGGCCACGCTGTTCTACCAGCGCCTGCGCATCGCCGGCGCACAGGCGCGCGAGGTGCTGGTGATGACCGCGGCGCGCCGGCTGCAGGTGCGGCCCGGGCAGTGCCATACCGACAAGGGGCGCGTCCATCACGGCGCGACCGGGCGCTCGCTGTCGTATGGCGAACTGGCCGCGGAGGCGGCGACGCTGCCGCTTAACCCGTCGCCGCGTCTCAAGAACGAGGCCGCGCACAAGCTGATCGGCCGTGACCTGCTGCGTCTCGATACGCCCGCCAAAGTAGATGGCTCGGCCGAGTTCGGCATCGACGTGCGCGTGCCCGACATGCTTTACGGCGCGCTGAAAATGCCGCCGACCGTCACCGGGAAGGTCACGGGCATCCGCAACGCGGACGCGGTCAAGGCGATGCCCGGTGTCAAGGCCGTGGTACAGGCGCCCGACGCGGCCATCGTCGTCGCCACCAGCTACTGGCTCGCCAAGAAGGGCGCCGACGCACTCGAGATCGACGTCGATCCGGGCGCGGCGAGGGGGCTGGACAGCGACAACATCATGACCGCGCGCAAGTCGGCGCTGGGGGCGTCGGAAGCGGTCGTAGCGACGCGCCTGGGCGATGCCGACGCGGTGCTGGCCGCCGGCGGGCGGCTGGTCGAGGCCGACTATCACACGCCATATATCGTGCACGCGACGATGGAATCGGTGAACGCCACGGTACATGTGCGCGACGATGCCATCGAAGTGTGGGGGCCGATCCAGGGCCAGGATTTCGTGCGCAACGCGTTGGGCAAGCTGTACGGCCGCAAGCCCGAAACGGTGATCGTCCACACCACGTTCCTGGGCGGCAGCTTTGGCCGCAAGTTCCTGCCGGACTTCGTGATCCACGCCGCGCGCGCTTCGGCGGCGGTCGGCAAGCCGGTCAAGGTGATCCGCTCACGCGAGGACGATATCCGCCATGGCTTCTACCGCCCAGGCGTGTCGGGCCGCTTCCGTGCGGTACTCGATGAGAAGGGCATGCCGCTCGCGATGCACGCGCGGCTGACTGGGCAATCGCTCTACGGCGTGATCAAGGCCGAGCGTATGGCCAAGAACGGCGGCTGGGACGAAACGATGCTTGAAGCGATCTACGATTGCGTCTATCGCGTGCCGAACCTGAAAGTCGACATGATCGACGTGAAGCAGCCGATTCCCGTCAGCTTCATGCGCAGCGTGGGTTCGACATCGAGCATCTTTATGCTGGAGAGCTTTGTCAACGAGATGGCCGACGCGGCGGGCATCGACCCGTATCGCTATCGGCGCGCATTGCTGGCACACAATCCGCTGGCGCTGCGCACGCTCGACGCGGCGGCCAAGGCGGCAGGCTGGGATCGCAAGCCGCCTGCCAACGTCAGCCGCGCGTTCACGTTCAATCTCTACACAGGGCGCGGCGAGGCGTTTCAGACCTACGTGGCCATGGCGCTGGAAATCGAGCGAACGGGCAAGGCGTTGGCCGTGAAGCGCGTGGTCTGCGCGGTGGAGTGCGGCCGCGCGATCAATCCGAACCTGATCCGCGCCAACATCGAGGGCGGCATCGGTTTCGCGCTCACCAATACGCTCCGCAGCGAAATCACGTTCAAGGATGGCGTGGTGCAGCAGAGCAACTTCCACGACTATCGGCTGTTGAGCCTGTCGGAGATGCCGAAGATCGACGTGGTCATTGTCGACAGCGACCGGCCGCCGCAGGGTTGTGGGGAAGTCTCGCTCGGACCGGTTGCGCCCGCCGTGGCACATGCGCTGTACAAGGCGACCCGGGCGCGCCGCAGGTCGATGCCGATGAAGCTGGAGGCGTGAAGGGCTAAAGGACAGCGCAGAGCCGGAAAGGGGGGCGGCGCGCGCGCAGGCGCCGCCCGCTCTCCACATTTTTTTCGCATTGCTTTCGCCGGTCGCCGCGTCAGGTTTTGCGATAGCCGAGCAGTGCGGACAAATCGCGCGCGGCGGCCTTGACGGCTTTCTCGGTGCGTTCGCGCAGCGTGCCATCGGCTTCGAAGCGCTGCTGCGGGCCGGCCACGCTGATCGCGGCGATCACGTTGGACGCGGCGTCGTACACCGGCGCCGCGCATGAGTCGATGCCGGGCTCGAACGCCGAAAAACTCCATGCGCAACCGCGTTCCAGATCGGCCGCGAGGATATCGGCCAGCCGTGCGTGCGTGGCCGGGCTCTGGTTCGTGACCGTCGGCAGCGGGTCGTCGCCAAGCCGTGCGCGCAGTTCTTCGGCCGAAAGATGAGCCAGCAGCATGCGGCCCGGCGTCGTCAGATGTGCGGGCACGCGGCTGCCGACCTGAATATTGCTGACGAGACCCGTGTTCGGCATGTCGCGCAGCAGATAGAGCACGTGCCCGCCATCGGGCACGGCCAGATACGCCGACAGTTGCAGCGATCCGCTCAACTGCGCGAGCACCCGGCGCGCGAAAGTCGTCAGGTCGTTGGCGGCCAGCACGCGCGAGGCGATCTTGAGAAACGCGAATCCGACGGTGTGCCCGCCCTGCGGCAGACGTTCGACCATGCCCTCGTGTTCGAGCGTATCGAGCAGCCGCATCACGGTGACGCGGTTGACATCGATGCGTCGGCCGACTTCGCTGAGGTTGGCCGTGGAGCCGCCTTCGGCGATAAAGCGCAGCAGGCGCAGGCCGCGAATGACCGGTGTGACCAACTGCGGTGCGCCTGCGGGATCGTCGGTGTCGGAATCGGCGGGCGCATTGCGCAGGGAAGCAGTCGAGGTCATGGATTCGGTGTGGCGGGAATGACGGGGAACGCGTTCAGTGCAGCGCCACGTTCCAGGCGTCGTAATCGTACACCCAGTCCGCATTGCCGCCGGCCTTGAGCCACTCGTTACCGCGCGAACCGATCTGGATGCGGCTGGTGCGTTCATGACGCGCGCGCTGATAGCGCGCCAGCGCGGCCGGGATGTCCTCGGGACTGGCATCGGCCAGGCAACGCGCCAGCACCACGCCGTCCTCGATCGCCATGCCCGCGCCCTGCGCCATGAACGGCATCATCGGATGGCATGCATCGCCCATCAGCGTGACGCGTCCTGCGGACCACGTGGGCAACGGGTCGCGCACGTACAGCGCCGAGATCAACACGTCGTCGCAGGCGTCCAGCAGCGCGCGGGCGTCGGGATGAAAGCCGGCATAGGCGGCACGCAGGTCTTCCACACGGCCCGGCGTGGTCCACGATTCGTTGCGCCAGCTTTCCTGTGCGACCGTGGCAAACACGAAGATCTCGCGGCCACGATTCAGCGGGAAGGTCACGATCTGGCTGGTGGCTTCGGGTCCCCACCACTTGGTGAAGGCGCCGATGTTTGGCACCCCCGCCAGCCGCTCGGCCGGCACCACGGCGCGATAGGCGACCACGCCGGTGAAGATCGGATGTTCCTCGCCAAGGATCGCCCGGCGCACCACCGAATGAATGCCGTCCGCGCCGATCAGCACGTCGACGTCGTCGCTGGAACCATCGGCAAACTGCACGGTGGCGCCGTTTTCACGCGGCACGATGCCGATAGCCTTGCGGCCGAGCTTGACGTGGGCGGCCGGGACGGCGGCTTCGAGCGCGCTCATCAGGTCGCCGCGGTGCATCGTCAATTGCGGCGCGCCGTAGCGTCGCTCCGCCTCGTCCGACATCGCCAGCCGCGAGGTTTCCTCGCCAGTGTCCCAGGTACGGCTGATGCGGTGCGTCGGGCGCGCGGCGGTGGCGCGCAGCGCGTCGCCGATGCCGAGTCCGTCGAGCGCGCGCACCGCGTTCGGCGTGAGGTTGATATCGGCGCCGACGCGGGCGAAGCGGGCCGCCTGCTCGTACACAACGACGTCCATGCCCAGCTTGCGCAAGGCGATGGCGGCGGCCAAGCCGCCGATGCCGGCACCGTTGATGCCGATCTTTCCTGAAATCATGGGGGGCGCTCCCGAGCGGTTTCGCAGTGAATTTTCTAATGTTCAAATATGAACGATAAGTTCATAAATAGACTAGCGAGACTCGGGGCAGCGGTCAATCGGGATTTTGCAAAGGGCAGAGGATGTGACGCGGGAGCCGTCACGCGCCACGAAATTGCACCGGCAGGCGTGCCGTGTACGACCCTTGAAAAGCGCGGCCACGACTCCTATTTTCGAGCCAAAAATGTGGCGGGTGGATGGGGCGCGCGGTCTCATCCGACCCTGCCGTCCCATGAATTTCATCCATATTTTTTACAGGACCCTTTCTCTCAGTTCGAGGTCGCCATGGAGTTCGATACCGATTGGATCACGTTGGGTCGCCATCGCGTTCGCCTGCGCTGCGTGCGTGGATTTCCGACCGAAACGATGCGCAGTTTGGCCGAGGCCGCCCGCATTGCCGTCGAGCACAACATGAGCGCCGCGGCGCGGCTGCTGGAAGTAGTTGCCGATCGATCGAATGCTTATTCGATCAACATCGGCACGACGTTTCCCAAGGACAGGGACGCGGCGCCGCATCTGGAGATAGCGCTGGCTACGCTGTTCGGACTAAAGCCAGACCAGATCAGCATGGAGGTCACGGTGGTCAGCCAGGCCGAAGTCGATCTGCATTTTGGCGTGTATGAACGCATGCTGGCCGAGAAGATCGGAATCGTTCCGCGCATACAGTGATGCTCGTGACGCGCCGCCTCTACGGGGTCACGGTTGCCGCCGGTTTGCCAGCAGATGCATGACCGTGGTCAGGATGGCCGCGGGCAGGCAGGGTTTTTCGAACACCGCATCGAACAGATGAGGGTGCTGCCGGCCGATCTCCGCCTGCGCCGCCGTCAGCAGCACCACCGGGATGTGTGCGGTATCCGCACCAGCCCGGAGCTTCTGCGCAAGCTCCAGCCCTGTCATGACAGGCATCATGAAATCAGTGATGATCAGGTCGGGCCGCGTTTCCACGATCAGGCGATAACCGGCTTCGCCATCGGCGGCTGTTTTTACGGTCAACCCTTCTGCCGATAGCATGAACGCCAACGCATCGGCATTCATCGTCTCATCGTCAATGACAACTACGGTTGCCATGATTCAGGACTCGCTGCTTGTGGGCGCGGCGATGACTGGTGCAACAGATTCCCTGTCTGCGGAGCCTGGCAGGATCAGGCGGTTCGCCACATGCAGTCCGCCCGTGCCGATGACCACATCGTGCAGGGCGGTATCGAACGCGCTATCGCGCATTTTCACCACGCCGATCAGCCGGCGCAATTCGCCGCCCATTCCGGCCTGACGCAACAGGATCAGGTTGTCGGTCAGCGTGGAAAAGTCGGGCAGCGGGTCGGTGCCGGCAAAGCCGTCGAGATCGCGCACCTCAAGGGTGGCGATGGTCGACACACCGTGGCCGCGCAGCTCGTTGGCAAGCGCGGAGTAGAACTCCATCAGGCGCGGCGGATGGACGGCAGCGCGCTGAAAGCCCGTCATGCCATCGATAAACAGCCGGTGGATGCGGAAATCGCGTACGGATTCCAGCAACTGGTGGCCGAGCGAGTCGAGCAGGTTCTCCGTGAGCGGGTTCCAGACGATGAACAGGGCGCCTGACCGCTCCAGCGCCTCGATATCGATACCGAGCGCACGGCCCTTGGCGCGCAGGCGCTGAGGTGACTCGTAGAAGCCAAAAAACAGGGCCGGACATTCTGGTGTGGCAAGGCTCAGGAAATTGAGCCCGAAGGTGGTCTTCCCGCTGCCCGCCGGGCCCAGCAGCAGCGTGATCGATGCCGGAGGCAGTCCGCCGCCGATCAACTGGCCCAGCCCCTGCACGCCCACGTCGACGCGCTCATCTGGCAGCCATTCTTCGGCCGACGGTTTGGCTAGCAGGGCCTCGAGGCGCGGATAGACATCGATGCCTTCGGACGAGATCCGGTATTGGTGCAGACCGCCCAGTGCCGCGCTGCCGCGCGATTTGGAAATACGCATTTGCCGCACGGTGCGGATCCCGACCAGTTCTTCCTTGAGCTGGATGACGCCATCGACCATCGTGTGTTCGGGGCTCACGTCGTCGATGCGGGCACTGGTCAGGAACAGCACTGTGCAGCCGGTGAATGCGGCGTGGCTTTGCAGTTCCGCGACAAAGGTCTTTACGTCGAGCGCCGATTCCGCCTTGTCCTTGGCAATCAGCAGTCCATCGAGGATCAGCGTCGTGCAACGATGACGCGCCAGCTCGGTGCGCATGGCATTGACCAGCGACGGCAGTCCTTCCTCCTGCAACACCTTGAACAGGCTGATATAGAAAATATCGCGCCCGACGGCTGCGGCGTCGTAGAAATCGAACATGTCCAGCGCCTGGAACAGGCGGTCGTGCGATTCGGCCAGCAACGTCACGTAGAGGATTTTTCCGCCTTGGCTGGCCTGGTGGAATGCTATCTGGTTGGCCAGGATGGTCTTGCCCGCGCCGGGGCTGCCTTGAATGATGTAGGCAGCCCCATGCACAAGGCCGCCGCAAAGAATGGTGTCAAGGCCGGCTACGCCGCTTTGTACGCGAAGAAGCTGTTTTGTCATGGTTATCGTTAAAGCAATGGGGGCGGTGTGATCGGGTGCGGCCGACATTTGATGAGGTCTTGCCGAGGCCCATGCACACGCGTGGGGAGGAGTGTAGACGAGTTAGCCGATTCCCATCGCCGCGCGTTATCAGAAATTTCGCGGCAAACAGGCCCGTCGCATCGCGCCGGCGATGCCCCGTTCCGCTTGCGCGCCGCTCGAAAAGTCGCATTGCGGACCCGCAGCGGCGAGCGCGCGCGTGGTAACTTGCCGCTTTTCCTCTCGTCGCGGCTGCGCCATGGAACGCTTTACGATTTCCCTTGATGATGCACTGGCCAACGAATTTGACCGTCTGATCGCCGAGCGCGGCTACGGCAATCGGTCCGAGGCCGTGCGCGACATCCTGCGTCGGCACCTCGATCACTGGCGCGAGTCGGTCGATGCGGACGGACCCTGCGTGGCCAACCTGTCGTACGTCTACAACCATCACGAACGCGAACTTGCGGAGCGGCTCACGCGCATCCAGCACGATCACCACGATCTGACCGTGTCGACCATGCACGCCCATCTCGACCATGCACACTGCATCGAGACAGTGATCCTGAAGGGGCCGGCCAGCGCGGTCCGCAAGCTCGCCGACGCCATCAGCAGCGAACGCGGCGTGCGCCAGGGGCAACTGAATATGGTCATGACCGAGGGCGATCCGATGCGGGTCGATTCCCATCCGCACGGCCACGCGGGGCATCCGCACCATCACGACTGAAGTTGCCTGGCGCACCATATGGGTGCTTTTCGATTGGTATGAAGTTTGCATAATTCTTCATACCAATCCGTATCATAAAAAAATGAGCCAGCATCATCCCTCACGCCGGGCGGCGTCGACGCGCCCGGCCATGCCCCCATTGGGGCTTCTTGCCGCGGCGCTTGCCGTGATGCCTCCTGAAGCGCAGGCCGGCGGTCTGCAGCAGGCAACACAGGAACTTCCCGAACTCACCGTGCGGGCCGCGCGTGACGATGCGCCCAGTGCCGACGCCGCGGTGTCTGCCACGCAGGGCTACGTCAGCCGCGACCAGCTAGCCAACCGTCCGCTGCTGCGCCCCGGCGAACTGCTTGAAACCGTGCCGGGGCTGATCGTCACCCAGCACAGCGGCGACGGCAAGGCAAACCAGTATTTCCTGCGCGGCTTCAACCTGGACCACGGCACCGATCTTTCCACCAGTGTGGCCGGCATGCCGGTGAATATGCGCACGCACGCCCATGGCCAGGGCTATACCGACCTCAATTTCGTGATCCCGGAACTGGTCAGCGGCATCGCATACAAGAAGGGCACCTACTTTGCCGAGGAGGGCGATTTCTCGGCAGCGGGCGCGGTCAGCATGGACTACGTCTCCGAACTGCCGACCGGCATCGCGCAGGTCGAGCTGGGGCAGCACGATTATCGCCGCGCGGTACTGGCCAATTCGCACCAGGTGGGGCCGGGCATCGCACTGTATGGGCTGGAATGGCTGCAGGAGAATGGGCCATGGGTCATGCCGGAGGGCGTGCGCAAGCTCAATGGCGTGTTGCGCTACACGCTGCCGCTCGGTGGCGGTGAACGCGTCAGCGTCAGCGCCATGGCCTATCGCAATCGCTGGGATTCGACCGATCAGGTGCCGCAGCGCGCGATCGACGACGGGCGGATTTCCCGCTTCGGGTATATCGATCCAAGCGACGGCGGCTACGCGTCGCGGTACAGCCTTTCGGCGGACTGGCTGCGGCCGGTAGCGTCCGGCTGGTTCAAGGCCAATGCCTACGTGATCAAGAGCCGGCTGCAACTGTTTTCCAACTTCACCTATGCGCTGGAGAACCCCGAGCGCGGCGATCAGTTTCAGCAGTTTGAAAATCGCGTCACGGCCGGGGCCAATGCATCGCGCGTGTGGTTTGGCAAGCTGGGCACGCGCGATACGGAAACCGAGATTGGCGCTCAGGTGCGGTTTGACCGGCTGGACCCGATCACGCTGGCCAGTTCGGAGGCGCGCCAGATCTACCAGACCACCCGGACCGACACGATCAACGAAACCAGCGCCGCGCTCTACTTGCGCAATACAACCGAATGGTTGCCGTGGCTGCGCACCATCGCCGGCGTGCGTGCAGACCAGTTCTGGTATGGCGTGTCGAGCGACAATCCGCTCAATTCGGGCAACGGCGCCGACCATATCGCCAGTCCCAAGTTCAGCATCGTCATGTCGCCGGCCGAGCGCACCGAAGTATTCGTGAACTGGGGGCGCGGCTATCACAGCAACGATGTGCGCGGTGCTACCACCACGGTCGATCCGTCCACGGGCGAGCCGGCGCAGAAGGTCAGCGTGCTGGTGCCGGCCACGGGATACGAGATCGGCATTCGCACCAGGCGGCTGGCGCCGGGCCTGCAACTGTCGGCGTCGCTCTGGCAGCTCGATATCGGCTCCGAACTGGTCTTCTCCGGCGATAGCGGCACCACCGAGCCGAGCCGTCCAAGCCGCCGCCGCGGCATTGAACTGGCCAGCTACTATGCACCGCCCGACGGCCCGCTGGCTGGGCTGATGGTCGATGCGGACGCGGCATTTTCCCGCGCACGCTACCGCGATCATCAGGATGGCGGCGACTACATTCCCGAATCGATCCAGACCACGGCCTCGGCCGGCGTCTCATACAACAGCGGCCGATGGGCGGTCGGCGCGCGTGCGCGCTACTTTGGCCCGCGTCCGCTGGTGGAGGACAACAGCGTGCGGTCCGCGTCGTCGTTCCTGGTCAACCTCAAGCTCGGTTACCGGCTGTTCAGGAACGTGAAGATCTTTGCCGAGGTACTCAACGTGTTCGGCAAACGGGTCAACGACATCGACTACTACTATGCGTCGCTGCTCAAAGGCGAGACATCGCCGCTGAATGCCGACGGGTCGGCGGCCGGCATCTACGATCATCATGTCCATCCCGCCGAACCGCGCACATTCCGCGTGGGCGCAACGTGGAATTTCTGAGCGCGCGTCTGGGGCGTTACGTAGAACGTACCCGGCCGGGTAACATTTTCACGCCCGCGGGCTCAGGTTCTCCTGCGCCAGATGTGGGGACCGGGGCCGGCGATGTGACCCGTATCCTCAGTAGTTCAACACGACGTTCAACATGGCCACGCGCGGATTACCTACGGGCAGCACGTTGTTATTGAGTCCGCCGGCGTAGTACGACTTGTCGAACACGTTCTTGACGTTTAAAGCCGCGCGCCAATGGCTGGCCGTGTAGCCGAAGCCGAGATCCGCGACCGCATAGCCGGGGACGGAGTAGTTGAAGCTGTAGCCGCGCTTGGCGCTTTCGCCGCGCGCGCCGATCCCGGCCCACCAGCCCGCCAGTGCGCCGCGGAAGCGATATTGGGTCCAGAGCGAGAAGCTGTGGCGCGGCACGGCGTTCAACGGCTTGCCCACATTCGCGGCGATCGTGTCCTCCGTGACTTCGCCGTCGATGTAGGCATAGGCCGCCATCACGCTCAAGCCGTTGCCCAGGTCCTGCGTCAGTTCGGCCTCGAATCCCCGCGACCGCTGCTCGCCCACGGCGACGCTGTATCCGGTGTTGACCGGATCGCTCGTCAGCACGTTCTTGCGCACCAGATCGAACGCGGCAAGCGTCAGCAGGCCGTTCTTGCCCGGCGTGTCGAACTTCACACCGACTTCCACCTGGCGGCCTTTCTCGGGCTTGAACGACGCATTGTTGACGTCGGTGCCGGCGTTCGGCAGGAACGACGTGGAATAGCTGACGTAGGGGCGCGCCCACTGGGTGAGGTCGTACATCACCGCGGCACTGCCGGTGACGGCGTTGTCATCGCTGTCGGTGCGCGTGGCATTGAGCCGGTTGGTACTGGCCGTACGCGCCGATTCGTAGCGCAGACCGCCGGTCACCGTCCAGCGCTCGACAATGCGGATCTGGTCGCGCAGATAAAAGCCCAGCGCATTGAGCGTGTCGGTGCTGTCGGTGCTGAAGCTGGCCGGGCAATCGACAGCGGCGCCGTACACCGGGCTGTAGACGTTCAGCGCGGCCACCCGACAGGTCTTCTGCAGACGATCTTCCTTGCTGTGGCGATAGTCGACGCCGAACGTCAGCGTGTGCTGGTGGCCGGTGAATGCAAACGACTTCTGCACGTTGGTGTCGACGCCAAACGCATCGCCGGAGAAATCTTGCTGGGTGGCGCTGCGGCTTAGTGTCTGGCTGTTGACGGCCATTGTTCCGGCCGTGACGAACGTGCCGGTCAGCGACGAGGTCTGGTAGCGCAGGTTCTGGTTGACGGTCCAGCCAGAATCGAAGCGGTGCGTCAGCGCGTAGCCGATGCGGTTCTGCTCGCCGTCATAGGGCGCGGCGTTCGGCTCGCCGATAAAGCGCGAATTGGGCACCACGCCATTGATGTTCGATACCAGCGTGCCATTCACGGGCAGACCTTGCTGGCGCACATAATGGCGCTCGTTGTGGCTGGCCAGGATCGTGAAATCGGTTCGATGCCCGAAATCGAGGCTCAGCGACGGTGCGACGTAGCGGTTCCGATACCAGACGTGATCGGTGGCGTCGTCGCTGTTCATCGCCAGCGCATTGAGACGGAAAGCGGCCTTGCTATCGGGCTTCAGCGGCGTGCCGACGTCGGCCGTCACCTGGCGCAAGCCATAGTTGCCGACCGTAAGACCCAGTTCACCGAACAACTCGAGACGCGGGCGCTTGGTGACGATATTGACCAGGCCGCCCGGCTGTACCTGGCCAAACAGCACGGATGCCGGACCCTTCAGAATTTCCACGCGCTCCGCGCCAAACACTTCCTGCGCCACGCGATTGTTGGTGTCGACCAGCAGTCCGTCGGCAAAGACCGATTCCGACGCACGCTGGCCCCGGATGATGAAGTCGTCCCAGCCGCGACGGCCATAGGTATTGGCCGACACGCCCGCCGAATTCCACAGCACGTCGCTGAGGTTCTGGGATTGCTGGCTGTCCATCAGATCGCGCGTGATGACGGTGATCGACTGGGCACTGTCGGCCGCCGATTCATTCGACTTGGTCACGCCAGCGGGACGACGCGTGGCAAATCCGATATCGCCCATGTCGTTGGCGCCGGCGCTGACCGTGACCGCTGGCAATACGGCGCCCTGGTCGGCGGCGAAGACCGTGTTGCCAACGAGGGAAAGGCAGGCGAAGGCTGAGGGAGTGAGAAGACAGCGAGCAGACATTGAGAAGATCCGACGACGACGATCGAGCAAGAGAAGGCCGCAAGAGACGTAATCGGCAGATTGTAAATAAGAAGGATTCGTATTTACAACAACTATCTCGGAATATTTCGAGGCGGGAGAATGGCCAGCGCCAGGGCGGCCGGGGTGGGGTGGAGCATGGCGGCCGGCAGGAATGCAGGAAGGGGCGAGGTTGCTGCAGACCAGGCGTAGCGGCTGCATGGACGAGAGTTGAGGCGGGATTCGCCCAAAAATTCGTCGCGTCTCAACCCAAATTGGTGATTTCTCTGGAGAAACGACGCGGCGTTTCACGCCGCATCGCAGACAGAACGCGCCTCATCGACGGCGTTGCGCCGGAATTCCACTCGGTTGCTACCGATCAGAAGCTCAACGCAAACCATGCGAAAAATTCGATGGCTGGTAAAAGCAGAACCAGAAATAGAACGAGCATTGTTCTGTTCGCCCTGTCAGCAGCGGCGAACCATATTGCTATAGCCAGCGCTATCAACCACCCCGCCAGACAGTAGAAGGAAAGCGAAAGCTGCGCGCTCGGGCTCCATGTGGCGTCTGCGAAATCAATTTCTTGCCAGGACGCTCGCCTTAGCCAAGCGGACAAAAAAATCAAAAGCAATTGGACAAGGCCGAGGGTCAGATAGCGCTTCTTCACTGGCTACCTCGCTTCGGATAGTAATTCTTCTTGGTAAGGCGTTTTGATTTCATGAGGGCTGCATCCAACTCTTGCCCCACACCCGCTCTACAAACGGAGTTCTTGCCGTTCCAGTTTGCCTTCGCCCAGACTTGCAACGACGCGATTTCGGCCGCCACGCTTCG
The DNA here is from genome assembly GCF_008801835.1 of Cupriavidus pauculus. Taxonomy (GTDB): domain Bacteria; phylum Pseudomonadota; class Gammaproteobacteria; order Burkholderiales; family Burkholderiaceae; genus Cupriavidus; species Cupriavidus pauculus. Next base: position 6,620 of record NZ_VZOW01000011.1, on the reverse strand, counting down.
CTTCGTACATTCGCTCGTCCGCATCTTTGATTGCATCGGCTAGGGGCTGATCTGCTCGTGGCCACGTCGTAACGCCAATCGAAATGGTGATATGTCCCACTTGTGGCATTGCTGATCTTTCCACTGTTTGCCGAAGTCGCTCCGCGTACTCCATTGCAGCGGAGAGGGACGTATCCGGCAGCAAGACCAGAAATTCCTCGCCTCCCACCCGGCATGGCAAGTCGTGGCTGCGGGAGCAATCACGAATGCATCGCGCCAAATGCTGCAAAACCAGATCGCCGACGTCGTGGCCGAATGTGTCGTTGACGCGCTTGAAGTGATCGATATCGAGCGCTACAAGTGCGACGGGCATTCTTTTCTTTTGGATGTCGGCCAACGCCTCGTCAAGGGCTCGCCGATTTGCCAAACCGGTCAGAGGATCGGTCTGCGAGGCTAGCTCCAAACCCGTAACCCTGGCTTGCGTTGAGTTGATGCTGCGTAGCAGTGCCTGTTTAAGGTTGTTCGATTCGAAATACCAGGCACGGACGCGGGCTATCTTGTCGGCGCTTTCAATCAGTCCTGTGTCGGTCGTGCTTTCTGCGAGGCGACGTAGCGGGCGTGCAATCAGTATGGCCAATCCCCAAATCACAAGGAAGCCCACAACCGCAATCGGCGTCGCCGTTTTGAGTATCCTGCTCATCAATACGTGAAGCGGGGCCAGCACTGAAGTCACCGGTTGCTGACTGACGACGGCCCAGCGTGCGGCGGGGATAAACGCGTAGCCGCTCAACACATCGTTACCGCGTCCGGTGGTCATGCGGGAACTGCCGTCTTGCCCATCGAACGCATTGTCAATGCCTTTGTTTGCCCCAGCCTTCAGCCCGATACGTGTACTGACGGTGTGGAACAGGAGCGTGCGCTGGGAGTCCACCAAATAGACCTGAGCGTCGGTCAGATAGAAATGCTTGGTGATCAGCGAATGCAAAATTCCGTCCTTTTCCACATAGATCGCTCCGCCTATATATCCAAGAAATTCACCGGCTCGTGTAATGATCGGCGCCGAGATGAACACAATCAGATTTCCGGAGCCAGATCGAAAGGCAGGGCTGACCAGTGGTTTTCGCTCTTGCAGGGCGGCCTGCGCGCTTGGAGTCGATAGCTGCATGCCGTCCAGTCGCAGGGAATCCGGTGCGCCTGCCAAGATGCGCCCACTCGAATCAACAATCAGCACGCTGTCGAATGCGTCGTCTTCGAGCTGCAATCGCCTTGCCTCCGAAGCGAGCGCAGGGATGTCGGTGAAACGATCTGAAAGTTTGCCTGCCGCATATTGCAGGCGCGATTGGGCCGACAGGAGGAATGCGTTGACCGACGCAGCCACGCGCGCGCTATAGGCGTGGTTGGCGTCAAGAGCATTTTGAATCAAAGTCTCCCGCATCACGCGGTACGATGAATACAGGGAGTTGGCTAGCGTAATGACGCAAGCGCCAAGCGCCAGGGCCAGAATCAGGGTGCGAAGATCTGTGCGGGGAGTAGCCATCAAGTCTGATCCCATTTTCGGCGGTTTTCTATTATGACCGCACTTTTAGATCGCGCTTGAGAGAGTGCTAAGTTCGCAACGCTCGCTGACTCCCCCGATAGTCGTCCACCGACGCATCGGCTGGTCTCAACGTCCCGCAAGGCACCGTCGGAAAGCCGCTGGAATACACGTGCTTATGGCAATCGCATGCATCCGGCAAGGCGGTTCCGAACGGGACGGCGTTTATGCAAGCCGCCCCTCGTGCACGGGCGCGCCGCCTGCCGACATGTCGGCGCACAGGATCGTGCCGGTTGTCGATTCGGTCATGAATAGCGTGGTGCGATCCGCGCCGCCGAAGCACAGGTTGGTCAGCGATGCACCGGCGGGGCTGCGGATCACCTCGACCGGTTCGGCGCGATGATTGAGCACCCAGACATAGCCGAGGCCCGGATTGGCCACCAGCAGATGACCATCGGTGCGCATAGCAAGGCCGTCGGGACCGCTCGGGCCGTACGAAGTAAAGAACTGCCCGACCTTGCTGACAGAGCCATCGGGCTGCAATGGCACGCGCCACACGCTGTTGGCGCGCGTCATGGCGACGAACAGCACTTTCTCGTCGGGCGACAGCACCACGCCGTTCGGGCTGGGCGCGTTGTCCAGCAGCACATCGAGTTTGCCGTCGGGCGCCAGGCGATAAACGCGTCCGGTCGGATCGTGCAGACCAGTTTGGCCCTGGTCCGTGAAATACAGGTTGCCGTGCGAATCGAAGGTCAGGTCGTTCACGCCACGAAAGCGCTCCGAATTTCGGCGCTCCAGAAACGGCGTAACGCTGCCCGACCGCGTATCCAGACGCATCAGGCCGTTGCGATAGTCGGTGATCAGGAAATCGCCGTTGGCCAGACGCTTCATGCCATTGGGTTCGCCGTCATATTCGACCACCAGATCCCATTCGCCTTGCATCGAAATACGGAAGATACGGCCGTAGGGAATGTCGGTCACCCAGAGGTGGCCATCGGCCCACACGGGTCCTTCGAGGAAAGAGTGGATGGTTGCGCCGCTGCGATTGGCATGCGCCCAGGCATTGGTAGGGTCGTTGCGCCGCCATGACGCTGGCAGCGGGCTAAAGACGCTCGCTTCGCGTACTGCCGGTGGTTCGATAAGGAACATCGTTGCTCCTGGCTATTGCTTTTCGATCTGCGCCTTTTGCGCGACCGAGGCCCATTGCGCAGTTTCGCGCTGAATCAGCTGTGCGAACGCGGGACTGTCAAGGTTACCCGGTTGCGATCCCATCTGCGCGAGGAACCCCTTCATGTCGGGCGCCTGGAGCGCCCGATGGATTTCCGTCTGCAGTCGCGCAATGACATCGGCGGGCGTGCCTTTGGGTGCGGCCAGGCCGGACCAGTTGAACAGATTGAATCCGGGAACGCCAGCTTCCGCGAAGGTGGGCACGTTGGGAAACACATCAAGACGGGTCTTGCCGCTGATGCCAAGCAGGCGCATCTGATTGCCGCGGACCGGCGCCAGCGCAGTCGGCGTCGATACCACCAGCAGGTCCACGCTGCCGGACAGCAGTCCAACCATGGCCTCTCCCGCGCCCTTGTACGGCACGTGCATCAGCTTGATACCCGCGGCTTGCTGGAATGCTTCGGCCGCAAAATGGGGCGAACTGCCGGAGCCGCCGCTGCCAAACGTCACTTCGCCGGGATGCGCCTTCGCGTAGGCGACCAGGGAGGCCAGATCCTTGAAGCGCGAGTCGGCCTTGACGCCAAGCACGACCGGCGAAAACGCGAACGGCGCAATCGGCACCAAAGCAGTCTGATGGTCCCAGCTCAGTTTTCTGAAGACATAGGGCAGGGTGGTGTATGAGTTGTCGTTCGCCAGCAATGTGTAGCCGTCCGCGGCAGCGCTTACGACCTGGGAGGTCCCGATCGTGCCGGACGCCCCCGGCTTGTTCTCCACCACGAAGCTCTGTCCGGTCTGCTGGGTAAGCTTCTGGGCGATCTTGCGCGTCACCACATCGACGGCGCCGCCGGGCGGATTCGGCACGATGATGCGGACCGGTTTGTCGGGATATGCGGCCGCGGCGGACAGGCTGGCGAGCAGCGTCGCACCCGCCAGCGCGCAGGCAATGGTTCGATGAAACATCGTTGTCTCCTTGTGCCGCATAGTATCCGGCCGTCAGCCGGGATCGTGCGGACAGGTTCTTAGGTTTCTGGTTGCCGATGCCGGCAATGCCGCCGTGCGCGGTCAGGCCGGCGCGGGCACCCCTTGCAGCACTGCCAGCACGTTCTTCGCGGCGCCTACGCCCATGTTCACATACGCAGCGTCGCTGACGCCGCCGATATGTGGCGACAGGATGACGTTGGGAATCTCGCGGAACACATGCGGCGTCGGCATTGGTTCGACGGCAAAGCTGTCCAGTCCGGCGGCCAGCAGTTTGCCGCTGCGCAGCGCTTCGGCCAGCGCCGCTTCGTCGATGAGTCCCCCGCGCGCCGTGTTGACGAGAATCGCGCCGTCCTTGAACGTCGCCAGCGTCTCGCGGTTCAGCATGGCACGGTTTTCGTCGGTCAACGGGCAGTGCATCGACACCACGTCCGATTCCGTGAACACGCGGGGCAGGTCGACCAGCGTCACGCCTGCCGGGGCCGTCTTCGCAAAGGGGTCGAAGGCGATAACCTGCATGCCCATCGCCACGCCGATGGCCGCCGCGCGCCGGCCGATTTCGCCAAGCCCGACGATGCCGAGCGTGCGGCCATTGAGTTCGACCGCCTTGTACGTGGCCTTGTCCCAATGGCCCTGGCGCATGCGCGCGTCCAGATGTGGGACGGCCTTGGCGCACGCCAGGATCAGCGCCCAAGCTTGCTCGGCCACGGCAGCGGCATTGGCGCCGAGCGCGGCGGCCACTTCGATGCCGCGCGCCCGCGCAGCGGCCTTGTCGATCGTGTCGGTGCCGGTGCCGTGCTTCGAAATCACCTTCAAGGCCGGCGCGGCGTCCATGACTTCGGCGCCAATGGCGCCATAGCGCACGATAATGCCGGCCGGATTGTGTTGGCGGGCGAGGGCCACGAGATCGGCAGCCTGCGGCGTTTTTCCCGCGAATATGACTTCGTAGTCGTCCAGCAGTGCAAGCGCTTGCGGCGCAAGGTCAGGGCCCGTGACGATGATGACCGGCTTGTTCGTCACAGTGCTTCTCCCTGTTTCAGAACGCCAGCGGTGACCAGCGATGCGAGCAGCCACGGCGCGGTGGTGTTGCCCTCCTTGATCTGGGCAATGCGCTTGGCTTCGGCTTCTTCCTTCTTTTCTGCGGCATCGAGCAAGGCCTCGATTTTCTCGCGCTCGACTACCACCAGGCCGTCGGCGTCGCCGCAGATGTAATCGCCAGGGTGCACCGTCACGCCGCCCACGGAGATGGGATGGCCGATGCGGCCGCCGACTTCCTTGGTCGGGCCATTCGGATTGGTGCCCACCGAAAACACCGGGAACTGCATCTCGTCGAGTTCCAGGCTGTCGCGGACCGCGCCGTCGATCACCACGCCGGCGAGGCCGCGCTGACGTGCCGCGTGCATCATGATGGTCCCCATCAGCGCCGAGGTCTGGTCTCCCTTGCCGTCGACGACGAGCACATCGCCGGGCTGCGCGAGTGCCAATGCCGCGTGGATCATGAGGTTGTCGCCGGGCCGCACTTCGACGGTAAACGCTGGGCCGGCAACCTTCATGGTCGGACGCAGCGCGCGGATCCGGCCATGCAACGCGCCGCGGCGTCCGCCGACGTCGGACAGAATCGCGGGTTGGAATTTAGCGGCGCGCGCGACGATCTCGGCGGGTACGCGCTCGAACGATTTGATGATGTTTGGCAAAGTCATGATGGCATCCTGGCAGTCTGGGAGGGAGAGGGAGGAGAAAGGCGTCAGTCGAGCTTGACGCCGGAGGTCTTGATGACCGACGCCCAGCGGCCGATGTCCTGCTTGATCAGCGAGCCAAACGCCTCGGGCGTGCCGCTCAGCACCGATGCGCCTTGCTCGTTCAGCTTGGCGACCAGCGCCGGCGCCTTGAGGGCCTTGTTGAATTCGGCATTGAGTCGCGCCACGATGTCCTTCGGCGTGGCGGCAGGGGCGAGAAAGCCGAACCACGTTGCGGTATCGAAGCCCGGATAGCCAAGTTCGGCCACGGTGGGCACCTGCGGCAGGTCAGGCAGGCGTTTGGGCGCGGTCACGGCAAGCGGACGCATCCGGTTGCTCTTGATATGGCCGAGCAGCGTGGGCACCGATGCCATATAGAGGTCCACCTGCCCGCCCATCAGATCGTTGACCGCCTGTGCCGCACCCTTGTACGGGACATGCGTGAACTTCACCTTCGCGGTTGATTGCAGCAGCTCGCCGCCGAGGTGCGCCACGGTGCCGTTGCCGGGCGAGGCAAAATTGAGAGCGCCCGGTTTCGCCTTGGCGGCCGCGATCACCTCCTTGAGCGTGTGGTACGGCGAATTGACGTGGGTGACCAGAACCAGCGGCGCCGATGCCACCATGCTGATCGGGGCGAGGTCCTTGAGCGGGTCATAGGGCAGCCGTTCGTACAGCGACGGATTGATGGCCAGGTTGCTGGTCTGCCCCAGGACGATGGTGTAGCCGTCGGCCGGCGCCTTGGCCGCGGCGTCCACCCCGAGGTTGCCGCCGGATCCTGGCTTGTTGTCGACCACGAAAATCCAGCCCGTTGATTTCGCGACCGTGTTTGTCACTTCGCGAGCGATGATGTCGGTGCCCCCGCCGGCCGGAAACGGCACGATCACGCGGATCGGCTTGGCGGGATACTGTGGCGCGGCGTGCGTGGTGGGGGACGCGAGCACCACGGCTGCGGCAAACATCCGCGCGCAGTGCTTGAGAATGGCCTTCATGTCTGTCTCCGAAATTCGTTTTCGTTGTGAGTTGGATTGTGTTTCACCGTTTCACTCCATACAATCACGTTTCATACAATGAACCGCATTTCGGCCCATGCCCTCAAATAGGGGTCGTCTCAGAAAACGGAAAATAAAGCACGCTAAGGCATAGCCGAACCTGCCAAGCTTGCTCCACCCTGTAGTGACGCGATCAGCGGGCAGGAAACGTTCCCCCTTCGCGCATGGCAGGCGCAC
>NZ_VZOW01000010.1 GCF_008801835.1 Cupriavidus pauculus | reverse complement strand
CGGCGTCTGTCAAGGCAGTTGGAACCTGATTCATGCGGCCTCTAATACTGGATCGGTGTCTTGCTCATGTTGATCCGGCTCGGGGTTGAGCCAGACGCTGCCGATGGGCTGCCAGTTGCGTAGTTTTCCCGACCATCGTGCTGGGTGGCGTTGCCTGGCTTGTTGGTACAGGCGCTGTCGGGCTTGCAGAATGGGGGCATCCAGGCCCGCATGACGCTGCGCCGGAGCCAAGTAGCGAATGGCGCTGTGGCGATGCTCATGGTTGTACCAGTGGATGAACTGATGCACCCACAGGCGTGCGGGCCTGCACGCTTGCAAAGCCGTCGATCGGGTAACCGGGCCGGTACTTGCAGGTGCGGAACAGGGCCTCGGAATACGCGTTGTCGTTGGATACCTGGGGTCGGCTGTGCGAGGCGGTAATGCCCAGCTTCTCGAGCGTGACCTGCAAGGTCGAGCCTTTCATGGCGCTACCATTATCGGCATGCAATACCAGGGGTCGGTGCTGACACTGCTCGCGCAGCACGGCGCGCTGGATGATGGTGGCACTGTTGGCCATGTTCTCCGATTCAAACACCTCGGCCCCGACGATTTTCCGGCTGTAGATGTCCAGGATCAGATACAGGTAATAGAACCGGCCGCGGATACGCGTATGCAGGTACGTGACGTCCCAGCTCCAGAGCTGGTTGGGTGCGTCGGCACAGTGGCGCCGTGGTGCTCCAGCGTGACGTGGCGCGCGCGCCCGGCCACGGCGGTGCTGCTCATCGGCTTGGCGCAGCACGCGATAGAAGGTCGACTCCGACGCCAGGTACCGGCCCTCTTCATCGAGCAGCCGTACCACGATCTGCGCCGGCGGCAGGCTGGCGAACTCGGGACGGTGGCAGGCCTGCAGCACGGCCTGGCGCTCGGCGTCTGTCAGTGCATGCGATGGCGTGGCATGTATGGCGTGCGGGCGTCTGTCCTCATCGCCCGTCGCCCAGCGACGATAAGTGTTCAAGCCGATACCGAGTTCGATGCATGCGCTCTGCAAGCGTGCACCGGCCTGGCGAGCCTCATCGACCAACGCTACAGCTTGACGGCGATCCTGGGCATTGGTCATTCTTCCTCGTCCCCCCAGATCGCCCGGGCTTTTTTTCGCAAGGTCAGCAATGCTGCCGTCTCAGCCAGCGCGGCGTTCTTGCGGCGCAGCTCGCGCTCCAAATCGCGCGTGCGGCGACGTTCAGCCTTGAGCGCGTCGGCCTCCTGCCGGGCGGCGCTCTGGCTCTGCGCGTTGGCCTGCTCGCAACTCGTTCGCCAGCGGCGCAACTGCTCGGCATACAGTCCCCGGCGCCGGCAGTACTCGGCCAGCTCCACTTCGGACAGCGCAGCGCTTTCCAGCACGGCGTTGAACTTGTCCTGCGAGCTCCAGCCCTCGCTGTCCGACGCCTGGTCTGGCAACAAACGGCCCTGGCCGCGGGCCTGTTTGCGCCAGTTATAGATCGTGGCCTCGGAAATGCCTTCTTCGCGTGCCAGGTCGGAGACCGTGCGGTTGTGCGGGGCCAGTAACTTCTTCAGGATGGCTTCCCGGCGTTCTGCGGAATACTTCATCGGAACCTTCTCTTTGCCCCCAATGGTTTGGGACTCTAACAGCAACTGAGGTTCCAACTATTCTGACAGCGGGGGAGGGTAAGAGGCGGGAACATAATTGACCGAAGAGTAAAATTCATGTTCAATAGGTAAAACGATCTTCCAATAAGTCGAAAATTGGTGAGAAAAGTGCTCCGGAAAGCCCGGCAGCATATGGCACGCATTGATCACTACAACAAGGCGCCGCAAGGCTCCATTCAAGGAGATATGATGTCCGATACTTCCGCAGTCTTCCTGAGCGAACAGGAAGTCATGATCCGCGATTCCGCCAGAAAGGTGGCCAACGAAGTCGTCGCAACGACCGCGGCCGCGCGCGATCAGTCGCAAGCTTGGCCACATGACGAGCTGAAATCTGTGGGTGAACTCGGCTTTATGGGTATGTTGGTGCCAGACGAGTATGGCGGGTCGGGCGCAAGCTTTGTCGAATACTGTCTGGCCATTGAAGAGTTCGCGGCGGCGGATGCTGGATTTGCGACTATCGTTCATGTCCACAACAGTCTGGGTCTGACGCTGATGTGGTCGGCTAGCGAAGAACAGAAGCGTAAATACTTGCCAAAGCTTGCCAGCGGTGAGCACATTGGCGCCTTCTTGCTTACCGAGCCTCACGCCGGATCCGACACCGCGGCATTTCGCACCTCCGCGCGACGAGATGGCACTGAATACGTCCTGAACGGCAGCAAGCAATTCATTTCGAACGGCAGCGAGGCAGGCTTGGCGATCGTGCTTGCGGTCACCGATCCAACCGCCGGCAAGCGCGGAAAAAGCTTGTTCCTAGTCGACCCGAAGCAGCCCGGATACGAGGTCGCACGTGTCGAAAGTAAATATGGTCAACACACCGCACATCTCGCGCAGATCGAATTGAAGGATTGTCGCGTCCCAGCCGGAAATCTCATTGGTGCCGAAGGCGCAGGCTATCAGCAAACGATGGCATTACTGTCGCACGGCCGTGTCGCCATTGCGGCGCAGGCCGTTGGGGTCGCTCGTGCCGCGCTGGAGGCGGCCTTGCGGTACGCCAAGGACCGGGAAGCGTATGGCGCCCCGATCATCAACTTGCAGGCGGTCAGCTTCGACTTGGCAGACATGGCGATGCATGTAGAGATTGCCCATCAGTATGTGTTGCATGCCGCACGCTTGGTCGATGCGAACGTTCCATGCGCGAAGGAAGCGTCGATGGCGAAGCTGTTCGCTAGCGAGATGGCGGAGAAGGTGTGCTCTACCGCGCTACAACTCCATGGTGGGTACGGCTACCTCAAAGATTTCCCGGTCGAACGCTATTGCCGGGACGTCCGTGTCTGCAAGATCTATGAAGGCACGAGCCATATTCAGAAGCTCATCATTGCGCGTAGTCTGGCCTAGGAATAACGCCGGGCGGATGTAATAAGGCCGGCGTATCGTGAGGAGTCCGCCATGAACACTGAAGACGAAGGTAGCACAGCTGCCAAGCTTGGCCTGACATATCCGTGCGGAGAGGTTCCAGAGGCGGGAACCGCCAGGGAAATCGCGCAGGGGGTGCAGTGGATACGCATGCCCCTGCCGTTCCAACTCGACCATATCAACATGTGGGCAATCCGTGATGGGGCCGGCTGGTCGCTGGTGGATACCGGCATCTGGTCGCCCGATACGGCGGCGGCTTGGCGCCGGTTGTTTTCCGGTGTGCTCGGGGATCCTGTGACGCGCGTCTTCGTCACCCATATGCATCCCGACCATATCGGCATGGCGGGCTGGCTGACCCGGAAGTTTGGCTGCAAGCTATGGATCAGTCGCCTGGAGTACCTGAGCTGTCGCGTGCTAGGCGCCGATACCGGTCGTGAAGCGCCGGAGGACGCCGTGCAATTCTATCGTCGGGCCGGCTGGAATGACGAAGACATCGAAAACTACCGTACGCGGTTCGGCGCCTTCGGCAAGATGATCTATGCTTTGCCCGACAGTTATCGGCGCCTGCGGGATGGCGAAGAGCTTTATATCGGCGGACGGCTCTGGCGCGTCGTGGTGGGCACGGGGCATTCGCCAGAGCATGTTTGCCTGTACTGCCCTGAGCTAAAGCAGCTGATCTCGGGCGACCAGATATTGCCCCGCATATCATCCAACGTCTCGGTATTTCCCACCGAGCCGGAAGCTAACCCACTCTCAGACTGGCTGGATTCGCTTGAAAAACTGAGGCGCGAAGTCCCGGACGACGTACTGGTGCTTCCTTCACATAATGAGCCGTTTCATGGCTTGCATCATCGGATCGACTCTCTTTTGCAGAGCCAGCAGCGCGCGCTCGAGCGGCTGCGGAAAGCTCTGTGCGAACCGCGGCGTGTGATCGACGTATACGGGGCACTGTTCGCCCGGGCTATCACCTCGGACCACCATTTGATGAGCATGGCGACGGGAGAAAGTTTGGCCCATCTCAACTATCTCGTAGCCCGAGGTGAAGCTTCGGTGCGAATCGGAGACGACGGCTGCGCCTGGTATCAGATGACCGCCGCCTAACAGCGATTCGCTAAGTACCGCTCTTGCGATCTACCACTAGTACGGTTTCCGCCGCCAGGGCATCGGCCGCTAGCCATTCGAAGTGATCGGGCTTGAGCCGGGACAGGGTCTGGAATTCCTGGGCCACCGTCTGCGCCAACGAATCCTGTCGTGCCGAGGGTTCGACCGCCAGGCGTAGTGTGACTTCCTCGCGGTTGCCGGGGCAGGTGATCACCGCCTGAGCGGCGCGCACTCCAGGAATGCGGATGGCCAACTCCTCCAGTTGCCGAGGATAAATGAAAATTTCCCTGGCCTTGACCGCCTGCCCGACCCGGCCCTGTATTTGGCCGATCCTGCTAACACATCCGTCATCACCGGTTTCGAGGGCGCAAGCGACGTCGCCGGTGCCGAAGCGAATCAGTGGCCAACCGGGCGAAAGCGTGGTAACGACGATTTGGCCCGGCGTGCCCGCAGCGACTGGCAAGCCGGTGACTGGGTCGCAAATCTGCACCAGACGGTCTTCGTGGATTGCATAACCTTCTTGGCCCTTCTGTTCGTAGCCAATCAATCCAAAATCGCCGGTGGCGTAGGTGGAGAAGGTTCGCATGCCATAGCGCTCCTCGAGGCGGCGGCGCTTGCCCATCCAATCTCCCATCTCGCCGCCCAGTAGAGCAGAGCGCACTTTCCAAGCTCGCGGCAGCTCGTGACCGAGGCCCTCCAGTGTCTCGACCAAGGTCATGAAAAAAGCGGTGGAAGCGCAGATGCAGGTGACACCCAAGTCGAGCACAATCTTCGCCTGCAATTCGGCGCCGCCAGTCCCGGCAGGAATGACGGTGGCGCCGCAGGCGACAATGCCCCGGTCAAGCAGAAGGCCGGCGGGAACGAGGTGATAGGACCAGGTGTTCAGAACGCGGTCGCCCGGCCCTACACCGGCAGCCTGAAACACCCGTGCAAAACCATGTCCATCCCGGTCGGAGCGCAGGTGCGGTTCGTTCAGGGGGCCGGGCGAGACAAAGATGTGCGCGATATCCTCTTCCCGAGCGGCGAGGAACCCGCCGAACGGCGGATGTGATTGCTGAAGCGCTAGCAGTTCGTCCTTGCTGGTGACCGGCAGACGTGTCAGATCCTGGGCGGTGCGCAGGTCGGCTGGCGTCATCCCGGCTCTTTCATAGATTGCCCGTATGGCCGGTGCCATCTGCCAAGCGGTTTCCTGCGTGGCACGCAGGCGGGCGAAGCGGTCGAGGGGTGTCATGGTCTCTCTCCTCACAAACAGGCGTTCCTAGCGACCGGTGAACACCGGCGCTCTTTTCTCGTTGAATGCGGCCAGGCCTTCCTTCATGTCCGCGCTATGGGCATGCACCTCGGAAGCCAGCAGTTCTAGCCGCAAGGCCGATTCGATCGGCTGGGCCAGTCCATCATCAACCAGTGCCTTCATTCGGCGCAAGCCAAGAGGGCTCTTCCGGGCTAACGTGGCGACCAGCTCGCCGGTAGCGGAAAGCAGCTCCGCATCTTCCACCACCTTGTTTACCAGGCCGGCGGCCAGCAATTCCTCGGCCGGCAGGAATTCTCCCGTATAGAGCAGATACTTCGCACGACTCGGTCCTATCTTTCGCGGCAGTCGTACCGATCCGCCGCCGCCCGGAAGCAAGCCGTAGTTGGCGTGCGCGTCGCCCAGCTTGGCCGAGCGGGCCGCGATGACCAAATCACAGCACAGTACCAGCTCGAGGCCGCCGGCTAGCGCCAAGCCGTTGATTGCGGCAATGACCGGCATCGGAAAGCTCTCCACGCGGTTCATGAGGGCCAGTACCTCGCTCAGGAAGTGCCGTGTTCCATTGTCGGTGTCGCCGACCTGGCTTTGCACGTACTTCAAATCGGCGCCGGCGCAAAAAGCGCGTCCATTGCCGGTCAGTACCACGGCACGTACGCCGTCAGTGTTCTGCGCCTGATCCAAGGCTCGGGAAATTCCGGCCAGCACCCGTGGCGTCAATGAGTTCATTGCTTCAGGACGGTTTAGGGTAATCCACATGGCGCCGTCGCGCACCTCGGAAATGATCTCTTCCTCATTCATGGGCTGTCTCCTCTGGTTTGGATTGAGTGTCTTATCTTGAACTATTTTCTTCCAATTGGAAAGTCAAATAATTATGTGGTAATTTATCTTACCAGTCGGTAGAATCAAAACTCGAATTCTCTACCGTGCTGTGGAGTTCACAAGTTCGGATCGGTGGCTTTTTTGTTTCGCATGAGAGGAAAGCAATGATTCTCCCGCTTGAAGGCATACGTATTCTTACCCTGGCCGAACAGTATCCCGGGCCGTTCGCCACTCTGGTGGCTGCCGATCTCGGCGCCGAGGTAATCATCGTTGAACGAAGCTCCGGAGACCCGGCGCGCCAATATCCTGGCTTTCACGCGTCACTGAACCGGAACAAGAAGTCGGTGGTGCTGGATCTGAAGACGGAACAGGGCAAGGAAAGTCTGCGTAGTCTGATACGTGACGCCGACGTCCTGATGGAGGGATATCGGCCCGGGACTATGGCTCGCCTCGGATTCGATTACGCCGCCACAGCCACAATCAATCCACGCATTGTCTATCTGTCGATCTCGGGATTCGGGCAAACCGGCCCTTACCGCGATCGGCCGGCACACGACTTGTCATATCAGGCGCTGGCCGGCCTCCTGTCTCGCCAGGCGAAAACCGGCCGAATCGAAGCACCGCCGGACCTTGCAATCGGCGACCTGTCATCCGCAATATTCGCATTGACCGGCATGCTGTCGGCCCTGCTGCGCCGCGAGCGCACCGGCCAGGGTGCATATATTGACGTTTCCATGACTGACTGCTTGGTTTCATTGATGACCGCCATGCTGGCGCCGCGCATGAACGGCATGAATGAGGGTTTCGTCAACGATGAGCCAGGTTACGGCACGTTCGAATGCGCGGATGGAAAGTTACTGACGCTGTCAATCGCGCATGAGGACTGGTTCTGGCAACCGCTGTGCCCGCTGTTGGGTATGGACGACGTGGCCGCGTTGCGGCATCCAGAGCGCGTCGCCGAGCAGACCGTATTGCGAGCGCGAATCACAGCCGCTTTGAAGCACCGATCGCGAGAAGAATGGGGCGCCGAGCTAGACCGGGCCGGCATTCCGTGGGGAGCGGTCAATTCCCTGGAGGAAGTGGTCGCCGACGAGCATTTCCGGCATCGCGGCATGTTCAGGCAAGTGGCGCGTAACGACGGCGGTTCTTCTTGGCACGTGGCACAGCCGTTGGTATTCGGAGGCTTCCACCCGGGGCCGCTGACCGACGTTTCTCCCTTGGGCGCGGACACGGATGCCGTGCTGGCCAATCACAAAAGATAACTCATAAGTTAATACTAATTACCCGTTAGGTATGTTATTTACTCTGCGGTAAAAAATGTGTATGGTGTCTGCAAGGCCGTTGTGCAGACAAAGAAAACAATCTGGATGATGGAGGAGTGACACATGGAACAGATTTATGTGGTGGGCGTTGGCATGACGCCGTTTGGACGCCACCTGGATGTCAGCATGAAGGCCCTGACCCGACAGGCGGTCGAAGCGGCGTTGGCCGATGCGGGACTTGGCAAGGAGGCGCTGGAAGCGGCTTTTTTCGCCAATGCGTCGCAGGGCCACATGGAAGGCCAACACATGATTCGCGGTCAGGTGGCACTGCGCGCGATGGGGTTGGGTGGCATCCCGGTTGTCAACGTAGAGAATGCTTGCGCCAGCGGAAGCAGCGCTTTCACTCTTGCGGTTAACCACCTGCGCGCCGGAGCCGCCGATGTGGCGCTGGCAGTCGGCACTGAAAAGATGTACTCAGCGGACCGCGACCGCATGTTCTCGGTGTTTGACAGCGCCTGGGACGTGCACGAGGCCGAGCAGATCCGCGAGCGCTTGCTGCAACTTGGTGCGGGTGTCGCGGTCCCAGAGGGGAGCGTCTCGTCCAAGCCGTACAGCGTTTTCATGGATGTGTATGCTGCGTTCTCCCGCGCGCACATGAAGCGCTTTGGCACAACGCAAAGACAGCTTGCCGCGGTGTCAGCTAAGAATCACGCTCACTCCGTTCACAACCCTCTCTCGCAATATCGCAATTCATATACGACCGACGAGGTTCTGGCGGCCCCTCCAATTACCTATCCGCTGACCTTGCCGATGTGCTCGCCGATTTCCGACGGATCTGCCGCCGCCGTCGTTTGCACCGCAGCGGGCCTCAAGCGCTGGAATATCGACCCGTCGCGCGCGATCCGTGTACTGGCCTCGATCGTCCATACCGGGTCAGACCGTGAGGATGCCGAATACCGCAATCACTGCACCGCCCTGGCTGCGCGCCGCGCATACGAGCTGGCCGGCGTGGGGCCGCGCGACATCTCGGTGGCCGAAGTTCATGACGCCACCGCGATGGGAGAAATCATTCAGATCGAGAATCTCGGTTTCTGCGAGTTCGGTGAAGGCGGCCCATTTTCGGAGCGCGGTGAAACCAGCATTGGCGGTCGGATTCCGGTCAATCCCTCCGGCGGCCTGGAGTCCAAGGGACACCCTGTAGGCGCCACCGGTATCGCCCAGGTGCATGAGTTGGTGACCCAGTTACGCAACGAGGCCGGCGTCCGGCAGGTGGCCGGCGCGCGACTGGCGCTGGCTGAAAACGGTGGTGGGCTTCAGGGCATCGAAGAGGCGGTCGCCTGCGTCACCATCCTGGGTCGCTAAAACATCAATCGCAAGCTGCAAGTTGGCGCAGACCGGCGACGCAGCTTGGACGAGGAGACGAAAATTGCGTTTAGCAGATTATTTCGACGCGGCCGCGGCGAACTTTCCGCGCCATGAAGCCTTCGTGGATGGGCGAACACGCCTAGTCTACAAAGAGGCACAGGCAATGGTGCACGCCACGGCGCACGCTCTGACCCGTGAGCCGGGGCTACGCGACGGTGCTCATATCGCGATCTATGCGCCCAACGATTACCGCATAAGTTTGCTACAGACTGCGGTCAACCGGGCGGACATGGTATGGGTCGCATTGCATACGCGAAATTCACCCGCCACCAATCTGGCGATGCTGGGATACGCCGACTGCGACCTGATTTTTTTCCATAGCAGCTTCGAGCATCTTGTGCCGTCCTGGAAGGCTGACCTGTCGCAAGTGCAGCGCTTCATCTGCATCGATCGGCCGTCCGAGCACGGGGAGTTCCTGGACACCTGGATTGCCGCACATCGCGAGCCGTACGTCGCTATGCCGGAAGACCCCCAGCGAGCGACGGTACTACAGCCGACCGGTGGCACGACTGGCCCGTCAAAGGGTGCGCTACATTCCCACCGCTCGCTGGAAATGACCCTGATTTCCATCTTCGATATGCTGAAGATTGACTCGGGCTCTCGTATTCTGGCCGTCGCGCCTCTGACGCATGCCGCCGCCATGATCACCTTGGCCGGCGCCGCCCGCGGCGCTTGCACGGTGGTGCTGCCCGGCTTCGACGCGCAAGCGGTTCTGGCCACGATCGAGCGCGAGCGCATCACCCATCTATTCATGCCGCCTACCGTCGTGTACGCCCTGCTCGCGACGCCGCAAGTCGCGATGACGGACCTAAGCCCGCTACGTTGCCTGGCAGTCGGCGCCGCCCCGATTGCGCCGGAAAAGCTGAAGGAAGCGGTGCGGGTGTTCGGGCCAGTGATTTATGAGGTGTACGGCCAGAGTGAATGTCTGTTTCCGGTAGTGGCCAAGCAGCCGGAGGACTACATCCGTGCAGACGGCAGCTTCGATGAGGAGGCGCTACGCTCAGCCGGGCGCGCCGTTCCCTATGCCCGCGTCGAAATCATGGACGACGACGGCAAGCTGCTCGCTCCCGGCGAAAAGGGCGAGATTGTGGTGCGATCTTCGATGGTGATGAAGGGCTATTACAAGAAGCCGGAGGAAACGGCAGAAGTGTCTGGATTCGGCTGGCATCACACCACTGACGTCGGCATCAAGGATGCGCGCGGGCTAATCACCATTGTCGACCGCAAGAAAGACATGATCGTCAGTGGAGGGTTCAACGTCTTTCCGAGCGAGATCGAAGCGGTGATCAACACTCATCCTGCTGTTTTGGACTGCGCCGTTGTCGGCGTGCCCGACGAGAAATGGGGTGAGGCGGTGAAGGCGGTAATCCAGCTGAAACCTGGCCATCAGGCTAGCGGCGATGAACTCATTTCTCTCTGCAAGCGCGAGCTCGGCAGCGTCAAAACACCGAAAAGCATTGAATTCTGGGACGAACTGCCACGCAGCGCTGTCGGCAAAGTGCTCAAGCGCGACATACGGGAAAAGTACTGGCAGGGCCAGTGGCGCTCAGTGTAACTGATCGAGCGCCACTTCAATAGGAAAGGCGCGCCCGACCCGAGAGGCCGTTTCATAGACATTTACTTCAGACAAAAAGGAAATTAGTACATGAACGTCAACAACAAAGTCGCCGTCGTCACGGGAGCCGCTTCTGGCCTAGGATTGGCCACCTGCAAGGCCTTGGCCGCAGCGGGCGCCAGGGTGGTGGGCTTCGACCTGGATGCCAAGACTGTGCAGGCCGCGCTGGCTCCGGATATCAGAGGACTGGCGGTCGATGTCGCCAACGAGGCCGATATAAAGACTGGTATCGACACCGTTCTGGAGCTGCACGGCGCCATCCATATCGTGGTCAATTGCGCCGGCATCCTCGGCCCTTGCAAGACATTGTCGAAAGGCCAGATGTTCCCGACCGAATTGTGGGAACGCGTTATCGCTGTGAACCTGAGCGGCACCTTCAACATGATCCGCCATGCGGCGCTTGCCATGTCGCGCAACGAACCGGATGAGAGCGGCGACCGCGGGGTCATCGTCAACACCGCGTCCGGCGCCGCCTGGCAGGGCCAAATGGGGCAGGCTGCATACAGCGCCAGCAAGGCCGGCGTCATTGGCATGACCCTGCCTATCGCACGCGACCTGGCCGAGCATGGCATCCGCATGGTGGCGATCGCGCCAGGCCTATTCGATACCGGCATGGCGGCGGGCATGCCGCCTAAGGTGGCGGACAAGCTCATCAATAACATGGTGCTGTATCCGGCGCGCATGGGGCAGCCGGAGGAGTTCGCCGGCCTGGTGCGCCATGTCGTGGAAAACTCTTATATCAACGCCACTACCATCAGCATCGACGGCGGCGGTCGCGTCGGCACCCGTTAGCGGGGTCGCCACGCCGGAGGCGCTGGGAGGAGCGCCGGCAGAGAAGGAACTGCGGCACGTGGGCTACGCGCCGGCGCTGCGAATAAAACGACAGGAGACGAGATGAGACAAGGTATCAACGCAGCGGGGGCGGCATGAGCGCGCCCCGGGCCGCGACGCAAGGTGCGCCCGTGGTGCTGGCCGCGGAGGGAATCCGCATGGCATTCGGTGGCATCGTTGCGCTCGACAATGTGTCGGTCGAAGTCCGCGCCGACGAGCTGTTCGCCATCATCGGCCCAAATGGTGCCGGCAAGACTTCCCTGATGAATTGCCTGAGCGGATTCTATCGCCCGCAGCAGGGGCGGATACTGCTCAACCAGCAGGACATCAAAGGCAAGCCAGTCCACGAGATCGCGCGATCAGGGCTGGCCCGGACGTTCCAGGGTACACACATTTTTTCCGGCATGAGCGTGGTGGACAACATCATGGTGGGCCGCCACATCCACATGCGCGCCACATTGCCCGAAGCGTTTTTCTATTTCAACCGCACCCAGCGCGAAGAGTTCGCGCATCGCGAAATCGTCGAAGAAATCATCGAGCTGCTGGAAATTCAGTCGATCCGGCACCAGCCGGTTGGAAGCCTGGGTTACGGCTTGCGCAAGCGGGTCGATCTTGGTCGCGCCCTGGCGCAGGAACCGAAGATCTTGCTGATGGACGAGCCGATGGCGGGCATGAACTCGGAAGAGAAGGAGGACCTCGCCCGCTTCATCCTCGATGTGCGGGAGGCAAAGCGCATTCCAGTCGTGCTGGTCGAACACGACATGGGTGTCGTCATGGATCTGGCCGATCGCATCGCGGTGCTCGATTTCGGCCGCAAGATCGCGGATGGTACGCCCGCCGAGATCCAGGTCGATCCGGCGGTCTTGAAGGCCTATCTTGGCGACGGAGGAAAATGATGTTACCCATGTCAACGCTTCCGCAACTGCTCCAGCAGCATGCGGACCGGACGCCGGAGCGCCTGTCGCAGCGTCACAAATATCGCGGTATCTGGCGTGAGTTCAGCTTCGCCAAGGTCCAGGAAAACGTGCGCGAGCTGGCACTCGGCCTGCATCGACTCGGTATGCAGCGCGGTGAAACGATTGCCATCATCGGTGAAAACGAACCCGAGCACTTCTGGGCTGAATTCGCGGCTCAGGCACTGGGTTGCAAGGTCGTCTCACTTTACCCCGACCTGACAGCGGAGGAGGTTGCCTACGTTCTGGAAGACAGCGAAACGGTGTACCTATTCGCCCAGGACCAGGAGCAGGTCGACAAGGGCTTGGCTATCAGGGACCGTCTACCGCTCCTGCGAGGGATCGCCTATTGGGACGATACCGGCATGTGGTCCTATCGCGAGGATGTGCTGCGCACGGTGGCCGGATTGCAGGAGGAGGGCCGGCGCCTGCATCGCGAACAGCCTGAGCTGTACCGTGCCTTTTTGCAAGAGGGCAAGCCCGACGACATCGCGGTGCTTTCGTACACTTCAGGGACAACCGGCAAGCCCAAGGGCGTGATCCTGAGCCACAAGTACCTGATCGACAATGCGCAGCGCGTCATCGACGCCACCGGCGCCAAGCCGGGCATGGAATATCTCACTTATATCGCTCCAGCCTGGGCGACCGAGCAGATCATCGGCATCACGCTCGGCGTAGGCCTGCCCTTCGTGGTGAATTTTCCGGAGGGGCCGGAACAGGTGCTGAGCAATATCCGCGAACTGGCAGTGGAAGCGATGGTGTTCGCGCCGCGCCAGTGGGAAAGCCTGGCATCGACCATGCAGGCGCGCATGCTTGATGCCGGCAAGATCAGCCGCCGCGTCTACGAGTGGGGCCTAAGCGTGGGCCACGAAGTCAATGTCGCACGCCTGGAGGGGCGGCCGATCAGCACGCGAGCGCGGCTGGCATTCCCGCTGGCCGAGGCGCTAGTGCTGCGGCCGTTGCGCGATCAACTGGGTCTGACCCGCCTCCGGATTGCCGGCTGCGGTGGTTCGACCATGGCGCCGGACGTGTTTCGCATGTTCCATGCGATCGGCGTGCCTTTGCGTAACATCTACGGATCAACAGAAACCGGCCTGCTGACCATGCATCAGGGCGACTGCTACGACCTGGAAACGGTTGGGCACTGGCTGCGCGCTCATCCCGATGCCGATGCGCCGCTGGAATGGCAACTGACGAAGGAAGGCGAGTTGCAGGTCCGAGGTGGCACGCACTTCCGCGGGTACTACCGGCGTCCCGACGCCTCCGCCGAAGAGATCGTCGACGGCTGGATCTGCACCGGCGACGCGGTCACGCGCAGCGGACGCGACGAATTGGTGTTCTTGGAGCGCATGAGCGATCTACGGCGCTTGGCGTCGGGGGAAAGCTTTCCACCGCAATTCGTCGAAACGCGGCTACGCTTCAGTCCGTTCATCAAGGACATCATGACGGTCGGCGACGCCACGCGCGAGTTCGTGGTGGCACTGATCAATATCGACATGAACGTGGTGTCGCGCTGGGCCGAGGAAAAGAATCTCAGCTTTTCCACCTTCACTGACTTGTCACAAAAGCCCGAAGTGGCGGACTTGCTGCGCACCGAGATACAGCGTGTCAATTCCTTCCTGCCGGCCCATGCGCGGGTTCGCCGTTTCGCCAATTTCCCCAAGGAGCTAGACCCGGACGAGGGGGAGTTGACGCGTACGCGCAAACTGCGGCGCGAATTCCTGGAGCAGCGTTACGCCGCCGTGATTGACGGTTTGTACGCCGGGGCCGATGCGGTCGATATCAAGATCCCCGTCACTTATCAGGACGGGCGCCAAGGCAGCCTGGCCGCCCAGGTAGCCATTCACGACAGCGAGACACCCGCGCAGCGGCACGGGAAAGCTGTCGTTCAGCGGAGGGTAGCATGATTGAGTTTCTGAATTACCTGATCAACGGCGCACTGATCGGCTTGCTGTATGCGCTGATCGCCATGGGTTTCGTGGTGATTTACCGCGCTTCCAAAGTGTTCAATTTTGCCCAGGGCGAGCTGGTCGTGTTCGGTGGCTTCCTGGTCTGGTGGATGGTCATGGAGCTCGGCCTGCCGATGTGGACCGGCCTGCCCTTGGCATTTGCGGCCGCCGCCGCATTCGGCCTTCTGATCGAGCGTCTGTTTTTCTCGCGCTTAGTCGGGGAATCGGTCTTCTCGATGGTGATGGTAACCATTGGCCTGCTGATCCTGATCCGCGGCGTCATCCTGGTTGCCTTTGGTCCCCAGGTGCGGCCGTTCCCCATCGTGTTTCCCCTGGCGCCAATCATGGTCGGCGACCTGCTGATTCCGCGCTCATTGTTCTATGGGGGACTTCTGACCATCGTCATCGGTTTCAGCCTGTCCTGGTTCTTCAACAAGACACGGGCCGGCCTGCGCATGACCGCAGTGGCGGAAGACCACCAGGTCGCGATGTCGATGGGAATCTCGGTGCGGCGCTCGGTGGCATTCGCCTGGGCCCTGGGTTCAGTGCTCTCGACCTTGGGTGCGATCGTTTACTTGAGCGGGAAATCGCTCAACCTGCTGACCTCGGAAATCGGCATGGCCGCTTTGCCGGTCGCACTCTTGGCCGGCCTCGAATCGATCGGCGGTCTGTTGCTGGCGGGGTTGCTGGTCGGCATCGTCCAAGGGCTGGCCATGGCCTACCTCGATCCCTTGGTGGGCGGTGCGGTCGGTTCCGTGCTGCCGTTCGTCATCATGCTTTTAGTGCTGCTGATCAGGCCAACCGGCATGTTCGGCTGGAAGACTATCGAGAGGGTATAAATCATGGATCCAGCAGGCGTATTCGCAACCAGCTTTGCCGGGGATCAGGCGCTGATCCGCACTTCCAAGCAGCGCTGGACCCTGGTTTTGTTCGCGCTGTTCATGATGGCCATGCCGCTGCTGTTCGAGCCGCGCATCGTCGCCATCGTGACCACCATGCTCATCACCGTGGTGGTGGTGCTCGGCCTCCAGATTAACACCGGCCTGGCGGGACAGATCAACCTCGGGCAAGCCGCGTTCATGGGCGTCGGCGCCTACACCACAGCAATCCTGGCCAGCAAGGCCGGATGGCCGATCTGGGCAGCGTTGCCGGTGGGCGGCGTGGCGGCGGCCGTATTCGGCTTTATCTTCGGCATGTCGGCGGTCCGCATCAAGGGCTTCTACCTGGCCCTGACAACGATCGCGGCTCAGATTCTGTTCCATTTCCTGGTGCTCAACCTGCCCGCTTCCTGGCTCGGTGGTTCGGCCGGCATCACAGTACAGCCGGCGGAGATTCTGGGGTTCCGTTTCGATTCGGACCGCTCGATCTACTACCTCTGCTTAGCGGTGGCGGCGCTTATGCTGTTCGGGGCCTACAGCGTGGCGCGAAGCCGGCACGGACGCGCCTTTCTGGCGGTACGCGACGACGATGTCGCTTCCGGGATGATGGGCATCAACGTGGTGCGAACCAAGGCCGTGGCATTTCTGCTGGGCGCCTTTTATGCCGGCATTGGCGGTGGCTTATGGGCGTATTACGTGCGCTTCGTCGCGGTCGATCAATTCACGCTGTTTCACTCAATCTGGCTAATCGCCATGATCATCGTCGGCGGCGTCGGCTCAATCACCGGCGCCCTGATTGGTGTGCTGGTGATCAAGCTGTCGCAGGAAATCATCAGTTCGGCCGGTTCCACCATCGTGGAGCTTGTGCCGTTCCTGGGTGGTGACATCGTATTCGCCGCCATGAACATCTTCCTGGGGGCGATGATCGCCGGCTTCTTGATTTTCGAGCCGCGCGGCCTGATGCACAGATGGCAAACCATCAAGCGCTCCTACCGCTTGTGGCCATTTCCCTATTGAAGAAAATGGGAGCGGCAAGATACGCCGTCTCCCTTGTCGGTGCGTTTGTTCAATAACTATCAAGGAGATGAAAAATGGGTGCTTTCAATAAAAAATTTAACAAACGTCCGGTCCAGTCGCGTGCTTGGATGTTCGCCGCGGCTGGAGGGTTAAGCATGTTGTTTGCCGCCGCCGGAGCGCAGGCCCAGACCACCTACAACCTCGCCGGGCTGGCCGATTTCACCGGCCCCTACGCCGACATCATGAAGGACGTCACTGGCTGTCGCCGCGGGGTCGTCGACTGGTGGAACTCCGAGGTCGGGAAGGAACTGGGCGTGGCGCTGAAGATTAAGGATTACGACACCCGCTACGACGTGGCGCAGGTGGCGAGCCTGTGGCCAGGGGCCAAATCGGAATTGAATCCGATCCTGGTGTTCGGCATCGGCGGACCGGAGGCCGCGGCGTTGCAGGAGCGCCTGCCTAATGACAAGGTGCCGATGATCATGGCCACCGCCGGCTACGGCTACGGCTGGAAGCCAAATCCCTGGGTTTTTAATGCGCGTCCCACCTATCCGCACGAAGCGACAGCCTTCATGGAGTGGTTCCGCAAGAAACGCGGCGGCGACGGTGCCCTGAAGCTGGGCATCATCTCCTCGGAAGCTTCGCCCGCCTACGTGGATATCCATAAGGGCATGGAGAAGTACGCCAAGGAAAACCCGAAGCTGTTGGAAGTGGTTGAAACCATCTACACCGAAGTGCAGCCGACGGACTTGACACCCCAGGTGGCACGCCTGGTGCGCAAAGGCGTGGAAGTCATCCAGATCCAGACCAACACGGCGGCGGTGGTAGCGACCCGGCGCGCACTGCAAAGCCTGGGCAAGACCAACATCCCCATCATGATGAGTGCCCATAACAGCCTGCTGGCGTCCGGCAAGGCCATCGGCGGTCTCGCGCAAATGGAAGGCAATTACGAAGCCTACGGCATGGCGATCCCGACCGAGGACAAGACCACGGCGCGCGGCTTTTATGAAAAGCTGCGCGACAAGTACAAGGTCACCGCCGGCTACAACGTTCCCTGCCTGATGGGCCTGAACCAGGCGATCGTGGCGGTGCGCACGATCGAAAACGCGGCAAAGGCGGTGGGTCCGACCAAGCTGACCGGCGAAGTCGTGCGCAAGACGCTGGTGACGACCCCGATCACAGCCGAGCAAAGCTTCGGCGTACTGCCGACGTTGACCTATTCCGAAGACGCGCCGTTTCCAACGCGCGGCCTGACGGTGAACATCGGCACGGTGCAAGGCGGCAAGTACACGATCGTGGACCAAAACGTGGCCGTTCCTGTCCTGAACAAATGGTAAGACCTGCGTGACGCGCCCCGCCCCTTGCGGGGCGCGTGAACTGCTTGGGAGAGACACTTGCTTGAATTGAATAACGTGGAAGCGCTGTACAGCGACGTCATCCTCGCCGTGAAAGGAATTTCGGCTAAGGTTCCGAAAGGGAAATGCGTAACCTTGCTAGGCGCCAACGGGGCTGGTAAAAGCACGACCCTGAAGGCCATTTCGAACCTGATCAGTTGCGAGGACGGCCGGGTTTCAGGTGGCGGCATTTCCTTCGATGGTGCGCCGCTGACCAATCAGGAGCCGGCGCACATCGTCCGGCACGGCATCGTGCATGTGGCCGAAGGTCGGCAGGTGCTGCGACACATGACGGTCGAGCAGAACCTTATCGTCGGCGGTCACATGGTGGGCGGCGCCGAGGCGCGCCGGCGCCTGGACCAGGTGTACCAGCGCATCGGCCGCCTCGCAGCTTTGCGCGGGCGTACCGCGGGCTATCTGTCGGGCGGCGAACAGCAGTTGCTGGTGATTGGCCGCGCCATGATGGCTGACCCCAAGCTGATGATGATTGACGAGCCTTCGCTAGGCCTGGCGCCGCTGATGATCGAAGAAGTGTATGCCTTGCTGGCGCAATTGAAGGCGAGCGGCCTCACGCTATTGATCGTGGAACAGAACACGCGCGTTGCGCTCGACTTGGCGGATTACGGCTACGTTATGGAAAACGGCCGCATCGTGCTTGAAGGCGCCGCCGCCTACCTAAAGGCGAACGAGGATGTGCGCGAGTTCTACCTCGGCCTCACCATGGATGGCGAACGCAAGAGTTATCGTGACATGAAGCATTACCGTCGTCGCAAGCGCTGGCTCGGCTGAGCTGGGAAACCATGGAGGAGGAAAGCATGACTGATTCGCAGGAGGAACTGGTTACCCGCTCGGACCGTGGCGCGGTGAGCTTTCTAGCCCTGAACCGGCCGCAGCGCGGCAACAGCCTGTCGGTGGCGATGATCGATGCACTGCACCGGCGCCTGCTCGAGCTGCGCTCAGAAACCGGCATCGGCGTGATCGTTCTGAGCGGTGTCGGGCAAAGAATTTTTTGCGCCGGGCACGACCTGACCGAGTTCAACGATGAAACGGACCCTGAATTCTTCAAGGCCGTTTCTGTGCGCTGCTCGGCCATGATGCAAGCGATGCGCGAGCAGCCGCAAATCGTAATCGCGCGCGTGGAAGGCGTCGCCACGGCCGCGGGCTGCCAACTGGTAGCCAGTGCCGACTTGGCGATCGCCGCCAGCGACGCCCGATTTGGCACGCCGGGCGTAAACATCGGCCTGTGGTGCCTGACACCGATGGTGGCGCTCGGGCGTGGCCTCCTGCCCAAGCACGCCATGCAAATGCTCGCCACCGGCCGTCTGCATGATGCCGAGTTTGCCTTGCGCGCTGGCCTGGTTAACCAGGTGGTGCCAGCAGCCGAGCTGGATGCAGCGGTTGCGGCACTGGCAAACGAGATTGGCAGCAAGTCCACATATACGCTGGCGCTCGGCAAGCAGGCGTTTTATCGGCAGTTGCCGATGCCGCTGGCGGATGCCTATGAGTACTGCGGTGAAGTGGTGGCACGCAACATGGCGCATGCCGACGCCAAGGAAGGCATCCGCGCCTTCGTGGAAAAGCGCGCTCCGCAGTGGATCGGCCGGCAGCCCTGAATCATCCCGAGGCGCTCGCCGCGGTAGCCGGCGCCCCTTCAATCATGGAAAAATATGATGGAAAACCTGTTTAGCCTGCACGGCAAAACGGCTCTCATCACCGGAGCCTCGAGCGGGATCGGCCAGCATGTCGCTGGCGTTTTTGCGCGTGCCGGCGCCACGGTGGTTTTGGCTGCGCGGCGCATGGATCGCATCGAGGCGGCAGTCGCCGCCTTGCGTGAGCAAGGCCACGCCGCCCATGGGATTTATCTCGATGTCACCCGGACAGAGACGATCGCGGCGGCCTTTGATCGTGCGGAGCAGCAGTGCGGAGCCCCCATCGATATCCTCTACAACAACTCGGGTGTCATCCACGTCAGCCCCTTCGTCGAGCAAAAGGAAGAGGAAATAGCGCGCATCTTCGATACCAACTTAAAGGGCGCCATGCTGGTCGCACAAGAGGCAGCACGTCGCATGCTGCCGCAGCGCGCGGGAGCAATCGTCAACATCGCCTCGGTGGCCGGCATGCGCGCTGGCGGCTGGCTCGCGAGCTATGCAGCGTCGAAGGCGGCGTTGATCCACTTGACTAAGGTGATGGCGCTCGAACTGGCGGCGAAGGGGATTCGTGTCAACGCGATTTGCCCCGGCACGATCGAGAGTGACATGCACGATGCCTTGAGCGATTTCCAAGAGGGTTTGCTCAAGCGCACACCACTGCGGCGCTTCGGCAGGCAGGACGACCTGGACGGCGTGTCTTTGTTGCTGGCGTCCGATGCAGGCCGCTACATTGTAGGTGCGGCGATACCGGTGGACGGTGGGCAGGCGCTGGCCTGGATGTGAAAAAGGGCGGGGGTGCGACTACTCAGACGGCGGATTGGTTGAACTCCTTGATCAGCGTCCTCACAATCTCGGCGGCCGGCTCGACGGTGCGCACCGTGCCCACTCCATGGCCGGCGCTCCAGATATCGCGCCAGCGCTTGCCTTCGCTTTCCTGACCAGGGATGCGAAAAATTTGGTCGTTGTCGTGCTCTGGATACAGGCCGTAGCGTTCCAAGCTGCTACGCAGGAAATTACCAGGCATGCCGGTCACCGCCGTGGTCAGGACGATGTCGTCCGCACTGCTAGCTGCCAACGTGCGTTTATAGTCTTCCGAGGCGAGACTTTCCTGGGCCGCTAGGAAACGCGTTCCCATGTAGACGCCATCAGCGCCGAGTAATTGCGCGGCCCGTATTGCCCGGCCATCCGTGATGCCCCCGGCCAGGACGACGGGGCCATCGAAAAAGCTGCGTACTTCCCGAAGAAAGGCGAAGGGATTGATCCACCCCGTGTGTCCCCCGGCGCCGGCGCACAATAGGATCAGGCCATCTACCCCCGCCTCGATGGCTCGGCGTGCGTGCTTGACCGTCGCCACGTCGCAATACACCTTGCCGCCATAGTCGTGTATTGCTCTGACTGCCGGTCCCGGGTTCCCGACGCTCGCAATGACCAGCGGTACACGATGCCGCACAAGGATGGCGAGATCGGTGTCACGCCTGCTGTTGCTTGCATGCATGATGAGATTGACTGCGTAGGGGGCCACGATTTGTTCAGGCTTTGCCGCGCGGGCAGCGGCGAGCGATGTCTCTATGTCCACGAGCCAATCTTCCAGTAATTCTGGCGTGCGGGCATTAATCGATGGGAAGGAGCCGATCACTCCAGCCTTGCAGCAGGCGGTTACTAGTTCGGGACCAGAGATGAGAAACATCGGCGCCACGATGACGGGCACGGCATGCGGTCGAGGAACATACGAGGAGCGATTGAATATCATGGATGAGCTGCCATTACTCAGTCTGTCAATGAATCCAGCGGCTGCTGACTTCCTGGGTACGCGGCAGTCATCCAAAATCTGCCTGGCATGAGCGTCAGCGTGCACTGGTATAAAATCTACTTATTAGTCAATAATATTACTATTCGGTTAGACATCCGTCCACAGCGACTTTCTAGTCTGAGCGCGACGGAAGGGTACAGGTTTCGCTCATCATTGGTGTTGATGTGGAAATGCAACTGCAACGTAGTGGAAAGCGCCTCTCGTAATAGGGCGCAGCGAGCCCGGGTCTTATAATTGAATCTTTGGTAGGGCCTTTTATCGGCAAGTAGACTGTCACCGCACAGCGACGAGGGAAAAAATGAAAAAGGTTGAAAGCATCATCGAACGCGCTGAGGCGAAGAAGGCGGGTACCAAGAGGAAGGCAATAGCGCCCAGACGATGGAACAATTTGGTCAAGAGCCAAGACGAGCAATACCAGTTGAAACGGCAGGCGGTGATCGCAGAGGCCTCGCGCGCGTTCGGACATCGTGGTTACCAGAACGTCTCGCTGGACGAGATCGCGAAAAGCCTAAATGTGACCAAGCCGGCCTTGTATCACTACTTCAAGAGTAAGCAGGAGTTGCTATACGAATGCCACAATCTCTCGATGGAGATCGGCGATATGGCGCTTGAGGAGGCGATGACAACAGGGAAAAATGGCCTCGAAAAACTTGAGAAGTTTGTGTCGATATACATTCGAGACTTTGCCAGCGAACTGGGAGCTTCCGCCGTCCTTCACGAATACAGCGGGATGACACCTAAAGACCGCAAGCAGATCATGGCGCGCCGTCGGCAATTCGATCTTCGCCTGCGCGACTTAATACAGGAAGGTATAGACGACAAAACTATTGCCGAGTGCAACCCGAAACTCGCCGTATTCTGGTTCATGGGCGCGATCACCAGCATTCCACGCTGGTACAGACTCGACGGCGATCTCTCCGGCGCCGACATCGCTCAAACTTTCGTTCACTTTCTCGTGAAGGGAATTCAAGGTCAGGGGTTATTTGACGGTGGTGAGTGCAGTACCTGAATTGAGCGGACATGGAAAGAGGTGGCCGATATATGAAGAAATGGTCGAGCCGTGTCCGATATCCGGTCAGACATCCGCTGGCGCGAAGACCTCCTGAAAGGCGGCCCGGTCGAGCGCCAATCCGTGCTGGATTTATATGCGCGTGTGGACCGGTGGACCGCACCCGTTGCGGTCGCCGATGATGCGACCCTCACCTGGGCGGAACTGACCAGCCGGCGCATGGGCGAGAAGCAAGCCATCGAGTCGCTGATGCAGGCCATTGCGAACGGCGCTGTGAAAGCCGTCGCACATGCTCGAACACTGGGCGAAATGTCCTTTCTGAGGGCGGACGTGTCACGGTATTTCGGCACGCCGCTGCTCGAGGCCGGCATGTCGATTCAGCAACTGGCCAAAGCGACAGGCTGGAAATGGGAGTCCATCGCGCACTGGGTGGACGAAGGGCTGCTGGCGTCCGAGTCGATTCAACGCCGTGGCCAGCCTTGCCGGGTCGTGTTGCCGCATCAGTTGCTGGCGTTCCGCCAGAGCTATATCCCGCTGGCAGACCTGGCTCGCTCCATGGGTACAAAGTCGTCAGCGCTGTCTCGCTTGCTGCCCGGCGTCGAACTGGTCGGTGCGAAACAGTTGCCAGATGGTGCCATGCGCGGCGGACTGATTCGAATCGCCGACCTCGGCCGGCTGGCGGTTATCGGCGCGAGAGCCGGACATGACCTGTTCGTGCCCGCGCCGTAGTTCCTTGTCCAGCAGGAGGCGGCCATGACGAATGAACATGCTATGCCGGAAGATTTCCTGCGGGAGACGCAGGCGGGCGCGCTTGCAGGCTCGCGTCCGAAACTGCTGCTGCGCAAAGTTGGCAATAAGTACTTTGCTGGTTTGACGCCTGATGAGTTGTACCAGCAGTATGCCGCGGGCAAAGACCTGGCGCAACAGCTTGCGGTCTACACCCAGCGCAAAATTGACACCAAAGGAGGGGGCTTCGATGAGGGCTTGCGCCGGGTCGAGTTGGGCGTCGAGAACAAGGTTCGCTCCGGCGCGTGGGATTTCTCTGCCGCAGAGAGTTCGTGGCGCATGTCACGCACACGGCAAATTCTGAAGGATGCAGACTTCCGCGCTGCCGGCGAGCCAAGCGATTAGCGGATTCTGGATTGACTGGCAGAAACCGTTGCTCTAACTTCGACCATCAATCTGCTCAAGCTGACTCGAACTACGACCCGCGCGAGAAAGCGCTTACACTAAGCGAGAAAAGGCGCGGTTGTTTTGAGTTTCGAATAAATGATGGTGCGGACAAACCGGGGAGGAAAATGATGTCATCAGACAATCGCATCGACTTGGACGTCGCACTTCGCAAGCTCCATGAACTCGCACTGGCAGACGGCGACCTAGGTTATGAATACTGGGACCAAGTCGGCCAGTTGCTTAGGCGGGCCGCTAGCATGCAGTCGCAAATCGACTCGCTGTCCCGGGAACTTGAAATGTGTCGGGCGCAGCAGGACAAATGGCCAACCGCTGCAACCCATACGAATCCCGTCCAGTAGAGAAGGGGGAGCGTGCTAAGGGGCATTTGGAAGAGGGAATCATGAACGAAGAAACATTCAACCTGAGTCTGCGCAAATTTCTGAAGATGGTGGGCGTCAGCTCCCAGAACGAAATCGAGAAAGCGGTCGCCAGCGCGCTGGCCGAGAAGGCCATAACCGGGAATGAAAAGCTCCCTGCCACGATGACGCTTGAGATTGCCGGCGTCAAATTGAATGTGACATTCGAGGGCACTATCGCTCTGGAGTAGACAGGGAGTGTCCGTGACGGCGCGCCCAGTAGGTAGGTGTGCTGAAAAACCATGAGCCACGGGGCAAGCCGTTGGCCACCATGATTTCCACCCACACTGTGGCACTCCGATAAGCCCATAACAGGCTCTAGTGTTCAGACATAGCACGCAGTAATCCGCTACTTTTCAGACAAAACAAGCGGTAATCAACTACTTTTCAGACATTTTTACCCAGCATCGCTGGGTAATCGAGTGCTTTTCAGACATCGAGGGTAGGTTTACGCTGTCAAGGCGTCCTTGGTCAATCTGTCCAAAATTCCGAGTTACCAGGCTGGGGCGGAATCTGAGGTGGGAGGAGCGGCCGCCCGGGCAGAAAAAGCCACATGTCTGTGTTGTACGTGTGCCACCACCAGCAACGGGCCAGAAGCGCCTGCTCGTGCCCGCCGCTGGTTTACGGACCAACCCCGTGCGCTATGCCGCTTGACGCAAGTCTGCTGCCGGCTCGACAATCATCGGTCATGATCCCACGGCCTTCTTCTTGCACGCGCTTACTCGTCATCACGGCGGCAGCATTCTTCAGTCTTGCCTTACCTGCGCATGCACAGGCCACGTCAACGGAGCCCGGGCTTCGCCTGACTTCCGCTCGGACGACGGCTTCCGAGGCCGCCGCGGCGCAAACGCCAGGCCCTGCGGCGCGCCACAGCGCACCCACGGGGGCCCAGGCCGCCACGCTGCGTGCGATCGGCGGGTCAGGGTCACTCACGCAGGAGCTGCGCTACCGCGTGAAGTCGCCGCAAGTGCGCGAGTTGCAGGTGCGGTTGCGGCTTGCCAAATACCTTGCGCTGTACGATGTCGACGACCGCTTCGGCATGCTCACGCGAGAGGCGGTGCTGAAGTTTCAACGCGACAACGGATTCCGCGCCACCGGCATGGTCGACCAGCAGACCTGGGACACGCTGCTACTGCGCTCGCGCGTGCCGACCGAAGCCGAGCTGAACAACACCGACGTCGGTTCTTGGTTCACGGCGCCGGAGCAGACCGGTTATATGAGGGAGTTGCAGCACCGGCTGCGCCAGGTGGGGCTGTACCAAGGCGCGGTCGACGGCACATTCAACGACACCACCCGGCGGGCGATCGAAGCTTGGCGCGTCCGCATGGGCTTGCCCGCGGCGTCTGTCAAGGCAGTTGGAACCTGATTCATGCGGCCTCTAATACTGGATCGGTGTCTTGCTCATGTTGATCCGGCTCGGGGTTGAGCCAGACGCTGCCGATGGGCTGCCAGTTGCGTAGTTTTCCCGACCATCGTGCTGGGTGGCGTTGCCTGGCTTGTTGGTACAGGCGCTGTCGGGCTTGCAGAATGGGGGCATCCAGGCCCGCATGACGCTGCGCCGGAGCCAAGTAGCGAATGGCGCTGTGGCGATGCTCATGGTTGTACCAGTGGATGAACTGATGCACCCACAGGCGTGCGGCCTGCACGCTTGCAAAGCCGTCGATCGGGTAACCGGGCCGGTACTTGCAGGTGCGGAACAGGGCCTCGGAATACGCGTTGTCGTTGGATACCTGGGGTCGGCTGTGCGAGGCGGTAATGCCCAGCTTCTCGAGCGTGACCTGCAAGGTCGAGCCTTTCATGGCGCTACCATTATCGGCATGCAATACCAGGGGTCGGTGCTGACACTGCTCGCGCAGCACGGCGCGCTGGATGATGGTGGCACTGTTGGCCATGTTCTCCGATTCAAACACCTCGGCCCCGACGATTTTCCGGCTGTAGATGTCCAGGATCAGATACAGGTAATAGAACCGGCCGCGGATACGCGTATGCAGGTACGTGACGTCCCAGCTCCAGAGCTGGTTGGGTGCGTCGGCACAGTGGCGCCGTGGTGCGCCAGCGTGACGTGGCGCGCGCGCCCGGCCACGGCGGTGCTGCTCATCGGCTTGGCGCAGCACGCGATAGAAGGTCGACTCCGACGCCAGGTACCGGCCCTCTTCATCGAGCAGCCGTACCACGATCTGCGCCGGCGGCAGGCTGGCGAACTCGGGACGGTGGCAGGCCTGCAGCACGGCCTGGCGCTCGGCGTCTGTCAGTGCATGCGATGGCGTGGCATGTATGGCGTGCGGGCGTCTGTCCTCATCGCCCGTCGCCCAGCGACGATAAGTGTTCAAGCCGATACCGAGTTCGATGCATGCGCTCTGCAAGCGTGCACCGGCCTGGCGAGCCTCATCGACCAACGCTACAGCTTGACGGCGATCCTGGGCATTGGTCATTCTTCCTCGTCCCCCCAGATCGCCCGGGCTTTTTTTCGCAAGGTCAGCAATGCTGCCGTCTCAGCCAGCGCGGCGTTCTTGCGGCGCAGCTCGCGCTCCAAATCGCGCGTGCGGCGACGTTCAGCCTTGAGCGCGTCGGCCTCCTGCCGGGCGGCGCTCTGGCTCTGCGCGTTGGCCTGCTCGCAACTCGTTCGCCAGCGGCGCAACTGCTCGGCATACAGTCCCCGGCGCCGGCAGTACTCGGCCAGCTCCACTTCGGACAGCGCAGCGCTTTCCAGCACGGCGTTGAACTTGTCCTGCGAGCTCCAGCCCTCGCTGTCCGACGCCTGGTCTGGCAACAAACGGCCCTGGCCGCGGGCCTGTTTGCGCCAGTTATAGATCGTGGCCTCGGAAATGCCTTCTTCGCGTGCCAGGTCGGAGACCGTGCGGTTGTGCGGGGCCAGTAACTTCTTCAGGATGGCTTCCCGGCGTTCTGCGGAATACTTCATCGGAACCTTCTCTTTGCCCCCAATGGTTTGGGACTCTAACAGCAACTGAGGTTCCAACTATTCTGACAGCGGGGGCGGCGCAACTGCCCCAGATTCGCCAGCGGACTGATGCCCTCGGCAGAGCGCAGCATGCGCAGAACCTGCCAGCCATTGCGCTCCAGCGGCGTGAGGCGGGCATCGAGCATAAGCGAGGCCGGCGTAGTGAACAGGGCGTCTTGCCCCAGCGGATTGTGGCGGTTGTGATGGTCTGCCATGGGAGTTCTCCAAGGTCTGGGCCACAGCGGCCCGTTCCCCTGCATCTCATCGCGTACCGTTCAAGGCGTCAGCCAACAATGCGGTCTGCGCCATAGCCGATTTATCCGGCTGGGCGCGGCGCTGGCACCGGTAGCCGGACTGATCTATCATCCCGATACCCCCATGGGGGTACAACTGGGGGTACTTCCAGCGATTCCCGCAAAGGCCGTGGCCCGATTTCCCCGCGAAACCTAGCATTCACGGCCCTTTGCCGACCGATCAACGTTTAAACGTGTGATCAACGTCTAAGCGTCTTCGCTCCCCACGAAAAAGCCCGGCAAACGCCGGGCTTTTTTTGTCTCGACGTCAGCCCGCAGACACTGATCGGCGCCTGAATGCAAGGCGTGCTTCGACGTTGCCAGAAGCTGGCGCGTCACTAGTTTGTCGCCTGCGCGACGCCTATGCTCGTTTCGATTTGTGAACGAGGAGCAGGCCAATGCAGGACGGCGTTCGCAGGCCGAGTGGGTCTCCATGTCGCCAGGCGCGCTGGTACTTGCTCGCGCTGTTGCTGTGCATGGCGTGGAGCATGCCGGCGCAGCCGTGCTCGCTCGGATCGCCCAACCAGTTGCGCGCGGACGGCTGCACGGCGATCGTGCCCGCCAACCAGACTTACGATACCGGCACGGTCGCTCTGGCCTTCGGGCACGCGTTCTATGCCACCGGCGCAGGCGTGATCGTCGCCACCGCGGGCGGCCTGCAGTTGCGCACTGGCGGCGCCGAAGCCTACGGCATCGAGGCCGATTCGAAATCGTCGGTAACCGTGGACGGCGCCAGCATCGCCATCACGGGCGCCAATTCGCGCGGCGCCGTGGCGCGCAGCGGATCGTCGGTCAGCCTCGCCAACACCACCATCGACGGCAGCGTCGGCGATCGACAGGTCGGCGCGCAAGCGACCACAGGCGGTGCGGTCCAGCTGACCGGCGTAAATGTGAATATGTCAGGGACCGGCGCATACGGCGTGGCCGCCAACGGCGTGGAGTCGGTGCTGGTGGCGCGCGACGTCACGATCCACATGAGCGGCGCGCGCTCGACGACGGGCGCGACGGGTGTGGTGTCCGAGAATGGCGCCGATGTGCTGGTGATCGGCGCCAGCACGATCACGACGG
This sequence comes from Cupriavidus pauculus, assembly GCF_008801835.1. Classification (GTDB taxonomy): domain Bacteria; phylum Pseudomonadota; class Gammaproteobacteria; order Burkholderiales; family Burkholderiaceae; genus Cupriavidus; species Cupriavidus pauculus. The sequence goes on along the minus strand of NZ_VZOW01000010.1, from coordinate 139,202 downwards.
TGGGCGACGATTCCTACGGCGCGTTCGCGCAACCGGCCGGCGTGGGAACGTCGCGGCTGGCGATCGATGGCCGCGAAGGCCGGGTGGAAATCCGCACTAGCGGCTTGCGCGCCCACGCGCTGTTCTCCCGTAGCACCGCCGATGTGTTGCTGGGCACCCAGATCGTCGCCGTAACGAACGGCGATGATGCCGAAGGCGCACGCGCCGAAACCGGCGGCAGATTGCTGCTGGTCAACGGCCTGGTGCAGACCCGCGGCGCGAACGCGGCGGGGTTTCACGCGATCGACGCGGGCAGCCAACTGGTGTCGCAAGGCGCGGGCATCTCCACGCTCGGCAGCCAGTCGCACGGCTTGTTTGCCGAATCGGGCGGCGGGGTAGAAGTGGGCAATGCAGCCGTGATCACCAGCGGCGCGGGATCATCGGCGATGTACGTGACCGGCGTCGGCAGCTATGGGCTGGCAGACAGCGCGCGACTGAACACCCAGGGGAGCGCCGCGCATGGCGTCATGCTCGAAGACGGCGGCACGATGACACTGCGCGCATCGAGCGTTCGCGCCGAATCGGCGGACAGCGTGGCGTTGATGATCCACGGCGGCGCACCCATCAGCCTGAGCGCCACAGATACGTCATTCGCCTCGTCCGGCACGACGCTGGCGGCGCGCAACGGCAGCGGCGTGCTGAACCTGTCCGGCGTAACGATGACCGACAACAACGGCGTGCTGGCCGATCTCGACGCGGGCAGCGTGCTCGCGCTGTCGGCCACGGCTGGATCGCGCCTGGCCGGGGACGTGATGGGCGCCGGCAGACTGTCCGTCACGCTGGACGCCGGTTCGGCATGGACTGGCGGCGGCACTAATCTCGGCGACGTGACCCTCGGATCGGGATCGGAATGGAACGTGACGCGCGCGTCGGCCGCATCGGCGCTGACGCTTGCCGGCGGCACGCTGACCTTTGCGCCGCCCACCGTCAACGGCTTCAAGACCCTTTCGGTCGGCACGCTACGCAGGGCGAATTCGAGCGGCCTGTTCGCCGCGGATGCCCGCGGCAGCACGCTGGTGCTCAACGCCGTGCTTAACGAAGGCGGCGCGGGCACACAAGCTGATGAACTGCGTGTCGGCGCCAGCGCCAGCGGCGTGTATCGCCTGCTGGTGCAGCCCGCGGGCGGCACGGGCGCACTGACCAGCGGCGACGGCATCCGGCTGGTTCATATCGGCGCTGCCAGCCCCGATGTGGCGTTCAAGCTCGCCAATGGTCCGCTGCAGGCTGGCGCTTACGAGTACTTCCTGTTACGCGGCGGATCGAGCGGCGCGGACGACTATTTCCTGCGCACCAACTTTGCAAACCCGGGCCAGCGGCCGGAACCCTCGTACCGCCCTGCCGCCATCGGCTACATGTATGCGCCCGCGCTGATGCGCGAGTTCGGATTCGCGACCATCGGCACCGTGCACGAGCGCGTCGGCGACGCCGCCATCGCCATTGCGGAAGGCAACGCATCGACATCGACCCGCAGGGGCTGGGCGCGTGCCGCCGTGCAAACGCTCGACCAGCGTGGCGGCGGCGCCAGCTACAACAGCACCATGTTCTCCATGCAGGGCGGCGTGGATGTGTTTCGCCGCGCGCGCCCGGACGGCAGCGGCAGCCAGGCCGGCGTGACGCTACGCCTGGGCAGCGTCGATACCAATACCTCGTACGCACCGCGCACTCGCGTTGGCCTTGGTGCATCGACGGGATCGATTTCCACCAGCGCGATCAGCCATGGCGGCTACTACACGCACTATCTTGGCGACGGCACGTACGTGGACCTCGCGGGCGAATTCAACTACTTCGAGCATCAATACCAGGACGTCTATGCGACGCAGGCGCGCCAGAAAGGCTACGGCGTCACCGTGTCCGCCGAGACGGGCAAACCGCTACCCATCGGCAACATCTGGCGGCTGGAACCGCAACTGCAGATCGCCTACCAGTTTCTGCATGCGAGCAGCTTTGGGGACGCCATCTCGCAGGTGTCCGGCGGCAACGACAATGCGGTGCGGGGTCGGCTTGGGCTGCGGCTGTTTCGCGACGGGGAGGTCGACAACCCCGAAGCCGGTCATTTCCGGCCTTACATGACGGTCGATCTGCTGCGCGACTTCACGCCGCTGCCGGTGGTGTCGATGGCCGACGCATCGCTGCGGCCCGATCTGGCAAGAAACTGGTGGCAAGCCGGCGCAGGCGTGACGCTGCAGATGACAAAAGCCGCGCATCTGTTCACCGATCTGAAATACCAGCACGCGTTTGGCAACGGGCGCGACGGGCTGGCGTTCCGCGCGGGAATGTCGTGGCGATGGTAATGCGCGCGCGCCGCGTTTCGTTGCTCGCCGCCGCGCGCGGTCGTGGACTCGGTTGTAGGATCGCTTATCGGCCCGAATGAGCGCGAATGCATGCCGCGCGCCGCTTGGTCGCTCGGACGGGACGCGCCCAGCGAGGACGCATCCGCAGCGGCTCAGAGCGGGCGCAACTGATCGTCGCGTAATCCCACCAGCAATGCCCGCCCGTCCGCGTCGACCCGGAATTCGCCGTATCGCGCGTGCGCGTAGCGATCGGCCTGCCCCTCCTGGAAGAACCACGCATCGGTGGAGACCTGCACCAACGTTCCGCCCCAGCGCGATGGCACGGACTGCACGCGCAGCAGGTGTTCGTCGGCGGCCAGCGGCTCCCCTTGCGGCAAGCGTGCGAGAGTACCTTCGCCGCGCGCATCGAGACGGATCACGACCACCGCCTCGCGCGAGGGCGCCTTCGCCTGCCGCCCGTACGCGGCCGTGATCTCCATGCCGATGGCAAAATTCAGCGCCATGTAGTCGCCCTGCATCAGCGAGCGGGGATCGACCGGGGCCAGGCGCAGGTACACCGTATCGCCTCTGGCCAGCAGGCGCTCCTTGTCGACGATGCCGGCCGCGGCGATGCCGATGCTCAGCAGCCAGGCAACAATGATCCAGCGCTTCATGCAACGGACTCCTTGCGCGACATTGCGATGGCCAGCGCGCGCGCCATCAACAGCAATACGCCGGCGCCCGCCAACGTGGCGGACTTTGCCAGCAGCGTCCAATGCAGCGTGCCGTAGTACCACACAAAGCCGATCAGCACGGTGCCGATGGCCAGGCCCAGCCATGGCAACGACCCACGCCGTAACGCCACGGCCATTGCCAGCACACCGGCGCTCACCGCCGGCGCGTACACCATCAATGCGCCGAAGGCCAGCGCGACGGCCAATACCGACGCGCTGACGCGCGGATCGCACGCCAACCGCTTGCATTCGATCAGCACCAGCGCAGCCAGCTCCGCACCGATCAACGCGCCGGCGAGCCAGAAACCGGGCGCGGGCCGCGCCGTGGCGGTGCCAAAGAGCAGATCCACCGGATGCGCAAACGCCGTGACGATCAGCGCGCCAGCCACGGCGAACAGCAGCGTGGCGTCGGCCGCCGGCTCCCACATCGCGTGACGGCCCGACGCCGCTGCGGCTGCCTCCTGCAGCGCGAATGTCAGCACCATGGCGAGCGCCACGGCAACCAGAACGCCGAGGGCCACCGGAATCGCCGTCCAGCGTGGCGCGACCAGATCGCCCAGGCCGATGCACACCGCCATGGCGAGCGCCGACCACATCCCCAGTGCAGCGATGAAGCGATGCAGCCGATCGGGCACCAGCAGGAACAGCACGGCCTCCAGCAGCGCCACGCCCATCCAGAACGGCGCGGTGTCGACCAGCCGGTTGGCCCCGATCACTTCCCCCACGCCGACCACCAGCATGCCCTGGCCACCCAGGCTCATGGCCAGCGCGAACTGGCCCATCGCGATGCGGCCGCTTTCCTTTGCCTTGACGCGGAATAGCAGCATCGCGATGCCAATCATGACGATGCCGGTCACCGCCATCGCCACGCCATTCTCGCGCATGGACACAAACACGGTGCCGACCAGAAACAGCTGGAAGAACAGGGCGCCAAGCCAGCCTGCGCCGCCCATCAGCAGGCGGATCGGCCACGGCACGCGCTGCGTGGCAACGTAGTCCCCGCTCACCGCGCCGCGCGCGCTCAACTGGCTCCACAGCGTTCTTTCGATACGGTCGCGATTCATGCCGCACGCTCCCCTGCCGCGCGCCATGCGCGCAACAGCCATGTGGCCGCCACCACGGCCAGTCCGATCGTGATCATCGCCAGTAACAGGAACGCGCCGAATCCACCATCCCGATCGGCCAGCCATCGCCCCGCCGCCACGACGACCAGTCCGATGCCCGTCAGGCAGGCCAGGCTGAGCACGACGATATCGAATGCGCGCCAGCGGAACCAGACGATCAGTCCGACCAATGCCGCCGCACCGGTCAGCCAGCCGATCGGCGCGAAATTCCGGGACAGCATGCTCATCACGCCAAGCCATCCCGCATATGCGCAGACCAACGCGCCGATCAGACGCGGGCCGGTCATGCCACGGAATCCGAGGTGGGTGGCGTAGCGGGCGAGTCCAAACCACACTGCGAGTTGCAAGAGCGACGCGCCGAGCAGGAATGTCATCGTGTCGCGCGCCTGCGGCGCCGAGAACAGCAGGTCGATCATTGCGCCCACGCCAAGCCGGACACTGCAGTAGCGCAGCAACGCGACGTTGGCGACCACCAGCACGATCCACCAGTGCGGCGCGGCGCGCGCGGCCAGCGCCCATGGCGCCGCCAGCAACGCCCACAGCGCAAACAGCTGCCACGCATCGGCACCGGTCTGGTACGTCTGGCCGATCACCGCCAACAGCACGCCGGACACGATCTGCGCGCCGGCCAGCGCCGCGTGGCCGGCCAGATCGCCGGACGGGCGCACATATGCCACCGCCGCCAGTACGCTGAGCAGCGCCGCGAGCAAGCCGAATTTTGCGAACTTGTGGAGTTCCGCCCAGTTGTAGGCGAAGAAGACAATGACGCCGGCACAGAGCAAGGCCGTGCCAAGGATCATCAGCGCGCGATCAAGCCAGCCATGCCAAGCAGCGCGATCGGGCAGCGTGGGTGTCCATGCCGTGCGCAGCGCGTCGGCGCCGAGGCGCCCTTGCGCGCGCCAATCGGCAAGTGCCTGCTGGACGCTGCGGCGAGTCGAAAAGGTTTCCAACCGGCAATCCCCCGAGTGACGACATGGGCAGCAATGTAGCAAAGCGGCATGCCAAAGTCTCGCCGGCCGCCGCAATCTCGTGGAACGGCGACCATCGCGCGCGACGCGCTTTCCCTGCCGCACGGTCGCCGGTATGCTGGCGCCGGACTCGACAACGGCGGCTTGCGCCCCAGACATCATGACGCTTGGCATACTCGCCGCCCTGCACGACGAAGTGGATGGCTTGATCGCCGCGATGCGGCACGAAGACGCGCGCGCCACCCGTATCACCATCGGCATGCGCGACTACTACCGCGGCACGCTGCACGGGCAACCCGTGGTGCTGGTGCTGGCGCGCGTCGGCAAGGTGGCTGCTGCGGCCACGACCGTGACGCTGATCCGCGAATTCGGCGTGGACGAGATCGTCTTCACCGGACTGGCCGGCGGCGTCGGACCGGGGGTCAGCGTGGGCGATATCGTCGTGGCCGATCGCACGGTCCAGCACGACATGGACGCGCGACCGCTGTTTCCCCGCCATGAAGTGCCGCTGCTGGACAAGGCCGAATTTCCGGCCGATCCCGTACTCACCGCTGCATTGCGCGACGCGGTGGCGCATTTTCTGCGCGACGACCTGGCCACGGCCGTGCCGGACGCCGTGCTGGCACGCTTCGGCCTGCATGGGCCGCGCCTGCATGTGGGCATGATCGCCAGCGGCGACCAGTTCATCAATTCCCCGCAGGCCGTGGCGACGCTGCGGGCCGAGCTGCCAGCGTTGCAGGCGGTGGAAATGGAAGGCGCCGCGCTGGCGCAGATCTGCTACGAATATGGCGTGCCGTTCGCGCTGATGCGGACCGTGTCGGACCGCGCCGACGACGCGGCCCATGTCGATTTTTCGTCGTTTTTGCGCGACGTGGCCAGCCACTATTCGAGCGCCATCCTGCGCCGATTCCTCGACGCCAGGGCCTGAATCGACCCACGCATCACACCGATTACCGACTTTTTTGTCGATTCACCCGTTACCGGCGCGGGCGCAAAAGGCCCCACGCCGCCACAAACAGCGCGGCGCCGACGATGGCCGCGCCCCAACCAAAAAGTTGCCCATCGGTGAAGAAATGGGCCGCGCGGCCGGCGTAAAAAAACGCCCATGCGCCCAGCGCGCCCAGCCACAGCGCGGCCGGCAGCGTGACCACGCGCCCGGCCGGATGCAGCAGTCGCCCCGCCAGACCGACCATCGCGCCCACCACCGCCAAGCCCAACATACCGTTCTCCTGTGTCTTTTTGGCCACATCGACGAGGCCGTGGCGTAACGATACTGCATGTCGCACTAACGGCCGGGTTTCCTGCAACCTTGTGGCGTGGCGGTATAATGATCGCCGCTTCCGGACCACGCGCCGGATGGCCACGACACCCCACAAATGCAACTGCTCGCGATCGGCATCAATCACACTACGGCACCCGTCTCGCTGCGCGAGCGCGTGGCGTTTCCGCTTGAGCAGATCAAACCGGCACTTGGCGCGTTGCGCACCCATCTGGCTGGCCGCAGCGGCACCGAGGCCGCCATCCTTTCCACCTGCAACCGCACCGAGATCTACTGCGCCACCGATGTGCTGCAGCCGGGTCAGGACGGTTTCGAGCACACGCTGCGCTGGCTGGCCCAGCATCACAACGTGCCCGCGGGTGAACTGGCGCCGCATTTGTACGCACTGCCCCAGTCCGAAGCCGTGCGCCATGCGTTCCGCGTGGCCAGCGGTCTCGATTCAATGGTGCTGGGCGAAACCCAGATTCTCGGACAGTTGAAGGATGCGGTGCGCACCGCTGGCGAAGCCGGCGCGCTTGGCACGTACCTGAACCAGCTGTTCCAGCGCACCTTCGCGGTGGCCAAGGAAGTGCGCGGCCAGACCGAGATCGGCGCGCACTCGGTATCGATGGCCGCCGCCGCGGTGCGTCTGGCGCAACGGATTTTTGAAAGTGTGTCGACGCAGCGCGTGCTGTTCATCGGCGCCGGCGAAATGATCGAACTTTGCGCGACACACTTCGCCGCGCAGCAGCCGCGTCAGATCGTGGTGGCCAACCGCACCGTCGAACGCGGCGAGAAGCTCGCCGAACAACTGGCCGGACAAGGGCTGACGACGCAGGCCATCCGCCTGCAAGACCTGAACGAGCGCCTGCACGAATTCGATATCGTCGTGTCCTGCACAGCCAGTTCGCTGCCGATCATCGGACTGGGCGCCGTGGAGCGCGCAGTCAAGCGCCGCAAGCATCGCCCGATCATGATGGTCGACCTCGCCGTGCCGCGCGACGTGGAGCCCGAAGTCGCGCGCCTGAACGACGTATTCCTGTACACCGTCGACGACCTTGGCGCCGTGGTGCGCGAAGGCAATGCGCTGCGCCAGGCCGCAGTGGCACAGGCCGAAGCGATTATCGAATCGCGCGTGCAGAATTTCATGCACTGGCTGGAAACGCGCAGCGTGGTGCCGGTCATCCGCGATCTGCAATCGGCCGGCGAGGCAATCCGCCAGGCCGAGCTGGAACGCGCACGCCGCATGCTGGCGCGCGGCGACGATCCGGCAGCCGTGCTCGACGCGCTGTCGGGCGCGCTCACGCGCAAGTTCCTGCACGGCCCCACGCACGCCCTGAACCACACCCAGGGCGAAGACCGCGAGGCGCTGCTGCGCCTGGTGCCGGGCCTGTTCCGCCAAAGCAGTCACTCCGAGCGCTAGCCTCGATCCCCGCCTTGCACCGGCATCCGCCGGCGCGCGGCCAATGCCTGCCGCTTCCGCACAATCGCCCGCGTTGTGCCAATGCCACGAATTCCGCCTAACCCATGAAAGCCAGCATGCTCAACAAGCTCGACCAACTGGCCGAGCGACTCGATGAAGTCAACGCCCTGCTTGCGCACGAAAACGCCACGGCAGACATCAACCAGTACCGCAAGCTGTCGCGCGAGCACGCCGAATTGTCGCCAGTGGCCGAGCAGTACGGCCAATATCGCCAGGCGCAGGAAGATCTGGCCACGGCCGAGGCGCTGCTGGGCGATCCGGAGATGAAGGACTTTGCCGCCGACGAGATCGACGCCGCGCGCGCGCGTCTCGAAACGCTTGAAAAGAACCTGCAGACGCTGCTGTTGCCCAAGGACCCGAACGACGATCGCAATCTGTTGCTGGAAATCCGCGCAGGCACCGGCGGCGAGGAAAGCGCGCTATTTGCCGCCGATCTGCTGCGCATGTACACGCGCTATGCGGAACGTCAGCGCTGGCAGGTGGAAGTCATGAGCGAGTCCGAGTCGGACCTGGGCGGCTACAAGGAAGTGATCGTGCGGATCGCCGGCGACGCCGCGTTTTCGAAACTGAAGTTTGAATCGGGCGGGCATCGCGTGCAGCGCGTGCCGGCCACCGAGGCCCAGGGCCGCATCCATACATCGGCGTGCACCGTGGCGGTGATGCCTGAAGCCGACGAAGTCGGCGAGGTCGAGATCAATCCTTCGGACCTGCGCGTCGATACGTTCCGCGCGTCCGGCGCCGGCGGCCAGCACGTCAACAAGACCGATTCCGCCGTGCGCCTGACCCACCTGCCCACCGGCATCGTGGTGGAGTGCCAGGACGATCGCAGCCAGCATCGCAACAAGGAAAAGGCGATGAAGGTGCTGGCGGCGCGCATCAAGGACATGCAAATGCGTGCGGCGCAGGCCAAGGAGGCGAACACGCGGCGCAACCTGATCGGTTCGGGCGACCGCAGCGACCGCATCCGTACCTACAATTTTCCCCAGGGCCGCGTGACCGATCACCGCATCAACCTCACGCTCTACAAGATCGACATGATCATGGACGGCGACATGGACGAACTGATATCCGCACTTGCCGCCGAGCACCAGGCCGACCAGCTCGCCGCGCTGGGGGACGACGCGTGATGCTTTGTAACTGAGGTAAATGCTTGAAACAGCACTGGCTTGTCAAATACCGCTGTCTATAATCGATTTCGACCAGACCACCCGATACGTCACTTTTCAATAGACCGACTGACGGGCCCTCGAAGTCTGGGTGGATGCCACTCCTCCAACAAACAAACCCAAGGACGAAATCATGAAAAAGTTGCTCGCGATTCTGATGATGACCGCCGCTGTGGCGGCCTGCAGCAAGAAGGAAGAAGCCCCCCAAACCAATGCCGACAGCGCGATGCAAAGCGCTGCGGAATCGGCCAAGGCCGCCGCCAGCGACGCCGCCGCCGCGGCAGCGAATGCAGCCGACGCAGCCAAGGCAGCCGCCAGCGGCGCTGCCGCCGATGTCTCCGTGGCCGCCGAGAAGGCCAAGGTTGACGCCGGCAACGCCATGGCGCAGGCCAAGGAAGCCGCCAAGGACGCCGTCAACACCACGGCCGACAAGGCCAAGGACGCCGTCAACAAGTAAAAGCCCTACGCAGGGAGGTGTCGAATCCAAGCGCCAAACGGCTTACACTAGACACCTTCCGCGAAGCGGCGCAAAAAACCCCGTCTGGCTGACGCCCGGCGGGGTTTTTTGCACGTACGCAATCCGTTATACCCAGACGTAAAACAATGCCCTCCAATGCTCCAGGTGCGCTCTCGGCTGATCCCACCGTGCGCGAAGCCCTGATCCTCGCCGCCATGGCTGGCTTGCCGGCGCTGGAGGCGCGCATGCTGCTGTGCCACGTCACCGGGCTGACGCGCACGCAGTTGATCACACGCGATCACCAACAACTGGATGCAGCACAACGTGATGCATTTTCGACGCTGCTGGCCAAACGGCTGACGGGCGAGCCGATGGCGTACCTGCTGGGCCAGCGCGAATTTTTTGGCCGCACCTTCCGCGTCACGCCAGACGTTCTGATCCCGCGCCCCGACACCGAGGTCGCCGTGGAAGCATCGCTGGCCCGTCTTGCCGATATCCACGCGCCGCGCGTGCTGGACATGGGCACCGGCTCGGGCGTGCTGGCCGTGACCATCGCGCGCGAACGACCCGACGCCGAAGTGTGGGCCACCGATGTGTCGGCCGGCGCGTTGACGGTAGCGCAGGACAACGCCCGGGCGCTGCAGGCCGACAACATCCGCTTCCTCGCGTCCGACTGGTACAAGGCGCTGCCGGACAACGAGCGGTTCCATTTAATCGTCAGCAATCCGCCCTACATTGCCGAAAGCGACCCGCATCTGGCCGAAGGCGACCTGCGTTTCGAGCCGATCGATGCGCTGACCGATCATGACGACGGCCTGTCCGACCTTGCACAGATCGTGGCGGGCGCGCCGGATCATCTGCTGCCGGGCGGCTGGCTGTTGCTGGAGCACGGTTACGATCAGGGCTACGCCACGCGTCACCTGCTGACGACCGCCGGTTTCTTCGACGTATTCACCGCCCGCGATCTGGGCGGCAACGAACGCTGCAGCGGCGGCCGCCGGCCGCACTAGGCCCGGCAATCCGGCGGACTGGCCACGTAGCGCGTTCGCCGCAAAGCGCTGGCCTGAAGGCCGGGCGCGATTCCGGTAAAATCCCGAGCCAATCCCCCATTTCTGCGATGCCTGCCTGGCGTCGCGCGCAACCGGAACATTTGATCATGAGTGACGTACAACAGAAGATCGACCAGATCGTGAAGGGCAGCCCCGTGGTCCTGTTCATGAAGGGCACGGCGCAATTCCCGATGTGCGGCTTTTCGGGCCGCGCCATCCAGATCCTGAAGGCATGCGGCGTGGACGCCCCGACCACGGTCAACGTGCTCGAGGACGACGGCATCCGCCAGGGCATCAAGGAATACGCCAACTGGCCGACGATCCCCCAGCTTTACGTGAACGGCGAGTTCGTCGGCGGTTCGGACATCATGATGGAGATGTACCAGAACGGCGAACTGCAATCGCTGCTGAAGGCCTGAGCCCGCAGCCCACCATGTCCGTGATGCATGCAGGCGGCGCGCCGCAACGGCTGATCGTCGCCATCACGGGCGCAACCGGCGCTATCTATGGCGTCCGGCTCCTGCAGGTGCTGCGGGATGTGAGCGGCGTGGAAACCCACCTGCTGATCTCGCCCGCCGGCATCATGAACCTGCAGCACGAACTCGACATCGGCCGAGCGGAAGTCGAGGCGCTGGCCGATGTGGTGCACAACGTGCGCGATGTCGGCGCGACCATTGCCAGCGGATCGTTCCGCGCCCAAGCGATGATCGTCGCGCCATGTTCGATGCGCACGCTGGCCGCCATTGCCCACGGCCTTTCCGACAATCTCATCACGCGCGCGGCCGACGTCACGCTCAAGGAGCGTCGCAAACTGGTGCTGATGGTGCGGGAAACGCCGTTGAATCTTGCGCATCTGCGCAATATGACGGCCGTGACGGAAATGGGAGGCATCATCTTCCCGCCGGTTCCCGGCTTTTATCAAAAGCCGCAGTCGATCGCCGAACTGGTCGACCACACGGTCGGGCGCGTGCTCGATCTGGTGGATCTGCGCGATATCGGTGAAACGCTGGCGCCGGGCTGGCCCGGGCTGAACAGCGCTCCGCTTCCCTAGCACCACCGCTGGCGCGCATCCGTTGCGCCGTTCCTGGGCACCTGGTGGCGCCCTCGCCGCCTGCAATCATGCCGTCGTGCCGTCCGCCAGCCAGTGCCGGCGCGCGCTACGGGACGCGCGCGGGCCATCGTCGCTATTCGACACTGTCCGGCGCGCTGGGCGCCCGCTTACCAGTGCCGGTAGCGGCGTCCGTAGTAGCCGCCATAGTATCCGCCGTAATACGGCCGGACCACCACGGCAGGCGGGCCGACATAGACCGGCGCGGGCGCAACCGCGACCGGTGCGGGTTCAACCGCCGGACCATACGGCGTGGGATATACGGCGCATCCGCCCAGCATTGCCGCGCCGGCCACTGCCAAACCCGTCACCATCCATTTTGCTTTCATTGCGACGTCCTTTTTTCACAGGCATTGAGATCCATCAATGCACTGCCCTTAAGAACGTTATACGGGCGGCTTTGGTAATACAGCGTCAAGCTGCTGTAACCCTTGTTACGATTCGCAACGTCTCGCCGAATGTAAGCGCACAGCGTCTCCGGCTTCAGACGTCGAAGCGGATGCCCTGCGCCAGTGGCAGTGCATCGCCGTAGTTGACGGTATTGGTGGCACGCCGCATGTAGCCCTTCCACGCATCGGAGCCCGATTCCCGCCCGCCGCCGGTTGCCTTTTCTCCGCCAAAGGCGCCGCCGATTTCCGCTCCGCTGGTGCCGATGTTCACGTTGGCGATGCCGCAGTCGCTGCCGGCCGCGGACAGGAACGTTTCGGCCTCGCGCAGCGATTCCGTAAAGATGCACGACGACAGTCCATGCGACGCGGCGTTGTTGAGCGCAATCGCCTCGTCGAGCGAGGTGTAGGGCATCAGGTAGAGAATCGGCGCAAAGGTCTCGGTCAGCATCGTGTCGTGCTGCGTGTCCGTCAGCACCAGCGCCGGACGCACGTAGCACGCATGCGGAAAGCGATCGACCAGCAGCCGTTCGCCGCCATGCACGACGTTGCCCTGCGCGCGGCAGCTTGCCAGCGCATTGGCCATCGCGTCGCCCGCCGCGGTGTCGATCAAAGGGCCGACCAGCGTGCCGCCCTGCAGCGGATCGCCCACCGGCAGGCGCGCGTACACCTGGCGCAGGCGCTGCGTCACGGTTGCAATCAAGTCCACATGCACGAAGGCGCGTCGCAGCGTGGTGCAGCGTTGCCCAGCCGTGCCGGCCGCCGCGAACGTCATCGCTCGCAGCGTCAATTCCAGATTGGCCGACGGCGCAACGATCGCGGCGTTGTTGCCGCCCAGTTCGAGGATCGCGCGCTTGAAATGCGCGGCGCAGGCCATGCCCACTTCGCGGCCCATGCGCGTCGATCCGGTCGCGCTCATCAGCCGCACCGACGGATGCTGCACCAGAAGCTGGCCAAGCTGGCGCCCGCCGATCAACACGCAACTCAGCCCCGCAAACTGTGGGGCGTGCCCGTCGATCACGCGATCGAGCAGAGCCTGCGCGGCCAGCGCGCACAGCGGTGTTTTTTCGGACGGCTTCCACACCACGCCATTGCCGCACACCAGCGCCAGCGCCGCGTTCCACGCCCACACCGCGACCGGAAAATTGAAGGCCGAAATCACGCCGCACAGCCCATACGGATGCCAGGTCTCGCGCATTGCATGGGCGGGCCGCTCGGACGCAATCGTCAAACCATGTAGCTGGCGCGACAAACCCACCGCGAAATCGCAGATATCGATCATCTCCTGCACTTCGCCCAGCCCTTCCTGCAAGATCTTGCCGGCTTCCAGCGCCACCAGGCGGCCCAGCGCGTCCTTGTGGGTGCGCAGCGTTTCGCCGAAACGCCGCACCACTTCGCCGCGCGCCGGCGCCGGTGTCAGCGCCCAGAGGCTTTGCGCGGCGTGCGCCCGCGCGATCTGCGCATCGGCATCGGCCGGCGAGCACACCGGCAACGTGCCGAACATTTCGCCATCGATCGGCGAACTCACGCCCAACTGACCCGACGCGACATGTTGCGCGCCGGCCCATGGCTGCGCCTGGCCCATGGCCCGAAAGCAGTCGGCAATTTCCTGTGCCTTCATGCGAGTGTCTCCTGTAGCGGATGGCGCGCGTAATGCTGACCAAAGCGATTGGCGAGGAATCGATCGAGCGGCATCGATTCCTGCCGCACGAATCCCGCCTGCGGCAGCACACCGGTCGCGACCAGATCCAGCGCCGTGCAAATGCCCGCGGCGGTGGTCAGCTGGATCGCATTGACGTGGCCGAGGCTGGCAAAATCGTCCATGCCGCCGATGCGCGCCGAGAACGATGCCTGCGTCAGCGGCCCGCGCTTGCCCTGGCCTTTCACGCCCGGCGGATGGCCGGTGGCGCTGGCAAACACAATCACCACGTCCTGCTGGGTGACCGGGATCGCGTGTTCGAAGATATCGCGCAACCAGTCCCGCCGTTCGCGCATACGCAAATCGTTCAACAGCAGCTTCATCTGCGCGCAGTGACCCGGATAGCGGATCGACTTGTAGTCGACCTGGCGCGCGCGGCCGCCTAGTGTCTCGGGCAGCGTGCCCAGCCCACCCGAGGTATTAAAGGCTTCGTATTCCACGCCGTCCAGCGCAAATGTCTCGAGTCCTTCCAGCGCGGGCAGTTCCACGCGACGACCATCGACGATCGCCTCGCACGGATTGCAGTATTCGTTGATCAGCCCTTCGGTGCTCCACGTCAGGTTGTACTTGAGCGCATTGCTTGGATAGCGCGGCAACGCGCCCACGCGCATGCGCAGCTCAAGCAGCTCGCCGCCGCCGCGTAGAAATTGCTGGGCCAGGTCGTTACCGACCAGGCCGATGAAACCGGGCGCCAGCCCGCACTGCGGCATCAGCACCGAACGTGCGTCATTGGCCAGCGCGCGGATCGCGTGCGTGGCGGCGACGTCCTCGGTCAGATCGAAATAATGCACGCCCAGGCGCGCCGCAACCGTCGCCACGTGCACCGCCGCGTGAAACGGCAAGGCGTTCAGCACCGCGTCGGCACCCGCGAGCAGCGCCGCGCACGTGCCCGGCTCGGTGGGATCGCCAGCCCGCACGGCAATCGCGCGCGGCAGGCCGTCCAGCCGATGGGCATCATGATCGACCAGGCAAACGCGGTAGTCGCCGCTATCGGCCAGCATCGTGGCGATCACGCGCCCGATCTTTCCGGCGCCCAGCACGACAACCGAAAGCGGCCGCGGCGCGGCGGTCAGGTCACGCACGGCGGCGGGACCCAGCGAGGAAAGTTGCATGGCGGACTCCGTCAGTAATCGCAGGGATGACTGAAGTATGAGCAGCGTGACGCACGTTTTATAGCCACAAGATTGACGAAAGCCCGGCATAATCGGTCGTATCGACGTAGTAATTCGACGAATCGTCAGGTGACAACGATGGCCGACCTCGATCAGACCGATCGCCACTTGCTGGCGCTGCTGCAAGCCAACGCGCGGGAAAGCGCGGCCAACCTGTCGCGCGCGCTGGGCATCGCGCGCACGACCGTGGTGGCCCGCATTGCCCGGTTGGAACGGACCGGCGTGATTGCCGGGTATGGCGTGCGCCTCGGCAGCCGGATGGAGGACAACGCCATCCTGGCCTTCTGCGGCCTGTCGGTGCAGCCGAAGGCCGCGCCCGGCGTGGTGCGCGCGCTGCAGCGGCTGCCGGAGGTGGAAGAGCTTAATTCCGTCAGCGGCCCCGTCGACTACATGGCTGTGATCCGTTGCGACACGCATGCACGGCTCGATAAATTGCTCGACGAGATCGGTATGCTCGATGGCGTGAACCACACCACGACGTCGATCGTGCTGGCCAGGAAGATCGACCGCCGACGCGCGGCCGATTAGCAGGCGCCCGCGCAATCGTCCGATCACGCCCTTCGGCAACCCGCGAATGCGCCCGGCCCGGCGCGGAACATTGCGCCGCGCTATGCTTGCAGCCCTTGCAACGATTCGGAGGACAGCAATGAGCGATCGTATTCGCGTGGTGGTGGGCGGCGTGACGGGCTGGGCGGGCGCGGAACTGGCGCGCGGCGTGGCGCATGCGTCCGATATGACGCTGGTGGGCGGCCTGTCACGCGGCGCGGCCGGACAGCCGCTTGCGAGCCTGACCGGCCACCGGGACACCCCGGGCGTGGCCGCCGCCAGCATCGACGCGCTGGGCACCACCCCCTATGACGTGTATGTGGAATACACCAAGCCGGCCGTCGCCAAGCAGAACATTCTGCAGGCGCTGGCCCATGGCGCGCATGTGGTGGTTGGCACATCGGGGCTTTCCGACGAAGACTACGCCGACATCGACGCGGCCGCGCGCAAGGCCGACCGCGGCGTGCTTGCGTGCGGCAACTTCGCCATCACGGTGGTGCTGCTGCAGAAATTTGCCGAGATGGCGGCGCGCCATCTCGATCATTGGGAAATCATCGACTATGCCAAGGCTGGCAAGGTCGACGTGCCATCGGGCACGGTGCGCGAGCTTGCATTCCGGCTCGGCGAGATCAAGCAGGCGGCCCAGGCGGTGCCTGTCGATCAGGTCAGCGGCCCGCGCGAAACACGCGGCGCAACGATGTCCGGCACGCAAGTGCATGCCGTGCGGTTGCCGGGCTATCAGCTTGGCGTCGAAGTGATTTTCGGCGCCGACGGACAGCGCCTGCACATCAAGCACGAAGCGGGCGACGGATCGAAGCCCTATGTTTCCGGGGCGCTACTGGCAATTCGCCGCGTGCATACGTTGCGCGGCGTGGTGCGCGGGCTCGACAAGGTCATGGACGGCCTCTGAAGCCGCCCCGCTCGCCAAGCCCACCCGCGCGCCGCTGGCTTACCAGCTGCCCGGGTTGATCGGCTTGGCGGGCGCTTTCTTGTCGGCCTTATCCGCCTTGTCCGATTTCTCGGCTTTCTCGGCTTTCTCCGGTTTGTCACCCTTCTTCGCCGCGGCGGCCGAGGCCGGCGGCGGCGCCAGCGCCTTCGCCACGTCGGCATCGCGGTTGGCCATCAATGCGCGCGCCTGCGGCAGCAGCAGTTCGATCGTGCCCTCGCTGGGATTTTCGGGAATCGCGTAAAGCTCGACAGTCAGCGGCTTGCGCATCCAGCCGGCGTGAATGCTCTTCACCGGCTTGCCCGCCTTGTCCTTCATGTCGATGTTTTCCTGGCGAAACGGTTTGCCGTACCGTGCGTTCAGGGCCTGCGCGGCAGCGTCCTGGGATCGGATGCCATCGGTCGGCACGATCAGGCCCACCAACGCATTACCGTCGACAAACGCCACCAGTCGCGGACCATCCATGAAGGTTGGACGCTTGTCACGCGGCACGCCAACCTGGCGCATGACGCCGTCACCGCGCAATTCCACGCAGTAGGCGTTGACATCCTTGCCGTCCGGCGACCGATGATCTGCGCAATCGGGCAGCGCAGGCAACGGGCTACCAATTTCGAGCGTATCGAGCATCGTCGAAAACTTGTCCTTGCCTTCGATAATCGATGCGGCGCTCGGGGCCACAGCGGGCGCGGCGGTAGAGGCAGCGGCGGGCGCTGCGGGTGCGGCATGGGCGACAACGTTCGCCAGCAGGGCAGCCACGGCCAGCCCGGCAACAGTAAATCTCAAAACACGCTCCTGAAATAGGCTCCGCTTTGGAGCCCGCTCCGTGTTGAGGGTTCCTGCCGGGTCTGGCTGGCATCACGGTGTGATGCCTAACCGACAGGAATTAACGGAGCATATGCTTCACGGTCTGGAAGCATACCAGTGCGATGCCAATCAGCACGGCCCAAAGGATAAGACGCGGCACGGGGCTCGGCGGCAACTGGCGCACGGGCGTGCGTTGCACCAGCGGCGCGCGCATGCGCGAGTTGGTCTGCAGACCGCGCGTGTGCCAGATGGCGGTATCCGCGGCGAGGTCCGGCGCCGGCACGGCCGGCTTGCGCGGCGCGCTTTGCGCCGAGCCGTGCGGCGGGCGTTGTTGCGCGGCGGTTGGGCGCGTACCGCCCGGTCGTTGCGTGGCCATGTCCTGCTCCCCGAAAGGCGTCGAAGCCCACTTCACCGACGAGTCAATGTGCCGCCGGTACACAGGCGCGGCTTGGCGATCTGCTGCCGCCGGTGCGCGCGCGGCACATGGTAAGACATCGCCGATAGCGCCGCCATCGGGTCGATCGTTCGAACGGACACTTCAGCGGCGCGCCCGCAACGGTCTGTAACAGGCTGTTACGGCGACGGTTGCCGGCGGCCGATCGCCATCGCTTCGCGGCGGAACGCGTGGCCCATATGGTGATAGAACGGATGCGGATTGAACTGTCGCGACAGGAACGACGCCAGCAGCGAAGCCGCGAGCAGATAGATGGTCAGATCCTGCGTGCGCGTCATTTCCATGACGATCACGCTGGCCGTGATCGGCGCCTGCGTGGCCGCCGCCAGGAACGCAGCCATCGAGACCAGCGCCAGCACGCGCGGTTCGGCCATGCCGGTCATGAAATGCGCGATGTTTTCGCCGATGCCGGCGCCGATTGCCAGCGAAGGCGTGAAGATCCCGCCGGGAATGCCGGCGAAATACGACACAACGGTCGCCACGAACTTGGCAATGCCAAACCACAGCGTGCTGTGCGATTCGCCGTTGATGAGTCCGGATGCCTGCTCATAACCGGTGCCAAAGGTGGCGCCGGCCGTGGCCCAGCCCAACGCCGCCACCACCAGCCCGCAACCGAAGGCCACTGCCACCGGATGCTCCGACAGCCAGCCGCGCCACGCGCGCGGCGCCAGGCCCGGTACGCCGGCGATCAGGATTTTTGCAAACAGGCCGCCCATCACGCCGTTGACCACCGCGCAAAGCAGCACCGGTCCCCACGCGCTGGTCAGCACCAGCATCGGCACCTTGACGCTGAAGTAGGGGTTGTTGCCGAATATGGCCAATGAAAGAAAGCCCGCGGTCAGCACGCCGGACAGCACCACCCTGTCCCAGCGCACAGCCGTGCCGCGGCCCAGTTCCTCGATGGCGAACACCACGCCGGCCAGCGGCGTATTGAACGCCGCGGCGAGTCCGCCCGCCGCACCCGCGGCGATCAACGCATTCGGATGGAAGCCGATCCGGAACTGCAGCTTCTCGTGACACCAGCGCCCCCACGAGAGCATTGCCGCCGCGCCGACCTGCACCGACGGCCCCTCGCGCCCGACCGACGCGCCGGCCAGCAGCGCGCCCGTGGTCAGCAACACCTTCCACATCGACTGACGGAACGACACGAGCACGGTCTGCGCCGTACTCGCGGGCGCCAGTGTCACCGCCGCAATGACTTGCGGAATGCCGCTGCCGCGCGCCTGCGGGGCAAAGCGGATCGTCAGCCAGCGCAACGCGGCAAGGCCAAACGGCAGCATGACGAACGCCAGCCATGGCGTGGCTCTGGTGACCGAAGCATTCCAACGCAGCGCCAGTTCGGCGATATAGGCGAACACCATCGAAAACGCGGCCACGCCGCCGGCGCCGCACATGAACACCGCATACCGCATCGACGTGCGCGAGATGCGTCCAACCTGCCGACTCTTTCGATCCGCCGCCCTGCGCGCGCGCAGACGGAGCTCGCGCAGGCGATCCGCACGCGTCGGCGGGCCCATAGCGGGCTCCGGCCGCGCCGATGATGCGCCGGACGATTCAGACGGTGCAGCCGCATCGGAAACCGTTGCGCCCGATCTGGAAGCGGAAGACGAAGAAGGATGCGCAGAGCGCGAAGCGTCCGATGAAGAAGAATCAGGCGGCTCGACAGAATCTGTCATGGCGGGAATGCGGCAGCGTGCGTGGAACTGAAGGGGGCGAAGTCGTCGACGCAGCGAGACCACGTCGACCACCCCGAACTATACGCCCCATCGGCCAGCCGACTGCCGCTGGATGCCATCTGCCATCGCCACCGACTTCCAACATCGCCATCGCCATCGCCATCGCCATCGCCATCGCCATCGACATCGACATCGACATTGGCAGTGGCAGTGGCAGTGGCACCCGCAGTTTCAGCCGTCAGTCCAGGCTGATGTGGTTATCCCGAATGACCTTTCCCCAGCTTTCGCGGTCGGCAGCCACGTAGCGATCGATTTCGGCCTGGGTGCGCGGCGCTTGCACCAGTAATCCCAGCGCGCTAAACGTGTTGCGGAACGCGGCTTCGGTCAGGACATGCGACGCAGCGGCCTGCAGCTTGGCGACGGCTTCCGGCGGGGTCTGCGCGGGCACCGCAAGGCCGAACCATGTCGCGGCATGGAAATTCGGATGGCCGCTTTCCGCCACCGTCGGCACGTTCGGCAGCACCTCGAGCCGCGAGCGCCCGGTCACGGCCAGCGCCTTGAGCTTGCCCGCCTTGATATGCGGCAGCGATGTGCTGACCACATCGACCATCAATTGCACATCGTTGGCCAGCAATGCCGACAACGCGGGTGCGCTGCCGTTGTACGGCACATGCGTCATGTCGATGCCGAGTTCGGACTTCAACATTTCCGTCGCCAATTGCAGCGGATTGCCAAGTCCCACCGACGAATAGTTGAGTTTGCCGCCGGCTGCCTTGGCATACGCGGCAAAGTCCTTGAGGTTGCTGGCCTGCACCTGATTGTTGGTGACCACCACCAACGGCACTTCGATGCCAATCAGGATGACCTTGAAGTCCTTCGGGTCGTATCCCGTCTTCTTGTAGAGCAGCGGATTCAGCACCATGCTGGCGCTGGTGCCCATCAGCACCGTGTAGCCGTCGGGCTGCGCACGGGCCACGCTCTGCGTGCCGACCATCGTATTGGCGCCGGGGCGATTCTCCACCACAACTGGCTGCTTCAGCCCACGCGTCATGCCTTCGGCCAGCGCGCGGCCGAACTGGTCAGTGGATCCGCCCGGCGTGTAAGGCACAACCAGTTTGATCGGACGCTCCGGCCACGCCGCGAACGTTGCGGGCGCGGCGACAGCGACGCCGAGCGCGGCGGCCAGCATCAGCAAGATTCTTCGATTCATGTGTTGTCTCCTGTGTCTTCTTTGTTGTTTGTTGCGTTGGCGATGCGCTTCGAAAGCGGGCTCTGGAAAGCGGCAATCGGCGACGCCAATCGACCGCGGCTATACGCGCCGTTGGCGGCCGGCCCAATGCTGATCGCGCAATCGCCGCTTGGCGAGCTTGCCGGTTTCGTCGCGCGGCAATTGCGCGACGATCTCGATGGTGCGCGGCACCTTGAAGCCGGAAAGCCGCCCACGTAACCACTCCACAACCGCTTCAGGCGCGACGCTGGCGCCCGCAACCGGCTGGATCACGCCATGCAGTCGCTCGCCGTATTCGTCGTCAGGCACGCCAAACACCACGCAATCTGCCACGCCGGGATAGTTCGCAAGTTCATGCTCGATCTCGGCCGGGTAGATGTTCACGCCGCCGGAAATCACCATATCCGAGGCCCGATCGCAGATGAACAGGTAGCCGTCGGCATCGACATAGCCAAGGTCGCCCAGCGCGACGCGGCCGTCGACATCGATGGCGCGCCGTGCCGCATCGTTGTTCAGATAGGTGAAGTCGGGATACGCGGGCTGGCGGACATAGACCAGCCCCACTTCGCCGGGCGCGCACGGCTTGCCGTCCTCACTCAGGATCCGAATACTGGCATCGTCGACGGGACGTCCTGCCGTGCCTGGGCGCGACAACGCGTCGGCAGGCGTGGCCACGGTGATCATGCCGGCTTCGCTCGACGCGTAGGTTTCGTGAATCACCGGTCCGAACCACTCGAGCATGGCGCGCTTGGTTTCCGGGGCGCACGGCGACCCGGTCGACGCCACAAAGCGAATCGATGACAGGTCGTACCGGGCGCGCACTTCCGGCGGCAACTTCAGCAGCCGCACGTACATGATCGGCACCAGATAAAGCACGTCGATGCGGTGCTTTTCGACCAGCGCCAGGACCTGCTCCGGATCGAAGCGCGGCGTAAGGACCAGCCGCTCCGCGATCTGCAAGGCATTCTGCACAAATACGCTTGGCGCGCTGTGATAGAGCGGCGCGGACATCAGCGCGCGGCATCCGGGAACGATGCCGATCGCCTTGGCTACGACAGACCGCATGCGGGCGAGCTGATCATCGAGCTGGTCGAGCGGCACGGGCTGGCGCAGCACGCCCTTCGGCCGCCCGGTCGTGCCGGACGTATAGGCCAGGTGCCCGCGCGGCGCAACGCGCGGCCCGTCGTAGGGGGCTCGCGTCTGGAGCCACGGCTCATATTCAATTGCATCGGGGTGCGCGCCATTGACGCTCAACACCACCATTCCGGGCGGTAGCACCGCCTGCACGGCCGGAAGGAGATCGGCATCGGCAATCAACACGCGCGCGCCGCTATCGTGCAGCAGGAATCGCACTTCCTCGGCCGTGAAGTGCCAGTTAATGGGGCAGTAGTAGGTGCCCGCCGTGCGGCAGGCAAACACCACGTCGGCAAAAACGGGATCGTTACGAAGCAGCACCGCCACCACGCCGCCCTCGCCCAACCCCAACTGCCCCAGTCCGCCCGCCAGCCTCGTGCCGCGATCCAGTACGTCCGCGCCCGCGCGATGCAATGATTCGAACCAGAGGTCTGCGGCCATGCGATGTCTCCTTGTAATTGCCTTATGACTAGCAGCGGATCACTTTAACGACGCGCGCCTGCATCGACAATCCCTTCCAGCGGAATCACAATGTTGCGTCAAACTTGACGTTGCTTTCGGATTCGTCGCATGGACCTCAATCTTGTTCAAGCTTTTGTGGATATCGTCGAGGCCGGCAATCTGGCGGAAGCCGGCCGGCGGCGCGGCGTCACGCGTTCCCAGGTGAGCCGCCAGTTGGCCCAGTTGGAGGAGCAGGCCGGGACGATGCTGTTGCGGCGAACCACCCGCCGGCTCGAAATGACCGACGCGGGCCAGTCGCTGTATGAGCATGGCTTGCGCATCCTGCAGGAAGTCGCCGCCGCGCGCGCCGAAATCGACAGTCTGGGCAAAACCCTGCGCGGCCACGTGCGCGTCAGCGTGCCGACCGGCCTTGGCGATGCGTTCATCGCGCCGCTGCTGCTGCAGTTTGCCGAACGACATCCGGGCATCTCGCTGCGCGTGTTCTTTGCCAACCGCGTCACCGATCTGATCGCCGCCGAGATCGATGTCGCGTTGAAGGTGACGTCCGAACCGCCGCTCGATACCGTGGCGCGCGAAGTCTGCGCGATCCGCTGGCAACTGTGCGCATCGCCCGAATATCTGGCCCGGGTGCCGCTACTGAACAAGCCCGCCGATCTGACCGCGTGCCGCTTCCTGTGCCCGCCATACACATCCAGACGATTCTTATTGACCCTGGGTCGGGATTCGACATGCGGGCCGGAACGCGAGGATGTCGAGATCACACCCTATCTGCAATCCGAACACTTTCCGTTCCTGATGAACGCGGTGCGCCAGGGCCACGGCATCAGCCTGCTGCCGCGCTACATGGGCTGGGACGATGTGCGGCGCGGGTCGCTGGTGCCGGTGCTGCCGGACTGGAAACCCGAAGGGCTGGGAAACCGGCTTTACATCATCACCACGCCCAACCCGCATCTGTCGATGGCCACGCGGGCCCTGATCGGATTCCTTCGCGACGCGATCGCCGGGCTGGAGGTGTTCTCGGCCGCGTAAAAACAAAATCCCGGCACACTTGCGATTTGCAAGCTATGATTCCCTAAACTTGCATTTCAAAAGTAAAAAAGGGAGACCATGGCGCCTACAGACTTTGCCAGCATGCCCTGCCCTGTCGCCCGTTCGATGGCGATGCTGGGTGAGCGCTGGGCCATCCTGCTGATGCGCGAGGCGTATTACGGCAGTTCGCGTTTCGATGAATTCGAGAAGCATCTGGGCATTGCGCCCAACATCCTCAGCGCGCGCCTCAAGACGCTGGTGGAGCACGGGCTGCTGGCGAAAGTGCCGGCGCCGGGCGGCGGCGCGCGCCATGTGTACCAGTTGACCGAGATGGGACGCGACTTCTTTCCCGTCTACGTGGCGCTCAAGTCGTGGGCCGACCGTTGGCTGGCCGATGAAAAGGGGCCGCTGACGGTGCTGGAAGACCGGCGCGAGGGCAACGAGATCGTCGCCGGTCGGCTGACGCGGGCCGACGGCAGCGCAATCGGCGTGGACGATCTGCGCGTGCGGCCGGGCCCAGGGGCCGGCCGTTATCTGCGCGCAAGATTTGGCGATGTCGATGGCCAGGATCGGCCCGTCGAAAACGCTCCCAGCAAGGAGGCGGCCGATGAGCAAGCCTGAGGCGATGACCCTGGGCGGTGCCGCGACGCCGGCCGAACCGATTTCCTCCGCCGACATTGCGCGCCGCATTGCTGTGCTGGCCGCGCCGACCAGCCTGGTGGCCTTTCTCCAGGCCGGCGCGCAGTTGATCGAAACGTGGCTGGCCGCCCGTCAAGGCACGTCGGCGCTGGCCGGCTGGGCCGTGGTGCTGCCGTTTGCGCTGCTGCTGCAACAGATGTCCACCGGCGCGATGGGCGGCGGCGTGGTCTCGGCCATCGCACGCGCGCTGGGGGCCGGTAAGCGCGAAGACGCCTCTTCGCTGGTGATCCACGCGCTGATCATCGCGGTCACGGCGGGCTTGCTGTTTGCCATTGCGCTGGCCGGATTTCCGCGCGAAGTGTTCGGCGCAGTGGCCGGCGCGACGGCGGCCGAAGCGGCGGCGCAATACGCCATCTGGCTGTTCGGTGCGGGCGCGGTGCCCGCGTGGCTGGCCAATACGCTGGCGTCAGTGCTGCGCGGCGGCGGGCGTCATGCGTTGGCGGCGCGCGTGTTGGCCGGCATGTGGATCGCCTTTCCGATCGTGTCATGGTGGTTTGCCGAGCCGCTCGGCATGGGCCTGGCCGGTATCGGAGCGGGACTGGCGCTGGTGTCGTGGGGCGCGGCGCTGGCGATGGCGTGGGTGGTGATCCGCGGCGGTGCGGGGTTCGTGCCGACCCTGCGCGTCCGGCCGTCGGGTGCCCTGTTCTACCGGATCCTTTCGGTCGGACTGGTGGCGTGCGCGCTGGCGTCGGTAGCCAATCTGACGACGATTCTTGTGACCGCGCAACTGCGGCATTTCGGCACCACGGCGGTGGCCGCCTACGGCGTTTCGGCGCGTCTGGAATTCCTGATGATTCCGCTGGCCTTCGGCGTGGGATCGGCGCTGACCGCGCTGGTCGGGCGCGCGGTGGGCGCTGGCGACTGGCATACGGCGCGCCGCACCGCGTGGGTCGGGGCGCTGCTTGCGCTGCTGATCGCCGGGAGCGTGGGCGCGGCCGTCGGTCTGGCGCCGGAGCAGTTCGCACGGCTGTTCACGCGCGACGCGGAAGTCGCGGCCATTGCTGCGCGTGCGCTGTCGTGGGTCGGGCCGGCGTTTGGAGGCTTCGGCCTTGGCATGGCACTGTACTTTGCGTCGATGGGTGCCGGACGCATGCGTTGGCCGATCATCGCCGGCCTGAGCCGCATCGCGCTGGCCGCGGGCGGCGGCTGGTTGCTGGCCAATATGGCCGGAATGGGCCTGGACGGCCATTTCCTCGGCGTCGCGCTGGGCATTACGTCGTATGGCCTGATCACCGCCGTCGGCGTGCGAAAGACGGAATGGTCGGCACGCCATTGACAGGCGCAGCACGCTGACCGCGCGATGCCGGCGCAGCGCCAGGGCTGCGTCTAGCGACGGAATCCGTGGAAGTGGCCACCACCGCCAAATCGCCCGCCGGCGCCTTGCGCGAACCTGCCTTGCCACTGCTGGGCAGCAGCGTTGCCAAAGCGCTGCTGGCCCACTTCGCGCGCCTGTCGTTGCTGTTCGAGCTGGTTGTGAACTTCACTGTTCTGTTGCACAGGTTCCCAGCCGTTGCTGGTGTGCTTCTGCCATCCGCCGTCCGTGTGTTGGTAGACGTTGCCGTCGTGGCCGGCATAGACGTTACCGTTATTCCAGACCACTGCGTTGTCCTTGTTCGGATTGGCGACGAAACCGCGGCTGCCGGCGGCGTACTGTCCGGTCTGCGCGTTCCCGGCGACACCGGCTTCGGCGGCGCCAACACGACCTGTCTGCGCGTTATAGCCCGCGGCCTGACGGCCCGCGGCGTAATTGCCGGTGTATTGATTGCCGGCCACGCCGCCGCGCGTCGCGCCTTCGCGCCCGGTGGACGGATTGGCGAACGACCCCTGCCTGCCGGCCGCAAAGTTGCCGGAATAAGGATTGAATGCCGCGCCCTGGCTACCCTGGAATCGCGCGCCGGTGGTCGGGTTATAGCCGGCGCCGGCCGTGCCGCGCCATTGCGTGCCCGTCCAGCTGTTCCAGCCCTCGGCATGCGTCACCGTACCCTGTCCCCAGCGGCCATAGAAGTTGGCTGAATTGATATTGACGAAGCTTGCGCCGCCATACCAGTACGGGCCCCAGTACGGCGCTGCCGCGCCCCAGATTGCGCCCGCCGCGAAACCGAACGCAAACCCTTCGGCCACGCCGATGCCGAATCCCGCGCCGTATCCATAAGTCACGGGATAGCCGTAGTAATAGCTGCCGACGTATGGCGGATAGACGTAGCCGGTGCCATATACCACCGTGCCATCCGGGCTCACCACCACGCCCATATAGCCGGGCGTGTAGCCCACCACGACGGTCGTCGGCGTGACCGAATAGATCCGCACATAGGTGACGTAGTACAGCGGCGAACTGGGCGGGATCGTGTAGATCGCCGACGGCACCTCGGTGGCAACCTGCCACGGGCCGCCCGGCGCGCTGGCCGTGAACCAGACGCCGTTGGCGACCGCGTAATAGTGCGAGCTGTCGGTCTCGATGACCGGCGTGCCGGTATTCACGGCGTAGTGCAGCGACGTGCCCGAAATAGGTTCGAACTTTGGCGTGCCGTCGTAGGTGACCGCGATGGTCGCCTTGCTGCGTGACACCGACGCCGTCTGCGGAATGGTGGCGGCGATTTCCGCCTCGCGCGCCTGGGGTGTACCGGGCACCGACACCAGCACATTGGACTTGGGATCCTGTGGCGAGATCTTTGCGAAGTCGGCCGGCAGCTGCGAGCCGGGCACGTATTCCCACGGACCGTTCAGCATCGAGGCGCGAAACCATCGGCCCGATATCAGTACGTAGGTCTGATTGTTCGCGGGATCGACGAAGACCGCGTGGTCCGCATTCGCCATCGTCAGCAGCCCCGCGCCGCCCACCGGCTTCATCTGCGGCTCGCCCGTCGTGATGATCAGTTCGGCCGGCCGCGTCGCCATCAGCACGACCGGCGCGCGCGCCGGCTTTTTGCCATCGGCCGGCAACATGGGATCGGGCTTGGGCTGGCCAGTCGCCGCCGCGATCTTGCCGGCCGCGCCCAGCAGCGCAGCCGGCGGACTGGCGACGACTTCCCACGCCCCGCCCGCCGATTCCGATCGATACCAGTAACCGGCCGCCTGCAGCCACATCTCGTTGCTCGCGTCGCGCAACAGAAGTGCCCGGCTGTTGATGGCGCGCTGATAACTGCTGCCCTCCACGGCGCGCCAGACCGGGTCGCCGTCCACATGCACCAGAATCGTCGGCGTGGTGGCGAACAGGATCTGCGGCGCATCGTTTTTCACCGGTACGCGGTCGGCCTTCGCCAGTTGCTGGGACACCGCGTAGCTGGCCTGCAGTTCCTCGAGCGGCACGGTCAGGCCCTTTGGCGACAGGCGGGCGATCAGCGCCTGGCGAATCTTGTCGGCGGCGTCGGGGCGTGTTGGCACATCGACGCTATCGATCTGAATATCGGACAGTTGCACCAGCGAAGACGGCTTGTCGATATCTGCCTGCGCCGAGAAACGCACCACCCCGTAGGTTGGCGTCGCCTGCTTTGCGCCGATCGCCACCGCCGCGCGACCCGAGATCCGGTTGCCGTCCCACTTTTCGATTTCCGGCTGGTATAGCTCGACATGGTCGCTGGCCACATCGAAGTTGCGCGGCCAGCTTAGCGGCGCCAGCTTCTGCGCGGTGCTGGCCGCTTGGGCGTGAGCCGTGCCGATCACGAGTGCGCCGGGCGCGGCGGTCGACACCAGTACGGCCGCAATCAGCATCTGACCGATCGGGGTACGCTTCGGCTTGGGTAAGGACATGGATTCTCCGACAGGGA
Source organism: Cupriavidus pauculus (assembly GCF_008801835.1). Taxonomy (GTDB): domain Bacteria; phylum Pseudomonadota; class Gammaproteobacteria; order Burkholderiales; family Burkholderiaceae; genus Cupriavidus; species Cupriavidus pauculus. The sequence goes on along the minus strand of NZ_VZOW01000010.1, from coordinate 111,547 downwards.
TGGGCAGCATGCGGCACGCGTGCAACTCGACGAATCTAATTTAGTGCGATGGCGGGAACAACGCGCATCGAAAACATTCATCGGTCATAAATAAATCGGACAGATCGCACAACACGCCAATACTATGGTGTGCATCTTGCTTCGCTGGATTGGCCCGATTTCACTGAAGATGCGAATCATTCGCCCTTGAAGGCGAGCGGCAGCAACCTCACCTACACCCGAATCCGACTCTGAAACCCCCGCCATGAGTTCCAGGCGCTTAAGCCGCTCCCTGCTGTTTCCGGCCGCCATCGTCACTGCGCTGCATGTCTACATCGGCGTGCGGCTGTTGCCCGATCTGCCGGTGCCGATGGCGGTCCATGGCTTGGCCGTGCTCTGGCTGATCGCCTCCACGCTGCTGATTCCTGCCGCGCTGATGGCGCGTCGGTTGTCCACTACCTGGGCGGACGCGCTGAGCTGGATCGGCATGCTCGCGATGGGATTTTTCTCATCGCTTCTGGTGCTGACATTCTTGCGCGACATTGTCCTGCTAGTGGCGACGATTGCGGGCTGGCAGCCGAACTGGCTGCGCGCCGACAGCGCGACGACGGTGGCGCTGCTGGCAATCGCCGTTTGCGTGATCGGGTACATCAATGCGCGCAGTCTGGCCAAAGTGGTAAAGATCGACGTGCCCATCGCCAACCTGCCGGATGCATTCCACGGCTTCACGATCGCGCAGATCAGCGACATCCACGTCGGGCCCACGATCAAGCGGCCGTATCTGGAACGCATCGTCGAGCGCGTCAACAGCCTGCAGCCCGATGCGATCGCGGTGACCGGCGACCTCGTCGACGGGTCGGTGCGCGAGCTGTCGGCCCACACCGCGCCGTTCGCCCGGTTATCGGCGCGGCATGGCGCCTACGTGGTCACCGGCAACCATGAGTATTACTCGGGCGCTGAAGCATGGATCGCGGAATTGCGACGCCTGGGACTGCGCGTACTGCTGAACGAGCACGTGGTGGTGCGGCGTGGCGATGCGTCGCTAGTGCTGGGCGGTGTGACCGATTTCACCGCGGGCGGATTCATCGAGAGTCATCGCAGCGATCCGGCGCAAGCGCTGCTAGGCGCGCCGTCCGATGCCGCGGCACGCGTGCTGTTAGCGCATCAGCCGCGCACCGCCCCGGCCGCCGCTGCCGCGGGTTTCGATCTGCAGTTGTCGGGACATACGCATGGCGGACAGTTCTGGCCGTGGAATCTGTTCGTGCCAATGCAGCAGCCATATGTGCACGGGCTGAATCGACTCGAAAATCTCTGGATTTATGTGAGCCGTGGCACCGGATATTGGGGACCGCCAAAGCGATTCGGTGCGCCGTCGGAAATTACGCTGGTGCGGCTGGTAAGGGCATAACGAAAGGCGGGACGCTCGGCAAAACCGGCGCTCGTGGATGCGCCTTGCCGAAACGCCAATATGAAAAAGGGGCGAACCCCGGCGGCAACGATATTGCCTTCGGGATCGCCCCTCGCGTTTCGCTCCATGAGCGGAGCGATCGCGCTTTCAGACTGCCATCAACGCATGATCGGCTTGTAGCGGATGCGCTTCGGCTTGGCGGCCTCTTCGCCCAGACGCTTCTTCTTGTCGGCCTCATATTCCTGATAATTGCCGGGGAAGAACTCCACATGCGAATCGCCTTCGAAAGCGAGGATGTGGGTGGCAATACGGTCCAGGAACCAACGATCATGGGAAATCACCATGACGCAGCCGGCAAATTCCAGCAACGCGTCTTCCAGCGCGCGCAGCGTTTCCACATCGAGATCGTTTGACGGCTCATCAAGCAGCAGCACATTGCCGCCCGCGATCAGCGTCTTGGCCATATGCAAACGACCGCGTTCGCCGCCCGACAATGTACCGACAGTCTTTTGCTGATCGCCGCCCTTGAAATTGAAGCGGCCGATATAGGCGCGCGACGGGGTTTCGTAACGGCCGACGGTCAGGACGTCCGAGCCACCCGAGATTTCCTCGAACACGGTCTTGCTGCCGTCCAGCGCATCGCGGCTCTGGTCGACAAACGCCATCTTTACCGTGGGTCCGATCTTGATCTCGCCGCTGTCCGGTTTTTCCTTCCCAGTCAGCATCTTGAAAAAGGTCGACTTGCCGGCGCCGTTCGGGCCGATGATGCCCACAATGGCGCCCGGCGGCACCTTGAAACTCAGGTTGTCGATCAGCAGGCGATCGCCATAACCCTTGCTGACATTTTCGAACTCGATGACTTCGTTGCCGAGGCGCTCGCCGACCGGGATAAAGATTTCCTGGGTTTCGTTGCGCTTCTGGTATTCCTGGCTGTTCAGTTCGTCGAAACGCGCCAGACGAGCCTTCGATTTGGCCTGGCGGCCCTTCGGGTTTTGGCGCACCCATTCCAGCTCCTTGTTCAGGGCTTTCTGACGCGCCGATTCGCTGGCCTCTTCCTGCTTCAGGCGATTTTCCTTCTGCTCCAACCACGAGCTGTAATTGCCCTTCCACGGAATACCGTGGCCTCGGTCGAGTTCCAGAATCCATTCGGCCGCGTTGTCGAGGAAATAGCGATCATGGGTGACAGCCACCACGGTGCCGGGAAAGCGCGTCAAGAACTGTTCGAGCCAGTCGACCGATTCGGCATCGAGGTGGTTGGTCGGTTCGTCGAGCAACAGCATGTCCGGGCGCGACAGCAGCAGGCGGCACAACGCGACGCGGCGCTTTTCACCGCCGGACAGATTGCCGATCTTCGCGTCCCACGGCGGCAGGCGCAGCGCATCGGCAGCAATATCGAGCTGCAACTCGGCGTTATTGCCATCGCTGGCGGCGAGGATCGCCTCATATTTCGCCTGCTCGGCGGCCAGCGCATCGAAATCCGCATCGGGCTCGGCATACGCGGCGTAGATTTCGTCGAGTTTCTTGCGCGCTTCGAATACGCCGCCAAGCGCGGCTTCCACCGATTCGCGCACAGTCTGCTCGGGATCGAGTTGCGGCTCTTGCGGCAGATAGCCGATATTGAGGTTCGGCATCGGCGTGGCTTCGCCCTCGATCTCCTTGTCGAGACCGGCCATGATCTTCAACAGCGTGGACTTGCCCGAGCCATTCAGGCCCAGCACGCCGATCTTGGCACCGGGGAAAAAGGACAGCGAAATGTCCTTGAGAATGTGGCGCTTGGGCGGAACGATCTTGCCCACGCGGTTCATGGTGAAAACGTACTGTGCCATGGGATGCGTGTTCGGTTGGATTTCGGGGAATGGCGGCAGTGTAGCAAACCGATCGACCTGCAACGGCCCGCTGGGCACGCTTGGAGCGCGGCAAGTACAATATCGGGTTCGCATTTCCGCAGATTTTCCACCGATTCCAATGAGCAAACCCGCCCTTACCCTGAAGTTCAAGTGCAAGAAGTGCACGAAACCCGTCACCCTCTATCTGCAGAAGACGTCGGCCTGCTCGCACATCACGCCTTACCAGGGTTTCTGCAAATGCGGCGAACTGATGCGCCACGCCACTGGTGACAAGGACGCTGTGGAATCCTTCGTGAATTCGATGGATAACAGCTGGATGCATCACCATCATCACCACCACTAAATCGCTGTGACGGGCAGCTGGCAACCGGGCGTAAAAGACCCGATGCGTTTTCTGGGCGGTTATCCGTCCAATGTGCTCGACCAGGTGCGCGCCGCCATATCGGCAGGTACGCTGGGCGATCATATTGCCCGCCGCTATCCCGAGCGACACAGCGTCCAGACCGATCGCGCACTCTACGAATACACGGCCGCGATCAAGCAGGAATATCTGCGCAGCGCACCGCCATTGCACAAGGTCGGTTATGACGCGCGGCTCGACACCGCGCAGCACGCGCTGGGTCTGCACACGGCAATTTCACGCGTACAGGGCGGTAAGCTCAAGGCGAAAAAGGAAATCCGCGTAGCGTCGCTATTCAAGGAAGCGCCACCGGAATTTCTTCGCATGATCGTCGTGCATGAACTCGCGCACCTGAAAGAATCCGATCACAACAAGGCGTTCTATCGGCTTTGCGAGCATATGGAACCGCGATATCACCAACTGGAATTCGATACGCGCCTTTATCTGGCGTGGCGCGAGATGGAAAAGGCGAGCGGCAGATAGCCCACCCGCCGCCGTCCACTTAATCGCAGCTATATCGGAATTTGTCGTTCAGCGCCAACGGCAAGACCAGTGTCCGCAAGCTCAATGCCTTCGCCTTGGCACAGAGCGTCTGGCGCGTGGTCGCGTCCTTCCATTTGGTCTGATACTCGACGTTGAACACCGGCTTGCCTTGTACGGTAAATGCTGAATAACCGCTGCATTCGTTGTACTGGAAGCACTGCTCGTTGACCGCAAAATCGAAAGCCGAGGCCAGATCGGATAGTTGCGCCACGCCGTTCTTCAGACCCACCGCCAGACCACGCGCGTGTGCTTGCGTCGCCAGGAACCGGTTGTAATCGAGTTGCGTCGCTGCCGTCAGCGGGAAGCCGGGCTTGTTCGTGTAGCCATCGACATTGTCGGGATCGACGCCGTCGCACCCCTTCGATTTCGCCAGGTCCATGCGAGCCATCATCACGGCACGCACATTCGCCGAGCGCGTATCGAGCCAGCGCTCGCCAGCCCAGCCGTCCAGCGCATTGCCCATGTCGGCCGCTTTGAATTTCGAAAAATCGGGCCGCCAGTTTTCACTGCTGCCTGCCGAAAAATAGCAGACGACACGCTTGCCCTGCGCCTTCAATGCATTGATAGTGGCTTGCGGCGTATCGAATAAATCGATGTCAAAAACCGCGGCGTTGTAACTGGTATTGATCGTGCCTTGCAACTGCAATTGCCAAGTGTCGTTAACCGACGGCATCCATCGTGCCGGATCGGTTGTGCTACTCATCAGCGCGGAAGGAGAAAGCGTGGTGGCCTCCGAAACGCGCACCACCGATCCACCATCATCGTCCCCACCACCGCCACACGCGGCCAGTGTCCCGACGACAATTGCCGCAATCCAGCGCCCAATGCGCTGGCCCCCCAGTTTGCTAAGCATAGCGATTGACCCTCCTGTTTAACCCAACGAAACACCGCAATTTGACCGGTTATATCCGCACCGCGTGGCCGGTCACCGGCGCGATGGCTGCCCTTTTTGGCAAGGGTCGAAGTGGCGCAAAGCCGATTATGCGCGAGACGGCCGTCGTCGCCATGACGATGAAAAGTCACTGGTGGAAAAGCTACACCGCCGCCTCGGCCGCACCGGGCAACCATTGATCGCTTGTCTGCTGACGTGATATCGGAACGGGAAAATGTCGACTTGAGCGGGGTGCGGGTCGGCACGGGATTGCCATCGCTCCCGAATTGATGAAGTGAGGAATGATTGGCGATGCCCAAAGCAAAAAAGCCACGCGTGAGCGTGGCTTTTCACAGAAATTTGGTGCCGGCTGCAGGACTCGAACCCGCCACCTGATGATTACAAATCAACTGCTCTACCTGATGAGCTAAGCCGGCATGTTTGGTGCAGGCCGCGATTCTACTGCATGCGGCGCGCTTTGGCGATGCCTATTTGACCACCTTCAAAGACGGCTTCTTGCCGCCGATACGCGGGACGGGAGGTGGCGTGGGATCTTCGTCCGATCCCTTGTCGCCCTCGTCGGTCGAGGCTTGCGGCGACGTGTCGGCATCGACGGAGGCCAGCTTGGGCGGCGGGTTGTTTTCGCGTTCCGTGCCGGCCTGCGTTTCAGGAACACTGCGCTCCACCGGGAATGCCATACCTTGGCCATTTTCGCGCGCGTAAATGGCCAGCACGTTTTCCACGGGGACTTCGATCTTGCGGGAGACACCACCGAAGCGGGCACTGAAGGCGATCCACTCATTGCCCATATCCAGGCCGCTGGTCGCGTCAAAACTCACGTTCAGCACGATCTCGTTGTTCTTGACGAACTCTCGTGGAACGTTAGTGTTGCCGTCGACAAATACGGCGATATAGGGCGTAAAACCATTGTCCGTGCACCATTCGTAAATAGCGCGGATCAGATAGGGCTTGGTGGAAGTTTCAGACATTACGCTTGCGGTGGCGTCGGATCCGTCTTAGCGACGCATCACCTTTTCAGACGGGGTCAGTGCTTCGATATAGGCCGGGCGGCTAAAGATCCGTTCGGCGTACTTCAACAGGGGAGCCGCATTCTTCGACAGTTCGATGCCGTAATGGTCGAGACGCCACAGCAACGGAGCGATCGCGACGTCGAGCATCGAAAATTCCTCGCCCAGCATGTACTTGTTCTTGACGAAGATCGGAGCAAGCTGCGTCAGGCGGTCGCGAATCGCGGCGCGGGCGCGCTCGTGATTCTTTTCCGCGGCCTTGCCTTTTTCGTTTTCCAGCACGTACACATGGGTGAACAGTTCCTTTTCAAAGTTGAAAAGGAAGAGTCGCGCCCGAGCGCGCTGCACCGGATCGGCCGGCATCAGTTGCGGGTGCGGAAAACGCTCGTCAATATACTCGTTGATGATGTTCGATTCGTACAGGATCAGATCGCGTTCAACGAGAATCGGGACCTGGCCGTACGGGTTCATCACCGAAATATCTTCCGGCTTGTTGAACAGGTCAACGTCGCGAATCTCAAAGTCCATCCCTTTTTCAAAAAGGACGAGGCGGCAACGCTGGGAAAACGGGCAAGTGGTACCCGAATACAACACCATCATGGTTGAATTCCTTGGGTGGTAAGTGCGCCAGTTCGTAGGAACTTGACGAACTCTGCAAAGCTAGTTCGGACAGGGCAAACATTCTGCCGGATCGCCCCATCGAAAAGCAAATTAGTTACAAATAGCGGGAGGGTTGCTGACCGCTCGTCCCGCGTCACAATCGCGGAGTGGCGCACGGCAAAAGGGCCGGCGCGGTGCTGCACTGCTGCAACCGCCGCGCCGACCCTTTCCACAACATCCAGATTTGTTACAACTCCTGCGACCGAATCTTCTAAGCGAAGCTTACTTCACATCCTTCCAGTAAGCAGCATTGAGACGCCACGCGAAGATCGTAAACAGGCCGAGGAACAGCAGCACCCAAACGCCAAGCCGTTTGCGATGACTTTGGGCAGGCTCGGCCATCCAGTTCAGGTAATTGACGAGATCGGCAACGGCTTGGTCGTATTCCTGCGTGCTCATCTTGCCGGGCGTGAGTTGTTGCCATCCCGCGAACTTGTGCACCTTTTCGCCGTGTTCTTCCACTTCGGTGTACTTCGGTGCGCGCTGTCCTTGCAATTCCCATAGCACATGCGGCATGCCTACGCTCGGGAACACTAGATTGTTCCAGCCCGTCGCGCGGACATCATCGCGATAGAAGGTGCGCAGATACGTATAGAGCCAGTCATTGCTCCGGGCTCGCGCAATGACAGACAAATCTGGCGGAATTGCACCGAAAAACGCTTTCGCATCCTTCGGCGGCAGCGCAATCGCCATGGTTTCGCCAACTTTGTCGGCCGAGAACAACAGGTTCTGGCGGATCTGGTCGTCCGTCAGATCGAGGTCCTTCAACCGGTTGTAGCGCATCATCGACGCGCCATGGCAGTTCAGGCAGTAGTTGACGAACAGCTTGGCGCCACGCTGCAGCGAGGATACATCGCTTGTATCCAGCGGCGCCGGCTCCAGAGGGTAGCCTCCCTCCGAAGCCATCGCGGGCAGCGCGGCAAAGCATGCGCCGACCAGTGCGAAGATCGAAAGCAACTTTTTCATCTTGTGTCCTTGTCCTCTTGTAGGGTCGCGCGGCGTCTTAGTGCGGATGGAACGTGACACGCTCCGGCACCGGCTTGAACGTGCCGGCACGGCTCCACAGCGGCATGGTCAGGAAGAAGGCAAAGTACAGCAGCGTACCCAGCTGCGATACCTTCTCGCCAACCGGCGACGGCGGTTGCACACCCAGATAGCCCAGGATCAGGAACACCACCACGAAGACGATCAGGATCGACTTGTGGAACGATGGACGATAGCGGATCGACTTGACCGGCGAGCAGTCGAGCCAAGGCAGGAAGAACAGCACGATCACCGAGCCGCCCATCACCAGCACGCCCCAGAACTTGGCGTCGATGAAATAGAAGCCCACGGCCAGGATCACGAGCACAGCCACCGAGCCAATACGGACGCGCGCATCCTTCGTGCGCAGGAACACCATGCCAAGCACGACCGCGAAGAACAACCACAGGATCGGCAGGAAGTTCGACGTGGTGGCGCGCAGCATCGAGTAGAACGGCGTGAAGTACCACACCGGTGCGATGTGCGGCGGCGTCTTCAGCGGATCGGCCGGGAAGAAGTTGTTGGCCTCCAGGAAATACCCGCCCACTTCGGGGAAGAAGAAGATGACGGCCGAGAAAATGATCAGGAATCCGCCAACCCCGAGTAGGTCGTGCACCGAGTAGTACGGGTGGAACGGAATGCCGTCGAGCGGAACGCCGTTTTCGTCCTTCTTGGCCTTGATTTCGACGCCGTCCGGGTTGTTCGAACCGACTTCATGCAGCGCGATGATGTGCGCCACGACCAGGCCCAGCAGCACCAGCGGCACCGCAATGACGTGGAACGAGAAGAAGCGGTTCAGCGTGGCATCGCTGACCACGTAGTCACCGCGGATGAACAGCGACAGGTCCTGGCCGATCACGGGAATCGCCGAGAACAGGTTCACGATCACCTGAGCGCCCCAGTACGACATCTGGCCCCACGGCAGCAGATAGCCCATGAAGGCTTCGGCCATCAGACACAGGAAGATCAGGCAGCCGAAGATCCACACCAGCTCACGCGGCTTGCGATACGAACCGTACAGCAGCCCGCGGAACATGTGCAGGTAGACCACGACGAAAAACGCCGAGGCGCCGGTGGAATGCATGTAGCGCACCAGCCAGCCCCAGGGCACTTCGCGCATGATGAATTCCACGCTCGCGAAGGCCACCGGAATGCCGGCGGCGTTGAGAGTGCCGTCCGGTTTGTAGTTCATCACCAGGAAAATGCCGGTGACGATCTGGATCACCAGCACCAGCAGCGCAAGCGATCCGAAGAAATACCAGAAATTGAAATTCTTGGGCGCGTAGTACTTGGAGAGATGGTCTTCCCAAAGCTGCGTCGCGGGGAAGCGGGCGTCGATCCAACCCAGCAGCCCGGTAGTCTTGACTTCTTTTTCGGCCGCCATGATCACGCTTCTCCTTTCTCGTCCTTGCCGATCACGATTTTCGTGTCGGACAGGAACTGGTACGGGGGGACGTCAAGATTCTGCGGGGCAGGCTTGTTCTTGAAGACGCGGCCGGCCAGGTCGAAGGTGGAACCATGGCATGGGCACAGGAAGCCCGGATCGCCGCCGAGCTGGGGATTGGCGCCGGCCGGGAACGGACCCGATGGCGAACAGCCCAGATGGGAACAGATGCCAACCACGACAAGCAGGTCTTTGTGGTCTGCGCGGGAACGGGTTTCGTTCTTGCAGTACTCCGGCGTTTTCATCGTGAAAGGCACGTCGGAGTTTGGATCGGCCACTTCGGGATCTGTTTTCTTGAGCGAAGCCAGCATCTCGGGCGTGCGGCGCAGAATCCAGACCGGTTTGCCGCGCCACTCCACCGTCATCATCTCGCCAGGTTTCAGCGCGCCGATATCAGCCTCGACTGGCGCTCCGGCGGCCTTGGCCTTCTCCGACGGTGCAAACGTACTAACAAACGGTACCGCTACTGCTACGCCTCCTACGCCGCCCGCGACAGATGTCGCGATCAACCAATTGCGGCGACCTTTGTCCACGTTCTTCACGTTCTGCTGGTCACTCATTCCAAACCCCAGGGGATGTCATCAATTGAATCCTGCGTCAACAAAAAATTATACCTGAGGCACATCTGGCGACGATAGGCGAACTACTGATAGCCGTCGCGCCGATAATCGGTCATGGGATCGGTGTTGGGGCGTTCGAACGCGGCATCCAGACTTGCACTCGAGGTTGCGATGATGCAGTCTTACTCGAACGCAAACGTTAATCTGGAACAACAAATTGGAGAAAAGCCTATGGGAATGATGAGCGAGTTCCGAACTTTTGCCATGCGCGGCAACGTGATCGACCTGGCTGTGGGTGTCATCATCGGCGCGGCTTTTGGGAAGATCGTCGATTCGGTCGTCAATGACCTGATCATGCCGGTGGTGGGGCGCGTGGTAGGCAAATTGGATTTTTCCAACATGTTCATCGCGCTGGCGGAACCTCCGCCGAATGTCCCCCACACGCTTGACGCGCTGAAAAAAGCCGGTGTACCGGTGTTTGCCTACGGCAACTTCCTGACTATCGCGGTCAATTTCGTCATCCTGGCTTTCATCATCTTCTTGATGGTTCGCGGCTTCAACAAGATGCGGGCCAAACACGAGGCAGCCCCCGCGCCGGCGGAAACGCCAGAGGACATCAAGCTGCTGCGTGAAATCCGCGACAGCCTGCAGGCGCCGCGCGCCTGATTTTTGCGGTTCTCGCCGAAGACCCGGACCCGGTTCAGACCGGGTTCGGAATATCGATGAACGTGTGGCGCAGGCCGAAGCGCTGCGACAAATGCTCCCCCACTGCGCGAATGCCATAGCGCTCGGTAGCGTGATGGCCCGCCGCGATATACGCCACGCCGCTCTCGCGCGCCAGGTGGGTGGTCGGTTCGGACACTTCGCCGCTCAAATATACGTCCACGCCCGCTGCCACAGCCGCGGCAAAATATCCCTGCGCGCCGCCCGTACACCAGGCGATCGACCGCACCGTCTGGTCCGGATCGCCAATCGCCAACGGCTCGCGATCCAGAACCCCACCGACGTGCGCGGCAAACGCGCTCAACGGCATCGGCTGGGGCAGCGTCCCGGTCCATCCCAATTGATCGTCGCTAAAGCGGCCGTTCGGCGCGATGCCGAGCTGTAGGCCAAGCTGGGCGTTGTTGCCCAGTTCGGGGTGCGCATCGAGCGGCAGGTGAAATGCCAGCAAATTGATATCGGCGGCAAGCAACTTTTTCAGCCGCGCATGCTTTTGTCCGATAACGCGGGCGTCCTCGTTTTTCCAGAAATATCCGTGGTGAACGAGGATGGCGTCGGCCCCCGCATCGATCGCTGCGTCGATTAACGCCAGGCTGGCGGTTACGCCGGTGACGATATGCTCGATTTCCACGCGGCCTTGCACTTGGAGTCCGTTCGGGCAATAGTCCTTGAAACGGGAAACCTCCAACAGGTCGTTCAAGTACAATTCAAGCTCTTTTGTTTTCATTTTCTGCTCAAAACTCCAATATGTTGCGCCGCTTTTGGCTGTTCTTCGCTCAGGCTGTCACGGTTGTGCTAGCCGTGTGGTTCGTGGTGGCTACGCTCAAACCCGAGTGGCTACAGCGCGGGCGGGTGGCCGTGCAATCCGGGTCTCCCATCGTCGCACTGAAAGAAGTCGTGCCAAGTGTGGCGGGGTCGGCTGCGCAGGGGTCGTATAGCGACGCCGCCAAGGAGGCCATGCCCGCGGTGGTCAATATCTTCACCAGCAAGAACGGGGCAAAGCGCTCGCCCAATCCGCAGGCTGAGGATCCATGGTTCCGGTTCTTCTTTGGCGACCGGCTTCCGGAGCGCCAGGAACCGGTTTCCAGCCTGGGCTCAGGGGTGATCGTCAGCGCCGAAGGTTACATTCTAACCAACCACCATGTCGTGGATGGCGCAGACGAAATCGAGGTGGCGCTCACCGACGGCCGGAAGGCTAACGCCAAGGTAGTGGGCTCCGACCCGGAGACCGATCTGGCCGTTCTCAAGATTTCGCTCAAGGATCTGCCTGCGATCACGCTGGGTCGCATCGAGAACGTGAAGGTTGGCGACGTGGTGCTGGCCATCGGCAATCCGTTCGGCGTTGGACAAACCGTGACGATGGGCATTGTTTCCGCGCTGGGGCGCAGCCATCTTGGCATCAACACGTTCGAAAACTTCATCCAGACCGATGCGGCGATCAACCCCGGCAATTCGGGTGGTGCGCTGGTGGACGCCCAAGGCAATCTGCTGGGCATCAACACCGCGATCTACTCGCGTTCCGGGGGATCACTGGGCATTGGTTTCGCGATTCCGGTGTCGACCGCAAAGCAGGTGATGGAATCGATCATCTCGACTGGTAGCGTCACGCGCGGCTGGATCGGCGTGGAGCCACAGGATCTCACCCCTGAAATCGCGGAATCGTTTGGCTTGGATGCGAAGGAAGGCGCGCTGATTGCCGCCGTGGTCCAGGGTGGGCCTGCCGACAAGGCAGGAGTGAAGCCGGGTGACGTGCTGGTATCGGTCGACAATCAACCGATCACGGATACGACAGCACTGCTCAATGCCATTGCGCAACTGAAGCCTGGCGCCGAGATCAAGATGAAGGTGATCCGCAGAGGCAAGCCGGCCGATCTGGCGGTCACCATCGGCAAGCGCCCGCCGCCACCGCGGCGCGCGATGCCGCTGGATGAAGAAGAGTAAAGATCGTGGCTGCACAGCCACTGTAGCTCGACCGATGACAGGTCGGCCAATGACAAACCCTCGTCAGCAATGACGGGGGTTTTTTGTTTGGCCGCGCGAGAATGATGGCATCCGCGGCAAATTTGCGGCAGGACTGCAAACCGAATGGGCATACAGGGCGATTTCCGGCGCGGTCCGCAAAGGTCAACACGCAGCCTGAAGTGGTCCCTCGATGGGGATTTGGCTACCGATGGCGAAATGGCTTGCCTCGGCCACCAGTGGCCGCGATACATATGTGGATCGGCGCCCCCCTTTTTCCTATGCCGGGGCGCCATTCAGTGCCAATCGGGTGACGCCAAGCGTGCCGGCCCTTTCCCAGACGCATGGTGAGCTCGGCAAGCTGATGCTCTACGGACGCGGCCGATGGTGCCGACCTGACAGGCTCGGGCGACTCACACGAAGATAGCCGGACACGATATCGACTTCTACGACACGCGAGGCCGACACTTAAAAGCCCGCGCACAAAAGAAAACGCCGGCATCCTTTCGGAAGCCGGCGTTTCCATCAAGCCGAATCTGAAGCGGGCTTACACCCGCGTCAAATTAGAACTTGTGGCGAACACCAACCACAGCGCCGAACTGGTTGGCCGAACCGTTGGTCGCGCCGAAGCCCGAACCAGCAGCGCCCGTGCCCGACAGGCCCAGGGTCGAACCATCCTTGTTCTTCGTGTAAGCCACGTTGAAGTATGCGTCGGTACGCTTCGAGAAAGCGTAGTCCGTCGACACCACGAAGCTCCACGGATCAGCACCGGTGTTGCGGAAGTCTTGGTAGTAAGCTGCGCCGGTCAGCGACAGAGCCGGGGTCAGCTGGTAACCCAGACCCAGCCAGTACAGGTTCGACACGTTGGCAGCAACCGTACCGTTTGCCAGCGTACCGCCCGGCAGACGTGCGTTGTCCAGGGCGTGAGCGTAACGGTAGCCAGCGAAGACCTTGGCCGGACCGAAAGCGTACGTACCAGCCAGCGAAGCGCGTTGGATCTTGGCGCGGGTCGAGTCAACACCAGCGATAGCCGGGTTGCCCAGGTTCGTTTCGTCAAAGATTGCGCCGATCGAGAACGGGCCGCCGTTGTAAACCACGCTGGCGCTGTACTCACGGCCGGTCTTGTACGAACCCGGAACTTCGCCGCTGATACCTTGGTAGGCGCTGGCCGTACCAACAGTGTTGGCACCGGTGCTGTACAGCAGCGAGGTGGTCAGGCCACCGAACGTGCCGATGTACTTGACCGAGTTGTCAGCACGCGACTGGAACTCGGTGCCTTGCGACGTGATCGAGTAGTTCGACGAGATGGCCATCGGGTCGAAGGCCAGACCGAAGTCATAGAACGGCGTTTGGTGGCGACCCAGGGTCAGGGTACCGAACTGGCTTTGCACACCCACGAAGGCTTGACGGCCGAACAGACGGTTGCTTTGACCCGACACGCCGGTGTCAACGCTGAAACCGCTTTCCAGGACGAACACGCCCTTCAGGCCGCCGCCCAGGTCTTCCACGCCACGCAGGCCCCAACGGCTGCCCGACATGTTGCCCGAGTTCAGACGCACCACGTCGTGGCTGCCCGACACGCCCGGCTGATGGTTTTGGTATTCGACACCAGCGTCAACCACACCGTACAGGGTCACGCTCGACTGGGCATAGGCACCGCCGGCGGCCAGAGCGGCAACGGCAGCTGCAAACAGTTTCATCTTCATATCGACACTTTCCTTGTCAACTGATTGGGAAATCTTGGTTGCCCAAGTGCTTGGGCGACGCATTAACCTTCACGTCTGCGTCGTATTATGTGTCACCCCCCCGGCGCGTCAGAAGTCTTTTTCGCCGTAAACTCGGTTTACCGACCGATCTTGTTGTGATGAAGCAACAGCAATCGGGGGGATTTTCACTACTTTGGTGCAAAACCCGACATTCAGACCCGCGGGATACAGGCCGTTAACATCTTCCGATGCAACTTAATCGGCCTGAGCTTCGCCTTCTGCGGCCGCATGGAGGGGCTGTTTTGTCACAAAGCGCGCCATCAGCAACCCGAGCTCGTATAACGCGATCAAAGGTACAGCCAGCAACAGTTGCGACATCACATCAGGCGGTGTGACGACAGCGGCGATCACAAATGCGCCGACGATCACGTACGGGCGGATCTGCTTGAGCTTCTCCAGTTCCACCACGCCAAACTTCACCAGCACGATAACCACCACCGGTACTTCGAAGGTGATGCCGAAGGCCAGGAAGGTGGTCATTGCAAAGCTCAGGTACTTGTCGATGTCGGTCGACATCTCGGCGCCGAGCGGTGCGTTGTAGTGCGCCATGAAATGGAACACCGTCGGAAACACCAGAAAATATGCGAACGCCACGCCGCAGAGGAAAAGGAAATAGCTGCTGCTCACCAGCGGCAGAATCAGCTTCTTTTCGTGTTGATACAGGCCCGGCGCAACAAAACGCCAGATCTGGTAAAGCACCCAAGGCAACGCGATCAAAAAGGCAACAAGCATCGTCACCTTCATCGGCACAAAGAACGAGCCGGTGACATCGGTGACGATCATGCGCCCATTCTTTGGCAGCGACCGGGTAAGCGGCGCCGAGAACAGTTTGAAAATCTCCGCGGCCCAGTAAACCAGGCCGAGAAAGACGATGACGACCCCTGCCACCGCCTTGACCAGCCGCTCACGCAGTTCGATCAGATGGGAGATGAAGGTTTCCTGCTGGGATTCGTCGTTAGGATCTGGAGTGCCCGACATGCTTACTCGAAGAAGGATCGGTTACGGCCGCTGGCCGGGCGATGACGCTTGACGCGGGCCGCGCCGGACTGCACCCAGACGCGCGTGTTCTGTTGGCGCTTGAACCAGATCGGCCTTGCGCCCTGTTTCACGCGCCAGCTCTTGCGCCCGTTGCGCGTCTTGTGCGCGCTATCCCAGCTCGGGACATATCCGGCCGAGACGTCGGTGCCACTGGACCCCGCCGCGTCCGCGCGCGAGTCGGTTCCGCCCAGCGCGTCGTTCAGCGCCTGCGAGTGCTCGCTGACTTCCTTGTGGATCGTCTGCTCCACATCGCGCGCGGCGGTCTCGAATTCGGTGCGCATCTTGCGCAGTTCTTCAAGTTCCACCTCGCGGCTCACTTCGGCCTTCACATCGTTGATATAGCGCTGCGCGCGGCCGACCAGTGCGCCAACCGTACGCGCAACTTTCGGCAAACGCTCAGGGCCGATCACGATCAGCGCAACGGCGCCGATCAGTGCCAGCTTGGAAATGCCGAGATCGATCATGCGGACATCGGAACAGGGAAACGGGGCAGGCAAGCCGCGTCATGCGCGGCCGCCGGGAGGATGACTGACAAGCCAAAAGTCGCCGACAGCTTATTGCTGACGGGACTTCTCCTTGGCTTCGACGTCGATCGTGGTGGAATCGCGCAGTTCCTTGGCCGGTGCGGCCTGACCGCCCGCTTCTTCGGCGTTGCCTTCCTTCATGCCGTCCTTGAAGCCTTTCACCGCGCCGCCCAGATCCTGGCCGATATTGCGCAGCTTCTTGGTACCGAAGACGAGCATGACGATCACCAGCACGATCAGCCAGTGCCAAATGCTTAACGAACCCATTTCTTGCTCCTGATAAAGCCGCGGGCGTCGGAAACTTACCGCCCGGCCCCGTAGTTCCGTCCATCGAAAGTTGCGGCGGGCGACGGTGGCCGACGCAACAACCGGCAGGGCCATTTTTCTGGCCCGACCTGACTCATGCCCTGGCTGTCCTGCAAAAATTCTCAGAACGCCGGTGATTTCCACTGATCGCGCGGACCGCCGAGTACATGCAAATGGAGGTGGAACACTTCCTGTCCGCCGTCCGTGCCGGTGTTGATCACCGTCCGGAAGCCATTGTTGCAGCCGGCAAGGCGCGCCAGTTCTGGCACCTTGAGCATCATTCTAGCAAGCACATCCGCG
This sequence comes from Cupriavidus pauculus, assembly GCF_008801835.1. Taxonomy (GTDB): domain Bacteria; phylum Pseudomonadota; class Gammaproteobacteria; order Burkholderiales; family Burkholderiaceae; genus Cupriavidus; species Cupriavidus pauculus. The sequence continues at coordinate 95,171 of NZ_VZOW01000010.1, read as the reverse complement.
TCGCCGGCGCTGCAGTCTGCCAGCGAATCGACATGCGATTTCGGAATAACCAGAAAGTGTACCGGCGCTTTGGGATGAATGTCGTGAAAAGCCAGCAGCTCGTCGTCCTCATACAGCTTGTTGGACGGGATCTGGCCGGCCACGATCTTGCAGAAGATGCAATTGTCCTGGGATTTCATGAAGTTTTTGTTGCAGCGTGTCGGTGCGTTCGTACTTGCGTGGCGCACCACCCGGCATTACCGCGCACGGAATTCCCGCTCGTCTCAGAATTGCTCGCCCGGATACATCGGCTTGCGGTCGTTCAGATAGAGCCAACCCTTGACGATACGATACAGCATCCAAAGTGACAACACGCTCCACAGGCCGATCGCGACCGGGAAAAGCAACACCGTCAAGAACATGCAACCGCCCACCGCAAACCACAGGATCGACCACCAGAAGGTACGGATCTGCCAAGCAAAATGCGACGCATACAACGTGCCGCGCGTATCGTCCCGCTTCACATAGTTGACGATGATTGCGATCAGCGCCGTGATACCGCCCGTAACCCAGTGAATCGCGTAGAGCGCATAGAGGATGTGGGTGAGCTTGCGCAGCCCATCGAGCTTGTCGCTGTCCGCAGTCGTCGTAACTTGCGAGGTGTAGTCCGTCGCCATCGTGCCCTCCAGCGTTGCGCCGTGCCCGGACCAGTTCCGGGCGGCATGCGTAATGCTACTCCTTGCGGCCAGCCTTCTCTGCCAAGCCAGACATTCCCTCGCGGCGCGCCAGTTCGTTGACGACATCTGCCGGCGAAAGGCCAAAGCGGGCCAGCAAGATCATGGTGTGAAACCACAGGTCGGCCACCTCGTACACAACTTTGCCCACCGCCTGCCCGTCAAGGTTTGCCGCGCGGGCATCCTTGGCGGCCATCACGGTCTCGGTGGCTTCCTCGCCGATCTTCTTGAGGATGGCGTCGTCGCCTTTCTTGAACAGCTTGGCGACATATGACGTTTCCGGATCGCCGCCATTTTCGGGCTTGCGCGACTCCAGTGTCGCAGCGACGCGCGCCAGCACGTCGGCCAGGTCGGCCTGGGATGTTTGCTGCGTCATGATTTTGCGGCGTAGATCGTCGACGGGTCCTTGAGCACCGGCTCGACCGTCTGCCAGTCGCCCGATTCCACATCGCCTTCGAACTTCTGGAAAAAGCACGAATGCCGGCCGGTATGGCAGGCGATGCTGTCGACCTGCGTGACCTTGAGCAGTACAACGTCTTCGTCGCAATCCAGGCGGATTTCATGCACCTTTTGCACGTGGCCGGATTCTTCGCCCTTGTGCCACAGCCGTTTGCGCGAGCGGGACCAGAACACGGCCTCGCCCAGCTCCACGGTGCGCTGCAGCGCCTCGCGGTTCATGAACGCAAACATCAGCACATCGTTCGAGCCCGTCTCCTGGACGATCACCGGCACCAGACCGTTATCGTCCCACTTCACCTTGTTCAACCACTTCTTTGCCATGATCACATCCGGACGGGTATGCCCTCGCGGGCCATGAATGCCTTTGCTTCGCCAACCGTGTGCTGGCCGTAGTGGAAAATGCTCGCGGCCAGGACCGCATCGGCATGCCCCAGGCGAATGCCATCGGCCAGATCCTGCAAGCCCCCTACGCCGCCCGATGCAATGACCGGCACCGGCACGGCATCGCTGACAGCGCGCGTCAGCTCCAGGTCGAAGCCGCTTTTCGTGCCGTCCCGGTCCATGCTGGTGAGCAGGATTTCCCCCGCGCCGCGCCGCGCCATTTCGCGCGCCCATTCGACGGCGTCCAGGCCGGTCGCCTTGCGGCCGCCATGGGTGAACACTTCCCAGCGCGGCGGCTCGCCCGGCGCCGAACTGCGCTTGGCGTCGATCGCCACGACGATGCACTGGGAGCCATACTTGCCGGTGGCGTCCGACACCAGTTGCGGATTGGCGATGGCCGACGAATTGACGCTGATCTTGTCGGCGCCGGCATTGAGCAGCCGCCGCACGTCCTCGACGGCGCGCACGCCGCCGCCAACCGTCAGCGGAATGAACACCTGCGAGGCAACGGATTCGATGATATGGAGGATCAGGTCGCGACCGTCGCTGGTAGCGGTGATGTCCAGGAATGTGATTTCATCGGCGCCCTGCTCATCATAACGACGCGCGATCTCCACGGGATCGCCCGCATCGCGCAGCTCGACGAAATTGACGCCCTTGACCACCCGCCCGTTGGTCACGTCCAGGCAGGGGATGATACGTTTGGCTAGCATGAGGTTCCTTGCCTGCCGCCTCCCGCCCGGGTGCGGCTGGTTATGGCGCGGCGTCCGGCGGTTACTCGGCGCCCAGCTTGTCCGCGCGCGCCTGGGCGTCCGCGAAGTTCAGGTCGCCCGAATAAATTGCGCGGCCGCAAATCACGCCTTCCACACCTTCGCGCTCCACGGCGCAGAGCTGGTCGATATCGGCCAGATTGGACAAGCCGCCGCTGGCGATCACCGGAATCGACATCGACTGGGCCAGTTTCACCGTCGCATCGATGTTGATGCCCTGGAGCATCCCGTCGCGTCCGATGTCGGTGTAGATGATGGCTTCGACGCCGTAATCCTCGTACTTGCGTGCCAGATCCGCCACTTCGTGGCCGGTGAGCTTGCTCCAGCCGTCGGTGGCAACCTTGCCGTCCTTGGCGTCGAGGCCAACGATGATGTGGCCGCCGAACGCCGAGCAGGCATCCTTGAGGAAGCCCGGATTCTTGACGGCGGCCGTGCCGATGATCACGTACGACAAACCGTCGTCGAGCCAGCGCTCGATCGTGTTCAGGTCCCGGATGCCGCCGCCAAGCTGCACGGGGATCTCGTCGCCCACTTCGGCGATGATCGACTTGATGGCCGCCTCATTGCGCGGCTTGCCAACGAATGCGCCGTTCAGGTCGACCAGATGCAGGCGACGCGCGCCCTGATCGACCCAGTGACGTGCCATGGCGGCGGGATCTTCGGAAAAGACGGTGGCCTGGTCCATGTCGCCTTGTTTGAGGCGTACACACTGACCGTCCTTCAGGTCGATGGCCGGAATGAGCAACATAGCGTAACGAGCGTGGTGGTTGTGTAAAAAAGAAAAAGGCAGCGATGCCGACGCGAGGCGCCGGCGTTCAGGTCATTCGTGTCAGATTTGCAGTGCGCAGTCTGGTCGGTGGCTCTGAGGGAATCGCTGGACAGTCATTGTGGCGCTTCTGGTAACAGGTGCTTCGGACGCTTTACGGATTCCAGTGCACGAAATTCCGGTATAGCTGCAAACCCATCTTGGCGCTCTTCTCCGGGTGGAACTGCGTGGCGAAAATATTATCGCGTGCCACCGCACTGGTAAACACGACGCCATAATCGGTTTCGCCGACAACATGGGCCCGGTTCTGCGCATGCACATAATAGCTGTGCACAAAATAAAACCAACTATCGTCCGGAATGCCGTTCCACAGCGGATGCTCCACCGCCTGGCGCACGCGGTTCCATCCCATCTGCGGCACCTTGAAGCGCGAGCCATCGGGCTGCGTCATCCCGTCCAGTTCGAAGCGGATCACCTCGCCAGGCAGCAGCGCCAGGGCGGGCGTGGCGTCCGAACCAGCGCGAGCTTCGCGGCTACGCTCGAACAACATCTGTTCGCCAACGCACACACCCAGCATCGGCTTGGTTGCCGCGGCTTCCAGCACAGCCTGCTGCAACCCCGATTCGCCCAGCGCGCCCATGCAGTCCGGCATCGCACCCTGGCCCGGCAGCACCACGCGGTCCGCCGCGCGAATGCCTTCCGGCCGGTCTACGACCTGGACGTCCGCTTCCGGCGCCGCGGCGCGCAGCGCCTGCGCCACCGAGCGCAGGTTGCCCATGCCGTAATCCACAATTGCTATGGTAGTCATGATTTCAAAACAGGCAACAATGTCTTCAGCCCGTCAACAATGAATTCGACGGCCAGCGCCGACAGGATCAGTCCCATCAGACGCGTGCCGATATTGATCCCGGTCCGGCCAATCACCCGCGCGATGGGATCCGCCGCGCGGAACGTTCCGTACACCACCAGGCCCAGCAGCATCCCAATTCCCACCAGTATCAACAGCTCATACCAGTGGTGGGTCTTTCCCGCATAGACGATCACCGTACTGATCGACCCCGGCCCGGTCAGCAACGGCAGCGCCAGCGGCACCACCGCCACGCTGGTCTTTGCCTCGGCCTCGTCCTCTTCCTCGGGCGTGGCTTTGGTGCGGCCAGTCTGGGCGTTCAGCATGTTCATCGCCATCATGATCATGATGAGACCGCCCCCCACCTGCAGCGACGCCACCGAGATATTGAAGAACTCGATGATCTGCTGCCCCAGCAATGCCGACAATCCCACCACGATCGCCACGGCGATGGACGCAGTCTTGATCGTCCGCAGTTTCTCGTCTTCAGTCTGCTGCGTGGTCAGACTGATAAAGAACGGAATGGCACCGATCGGATTGATCAGCGCCAGCAGCGAGATGAAAGACTTGAGCGTATCCATCGGATGCGGGAGTGTCGGTGGTCAGGAGCGTCGCCGCAACCAGCCGGCTCGCCTGCAATGGTGCCGCAGGTCAGTGTGGACGAGTATCGCTCAGAGAGACCCCTTGGTCGACGGAATCTGATTACCCGCGCGCGGATCCATTTCCACCGCCATGCGCAGCGCGCGGCCAAAGGCCTTGAACACCGTTTCGCATTGATGATGGGCATTGATGCCACGCAGATTGTCGATATGGAGCGTCACACCCGCATGATTGACGAAGCCGCGGAAGAATTCGATCGTCAGGTCGACATCGAAGCTGCCAACGCGCGCGCGCGTAAAAGGCACGTGAAACTCCAGGCCCGGACGGCCCGAAAAATCGATCACGACGCGCGACAGGCATTCGTCGAGCGGCACGTAGCTATGCCCGTAGCGGGTAATGCCTTTCTTGTCGCCGATGGCGCGCGCCACGGCCTGCCCCAACGTGATACCGACGTCTTCCACCGTATGGTGATCGTCGATATGCGTGTCGCCGGTGGCTTCGACTTCGAGGTCGAACATGCCATGGCGGGCAATCTGGTCCAGCATGTGGTCGAGGAACGGCACGCCGGACGCCAGCTTCTGGCGACCGGTGCCGTCGAGATTCAGCGAAACGCGGATCTGCGTTTCCGAAGTATTGCGGGTGACCTCTGCAACACGCATGGTGGGGTTAATCCTGCAATGAAGCGTTAAAGGCTTCAAGAAACTGCGCGTTTTCTTCGGGGGTGCTGACCGTCACGCGCAGACAGTTGGCCAGCAATGCGTGCATTTTACTCACGTTCTTGATCAATACCTTCCGCGCCAGCAAACGGTCGAACGTCTGTGCCGCATCCGGCACGCGTACCAGCAGGAAATTCGCGGCGCTCGGAAACACCGTTACGCCCGGTGCGGCGGCCATCGCCGCGGCCAGCCTGGAGCGCTCGGCGCGCAATTGCGCCGCCTGGTCGTCAAGCACATCGACATGCTCGAGCGCGAACAAGGCGGTTGCCTCGGTCAGCACGTTGACGTTGTACGGCGGGCGCACCTTGTCGAGTTGCGACAGCCATTCGGGCGCGCCGGCCACATAACCGAGGCGAATACCGGCCAGGCCCAGCTTGGACACCGTGCGCATCACCAGCAGATTTCCGAATTCGGTCAGGCGCGGCATCCAGCTTTCCTGCGCGAACGGCTGATACGCCTCGTCCACTACCACCAGGCTGCGGCAGACTTCGCCCTGCGCGGCGCGCACGATCGCTTCCATGTCGGCCGCGTCGAACAGGTTGCCGGTCGGATTGTTCGGATAAGCCAGATAGATGATCGCGGGCTGGTGCTCGGCCATCGCCTGCAGCATCGCCGCACGGTCGAGCGAAAAATCGACGCTCAGCGGCACACCCACGAATTCGAGGCCGGCAAATTGCGCCGACATCGCGTACATGACAAAACCGGGCACGGGCGCCAGCACTTTCGCACCGGGCCGCGCTGCAGCCAACGCCAGGATGCTGATGATCTCGTCCGAACCGTTACCGAGCAGCACATCCATCCCGGCGGGCACCTGCATCACCGACTTCAGGCGTGCGCGCAATGCCTCGCTGCTGGGAACGGGATAACGATTAAGTGCGACTTCGCCAAGCCGGGCGGCCAGTTGCGCGCGCAGTTCGGGAGGCAGCCGGTACGGATTCTCCATCGCGTCGAGCTTCACCAGTCCATGCGAATCGGCCACGTGGTAAGCGCCCATGGCGCGTACGTCGTCACGGATGATGCGTTCGATCAGAGATGGGTCTACGACTGGCATGAATGGTCCTTACTGTTTTCGCGATACAAGATGCAACTCGATGACGCGGCGGCGCGTCGATGACAGCCGCACGCGCCGCCGCTACCCGCCGACGTCGCGGGTGGCGGACGACATCAAACGTTCGCCTAACGCTTGAAGCGGTATTCGGCACTGCGGGCATGGGCCTGCAGCCCTTCGCCATATGCCAGTTCGGCGGCAATCTGGCCCAGCATCTGCGCGCCGCCCTCGCTGACTTCAATCAGGCTCGAACGCTTCTGGAAGTCATACACGCCCAGCGGCGACGAGAAACGCGCGGTGCGGGACGTCGGGAGAACGTGATTCGGGCCCGCGCAATAGTCGCCCAGCGATTCGCTGGTGTAGCGACCCAGGAAAATGGCACCGGCGTGGCGGATCCGCTCGCTCCACTGGCGCGGATTTTCCGCGGAAATCTCGAGATGCTCGGGCGCGATCGCATTCGCGATCTCGCAAGCCTCGTCCATGTCGCGCACCTTGATCAGCGCGCCGCGGCCGGACAGCGAGGCCGCAATGACTTCGCGGCGCGGCATCGTAGGCAACTGGCGCTGGATGCTTTCTTCCACGCGGGCGAGATATCCCGCGTCGGGGCACAACAGGATCGACTGCGCCAGCTCGTCGTGCTCCGCTTGCGAGAACAGGTCCATCGCGACCCAATCCGGGTCGGTCGTGCCATCGCAGATCACCAGGATCTCGGACGGCCCGGCGATCATGTCGATGCCGACCGTGCCGAACACGCGACGCTTTGCGGCGGCCACATAGGCATTGCCCGGACCAACGATCTTGTCGACTTGCGGCAGCGTCGCCGTGCCATACGCCAGCGCACCCACCGCCTGCGCGCCGCCGATCGTGAACACGCGATCGACGCCGGCGATCTGCGCGGCGGCCAGCACCAATTCGTTACGCACGCCGCCGGGCGTGGGCACGACCATGATCACTTCCTTGACGCCCGCCACGCGCGCCGGGATCGCGTTCATCAGCACCGAAGACGGATACGCGGCCTTGCCGCCCGGCACGTACAGGCCGACGCGGTCCAGCGGCGTCACCTTCTGGCCCAGCATCGTGCCGTCGGCCTCGGTGTATTCCCAGCTATGACTGCCGCATTCGATCTTCTGCTTCTCGTGATAAGCGCGCACGCGCGCAGCAGCGGCTTCCAGCGCGGCGCGGCGCTTGGGCTCCAGCTCCTCGAGCGCGGCATCGAGCTGCGCCTGCGTGAGTTCCAGCGCGCCCATCGAGGCGGCCTCCACGCGGTCGAATCGTCGCGTGTATTCCAGCACGGCGTCGTCGCCGCGCTTGCGCACGTCGGCCAGGATATCGGCCGCGGCACGATCGATCGCCTCGTCTTCCGATGCCTCGAAGGCCAGCACCTGACGCAGCGCATCGGCAAAACCCGGCTCGGCCGAGTCCAGCCGGCGGATCGACAGGTTGTCCATATCGGTTTCGTTCATGACTACGTTTCCTCGCGGGTCCCCGGTCTTTTCGTGTGACTACCTCAGGCGAGTGCCGCCGAGGCCCGTTCAAATGCATCGAGAATTGGCGCCAGCCGCTCGCGCTTGAGCTTGAGCGCGGCCTGGTTGACCACCAGTCGCGACGAGATCTGCGCGATTTCTTCCACCTCGACAAGATTGTTGGCGCGCAACGTGCCGCCCGTGCTGACCAGATCGACGATCGCGTCGGACAGGCCGACCAGCGGTCCCAGTTCCATCGATCCGTACAGCTTGATCAGGTCGACGTGCACGCCCTTCTTGGCGAAATGTTCACGCGCGGTTTGCACGTACTTGGTTGCCACCGCCAGGCGCGCGCCCTGGCGCACAGCATTCACATAATCGAAACCCGCGGGCACGGCCACCGACATCCGGCAGCGCGCGATGTTCAGGTCGATCGGCGCATACAGCCCCGTCATGCCGTGCTCCATCAGCACATCCTTGCCGGCCACGCCAAAATCGGCGGCGCCGTATTGCACGTAGGTCGGCACGTCGGACGCGCGCACGATGATCACGCGCACGGCCGGATCTGACGTCGGCAGAATCAGCTTGCGCGAGGTCTCCGGATCCTCGGTCACATGGATGCCGGCGGCGGCCAGCAGCGGCATGGTTTCGGTAAAGATGCGGCCCTTGGACAGCGCCAGCGTCAGCTGGTCGGGCGATGCATTGAAGGCGGGGCTCATAGATGGCTCTGTGCGGATTCGGGGCGACGGTGTCGGGCTTAGCTGATGCGGCGGATCTTGGCGCCGACGGCCGACAACTTGTCTTCCATGCGGTCGTAACCGCGGTCCAGGTGATAGATGCGCTCGATCATGGTTTCGCCTTCGGCCACCAGGCCCGCGATCACCAGGCTCGCCGACGCGCGCAGGTCTGTGGCCATGACATTGGCGCCGGACAGCCGCGGCACGCCGATCACCACGGCCGTGTTGCCCTCTGCCGTGATATTGGCGCCCAGGCGGTTCAGTTCCTGCACGTGCATGAAACGGTTTTCGAAAATCGTTTCGGTGATGCGGGCAGTGCCGTCGGCCACGGCGTTCAGCGTCATGAACTGCGCCTGCATGTCGGTCGGGAATGCAGGGTACTCCGACGTGCGGAAGCTGACCGATTGCGCTCGCCGGGGCATTGCCAGGCGGATCCAGTCGTCGCCGGTTTCCACCGTGGCGCCGGCCTCGCGCAGCTTGATCAGCACCGCATCGAGAATCAGCGGCGGGATGTCGCGCAGCACGATGTCGCCGAGCGTTGCGGCAGCCGCGCACAGGAACGTGCCAGCTTCGATGCGGTCGGCCACCACGCGGTGCTCGGCGCCATGCAGACGTTCGACGCCCTGCACCACCAGGCGATCCGTGCCGATGCCGTCGATCTTCGCGCCCATCTTCACCAGCAGCTCGGCCAGGTCGGTGACCTCGGGCTCGCGCGCGGCGTTTTCGAGCACGGTCTCGCCGTCGGCCAGCGTGGCCGCCATCAGCAGGTTTTCCGTGCCGGTCACGGTGATCATGTCCGTCACCACGCGGGCGCCCTTCAGGCGGCTGGCGCGCGCGTGGATGAAGCCATGCTCGATCGTGATCTCGGCGCCCATCGCCTGCAGGCCCTTGATGTGCTGGTCGACCGGGCGCGCGCCGATGCCGCAGCCGCCGGGTAGCGACACGCGCGCCTCACCGAAGCGCGCCACCAGCGGGCCCAGCACCAGGATCGACGCACGCATGGTCTTCACCAGGTCGTACGACGCTTCCGGCGAGTTGATGTCCGCGCCGTTCAGCGTCGCTACGCCGTCGACCATGTCGGCCTGCATGCCCATCTGGCGCAGCAGCTTGAGCATGGTCCGCGTGTCCTGCAGGTCGGGCACGTTGCTGATGGTCACAGTGTCCGCAGTCAGCAGGCCGGCGCACAGGATGGGCAAAGCGGCGTTCTTGGCGCCCGATACGCGGATTTCGCCCTTGAGCGGCCCGTTGCCCTGGATCTGGAATTTGTCCATGTCTTGTCTTGTTAGCCGGACGGGTCACGCCCGGCCGGTCATTGTCGTGATGCGGCGATACCGCTTATTTGCCTGCGTCGGCCTGCCACTCGGCGGGCGTCAATGTCTTCATCGACAACGCATGGATCTCGGCGCGCATGCGGTCGCCCAGGGCTGCATACACGCGCTGGTGACGCTGGATCAGGCGCTTGCCGTCGAATTCCGCGCTGACGATCGTCGCGAAGAAGTGCTGGCCGTCGCCTTCCACTTGCAGATGTTCGCAGGGCAATCCTTGGGCAATGTAGTCCCTGACTTGTTCCGGGGTAGGCAGCATGTCTGTCTCTCTTGAAATCGGTGATTACGGCCGCTCAGTGCCGCAGCTTGTAGCCCTTGCGCAGCAGCCGCAGCGCCAGCGCCGCCAGCACCACGAAGGCCACGACGACCACCGCCAGGCTGTGCAGCGGCGGCACGTCGGATACGCCGAAAAAGCCGTAGCGGAAACCGTCGATCATGTAGAAGAACGGATTGGCGTGCGAGACGGCCTGCCAGAACGGCGGAAGCGAATGGATCGAATAGAACACCCCGGACAGGAACGTCGCCGGCATGATCAGGAAATTCTGGAACGCGGCGAGCTGGTCGAATTTCTCGGCCCAGATCCCGGCGATCAGCCCGAGCGTGCCGAGGATGCAGGCGCCCGCCACGCCGAACACGAGAATCCACAACGGATGCGCGAAATGCAGGTGGGCAAACCACGCCGTCACCAGCAGCACGCCAAGCCCCACGCACAGCCCGCGGACCACCGACGCCACCACGTACGCGCCGAACATCTCCCAGTGCGACAGCGGCGGCAACAGGATAAACACCAGATTGCCCGTGATCTTGGACTGGATCAGCGACGACGAACTGTTGGCGAAAGCGTTCTGCAGCACGCTCATCATCACCAGGCCCGGCACCAGGAACGCGGTGTAGCTGATCTGGTCATAGACGCGCACGCGGTCTTCCAGCACATGGCCGAAGATCAGCAGGTACAGCACGGCGGTCAGCACCGGCGCCGCCACGGTCTGGAAAGACACCTTCCAGAAACGCAGGACTTCCTTGTACAGCAGCGTGCGGAAACCGACCAGGCCACCCACGGCCATCGATTGCAGGCGTTGCTGTTCGAGCTCGCGCTGCTGGGCCACTTCGATATCCACCGGGTTCTTCATGCCGCTGCCTCCATGGCGCTGTTCGGCATGCTGCCGGGCATCTGGCCTTCGCGACGCATGATCTGCACGAACACGTCTTCAAGATCGGCCTTGTTGATTTCCATGTCCTCGATCTCGCAGCCGGCCGCGCGCAAGGCGGCCAGGATCGGCTCGACCGCCTCGTAGCCCGACAGGCGCAGGCGGTGCGCGCGCTCGCCGGGGCTGCTCGGGGTGCGCAGCGCCTCCAGTTCGGCGGGCAGGACGCCGCGCGACAGCGTCAGCACGAGCTGCAATCCGGCAAACTGGTTCAACAGGCTGCTGGTGCGGTCCAGCGCCACCACTTCGCCGAACTTGAGCATCGCGATGCGATCGCACAGCGACTCGGCTTCTTCCAGGTAGTGGGTGGTCAGGATGATCGTGTGCCCCTCGCGATTCAGGCGCGAGATGAACTTCCAGAGCGTCTGGCGCAGTTCCACATCGACGCCGGCGGTCGGCTCGTCGAGCACGATGACCGGCGGACGATGCACCAGCGCCTGCGCCACCAGCACGCGACGCTTCATGCCGCCGGACAGCTGGCGCATGTTGCTGTCGGCCTTGTTGGTGAGATCGAGGTTGGCCATGATCTCGTCGATCCAGTCGTCATTGCGCGTCAGGCCGAAATAGCCGGACTGCAGGCGCAGCGTCTCGCGCACGGTGAAGAACGGATCGAACACCAGTTCCTGCGGCACCACGCCCAGCATGCGGCGCGCCATGCGGTAGTCGTCCACCACATCGTGACCGAGCACGCTGATGCTGCCCGAATCGGCGCGGTTCAGCCCCGCGAGGATCGAGATCAGCGTGGTCTTGCCGGCGCCGTTGGGGCCGAGCAGGCCGAAGAATTCGCCCCGCTCGACGCTGAAACTGACGCCCTTGAGCGCCTGCAGATTGCGGTAGCGCTTGCGGACATCGGTAATTTCGATGGCTTTCATGGCCGAATGTCTGTGACGGGTCCGCGTGAAAAAGCGGCCTCTCTTGGAGTTGGGAGCGCCCTTGGGGTTAGCCGCGCAGCACCTGGCGAATCGTGTCAGGACACTTGGGGGCGACTTGGGGACGAACAACCCGGAATTATAGGGGATGCGGGGGAAGTCCCGCTCCGGACCGGCGCGCGGCGCGGGCCAGGCCCGACGCCGTGGCATCGCATGGCCGCGCGCAAAGGCAAAGCGCACGGCGACGGATGCCGGTTCAATGTCGGTGGTGGTGGGATTCCGGGTAGGCAGCGGCAGGCGTCAGGCCGAGCAGGCCTTCCACGCCGTAGAGGCTCGCCAGCGAGCGCAACTGCGGCGTGACGCCGGCAAGCGCCAGCGCTTGACCGCGTTGCGCCGCGGCACGCTGCCACGCCAGCAGGACTGCCACGGCCGCCGAATCGATCTGCGTCAGCGCGCTGCAGTCCACCGTGACATCGCCCTGCTGCACGCGCGACAACCCGTCGCGCAGCACGGCTGCGGCGTTGCGGTTGGTCAGCGAGGTGCCGAGGGCAGGCATGGGAACGGAGGCGGTGTGCGTGAGATGGAAATAAAAACTCCCGCCCGATGGCGGGAGCGCGTTGGCATTGTAGACCAGATCAGATCGCTTTGCTGCAGTGCAATCGGCATCCGGCCAATTTGCCGATCAGCTCTTGGCGTTGGCCAGCTGACGATTGCGGTCCTGCAGCGTCTTGATGATGCCGTCCACGCCCTGCTGGGTGGCGATCGTATTGAAGCTGCCCTTGTACGCCTCGGTCAGCCACGCGCCCAGCACGTTGATGTCATAGACCTTCCAGCCTTGCGCGGTCTTTTCCAGGCGGTAGTCGAGCTGAATCGGCTCGCCCTTGTTGATCACCTGCGTGCGGATCGTGGCATCGGTATCGTCAGCCGTGCCGCGATATGGGCGGAACTGCACCTGCTGGTCGCGGATCTGCGCAATCGCGCCGGCGTAGGTGCGGATCAGCAGCGTCTTGAATTCGTCGGTGATGACCTTCTGTTGTTCCGGCGAAGCCTTCGACCAATTGCGACCCATCGCGATCTGCGTGGTCTTGGTGAAGTTGGCGTGCGGCAGGATCTTCTGTTCAACCAGTTGGGTGATCTTGCCGACGTTGCCGGCCTGCATGTCCTTGTCGCTCTTGACGGTGGCCATCACATCGCTGACCACGGATTTCACCAGCGCATCGGGCGAGGTGGCGTCGGCCTGCTGCGCCTGCGCGGCGCCCGCGAAGGCGAAAACGGTAAGAAAGGGAAGCAGCAGTCGCTTAAGCATATCGGTTATGTCCTTTTCCATTCCGGGCGATGTCCGAGGCAAGCCCCGCTATCTGGCCCATCCAATACAGCGGCGCGGCGCCAGCATCGGAAAACATTGAAACACAGGCGCCGGCATGACGTGGCATGCCGAGATGAAACAAACGCCACTTTCAAACACTTTGTTTCAGGCCTCACAGCGCGCTCACAGCCGCCGCAAGACCTTGACCAGCTTGCCCAACGGGCCTCAGCCAGCTTTTGGCGCGGCCGGCGGCGCCGCGCCATCGTCCTTCGGATCCTTGGTCGGCGGTGCGTCGTCATCGTCCTGCGACGGCGGATTGCCATCGTGGATCAAGTACTGGCGACGCTGGAGATACGAATCGCGCAGGAAAGCGTACTTGTCCAGCGCCGCCGCTTCGATCAGGTTCGACGCGCCAAGCAGTTGCGCACGACCATCGACGACACGGACCGCGGACAGCGAAAGACCGGCGTACCACGGCGAGATATAGCTGGTCGGGTCCATGAAGCGGTCGACTACCATGCCCGACGCATCGCGCACGCTGCTGGGGCCGAACAGCGGCAGGACCAGGTACGGTCCGGACGGCATGCCCCACACGCCCAGCGTCTGGCCGAAATCCTCCTTGTACTTCGGCAGGCCGGCGGGCGTGGCAATGTCGATCAGCCCGCCGATACCGAGCACGCTGTTGATCGCCACGCGCATCGTATCCTCGGCCGCGCGCGAGGGCTTGCCCTGCAGCAGGTTGTTGGCGGCCGAGTAAACATCGCTGACGTTCGAGAAGAAGTTGCCAACCGCGGTGCGCACCGGCGACGGCACATAGTCCTGATAGCCTTCGGCCACCGGCTTCAGCGCGTATTTATCGAGATTGTCGTTGAACGTCGAGACACCCCGGTTGAACGGCTCCAGCGGATCCGCCGGATTGGCGTTCGGTCCGGTGGCGCAACCGGCCAGGACAAGCGCGGCCCCCGACGCCGCGATCAAGCGAGAGAATGCAATCATTTGTTGCCGCCCATGCCTGGCGCGGCCGGCAATGCGGCCGCCCCCGAACCGGACGTATTCGACGAAGAAGAAGACGAAGATTGGGAAGACGACGCGCCGCCGCTGGCGCCCGCATCGGCCGCCTTGTTATAGAGGAACTGGCCGATCAGGTTTTCCAGCACGACAGCCGATTGCGTCATCGTGATTTTGCTGCCCTGCGCCAGCATCTTGTCGTCGCCGCCGGCTTCCAGGCCGATGTACTGCTCGCCGAGCAAACCCGAAGTCAGGATCTTGGCCGACGTGTCCTTGGGAAACTGATAGCGCTTTTCCAGGTTCAACGTCACCGTGGCCAAGTACTGCTTGTCATCGAAATTGATCGATGCCACGCGGCCGACCACCACACCGGCGCTCTTCACGGGCGCGCGCGGTTTCAGTCCGCCAATATTGTCGAACTGCGCGGTGACGGCATACGTGTCCTGGAACGAGAAGCTGCTCATGTTGCCAGCCTTCAGCGCCAGGAACAGCAGCGCGGCAAAGCCCAACACCACGAACAGCCCCACCCAGTAGTCGAGCGAATTTTTCTTCATGCGAGTCTCTTGTCGAATGCTTGTCGGTAAGGCCGGCCTCAGCTGAACATCAGCGCGGTCAGCAGGAAGTCCAGCCCCAGCACGGCGAGCGAAGCCATCACCACGGTGCGAGTGGTGGCGCGCGACACGCCTTCCGGCGTCGGGTTGGCTTCAAAACCTTGATACAAAGCGATAAACGTCACGGCGATGCCAAAAATGAAGCTCTTGATCACGCCATTGAGGATATCGGCGCGCACGTCGACGCCGCCCTGCATCTGCGACCAGAACGCGCCGGCGTCCACGCCGATCAGTTGCACGCCCACCAGATAGCCACCGAGCACGCCGACCGCGCTGAAGATGGCGGCCAGGATCGGCATGGCGATGACGCCGGCCCAGAAGCGCGGCGCGATCACGCGCTGCAGCGGATTGACCGCCATCATTTCCATTGCGGTGAGTTGTTCGCCCGCCTTCATCAGGCCGATTTCGGCAGTTAGCGACGTGCCGGCGCGGCCCGCAAACAGCAGCGCGGAAACGACCGGTCCCAGCTCGCGCACCAGCGACAGCGCCACCAATAGGCCGAGCGCCTGTTCGGAGCCGTAGCGGTTCAGCGTGTAATAGCCTTGCAGACCCAGCACGAAACCGACGAAAAGCCCCGACACGGCGATGATCACCAGCGACAGGTTGCCGACGAAGAACACTTGGTCGGACACCAGCCGGGAGCGGCGCAACAATGCGGGCGACAACGCCAGCAGCGCGAAGAACATGCGCGTGGCGCGGCCCAGGCCCGCGACGAACTGGCGCACGGCGGCGCCGATAGTGGTGAAGAAGCCGGTCAACGCGCGCCTCCGGCAAGAAAATCGTCGGCCAGCGACGGGGCGGCATAGTGAAACGGCACCGGGCCATCGGCCTGCGCGTGGACGAACTGCCGCACGAACGGATCGCTCGACGCGCGCAGGTCCTCGGGCGCGCCTGCGGCGGCAATTCCGCCGTTTGCAATGAAATAGACGTAGTCGGCGATCTGGAACGTCTCCTGCACGTCATGCGAGACGATGATCGTCGTGGCGCCCAGCGCGTCGTTGAGATCGCGGATCAGTTTCGCGGTCAGACCGAGCGAAATCGGATCGAGTCCGGCGAATGGTTCGTCGTACATCAGCAGCGCGGGATCGAGCGCGATCGCCCGCGCCAGCGCGACCCGCCGCGCCATGCCGCCCGAAATCTGTGCGGGCATCAGGTTGCGCGCGCCGCGCAGCCCCACCGCGTTGAGCTTCATCAGCACCAGGTCGCGAATCATCGATTCGGGCAGGTCGGTGTGCTCGCGCAACGGAAACGCCACATTGTCGAAGACCGACAGATCGGTGAACAGCGCGCCGAACTGGAACAGCATGCCCATCTGGCGGCGGACCGCATAGAGGTCCTTCTGGCCCATCGCGTCGATATCCGCGCCGTTGAATGTGACGCTGCCGCGCTGCGGACGCACCATGCCGCCGATCAGGCGCATCACGGTGGTCTTGCCGCAACCCGAGCCACCCATGACCGCGACTACCTTCCCGCGCGGAAAACGCATGGAAAGCCCGCTAAGAATGGGCTTATCGCCGGGCGCGTATGCAAAATCTACATCCGCAAGCTCGACGACATTCGGGCCGGTAAAAAGCTGGCCAGACGGATTCGGCACGATAGCGGTCACTTGGGGGGCGGGATTTGGATGGACGGCCATTATAAGGGCTACCACCTATCCGCTATCGTCCCGTGTGGTGATCTCACCATTGCACCGGCGACAACAATCTGCTCTTGCAGCGAGTCCCAGGCCGGACATACCGCCGGTCGCACTGATAGTCAGGGTTCGGCGCGCGGCCCGGCCTGGCGCAGAATGACCTGCCATTGCACGGATTCCGAGCGAATCGCCGTCGCAAAGGCTTCCGGGGAATCGCGCACCGGCGAGAGCCCCGCCGCAAGTAACTGCGCGCGCACATCTCGTTCGTTGGTCACACTGTCCAGCTCATTGGCCAGTCGCGCAATGATGGCGCGCGGGGTCTTGGCGGGGGCCATGACGCCGTACCAGGCAAGGGCGCCATATCCCTCCATGCCCGATTCCTGCAGCGTCGGCGCGCTGGGCACCACGGGCGACCGCATCGGCCCCGTCACACCGAGAATTTTCAGCGCGCCCGAGCGGACATGGGACTGGACCGAGCTCCACGAACAGAAACAGGCGCTGATGCGGCCCGCCAGCATTTCCTGCACGACAGCGCTTTCGCCCTTGGCGGTGACCAGCGGCACGCTGTTGGGAATACCGCGCACGGCATATTCGGCATACAGATGCGAAGGGCTGCCGGGCTGGCCATAACCGTAGCTGTAGGACGCCGGGCTTGAACGGACCGCCGTGACCCATTGCTGCACGGTTGTCATCGGCAGATGCCCGTCGATCACAAGAAAGAGCGGGGTCGCCGCGACGCGGGCCACTGGTGTGAAGTCGCGGATCACGTCGTACGGCACCGGTTCGAGACCGGGCTGAATCAGCATATTGGCCTGGTGAAACAGCAGCGTATGTCCGTCCGAATTGGCTTTGGCGACCATATCGCCGGCCATCGTGCCTGCCGAGCCGGGCCGGTTGTCGACCTCGACGGGCACGCCAAGCCGCACCGCGAGACGCTCGGCCAGCAGCCGCGCGACGGCGTCGGCCACGCCTCCAGCCGGGAATGGAACGATCATGCGCAAGGCGCGCGCGGGGAACGTCACGGAACGGCCCGCCATTTCGGCCCGGCTAACAGGCGGAATGCTGGCGAGCTGGGCAAAGGCGGGAGGTTGCGCCAGGGCTGTTGCCGAACTCGCCACGCAGGCCATCGACACACTGAGCCACCGAGCGGCGAGCATGGGCAAATTCGCTTTACCTCGCCAAAGACGCATGCATTTGCGCACTTCGGACATCAATTTCCTCCGGACCGCGGCACACGTCCGCAGCACCACATCGGCTGAAAGGGATTCGAGGCAGTTTCTTCGTTATCTTTTGGAGAAATTGTAGGGACAATACGAGAGCGGGCACAGACCGCGTAAACGCTCTCCGGGAGGACCCGGATGTGAGCGTTCGTATAATCACGGGATGTCCGAAATCATCGTGCGCCTCATGCAAGAGGCCGATTTGCCTGCCGTGCTCGCGGTCCAGGCGCAGTGCTATGGCAATGGTCTGATCGAAACCCGGCAGGCGCTGGCAAGCCGGCTACGCCTGTCGCCCGCCACCTGCTGGGTGGCTGCCCTGCCCGAAGGCCGACTGGCCGCCTACCTGTTCACCCACGCCTGGCCGGAGGCCACGCTCCCGGCGCTCGACGGCGTGCTCGCGCGCGACTGGCCACCCGCCACTCCCCTGACCTGGTTCGTCCACGACATGGCCGTGGCGCCGGCCGGCCAAGGCACCGGCCTGGCCGCCCGCCTATACGCCACCGCCGAACAGTCGGCCCGCGCACTTGGCCTGACCTCGTCACGCCTGATCGCCGTACAATCGGCCGCCACCTGGTGGCGCAGGATCGGGTACGCCCCGCTCACCGCACACGAAGCCGCTCCCCACGCCCACAAACTGGCCGCCTACGGCGCCGACGCCATCCTCATGGAGCGTAGATTCGGCGGTTGACGGGAGGCTGACAGGTTGAGTGACCAAACATCTCGCCCGGTATTTGACGTGCAGCAAGTCCGACCGGGAACTCGCTGAAGTCCGATTTCTTCACCGGCGGCATGGCGACACGGTTTCCCGCTCAATAGAGTTAGAGCTATGTATGGGCAACACCTATCGCTATGGCATCCACGAAAGTCTTTCGCCCGGAGAATTACTTCTGGACAAGGTCTTCTCATGACAGACGCTACGCTTGCGACACTTACCGCTTTTATTCGACAAAGCACTGGCCTTCCGGAAGGCAGACGCATTTCCCGCACCGACAGCCTTGAACGCGACCTGGACCTAACGGGCGACGAAGCCTTTGAATTCATGGAGAAATTACTCGAGCACTTTGGCATCGATCGTGGCGACTACGCGTTTCAGCGTTACTTCTGCGCGGAGGGCTTCAATCTGCTCGAGATCCTCGCCATGCCGTTCTCGCGGAAAACTCGTCAAAAGTACGAGAGGCTGCCACTGACCATCGGCATGCTGGAGCGGGCAATCGAGGCGGGGGTATGGGAAACGCCATAGGACCCTGATCTACCGTGTCCCAAAACAAAAAGCCCGCCCGGAGAACCCCGTGCGGGCTTTTTTACCTACAACGCGCGATCAGCGCGGCAGCTCGGAGTGTCCCATCAGGAACGTGTCGACCGAACGGGCGGCCTGGCGACCTTCGCGGATCGCCCAGACCACCAGCGACTGGCCGCGACGCACGTCGCCGGCGGCAAACACCTTCGGCACGTTGGTGTAGTACGCACGGTCGCCATCGGTCGACGCCTTGGCGTTCTTGCGCGCATCGGTGTCCACGCCAAACGCATCGAGCACCGAACCCACCGGGTTGGTGAAGCCCATCGCCAGCAGCACCAGGTCTGCCGGCAGCACGAACTCGCTGCCCGGCACTTCCTGCATCTTGCCGTCCTTCCACTCCACGCGGCATGCCTTCAGCGCGGTGACCTTGCCGTTTTCGCCGATGAATTCCTTGGTGGCGATCGACCAGTCGCGCGAGCAGCCCTCGTCGTGCGACGACGACGTGCGCAGCTTGATCGGCCAGTACGGCCAGACCAGCGGCTTGTTCTCTTCTTCGGGCGGTTGCGGCAGCAGTTCGAATTGCGTCACCGATGCGGCACCGTGACGGTTCGACGTGCCCACGCAATCGGAACCCGTGTCGCCGCCGCCGATCACGATCACGTGCTTGCCGTCGGCGCGGATTTCGTTGATGCCGTCGCCGGCCACTTCCTTGTTCTGCGGGATCAGCATTTCCAGCGCGTAGTGCACGCCGGCCAGATCGCGCCCCGGCACCGGCAGGTCGCGCGGCACTTCGGCGCCGCCGGCCAGCACCACGGCGTCGAACTGTTCCATCAGCGCCTGGGCCGAGACCGTTTCACGCGCGTAGTTCTTGATGCCGGCCGGCAGCTTGTCGCCATCGGTCACCATCACTCCCGGGCGGAACGTCACGCCTTCGGCCTGCATCTGTTCAATGCGGCGGTCGATCAGGCCCTTCTCCATCTTGAAGTCGGGAATGCCATAGCGCAGTAGGCCGCCGATGCGATCGTTCTTTTCGAACACGGTCACGTCGTGACCGGCGCGCGCCAGTTGCTGCGCCGCAGCCATGCCCGCGGGACCGGAGCCCACTACGGCGACCGTCTTGCCCGTCTTGTGCTTGGGCACCTGCGGCTCCACCCAACCCTCTTCCCAAGCCTTGTCGATGATCGCGTGCTCGATCGACTTGATGCCGACCGGCAGTTCATTGATGCCCAGCGTGCACGCCGCCTCGCACGGCGCCGGGCAGATGCGGCCCGTGAACTCGGGGAAATTGTTGGTCTGGTGCAGGACTTCGATGGCCGACTTCCAGTCCTGGCGATACACCAAGTCGTTAAAGTCGGGAATGATGTTGTTGACGGGGCAGCCGTTGTTGCAGAACGGAATCCCGCAATCCATGCAGCGCGCGCCCTGGATCTTCGCTTCGCTGTCCGACAGTGCGAAGACGAATTCCTTGTAGTGCTTCACGCGCTTGACTACGGGTTCGTAGCCTTCGTTCTGGCGCGGAAATTCGAGAAAGCCAGTCGCCTTACCCATGTTGCATCCTTGGTCTTGCTTGGCGCGAGGCGGCCGTGCCGGCCTCGCGTGGGGTCAGTATCTTGTTGGCGCCGCGGCACGGGCCGCGGCGCCTCTCGTCGTGTGGCTGCCGGTCAGGCGGCTACCGGTTCGCGATCGTTGTCGCGGGCAGCCTGTTCCTTGGCGTACATTTCGCCCAGCGCGCGCTTGTACTCGGTCGGGAAGACCTTGACGAACTTGCGGCGTGCCGTGGTCCAGTCGGCCAGCAATGCCTTGGCGCGCTCCGAACCAGTGTGGCGGAAGTGCTGTTCGATCAGATCGCGCAGGATGACTTCGTCGAGCTGACGCTTGCCGCCGATCTTGTGCCATTGCGCTTCCGGCTGACCCTTCTGCTGGTCGGCCGAAGCCAGCACGGCTTCCAGCGCCACCATCGACGTATTGCAGCGACGGTCGAACAGGCCATCCTCGTCATACACGTAGGCCACGCCGCCCGACATGCCCGCCGCGAAGTTGCGGCCGGTGCTGCCCAGCACCACCACGGTGCCGCCCGTCATGTATTCGCAACCGTGGTCGCCGGTGCCTTCCACCACGGCCGTGGCGCCCGAATTACGCACCGCGAAACGCTCGCCGGCCACGCCGTTGAAGAACGCCTCGCCCGCGATTGCGCCGTACAGTACGGTATTGCCGACGATAATGTTGCGCGTCGGATCGCCGCGGAATTCATGCGGCGCGCGCACGATCACTCGGCCGCCCGACAGACCCTTGCCGACGTAGTCGTTGGCGTCGCCCACGAGGTCGATCGTGATGCCGTGCGCCAGGAACGCGCCGAACGACTGGCCGGCCGTGCCCTGGAACTGGATGTGGATCGTGTCGTCCGGCAGGCCCTCATGGCCGTACTGCTTGGCCACCACGCCCGACAGCATCGCGCCGACCGTGCGGTTCACGTTCTTGACCGGCTGGATGAACGACACACGTTCGCCCTTGTCGATCGCCGGACGCGCCTTGGCGATCAGCGTGTGGTCCAGTGCCTTGCCGGCTTCCACCGACAGACCGTGGTCCTGCACGTCGGTGTGGTAGCGCGGCACATCGGCCGGGAACGGCGGCTGGTAGAAGATGCGGCCGAAGTCCAGGCCGCGGGCCTTCCAGTGCTCGATCCCGGCGCGCGTGTCGAGCAGGTCAGCGCGGCCGATCAGTTCGTCAAACGTGCGGATGCCCAGTTGCGCCATGATTTCGCGCGCTTCCTCGGCAACGAAGAAGAAGAAGTTCACCACGTGCTCGGGCTTGCCCTGGAACTTCTTGCGCAGTGCCGGATCCTGCGTCGCCACGCCCACCGGGCAGGTGTTCAGGTGGCACTTGCGCATCATGATGCAGCCTTCGGCCACCAGCGGCGCGGTGGCAAAACCGAACTCGTCGGCGCCCAGCAGCGCGCCGATCACGACGTCGCGGCCGGTCTTCATCTGACCATCGGCCTGCACGCGGATACGGTTGCGCAGACCGTTGAGCATCAGCGTCTGTTGCGTCTCGGCCAGGCCCAGTTCCCACGGCGTGCCGGCGTGCTTGATCGACGACCACGGCGATGCGCCAGTGCCACCGTCATGACCGGCGATCACCACGTGGTCGGCCTTGGCCTTGGCCACTCCGGCTGCCACGGTACCCACGCCCACTTCGGACACCAGCTTGACCGAGATGTCCGACGCCGGGTTCACGTTCTTCAGGTCGTGGATCAGCTGTGCCAGATCTTCGATCGAGTAGATATCGTGGTGCGGCGGCGGCGAAATCAGGCCAACGCCGGGCACCGAATAGCGCAGCTTGCCGATGTAGTCGGACACCTTGTGGCCCGGTAACTGGCCGCCTTCGCCCGGCTTCGCGCCCTGCGCCATCTTGATCTGGATCTGGTCGGCCGATGCCAGGTATTCGGCGCTCACGCCGAAACGGCCCGACGCCACCTGCTTGATCTTCGAGCGCAGCGAATCGCCGTCCTTCAGCTCGAGATCCTTCTCGACGACGTGGTCGCCCAGCACGCTCTTGAACGTATCACCCTGCTTGATGGGGATGCCGCGCAGCTCATTGCGGTAGCGCTTCTCGTCCTCGCCGCCTTCACCGGTGTTGGACTTGCCGCCGATGCGGTTCATCGCCACGGCCAGCGTGGCATGCGCTTCGGTCGAAATCGAACCGAGCGACATGGCGCCCGTGGCAAAGCGCTTGACGATTTCCTTGGCGGGCTCGACTTCGTCCAGCGGAATCGCGCGGGCCGGATCGACCTTGAACTCGAACAGGCCGCGCAGCGTCATGTGGCGGCGGCTCTGGTCGTTGATGATGTTCGCGTATTCCTTGTACGTCTGGTACTGGCCACGGCCGTCGTCGGCGCGCACTGCGTGCTGCAGCTTGGCGACCGAATCCGGGGTCCACATGTGTTCTTCGCCGCGGACACGGTATGCGTACTCACCGCCGGCGTCGAGCATGCTCTGCAGCACCGGGCTGCTGCCAAAGGCATCGCGATGCAGGCGCAGCGCTTCCTCGGCCACCTCGAAGATGCCGATGCCTTCCACGTTCGACGGCGTGCCGTGGAAATACTTTTGCACGAGTTCGCGCGACAGGCCGATGGCTTCGAAAATCTGCGCGCCGGTGTACGACATGTACGTGGAGATGCCCATCTTCGACATCACCTTGAACAGGCCCTTGCCAATCGCCTTGACGAAGTTCTTGACGGCCTTTTCCGGCGACAGGTCGCCCGACAGGCCCGCGGCCATGTCGGCCAGCGTTTCCATCGCCAGGTACGGGTGGACAGCTTCCGCGCCGTAACCCGCCAGCAGCGCGAAGTGATGCACTTCGCGAGCCGAGCCGGTTTCGACCACTAGGCCGGCGGACGTGCGCAGGCCCTTTTCCACCAGATGATGGTGGATGGCCGACGTTGCCAGCAGAGCGGGGATGGCCACGTGGCCGTCGTCGACGCGGCGGTCCGACACGATCAGGATGTTGTAGCCCGAACGCACGGCATCCACGGCCTCGGCGCACAGCGACGCCAGGCGCGCCTCGATGCCTTCCTTGCCCCATGCCACCGGATAGCAGATGTTCAGTTCGTACGAACGGAACTTGCCGCCGGTGTAGTGCTCGATGTTGCGGATCTTGGCGATGTCCTTGAAGTCCAGCACGGGCTGGGCCACTTCAAGACGCATCGGCGGGTTGATGTTGTTCAGTTCCAGCAGGTTCGGCTTGGGGCCGATGAACGACACCAGCGACATCACCATGTTCTCGCGGATCGGGTCGATCGGCGGGTTGGTCACCTGTGCGAACAGCTGCTTGAAGTAGTGATAGAGCGTCTTGTTCTTGGACGAGAGCACGGCCAGCGGCGAATCGTTGCCCATCGAGCCGGTGGCTTCCTCGCCGGCCAGCGCCATCGGCGCCATCAGGAACTTGACGTCCTCCTGGGTGTAGCCGAATGCCTGCTGGCGATCGAGCAGCGGCGACACCGGCTTCTTCTCGGCGGCGACGTCCTCGGGCTTGGCTTCGATCTCGTCGAGCTTGATGCGCACGGCATCGATCCAGCTCTTGTACGGCTTGGCGTTGGCCAGGTTGTCCTTGAGTTCCTTGTCGTCGATGATGCGGCCCTGTTCCATGTCGATCAGGAACATCTTGCCCGGCTGCAGACGCCATTTCTGGACGATGCGCGACTCCGGGAACGGCAGCACGCCGGCTTCCGAGGCCAGCACGACGAAATCGTCCTCGGTGACATAGAAACGGGCCGGACGCAGGCCGTTACGGTCGAGCGTGGCGCCGATCTGACGACCGTCGGTAAAGCAGATCGCGGCGGGGCCGTCCCACGGCTCCATCATCGCGGCGTGGTATTCGTAGAAGGCACGGCGGTTGTCGTCCATCAGTGTGTGCTGTTCCCAGGCTTCCGGGATCATCATCATCATCGCGTGGACGAGCGGGTAGCCGGCCATCGTCAGCAGTTCGAGACAGTTGTCGAACGAAGCCGTGTCCGATTGGCCCGGATAGATCAGCGGCCAGAGCTTGGGCAGGTCGTCGCCAAGCACCGGCGACGAGATCGCGCCGGTACGCGCGTTCACCCAGTTCACGTTGCCCTTGACCGTGTTGATTTCGCCGTTGTGGGCGACCATGCGGTACGGGTGGGCCAGTTCCCAGGCGGGGAACGTGTTGGTCGAGAAGCGTTGGTGCACCAGTGCCAGCGCCGACACCGCGCGCGAATCCTGCAGGTCGCGGTAGTACTCGCCCACCTGGTTGGCCAGCAGCAGGCCCTTGTACACGACCGTGCGCGCCGACATCGACGGCACGAAGTATTCCTTGCCATGCTTGAGCTTAAGCGCCTGGATGGCGTGGCTGGCCGTCTTGCGGATGACGTAGAGCTTACGTTCCAGCGCGTCCGTGGTCATGATGTCGCGACCGCGGCCGATGAAGATCTGGCGGATCACCGGCTCGGTGGTGCGCACGGTCGGCGACATCGGCATGTTGCAATCGACCGGAACATCGCGCCAGCCCAGTACGACCTGGCCTTCCAGGCGCACGGTGCGTTCGAGTTCCTGTTCGCACGCCAGACGCGAGGCATGTTCCTTCGGCAGGAAGATCATGCCGACGCCGTATTCGCCGGCCGGCGGCAGCTTCACGCCCTGCTTGGCCATCTCCTCGCGGTAGAACTGATCCGGAATCTGGATCAGGATGCCCGCGCCGTCGCCCATCAGCGCGTCAGCGCCAACCGCACCCCGGTGATCGAGGTTCTCAAGGATCTTCAGCCCTTGCGAGATGATTTCGTGGGATTTCTTGCCCTTGATATGCGCAACCATGCCGACGCCGCAGGCGTCGTGCTCGTTGGACGGGTCATACAGGCCCTGGGCCTGCGGGCGGGCGGCGAGATCGGTGGGTTGTTGCGAGTGGTCCACGGGCTGAATTCCGGTGAAGGCTGCGAGCCAGCAAGGCAGACCGAACGGGATGACTGTCGCAAAACCTCTCGATGGGCCTGGCTGACAGCGGGACCGCAGCGGCGTACACAGGCGTGACGCGCCGCACAATGACTGTGGGTGCAGCCACTATAAGAGAATCGTCTCGTGCCCGCAAAAATTTTAAATGGGGTCAGAACACATTTCAGATTGCACCAAACAGAATCCAAATTTAATTGGGGACATATTAAAGTCGGGCGAATGTGCCGGTGGAATGCGACACGTTGGTGCGTCGCCTCAGGCGTCCATGTCGGCTGGAGCGGTGCCGGCGTCGTCCACGGCCTCGGCGGCGTGCTTCCGAGGTCGCCCTTTCGGCAGCGGACGGATCCGGCGGGTGGCGTGCCGGGCAAGCTGCGCCAGAAACGCTTCGTCGCCCAAGGGCCAGCCGCTGTGCGCATGCTGGCGCAACGTCTCCAGCGTCTTGCCCGACAAGCCCTCGGCAGTCAGCGCGCGATAGTTGGATTGGCGCTCAAACGGCGTATTTCCCATGTCCCAATATGCAGAGTGATCGCTCACAATCGAGCTTGCCTCGATGCCGGCGTGGTGACGGTAGCTGCTCCAGCGATCGTGCTCGGGCGCGGTCACGTCGCCGGCGCGCATCCCATTACCCTCGACATAAAGCATGGCCGGGAGCAGCCAGGTGTCCGGCTCAATGACAGCGGAGCGGAAACGCCCTTCCCACAACGTTCCCGTTCGATTGGCCACGCGATTGAAATGCCGCGCATAACGACGGCCCACCGCCTGCATCGTCAGACTCAGTGATTCCGGCGTCTTGGGCGTGGCAACGAGGTGGATATGGTTGGGCCGCAGGCCGAACGCGTGGATCGCCAGTTCGTGCTCGCGCGCCGCCATGCGCAGGCAATCGAGGTAATGGAGGTAGTCTTCCGGGCCGAGGAATACCGGCTGGCGGTTGTTGCCGCGCTGCAACACTAGAACGGGCAAACCGGCGGGGGAGAATCGGGGAAGGCGGGCCATCGCGCACTCATCAGCAAGGATGCGCGCATGATATCCCGATCTGTCCCCGTTTATCGCTCAGCCAATGGAATTGCTTTCGCTGACCGCGAAAATGCGGCGGTGTTCGCGAATCGCATAGCGGTCGGTCATGCCGGCGATGTAGTGCGCGATCAGGCGCGGCTGGTCCGCCCCGGGGCCCGCCTGATATTGCGGCGGGAGCAAGCGCGGGTCCTGCATAAACGCACCGAACAGGTCTGAAATAATGCGCTGCGCCTTGGCGGACATCCGCATGACCAGGTAATGCCGGTACAGATGACGGAAAAGGAAACGCTTCAGTGCGGCGGCTTCCTCGTGGATCTTCGGACTGAACGACACCAGCGGGCCAGCCGCGCGTACCGCGTCGATCGATTTGGGATTGGCCGCCGCAATATTGCGCGCGGTGGTTTCTATCAGGTCGATGATCAGCGTGTTGATCATGCGCCGGACCGTCTCATTGATCGCCCGGCGCCCATTGATACCGGGGAACACGGCAGCAACTTCGGCGCGATGCCGGGCCCACATCGGCACCTCGTCGAGCTGTTCCAGTGTCAGCAGGCCGGAACGCAGTCCATCGTCGATATCGTGATTGTTGTACGCGATCTCGTCGGCAAGATTGGCCAGTTGCGCTTCGAGCGAGGGCTGGGTGCCTTCCAGGAAGCGGCGTCCAAGCTCGCCCAGTGCGGCGGCGTTGACGCGCGAGCAATGCTTGAGAATGCCCTCGCGCGTTTCGAACGTCAGGTTCAAGCCATTGAAACCGCCATAACGCTCCTCGAGCTCGTCGACCACCAGCAGGCTCTGCAGATTGTGTTCAAAGCCGCCGTGATTCTTCATGCAGCCATTGAGCGCGTCCTGGCCGGCATGGCCGAACGGCGTATGCCCGAGGTCATGGGCCAGCGAGATGGCTTCGACCAGATCTTCGTTGAGCCGCAGGTTTCGAGCAATCGACCGCGCGATCTGCGCCACTTCCAGGCTATGGGTCAGCCGTGTGCGGAACAGGTCGCCTTCATGGTTCACGAAGACCTGAGTCTTGTATTCGAGCCGGCGAAATGCGGTGCTGTGGATGACGCGGTCACGATCGCGCTGAAATTCACTGCGCGACGACGACGCCGGCTCCGCATGCACCCGGCCGCGCGTTTGCGCGGAGCGTGCGGCGTAGGGCGCGAGATGCGCTTCGAGGTCAGTCACTTGAGTGGTCATGCGGGCAATCCAGTAATCCGTTGGGTGGTTCAGGGTTGCAAGGCATAACCAATCGCTCAGGCGACTGGCGCCTCGGTTGGCGGTTTCAGTACCGCGTGACGCAGCGTGTCGCGCAGATCCTGATCCGGCACGGTGGTGATGAAGGCCTCGCCGAGCTTGCGCAGCAGGATGAACTTGATGCTGCCCGCCTCCGCCTTCTTGTCCACCTTCATTAATTCGACGTAACGGTCGACGCCGAGATCCGGCGCCACGATGGGCAGCATCGCCGCCTGGGTAAGGGTGCGGATGCGCGCACGCGTTTCGACATCAATAAAGCCAAGCCGATGCGAAAGATCTGCCGCCATCACCATGCCGCAGCCGACGGCCTCGCCGTGCAGCCACTCGCCATAGCCCATGCCAGCTTCGATTGCATGTCCGAACGTATGGCCGAAATTGAGGATGGCGCGCAGCCCGCCCTCGCGTTCGTCCTGCGCCACGACGCCTGCCTTGATCTCGCACGAACGTCGCACGGCCTGCGCCATCAGGCTGGCGTCGCACGCATTGAGCGCCGCGATGTTCTGCTCGATCCAGCCGAAGTAATCGGCGTCAGCAATCGCGCCGTGCTTGATGACCTCGGCGAGCCCTGCCGCGAGTTCGCGCGATGGCAGCGTGCGCAGCGTATCGATGTCCGCGATCACGGCGTTGGGCTGATGGAACGCCCCGATCATGTTCTTGCCCAGCGGGTGGTTGATGCCCGTCTTGCCGCCGACCGACGAATCGACCTGCGCCAGCAACGTGGTCGGCATCTGCACGAACGGCACGCCGCGCATGTAGCAGGCTGCGGCAAACCCGGTCATGTCGCCCACCACGCCGCCGCCAAGGGCAATCAGCGTGGTCTTGCGGTCGGCGCCCGCCTTCAGCAGTGCGTCGAAAATCAGGTTGAGCGTTTCCCATTGCTTGAACCGCTCGCCGTCGGGCAGCACCACGGTTCGCACGGTCTTGCCCAGGCCGCTCAAGGCGGCTTCGACGCGCGCCGCGTACAGCGGACCGACCGTTTCATTGGTCACGATGACGGCGTGCTGGCCGCGGATATGCGGCTGCAGCAGGTCGGCGCGGTCCAGCAGGCCGCTGCCGATATGGATCGGGTAGCTTCGCGTCCCGAGATCGACTTCCAACGTAATCATGAATGGGTGTCCTGCGCCGGTTGTCCAGTCGCCGCATCGGCAGCGGATTCGCATTCGGAATCTGCGGGGGCAAACGTGAAACCGGCCATTTCAAGTTGCATAAGAACCATATTAGCAAGCTGCGCCACGGTCGGCTTGCCGGTTTCGATGACGAAATCGGCGACTTCGCGATAGAGCGGATCGCGCTGCGCATAGAGCGCCTCAAGGCGCCCCTTCGGATCCTCGGTCTGCAATAGCGGCCGATTGCGGTCATGGCGCGTTCGCAGCCATAGATCGTGCGGACTGGCGCGCAGATAGACCACCGTGCCGTTGGCCTTGAGCGCCTCGCGGTTGGCCGGACGCAGCACCGCACCGCCGCCAGTGGCCAGGACGATGCCCTGCTGCGCGGTCAGTTCGGCAATGATCTGCGCCTCGCGGTCGCGAAATCCGGCCTCGCCTTCGTGCTCGAAAATGATCGGAATGCGCACGCCACAACGCGCCTCGAGTTCATGGTCCGAATCGAAGAACGGATAGTTGAGGCGCCGGGCCACGGTGCGGCCGACGGTAGTCTTGCCGGCGCCCATCAGGCCAACAAAGAATAGGTTCGGGCGATTGGCTGTCACTGGACTGTCTTGCACGATAAGGCTTGGGGCATCGACACGCCGACCGTCAGGGCCAGGTCCGTCTCGACGTGATGCATCCGCCATTGTGCATCATCGCAACGGGCCCGCCGCGGCTGGCTGTCGCCACCACTAACGATGCCGCCAAAATGAAAAAAGCCGCGTCCGAATCCGACGCGGCCTGCCAGTCTACTGCATCCGGGCTTTGTGCTGCACCCGGCCGGCATTATTTCAGCGACACGCTGTCGTTCAGGATACGTGGGGTCAGGAACACCAGCAGTTCCGTCCGGTTGTTGACCTTGGCGTTGTTCTTGAACAGATTGCCCAGCACCGGGATGTCGCCCAGCCACGGCACCTTGTTGTAGTTGTTCGATTCTTCCTGACTATAGATGCCGCCGATCACCACGGTGCCGCCGTTCTCCACCAGCACCTGCGTCTGCACGTGCTTGGTGTCGATGGCGAAGCCGTTGACGGTCTGGATGCCCACGCTGTCCTTGTTGACGTCGACGTCCAGCAGCACGTTGCCTTCCGGCGTGATCTGCGGGGTGACTTCCAGTTTCAGGTTGGCCTTGCGGAACTGGATCGACGTGGCGCCGCTGGAGGTGGCCGATTGGTACGGCAGCTCCGTGCCCTGTTCGATCAGGGCCTTGATGTTGTTGGCCGTCACGACGCGCGGGCTGGAGATGATCTTGCCTTTGCCGTCCGCCTCGAGCGCGGACAGTTCCAGGTCGAGGAAACGACCCGCACCGGCATTGAAGATGCTGAATGCCACCGATGCCGGATTGGTGCCGTTGATGGCTGCCGCGGGCAGGCTCAACGCCGGGCTGTTATCCCACTTGGCATCCTGCGTGAACGGCGACGCAACGTTCTGGTACGTGTTGCCAAGCGCGCTACCGGCGCGTGGCAAGGCGAAACCAAGCTTCACGCCAAGGTTGCGACTGAAGGTGTCGCTGGCTTCGACGATACGCGCCTCGATGATCACCTGGCGCACGGGGATGTCGATCTTCTGCAGGAAGATCTGCACCTCTTCCAGCTTGCCCGCGATATCGGACACGAACAGCTGGTTGGTACGCGGGTCCGCCGTCAGCGAGCCACGCTTGGACAGCATGCGCGTCACGCCCATTGCGCCAGCGCCGCCCACCGCGGCCACCGGCGCCGCACCGCCGCCCGCGCCACCGGTCGCCGGCATGCCCAGCAGCATCCGGCGCACGTCGTCGGCGCGCTGGTAGTTCAGCTGGAAGACCTGGCTGCGGATCGGCTCGAGTTCGTTGATCTGCTGCAGCGACTCGAGTTCCAGCTTTTCCTTGGTGGCAAGTTCAGCCTTCGGTGCCACCCACAGCACGTTGCCGTTGCGGCGCGAGGCAAGACCCTTCGAATCCATGACGATCTGCAGGGCCTGGTCCCACGGAACATCCTTGAGACGCAGCGTCAGGTTGCCCTGCACGGTATCGCTGGTGATGATGTTCAGGTTCGTGAAGTCGGCGAACACCTGCAGCAACGAGCGGATGTCGATGTTCTGGAAGTTCAGCGACAGGCGCTCGCCGCGATAGCCCTGGCCCGAGATCAGCTTGTTCGGATCTTCCTTGACCTGGCGGACTTCCACGACGAACTGGTTGTCGGTCTGGTACGAGCTGTATTCCCAGTTGCCGCGCGGCTCGATGGTCAGGCGCGCGCTGCCATTGGTGTCTGCGGCGCGCATGGCCTGGACCGGCGTGCCGAAGTCCGTGACATCGAAGCGGCGACGCAAATCCGTTGGCAGCGAGGTGCCCATGAAATCGACCACCAGGTTCTGTCCCTGTTGCGCGATGTTGATACCCGAATCGCGCGACGAGAGATCGACCACGATGCGGCCCGCACCGTCCTGCGCGCGGCGGAAGTCGATATTGCGCACCGACGGCCGGTTGACCGCCATCGACTGGGCTGCGGCGGCCGCGGCAGCCGTGGGCGCGAACGTCGGCGCCGCGGCATTGGGCGCCTGCACCACGTTATCGAGCAGCACGACGTACTGCGTGCCGCGCATTTCGGTCCGGTAGGTGGTAGTGCGGCTCAGGTTCAGCACAACCCGCGTGCGGTCCCCGATCTGCATCACGTTTGCGCTCTTGAGCAGCTTGCCGGCGTACTCGTACTGCGCACGCCCAGCGCCAAATCCCGTATCGAAAAAATCGATCGCGATCTTGGCGGGATTCTGGGTTGTGAAATCCACCGGTTTCTGCGCGAGCGGACCCTGCAGGTCGACCGTAAACACGGTCTGCTCGCCCACGACGTTGGCTTCCACCTGCCTGAGCTGATTCTTCTGTGCCAATGCGGCCGGAGAGGCCAGCACCAGCGCCATCGCTGCAGCGCCCGCAAGCGCCCGGACCCAACGTACGGTGATCATGCGGATGCCTCCAGCTTCAGGCTGGTCATTTTCTCTTTCCAATCTGAGACCCCTTCCCGAACCAATTCGCGCAACACGATCTCTTGATCGGTGATGCGGACCACCCGGCCGTAACTCTGGCCGAGATACTGACCCACCTTTACGTGATGGATCTTGTTATCTACGCGTACGACACCGTAGGTCTCGCCGTTCTTCTTCAGCATCCCGAGCATCTTGAAGTTTTCCAGCGGAAAATCTTCGAGCGGCTCGTGTCGCCGTCCGGCCTCCGGCGACTCGGACATCGTTCTGTTCAGTTCGCCGATCTTCGTCTGCGCGAAGGGCTCCGGCGATGCGCGACCACCATACTCGCGCGGCACATACGGCTTGACGTCGGGCAGGGGCTCGGGCGGCGGCGCCTTGGCGGCACGGGTCTGGCTCATCCATTGGCGCAGGCCTTCGTCGTCGCTGGATCCGCAGCCGCCCAGCGCGATGACCGTAAAGGCGGCGACGCCAAGCGTGCGCCACGCAAGCAGGCGAACTCGATTCACGCGGACAGGGCTCATTTGGCGCCTCCCGCCTTGGTCTTCTTGGCGGCCGCGTCGGCCGCGGCGCGACGCTGTGCGGCCTGCTCGTCAGGATCCAGCGCACGATAAGCCATGGCAACGGCTTCCATCGATAGCGTGCCGTCCTTGGCCACCGACATGTTCAGGTTTCGCATCGAAACGATCCGCGACAACGCGGCGACGTCGGCATTGAACAGCGCAACATCGTGGTAGCGGCCCGTAACCTTCAGGTTGACCGGAATCTCGGCGAAGTAAGGCTTTACCGTGGCGGGCTGCGGCTTGAACAGTTCGAACTGGAGCCCGCGCGCCACGCCGGCGTGATTCACGTCAGCCAGCAACGCATCCATTTCGGTGCTGTTCGGCAGTTGCCGTTCGGCAAGGGCCACGCGCTTTTCGACCTCGACCTTTTGCTTGCGCAGTTCGTCGAGGTTGGCCACCTGGGCGACCTTGGTCTTGAACTGCGTCTTCAGCGTCGCGTTTTCGGCGTGCCTGCGATCGAGTTCGTCGCTCTTGTCGGTCCAGTAGAACTGCCAGCCCAGAATCAGCACGATCACCGCAGCAAGAATCGAAAACAGCACGCGCGGCGCTGCGGGCCAGGTTTCCGGCTCGTTCAGGTTCAGACCGCGAAATTGCGTGGTCAGGTCCTGCAGGGAAATATCGGAATTGAGCGCCATGGTCAGACCTTGTCCTTCGCGGCTTTGGCAGCGGCGCCCGAGGCCCCGCCGGCGCCCTTCTTGTCGGCAGGCTGCTCCGGTGCGCGGTAGGAAAAGCGCATCGAGAAGTCGAACAATCTGCGCTGCTCCCGCAGATTGTTGGTCATGGTGATGGCCTTCGATTCCACCAGCTCGGCGCGATCCAGCCACTGCACCTGACCGATATTGCGCAGCAGTTCCGATACGCGCTCGTTGGATTGCGCAACGCCAGCCATGACGAAGTCGTCGCCGGTCTGCTTGAGACTGGTCAGGTACACGCCTTCTGGCACCTGTCGCACCAGCTCCTCCAGCAGTTGCACCGGCAGGTTGCGCTGCGCCTGCAGGCTTTCGATGGCGCGCTGCCGGTCCAGCAGCGATTCGATGTCCTTCTTGAGCGAATTGACTTCGGCGATCTGCCCGTCCATGCGGGCGTTTTCGGTCTTCAGGGTCTGATTCAGCCGGGTCACTTCATCGATCTGTGCATCGATGTAGAAACCCCCGAGCAACACCACGAGCACGCCGGCGCCCGCGGCGCCGCCCAGCATGGTGTAGACCTTCTTGCGCCGGGCCGCCTTGCGGGCCTCGTGATACGGCAGCAGGTTGACCGACGGAATGGTATTCGTCGTCGTGGACATGCGTGTCCCCTCGATGGGTTATTGCAGTCCGCGCAGCGCCAGTCCCGCACTGACGATGTAGGCAGGCAGGTCGCGCTGGAGATAGCGCTCGTTGACCTTGCCTGCGGTCGTCATGTTTGCGAAGGGATTGGCCAGCGTGGTCGTGATCTGCGTCTGCTGCTGGATCGCTGCCTGGACGCCTAGCAGCGACGCGTGCCCGCCAGACAGGAGGATTTCGTCGACGCGACCGAGGCTGGAACTGGCGATGAAGTTGCCGATGGCGCCCTGCACTTCCATCGCCAATGCCTCGAGCGACGGCTTGAGCAGTTGCGCGCGCCAGGCTTCGGGCAGCGTGTTCTTGCGCTTCTTGATCTCTGCCTTGAGCGCATCGAGCGTGAACATGCGTGCCGCACTCTGCGTGAGCTGGTCGCCGTAGCTGTTCAGCGGCTGCTCGTACAGTTCCTTCCAGCCCTGGTAGAAAATGGCCTTGGAGCGGCTTCCGCCAAGATGGACGACCGCCACCACGGGCAGGTCCTTGGCATCGGTCTCGGTCAGGCTGGCGGGAACGCCCAGCATCTGCACGACCGAACGCTGCACGGCGTATTCCTCCACATCCATGACCTGCGGTTTCAGGCCGGCCATCTCGGCCGCTGTCACGCGTTCCTGGACACGATCACTGTTGGCGGCCGTGACGCGTACGCCGATGCCGCCTTCCGTTTCGCTGGGACCAATCACCGCGAAGTCGAAATTCACCGCCTGCGAAGGCGGATAGAGGCGATGCGCCTCGGATTCGACCTGCGAATAAAGTTCGTCCTCGGACAGGTTGTCCGGAAGACTGACCGTCTGGGATTCCGTCAGCATGGACGGCACGCCAAGCACGACGTCCTTGGTGCGGATGCCGGCCTTGCCGAGCGCGCGTTTCAGCGCGATGCCCACGGCTTCGATGTTGACCACGTTGCCATCGGCAACGGCGTTGCGGTCCAGCAGTTCGCTGGCGCATTTTTCCAGCCTGAAGTCGTTCTTGCCCGTCCCCACGGACAGCTCGACGACCTTTACGCTGGACGACCCAATATCTACGCCGACCGTAGTTCGGCGTAGAAGACCCGACAAGATGCCCCGTCGCAAGGTGACCCCCTGACATTTGAACTCGCCCACGGCATGTCTGCTCTAATGGTGCGAGCCAGTTTCTTGGATGAAACGTTTGCTCTTTTATGTTCGTGGATTCTCACAAAATCCGGAGGCGCTGGCAATGTGCCGGTTCGACCACGCTTTCTTTTTCGGGGCCGCGTTGCCAAAATCCGACGAATGCCCGAAAGCCGGTCACAGGCCCGTCGCACTCCGTTGTGCAAGAGCGACTTCTCGCCGCCTCACACCCCACCGATTGAAGCGCCCGTTCCACTGCCTGGCACCGCCCGCAAACCCGCGCCGCGCCTGCCCTCTTCACGGCGTGACAGCCTGATATCAACGGCATTACATCTTGTAACAGCGGCATAGCGGCTTCGGCGGCACTGCGCATGAGGAACCGGGGAGTGCCGACGATATAATCCGGGCACTCTTATTAGGTAAACCCTTATGGCCACAGCACAACAGAAGCCGTCCCTTCCCGTCCGCCGTCCGCTATGGATGCGGATCACGTTCTGGGTACTCGGACTGCTTGTCGCGGGCGCTGTCGCCGTGGCGCTGCTGGTGGGCTATGCACTGGTCGTCGCGGCGCCGAACCTGCCCTCGCTGGATACCATCACCGACTACCGGCCGAAGATTCCGTTGCGGATCTATACGGCCGACAACGTGCTGATAGGCGAATTCGGCGAAGAGCGCCGCAACTTCGTGCCGATCACCGAGATTCCCGATGTCATGAAGAAGGCGGTGCTCGCCATCGAGGACGACCGCTTCTACGAACACGGCGGCGTCGATTTCGTGGGCGTGCTGCGCGCGGGCCTGGCCAACCTGCGCGGCGGGTTGTCGCAGGGCGCCTCGACGATCACCATGCAGGTGGCCCGCAACTTCTTCCTGTCGAGCGAAAAGACTTATACGCGCAAGATCTACGAGATGCTGCTGGCCTACAAGATCGAGGCCAACCTGAACAAGGATCAGATTCTCGAGCTGTACATGAACCAGATCTATCTGGGACAGCGCGCCTATGGCTTTGCCAGCGCCGCGCGCGTGTATTTCGGCAAGTCGATCAAGGACGTGACGCCGGCAGAAGCCGCCATGCTGGCCGGCCTGCCCAAGGCGCCGTCGGCCTATAACCCGGTGGTCAATCCGCGCCGCGCAAAGGTGCGCCAGGAATACATCCTGCAGCGCATGCGCGATCTGCACTACATCACGCCCGAGCAGTACGACCAGGCCGTGCGCGAAGAACTGAAGGTGCGCAGCGAAGGCAATGAATTCTCGACGCACGCCGAATACGTGGCGGAAATCGTGCGCCAGCTGATGTACGCGCAATACCGCGAAGAAACCTATACGCGCGGCCTGACGGTCTACACCACGCTGACCAAGACGGATCAGGATGCCGCGTACGAGGCCGTGCGCAGCGGCATCATGACCTACGAGCGCAAGCACGGCTATCGCGGCCCGGAAGCCTTCATCGATCTGCCGTCGGACAGCGCGGAACGCGAGCAAGCGATCGACGACGCGCTGGTCGAACATCCCGGCAGCGACGATCTGCGTTCGGCCGTGGTGACATCGGTCACGCCCAAGCAGGTCAAGGCAACGCTGCTGTCCGGCGAGGTGGCGACCATCGAAGGCACGGCGCTGCGCTTTATCGCGCCGTCGCTGTCGGCCAACGCGCAGCCCAAGGTAAAGATCCGTCCCGGCGCCATCATCCGCGTGACGCAGGACGCCAAGGACAACTCGTGGTCGGTCACGCAATTGCCGGAAGTGGCGGCCGCGTTCATCTCGCTGAGCCCCGAGGACGGCTCGATCCGGTCGATGGTCGGCGGCTTCGATTTCAACCGCAACAAGTTCAATCACGTGACGCAGGCTTGGCGCCAACCCGGTTCGAGCTTCAAGCCGTTCATCTACACCGCCGCACTGGAAAAGGGCTTTTCGCCGGCGACGGTGATCAACGATGCGCCGCTGACGATCGGTCCCGACACCGGTGGACAGGTATGGGAGCCCAAGAACTACGATGGCAAGTTCGAAGGCCCGATGACCATGCGCCGCGCACTGGCGAAATCGAAGAACCTGGTGTCCGTGCGTATCCTGCGCGCCATCGGCACGCAATATGCGCAGGACTACATTACGCGCTTCGGCTTCGAGGCCGACAAGCATCCCGCCTACTTGCCGATGGCGCTCGGCGCCGGCAGCGTGACGCCGCTGCAAATGGCCGGCGCCTACTCGGTATTTGCCAACGGCGGCTATCGCGTGAATCCGTACTTGATCCAGCGCGTGGAGGATTCGCGCGGCAAGGTGATTTCGGAAACCCATCCGCAAAAGGCCAATGAGGATGCCGTGCGCGTGCTGGACGCGCGCACCGCGTTCATTGCGGACAGCATGCTGCGCGAAGTGGTGCGCAGCGGCACGGCGAATCCCGCCAAACAGCGCCTGGGACGCAACGACCTGGCGGGCAAGACCGGCACCACCAATGACGCCGTCGACGCCTGGTTCGCCGGCTACACGCCGAAGCTCGTGGCCATCGCCTGGATGGGATACGACCAGCCCAAGAGCCTGGGCGTGCGCGAAACCGGCGGCGGCCTCGCGTTGCCGATCTGGGTCGGGTATATGAGCAAGGCGCTCAAGGGCGTACCGGAAAGCCCCGAACGTCAGGCGCCGGAAGGCGTGGTCATGGTGGCCGGCGACTGGACGCTCGAGGAAAATGCCGGTGGCGCTGGCGTGGCGTCTGTCGGCCTGGGCGATCCGTGGCCCGGCAAGCCGGAGGAAAGCTCGCGCCCGCCGCAGGACACCGAGGCGGAGAAGAAAAAGATTCTGGAAATGTTTGGCGGCGCGTAACCGTCCCGCGCACAAAAAAACCGGCCCTCGCGGCCGGTTTTTTTGTGCGCGGGACGGCCTACTTCAGCGTCAAAGCCGCGCCCGCCTGCTGGCTCACATACCCCGACAGCGCGGCATAAAGCTCGGCGCCGCTGCGCGTATCGACCCATTTGCCGCCATCGTGCCGAAAGTGGAAACCGCCGGCCTTGGCGGCCACCCAGAGTTCCTGCATTGGCGCCTGGCTGTTGACGATGATCTTGGAGCCGTCTTCGAATTCCAGCTCCATGACGTTGCCCGTGCGGTTTATCTCGATATCGGCATCGGCGGCGTCGGCGGCGGCTTCGATGGCCGTTTCAAGCTGATCCAGGGCCGCACCGGCCAGGGCCAGGAACTCGGTTTCATTGAGGGGGGGCATGCTACACTCCAAGGCCGCCGGCAGCCCGTCCCGACAGGCCAATGCGCCGGCATCAAATTGATGGAAATCGTGGAAGCGTCAGGCTTCCGACAGCCATCCAGAAGCCATCCAGACAATGAAGGACTCCCCGATGCTGCGTCGTGGTGCGATTGTATCGGCGTTTGCCGCCACGCTCGCGATGACCCTTGCCGGCTGCGGCATTCGCGGCCCGCTGTACATGCCGAAGGTGCCGCCAGAGCCCACGCCGCCAGCCGTGGCCGATCCGGGCCTGGGCCAACCGGGCGCCACGCCTCCGGCAGCCCGCCCTGCCAATGACCCGGCGACATCGGCACCAGCCCCCGTGGAGCCCGCAAAAGGCACCTCCGCCCCCTCCGCACGTTGAGTGCGTACCAGAACATGACTGATTTTTTTCATCGCGGCAAAGATGGCGCCCTCGCCGTCGAGCAAGTACCGCTGGCGCAAATCGCCGCGGCATTCGGCACCCCCACTTTCGTCTATTCCCGCGCGGCGCTGACCGCCGCGTACGGCGCGTACGCCGCCGCCTGCAAGGGCCGCAATGCGCACGTGCAGTACGCGGTCAAGGCAAACTCCAACCTGGCCGTGCTGCAGGTGTTCGCGCTGCTTGGCGCGGGATTCGACATCGTTTCCGGCGGCGAGCTGCTGCGCGTGATCGCGGCGGGCGGCGACCCCCGCAAGGTGGTTTTCTCGGGCGTCGCCAAGAGCGAAGCCGACATGGCGCTGGCGCTGGAACACGACGTTCGCGGCTTCAACGTCGAGTCGATTCCGGAACTCGATCGGCTGAACGCCGTGGCCGGCCGTCTGGGCAAGCGAGCGCGCGTGTCGCTGCGCATCAATCCCGATGTCGATGCGAAGACCCATCCGTATATCTCGACGGGTCTGAAGGGCAACAAGTTCGGCGTGGCCTTCGAGGACGTGCTGCCTACCTATCGCGCTGCGGCGGCGCTGCCGCATCTCGACGTGGTCGGCATCGACTGCCACATCGGGTCGCAGATCACGGAAGTCGCGCCGTATCTTGAGGCGCTGGACAAGGTGCTCGATGTCGTCGAAGCACTCGAGGCCGAAGGGATCAGGCTGCAACATATCGACGTGGGCGGCGGCCTGGGGATCACCTACGCGGACGAGACGCCGCCGGACATCACTGGCTTTGCCACCACGCTGATCGACCGCGTGGCGGCGCGCGGGCACGGTCATCGCGAAGTGCTGTTCGAACCGGGACGCTCGCTGGTGGGCAACGCCGGCGTGCTGCTTACGCGCGTGGAATTTTTGAAGCCGGGCGCGGCGAAGAATTTCTGCATCGTCGACGCGGCGATGAACGATCTGGCGCGCCCTGCCATGTACGAGGCGTATCACCGCATCGAGCCGGTGATGCCGCGCGGCGAAGCGACAGTGTCCTATGACGTGGTGGGCCCGGTGTGCGAATCGGGCGATTGGCTGGGTCGCGATCGCGCTCTGGCGGTGCAGCCGGGCGACCTGCTCGCCGTCATGTCAGCCGGCGCCTATGGCTTTGTCATGAGTTCGAACTACAACACACGCGGCCGCGCCGCGGAGGTGATGGTCGACGGCGACGCCGTGCATCTGGCGCGCGAGCGCGAACTGCCGGCCGATCTGTTCCGCAGCGAGCGTTTGCTGCAGGGCTGAACGACTGGGCTTCTGGCTCATCTGCATCGAAGGCGACGGAACCGTCGCCTTTTTTATTGCGCGTGATTGAGCGTCATTGCGCGCCCGGCATCGCGCGAGGTTTGCGCACCCACCACCAGACGCGCATCGCCAGCAGCACAAAGACTACTGCGGCGTAGATCGATACTTCGCCGAAATCATTCTTGCCGGCCTTGTGCCACCAGTAATGCAGGATGGCGAGAACCGCGATGCCATACACGGCGCGATGCAACGCCTGCCAGCGGCGGCCGCCCATCCATCGCACCGCTGCATTGAAGGACGTGGCGGCCAGAGGGACCATCAGCACGAACGCCGCAAACCCCACGGTGATAAACGGACGCTTCCCGATGTCCTTGATCATGTAGGCGACATCGAAACCCCGATCCACCGCCAGCCACAGCATGAAATGCTGAACGGCGTAAAAGAACGTGAACAACCCCAGCATGCGGCGCAGACGCAGCAACCAGTGCCACCCGGTCAACTTGCGCAACGGGGTGATGGCGAGCGTCACGCACAGCATGACGAGCGTCCATGTGCCCGTGGAGCGCGTCACGAATTCGAGCGGATTGGCACCAAACTGCGACGTGGCGCCGAGGTAGAGCAAGCGCAGAAATGGCAGCAGCGCCAGCAGCCAGACCAGCACCTTCACGGCGCGCACGCGCGCCGGCGACAGCGTCAT
The DNA here is from genome assembly GCF_008801835.1 of Cupriavidus pauculus. Classification (GTDB taxonomy): domain Bacteria; phylum Pseudomonadota; class Gammaproteobacteria; order Burkholderiales; family Burkholderiaceae; genus Cupriavidus; species Cupriavidus pauculus. The sequence continues at coordinate 54,897 of NZ_VZOW01000010.1, read as the reverse complement.
GCCGCTGGGGCCGCGTGCGGCGGATCGCGGTGTGCGGGCGCGCGCGGCGGAAGCCAGATCCGGTTCCGCCATCAGAAATTCTTCTTCAGGTCCATGCCCTGATAAAGCGATGCCACCTGCGCGCCGTAGCCGTTGAACGGTAGCGTCTTGCGCTTTGGTGCAAACAATGCGGAGAAGCCACCGCCGCCCTTGTCCTCGCCGATGCGGCGCTCGGTGGCCTGGCTCCATCGCGGGTGGTCGACGTCCGGATTCACATTGGAATAGAAGCCGTATTCGTTGGGCGCGGCGATATTCCAGCTCGTGGGCGGCTGCTTGTCGACGAAACGAATTTTCACGATCGACTTCGCACTCTTGAATCCATACTTCCACGGCACCACGATGCGTACCGGTGCGCCGTTCTGGTTCGGCAGCACCTCGCCGTACAGACCGAACGTCAGCAGCGCCAACGGATGCATCGCCTCGTCGAGACGCAAACCCTCGCTGTACGGCCACTGCAATACGCCGCTGCTGATGCCCGGCATCTGCTTCTTGTCTGCCAGCGTGATGAACTGCACGTACTTGGCTCCCGGTTGCGGCTCGACGCGCTTGATCAACTCGGCCAATGGAAACCCGGTCCACGGAATCACCATCGACCATCCCTCCACACAGCGCATCCGATAAACCCGTTCCTCCATGGGCGCGAGCTTCATCAGCTCGTCGATATCGTAGACCTTGGGATGTTTGACCAGCCCTTCCACCGCCACTTGCCACGGACGCGTCTGCAGCGTGCCGGCATTCTGCGCGGGGTCCGACTTGTCCGTGCCGAACTCATAAAAGTTGTTGTACGTAGTGACGTCCTGATACGGCGTGCGCTTCTCCGTCACCACGTAGGCATTGTTCGCCGCGGCAGCCAGCTTTGGCAACTTCCCCGACGCGCCTTGTGCGTGCGCAGGCGTGGCGAACCACGGCGCCACCGCGCCGGCGGCAGCGGTTCCTGCCAGCGCCATCCAGCGGCGGCGCGACAGATAAACCGCGTGGGACGTGACTTCCGATGCGGCGATGTCATCACCGCGCAGCCATTTGGGCGAAGGTATCAGCATGGTCTGGAATATTGAGAATTCATGTCGCATTGGACATCAAAAACGCGGTCGGCGTACGCGACACCTGCGCGACAGCTAGCTTCGCTGCGATTGCTGGTAGACGGTCTGCGCCAGCGCCAGCAATCTGTCGCGTTCGAGTGGCCCCGCCAGCGCGAAGCCAAGATCCCGATCCACCCAGTAGAACGCCATGGCAGCGCGCCCGGCCGGCTGTCGCGCCACGCTTGGCGGCATCCGCTCAAGCCGGAATGCCGTGTCCGGCGTGCCCTGAGCCATGCGCGTCAGTTGCAGCGAAAGCCGCGTGCCGTCATCGCTTTCGTACATCAGGATCGCCATCGGGCCGCCCTCCGACGCGCCCAGGCGTCCGCCGATCAGCCGGAAACCTTGCGCGCCAAGATCCGGCACCGGCAGCCTCGCGCCGAGCCGCTTCGACAGCCATGCGATCAGATGTGCCTCGTCGCTGGCCGGCACTTCGACGGCATGGCGGACCTCCGGGGCGAAAACGACATGACTGGCCAGTGCCTCGCGCGCAAAGCGCTCCATCGGTAGTGTGGCGACGGTCGTGGACCCGAGCCGATCGTGCGCGTACCAGCCGCCTGCGCCGCCGACGAACAGCGTTGACAGGCTGGCAGCGAGCGCCAGCGACCAGCTCGGTCGCAGTCTGGGGGCAGCGGGGCCGTCGTGGAGCTGGCGCGGAAGCGCGGCCAGCGGCACCGCTTCGTTAAGGACGCCGTCGAGTCCGGCGTGCAACGCCGCCGCCTGCCGGCGCCAGGCTTCGATCCTTTGCGCCGCTTCGGGATCCGCCGCGAGGAAAGCCTCGACCTGCGCCCGGCGCGGGCCCTGCAGGTAGCCATCCGCATAGGCATGGAGGTCGGCTTCGCTCACCGGAATTTGAGGGGCACTCATCATTTCACCCGCTGCAGCGTGGTTGGCGGTGCAGCGTCCGTCTTGCCGCCATCGAGCAGGCGGCGCATGTGTTCGCGCGCACGGGCCAGTCGTGACATCACGGTGCCAATCGGCACTTCCAGCACCTGCGCGGCTTCGGCGTACGAAAACTGTTCCAGGCTGACCAGCAGCAGCACCGCGCGCTGCGCCTCGGGCAACCGCGCCAGGGCGTCGAGCAGATCGCGCCGAAGGCCGGGATCGGCACCCGGCGCGGCCACATCGGGCAACGTATCGGTAGTGGTGACGAGATCAGCCCGACGCAGGGTGTTCAGGCGCAGCCGGTGCATCAGCGTCAGCAGCCACGGTAACAAACCGTCCGCGCCGTCCCCCCAGAATGCGCCGGGGCGCAGGCGAAAGCGCCAGCGATAACGCAGGGCACGCTCGAGCGTGTCCTGCACCAGATCGTCGGCCAGCGTAGTGTCGCCGGTCAGCCCGCGCGCGTGGCGCCGCAGACGAGGCGCCAGCAGCACCAGTTGGCGTTCGAAGGCTTCCATGCGGCAGCGCGGGCTATGTCGTCAGCAGGCCATCAGGGCTTGGCGACGTGCCAGACATTGTTGACGTTGTCGCCGGTGCGATCGCCGGGCTTGGCATCCTTCGCGAATCGATACAGCGGCATGCCGTTGTAGGCGTATTGCCGAGTGCCGTCGTCGCGCGTGATGACGGAGTACTTGCCCGACGCCGTCTTGCCCGGCTCGGCCAACAGCGGCGGCCAGTTGGTGGCGCACATGCCGTTGCAAACGCTCTTGCCGCCATTGGCGGGGTCGCGATCGAAGGTGTACAGCGTCAGGCCTTGCGGGTCGGTCAGCACGCCGCCTGTGACTTTCACGGTCGGCGGCATATCGCCGCCGCCCATGCCCATCCCCATGCCGGAACAGCCGGCCAGCAGGACGGTGGCGGCGCCAAGCGCCAAGGCCATCGGACGAAACGCGGTTACAGCGCTGTGACGGGTAGCCATCTTTTGGTCTCCTTCTCCTGAGGCGATGCCGACAGCCGGCACCGTTGTCCTTCAGTAAACACCGTATGCGACGCATTTATTCCGCGACGACTAAAAAAAGTGGCGACCTGTAGCGGCAGGCGTACTTTTGAGCACTTATGGCGGTGCATCGGAATCCGGCCGACAGGGGCTGGTCTGCGCAATCGTCCATGCGGGCAATAAAAAATGCCTGCCACATCGGCAGGCATTTTTGGTTGGCGGGGGCGAGCGCTTAAAGTTCGCCGTAGCTGTGCAGCCCGGATAGGAACATGTTGACGCCCAGGAACGCGAAGGTGGTGACCAACAGGCCGACGAGCGCCCACCACGCCGCAACCGTACCGCGAAGTCCCTTCATCAGGCGCATGTGAAGCCACGCCGCATAGTTGAGCCACACGATCAGCGCCCAGGTCTCCTTGGGATCCCAGCTCCAGTAACCACCCCAGGCTTCCGCGGCCCACAGCGCGCCGAGAATCGTGGCGATCGTGAAGAAGGCGAAACCTACGGCGATCGCCTTGTACATCACATCGTCGAGCAGTTCGAGCGACGGCAGGCGTTCGGCGAGGATGCCGCGCTGTTTGAGCAGGTACGCAACCGAAACCATCGCCGCCAGCGCAAAAGTGCCATAACCGATGAAGTTGGCCGGTACGTGGATTTTCATCCACCAGCTTTGCAGTGCCGGCACCAGCGGCTGGATTTCCTGCGCATTGCGCGTGACGGTGTACCACAGAAGGAATCCCACGGCCGCCGACACCACCAGCATCACAAACGGCCCCATGGCGCGCGTGGCGTAGCGGCGCTCGTAATAGAGATAGAACAGCGACGTGATCAGCGTGAAGAGGACGAAAACTTCGTACAGATTCGAGATTGGAATGTGACCGATATCCGCGCCGATCAGGTACGACTCGTACCAGCGCACCATCAACCCGGTGAAACCGAGCACCACCGCAGCCCAGCAAAGCTTGCTGCCGATGCTGGAGCCCGTGTCCGACTTCGAGGCAAATCCCACCCAATAGAACAACGTGGAGAGGAATACCAGCGCACTCATCCAGAGAATCGCCGACTGGCTGGACAGGAAATACTTGAGAAAGAACGCCTGGTCGGCCCGCGCCAGACTGCCCTGATACAGCTGGATCGCGAACAGCGACAGGAACGCGATTCCCACCATCAGCGGCCGCACCGGCTTCCAGTGCCAGCCCAGCAGCGCAAATGTCGGCACGGCGGCGATCAGCACGGCCTTGTCGTACACGTTCATCCAATGGCCGTAGCGCGCGAGCGCGAAGCCCGCGCCGACCACCAGCAACAGCGCGAAGCCCCAGTCCACCCAACTCAGGCGGCGCAGGAAGGAAGGCTCGAGGTACGCGGCATCCGAATACGCGAGATCGCCCGTCATGCCGTTAGGTGCGGTCGATTGCTGCGGCGTCAGGCCCGAAGAAGCTTGGTTTATGTTCGAGGACATGGCATTCCTGCTCAGTAGCGCGAAGCGCCCGTTTTATCTGCTTTATCTTTGCCGCCGGCCGGCCAAATATCGGCGAGCCAGTAGACCGTCGATTAGTACTACAGCGCAGGCCGGTTCTTATCACCCTGCCCTGATGCGCCCGATTCCGGCGGCTCATGCGCCATCGGCGTCCCGGGTGCCGCGGCGTGCACTATCGGCTGTGCACCGACCGCCCGCCCGATGTCGTCCCGCAAGGCCTCGAATTCCTGCTCGAAATCCATGGTGCGACGTTGCGTGGACATCGCCATGAGCAAATGGCTTCCGGCTGGTGAGCCATCGTCGTTCGTCCGGTTATCCCTGACCCAGATCCAGACCCGGCGTTCGCGGATGTAGAACATTGCGAACACACCAAGCACCAGCAGCAAACAGCCAAGATACACGATGTTCTTGCCAGGTGCGCGGGTCATCTGGAACACGCTCGCCTTGACCTCCTGGAAGTCGTCGAGCTGGAGAAACACGGGTGCGGCGTAGAAGAAACTGTCCGACAGCGCATTGATGGCCTGCTGCAAGAACACGCCGCTCCTGGCATCGTTTGCGATGGCCGGCAGCTTGTCTTCCTCGCGCGCCAATTGCCACAGTTCCCACATCGACCCGTTCAGGATCTTCAACAGCACATCGGCCGCCTTCTGTTGCTCCGCCTGCGGCACCGATTTTTCGAGGAAGGCAGCAATCGCGGTAAAACCGCCCGGCGGCGCATCGGGCGACGACCGCGTGGCACCCGCAAACAGGTCCATTGCCCGGAGCGCGCTTTCGGCCAGTTGTTTGCGCAATGCTTCCTTGTCTGTGCCCGGCATGGAGATCTCGGCAAAACGTCGGGCAGCTTCGCCGCGCTTGGCCGGACTTTGCAGCGCCGCGCGCAAGCGCATCCAGTCGGCCACGCTGTGTTGGTCGTCGGCAGGAATGCGCAGATAACGGAACGGTTCGCTCGGCGACTCCCGCATGCCCGCCAGAAACACGGTCTGGCCATCGAGCTGCACGGGCAGCATGTAGTTGTTGAATTCGCGCGCCTGCCCGGTGCGGTCACGCAGCTTGTACTGGACCGACGGCCCAACGTTGCGCAGATTCTTGTCCTTGTCCAGATTCGCCGCCGAACCCAGATGCTGTTCGAGCGTGTTGAGCGATTTGCGCGCCACGCCGCGCGCATCGACCTTGCCGGAAGCGTCGGTCACCGTCTCGACATTGATCTGGCGAAAATCGCTGAACTCTACGGTCAGGCCATCGTTGTCGGCCGTTGTCCCGGTTCCGGCGAGTGGCGTGTTGCCACCCACGGTGCCGGCGATCGAAAACGTCTGGTGCGCACTGCCCGCCATCGGGTAACCGACAAACTTCAGGCGCGACCCACCGTCTTCGAAACTCGACTGATAGATGGCAATACCATCGACAATCAGCGGCTCATTGACCTTGATCGTCGCTTCCGTCTTCTTGCCGCTTGCACGATCCGTCACCACCACATCCGACGCAAACAGCTTTGGCATGCCCGTGGAGTAGTAGTCGACCGTGAACTTCTTGAGCATGATCGTGAACGGCAGATCCTGCACCAGCGCGCCGTCCGAGATATTGAGAATTGCCGTGGACACCGTGGCGCCTTCCGGCACGAAGGCGTTGCCGCGGAAGCCTGGGTTGCTGGGCGACAGACGGTGTTTCGCGGGTATCTCGCTGATGATGGCATTGCCGTCGATGGGCGACTTGCCGCCGAACCACATTTGCGCGCGAATCAGCATGTCACCGTCCAGCAGCCCGCCGATGCAGATCACGACAATCGCCGAGTGCGCGAGGATATAGCCGAGCTTGTTGGCCGCCCCAGCCTTTGCGGCAAGCAGCGTGGCGCCTTCGTGTTCCACCGGCTTGATGCGAAAGCCGCGATGCCGCAGTAACGCGGCCAGACGCGATACCGCATCGGCGCGACCGCGTGTCGTTTGGTATTCGCCGCGATGATGAAACGACCGCAGACTGCGCTCGCGCACATGGTCCTTCCACGACCGCATCTCCACGATCATCTTCGGTGCGTTGCGCGTAATGCACAGCGACGTGGAGACAACCAGAAACGCGAGAATCAGCAGAAACCACCACGAGCTGTAGACCTTCTGCAGCGACAGCGCGTGGAACAGATCCGCCCAGAACGGGCCGAACTGGTTGACGTAGTTCGGATACGGCTCGTTCTGCTTGAGTACTGTGCCGATGATGCTGGCGATGGCAATCACCGTCAGCAGCGTGATGGCGAACCGCATTGAGGACAGGAGTTCTACGAACTCGCGAAGCACGCGGTGATGAGTCCTCAGGTGCAATCCTGAAGTGGAAGGATTCGACATATGCGGGTAATGCCTGAATGCGGTTCGACGCCATTGGTGGCGCCAGTGTTGTATGCCGAGGTGACGCGTGATGCGGCGTCGAAAATAAAAAAGGGTGGACATGCTTTGGCAAGCAGGCCACCCTCTTCGATTGTCACGCGTACTGCCGGTTCACCCCTCTCGGGAAAACCAGGAAGTGCGCGCCAGATACGACTTAACGGACGCCGGCGACGTAATCCGCCACCGCCTTGATCTCGGCATCCGACATCCTGGCGGCGATCGTGCTCATGACCGAATTGTTCTTTCGGGTGCCCTGGCGGAACGCCACCAGTTGCGCTTCGGTGTACTCGGAATATTGGCCTCCGATACGCGGATACTGGGCAGGAATACCGGCGCCCGTGGGGCCATGGCAGCCGGCACAGGCCGGAACGCCCTTGGCGGCAATGCCTCCGCGATAGATCTTCTGGCCCTGCTCGATCGTATCCTTGTTCTTGGCCGTGGCAGGCTTGAGCTGCTGCTTGGCCAGGTAAGCGCCCACGTCCTTCATGTCCTGGTCGGACAGGGCGCCCGCGTACAGGGACATGATGGCGTTGTCACGCGACTTGGCTTTGAAGTCGACCAGCTGCTTGTGAACGTATTCGGCTTGCTGCCCTGCCAGCTTCGGATTGGCCGCCGCGCTGCTGTTGCCGGCAGTGCCATGGCAGGAGAAACATGCAGGAACATTGCGATCGGGTACGCCTTGCGTGTAAAGCGTTTCGCCTCGGGCGGGGTCTGCTTTCGCGGCGGCCTGCTCTGCGGCAGTTGCCAACCCAGTCATTGCACCGAGCGGAACAGCCAGCGCCATGACACCCAAAAGTTTCGCAATGCGGTTCATTCTTACACCTTGTCAGAATTGTTATGAACACCGTAATGCATGCCGGTCAGTGCTTGCGGCGGGGGGAAACGCCTTGCAATGGCAAGCCTGAGCGCGCGTATGCGCGACGCCGCGATTTGATCTGGGACATCATACTAATGACCCACGATCGATTTAAGACATCGCCGATGACATCCCGCAAGGATGCCACACGTCACCCGCTCAGGAGACCGTAAACCGGGTTATTGTACAATAAATCGCTTTCCGGATTGACTTAGGTCAGTCTCTGTGGCGGCGTCATCACTGGCGTCCTGCCAGCCTTGCGGTCCGCCCGCTACCACGCACCCTGCGCATGTCCCTTCTACATCAGGCCCGATTCTTCAATACCGTCAACCATCTGCGCGACCTGCCCGCCACGGCCGTGCCGGAGGTGGCGTTTGCCGGACGTTCCAATGCCGGCAAATCGACGGCCATCAACACACTGTGCAACCAGAAGCGACTGGCATTTTCTTCGCGTACGCCCGGCCGCACACAGCACATCAATTACTTCACCGTGGCGCCCGCCAAGGCGACTGATCCCCTCGGTTTTCTGGTGGATTTGCCGGGATATGGCTATGCCGAAGTTTCCGGCAGCGCGAAATTTCATTGGCAGGGCTTGTTGTCGGATTACGTTCAATCGCGTCAGCAGTTGAGCGGCCTGGTCCTGATGATGGATGCGCGCCGCCCGTTTACGGATCTCGATTGCCAGATGGTCGAGTGGTTTCTGCCCACGGGCAAGCCCATCCATGTCCTGCTCACCAAGGCCGACAAGCTGACCAACAGTGACAACGCCAACGCGTTACGCGAAACCAAGCAGATGCTGGCCGACTATGCGGCCCAGATGGACAATCCACCGCCGCTGACCGTGCAGCTTTTTTCGGCGCTGAAGCGGCGGGGCATCGAGGAAGCACAGCGTGTGGTGGCAGGCTGGTTGTCTTTGCCCGAGGCGTTGCCGCCGGAGCAGGCGCCCGGCGCCGAATCGCCGCAAAGCTGAAGGCCATGCGTTGTGCGCCGACCGGAAAGGCATAAAAAAAACCCCGTTGCAAGCAACGGGGACGAACTTTCCCACCGGTTCAGGGCGGGTACCCGCTCAGGGAGGAGTAGCGGGGGACACCGCGCTGCGCGAAGCAACACAGGGTGTCCGCGAGTATGATAGCGGGCACGCACAAAAGTTCTTTTTTCTTTCTGTGCATTCGATTGACCGGTCACCGGAACTGTTCGCGGTGACGCGTGCCACGCATTCCCCCCACGACTCAATCCTCCCCGAAAGCCATGTCCACGTTTCCCGAGTACCGTCCCCGCCGCATGCGTCGCGACGATTTCTCGCGTCGCATGATGCGCGAAAACCGTCTTTCGCCCGACAACCTGATCTATCCGGTGTTCATCCTGGAAGGTCAGAACCAGCGCGAAGCAGTGGCGTCGATGCCCGGCGTGGAACGCGTCTCCGTAGATCTTCTGATGCCAATTGCCGAGGATTGCGTGAAGCTCGGCATTCCGGTGATCGCGCTTTTTCCAGTCATAGATCCGTCGCTGAAAACGCTCGACGGTATTGAAGCGACTCGCGCCGAGGGACTGGTGCCGCGCGCCGTACGCGCGCTGAAGGATCGCTTCCCGGAACTCGGTGTGCTGACCGACGTGGCGCTCGATCCGTATACGAGCCATGGCCAGGACGGCGTGCTCGACGACAACGGCTACGTCATCAATGACATTACGGTCGACATCCTCGTCAAGCAGGCGCTGGTGCAGGCCGAGGCGGGCGTGGATATCGTAGCGCCGTCCGACATGATGGATGGCCGGATTTCCGCGGTGCGCGCGGCATTGGAGGACGCCGGTCACATTCACACGCGCATCATGGCGTATTCGGCCAAATATGCGTCGGCGTTCTACGGGCCATTCCGCGATGCAGTCGGTTCGGCAGCGAATCTGGGCAAGGGCAACAAGATGACCTACCAGATGGATCCAGCCAACAGTGACGAAGCGCTGCGCGAAGTCGCTCAGGACATCATGGAAGGCGCCGACATGGTGATGGTGAAGCCGGGCATGCCGTATCTGGACATCGTGCGCCGCGTGAAGGACGAGTTCCGTTTCCCGACTTATGTGTATCAAGTCAGCGGTGAGTACGCGATGCTCAAGGCTGCGGCGCAGAACGGTTGGCTTGATCACGACAAGGTAATGATGGAATCGCTGCTGGCATTCCGCCGTGCCGGCGCCGATGGCATCCTGACCTACTTTGCCCGCGATGCCGCGCGCCTGCTGAAGGCCTGAGCCGCGCTTCCTTCTCCACTTCGCCCGCATGCAACTACTCGGCTTTTCAGCCAGCCAGGTGCATCCGCTCACGACGCTGGACGCTGCGAGGGACTTTCTTTCAGGCAATGCGGCGGCCAGCTTCGTGTGGGCGGATTTTGCCACCGACGAAGTCACGCAAGCGCCCAGCGCCTGGCGGGACAGCCTTGCGGCGCTCACTGGCGCGCCCATTCTCGATCTCCATCTAGCAGACGCCACGAACGGCGCCCATCCGTCGTTCTTTGATACGACGAATGCGTACGACATGGTGATCTTTCGAAAGCTCACCTTCGAGACGAGTCGCCTGTTTGCCGAAGCAGAGGCCGAAGCGTCAAGCACTAATACAGGCACCAACGCAGACAGAGCGCCACCGCCGACCGGTGCTACCGGCCCTGCGCCGCCCGCTGCGGCAATGCCGGCAACGACCAAGGCATCGCGCAAGCATCCGCCCGGCTTTCTTCCCGCGCTCGCGCGCATCGACACGCAGCCGGTGACATTTTTCGTATTCGACAGTGTGCTGGTGACGGTGCGCCCGTCACCGTCGCGCACCATCGATCAGGTGCGGCAGCGTCTGCTCGATACCTGCGGTACACCGCGCTCGGCGGCGGCACGCACCAACGGCGGCACGGGGTTGCTGCACGGCGTGCGCCCGCCGACCCGGCCGGAGGACCTGATGCTGCGGCTGCTGAACGCGATGGTCGATCGGTATCTTGATCTGCGCGCACCGCTTACGCGTCAACTCGATCGATGGCAACGCGCGCTACTTAGTACCCGCCGCAGCTTTTCCAGCTGGGAAGGCTTGCTCGATGCACGAATCCAGTTGCGGCGACTCGAGCATTTAAGCGAAGAACAACGCGACGCCCTGCAGGAATTTCGCGACAGTCTTCTCGATAATCAGTACAGCGCCGGCACTGATACGACCCCCACCTCGGCAAGCCGCGACGAAGTCCTGCTGGTGCGCCTGACGGATCTGATGGAACACATCCTTCGCGTGCTTGCACACGCAAGGCGCCTGGAAGACTCGATCGAATCCGCCGTCCAGATCCATTTTTCGGCAGTTGCACATCGGACCAATCGAACGATGCGCGCCCTGACCATCATCACAGCGCTGTTCATGCCGTTGACCTTGATTACCGGGGTTTTCGGCATGAACTTCGCACGCATGCCCTGGCTTCAGGAGGCGAATGGATTCTGGTGGGCCATCGCGCTGATGGCGGCTGTCGTCGCTGCCACTGGCGGTATCTGGGCGCTTGCCCGATGGCTGGACCGCTAACCCTCGGCAGGCGCGGCTACGCTGGCCGACGGCTGCTTGTCAAACGCGCGATCGAGGCTGTCCGCAAATTTATTGGCTGACTGGAAGCCAATCACACGCACAGGGCGCTCTTTGCCATCCGCACCGAAGAAGATAATGCCGGGCGGGCCGAACAGACCGAAGCGCTTCAGCAGCGCCTTGTCATCGGCGTTGTTGGCGGTCACATCGGCCTGCAGCAGCACGACGTTCGACAATCGTGCGCGCACACTGGTGTTCGGAAACGTCAGGTTTTCCATTTCCTTGCAGCTGACACACCAGTCAGCATAGAAATCGAGCATTACCGGCCGCCCGGATGCCGCCGACTGCGCAACGCGCGCATCAAGTTCAGCCACGCTGCGAATGCGTTCGAAGCGAATGTTCTCTGGCCCGGACTGCCCCGGGGCCGCGCGCGATAAACCGCTCAAGTGCGACAGCGGCTGCAACGGATCCCGCCCCCCGGAGGCCAGGCCAATGATCTGTATGGCACCGGCAAGCGCCGCCAATAAGCCGATCGCCTTACCCACGCGCAGCAAGGCACGGGCGTCCGGGGCAAGGGAGTCGAATGCCCCGAGGTACACCGCTGCCACGACGAGCAGCGCCGCCCAGGCCAGCATCAAGGTCCACGCCGGTACGACGGGTGTCACCATCCAGATGGCCAAGCCGAGCAACAGAAAGCCGAAGAAGCGTTTGGTCGCATCCATCCACTTGCCCGCGCGGGGCAACAGATTTCCCGCGCCCACGCCCACCAGGATGAGCGGAACCCCCATACCCAGGGCCATGGCCAGCAACGCAGCGCCTCCGGTGAGCGCGTCGCCGGTCTGCGCGATGTAGGCAAGCGCGCCTGCAAGAGGCGCGGTCACGCAGGGCCCGACGATCAATGCGGAGATCGCGCCCATCGCAGCTGCGCCAATGATCTGGCCACCTTGCCTCCGGTTCGATGATTCCGTCATGCGCGCCTGCCAACGGTGCGGTAATTGCAGCTCGTACAGGCCGAACATCGAAAGAGACAGGGCAACCATCAGCGCCGCAAAAAGTCCCAGCGCCCAGGGCGTCTGCAATGTTGCAGCGAGACCTTCGCCAGCGAGCCCTGCCGCGACACCAACCGCCGTATACACCACCGCCATACCGAGGACGTATGCCAGGGACACGACGAAGGCGCGGCCGCGCGTCACATGCTCGCCGACGACGATCGACGAAAGAATCGGGACCATCGGCAAGACGCACGGCGTGAAAGTGAGCAAAAGCCCCAGGCCAAAAAAGAATGCGGCGATCAACGCAATATTCTGGCTCGCGAGCGCTCTGGCGATGCGGTCGTTCTCATCTGGCGTACTGCGCGTTGCAGCGACTGCGGGCGAAGTCGACGCCGGCAGATTCGATGCATCGACTTCGGGCTTCACCGGCGAGGCGCCCGCGGCAGCGCCGCGATTCGCGCCGAACAGGTTGCCGAGTACTGAGCCGCCGACCTTGTAGGTACTTTCCATCGGCGGATAGCACAGTCCCTTGTCGGCACAGCCCTGGGAAGTGACGGTCAGTGTCCAGCGCCCGTCAGCTGGCGCGTGTTCGATAGGCAGCTGTATCGTGACGGCGCCCCGATAAGTCTCCATGTCCTTGCCGAAGGTCTCGTCGAAATGGACTTTGCCTTGTGGCAGCGCCGGTTTGCCTAGGCGCACATCGGCAGGTTGCGCAGCAAAGGACAGACGTTCGCGATACAGGTAGTAGCCGTCGGCTACATCGAACCGGATTTCCAGCGTTTTCGCATCCAGTTGCCGGGCCGAAAAGCGGAATGCCTGCTCCGGCGGCAAAAAGTCATCTTCCGTGGCGGCATGGACGCCGGCGGCGAAGAAAACGCTCGCCAGCAACGTCAGCAAAAATGCGACGAAATGCCGCACGTAAGATCCGGCGTCACACCCCTGATTCGACCCGCTAGCGATGCTGTTACTCATCATTCCCATGAGGTAATCCGATACTTGTTCTTTGTTTCAGGGCTTTTTTGGCATCCCTGTCGCTTCCCGCCCCACCCAGGCCAGATAGGCCGGCAACCCGGCCGACAAAGGCCAAGCAACAACCTCGGGCACATCGTATGGGTGTTCTGCCTCGATCATGGCCTGCAGCGCAGCGTACTGGCGCTGTGTTGTCTTGATCAGGAGCGGCCATTCCTGCGTACTTTCCAACTGTCCTTGCCACCAGTACTCGGACTGGCATGGCGCAAGCCGGTTCACGCAGGCCGCCACGCGCGCCTGCAACACGGCACGGGCCACACGTTCGGCCGAAGCTTCGTCGGGCAGGTTGGTCATTGCCATCCATACCGATTCTGCCGCAGCAGCGTCTGATCCCGAATGAGCCGATTCTGAAATTGTCATGATTGTGCTTGGACAAAACAAAAGAGCCAGGCAATAGCCTGGCTCGATTGTAGTGCTGCATCCGGTTGCCCGTCAGTGGCGACGGGCTCGGCATGTCTTATTCCGCGGCTTCTTCGGCCGGGGCTTCGGTGATTTCCGGACGATCCACCAGCTCGACCAGCGCCATCGGCGCGTTGTCGCCCTGACGGAAACCGAACTTCAGGATACGCGTGTAGCCGCCCGGACGAGCGTTGTAACGCGGGCCCAGTTCCGTGAACAGCTTGGTGACCATATCGCGGTCGCGCAGACGTGCGAATGCCAGGCGGCGGTTGGCCACGGTGTCCTTCTTGGCCAGCGTGATCAGCGGCTCGACGACCTTGCGCAGTTCCTTGGCCTTCGGCAGCGTAGTCTTGATCAATTCGTGTTGGAACAGCGAATTGGACATGTTGCGCAGCATCGCGAGACGGTGCGACGAGGTGCGGTTCAGTTTCCGCAAACCATGACGGTGACGCATGATGATTCCTTTCTATTTCAGTGTTTGACCAGCTCTTCTATCGCCATCGAGCGCGGTGCGCCACCAATGGTGCGGGCCGGTAGTGCTTCGATGCTACGGGCAACATGCCCGCAGCGCTATGACACGCGGAGCGGCCTTGCGACCGCCCCGCATCGTCAATTACTTCTCCAGACCTGCCGGCGGCCAGTTCTCGAGCTTCATGCCGAGCGTCAGACCACGCGATGCCAGGACTTCCTTGATCTCGTTGAGCGACTTGCGACCCAGGTTCGGGGTCTTGAGCAGTTCGTTCTCGGTACGCTGGATCAGGTCGCCGATGTAATAGATGTTTTCGGCCTTCAGGCAGTTGGCCGAACGCACCGTCAGCTCGAGATCGTCCACCGGGCGCAGCAGGATCGGATCGATCTGCGGCGCGCGGCTCGAGGCGGCCTCCGCAGCCGATTCCGTGCCTTCCAGTGCTGCGAAGACCGACAGCTGGTCCACCAGGATGCGGGCCGACTGACGAATCGCTTCCTCCGGCGAAATAACGCCGTCGGTTTCGATGTTCATCACCAGCTTGTCCAGGTCGGTACGCTGTTCCACGCGCGCCGATTCCACCGCGTACGAAACGCGGCGTACGGGCGAGAAGGACGCGTCCAGAACGATGCGGCCGATGACCTTGCCTGCCTCGTCGCCGAACTTGCGCACGTTGCCCGGCACATAGCCGCGGCCTTGTTCGACCTTGATCTGCATGTCGAGCTTGCCACCGGCGGACAGGTGGGCAATCACATGACCGGGATTGATGATCTCGACATCGTGCGGCAGCTCGATATCGGCCGCCGTGACCACGCCTTCGCCATCCTTGCGCAGCGACACCGTGACTTCATCACGGTTATGCAGCTTGAACACCACACCCTTCAGATTCAGGAGCAGGTTGACCACGTCTTCTTGCACGCCGTCGATGGTGGAATACTCGTGGACCACCCCAGCGATCGTGACCTCAGTCGGGGCATAGCCGACCATCGACGAAAGCAGTACGCGACGCAGGGCGTTACCAAGCGTATGCCCGTAACCGCGCTCAAACGGCTCCATCACGACTTTGGCGTGGTGGTCGCCCAGCGGTTCTACGGCGATGATTTTTGGTTTGAGGAGTGCTGTTTGCATTAGGTTGTCCTTTTCAATACCCTCGGCTCGTTACACCGATAAGGCTGACGTTTGGAACCTGAGAAAACCCATCACAGGATGGGCAATAAGCCCGGCGCGCTACACGGCGCGCCGGGCTGAAAACGAAGCCTTGCGAGAAAGGCAAGCGCAGAACCGTACGAATGTCGATTCCGCGATTAGCGCGAATACAATTCGACGATCAGGCTTTCATTGATATCGCCAGCGATATCGGTACGATCCGGGGCTTGCTTGAACGTGCCCTCGAACTTCTTCGCATCGACATTCACCCAGGTCGGGAAGCCCGACTGCTCGGCCAGCGACAGCGCCTCGGCGATACGGACCTGCTTCTTCGACTGTTCGCGGATCGACACCACGTCGCCAGCCTTGATCTGGGCCGACGGCACGTTCAGCGCCTGGCCATTGACCAGGATTGCCTTGTGCGACACCAGCTGACGCGCTTCGGCGCGCGTCGAGCCAAAGCCCATGCGGTACACGACGTTGTCCAGGCGCGATTCCAGCAGCTGGAGCAGGTTTTCGCCAGTGTTGCCCTTGCGGCGATCGGCCTCGGCGAAATAGCGACGGAACTGACGTTCCAGCACGCCGTAGATGCGCTTGACCTTCTGCTTTTCGCGCAGCTGCGTGCCGTAGTCCGACGTACGGGCACCCGAGGTGCGGCCGTGCTGACCCGGCTTGCTGTCCAGCTTGCACTTGTCGGCCAGCGAACGGCGGGTGCTCTTCAGGAACAGGTCTGTGCCTTCACGACGGGAAAGTTTGGCCTTCGGGCCGGTATAACGTGCCACTTTATCTTCCTTTGATCGATCGCGACGCCATCAGGACGCGCCGCGAGTCCGTCATCGATTATGACGGACGGTGGGCTTATGGTTCTTCATCCGCGGCTGTTCAGCCTGCCGGAGGCAACGCAAAAGCATGACGATAACGCCCGCGCCAACACAACGAAGCGCAAGACGCGAACGCAAAACGAAAACCTGCCGCAATAAATTGCAGCAGGTGAACGCGCGATATTACCATAGTCCGAAGCCCTTGACGGAAAATCCGACCAAGGCTTCGTGAACCAAGCGCTTAGATACGACGGCGCTTCGGCGGACGGCAGCCGTTGTGCGGCACCGGCGTCACATCTTCGATCACGGCGATCTTGATGCCCAGCGCGTTCAGCGCACGGACAGCCGATTCGCGGCCCGGGCCCGGACCCTTGATGCGCACTTCCAGGTTTTTGATGCCCTGGTCTTGCGCAACGCGGCCAGCGTTTTCAGCTGCAACCTGAGCAGCAAACGGGGTCGACTTACGCGAGCCCTTGAAACCCTGACCACCGGCGGTTGCCCACGACAGGGCGTTGCCCTGACGATCGGTGATGGTGATGATGGTGTTGTTGAACGAAGCGTGGACGTGCGCGATGCCGTCGGCAACGTTCTTCTTGACCTTCTTACGCGCGCGCTGGGCGGCGTTATTCGGACCTTTTGCCATTCGTTTCTTCCTATGCCTTCGGCTTTACTTCTTCAGTGCCACGCCGGCCTTGCGCGGGCCCTTACGGGTACGGGCATTGGTGCGGGTACGCTGGCCGCGGAGCGGCAGACCCTTGCGGTGACGCATGCCACGATAGCAACCAAGGTCCATCAGACGCTTGATGTTCATCGTGGTTTCACGACGCAGGTCACCCTCGACCGTGACCTTGCCCACTTCGTCACGAAGCTTTTCCAGGTCGGCGTCGGTCAGATCCTTGACCTTCTTGTCAAACGGTACACCGGTAGCCTCGCAAATCTTGCGGGCGCGCGAGCGGCCGACACCGTAAATGGCCGTCAGGCCGATTTCGGTATGCTTGTGGTTCGGGATGTTAACCCCTGCGATACGTGCCATTCGTCAATCCTCTTTCCGATTAGCCTTGGCGTTGCTTGTGGCGGGGATCCGACGAGCAGATCACGCGCACGACACCGTTGCGCTTGATGATTTTGCAGTTGCGGCAAATGCGCTTAACAGAAGCCAGCACTTTCATGATTTTCCTCTTCCTTCAATTCCACTTCGCATCACTTCGTCCTAAAGACGATTCGTGCGCGTGACAGATCATATGGAGTCAGCTCAACCGTCACCTTGTCACCCGGAAGTATCCGGATGTAGTTCATTCGCATCTTGCCGGAGATGTGGCCTAGTACTACGTGACCGTTCTCCAGTTTGACGCGGAACGTCGCGTTGGGGAGATTTTCCAGGACCTCCCCCTGCATCTGGATGACGTCGTCTTTTGCCATACCTGGTGCCCGTCCCGACCCAGCCTACTTAGCGCAAGGTCAGGTTACCCTTGAAATTCGCCTTCTTTAGCAGCGACTCGTACTGCTGCGACATGACATAGGACTGAACCTGAGCCATGAAGTCCATCGTGACGACCACGATGATCAGCAACGAGGTTCCGCCGAAATAGAACGGAACGTTCCAGCGCAGCACCAGGAACTCCGGCAACAGGCAAACCAGTGTGATGTAAATCGCACCGGCCAGCGTCAGGCGCACCAGAATCTTGTCGATATAGCGCGTCGTTTGCTCGCCTGGACGGATGCCCGGAATGAAGGCTCCACTTTTCTTCAGGTTGTCCGCAACTTCCCGGCTGTTATAGACCAGAGCCGTATAGAAGAAGCAGAAGAAAACAATCGCAGTAGCGTACAGCAGGATGTAGACCGGCTGACCCGGGGACAACGTAGCTGCCAGGTCCTTGATGACCCTGCCAACCGTGCCCGTCGAATCAGACGTGAACCAGCCCGCAATCGTCGCCGGAAACAGAATGATCGACGATGCGAAGATCGGCGGAATCACGCCAGCCATGTTCAGCTTCAGCGGCAGGTGCGACGATTGACCGCCATACACCTTGTTGCCGACCTGACGTTTGGCGTAATTCACCAGGATCTTGCGCTGGCCACGCTCGATAAACACCACGGCGTAGGTCACACCACCAATGATCGCCACGATCAAGATCGCCGCGATAATGCTCATGGAACCCGTGCGAACCAGTTCGAACAGTCCGCCGATCGCATTAGGAAGACCCGCTGCGATACCGCCAAAGATGATGATCGAGATGCCGTTGCCCAGACCACGCTCGGTAATCTGCTCGCCGAGCCACATCAGGAACATCGTGCCGGTCACCAGCGTGATCACCGCCGTCGCCCGGAACATCAGACCCGGATCGATAACCAGTCCACGCTGCGACTCAAGCGCAACCGCGATCGACAACGCCTGGAAAGTGGCCAGAACCACCGTGCCATAGCGCGTGTACTGCGTGATCTTCCGTTGCCCCGCCTGCCCTTCCTTCTTCAGCGACTCCAACTGCGGCAGCACGATCGTCAACAACTGCATGATGATCGACGCCGAGATGTACGGCATGATGCCGAGCGCGAAGACGGTAAAGCGCGACAGCGCACCGCCCGAGAACAGGTTGAACATCCCAAGGATGCCACCCGACTGACTCTGGAAAAGCTTCGCAAGCTGGTCCGGATCGATCCCCGGCACCGGAATATGCGCCCCGATGCGGTAAACGATAAGAGCCAGCACCAGGAACATCAGCCGGCGCTTCAGATCGCCGTACTTCGCCGTATTCCTGGCTTGCGCGCTTGCATTGGGTTTCGCCGTGGCCAAACGATGCTCCGACTGTGACTTCGCCTATGCTGCGAATACTACTGCGTAATTACGCTGCGATCTGACCGCCAGCGGCTTCGATCGCGGCCTTTGCGCCGGCAGTGGCACCCAGACCCTTGATCGTAACCTTGCGGGTCAGTTCACCGGCTTTGATGACCTTTGCGCTCTTGACCAGATCGCCCACCAGGCCAGCTTGCTTCAGGACCAGCAGGTCCACTTCGGCAGCTTCCAGGCGCTCGATGTCGCGCAGGGTAACTTCAGCGGTGAAGGCCTTGGTCAGCGAGGTAAAACCACGCTTCGGCAGACGACGATACAGCGGCATTTGACCGCCTTCGAAGCCGACCTTGTGGAAGCCGCCCGAACGCGACTTCTGACCTTTGTGACCGCGACCAGCCGTCTTGCCCAGGCCGGAGCCGATACCGCGGCCGACGCGACGCTTGGCGTGCTTCGAACCGTCGGCCGGTTTCAGGTTATTTAGTTGCATGTTGCTCTCCGAGTCCCGATCAGGCCAGAACCTTAATCAGGTACGAGACCTTGTTGATCATGCCGCGCACGGCGGGCGTGTCCTGCAGCTCCGAAACGGAGTTCAGGCGACGCAGGCCCAGGCCACGCACGGTGGCGCGATGATCCTCGCGCGTGCCGATCAGGCTGCGCACGAGTTGCACTTTTACGGTTTTCTGCGACATTTCGTTCACCTTAGCCGAGGATGTCTTCGACCGACTTGCCGCGCTTGGCAGCGATTTCTGCCGGCG
The DNA here is from genome assembly GCF_008801835.1 of Cupriavidus pauculus. Lineage (GTDB taxonomy): Bacteria > Pseudomonadota > Gammaproteobacteria > Burkholderiales > Burkholderiaceae > Cupriavidus > Cupriavidus pauculus. Next base: position 35,279 of record NZ_VZOW01000010.1, on the reverse strand, counting down.
TGCTCATCTTGCGCAGACCATCGAGGGTGGCGCGAACCATGTTGTAAGGGTTGGTCGAGCCGTGCGACTTCGTCACAACGTTCGTCACGCCCATTACTTCAAAAATCGCGCGCATCGGACCACCAGCGATCACGCCGGTACCTTCCTTGGCCGGCATCATCAGCACCTTGGCAGCGCCGTGCTTGCCGATGACTTCGTGCTGCAGCGTGCCGTTCTTCAGGGCGACCTTGACCATCTTGCGACGGGCTTCGTCCATTGCCTTCTGCACGGCCACCGGAACTTCCTTGGCCTTGCCCTTGCCCATGCCGATGCGGCCATCGCCGTCACCCACCACGGTCAGCGCAGCGAAACCGAGGATACGGCCACCCTTCACCACCTTGGTGACACGGTTGACCGAGATCATCTTCTCGCGGAGGCCGTCGTCGCGTTCGTCCTGCTGGACTTTTGCTTGCATCTTTGCCATGACGTATCTCTCTTTGAGCGCTTAGAACTTGAGGCCGGCTTCACGCGCGGCGTCGGCCAGGGCCTTCACGCGGCCATGGAAGCGGAAGCCGCCGCGATCGAACGCGACAGTTTCCACGCCAGCAGCCTTTGCCTTCTCGGCAACGCGCTTGCCCACCAGGGTGGCCGCAGCAACGGTAGCGCCGCTGCCGGTCAGTTCCTTGCGCACTTCTGCCTCGGCGGTCGAAGCCGAAGCCAGCACTTGCGTGCCGCACGGCGAGTACACCTGAGCGTAAATATGCGAATTCGTACGGAACACGGTCAGACGATTGATCTTCAGTTCCGCGATCTTTGCGCGGGTCTGACGTGCACGGCGCAAACGAGCGTCTTTCTTGTTCATCATTGGACCCCTTACTTCTTCTTGGTTTCCTTCAGGATGACACGCTCGTCGGCGTAGCGAACACCCTTGCCCTTATAGGGCTCGGGCGGACGGTACGCGCGGACTTCCGCGGCAACCTGACCGACTTTCTGCTTGTCAGCACCCTTGATCACGATCTCGGTCTGCGTCGGCGTTTCGGCCTTCACGCCTTCCGGCATTTCGTGGATCACATCGTGCGAGAAACCAAGCTGGAGCTTCAGCGCGGCGCCTTGCAGTTGAGCGCGGTAACCCACGCCAACCAGCGTCAGCTTGCGCTCGAAACCGGTCGTAACACCCTTGACCATGTTGGCCGCCAGGGCGCGCATGGTGCCTTGCAGGGCGTTAGCTTCACGCGATTCGTCGACCGGAGCAAACGTCAGCGTGCCATCGGCAACGTCGACCTTTACCAGCTGATGAATCGGCTGGGACAGCGTGCCAAGCGGGCCCTTCACGGAGAGCACGCCAGCCGCCACGTTCACTTCTGCGCCTTTCGGCAGCGCAATGGGAGCCTTACCTACACGGGACATAATTGCTCCTTACGCGACGTAGCAGAGAACTTCACCGCCCACGCCAGTGGCACGTGCCTTGCGGTCAGTCATCAGACCTTGCGGGGTCGAGATGATTGCCACACCCAGGCCGTTCATCACTTGGGGGATGTCGCTGCGGCCCTTGTACACGCGCAGGCCGGGCTTCGAGACGCGTTCGATGCGCTCGATCACCGGGCGGCCGGCGTAGTACTTCAGACCAATGGTCAGTTGCGCCTTGCCGCCATCTTCCTGCACCGAGTAGTCGTCGATGTAGCCTTCGTCCTTCAGGACTTTGGCGATCGAGACCTTCAGCTTCGACGAGGGCATGACCACCGACGCCTTCTGCACGCCCTGGGCGTTGCGGATGCGCGTCAGCATATCGGCGATAGGATCGCTCATGCTCATACTGTTTCTCCTGTAGCCTGTGCGTAATTACCAGCTGGCTTTCGTCAGACCCGGAATCTCGCCCTTGAAGGCAATTTCACGGATCTTGTTACGCGCCAGGCCAAACTTGCGGAAGGTACCGCGGGGACGACCGGTGATCGCGCAGCGATTGCGCTGACGGGTCGGGTTAGCGTTGCGCGGGAGCTTTTGCAGCTCGAGACGCGCCAGATAACGCTCTTCTTCCGACTTTTCTTGGTCGTCAATAATGGCCTTGAGGTTTGCGCGCTTGTCGGCATACTTTGCCACGAGCTTTGCGCGCTTCTTCTCACGTTCAATCAGAGCCAGTTTAGCCACGGTTACCCCTTAATTACGGAACGGGAACTTGAACGCGCTCAGGAGAGCCTTGGCTTCCTCGTCGTTCTTAGCCGTCGTCGTGATGCTGATGTTCAGACCACGCAATGCGTCGATCTTGTCGTACTCGATTTCGGGGAAAATGATCTGCTCTTTCACACCGATGTTGTAGTTGCCACGACCGTCGAACGAGCGGCCCGACACACCACGGAAGTCACGCACGCGCGGCAGGGCCACGGTAACGAAACGATCCAGGAATTCGAACATACGCTCACCGCGCAGCGTCACCATCGCACCGATCGGGTAGCCCTGACGAATCTTGAAGCCGGCGATTGCCTTCTTGGCCTTCGTCACGACAGGCTTTTGACCCGCGATCTTGGTCAGGTCGCCAACGGCCAGTTCAATGACTTTCTTGTCATTGATGGCTTCACCGAGACCCATGTTCAGGGTGATCTTGGTGAAACGCGGCACTTCCATAACCGACTTGTAGCCGAACTGCTTCATCAGCGCCGGCACAACCTGTTCTTTGTAAATCTCTTGCAGACGTGCTGTCATGCTCAACTCCTATCTGTGCCCAGAATCAAGCGGTCAGGACGGCACCGGTCGTCTTCAGCACGCGTACACGCTTGCCGTCTTCGACCTTGATACCGACACGCGACGGCTTGCCATTGGCATCCACGAGCGCAACGTTGGAAATATGCAGCGGCATCAGCTTGTCGACCACACCACCGGTGGTGCCAAGCATCGGGTTCGGGCGAGCGTGCTTCTTGGCAACGTTCACGCCTTCAACCACGAGCTTGTCGCCTTGCACAGCTTGCACGAGACCGCGCTTGCCCTTGTCCTTGCCGGTCAGCACGATGACTTCGTCGCCTTTGCGAATCTTGTTCATGGCGGCTCCTTACAGCACTTCCGGAGCGAGCGACACGATCTTCATGAAGCGCTCGGTACGGAGTTCACGAGTCACCGGCCCGAAGATACGGGTGCCGATCGGCTCGAGCTTGTTGTTCAGCAAGACAGCAGCATTGCTGTCGAACTTGACGAGCGAACCGTCAGCGCGGCGCACGCCCTTGGCGGTGCGCACGACGACTGCGTTATAGATGTCGCCCTTCTTGACGCGACCGCGCGGCGCTGCGTCCTTCACGGTCACCTTGATGATGTCGCCCACGCTCGCATAGCGGCGCTTGGACCCACCCAGTACCTTGATGCACAGCACTTCGCGCGCACCAGTGTTATCGGCCACTTCGAGCCGGCTTTCTGTCTGAATCATGGTGTTATCTTCCCAACTTAATCCGCCAGCCTTCTTTTAAGAGGACTGCCGGTCAGTCTTGGTCCCGTCGGAGCCAGGCATTGCGCCAGCGCCGTTTGGGTTGATCAACTTGGAAGTCGGTAGTGCCAGCACCCCTTACATCGAGGCATCTGGCAGCGGCTCACTTTACGGGCCCGCCCGGGTGATACTGCAAAGGCGAACGCAACAAAGCGGAAGTCCAGGATTATAGCAACATAACCCTGGACTTGCAAGTCATGAAAGCACTGTTGTGCTTAGATGACGCGAGCAGCTTCTACCAGCCGGGAAACAACCCAGGACTTGGTCCGCGACAGCGGACGGGTTTCCTGGATCTCGACCTTGTCGCCTTCCTTGTACTGATTGGCTTCGTCGTGTGCGTGGTACTTCTTCGAACGCAGAACGTACTTGCCGTACAGCGGGTGCTTGACGCGGTTTTCGATCAGGACCGTCACGGTCTTGTCCATCTTGTCGCTCACGACACGGCCCACGAGGGTCCGGCGAAGCGACGTTTCAGTCTTCGCAGCTTCAGTCATTTCGCGTTCGCCTTCTCGGTCAGCACGGTTTGCACGCGCGCGATGTCCTTGCGCACCTTCTTCAGCTGGCTGGTGTTCTGCAGCTGTTGGGTGGCCTTTTGCATGCGCAGGCTAAATTGAGCCTTCAGCAGCTCGGAGAGCTCCTGATTCAGGCCTGCGGCGTCCTTGCCGCGCAGTTCGGATGCTTTCATCCCAATCTCCTTACGTACCGACCTGACGCACCACGAAATTCGTGGCGATCGGCAGTTTGGCGGCCGCGAGGCGGAACGCCTCACGCGCCAGCTCTTCGCTCACGCCATCCATTTCGTACAGCATCTTGCCCGGCTGAATTTCAGCCACGTAGTATTCCGGATTGCCCTTACCGTTACCCATACGGACTTCGGCAGGCTTCTTCGAGATCGGCTTGTCCGGGAAGATCCGGATCCAGATGCGGCCGCCACGCTTGATGTGACGGGTCATCGCACGACGTGCCGACTCGATTTGACGAGCGGTCAGGCGGCCACGGCCCATTGCCTTCAGGCCGAATTCGCCGAAAGACACGGCGTTGCCACGGGTAGCCTTACCCGTGTTGCGGCCTTTCTGCTCCTTGCGATACTTCCTACGCTTCGGTTGCAGCATTGTTATTCTCCACTCTTCGCGTCTGCGCCAGGCGCAGCACGACGACCAGCACCGGCACCACCGCGGCGGTTGCCAGCCGGACGGCCTTCGCCTTCACGGCGGCGGCCTTCCGGACGACCCGGGCGACGACGACGGTCTTCTTGCGGCTCTTCCACCACGGGCGCATCGTTGCGGCCCAGGTGATCGCCCTTGTAGACCCACACCTTGACACCGATGATGCCGTAGGTGGTTTCGGCTTCCGAGAAGCCGTAGTCGATGTCGGCGCGCAGGGTGTGCAGGGGCACACGGCCTTCGCGGTACCACTCGGTACGTGCGATTTCAATACCGTTCAGACGGCCCGAGCTCATGATCTTGATGCCTTGGGCACCCAGACGCATGGCGTTCTGCATCGCGCGCTTCATGGCGCGACGGAACATGATGCGGCGCTCGAGCTGCTGCGTGATCGAATCGGCGATCAGCTGCGCATCGGTTTCCGGCTTACGGATTTCCTCGATGTTCACGTGCACGGGCACGCCCATGCGACGCTGCAGTTCGGCCTTCAGCAGTTCGATGTCCTCACCCTTCTTGCCGATCACCACGCCCGGACGCGAGCTGTAAATGGTGATGCGTGCATTGCGGGCAGGACGCTCGATCACGACACGGCCAACCGATGCGTTCTTGAGCTTCTTTTTCAGGAAGTCGCGAACTTCGATGTCTTCTTTCAGCATGCCGGCGAACTTCGTGTTGTTGGCGTACCAACGCGAAGCCCAGTTGCGGCTGACGGCCAGACGGAAGCCAGTCGGATGAATCTTCTGTCCCATCGTGACTCCTTAGTTGCCGAGCGTCACAGTGATGTGACAGGTTTGTTTCTCGATGCGGTTGCCGCGGCCCTTCGCCCGTGCGGTGAAGCGCTTGAGCGAGGTTGCCTTGTCGACGTAGATCGATTTGACCTTCAGCTCGTCAATGTCGGCGCCTTCGTTGTGCTCGGCGTTGGCGATGGCCGATTCGACCACCTTCTTCACGATCCCGGCAGCCTTCTTCGGGCTGAACGCCAGGATGTTGAGCGCACGCTCAATCGGCAGACCGCGGATCTGGTCAGCGACCAGACGCGTTTTCTGGGCGGAGATGCGGGCACCGCGATGAATCGCTTTCACTTCCATGATGGCACCTTACCTCTTCGCTTTCTTGTCAGCCGCGTGGCCCTTGAACGTGCGAGTGATCGCAAATTCGCCGAGCTTGTGGCCAACCATGTTTTCCGTCACGTACACCGGCACGTGTTGACGGCCGTTGTGAACGGCGATCGTCAGGCCGATGAAATCAGGCATGATCGTCGAACGGCGCGACCATGTCTTGATGGGCTTCTTGTCCTTGCCGCCTACGGCCGCTTCCACCTTTTTCAGCAGGTGGTCGTCGCAGAACGGACCCTTTTTTGCGGAACGAGTCATATCTTTAGCTCCTACCTACCGATTAGCGCTTGTGGCGGCGCTGGACGATCATGCTGTCCGTGCGCTTGTTGCTGCGGGTACGGTAACCCTTGGTCGGGGTACCCCACGGCGATACAGGATCGCGACCGGCAGCGGTCTTGCCTTCACCACCACCGTGCGGGTGATCCACCGGGTTCATCACCACGCCGCGAACGGTCGGGCGAATACCGCGCCAGCGCGTTGCACCGGCCTTGCCGATCACGCGCAGGCTGTGCTCTTCGTTGCCCACTTCACCGATGGTGGCGCGGCATTCGATATGCACGCGACGCACTTCACCGGAACGCAGACGCACTTGAGCGTACAGGCCTTCACGGGCCAGCAGCACGGCGGAACCACCAGCAGCACGCGCGATCTGCGCGCCCTTGCCCGGCAGCATTTCCACGTTGTTGATCGTGGTACCGACCGGAATGTTGCGGATCGGCAGGTTGTTACCAGCCTTGATCGGCGCTTCCGAGCCGTTCATCAGGGCCTGGCCGGCTACCATGCCCTTGGTGGCGATGATGTAGCGGCGCTCGCCGTCGGCGAACAGCACCAGCGCGATATTCGCGCTGCGGTTCGGATCGTATTCCAGGCGCTCGACCTTGGCGGGGATGCCGTCCTTGTCGTTGCGCTTGAAGTCGACCACACGGTAGTGGTGCTTATGACCACCGCCCTTGTGACGGGTGGTGATGTGGCCATTGTTGTTACGGCCCGACTTCTGGAATTGCTTTTCCAGCAGCGGAGCATGCGGGGCACCCTTGTGCAGGTCGCGGTTAACGACCTTCACCATCGAGCGACGGCCCGGGGAAGTCGGCTTGGTCTTGACGAGTGCCATGATTACTTGGCCTCCGCTTCAAAATTGATTTCCTGACCCGGCTTCAGCGCCACGTAAGCCTTCTTCACGTGGTTGCGACGGCCCATGAAACGGCCGAAGCGCTTTTGCTTGCCCTTCTGGTTCAGGATCTGAACGGACTGCACCTCGACCTTGAACAGCAGTTCGACGGCGGCCTTCACTTCTGCCTTGTTGGCGTCGCGAGCCACTTCGAACACAACCTGTTCATTCTTGTCGGCGACCAGGGTTGCCTTTTCGGAAACCACCGGCGCGAGCAGCACCTGCATCAAACGATGATCGTTCTTGGCTACTTGCGTCATTTCAGCAACTCCTCGATCTGCGCGACTGCTGCCTTCGTCACCAGCACCTTCTTGTAGTGCACGAGCGACAGGGGATCAGCGTGACGCGGCTCCACGACTGCCACGTTCGGCAGGTTGCGCGAAGCCAGGTAGAGGTTCTCGTCGAGGCTGTCGGTAATGATCAGCACCGAGTCCAGGCCCATGGCCTTGAACTTGTCGGCCAGCAGCTTGGTCTTGGGTGCGTCGACAGCGAAACCGTCCACCACATTGATACGACCTTCACGTGCGAGCTGCGAGTAAATCGAGCGCATACCGGCACGGAACATCTTCTTGTTGACCTTCTGGCTGAAGTTCTCTTCCGGCGAATTCGGGAAGATGCGGCCACCGCCACGCCACAGCGGCGACGACGACATACCGGCACGAGCACGGCCCGTACCCTTCTGGCGCCACGGCTTCTTGGTCGTGTGCTTGACCTCTTCGCGGTCTTTCTGCTTGCGGTTACCGCTACGTGCGTTGGCCTGGTAGGCCACGACGATCTGGTGAACCAGCGCTTCGTTGTAGTCACGGCCGAACACTTCGGGCGAGGCTGCAACGCCGGCGCCGATTTGACCGTTGTCCTGGAGGAGCTTGAGTTCCATTACATGCGCTCCTTAAGCTTTGGCCTTGACGGCCGGGGTCACGATGACCTTGCCGCCCTTGGAACCGGGGATGGCGCCCTTGACCAGCAGCAGCTTGCGCTCTGCGTCGATCTTGGCGATCTCGAGGTTTTGAACGGTACGGGTGACATCACCGAGGTGACCCGTCATGCGCTTGCCAGGGAACACGCGACCCGGATCCTGCGCCATACCGATGGAACCCGGCACATTGTGCGAACGCGAGTTACCGTGGGTGGCACGACCCGAAGCGAAGTGGTAGCGCTTGATGGTACCGGCGTAGCCCTTACCGATGCTCACGCCCTGCACGTCGATCTTCTGGCCAACCTGGAACAGGTCAACGGACAGCGAGCTGCCAGCTTGCAGCTCGGCAGCCTTGGCTGCATCGATGCGGAATTCTTTGATGACTTCGCCAGCTTCCACACCGGCTTTGGCGAGGTGACCCGCCAGCGGCTTGGTAACGCGGCTTGCGCGTCGGCTGCCGAAGGTGACTTGAACCGCGGTATAACCGTCGGTCTCGTCCGTCTTGATTTGCGTCACGCGGTTGTCGCCGACCTCGACCACGGTAACGGGAATCGAATCACCGTCGTCCGTGAAAATACGGGTCATGCCAACCTTGCGACCTACAAGGCCAAGGCTCATGGTTTGCTCCATTCCCAGCTGCGATTGGCCGGGGCTGATTGATACACGAAAACTGTGTGAGTGCGGGTGCGCGAAAAGGATTGCGCATGACCAAAACGGTCCCCACTACCCGGAGAAACGGGTAGCCTTACACTATAACTCAGTCATTTGGAAAGGGCAAGTTGGTCTGCTGAATACTGTTGCAGGCGTGGGCCGTTGCCACAGAATTCGACGAAATTGCGACGAAAAGTCGACTCGCCGCGGCTCGATCCCAGCCGATGCCGCGCTCTCAGGCAGCCAGACGGGCGAACGCGCCGCCGTAGAACACCAGTGGATCGCCTTCCGACGCGGCGATTTCGCGCACGGATCCCACGATCAGCAGGTGATCGCCGACCGGCTCAGCCTGCACCACGGCGCATGCCAGCGTGGCGAGCGCCTCCTGCAGATACGGCACGCCGGCCGGACACCGCCAATGCGCGACGCCAGCGAACTTGTCGGGCAAGGGCTGCGCGAACCTGCGCGCCAGGTCGTCGTGACCGGCGCGCAGGATGCTGACGCCGAATGGCGCGCCCACCGTGAACAAACCCGCATTGGGTGAGCGCCGGGCGAGGTCCCACACGATCAGCGGCGGCTCCAGCGAAACTGATCCAAACGAATTGACGGTCAGCCCCACCGCCTGGTTTTGCTTCGTACGTGCGCCAATGATGGCAACGCCCGTCGCGAATCGCCCACATACGCGCCGCAGGCTGGCGGGATCCGGCGCGAGCGCCGATGTCGAAACTGTATCCATGTCCGATGCCTCGCGCATTCAGGCGGCCTTCGCCGTCTGTTCGCCGATCAATTGCCGGCAGGCCGCGGGATCGCTCCACCACGGAAAGAAGTCGGGCGGGTTGTCGAAGCCGTTGGCAATGCGGCTGGCCAGCGCATCGGATGCGCCTGCGGCACCGAGCAGTTCCAGGATATGGGCGGGCGGCGGCGTCAGCAGCGAGTTGGTCCAGTTGACTACGGCGCTGGCGTATTGCCAGTAACGCTCGAACGTCGCATGCATCCAGTCGGCATCGAACGGGGCACCTTCGCTGGCGAGGATGCTGTCGAGATAGACCTTGCAGCATTTCGCCGCGTTGTTCGACCCTTGCCCCGTGATGGGGTCGTTCACGACCACTGCGTCGGCCATACCGAAGACCAGTCGTCCGGAAGGCAACGTCAGCACCGGCTTGCGCACGGTCGGCGCAAATCGACCGGACAGGACGCCGTTGGCGTCGGTCAACGACACGTCTTCGCAACGCTCTGCCTCCCACGGCAGATACGTACGCAAGATGCGCAGGCTCTCCTGCAGGTGGGCTTCGGGCGTACGCGCCTCGGCCCAGCGGTCCATGGGGCCGCCGGGAATGCCTTCGAACACCATGATTTCGCATGGTCCCGACAGCGTGAGCGCTGGGAAGACGAAGTACTCGCCGACACCGGGGATGAGATTGAAACAAACGCGCGAGAACGGCTGGCGCGGCGTCATGCCCGTCACGTAGGTAAGCGCCAGCGCACGCTGCGGCGCGGCGAACGGGCTACGGTCGGCATCGCGCTCAAAACGACTGACGATTTCACCCTTGCCGGCCGCAAGCAGCACGAGATCATGCTCGACAGTCAATGCCTCCAGTTCGTCCAGGCCCACATCGACAATGCGCAAGTCTCCGCCGCGCGCGACAAAGGCGTCCATCCACGCCGGCATTTTCAGTCGCTGATCCACGGCCTGCGCGGGGCGATGCAGCCGCGCGGCCCAATCGATCACCTTCGCGCCCGGTTGCTCCGGATGCGGAATGGCCAGCCCGATGCCCTCCACCGACGGGCAGCTGTCTTCCCACCAGTTCAAACCCAGTTCCCGCTCAGTCTGCAAGGCTCGATCGAACATGCATTGGCTGGACATCACCTTTCCGGCGCGAATCTGATCCGGCGTACGGTTGGATAGCAGCGTCACGCGGTAGCCGTTGGCCTGCAGCCCCAAGGCCATCTGCAAACCGGACTGGCCGGCGCCGACAATTGCAATACGTTGGCCCATGATTGTCTCCGTGGTCATTGTTGGAAGTCGTCCTCAACCGGCCAGCTTGCCGATGGCGGGCGCATTCTGCTCCGGCCCCATGGCGGAATATCCGCCATCCACCGCATAGTCGGCGCCGGTGACAAAACTCGCGTGATCGGAGCACAGGAACAGCACGACTTGCGCAACTTCGTCCGGCTCTCCAACGCGCCCAAGCAGATGGAACGGCGCGGCCACGGCATCGGTGCGGGCGCGATTGCCGCCGCTGACTTCGTCCATCAGCCTGCACCAGGTCCATCCGGGCGATACGGCATTGACGCGGATGCGGTCCCGCGCGAGGTCCATCGCCATGCTGCGCGTCAGCTGCGCCATCGCCGCTTTCGAAACGGGATATAGCCAGCGCCCGGTTTGCGCGACGCGCGCCGAAATGCTGGTGAAGTTGACGATCGCTCCGCCGCCGCGCGCCCGCATATGCGGATGCACTGCCTGTGCCACCATCACGCTGGACACCACGTTTACGTCGAGTGCGGCCAGCCAGTCGGCACGCGGCGATTGAAATCCGTCGTCGAGATAAGTGCAGGCCAGATTGACCAGGAAATCGATGGCACCGAAGCGCTCCGCCACGCGCTCGATCGCATCGCGGATCTGCGCGTCTTGCGTGATATCGGTATGCACGAACATCGCGTTCGATCCCAGCGATGTCGCGGCCCGCTCGCCCGCCGCGGCGTCGATGTCGAGGATCGCCACTCGGGCGCCTGCGTCCACAAATGCACGCGCCACGCCGACGCCGATCAGCGTGGCGCCTCCCGTCACAATCGCGACCTTGTCCTGCAAGCCCTTCATGGTGGTGTCTCCTCGTTGGAAATACCGGGCGGCATCAGCGTGCCGCCCGTGGTTTGCGGCCGGTTTCAGGCCATCATTTGCCTTCGCTTTCGCGCCAGCGCGGCATCAGCGTGTTCGATGGCAGTGTCTCGTCGAGCAGCTTGCGCGCGGTCTCGACGCCGGCCACCGGCAAACCCTTCGGGTCCAGCAAACCGATCTGCACCAGCACGCTGGCCTGGTCCCAGTAGATATGCTCGTGGTACAGCTTGTCGCCGCGGAACTTCACGATCGCGATCAGCGGTATTTCGACTCGCTTGCCGGTCGGCGGCACGCCGGGCAGCATCCAGTCGATCTCGCACGTATGGGTGAAGCAGAACAGCATCTCGTCGACCACCTGGTTGGCGCCGATCGTGCGCGACAGCGGAATCAGCGTGGTGTCCGGCGGATTGCTGTGGACGAAGTGATGCTGATAGAAGCGCTTGAGCTGGCGGTAGCCGACACCCCCGGTCATCGTCGGGATGTGGTTCACATAGGGTTCCCCGACCATCGTTGCCATGGTGGCATCGACATCGCGGACCGCGAATTCGTATTCGCAATGCTTGTCCCATAGCGCGGAGAAGTCGTAATGCGGGCCCATTTCTGTGCGGAATGCCGCGATCGACCGCTGATGCGCCATCAACGCCGACGCCTTGTCGAAATGCTCGCCGCCCGCCCGCGCGAATGCGTGGTCCATGCCGGCGTACACATACATCTCGATGTTGGGCCGATCTTGCAGCGCCTCGCGGATGCGCGCCTGCGCTTCGGGCGGGCAGAAGCCATCCCGCTCTGCCACATGCAGCACAAGCCGGCCGCGGATGTTGGCGGCCTCGTCCAGCGCGCGCTCGATGCCAACCCCGTAGTAGCCCACCGCGCACGCCACGTCGGGCAGCCGGCACGCGGCCAGGTAGGCAAGCTTGCCGCCCAGGCAGAATCCCAAGACACCTGTCTGGCCGACACACTCACCGCGCTCGCGCAGGGCGCGCAGCGCAGCGCCGACGTCCTGCACGCCCTTGTCCTCATCGAATTGCTGGTAAAGCTCCAGCGCACGCGGAAAATCCTTGCGTTCGTCCAGCTCGATGCCGGGCGCGATGCGCCAGAACAGGTCGGGCACCAGCACCGTGTAGCCCTCTTCGGCGTAGTAGTCCGCCACGTTGCGCATGGTCGAATTGACGCCAAAGATCTCCTGGCACAGCACGATGCCCGGGCCCTTGCCCGCCGCCGGGGTGGCGAGATATCCGGTGAAACTGCCGTCCTGGGTCTGGATCTGGATGGTCTGGCCCATGTTTTTTCTCCTGTAGGTGGTAATGGCCACCGCGTGCGTGTCAGCCCTTGCTTCCAGCATGGACGACCCGCAGCGCAGCAAACTAGCCGCCGGATGCAGCGGTTATCCAATTAGTGCAGGAAAGTGTGTCGCTGTACAAGCGGCCGTGCGGGGACGCCGACGAATCCGCTATAGTGGTGCGCAGCGATTTACCGCCACGCACCCCGCGCCAGACGGCGGATCGCCGCCGGAATCATCTGGCGCGCACGCTTGCCCGGGCGGCTTCGGGGAGGCGGCAGCGTCAGGGCCGGCCCCGCCAGGAGCGAGACATGCTGCCGATGCCCCCGACTGCCCCGCCTGCGACACCGCTGACAGAAGCGCTGCTGCGCGACACTGCGCGGCGCGTATTTGACACCGTCGATCTCGACACCACGCGAGCGCGCGTCGGGTCAGTCTTCAAACCCCATCGGCTAACCCTGCACGGCGGCTCGCTGCATGCGCGCATGCACCATGCCCCACTCGGGTCGGTGTCGTTCAATCGGCTCGCTTATGGCGGCGACGTGACGATCGACCCCGGGCCGCTCGGCGATTTCCTCCTCGTGCAGATGCCGATGGCGGGTCAGGCCGATATCCGTTGCGGCAGCCAGCACGTTGTTTCGGATGCGGCGCTGGCATCCGTGCTCACGCCAAGCGAAGCGTTGCGGATGCGCTGGAGCGCCGACAACGACCAATTGATTGTGCGCATCGAGCGAAGCGCGCTCGAGCGAATCTGTTCCGCATATGTGGGACACAAGCCCAATCTGCCGCTGCGTTTCCGGCTCGACATGGCATGGCGAGGTACCGGCTGGCATGCACTGATGCAGTATCTGGCGCAGACGTTGGCCCACGCGCCGGAAACGATCAGTCATCCGCTGACCGCGTGCCAGCTGGAACAGTTGGTGATAGGCGCGCTGCTGACGTGCCAGCCGCACAGTCTTTCGGACAGGCTGCGCGAGAACGGCAAACCGCTGGCGCCGCGACATGTGAAGGTGGTCGAGGAACATATTCACGCGCATGCCGACGCGCCGCTGACGCCGGCGTTTCTGGCCGAGCTGGCCGGCGTGAGCCTGCGCAGCTTGTATGCGGGATTTCGCGAACATCGCGGCCTGAGCCCGATGGTTTATCTACGCACGGTGCGGCTGGAACGGGTACGGCAGGATCTGCTCAACGATCCGGCGCTCACTTCAGTGACGAGCGCAGCGTTGCGCTGGGGCTTTTCGCATCTGGGACGATTCAGCGCGGAATATCGGCGCGCGTTCGGCGAATGCCCGGCCAAGACGCTGCAAAGGCGTGGCCGCGGCTGAGGAATGCGGTTGGAGAATGCATGGCGCAACCTTGGCGCCCAAACAAAAAAGGCGAACCGAAGTTCGCCTTTTTTGCTGCATCGGACCGGACAAGCCGGCCCAAAACATCCTTACACCTTGATCTCGACGTCCACGCCGGCCGGCAGGTCGAGCTTCATCAGCGCGTCGACGGTCTTGTCCGTCGGATCGACGATGTCCATCAGGCGCTGGTGAGTGCGGATCTCGAACTGATCGCGGCTGGTCTTGTTGACGTGCGGCGAACGCAGGATATCGAAGCGCTGGATGCGGGTCGGCAGGGGCACGGGACCCTTGACGATGGCACCGGTACGCTTGGCGGTATCCACGATCTCAGCGGCCGACTGGTCGATCAGACGGTAGTCGAAAGCCTTCAGGCGGATACGGATCTTCTGGTTCTGCATGATTGTTCCTTAAAAGAGCGATGGGCGATGAGCCCGGATTATAGGGGACATGCCCGCAGGCATGCCCCAGGACGATAGCTTAGTCGAGGATCTTTGCCACAACGCCGGCGCCGACGGTACGACCGCCTTCGCGGATAGCGAAGCGCAGGCCTTCTTCCATGGCGATCGGGGCGATCAGCTTGACGGTGATCGACACGTTGTCACCCGGCATGACCATTTCCTTGTCCTTCGGCAGCTCGATCGAGCCGGTCACGTCGGTCGTACGGAAATAGAACTGCGGGCGGTAGTTGTTGAAGAACGGCGTGTGACGGCCACCTTCGTCCTTCGACAGGATGTACACCTCACCGGTGAAGTGCGTGTGCGGCTTGATCGAACCCGGCTTGCACAGCACTTGGCCGCGCTCCACGTCTTCGCGCTTCGTGCCGCGCAGCAGCAGACCCACGTTGTCGCCTGCCTGACCTTGGTCCAGCAGCTTGCGGAACATTTCCACGCCGGTGCAGGTGGTCTTGACCGTCGGGCGGATACCCACGATTTCGATTTCCTCACCGACCTTGATCACGCCACGCTCGATACGACCGGTCACCACCGTGCCGCGACCCGAGATCGAGAACACGTCTTCCACCGGCATCAGGAACGTACCGTCCACGGCGCGCTCCGGCGTCGGGATGTACGTGTCCAGCGCGTCGGCCAGGTTCATGATCGCCACTTCGCCCAGCTCGCCCTTGTCGCCTTCCAGCGCCAGCTTGGCCGAACCCTTGATGATCGGCGTGTCGTCGCCCGGGAACTCGTACTTCGACAGCAGCTCGCGCACTTCCATTTCCACCAGCTCGAGCAGCTCGGCGTCGTCCACCATGTCGCACTTGTTCAGGAACACGATGATGTAAGGCACGCCAACCTGACGGGCCAGCAGGATGTGCTCGCGCGTTTGCGGCATCGGGCCGTCAGCGGCCGAGCAAACCAGGATCGCGCCGTCCATCTGCGCGGCGCCCGTGATCATGTTCTTCACATAGTCGGCGTGGCCCGGGCAGTCAACGTGGGCGTAGTGGCGGTTGGCCGTCTCGTATTCCACGTGTGCGGTGTTGATCGTGATACCGCGTGCCTTTTCTTCCGGCGCTGCGTCGATTTCGTCGTACTTCTTCGCGGCACCACCGAACTTCGCGGCCAGCACCGTTGCAATCGCCGCCGTCAGCGTCGTCTTGCCATGGTCAACGTGACCAATCGTACCTACGTTCACGTGCGGCTTAGTCCGCTCGAACTTTTCCTTTGCCATGTTTCAGCTCCTAATGGAATGCAGTCTGATTCGATTCATTGCGCCGCCGTGCGTAACCGCACGGCGGCGGAACTTCTATTACTTGCCCTTGGCCGTCATCACGGCTTCGGCGATGTTCTTCGGTGCTTCGGCGTAGTGCTTGAATTCCATCGTGTACGTGGCGCGGCCTTGCGTGGCCGAGCGCAGCGACGTGGAATAACCGAACATTTCCGACAGCGGGACTTCGGCCTTGATGATCTTGCCGCCGCCAACCATGTCGTCCATGCCCTGCACGATGCCGCGGCGGGACGACAGGTCGCCCATCACGGTACCGGTGTAGTCTTCCGGCGTTTCCACTTCCACGGCCATCATCGGCTCGAGCAGAACCGGGCTGGCCTTGCGCATGGCTTCCTTGAAAGCCATCGAGCCGGCCATGCGGAACGCGTTTTCGTTCGAGTCCACATCGTGGTACGAACCGAATGTCAGCGTCACCTTCACGTCGACCACCGGGAAGCCCGCCAGAATGCCGGACGGCAGCGTGTCGACGATACCCTTTTCGACCGCAGGGATGTATTCGCGAGGAATCACACCGCCCTTGATGGCGTCGATGAATTCGAAGCCCTTGCCCGGCTCTTGCGGTTCCAGCGTGATCACTGCGTGACCGTACTGGCCGCGACCGCCCGACTGCTTGACGAACTTGCCTTCGACGTCTTCAGCCTTCTTGCGGATGGTTTCGCGGTAGGCCACTTGCGGCGCGCCGATGTTGGCTTCCACGCCGAATTCGCGCTTCATGCGGTCGACCAGAATTTCGAGGTGGAGCTCGCCCATGCCCGAAATGATGGTCTGGCCCGATTCTTCATCGGTACGCACGCGGAACGACGGATCTTCGGCGGCCAGGCGGTTCAGGGCGATGCCCATCTTTTCCTGGTCGGCCTTGGTCTTCGGCTCGACAGCCTGCGAGATCACCGGCTCCGGGAACACCATGCGCTCGAGCACGATCGGTGCAGCCGGATCGCACAGCGTGTCGCCCGTGGTGGCGTCCTTCAGGCCCACGGCAGCGGCGATGTCGCCGGCCAGCACTTCCTTGATTTCCTCGCGCTGGTTGGCGTGCATCTGCAGAATACGGCCCAGACGCTCCTTCTTCTGCTTCACCGGGTTGTACACGGTGTCGCCCGAATTGATCTTGCCCGAGTAGACGCGGAAGAAGATCAGCTGGCCGACGAACGGGTCGGTCATGATCTTGAACGCCAGCGCCGAGAACTTCTCGTTGTCGTCGGCCTTGCGCTCGAGCTTCTTCTCGTCGTCGCGCTCGTCCACGCCCTTGACCGGCGGAATATCGACCGGCGACGGCAGGAAATCGATCACGGCGTCGAGCATACGCTGCACGCCCTTGTTCTTGAACGCGGTGCCGCACAGCATCGGCTGGATTTCGCAGGCGATGGTACGGTCACGCAGCGCCTTCACGATCTCGGCGCGGGTCAGCTCTTCGCCGCCCAGGTACTTTTCCATCAGCTCTTCGCTGGCTTCGGCGGCAGACTCGACCATTTTCTCGCGCCATTCGTCAGCGGTAGCCTGCAGTTCGGCCGGGATGTCCTGGTACTCGAACTTCACGCCCTGGCTGGCTTCGTCCCAGATGATCGCCTTCATTTCCAGCAAATCGACGACGCCCTGGAAGCCGTCTTCAGCGCCGATCGGCACCACCACGGGCACCGGGTTGGCCTTCAGGCGGGTCTTCAGCTGGTCGTAGACCTTGAAGAAGTTCGCGCCGGTACGGTCCATCTTGTTGACGAACGCCAGACGCGGCACGCCGTACTTGTTGGCCTGACGCCAAACGGTTTCCGACTGCGGCTGCACGCCACCCACTGCGCAGTAGACCATGCATGCGCCGTCCAGCACGCGCATGGAACGCTCCACCTCGATGGTGAAGTCCACGTGGCCCGGGGTGTCGATGATGTTGAAGCGGTGCTCGGGGTAGTTGCCGCCCATGCCCTTCCAGAAGGCGGTGGTAGCAGCGGAGGTGATCGTGATGCCACGCTCCTGCTCCTGCTCCATCCAGTCCATGGTGGCCGCGCCATCATGCACTTCACCGATCTTGTGGTTCACACCGGTGTAGAACAGGATCCGCTCGGTCGTGGTGGTTTTACCCGCGTCAATGTGAGCCGAAATACCGATATTGCGGTAGCGCTCAATGGGAGTCTTACGAGCCACTTTAATCCTCTATTCGTCCATGAGGCGCAGAAATCTCATCGTCTGCGCCCCTAACACAAACGGGCGAGATGTGTGAAAACACAGCCCGCCCGGCAACCAACAGCGTTTTTCGCGCGCCTTAGAAGCGGAAGTGCGAGAACGCCTTGTTGGCTTCGGCCATGCGGTGCACTTCGTCGCGCTTCTTCATCGCGCCGCCGCGGCCTTCTGCAGCTTCCAGCAGCTCACCTGCCAAGCGCAGCGCCATCGACTTCTCGCTGCGTTTTTTCGCGGCCTCGCGCAGCCAACGCATCGCCAATGCCAAACGACGCGACGGACGGACTTCGACCGGAACCTGATAGTTGGCGCCGCCCACGCGACGGCTCTTCACTTCCACCACCGGCTTCACGTTGTTGATCGCAACGGAAAACACTTCGATGGGGGCCTTGCCTGCCTTCTTTTCGATCTGGTCGAACGCGCCGTAGACGATACGTTCGGCAACCGACTTCTTGCCGTCCAGCATCAGCACGTTCATGAACTTGGCAACTTCAACATTGCCGAACTTCGGATCAGGCAAAACTTCCCGCTTGGGGACTTCACGACGACGTGGCATCTTTCTTCCTTTAGATTCAGTTGAGAGACGGTCTGAATATTTCCGCTCTCCGGCCACCAACTAGCTTGCTTTCGGCAAATTCGCCGGGTGACCACTTACTCGACGGCACGGCGCAAAAAACGCTCCGTTGTACCGCCGCCTGGTGACAACGCCATGACTTGCGCCACGGGTGTCTGTATGACTTGCGCGAAAAGCTTAGGCAGCCTTCGGACGCTTTGCACCGTACTTCGAACGGGCCTGCTTGCGGTCCTTCACGCCTTGCAGATCCAGCGAACCACGGACGATGTGGTAGCGCACACCCGGCAGATCCTTTACACGGCCGCCGCGGATCAGCACGACCGAGTGTTCCTGCAGGTTGTGGCCTTCACCGCCGATGTACGAAATGACTTCGAAACCGTTGGTCAGGCGCACCTTGGCGACCTTACGCAGTGCCGAGTTCGGCTTCTTAGGCGTCGTGGTGTACACACGGGTGCACACGCCGCGACGCTGCGGGCAGTTCTCAAGTGCCGGGCTCTTGCTCTTGACGACTTCAGAGACGCGCGGCTTGCGAACCAGTTGGTTGATAGTTGGCATTGTTCAATCCAGCTTGGTTTTTACAAAAACACCCCTCGCCAGTGCTGGCAAAGAGGCAACTACGGGTTTTGGACGGGAAAGGTGAGCGAACGCTCTGAAGGAAGGGCTGCGAAGTAACAGACTTGCCAAAGAGCGCGAGCTCGCCGGGATCCCGCTGCTGCCATCCTGTTTGCGGATCGAAAACCACAAATCCGACGGGCGAGCGAAATCCGAAGCCAAAAACTCGAATCTGGCACTCTAGCAGTGGTGTGCAGAATGGTCAAGGGGTATACGCGACGTATACCCCCGGGCCGCGCCGCGGTCACACCTGGCGCAGCGTCTCCAGGATTTCGTCGCCGTAGCGCTCCAGCTTCGAGGCGCCAATCCCGGGGATCTCGGCCAGTTCATCGAGCGATTCGGGGGCGCAGCGCGCAAGTTCGGCCAGCGTGGCATCGTGGAAGATGACGTAGGCCGGCACGCCGTGCTCCTTGGCTGTCGCGGTACGCCATTTGCGCAGCGCGTCCCAGTTGGCCAGCGTTTCGCCGTCCATCGCCGCCGTGTGGTCGGTCCGTGCGCCGCGCGCTGAGCGGTCGCCGGACTTGCCGGGCTTGCTGGCCTGCCGCCGCAGCGTGATCGACTGCTCGCCCTTGAGCACCGCGCGCGCCGATTCGCCGAGCAGCAACGCGCCATGCCCGCCGTGGTCGATCATCAACAGCCCGTGCGCGATCAGCTGGCGGAAAACTGCATGCCATTCAGCGCTCGAGCGGTCCTTGCCGATGCCGAAGGTCGACACCTTGTCGTGCCCCCACTGCTTGATCTTTTCAGTGGCATTGCCGCGCAGCACGTCGATCAGATGGGTCGCACCAAAATGTACGCGGCTGGCCTGCGCGGTGCGGTACACGCAGGACAGCGCCATCTGCGCTTCGCGCGTTCCATCCCAGGTGGCGGGCGGCTCCAGGCAGGTGTCGCAATTGCCGCAGGGCTGCGCCGCTTCCTCGAAATAGGCGAGGATCCGCACGCGCCGGCAGCCGGGAGTTTCGCACAAACCCAGCAGCGCATCGAGCTTGGCCGACGACACCCGCTTGTGGGCGTCGTCAGCCTCGGATTCGTCTATCATGCGCTTTTGCTGCACCACATCGCCAAGACCATAGGCCATCCAGGCATTGGCGGGAAGCCCGTCGCGGCCGGCGCGGCCGGTTTCCTGGTAATAGCCTTCCATGCTCTTTGGCAGGTCGAGGTGGGCGACGAAACGGACGTCCGGCTTGTCGATCCCCATGCCGAAGGCGATCGTCGCCACCATCACGATGCCTTCTTCCTCGCGGAACCGGGCCTGGTTTTGCTGGCGTACCTGCGCATCCATGCCGGCGTGATACGCCAGCGCCTTGATGCCGTGGCCAGCGAGCCATGCCGCCGTGTCCTCCACCTTCTTGCGCGACAGACAGTAGACGATGCCGCTGTCGTGACCGCCATCGCCATTCATGTGCTCTGCCTGGATGAAGGCAAGCAGTTGCTGGCGCGCGTTGTCCTTTTCGACAATGCGATAGCGGATGTTCGGGCGATCGAAGCTCGAGATAAAGACGCGCGCATCGTCCAGCGCCAGCCGCTCGACGATCTCGTTGCGGGTCAGCGCATCGGCGGTTGCCGTCAGCGCGATGCGCGGGACGCGCGGAAAGCGCTCGTGCAATACCGAGAGCTGGATATATTCCGGGCGGAAGTCATGCCCCCATTGCGACACGCAGTGGGCTTCGTCGATGGCGAACAGGCCGACCTGCGTGCGCTCGAGCAGGTCCAGAAAGCGCGGGGTCATCAGCCGCTCGGGCGCGACGTAGAGAATCTCGAGACGGCCAGCCAGCAGGTCGCGCTCGACCGCCGATGCTTCGCTGCTGGAAAGCGTGGAGTTGAGCACCGCGGCGCGCACGCCAGCCTCGGTCAGCGCCGCCACCTGATCCTGCATCAGCGCGATCAGCGGCGACACCACGATACCTACGCCATGGCCGGCCTGCTGGCGCAGTAGCGCGGGGATCTGGTAGCAGAGCGACTTGCCGCCGCCGGTGGGCATGAGCACCAGGCAATCGCCGCCATCGGCCACATGGTCGATGATTTCCGCCTGGCGCCCACGAAACGCGTGGTAGCCAAATACTTCCTTGAGGATCGCCAGGGCGCGCGACATAAGACAGCGGTAATCGGAAAGCCGGGAAAGGCGTAACCATACCACTGCGCGCAGCGGGAAAACTGTCTCGATCCGTGCCGATGTGGCACGCAAGCCAAAAGACGGCGAAAACATGCGGCGCATGGGCGCGCTTTCGGCGTGGCCGTTCGGTTACGCTACCTCGGCGGCCGTGGTCACGCCGCGCGCCGGGCTGGGCTCTATCGCCATCGGCCAGTCCGGCGATGACGCCGGCGCGAGACGAAAAAAAACCCGGCTCCATGGAGCCGGGTTTCACTACAGCGCTTCGGTGCGATACGCGATCAGACTGCGTCGCCGTCCGTGGCTTGCACCACCGGCGGCTCGATAAAGAGCGATTGCTCTTCGTCGTTGATCGCCTGTGCGCGCTCGCGCTCGGCCGCCTCGCGCGCCTTGCGGGCGCGGTGGTAGGCCAGGCCGGTACCGGCCGGGATCAGACGACCCACAATCACGTTTTCCTTCAGACCACGCAGGTCGTCGGTCTTGCCCATGATTGCGGCTTCGGTCAGCACGCGCGTCGTTTCCTGGAACGATGCCGCCGAGATGAAGCTGTCGGTCGACAGCGACGCCTTCGTGATACCGAGCAGCAGGTTCTCGTGCGTTGCCGGACGCTTGCCTTCGGCGATCACGCGATCGTTCTCGTCGAGCAGCTCCGAGCGCTCCACCTGTTCACCCGGGATGAACTTGGTGTCGCCCACGTCCTGGATCTGCACGCGGCGCAGCATCTGACGAACAATCACTTCGATGTGCTTGTCGTTGATCTTCACGCCCTGCAGACGGTACACGTCCTGCACTTCGTCCACGATGTAGTGCGCCAGCTCTTCGATGCCCTTCAGACGCAGGATGTCGTGCGGATCCGCCGGACCTTCCACGATCATTTCGCCCTTGTTCACCACCTGGCCATCGTGCACCAGGACCTGCTTTTCCTTGGCGATCAGGAACTCGTGGGCGTTGCCGTCCAGGTCCGTGATCACCAGGCGTTGCTTGCCCTTGGTGTCCTTGCCGAACGACACCGTGCCGGTGACTTCCGCCAGCACGGCGGCGTCCTTCGGCGAACGCGCTTCGAACAGCTCGGCCACACGCGGCAGACCACCGGTAATGTCGCGGGTCTTCTGCGATTCGGTCGGAATACGCGCCAGCACTTCACCCACGTGCACCTGCTGACCGTCCTTCACAGTGATCAGCGCGCCCACCTGGAAGCCGATGGTCACGGAGTGGTCCGTGCCCGGAATCTTGACTTCCTGGTTGTTGGCGTCGAGCAGCTTCACCTGCGGGCGCAAGCCCTTGGTGGCAGCCGTACGGCGCTTGGCATCGATCACCACGAGGGTCGACAGGCCAGTGACTTCGTCCATCTGCTTGGCGACGGTCACGCCCTCTTCCACGTTCTCGAACTTGATCGTGCCCGTGTATTCGGAAACGATCGGACGAGTCAGTGCGTCCCACGTAGCCAACTGCGTACCGGCCTTGATCGCCTGGCCGTCCTGCACCAGCAGCGTTGCACCGTACGGGATCTTGTGGCGTTCGCGCTCGCGGCCATGGTCGTCGGTGATCAGCGCCTCGCCCGAACGCGAGATCACGATCAATTCGCCCTTGGCGTTCGTCACGTAACGCATGGTCACCGTGAAGCGCACCGTACCGGTCGCCTTGGCTTCCACGCTCGATGCCACTGCCGCACGCGATGCCGCACCACCGATGTGGAACGTACGCATGGTCAGCTGGGTGCCCGGTTCGCCGATCGACTGTGCCGCGATCACGCCCACCGCTTCGCCCGAGTTCACCAGCACGCCGCGGCCAAGGTCACGGCCGTAGCACTTGGCGCACAGGCCGTAGCGCGTGTCGCACGACAGCGGCGTGCGGACCTTCACTTCGTCCACGCCGATGTTGTCGATCAGGTCGACCAGATCTTCGTCCAGCAGCGTGCCGGTCTCGATCGCGGTTTCCTGGGTTTCAGGGTTCACCACGTCGGCCACCGTCACGCGGCCCAGGATACGATCGCGCAGCGCTTCGATCACTTCACCGCCTTCGACCAGGGCCTTCATGGCCACGCCGTTGGAGGTGCCGCAATCGTCTTCCACCACGACCAGATCCTGCGTCACGTCGACCAGACGACGCGTCAGGTAGCCGGAGTTCGCGGTCTTCAGTGCCGTATCCGCCAGACCCTTACGTGCACCGTGGGTCGAGATGAAGTACTGCAGAACGTTCAGGCCTTCACGGAAGTTCGCCGTAATCGGCGTTTCAATGATCGAGCCATCCGGCTTGGCCATCAGGCCACGCATACCGGCCAGCTGACGGATCTGGGCCGCGCTACCGCGGGCGCCCGAGTCCGCCATCATGTAG
The DNA here is from genome assembly GCF_008801835.1 of Cupriavidus pauculus. Classification (GTDB taxonomy): domain Bacteria; phylum Pseudomonadota; class Gammaproteobacteria; order Burkholderiales; family Burkholderiaceae; genus Cupriavidus; species Cupriavidus pauculus. The sequence continues at coordinate 11,842 of NZ_VZOW01000010.1, read as the reverse complement.
ATCGAGTTGAACGATTCCTGCTTGACGGTCTTGCCTTCGCGATCCACCACGTCTTCGTGCTGGAGCTGCTCCATCATCGCCTTGCCCACCTGGTCGCCAGCGGCGCCCCAGATGTCCACGACGTTGTTGTAACGCTCCTGGTCCGTCACCAGACCCGACATGTACTGCTTGTCGTATTCCTTCACCTTGGCGGCCGCGTCGGAGATGATCTTCTCCTTTTGCGGCGGCACCAGCATGTCGTCGATGGCGATGGAGATACCGGCGCGCGTTGCCAGGCGGAAGCCCGACTGCAGCAGTTTGTCGGCAAAGATCACGGTTTCGCGCAGACCGCACTTGCGGAACGCCGTATTGATCAGGCGCGAGATTTCCTTCTTCTTCAGCGGCTTGTTCAGCACCGAGAACGGCAGCCCCTTCGGCAGGATCTCGGACAGGATCGCGCGGCCGACCGTAGTGGCCTGCAGCGTGATCTTGGGCGCGAAGCGGGCGTCGCCCACCGCGTCCTTGTCCACCAGCACGTACTCGGTGATCCGCACGTTGACGCGCGAAGCGAGTTCGACTTCCTTGTTCTCGTAGGCGCGCAGGACTTCGCTGATATCAGCGAACGTCATGCCTTCACCCTTGCCGTTGATCTTGTCGCGGGTCGTGTAGTACAGACCCAGCACCACGTCTTGCGACGGCACGATCGACGGATCACCGTTGGCCGGGAACAGCACGTTGTTCGACGCCAGCATCAGCGTGCGCGCTTCCATCTGCGCTTCGAGCGACAGCGGAACGTGGACAGCCATCTGGTCACCGTCGAAGTCGGCGTTGAACGCGGCGCAGACCAGCGGGTGCAGCTGAATGGCCTTGCCTTCGATCAGGACCGGCTCGAACGCCTGGATGCCCAGGCGGTGCAGCGTCGGCGCACGGTTCAGCATGACCGGATGTTCGCGGATCACCTCTTCGAGGATGTCCCACACCACCGGCGTCTGGCTTTCCACTTCCTTCTTCGCCGCCTTGATGGTGGTGGCGATGCCCATCGTTTCGAGCTTGTGGAAAATGAACGGCTTGAACAGCTCCAGCGCCATCAGCTTGGGCAGACCGCACTGATGCAGCTTCAGCGTCGGGCCCACCACGATCACCGAACGACCGGAGTAGTCCACGCGCTTGCCCAGCAGGTTCTGACGGAAACGGCCGCCCTTACCCTTGATCATTTCGGCCAGCGACTTCAGCGGACGCTTGTTGGCGCCAGTCATGGCCTTGCCGCGACGACCGTTGTCCAGCAGCGAATCGACGGCTTCCTGCAGCATGCGCTTTTCGTTGCGCACGATGATTTCAGGCGCCTTCAGCTCGAGCAGACGCTTCAGACGGTTGTTACGGTTGATGACGCGGCGATACAGGTCGTTCAGGTCCGACGTAGCGAAACGGCCGCCATCGAGCGGGACCAGCGGACGCAGTTCCGGCGGCAGCACCGGCAGCACTTCCAGGATCATCCACTCCGGCTTGATGCCCGAGCGCTGGAACGCCTCGAGCACCTTCAGGCGCTTGGCGAACTTCTTGATCTTGGCTTCGGAGCCGGTGGCCTGCAGTTCGGCGCGGATCTGTTCGATCTGCTTCTCGATATCGATACCGCGCAGCAGTTCGCGGATGCCTTCGGCACCCATCATCGCCACGAACTCGCCTTCGCCGTACTCATCGCACTTCGCGATGTAGTCGTCTTCCGACATGATCTGGCTCTTCTTGAGCGGCGTCATGCCGGGTTCCAGCACCACGAACGCCTCGAAGTACAGCACGCGCTCGATGTCGCGCAGCGTCATGTCGAGCACCATGCCCAGACGCGACGGCAGCGACTTCAGGAACCAGATGTGCGCGGTCGGCGCGGCCAGCTCGATGTGGCCCATGCGCTCGCGGCGCACCTTCGCCAGCGTCACTTCGACGCCGCACTTCTCGCAGATCACGCCGCGATGCTTCAGGCGCTTGTACTTGCCGCACAGGCACTCGTAGTCCTTGATCGGGCCAAAGATCTTGGCGCAGAACAGGCCATCGCGTTCGGGCTTGAACGTACGGTAGTTGATCGTTTCCGGCTTTTTCACTTCGCCGTACGACCACGAGCGGATCTTCTCGGGCGAAGCCAGGCCGATCTTGATCGCGTCGAACTGCTCTTCCTGCTGAACCTGCTTAAAGAGATCGAGCAATGCTTTCATTGCAACTCCTTGTTTCTCCGCCGCCCCGGAGTCTGTCCGGAACAGCGGCATTCAATCTGTGGGGAAACCTGCGCTGGTGAACGCCGGCCGCAGCCGGCGTCCGCATCGATCGGATCAATAACGATCCAGATCGATATCGATACCCAGCGAGCGGATTTCCTTCACCAGCACGTTGAACGATTCCGGCATGCCGGCATCGATCGAGTGCTCGCCCTTGACGATGTTTTCGTACACCTTCGTACGGCCGTTCACGTCATCGGACTTGACCGTCAGCATTTCCTGCAGCACGTACGATGCGCCATAGGCTTCCAATGCCCACACTTCCATCTCACCGAAACGCTGGCCGCCGAACTGCGCCTTGCCGCCCAGCGGCTGCTGCGTCACCAGCGAGTACGGACCGGTGGAACGGGCGTGCATCTTGTCGTCGACCAAGTGGTGCAGCTTCAGCATGTGCATCACACCCAGCGTGACTGGACGCTCGAATGCTTCGCCGGTGCGGCCGTCGTGCAGCGTGACCTGTTGCTTCGAAGCGGTCAGGCCCTTTTCCTTGGCGATGTCGTCCGGATAGGCCAGGTCGAGCATGCGGCGGATTTCGGCCTCGTGCGCACCGTCGAACACCGGCGTGGCAAACGGCACACCCTTCTTCAGGTTGGTCGCCAGTTCCAGCACTTCGGCATCGGACAGGCTGTCCAAGTCTTCCGCCTTGCCGCTCTCGTTGTAGATCTGCGCGAGCAGCGGACGGAGTTCCTGCGCCTTGGCCTGCGCCTTGAGCATGTCGCCGATGCGCTGGCCCAGACCGCGCGCGGCCCAGCCCAGGTGGGTTTCCAGAATCTGACCCACGTTCATCCGCGACGGCACGCCCAGCGGGTTCAGCACGATGTCCGCCGGCGTACCGTCAGCCATATACGGCATGTCTTCGATCGGAACGATCTTCGACACCACACCCTTGTTGCCGTGACGACCGGCCATCTTGTCGCCAGGCTGCAGGCGACGCTTCACGGCCAGGTACACCTTGACCATCTTGATCACGCCCGGCGGCAGTTCGTCGCCCTGCGTCAGCTTCTTGCGCTTCTCTTCGAAGGCCAGGTCGAACTCGTGACGCTTCTGCTCGATGGCTTCCTTGACGGCTTCCAGTTGGGCTGCAACGTCTTCGTCTGCCGGACGGATATCGAACCAGTGATACTTGTCCAGGTCGGCCAGGTATTCGCGGGTCAGCTTCGCGCCCTTGGCCAGCTTCTTCGGACCGCCATTGACGGTCTTGTCGAGCAGCAGGCGCTCCAGACGCTGGAATGCATCGCCTTCCACGATACGCAGCTGGTCGTTCAGGTCCAGGCGGTAGCGCTTCAGTTCGTCGTCGATGATCGACTGGGCGCGCTTGTCGCGCGTCACGCCTTCGCGCGTGAAGACCTGCACGTCGATCACGATACCGCTCATGCCCGACGGCACGCGCAGCGACGTGTCCTTCACGTCCGAAGCCTTCTCGCCGAAGATCGCGCGCAACAGCTTTTCTTCCGGCGTCAGCTGGGTCTCGCCCTTCGGCGTGACCTTACCCACCAGCACGTCGCCAGCCTCGACTTCCGCGCCGATGTAGGTGATGCCCGACTCGTCCAGACGTGCCAGTTGGGCTTCGGCCAGGTTCGAGATATCGCGCGTGATTTCTTCCGGTCCCAGCTTCGTATCGCGCGCAACGACCGACAGTTCCTCGATGTGGATCGAGGTGTAGCGGTCTTCCGCAACCACACGCTCCGAGATCAGGATCGAATCCTCGAAGTTGTAGCCGTTCCACGGCATGAACGCGACCAGCATGTTCTGGCCCAGCGCCAGCTCGCCCAGGTCCGTCGATGCGCCGTCGGCGATCACGTCGCCACGGGCAACGATGTCGCCAACCTTGACCATCGGCCGCTGGTTGATGTTGGTGTTCTGGTTCGAACGCGTGTACTTGATCAGGTTGTAGATGTCCACGCCGACTTCGCCGGTGACGGCTTCGTCGTCGTTCACGCGAATCACCACACGCATCGCGTCGACGTAATCGACCACGCCGCCACGCATCGCCTGCACGGCCGTACCCGAGTCGACCGCCACGGTGCGCTCGATGCCGGTGCCGACCAGCGGCTTGTCCGGACGCAGGCAAGGCACGGCCTGACGCTGCATGTTCGCGCCCATCAGTGCACGGTTTGCATCGTCGTGCTCGAGGAACGGCACCAGCGAAGCTGCGGCCGACACGATCTGCGACGGCGCCACGTCGATGTACTGAACGCGGTCCGGCGTGACCATACGCGTTTCACGCTCGGAGCCTTCGCGCGCCGACACCAGTTCGTCGATCAGGTTGCCTTCGGCGTCGACCGTCGCGTTGGCCTGCGCCACCACGTACTTGCCTTCTTCGATCGCCGACAGGTAGTCGACCTGATCGGTCAGCTTGCTGTTTTCGACCTTGCGGTACGGCGTTTCCAGGAAGCCGTATTCGTTCAGGCGGGCGTACAGCGCCAGCGAGTTGATCAGACCAATGTTCGGGCCTTCCGGCGTTTCGATCGGGCACACGCGGCCGTAGTGCGTCGGGTGCACGTCACGCACCTCAAAGCCGGCGCGCTCGCGCGTCAGACCGCCCGGGCCAAGTGCCGACACGCGGCGCTTGTGGGTGATTTCCGACAGCGGATTGGTCTGGTCCATGAACTGCGACAACTGCGACGAACCGAAGAACTCGCGGATTGCCGACGAAATCGGCTTCGAGTTGATCAGATCGTGCGGCATCAGGTTCTCGGTCTCGGCCTGGCCCAGACGTTCCTTGACGGCACGCTCCACGCGCGACAGGCCGGCACGGAACTGGTTTTCCGCCAGTTCGCCGACACAACGCACGCGACGATTGCCCAGGTGATCGATATCGTCGACTTCGCCCTTGCCGTTGCGCAGGTTGACCAGGATCTTGATCGTCTCGAGGATGTCCTCGTCCTGCAGCACCATGCTGCCTTCGCCGCTCGGGCGCGACAGACGGCTGTTGACCTTCATGCGGCCAACGCGCGACAGGTCGTACGATTCCTCGCTGTAGAACAGGCGCTGGAACAGCGCTTCCACGGCCTCTTCGGTGGGCGGCTCGCCCGGACGCATCATGCGATAGATCGCGATACGAGCGGCAGTCTGATCTGCCGTGTCGTCCACGCGCAGCGTCTGCGAAATGTACGGGCCCTGGTCGAGATCGTTCGTGTAGAGCGTCTGGATCTGCTTGACACCGGCTTCGCGCAGGTTTTCCAGCAGGGTTTCAGTCAGTTCGTCGTTGGCGTTCGCCACCACCTCGCCGGTGTCCGGATCGATGATGTTCTTGGCCAGCACGCGACCCAGCAGGTAGTCTTCCGGCACGCTGATCAGCTTGGTGCCGGCGGAATCCAGATCGCGAATGTGCTTGGCGTTGATACGCTTGTCCTTCTCCACCACGACGCGGCCGTTCTTGTCGGCGATGTCGAAGCGCGCGACTTCACCGCGCAGGCGCTCGGGCACGAACTCAAGTTGTGCGCCCTCGCCTTGCAGCGTGAAATTGTCGAACACGAAGAAGTGCGCCAGGATTTGTTCCGGCGTGAGTCCGATCGACTTCAGCAGAATCGTGACCGGCATTTTCCGACGACGGTCGACGCGGAAGTACAGGATGTCCTTCGGGTCGAATTCGAAATCGAGCCACGAGCCACGGTACGGAATGATCCGCGCCGAGAACAGCAGCTTGCCGGAGCTGTGCGTCTTGCCCTTGTCGTGTTCGAAGAACACGCCGGGGGAACGATGCAGCTGGCTGACGATCACACGTTCGGTGCCGTTGATCACGAAAGAACCGGTGGACGTCATGAGCGGAATTTCGCCCATGTAGACTTCCTGCTCCTTCACTTCCTTCACCTTGCCCGGGTTCTCGCGATCGTTGATGATCAGGCGAACCTTGGCGCGCAGTGCCGAGTGGAACGTCAGGCCACGCTGCTGGCATTCCTTGACATCGAACGGCGGGTTGGACAGGTGATACGAGACAAACTCCATACGGGCAAGCCCGTTATGGGAGGAGATGGGAAAAATCGCGTTGAAAGCGGCCTGCAGACCCTCGCTCTTGCGACGGGCGGCCGGCGTTTCCGCTTGCAAAAACTGGGTGTAGGATTCAATCTGTGTGGCAAGCAGGAATGGAACCTGATGAACCGTCGCGCGCTTCGCAAAGGATTTGCGAATGCGCTTCTTCTCGGTGAAGCTGTACGCCATGGGATCTCCGAATCATCGCAGGGCCGGTTGGACCTGGCCGGCGCCTGAGGTGTTCAGCGACTGGGAGGGGATTTGGCGGTTGGCCGCTACCAACCTCTGGCTGACGGTGCCCGCACGCTGCGGACGGTGTGGTCATTGCACGGCGCAATGCCTGCACACGTCCGGGGGGCACCCGACCAAACTTGTCTTCTGCAGTCGGTTCAGAAGACAAACATCAGCAACCACCTAGTGTGCCACTGATGTTTGGCTTCTGCTTGGGCAGCGATCGAATCGCGCCTGTCAAGCATACCTTAATACACATTTGCGCCAGATCCGATGCAAATTGCCGGATTCGGGTGCGCTATGAAACACACCCCACAAAGCGCAAAAAGGCTGGCTCGGGATTTCCCTTTGCCAGCCCCATCCGCGTGCCACGAGGGCACGCGTGGTACCACTTACTTGACGTCGACCTTCGCGCCAGCGTCTTCCAGCTTCTTCTTGGCGTCGTCGGCAGCAGCCTTGTCCACGCCTTCCTTCACGGGCTTCGGAGCGCCATCGACCAGGTCCTTGGCTTCCTTCAGGCCCAGACCGGTGATCTCGCGCACAGCCTTGATCACGCCAACCTTGTTCGAGCCAACTTCGGCCAGAATCACGTTGAATTCGGTCTTTTCTTCAGCAGCGGCAGCACCGCCAGCGCCCGGGGCAGCAGCCACAGCCATTGCGGCAGCCGACACGCCAAACTTCTCTTCGAACGCCTTGACCAGGTCGTTCAGTTCCATCACGGACATCGCGCCTACGGCTTCCAGGATGTCGTCTTTAGTGATTGCCATTTGGATTACTCCTACTAGATTTGATTCGGGATCGGTAATGCGATCTGTCTATGCGGCTCAGGCAGCCGGAGCTTCCGCTTCCGCGGGAGCACCTTCGGCCTTCTTGGCAGCCAGCGCGGCCAGCAGACGGGCGAAGCCCGACACCGGCGCCTGCATCACGCCAAGCAGCTGAGCGATCAGTTCGTCGCGGCTCGGGATCGAAGCCAGAGCCTTGACGGCGCCAGCATCGAGAACGTTGCCGTTGTACGACCCTGCACGCAGAACCAACTTGTCGTTGGTCTTGGCAAAATCGTTCAGAACCTTGGCCGACGACACTGCATCTTCGGAAATACCGTAGATGAGCGGACCGGTCATTTGCTCTGCGAGGCCAGCAAACGGCGTACCTTCCACAGCGCGGCGGGCCAGCGTGTTCTTCAGAACACGCAGGTAAACGCCTTGCTGACGGGCAGTAGCGCGCAGCTTGGTCAGATCGCCAACCGTGATGCCGCGATATTCAGCCACGACGATGGTCTGGGCCTTGGCGACTTGCGCCGAAACCTCAGCAACGACGGCCTTCTTATCTTCAATATTGAGTGGCACGGTTAAGCTCCAAAACGATGCGGCCACTCCGGATGACCGGGGCGGACACATCAGTCCAAACGAACGGCGTCCGATTGGCCCGAATCGGCCGGAACGGGTCCGGTTTCATCAATCCCTTCGGGTGCGCCATCTGCGCTGGCAGGTCAACCGCATCGGGGCAAGCCCCGCATGCAGCGACCGATTAAGTCCGCACTGCCGAACGGCGGTGAGAGCACCAGCGGTCTTTGATAACCAGCGGCATCCAGGGGCGCTTCGCGTTCCAGATGCCACTGCCCAAAGCCTTGCTTCGTCGCCCTGCGGCTTCGAAGACGATTCCGGCGATGCCGAAACCTTCAATTCCTGCCCTGTCCGGCGTTATCGGGTCCGGTCAGGTGATGCTGTCAGCTTCAGGCTGACAGCGAAGTTTGCTCGACGCGAACGCCAACGCCCATCGTGGACGACACGGCGATCTTGCGCAGGTAGACACCCTTGCTAGTAGCCGGCTTGGCCTTGACCAGAGCGTCCAGAAGCGCGCTCAGGTTGCTCTTCAGCGCGGTGTCTTCGAACGAACGGCGACCGATGGTGGCGTGGATAATACCGGCCTTGTCGACACGGAATTGCACCTGACCAGCCTTGGCGTTCTTCACGGCTTGCGCAACATCGGGCGTGACCGTGCCGACCTTCGGGTTCGGCATCAGGCCGCGCGGGCCCAGGATCTGACCCAGGGTACCGACGATACGCATCGTGTCCGGCGAAGCGATCACGACGTCGAAGTTCAGGTTACCGGCCTTCACTTGCTCGGCCAGGTCTTCCATGCCGACCACATCGGCGCCAGCAGCCTTGGCGGCTTCGGCCTTGTCGCCTTGCGCAAACACCGCAACGCGAACCGACTTACCAGTGCCGGCGGGCAGCACGACGGAACCACGCACAACCTGATCCGACTTCTTGGCGTCGATACCCAGTTGCACTGCCACGTCGATCGACTCGTCAAACTTTGCCGACGCGCAGCTCTTGACCAGGGTCAGGGCCTCGTCGATCGGGTAGAACTTGGTGCGCTCGATCTTCGCCTTATTGGCGGCGACGCGCTTCGAAACCTTAGCCATTTACAGACCCTCCACGGTGATGCCCATCGAACGCGCCGAACCTGCGATGGTACGCACTGCAGCATCCAGGTCAGCGGCGGTGAGGTCAGCGTTCTTGGCCTTGGCGATTTCTTCAGCCTGGGCGCGGGTGATCTTGCCGACCTTGTCGGTATGCGGCTTCGGCGAACCCTTGGTCACGCCGGCAGCCTTCTTGATCAGCACGGTCGCCGGCGGCGACTTCATGACGAACGTGAAGCTCTTGTCGGCAAAGGCGGTAATCACCACCGGCACCGGGAGACCCGGTTCCATGCCTTGAGTCTGCGCGTTGAACGCCTTGCAGAACTCCATGATGTTCAGACCACGCTGGCCCAGTGCGGGACCAACGGGCGGGGAGGGATTTGCCTTACCAGCCGGAATTTGCAGCTTGATAAAGCCAATGATCTTCTTGGCCATCTTTACTCCAATCCAGATCCTTTCCTGATGCAGGAATCGGATCCTGTTGAGTCATAACGCGCTATCGCCATGCCTTGCACAGCCTCGCGCTCCTCTTCGGAACCAGCCTCGCGGAGGCTCCTATCGTCCTGTTGCGTCTTGTTCAGCCGCAACAATTCAAATACTTAGACTTTCTCGACCTGGCCGAACTCTAGTTCGACCGGCGTGGCGCGTCCGAAGATCGTCACCGTCACGCGCAGGCGCGACTTTTCGTAATTCACTTCTTCGACATTGCCGTTGAAGTCGGTGAACGGACCGTCCTTGACGCGGACCATTTCGCCCACTTCGAACAGCGTCTTGGGACGCGGCTTTTCGACCCCTTCCTGCATTTGGGTCATGATCTTGTCCACTTCCCGCTGGGAAATCGGACTCGGGCGATTGCGCGCACCACCCACGAAACCGGTCACCTTGCTGGTGTTCTTCACCAAGTGCCATGTTTCGTCGGTCATTTCCATTTCGACCAGGACGTACCCCGGGAAGAAGCGTCGTTCGGTCACAGACTTGTGGCCGCCCTTAATTTCGACAACCTCTTCCGAAGGAACCAGAATGCGGCCAAACTTGTCCTGCATCTCGGCGCGCTCGATGCGCTCCTGCAGCGCGCGCTGCACGCTCTTCTCCATGCCAGAGTAGGCATGCACCACGTACCAACGCTTCTTCGACGAAGGCGATTCCGATGCTGCGGTTTCCTGCTGGGCGTTATCCGTCATGTCCTACCTCTTATTTCCAGCCCAATACGAGCGAAAAAATCACCCACTCGATGAGCTTGTCAGCGGACCACAAGAACAGCGCCATGACAACAACAAAGGCAAACACGAGCCCCGTCATCTGCCCGGCTTCCTTGCGTGTTGGCCACACTACCTTGCGAACTTCCCGATACGATTCCCGCGCGAATCCCACAAAGTCCTTGCCCGGCGCGGAGACGAGGGCTACCACGACGCCAAGGGCCAGTCCGGCAAAAAGCGCGGCGCCGCGGACGTACGACGGCTGCTGGGCCAGCGCGTAGAAACCGACGACCCCGGCTATGACCAGGCACACTGCCGCAACGAGCAGCCACTTGCCGCTCGAGGCGCCTACGGTTTCGACATTGGGATTAGCCATGTTTCGCAAACGAGACTAAGCCGCGTCACGAATGATTTCATGACGCGGCTGATTGATTTGGCAGGGGCAGAGGGAATCGAACCCCCAACCTTCGGTTTTGGAGACCGACGCTCTGCCAGTTGAGCTATACCCCTAGAACTACTTTGGGACCGGCTCTCACCGATCCCCTTCTGGCAAACGACCGCGGCAGGTTGGTACCGTGGTCGCCAGTTCGACTAACTGCTTAGTCGAGGATCTTTGCCACAACGCCGGCGCCGACGGTACGACCGCCTTCGCGGATAGCGAAGCGCAGGCCTTCTTCCATGGCGATCGGGGCGATCAGCTTGACGGTGATCGACACGTTGTCACCCGGCATGACCATTTCCTTGTCCTTCGGCAGCTCGATCGAGCCGGTCACGTCGGTCGTACGGAAATAGAACTGCGGGCGGTAGTTGTTGAAGAACGGCGTGTGACGGCCACCTTCGTCCTTCGACAGGATGTACACCTCACCGGTGAAGTGCGTGTGCGGCTTGATCGAACCCGGCTTGCACAGCACTTGGCCGCGCTCCACGTCTTCGCGCTTCGTGCCGCGCAGCAGCAGACCCACGTTGTCGCCTGCCTGACCTTGGTCCAGCAGCTTGCGGAACATTTCCACGCCGGTGCAGGTGGTCTTGACCGTCGGGCGGATACCCACGATTTCGATTTCCTCACCGACCTTGATCACGCCACGCTCGATACGACCGGTCACCACCGTGCCGCGACCCGAGATCGAGAACACGTCTTCCACCGGCATCAGGAACGTACCGTCCACGGCGCGCTCCGGCGTCGGGATGTACGTGTCCAGCGCGTCGGCCAGGTTCATGATCGCCACTTCGCCCAGCTCGCCCTTGTCGCCTTCCAGCGCCAGCTTGGCCGAACCCTTGATGATCGGCGTGTCGTCGCCCGGGAACTCGTACTTCGACAGCAGCTCGCGCACTTCCATTTCCACCAGCTCGAGCAGCTCGGCGTCGTCCACCATGTCGCACTTGTTCAGGAACACGATGATGTAAGGCACGCCAACCTGACGGGCCAGCAGGATGTGCTCGCGCGTTTGCGGCATCGGGCCGTCAGCGGCCGAGCAAACCAGGATCGCGCCGTCCATCTGCGCGGCGCCCGTGATCATGTTCTTCACATAGTCGGCGTGGCCCGGGCAGTCAACGTGGGCGTAGTGGCGGTTGGCCGTCTCGTATTCCACGTGTGCGGTGTTGATCGTGATACCGCGTGCCTTTTCTTCCGGCGCTGCGTCGATTTCGTCGTACTTCTTCGCGGCACCACCGAACTTCGCGGCCAGCACCGTTGCAATCGCCGCCGTCAGCGTCGTCTTGCCATGGTCAACGTGACCAATCGTACCTACGTTCACGTGCGGCTTAGTCCGCTCGAA
>NZ_VZOW01000009.1 GCF_008801835.1 Cupriavidus pauculus | reverse complement strand
GGTGCCGGCCGCGCGCGCCGCATCGGACTCGATCGCGGCACAACTCGATCCCGCCGCGATTGCCCCCGCATCGGCCGAGGTGACGCTGGACGCGCGCATGCTGCAGGCGTTGGGGCACAGCAAGCCGCCCGCGTCGGCGCCCAGCGCGCCTGCGCCGCGCGCCACTCCGGCGTCGGCGCCCGCGCCCAAGCCGCGCGCCAAGCCGGCCAAACCCGTCAACGTTGCCGAGGCCGATGCGGCCCGCAACCGCACTTCAGAATAAAGGAGACGCGCCATGGATAAGCGTCGCGTCCTTTCGGTCATCAAGACGGCCCTCGCGGGCTTCGACAAGCCGCTGGCCCTGATCGTCTTCCTGCTGTTCGCCACCGGAATCGTGGCGCTGTACTCGGCCGCGATCGACATGCCGGGCCGCGTCGAGGATCAACTGCGCAACATCCTGCTGTCGTACGCGGTGATGCTGGTGATCGCCTACATGCCCACGCAACTGCTGATGCGCATCGCCGTGCCGCTCTATACGGTGGGCGTGGCGTTGCTGATCGCGGTGGCCATGTTCGGGCTGATCCGCAAGGGCGCGCGGCGCTGGCTGAACGTCGGCATGGTGATCCAGCCATCGGAGATCATGAAGATCTCGATGCCGCTGATGCTGGCGTGGTACTTCCAGAAGCGCGAGGGCGTGATCAAGTGGTTCGACTTTGTCGTCGCGCTGATCATCCTGGGCATTCCGGTCGGCCTGATCGCCAAGCAGCCCGACCTCGGCACCGGCCTGCTGGTGCTGGCCGCCGGCCTGTATGTGATCTACTTCGCGGGGCTGTCGTGGAAGATCATCCTGCCGCTGCTGGCTGTTGGCGTGCTCGCCATCACGTTGCTGATCAGCTACGAGAGCCAGATCTGCGCCCCCGGCGTGAGCTGGCCGGTCCTGCACGATTACCAGCAGCATCGCGTCTGCACGCTGCTCGATCCCACCACCGACCCGCTGGGCAAGGGCTTCCATACGATCCAGTCGATCATTGCGATCGGCTCGGGCGGCGTGACCGGCAAGGGCTGGCTCAAGGGCACGCAAACTCACCTGGAATTCATCCCCGAAAAGCACACCGACTTCATCTTCGCGGTGTTTTCGGAGGAATTCGGTTTGATCGGCAATGCGATGCTGCTGGTGCTGTACCTGCTGCTGATCTTCCGCGGGCTTTATATTGCGGCGAATGCGCCGACATTGTTCTCGCGGCTGCTGGCCGGATCGATCACGCTGATCTTCTTCACCTATGCCTTCGTGAACATGGGTATGGTGAGCGGGATCCTGCCGGTGGTGGGCGTGCCGTTGCCGTTGCTGAGCTATGGCGGCACCGCGCTGGTGACGCTGGGCATGGGCATCGGCATCCTGATGAGCATTTCGCGTCAGAAGCGTCTGATCCAGACCTAGCCGCGCCGACGCGCCTGCCGGTGGCCCGCGCGGGCGCGCACAGGGACCTCGCAGTCCGCAGGTGGCGTCTTTGCTACACTGCCAACCAAAAAATCGATCCGTACCGGTAGAAGCCATGAATGCCCAAGACGTCGCCGCTTATCTGCAGAGCAACCCCCAGTTCTTCGAGGATCACGCCGAGCTGTTGGCCACGGTGCAACTGACCAGCCCGCACAGCCATCGCGCGGTGTCGCTGCAGGAGCGCCAGATGGAAATCCTGCGCGAAAAGAACAAGGGCCTGGAGCTGAAGCTGGCCGATCTGGTGCGCCACGGTCACGAGAACGATCGCACGCAGCAGCGCATGCACGCGTGGCAATTGCGCCTGCTGGCCGAAGCCGATTCGCACGCGCTGCCCTATGCGGTGCAGGACGGCCTGCAGCAGGTGTTCGACGTGCCCGCGGTGGCGCTGCGGCTGTGGAATGTCGGCGAGGCGTTTGCCCATATCGAGGTGGCGCAGGGCGCCAGCGATGATCTGCGCCTGTTTGCCGAAGGACTGCGCGCGCCGTATTGCGGCGCCAATGCCGGTTTCGAGGCGGCCAGCCTGCTGGAGCACGACGATATCGCGTCGATCGCGATGGTGACGCTGCGCGTGCCGGCAAGGCCCGGCGATGAAGCGCTTGGCGCGGCGTTCGGCCTGCTCGTGCTGGGATCTCCCGAGGCGCGGCGCTTTCATGAAGGCATGGGCACCGCCTATCTGGCGCAGATCGGCGAAGTGGCCGGCGCCGCGCTCAATCGCCTGCGCGACTGACCTGCCGCATCTCATGCGCAAACGCCAGCCAGGTCGCAGCAAGGCCGACGCGGATCGCGAATCCGTCGCCCGGCCCGCACCCGATCCGCTGGTGCTGCGCTATCTGGACTGGCTGGCCACCAATCGCAAGCTGGCCCAACACACCCTCACAAGCTACGCCCACGATCTTGCCGTGCTGCAGGAATCGGCGGCGCGCCTGGCAGCCGGCGTGCCGCTGCTATCGCTGGAAACCCGTCACATCCGCTCGTTTGCCGCACGTCTGCACGGTGGCGGGCTTTCCGCTCGCACCATTGCGCGCACGCTGTCCGCGTGGCGCGGGTTCTACCTCTGGGCCGCACAGCATGGCCATGGCGTTGCGGCCAATCCGGTCGACGGGGTGCGCGCGCCTAAGCGCGGCCAGCCATTGCCCAAGGCGCTGTCGGTGGAGCACGCGGTGGCGCTTGTCGCGCATCGGCGCGGCGACAACGTCGAATCGATCCGCGACCAGGCGGTATTCGAGCTGTTCTATTCGAGCGGATTGCGGTTGTCGGAGCTGACGCAGCTGGACGTCCGCTATACGGAAGACGGCGAGTATCGCTCCAGCGGCTGGCTGGATCTGCGCGGCGCTGAAGTCACGGTCATCGGCAAGGGGTCGCGCCGCCGCACGGTGCCGGTCGGCAGCAAGGCCGTCGATGCCCTGCAGGCCTGGCTCAAGGTGCGCGACAGCCTGCTGCCCCCGAATGCATTGCCCGAAGACGCACACGCGCTGTTCCTCGGCACGCGCGGCCGGCGCCTGTCGGGCAGCACGGTGCAACAGCGCATCAAGCAACAGGCGCTGGCCGCCGGCGTGCCCAGCGACGTGCATCCGCATATGTTGCGGCATTCGTTTGCCACCCACGTCCTGCAATCGTCGGGCGACCTACGCGCCGTGCAGGAAATGCTCGGCCACGCCAGCGTGTCGACGACCCAGGTCTATACGTCGCTCGATTTCCAGCATCTGGCCAAGGTCTATGACCGCGCCCATCCCCGGGCGGGCAGGGCGAAGGCTCCGAACAAGCGCGCGTCAGAGACGGTCGACGACGCGGACCCCGATGAAAGCGCCTAGCAGCCTGTAGAGCGCGACGTTGCGTGCGGCGCGGTGCGCGTCGCTATCGCGCAGGCGCCGCAGATGGGTGCCCAAATGGAAAGCGACGGCGCGGCGGCGGGACGGAAGCCGACGGAACCGTGAACGCCGCCTTTCTCAGGCTTTCAAGTCCACTGCGAAAGAATGTTCCTGAATCGCTCCATCTCGGGCAGCAGCCAGTGGCGAAAGGCCTGTACTTTCGGCGTTTCCAGGCTGGCATGGGTGCAAACGAAGTGCAGCAGCCATGGACAGGGGATGCTGACGTCGAATAGGCGCACGACGCGGCCGGAGAGCAGATCGTTGTACGCCAGCGACGAGCGGATCAGGGCGATGCCCTGGCCTTCGGCGGCGGCCTGCAGGAGCAGCGACGAATCCTGCAGCAACAGGCCCTTGGTGGGCTCCTGCCAATCGAGCCCGGCCGCTTCGAACCACGGTTTCCATGGATCGCCCTCACCGCGCAGCAGCGGCATGCCGGCCATGTGCGCGGGCAGCTCGGGCAGGCGTCCGCCGTTGAAATTTGGGCTGCATACCGGAAAAAACACGTCGTCGAGCAGACGCTCCACGTAGAGCCCCGGATACTGCCCGCCGCCCATGCGCAAGGCGACGTCCACTTCCTCGGCGCCGAAGTCGACGAGCGTATTGGACGACAGCAGTTCCACCTCCAGCTCCGGATGCTGTTCGATAAAGCTGCCGATGCGCGGCGTGAGCCAGCGCGCCGCGAACGACGGCATGGTGCTGATCGTCAGACGTTTCTCGCGATTGCTGGCCTGCAGCGCGCGCGTCGCGTCGGCAATCTGCAACAGCGCGTCGCGCACACGTTCGGCGTAGAGGCGGCCATTGGTGGTCAACATCACACGCTTGCCGCGCCGCTCGAATAGCAACTGGCCCAGTTCCTCTTCGAGCGCGCGCATCTGGTGGCTGACCGCGCCGTGGGTGACGAATAGTTCGGCGGCCGCGCGCGAGAAGCTCTCGTAACGCGCGGCGGCTTCGAAGGTGCGCAATGCGGCCAGCGCCGGAAGGCGCGGAAATTCGCGCTTCCAGCTTTTTGGCTCGTCCGGATTCCAGGCGCCGCTCCAAACCATGATGACCTCGTCTATGTGAGATGGGCTAACAAGACGCAAGAATATATATCGTTTTGATAGCCGTGGGGGAGTCACTAGAATTCACTTCACCGGAACCGCCAAACAAAGCCCCAAACTGTGCTGGTCCAATGACTAAGCCAGTCTCGGTAACACCGACAAACAGCGCGCGTCCGGGCCTACGGAGAAACCATCATGCAAACCTTGCTCACAACGACCGTCTTTTCGCTGAACCCCGGCGAAGTCACCGCGCTGTCCATGCACGCTGCCCAGCGTCTGTTCGTGGAAGACGCGAAAGGTGTGGACGTGTGGGTGACGCGTGAAAATGATTCCGAGGATTACTGGCTGCGCTGCGGCTGCAGCCTGCTCCTCAAGCGTGGCGATGAAATCGTCCTCAGCATCGATCCGCGTGCAGCCGGCCCGGTGCGTCTGGCGCTGATCGCCGAGACGCGCCGTCCGGCGCTGACGCTGGCCGACGTGCCGCATCTGGTGGCGCGCGCCGCGCGGCGTCTGGTTCGAGGCACCGAATGGACGCCGGGGCAGGACAAGGTTCACGTCTCCTGAAGACGCGCGGCGGCAGGTCCGGCTGGTCTGGCCGCCGCCCGACAAGAACCCATGAGCGGGCCGGTCCGACGTCAGCGCGGGCCGGCCCTTTTCGTTACACTCTCGGCCATGCATCCGATTCAAGTCATCGATCAGGGACGCCAGCCGTATGAGCCCTGTTTCGACGCCATGCGGGCTTTCACGGCCGCACGCACATCAGAAACGCCCGACCAGATCTGGCTGGTCGAGCACCCGCCGGTCTTCACGCTCGGGCAGGCCGGCGATCCGTCGCACCTGCTGGCGCCGGACGACGCGATTCCAGTAGTGAGGATCGATCGTGGCGGACAGATCACTTATCACGGTCCTGGCCAAGTGGTGGCCTATCTGCTGCTGGATCTGCGCCGCCGCCACCTGATGGTGCGCGAGCTGGTCCACGATATCGAGCAGGCAGTGCTGGACACGCTCGCGGCGTATAATCTCGCAGCCGAACGCAAGCCCGGCGCCCCCGGCATCTATTTGTCCGACGGTCCGCACCAGGGCGCCAAGATTGCCGCGCTCGGCCTCAAGATCCGCAACGGCTGCAGCTATCACGGTGTCAGCCTCAACGTGCAGATGGACCTGAACCCGTTCCTGCGCATCAATCCCTGCGGCTATGCCGGGCTGGAAACAGTCGACATGGCCAGCGCGGGCGCCACCTTCACGGCGGCGGACGATGCCGGCGCGGCGCCGCTGCCCGTCACCGCGGCACAACAACCCGAAGTCGCACAACGCCTGGCGGCGGCCCTGTGCGCGGTCCTGGCAGCGCGCGAGGCGCGGGTGCAGGCCCACGGGAATGCCGCTGCCGAGGCCGCCTGACCATGGCACGCCCGGCCCCGAATCAACGCCCAACATGCACGCGGCTGCGCGTGCGGAGAACAGTATGAGCGACGCCCTGATCGCTACGTCCAGCGAAGCCCCGCAATCCCCCGAGTACGACGCCACCAAGAAGCAGAAATCGGCCGAGAAGACCGCGCGCATTCCAATCAAGATCGTGCCGGCCGAAAAACTCAAGAAGCCCGACTGGATTCGCGTCAAGGCCGCCACCGGCAACTCGCGCTTCTACGAGATCAAGGACATCCTGCGCGCCAACAATCTCGTCACGGTGTGCGAGGAAGCCAGCTGCCCGAATATCGGCGAATGCTTTGGCAAGGGTACGGCCACGTTCATGATCATGGGCGACAAGTGCACGCGCCGCTGCCCGTTCTGCGACGTCGGCCACGGCCGTCCCGATCCGCTGGACGTGAACGAGCCGGGCAACCTGGCGCGCACCATCGCACAGCTCAAGCTCAACTATGTGGTGATCACCAGCGTCGACCGTGACGATCTGCGCGACGGCGGCGCCCAGCATTACGTCGATTGCATTTCGCAGACGCGCGCGCTGTCGCCCAACACGCGCATCGAGGTGCTGGTGCCCGATTTCCGCGGCCGCCTGGACAAGGCGCTGGACGTGCTGCAGCAATCGCCGCCCGACGTGATGAACCACAACATGGAAACCGTGCCGCGCCTGTACAAGCAGGCGCGTCCGGGCGCCGACTATGCGCATTCGCTGAAGCTGCTGCAGGAATTCAAGCGCCGCCATCCCGATGTGCCGACCAAGTCGGGCCTGATGGTGGGTCTGGGCGAAACCGACGAGGAAATCCTCGAAGTCATGCGCGACATGCGCGCGCACGACATCGACATGCTGACCATCGGCCAGTACCTGGCGCCGTCGAACCACCACTTGCCGGTAATGCGCTACGTCCATCCGGACACCTTCAAGATGTTCGAGGAAGAGGCCTACAAGATGGGCTTCACGCATGCCGCGGTGGGCGCGATGGTTCGCAGCTCGTATCACGCCGATCAGCAGGCGCATCAGGCCGGATTCGCCTGAGCCCTTCATCGCCTTCGCATCGACGCCAACCGGCCGGGTCATCCCCGGCCGGTTTTGTTTTGTGCGCACGCTTTTGTCACGGCCGCGCGAAGCTCGCGGTAAATGTCTCGTCGCCCGCTTTCACGCGGCTTTCTTTGCGAGCGATATATCGATCACTTTGTCCCCGTTGTGGCGCGATCTTGTCGACAACGGTGCATAACTACCTAGGGACAACCCCGAGTGCCGGGCATTGGCATGTTTCGATAATATGAATTTATCGATAAATCGTTGATGAAATCCGATTGAGTCACTTCGGGTTCCTCGGCGAATTCGCTCATCGTTCCGGTGGCGCCTACACTGCACTGGAACGTTGTCCGCCCCCCCAACGCGAGCCCGCCCATGCCTCAATGCACCGTTCATCGTCTGGCCGAACAGGCGCTGCTGTACAGCGTCGCGCCGCCCGCATCGCTGGACGTCCAGCGGCGCATCTGGGCCATGGCGGAACGCGCCGCCGACTGGCGCGGCGTGGTGGATGTGGTGCCGGGCATGAATAACCTGACCGTTGCCTTTGACGAAACGGCCGATGTGGCCGCGCTGGAGCGCAATCTGAAGCTGGCGTGGGCGTCTGGCGAAACCCGTAACACAACCGGCAAGCTTGTCGAAATCCCTGTGCGTTACGGCGGCGAATTCGGGCCGGACATTGCCGACGTGGCCGCGCACACGGGGCTGTCGCCCGAAGAAGTGGTGCGTCGCCACGCCGCGGGCGAATACGTGGTGTATTTCCTCGGTTTCCAGCCGGGCTTCGCCTATATGGGCGGGCTGGCGCCCGAACTGGCCACGCCGCGCCGCCGCGAGCCGCGCCTGGCCGTGCCCGCCGGCGCGGTCGGCATCGGCGGCGAGCAGACCGGCATCTACCCGGCCGTGCTGCCCGGCGGCTGGCAGTTGATCGGGCGCACCGATGCGCAACTGTTCGTGGCGGACCGCGATCCGCCATCGTTGTTCGCCCCTGGCGATACCGTGCGATTCGTGGCCGAGGAGGTCCTGTTGTGATTGAAATCATTCGTCCCGGCGCACAGGCGTCGGTGCAGGATCTGGGCCGTGTCGGATTTCGCCGTTTCGGCGTAGGGCGCTCCGGCGCCGCCGATACGCTGGCGCTGCGCGTCGGCAACCGTCTGCTCGGCAATGACCCGAACGCCGCCGCCATCGAATTCACGCTCGGCCGCGCCTCGCTGCGCTTCAATGTCGACATGCGCGTGGCGCTGACCGGCGCCGAATGCAGCGCCAACCTCGATGGCGTGCCGGTGTGGTCGTGGCACGCCTTCGACGTGCGTCGCGGAGAAACGCTGACGCTGCCGTCGCCGCGCGGCGCGACGCGCACCTACCTGTGCGTGGCCGGCGGTATCGACGTGCCGCTGGTGATGAATTCGCGCAGCACCGATCTCAAATCCGCCTATGGCGGCTTCGAGGGCCGCGTGCTGCACGAGGGCGATTGCCTGCCCGTCGGGCGCCCGGGCATTGATGCCGCGCAAGACTGGGTTGGCGTGGCGGCCCCAGCATGGGCGCTTTCCGCAAATCGCGCAGGCAACGCGCTGACGATCCGCATGCTGGCCGGCCCCGAATATCCCGATTTCGACTCCGCATCGCAGGCCGCGCTGTGGGCGTCCGAATGGACCATCACGCCGCAAAGCAACCGCATGGGCCTGCGCCTGCAGGGCCCGGCGCTGGCCCGGCGCGCGGACCGCTCGGGCGACTTGCTGTCGCACGGCGTGGTGCCCGGCGTGATGCAGGTGCCGCCGAACGGCCAGCCGATCGCGCTGATGAGCGATGCGCAGACCACCGGCGGCTATCCCAAGATCGGCACCGTGATCGGCGCGGATCTCTGGCGCCTGGCGCAGGTGCCGCTGGGCGCCAGCGTGCGCTTCCAGCAGGTGACCATCGAAGAGGCCGCCGTCGCGCAGGCCGAAGTGGACCGCTATCTGCGCCAGATCGACCAGGCGCTGCGCTGGCAGGGCGACGGCATGCCGATTGCCGCGCGCCGCCGCACCACCACGCGCTGTGTCGCGTGAATCACCGAATTCCTACGCCCCCTACCTCCGGAGAACGCTCCATGCAAATCGACCTGAACGCTGACCTTGGCGAAGGCTGCGGCAACGACGAAGCGCTGATCAAGCTGATCAGTTCGGCCAACGTGGCCTGCGGCTGGCACGCTGGCGACGCCGCGACGATGCTGCAGACGGTGAAATGGGCGCTGGCCAATGACGTGGCGATCGGCGCGCATCCGAGCTTTCCCGATCGCGAAAATTTTGGCCGCACCGAAATGCAACGCGATCCCGAGGCGGTCTACGCCGACGTGCTGTACCAGATCGGCGCGCTGGCCGCGATCGTGCGGGCGCAGGGCGGGCAACTCTCGCATGTGAAGCCGCACGGCGCGCTCTACAACATGGCCGTGCGCGATGCCAAGCTGTGCGACGCCATCGTGCGCGCGGTGGGCGACTTCGATTCCGACCTGGTCTTCTTCGGACTGGCCAACAGCCAGATGATCACCATGGCGCGCGAAGCGGGGTTGCGCGTAAAGGAAGAAGTGTTCGCCGACCGCGGCTACAACCCCGACGGCACCCTCGTCAAGCGCGGCACGCCGGGCGCGCTGCATGACGACGAAGAGGTGGCCCTGAACCAGACGCTGTCGATGATCCGCGACCGGCAGGTGCGCGCGATCGATGGCACCTGGGTACCGATTCGCGCCGAAACCGTGTGTCTGCACGGCGACGGCGCCCACGCGCTTGCCTTCGCACGCCGCATCCGGGATCGGCTCGGCGCGGAAGGCATCGCCATCCGGGCCGGCAACTGACGGGCGACGCCCTGCGGCGCTGGTTTGCTCCACCAACAATATCGGGTCTGTCCTATGGAATCGGCTGTCAATCTTTGGCCCCTGCTCGGGGTCGGTGTCATCATTCTGGGTTTCGTACTGCGCTTCAATCCCATGCTCGTGGTGGCGGCCGCCGCCATCGCTACGGGGCTTGCCGCGTCGATGCCGGTCACGCAGATCTTCACCGCCATCGGCACGGCATTTGTGAAAGCGCGCAACCTGCCGCTGATCATCCTGCTGCCGCTGGCCGTGATCGGCCTGCTGGAACGGCACGGTCTGCGCGAGCATGCGCAGGCGTGGATTTCGCGCATCGCATCGGCCACGGTCGGCCGCCTGCTGATCGTCTACCTGGCCGTGCGCGAGTTGACCGCCGCGGTGGGGCTGACAAGTCTCGGCGGCCATCCGCAAATGGTGCGGCCGCTGCTGGCGCCGATGGCCGAAGGCGCTGCCGAGAACAAGTTCGGCAAGCTGCCCGAGCCGGTGCGCCAGCGCGTTCTGGCGTTTTGCGCCGCCACCGATAACGTCGGCTTGTTTTTCGGCGAGGACATCTTCGTTGCGTTCGGCGCCATCGCGTTGATGCACACGTTCCTGCTATCGTCGAACATCGATGTGGAACCGTTGCATATCGCCGTGTGGGGCATCCCGACCGCGATCTGCGCGTTCCTGATCCACGCCGTGCGTCTGAAGCGCCTGGACGGCTGGCTCGCGCGCGAGCTGGGCGGCGGGCAGGCTGCGGCCACCTCCGCGACGCAAACTGCGCCGGCTGCGGCCAAGGGAGAGTAAGCCATGATTATCTCGATCGAATACCTGTACTGGCTTGCCGGCTTGATCCTGCTGATCACGGCGCTGATGACGTTCACGGACAAGACGCATCCGCGTCGGCTGTCCACCGGGCTGTTCTGGCTGCTCTACGCGATCATCTTCCTGATTGGCGACAAGATTCCGCCGGCAATCGTCGGCGTGGCGGCGGTGGTGATGGCGCTGATCGCCGGGTTTGGCGGCGTGGGCCACGGCAAGCATGGCACGCTGCCCGAAGCGGAACGGCGCGCCAGCGCCACGCGCCTGGGCAATAAGCTGTTTATCCCGGCCTTGCTGATCCCGCTGGTCACGGTGCTGGGCACGGTGCTGTTCAAGGACGTGAAGATTGCCGGCCTGGCGCTGCTCGATCCGAAGAACGTCACGTTTGTATCGCTTGGCGTCGGTTGCCTGGTGTCGCTGCTGGTGGTGTGCTGGCTCACACGCGACACCGTGACGCAAAGCATGCGCGAGTCGCGCCGGCTGATCGAATCGCTGGGCTGGGCGCTGGTGCTGCCGCAGATGCTGGCCATGCTGGGGCTGGTGTTTGCCGATGCCGGTGTGGGCAAGGCCGTGGCGCACCTGACCACGTCGTACATCAACATGGACTTCAAGCTGGTGGCCGTGACGGTGTACTGCGTCGGCATGGCGCTGTTCACCGTCATCATGGGTAACGGCTTTGCCGCGTTCCCGGTGATGACGGGCGGCGTCGGCGTGCCGATCCTGGTCGGCATGTTCCACGGCAATCCGGCCGTGATGGCTGCCATTGGCATGTTCTCGGGCTACTGCGGCACGCTGATGACGCCGATGGCCGCCAACTTCAACATCGTGCCTGCCGCGCTGCTGGAGCTGGAGGACAAGAACGCCGTGATCCGCGCGCAGGTGCCCACTGCGCTGGCCATTCTGGTCGCCAACATTTTCCTGTTGTACTTCCTGATGTAAGGAGCCGCCATGCCTGGCCGCACTGTCCTGCTCACCGGCTTCGAGCCGTTCGAACAAGAACCGATCAATCCGTCATGGGAGGCAGTGCGCGCGCTCGATGGCGAGCGCGTTGGCGATGCGACCATCGTCGCGCGCCAGCTGCCTTGCGTGTTCGGCAAGGCCATCGACGTGATGGCGGCGCTGGTGGCGGAGGTGTGTCCCGATGTGGTGATCGCGGTGGGGCAGGCGGGTGGACGTACGGAAATGTCGATCGAGCGCGTGGCGATCAATGTCGACGACGCGCGCATTGCCGACAACGCCGGCGCGCAGCCCATCGACGCCGCCATTGCGCCCGCCGGCCCCGCCGCCTATTTTTCCTCGCTGCCGATCAAGGCGATCGTGCGGGACATGCGCGCGGCCGGCGTGCCCGCCATGGTGTCGCAGACGGCGGGCACCTTCGTCTGCAATCACGTGTTCTACGGGCTGATGCATACGCTGGCGCAGCCCGGCGTAGCGGCCGTGCGCGGCGGCTTCATTCATATTCCCTATCTGCCCGAGCAGGCCGCGCGGCATCCGGGCGCGCCGAGCCTTGCGCTCGATACGCTGATTGCCGGGCTGCGCGTGGCCGTCGCCACCACGCTGACGACACAGGCCGATATTCGCGAGCAGGGCGGGCAGTTGCACTGAGCGGCGCGTACCGCCATGCAGCAGGCACCGCACTAGGCGGGGCCGACGATGGCATGTGCGAGCGCGTCGTAGCGCTGGTGATCCTTGTAATTCGGGGCGCGACAGAATACGCAGACGATGGTGTCGTAGTGCATGCCGTGAGCGGCCAGTTCCCTGAAGACGTCGCCCAGGCACACGTCGGTCAAGCGGGCCGACAGATATTTTCTATTGCGGATTGCCAGAAAATCGCTTTCAGGGACCACGCCCGCTTTGTAGTGGAGGCGGTTCATGCTTGCCACATGGGCGAGCCTGGCCACATCGTCATCCTCGTACTTGGTCAGCGAGTAGTTCTTGACCCACCCGAGTCTGGAACTTCCGGACAGGGGCCGGAAATCTTCCTGTTCGATGACCTCACGTCCGCCCCGGTCGTAGCGTAGCGCGTACGTGCTGGCGATCGACGAGAACAATATCTTTCCAACACCAGTGGCCAGCATCAGCCCGGGATCGCGCAGGACGGTGCCATGCGGGTTCAGAAACTTGACCACCGTCGATGGCGGCACCGCGACGTCTCCCGACCAGCGTCCGTAGCAGCCATGCGCAGTGATCACCAACTGGCGTGCGTGCGAGCCGGGCGTCGACACGATCCTCATGCGGTCGCCAAGCTGGTATTCGACGTAGTGAAATGGTCCGGTATAACCCGTAATCGATCCGGGAATCGCCCGTGGACTGCGGATTGGCTTCATGCGGGATACTCCTTCTGTGACGGCGGTATTTGCGTGCGGCCAGTGATTGGCCGCGACCGGAAATACTCAGCGATGCACGGAAGTACTTGGTTGCGCTTAGCCAAATCCCGGCGTTATCGCATGGTAAGACGCGCCATCGCGAAAGATCGATTCCCGGCAGAACAGGCACAGGATCGAGTCATAGTGCATGCGGTGGGTCCGAAGCGCTTCGAAGACGTCGCGTAGCGTCACAAACGATGGGATGCGTGACGATCAGTTAATCGCCGGATGGTTGCTTCGATTCGTGGCGGTGCTGCGTGGCGGCGGCCACGGCGCGGGCGGCGGCGCGGCGCTGGGCGCGCTTTTGCAGACGGCGTCGCACGTTGATCTGCTCGAAACGCCACACCACGTAGAAGAACGCCATGAATGGCCACAGCCAGCCAAGCCATTGCGCGAGGCTGTTGAAATGGATGAAGCGGCCCATGCGCCAGCCCTGTTCGGAAATCCATGCGTAGGGATTGGGCGGCAGCACGTTGGTCAGCACCACCAGCGCAATCAGCGACACGGTTGCCAGGATGGCGCGCAGCCAGCGCGGCAGGCGCAGTAGCAGGACCAGCACCAGAGAACTGGTCAGCAGCGCAAAGCGTCCGCCTTCGGACAGCCAGATGAATGCGTTGTCATCGGGAAACTGCAGTTCGGCCACGGCGGCCTTGATGATCAGTGCGGCCGTCAGCAGGCCCGCGAGGATGCGCAGCATCGGCGCGCTGCGGCGCATCGCGATCGACGCGAACAGGCCCGTGCCGATCCAGCTGGTGGCCGTGACCAGGGTTTCCAGCAGCAACTGGCTCTGCATGTCGTCGGGACGCACGCCGATGTTGTCCTGCCATTCGATCAGCGACGGAAAGTACGCCTGCACCCACGCCATCGGCCATGAATCGGGATCGGTCAGCCATTCGCGCACGATGCCGCCCATGCCGAACAGGTGCTCCTGCGGAAACACCTGCGCAAACGGCCACAGCATGATCAGGATGATGGCGAAACTGGCATGCGGCTCGAACCACGCCATGCGCAGGCGCGTCAGCGTGCCACGGTCGATCAGCGCGCTGGTGAACGGCGCGACCATCGCGGCGCCCAGCAACGCGCCCAGCGCATTGGTGATCAGGTCGATATTCGACGAGATGCGCGTGGGCAGCCAGGTTTGCAGCGCTTCCATCACCGCCGACAGCAATGCGCCGGCCACCAGCGCGATCAGCGTCGCGCGCGCGCCCGATATGCGCGGGTGCAATGACAGCACCACCAGCGCGCCAAACGGACAATAGCCGAGCACATTGGTAAGCAGATCGAATTCCGTGATGTAGCGCGGCTTTGGCGCAGTCAGGAATGCGAAGGGTGAAATCCCGTTATTGACCCAGCCGCTGAACGGATACAGGCTGGCATACACCACCAGCAGCGTGAAACAGATCAGTCCCACGCGCGCCAGCGGCGAATGACGCGGCAGCCAGCCTTCCAGTTCGGCCTGGCGCGGCAGCTCTGGCGGCGATGGCGGGGGCGCTTCCATGGCCATGATCGTGTGGATGTGTTGCTACTGCCCGATGCGCGCCATATGCGTCACGGGCGCGGCGGCGTCGGCTTTGGCGTTTGCGCGGTCGGCAGCGGCACCGCATCGCGCGCGGGCGGATTGGCGCGCGGCAACTGGGCCGGACCGCTCGCCGCGGCGACTTCCAGCGGCAGCGTGGCGGCCCAGTCAAGGATCGCGGCGATCACCGCATCGGCGCTTGCCGACAGCGCCTTCACGCCGCCCGCGCCGTCGGCGCTGGGCGCGGGCTGTTCCGCCACGAAGGTCTTCTGACCGAGCAAGCCCTTGTGGAATACCGTCGCGCGCGCCCGCACCACGCCCCGACTGCTGGTGGGCGAATCGAAGACCTGTTCGAAGCCCAGTAGATCGACCTTGATGGCCGGCACGCTGGTGTCGCCGTACCACGTCAGTGCGCCGCGCCCGGACACCGCGTCGCGCAGGCGGTCGTCGAACAGGCGCGTGGGCGCATCGACCCAGCGTTGCGTCGAATACGCCTGCAGCCGTTGCGCCTGCGTGTATTGCAGACGGTAATAGACGCCGCGTCCATCCATCCATGTCGGCCCATCGGTCTCGGCCACGCGCAGCTTGGGCAGGCGGGCCGGCGCCTGCGACGGCGCGGCGGCCAGCGGGCCCAGGTCATAGGTGGTGGTGCTTTGCGATCCCGACGAAAACACGCTGCAGCCGGCCAGCGCCGCCAGCAGGGCCAGCGCGGCCAAGCGGGCCATCGGCGCGACGCGGCCGGCGATGCCGGGGGCAGCATCGGACGCGGCGTGCGGCCGGGCGGTTCGTCGAGTCGACAGTCGGGCGAGGGCGGAAACTTGGGTCATGGCGGATCTCGGCAATCGGATCTTTGGACGTATCAAAAGGCGCTGCGTTCGATACGCGCAGCCGGAATGTTCATGGTTGCGCGCCTGGCGGCCTGGACGTGCTCAAGGCGACTGGAAGCCGGGTTCGCCCGGACCAGGCGCGGGCGACGGCCCGCCAAACAACACACTGCTCGGCTTATCGTTGAACTGGCCCGCAGCACGGTCGATGCTGCGCGCGGTCTGCCGCGCATCGCGCGCCAGGCCGTTGAGCTGCGGCAGCGTTTCCTGCGTGAAGATGCCCGCGGCCTGCTGCACCGAATCGGCAGCGCCCTGCATGTTCTCGCCAACGCGATTGACCGTACGCATCACGGTGCCATTCGGACTGGCGAGGTCGTCCGCCAGCCGGCGCGTGGACTGCAACGTCGCATTGAGGTTTTCCACGGCCGCAGGCAGGCGTGCGGCGGCCGGCTGCAACGACGCGGCGAGCTTCGAGTAGTCGTCGGCGGTCTTGTGCACGGACTGGATCGCCGCCATCAGTTCGTCCCGATTCTCGGTCTTGAACATCTCGTTGAGCGATGTCATCAGCGATTCGGTCTGCGTCAGCAGCGAATCGCCGCGCTTTTCCAGTTCCTCAAAAAACCCGGGCCGCATCACGATGCGCGCCGGCTCGCGCGCCGATGTCGTCAGGCGCGGCGAACTGGCGTCCGATCCCTGCTCGCGCGCAGTATCGTCCAGCTGCACGTAGGCGATGCCGGTGACGCCCTGGAAGCCCAGCGTGGCGTAGGTGGTGCGCGTGATCGGCGTGTCCTGGTTCACGTTGATGCGCACGATGATCTGCCCCGGCACCTGCGGATCGAACTTGATCGACACCACCTTGCCGACGTCGAGCCCGCGATACTTCACGTCGGCCTGCGGTCCCAGCCCGTTCACCGTGGACCGCGTGATCAGGTCGTACGGCACGCGCACGGCGTGGTCACTGCTGAACCAGAACAGCGAGAACAGCACCAGGACTGCCAGACCGATGGTGAACACGCCGGCCAGGAAGGCGTTTGACTTGTTTTCCATCAGACTTCTCCGGTATGCGCCGCCGCGCCGCCGTCCGCATGGGGAGCGGGCAGCGCCTGCAGCGCGCGCTGGGCACGTTCGCCCAGAAAATATTCGCGAATGAATGGATGATCGACCTTGATCACCTCGGCGATTGGCGCGGCGGCCAGCACCTTGCGATCGGCCAGCACGGCCACGCGATCCGACAGCGCCACCAGCGTATCGAGGTCGTGCGTGATCATCACCACGGTCAGGCCCAGTTCGCGGCGCAGTTCGCGGATCAGCGAGACGTAGTCGTCCGACGCCATCGGGTCCAGGCCCGCGGTGGGTTCGTCCAGGAACACCAGTTCGGGTTCCAGCGCCAGCGCGCGCGCCAGAGCCACGCGCTTGATCATGCCTCCGGAAAGATCCGACGGCATCTTGTCGGCGTCCTTGGCCGATAGGCCCACCAGCTGCAGCTTCAGCAGCGACGCCTGGCAGATCAGGTTGTCCGGCAGCGCCCGCATTTCGCGCAGCGGCAACGCAATGTTGTCGATCACGGACAGCGCGGAAAAAAGCGCCCCGCGCTGGAACTGCAGGCCCCAGCGATTACGCAGCGCCTGCAATTGCGCGGGCGTCAGGCTGGCGGGATTTTCGCCGAACACCTTGATGGTGCCCGACGTGGGCCTGTCCAGCCCGACGATCTGGCGCAGCAGCACGGTCTTGCCGGTGCCGGAGCCGCCCACGATCGACAGCACTTCGCCGCGATAGACGTCGAGGTTGAGCCCGTCGTGCACCACGTTGTCGCCGTAGCGCTTGACCAGATCGCGCACCTCGATGATGCGCTCGCGCGGCGTGTCGCGCGCCACCATGGAATCGGCGTTCGCATTGGCGCTCATAAGCCCACGTCCTTGAAGATGATGGCGAAGATCGCGTCCGCCAGGATCACCACCGTGATGGAGGTGACCACCGACGCCGTGGTGCCTTCGCCCAGGCTTTGCGTGTTGGGCTTGATGCGCAGCCCGAAGTGGCAGGCCGTCAGCGCGATCAGCATGCCGAACACGACACCCTTGCCCAGCCCCAGCCACAAATTGGCCACCGGCACGGCGTCGGGCAACTGGCGCAAAAAGAATGCAAAGCTGATGTCGAGCTGCAAGCGCGCGGCGGTCATGCCGCCCAGCAACGCCATCAGGTCGGTCCACGCCACCAGCAGCGGCATGGCGATGGCCAGCGCGATCACGCGCGGCATGATCAGCCGGAACCCGTGCGAGATGCCCATCACACTCATCGCATCGAGTTCCTCGGTCACCCGCATCACGCCGATCTGCGCGGTGATGGCCGAACCCGAACGGCCGGCGATCAGGATTGCCGCGAGCACCGGACCGAGTTCGCGGATCACGGCCATGCCCAGGATGTTGACGATGAACGTGCTGGCGCCAAATATCCGCAGCTGGTTGGCCGACAGGTAGGACAGCACAATGCCGATCAGGAAGCCCACCAGCGCGGTGATGCCCAGCGCCTTGTAGCCGATGTTGTAGATGTTGGCCGAAATCTCGCGCCACGGCCCGCGTTGCGGCGCGCGCAGGAAACGCAGCAGGTCGAACGCCAACTGGCCCAGCAGGGTGATGCCGACGCCGAGCTGCGAGACCAGCGACAGCAATCCGGCGCCGAGGAGCGTCACCGGATTGAAGCGGTCGACCATGCGTTTCTTCCAGCCGTCGGTGCGCAGGCCGGCAATGCGGTCGAACACGCGCCGCTGTCCGTCGTTGAGCTCCACGCGCTCCGGCATACGGCCGTTCCATGCCTGCCAGATCAGTTGCGCGCCGATGTGGTCGAGCCGCGTAATTCCGGCCAGCGACCAGCTGGCATGATCGGGCGCTTCGGCAAGCTTGCGTAGCTGGGCGCGCAGGCCGCGCGCCTCGTGGCACTCGGCCAATGCAAGTGCGGTCCAGTCCCCTTGCAGTTGTACGCTGCAGGCTCCGTCCTGGCGAGAGATGTCGATGGCGGGCGTTGGCGGGCGGTCCAAATGTCGGGGCGATGTGATGGCTGAGTCCCGATTCTATGCTACCAAGCGAGTCGTTGCGACCGGACATCCTCTGACACGGCCGCGGCTACAATCTCGCCAAGCGCGCGCCGCACCGGCGCGGTCCTCCCGATTCCCACACGCAATGTCTGATTTTTCCGACCGCCCCGTCCCCGCCCGCGCCGCTGACGCCGCCGCCTTGCCGGCCTGGCGCATCGACCAGAACGCCTTGCGTCGCATGCTCGATGCGGGTGCGGCGCGCCACTGGCGGGTCGAGGTGGTAGACGAGACCGGCTCGACCAATGCCGACCTGACACAGGCCTGCCGCGCGGCAACGTGGGACGAGGACGGCGTGCGCGTGCGCGTTGCCTATCGGCAGACGGCGGGGCGCGGCCGGCAGGGCCGTCCGTGGCAGGGGCAGGCAGGGCTGACGTTTTCGGTGGCAATGCCGCTGGCGCTGCCGCCGGCGCGCCTGAGCGGCCTGAGCCTTGCCGTGGGCCTGGCGGTGGCCGAAGCGCTGGAACAATGCGATGCCGCGCTCGGGGCGCGCATCGGCCTGAAGTGGCCCAACGACCTGCAGATCGACGGTCGCAAGCTGGCGGGGATCCTGATCGAATCGGTGCCGGCCGGGCCGCAGCGGCTATGGGCCGTGATCGGCATCGGTCTGAACCTGGTGCGCGATGCGCGCATGGAGGCGGCGCTGGGCCGCGCGCTGGCGGGCGTGGCCGAGGCGATGACGCCGTTCGATGCGCAGCGCGATCCCACGCGCATTCTGGGTGCGGTGCTTGAGCGCCTGGCGTGTATGCGGACCCGATTCGTGGCCGACGGTTTCGCGCCGATGGCGCAGGCGTGGTCGGCGCGCGATGCATATCGCGACGAACCCGTGCGCCTGCTGCACGATGGCGCGGTGCTGGCCGAGGGCGTGGCGCGTGGCGTCGACGCCGAAGGTCATCTGCTGCTGGAAACGGCGGCGGGACTGGAACGGATTGCCAGCGGCGAGGTGTCGCTGCGGGGAGCCGGCGCATGAGCGCGCTGCTGATCGATATCGGCAATACGCGGCTGAAATGGGCCTGGTGCGATGCCAGCGCGCCTGCTGCGCCGACCGGCGCGTTGCCCACGCCGTGGCAGCACGCGGGCGCCGCCACGCATGCGATGCCGACTGAGCGCGCCGCGCTGGTCGGCGCCTGGCGACGACTGGCGGCGGGCAAGGCGCCCGAGGTGTGGGTGGCCAATGTCGCCGGGCCGACGCTGGCCGGCGAGGTCGATGCGCTGCTGACCGACGCGTTCGGCACGGGCGTGGCGCTGCAATGGGTACGCACGGCTACCACGCATGGCGATCTGGTCAATGGCTACCGCGAGCCGACGCAGCTCGGCGTGGACCGCTGGGCCGGATGCATCGGCGCACATCGCTGGCTGCCGGGAGAAAACCTGCTGATCGTCACGGCCGGCACGGCCACTACGCTCGATATCGTCACGGCGGGCCCCAATGGCGCCCGCTTCGAGGGCGGATTGATCCTACCCGGTCTGGCGCTGATGCTGGGCACGCTGGCGCGCAACACCGCGCAACTGCCCGAACTCGATGTGCTGGACACCGGCGCGGGCGCTGCGCGCGCGGTGCGGGCGTTGGGCGCAGACAACACCCGCGACGCGATTGCCGCCGGTTGTCTGGCCGCGCAGGCCGGCGCCATCGAGCGTTCCTGGCGCGCGCTGGGCGAACGCGGGCCGGTGCGTTGCCTGCTGTCCGGCGGCGCGCGGCATGTCGTGGCGAATGCGCTCGCGATGCCGTTCGAGATGCACGATAATCTTGTGCTGCTTGGGTTGCACGCGATGGCGCGGGGCTGAGCCCCACGGCGCGCGCCATCCGCCCCCGTTCCACCTCACCCTTCACACACGCTCCAGCGCATCCATGTCCCGGCGAGGCCTGACCGTTCTGCTGCTGATCCTGCTGATCGCCAATGCGCTGCTGCTGGCGGCGTTGCTGGGCGCGTTCGGTCCGCAACCGCTGGCCGGCATGCTGGAAAGCCCGCGCGAACCGCAGCGCGTCGAACAGCAGGTGCGCGGCGATCGCATGCAATTGCTGCCGCCCGCCGATGCCTCGGCGCCGGCGGCGCCCGCCTCCGCTCCCGCGCCGCGCGGCGCAACGCCGGGCAGCGTCACGCTGGCCGCGGCGCCCGGCGATGGCTGCATGGAAATGGGCGGCTTCACGATGCAGACCGCGCAGCGCGCCAGGGAAGACCTGAGCGCCATCGCGGCGGGCGCGCCCATGCCTGTCGATCAGTTCGAGCGCAGCGAACAGGTGCGCTGGTGGGTGCATCTGCCCGCGCAGGCGACGCGCGAAAACGCCGAGCGCAAGCTGGCGGAACTGCGTCGCCGCAAGGTCACGGATGTGTCGGTGGTGTCAGGCGAGGATGCCGCGTCGTTCACGGTGTCGCTGGGGCTGTTCCGCGACCGCGAGCGTGCCGACAGATTCCTGGAGTCGCTGCGTGCGCAGGGCGTGCGGACGGCGCTGATCAGCGATGCGCCGCGCGCGGTGCCGCGCCAGTGGCTCCGCGTGCCGCACGCCAGCGAGGCCGTGCGCATGCGCATGGACGAAGTACGCGCACGCTATGGCGCGGAAGTCCTGCAAGCGTGCAACGGCATGACGCAGGCCCGCGACGGGCGCAGCGCCGCCCGGGCGGGATAGGGCGCGGCTGGCGCCAGGGCAAGCCGCTTCAACGCTGCTGCCGCACTTTGGTCAGCAGCTTGGTGGTCGATCGATCGTGCAGGAACTCGATCGCGTAGGCCTCGCCGCCCCAACTGCGCACGAGGCGGGTTTCTTCTAGCGTGTCGATGTCGTAGTCGCCGCCCTTCACATAGATATCGGGACGCACCAGGCGGATCAGTTCGACGGGCGTCTGCTCGCGGAACATCGCCACCAGATCGACCGACGCCAGCGCCGCCAGCAGTGCCATGCGATCGCCCTCGTGATTGAGCGGCCGGTCGTCGCCCTTGCCGAGCATCTTCACGGAAGCGTCGCTGTTCACGCCCACCACCAGGCTGGCGCCCATGGCGCGCGCCTGCGCCAGATACGTGGCATGGCCGCGATGCAGGATGTCGAACACGCCGTTGGTAAAGACCAGCGGACGCGGCAGCGCGGCGACTGCGGCATGCAGTGCGGCCACGTCATCGGCCGGGACCAGTTTGGATTCGAAGGCGGGTGCGGTCATGGGTGACGGGTCAAAAGGCGGAGCGCCAATGAAAAACCCCATCGTATCCGATGGGGTCTGGACTGCCGCGGCATGCGGGCCGCGGGGCAAGCCGTGCGGGGCAACGCTCAGGCGGGCTGCTGCAGGCTGGCGTTCAGTTCCTTGCGGTAGCGGTTCAGGTCCTGTACCGAATCGAACGTGCGTTCGAACAGCAGCGACATGTTGTGCAGGATCCGTTCGATCACCTTCTTTTCCCACACCTCGTCAAAGCGGATCTGCTCGTCCAGCCAGTGTTCCAGCCAGTCGGGATCGGGCAGGCGCGACTGCACGGTGTCGTTCGGGAACAGCGCCTTGTTGACGTGCAGGTTGGTCGGATGCAGCGGCTTTTCGGTGCGGCGGGCCGACGCCATCAGCACGCCGATCTTGGCGAATGCCGCGC
Source organism: Cupriavidus pauculus (assembly GCF_008801835.1). Lineage (GTDB taxonomy): Bacteria > Pseudomonadota > Gammaproteobacteria > Burkholderiales > Burkholderiaceae > Cupriavidus > Cupriavidus pauculus. Next base: position 158,310 of record NZ_VZOW01000009.1, on the reverse strand, counting down.
GCGCGGTGTCGCCAAACTGGGACAGGTACTTCTTCATGTAGCGCAGGTACGCGCCGCCGTGGCGTGCCTCGTCCTGCGACAGCGTGCGATAGATGTGCTTGATCACCGGTTCCGAGTGCCATTCGGCCGCGCGGCGGTACCAGTGATTGAGGCGGATCTCGCCGCAGAAATGCAGCATCAGTGTTTCAAGCGGCGGCGCCGGGTCGAATTCGAAACGCACCGCGTGCAGTTCTTCCTCGGTGGGCACCAGGTCCGGCCGGAAGCGGCGCAGGTACTCCATCAGCACCAGCGAATGCTTTTGTTCCTCGAAAAACCAGATGCTCATGAATGCCGAAAAGTCGGAATCATGGCGGTTGTCGCGCAGGAACATCTCCGTGGCAGGCAGAGCCGACCATTCGGTGATGGCATTCATGCGGATGGTCTTCGCCTGATCGTCGGTGAGCAGGCTGGCGTCGAACGTATCCCAGGGGATGTCCTTGTCCATGTGCCAACGGACCGCTTCCAACGATTTGAACAGTTCGGGGTAGAGCATGCTAAGCCTTTGAAATTACGGGCGGATTCTACCAGACAAGAATCATTCTCGAATGTTTTCTCTACTTCGTTTTAGGCGGGATGCGATGGATTGCAACAGCGGAACCGCCCGGAAGGCCCAAAAGTGGTGCGTCTACGACACTTCTGTCGCCTCGTGTGCGGCCAGCTTGGTTTCCGGCACCACGCCGTAGAGAAACGCCGCGATCTCGTCCGCCTGGGCGCTGGCGTCGGCCTCGCCCAACGCCAGCAGCGCCTGCGTGAACTCGGGTTCGAACAGCAGATAGCTCGCAAACGCCGCGCCGCGCGCCTCGGTGCCGCCCAGCGGCGAGAGCAGGGCGCGCACGGTGCGCGGCAGGCGATCGAGATGCCGCGCGGCAATGGCTTCGATCGGCTCACTCGGGGAAATCGTCATCACCTGCACCGGCCGCCAGCCTTCGGCGTCGTTGGCCATCTCGGGCATGCGCGAGAGCAGCCGGTTGATATGCATGAGGCGCTCGACATCGGCCTGCAGGCCATCGAGGAAGATGCTGGCCAGCGCCTGCCCGCCGATCTGCGCCAGCGAGGGGTAACCACCCGACGGTACGGTGTCGAACCAGCCCGCACGTTGCCGCGATGCCGCGCCGATCGCCAGAATGCGCGACGCGCCGAGATGGATGGCCGGCGACAGCGGCGACATCTGGCGCATCGTGCCATCGCCAAACCATTCGTGATGGCCTTCCAGTTCCAGCGGCATGGCCGGGAAAAGAAACGGAATCGACGACGATGCCAGTAGATGATCGACGCCGATAGACGCTTCGACGGCCATGCGCTGGCTGCGCTGCCATGGATGGATGCGTCGGTGCGACTGGTAGAACGTGACGTGGCGGCCCGTGCTGTATGACAGCGCAGTCACTGCAAACGCGTTGAGCGCACCGCTGTCGAGGCTCGCCTGCACGCGCGGCGGCTCGAACAGTTCGGTCAGGAAGCTGCCGAGCGGCCCGTTGTCGAACAGCGCGCGCGGCGCCCGGTGCGTGATCCACCCGAACGCCAGCGACGACAGCCAGCGCGCGCCCGACGCGCCCATCTGGATCACGTCGGTACGGTACACGTCGTCGGCATGCAGGCTTTGCCAAAGTCCGGCCAGGGTGTCGGTGGCAGTGCGGAAATCCGCCGCGCCGGTGGCCAGCCCCGCGCCGTTGATGGCGCCGGCCGAGGTGCCCGCGATGATGCCGAACGGCAGCGGGCAGTGATCCAGCCCGTGGCGTGCGGCGATCTTGGCGATGCCGGACAGCACGCCGGCCTGGTATGCGGCGCGCGCACCGCCCCCCATCATGACCAGCGCGGTGCTCTGTCGCTGAATGGCCCGCGCCGATGCGCTGGCGGCATGAGCCCGATTCACTCGAACGTATCCTCGGGCGTGCCGGGCGCGGGCGTGCTGCCGGCCGGCCGCTTGGTCGACGACGGCTTGGTCGATGACTTCTTCGCGGCCGGCTTGGCCTTCGGCTTTGCCGCAGTAGTGCGCGCGGCAGGTTTTTTCGCGGCGGGTTTCTTGGCGGCCGGTTTGGGTTTGCCGGCAGCCGATGCGCCGGGCCGCGCGCCCGCGGCTTCCGGCTCCACGCCGTCGGCCCCCGCGCCGAACCCGGCCATGCCAGGCATTCCCGGCATTCCGGTCACGTTGCCGAACGGCATGGTGCTGGCGGCGGCCGCGCTGCTGGCGATCTGCGTGAACTGCCGTTGCAGCAGATCCCACCATAGCGCCGCATTGGGCGGCAGCGGCGCGGCGCCGTCGGCGGCCGACGCAGCGCGATCGGCGGCGTTCGCAGAAGCTGCGCGATCAGCTGCGTCGGCGCGCGTGCGGTCGTCGTCGGGCGGCGCTTCGTCGTCGTCTTCCGCTTCGTCGTTTTCGGCGTCCGCCTGTTCTTCGGAAACGGTCGCGCTATCGGCAAAGTGATGTGGATGCTGCGGTGGATGGGCGCTCGGGGCATTGGCCGCACGCGCCACGTTCTCCATGGCGCTTTGCATCGCCTCGGGCGACAGCGCGTTGCCAAACGTCTGCAGCGCCACCAGCGTGGCGCGCTGCACCTCCAGGCCCTGGATGGTCGTGCGCAGCAGGTTGACGTTCAGCTGCAGCCAGCTTTCCACGGCCTTGAGGTCGTGGATGCGCTTGTCGACCTCGTCGAGATCCATCGGCGGCGTCATCGCGCCCAGGCCAGGCATCAAACCGCTGGGCATGCCGCTGCTGCGCGCCCACATGTTGCGCAGGAATTCGAAGCTGTTGGTGAAATCGGGGATCTGTCCGAACATGGTGGCGCCACTCCCTCTGACATGGCCGCCCCGACGACGCGGGTCCGGACGGCCGGTTACTGGAATTCGGGCGGCCGCTTCTGGCGCAGGCTCGCCATGCCTTCGTGCACGTCGGGCCCCGCGAAGCCCATGAATTCAAGCGCCAGCGAGGTATCGAACGCGGGGCCGGCCATGCGCAGCCAGTTGTTCAGCGCGTACTTGGTCCAGCGGATGGCGGACTGCGATCCCGCCGCGAGCCGGTTGGCCACCTCGAAGGCCTTTGCCACCAGTTCGGTTTCTTCCACCGCCAACGACACCAGGCCGATCCGCTCGGCTTCCTCGCCGCTGACCGACTCGCACAGCATCAGATAGTACTTGGCCTTGGCCATTCCGCACAGCAATGGCCACACGATCGCGGCGTGATCGCCAGCGGCCACGCCAAGCCGGGTATGGCCGTCGACGATGCGTGCGGTCTTCGCCGCGATCGAGATGTCGGCCAGCAGACCGGCCACCAGCCCGGCGCCCACGGCCGGGCCGTGCATCGCCGAGACGATGGGCTTGTCGCAGTTGATGACGTTGTAGACCAGGTCGCGCGCCTCGTGCCAGACACGGGTGCGGGTCTCGAAATCGTTGGCCATCTGCTCGACCAGCGCCAGATCGCCGCCGGCCGAAAAGCCCTTGCCCTCGCCGCGAATCAGCGCCACGCGGATATCGGGATCGGCGGAAACGTCGCGCCAGATCTCGGCCAGTTCGCGATGCATGCTGGCGTCGGCTGTCGCAAGCTTGCGGTTGGCCGCCTGATCCGCGCCCATGATGATTTCGAGCACCGGGCCGTGCCGGCGCAGCGTGAGCGCCTGATAGCGGGCCAGGCGGGGAGACAGCGTACTGGCGTTGGCGTTGGCGTCGTCGGAGGGCATCGGGGGCTACCTTTTTCGTGGAAGAAATCGGACCTGGCCGGGACGGGAAGCAACCACGAAAAAATTCCCCGACCAAGCGGTCGGGGAATTATAGGCGCAACCGCGTGGGGTTGAGCAAGTCGGGGTTTGGCCTGAGCGGCCGAGGTAGCCGTGGCGCGCCCGGCCGACGCCTAGCGCGCCGCCACCACCTGGTCGATGGCGCCAAAGATCGAGTGTCCTTGTGCGTCGAACATCTCGATACGGACGGCATCGCCGTACTTCATGAATTCCGTTTCCGGCTTGCCGTGCTCGATGGTCTCGATCATGCGCTGCTCGGCGATGCAGCAATAGCCCTTGCTGCGGTCGACATTCGAGATCGTGCCCGAGCCGACGATGCTGCCGGCGCGCACGTTGCGCGTCTTGCAGATATGGGCGATCAGCTGGCCGAAGTCGAACACCATGTCCGTGCCGCAATCGGGCGAGCCCACTTTGCGGCTGTTCCAGTGAACCACCATCGGGCGATGGACCTTGCGGTTCCGCCATGCCTCGCCAAGCTCGTCGGGCGTGACCGCCACCGGCGAAAACGCCGTGGCGGGCTTGCTCTGGAAGAACCCGAAGCCCTTGCCCAGTTCCGCCGGAATCAGATTGCGCAGCGAAACGTCGTTGGCCAGCATCACCAGCCGGATCGACTCGCCGGCCTGCTCGGGCGTGGCGCCCATGCGGACGTCGCCGGTGATGACCGCGACCTCGGCCTCGAAATCGATGCCGAACGCTTCGCTGGCGCACACGATGTCGTCCTGCGGGCCGATGAAGTCGTCGGAGCCGCCCTGGTACATCAGCGGATCCTTCCAGAATTCGGGCGGCATCTCCGCGCCGCGCGCCTTGCGTACCAGTTCGACATGGTTCACGTACGCCGAGCCGTCCGCCCATTGATAGGCGCGCGGCAGCGGCGCCATGCAATCCTTGGGCTGGAACGGGAACGGATGCCGCGCGCGGGCCGCATTCAGCGCGTCATAGAGGTCCTGAAGCTGCGGGGCGTAGAAATTCCAGTCGTCCAGCGCAGTCTGCAGCTTGCCGGCGATATCGGTGGCGTAGTGCGCGGTTTTCAGGTCGCGCGACACGACGACGAGCTGGCCGTCGCGCGAACCATCCTTCAGGGTGGCGAGTTTCATGCGAATTCGAACATGGGCGGAAATGGATGGGCGGTAGTCTACCGGAGGCGCTCGACGGCGCTTGTATAGAATGGCCGGCATCACATTTTGGTTTGCCCATCACGCATGACAACGGCTGACGACGATTCCAGGGACGACGCGCGCGATGACGCACACGACGACGCGCGCGATGATGCCCGGCGCGCCGGCATCCAGTCCATCGAGGTGGGCTTCCGGCTGCTGCAGGCGTTGGCCGCATCGCCACGCGCGATGATGCTGCGCGACCTGGCCGCGGCCGCCGACATGAGCCCGGCCAAGGCGCATCGCTACCTGGTCAGCTTTCAGCGTCTGGGCGCAGTCACGCAGGACGCCGTGAGCCAGCGCTACGACCTCGGGCCGTTCGCGCTGCAGCTTGGACTGGCGGGCCTGAACCGGCTCGATCCGGTGCGCAAGGCGCGGCCGATCCTGTCGCAACTGCGCGATGAAATGGACCAGACCGCCGGCATTGCCGTGTGGGGCAATCACGGCCCGACCATCGTGCACTGGGAAGAATCGAGTCATCCGGTCAGCGTGAGCCTGCGGCTGGGCGATGTGATGCCGATGCTCAATTCGGCCACCGGACGCCTGTACGGCGCTTATCTGTCGCGGCGTCAGACGCTGCCGCTGATCGAGCGGGAACTTGCCACGCGCGGCGACGTCGCATTGCCCGACATGCCCGCATCGCTGGCCGAATACGACGCCATCTGCGACGACGTGCGCCGCCATGGCGCGGCGCGCACGCGCGGCGGCGTGCTGCCGGGCATCAATGCGATCTCCACGCCGGTCTTCGATGCCAACGGGCATTTGTCGATGGCGCTGATCGTGCTCGGCGCGCAAAGCGTATTCGATGCAGAATGGGGCGGCGCGGTAGACCGCCGCGTGCGCGATATCGCGCAACGAATTTCATCGGAACTCGGTTACCTTGGCGGCAGCCAACCGGCCGGACAGGACGGCCAACCCTCTTAGCCGCAGCCGGCGCCGGCGTCGCTGGCTGGCGGTGATCGCGCTGGTGGCGATCCTGCATGTGCTGGTGCTGTTCGGCCTGGTGCGCATGCCGCTCCCGCGCTTGCCCGATACCAGCCAGATGCCGGCCATCGAAGCGATCCTGCTGCCACCGCCGCCGCCCGCGCCACCGGCCCGGTCGCCCGCGCGCCCGGTTGTCCGGCCCTCGCCACGGCCCGCGGCGCCACAGACGCCGCCAGCGCCTGCGCCGGCCGAACCCATGCCCGAGCCCGCAGCACCTGCGCTGGCCACCACGTCCAATGCCGATGCGACAGTCAATGCCGGCGCAGGTGGTGCCGGCGCTGCGGCCAATGGCGCGTCGGCCGCCGCCGCGCCATTGGCCGCATCCAGCCCCGCTGCGCCGCCAGCGCCCAGCTATGCGGCGCCGGAATCCGTGACGATGCGTTACGCCAGCTTCGTCAACGGCGTGCAGAACCCGGACGGCATCATTCGCTGGGAACAGGACGGCAAGCACTATCGGCTGGCGGTGGAAACGCGCGTGCTGTGGTTCCGCTTCGCATTCCAGAGCACGGGCGATCTCGACGCGCGCGGCCTGTCGCCGACGCGCTACGAGGAGGCGCGGCGCAGCAAGGTGGAAGTCGCGCGCTTCGATCACGCCGCCAACACGGTGGTGTTTGAAACGCGCGGCGGACAGGTGCCGATGCCGCCTTCCTTCCAGGATCGTTTCAGCGTGTTCCTGCAACTCGTGGGATGGGCGCGCGGCGATCCGCAGCGCTATGCGAGACCCGGCGTGACCGACACCTTCAACGTGGCCGACACCAGGGAAGTGGAGGCGATGCAGGTGCAATACGTCGGCGAGGAAGACATCGATATTGGCACCGGGGTGGTGCGTACCAAGCACTTCATGCGGCTGCCGCGCCACGCCAACGATCGCCGCCGCGTGGAAATCTGGCTCGCGCCAACGCTGAACTGGATGCCTGCGCGGCTGCGTCAGACGGAGCCCGATGGCACTCAGATCGATCTCGTCTATCGTAGTAGTGAAGGGCGCTGAGCTTTTTGGCCGCGCCCCAACGAAGCCGACGGTGTGACAACACGGAGACTGCAATATGTCTGACTTGGCGGCACAGACGCAGCGGATCAGGGCTGGCGACGTGGAACTTCAGGTCCGCATCGACGGCCGCGAGGGCCCGTGGGTCATTCTGGCCCATGCGCTGGGCGCCAATCTGACGCTTTGGGACAACACCGCCGCTCGCCTCGCCGCGCGCTATCGCGTATTGCGTTTCGACCTGCGCGGCCACGGCGGCAGCGACGCGCCAGTCGGCGCCTATACGATGGCGCGCCTGGCCGACGATGTCGTGGCATTGATGGACGCGCTCGATATCGCCCAGGCCCACTTCTGTGGGGTGTCTGTCGGCGGCATGGTCGCCCAGACTTTGGGCGTCCGGCACGCAAATCGCCTATTGTCATTAACGTTGGTCGACACGATTCACAGCACGCCGATGACGGCGCATCCGATGTGGGCTAACCGCATTGGACAGGCCGAGGCGCATGGCATGGCTGGCATGGTGGCATCGACGATGGAGCGCTGGCTCACCGACGGCTTTCGCGAAAGGCACCCCGAAGTCGTCGAAAAGATCGCCGCAATGTTGAAGGCCACACCGGTGCACGGCTATGTGGGCGTGGCACAGGCAATCATCGCCTTCGATCTGTCTGACGCCATCGCGCGGATCCATTGCCCGACCCTGGTGGTGGTAGGGGCAAACGATGAAGGGTCGCCGGTGTCGATGGCCCAATCGATCGCGCAGAAGATTCACGGTGCGCAGCTGGAAGTCTTGCCTGACGCCGCGCACCTGTCGTTTATCGAACAACCGGAACGCTTCCATGCGATCTTCGACGCGTTCCTGGGGCATGCGGCATGTGGCGGGCAGTGTGATATTCCGTAACCGCATTGCGAAGATCGCAACACAGTAATGCTCGATGGGGCACGGCGCTCAAGAACTTGCGCCAAACGCCGATGCCCAACTATACGAGGGCAGCAAAGGCACGCAAGGCCCGTCCGGCACCACAACTTGAATTACGGACGGCCACCCTCAGCTTGGAGAGGAAATCGCGTCGATTCCAACGGCCTTGTGCCAACGCAGCGATGCGTGGAATGGGCGCCAACCATACGCCAGGAGGTAGTGCGATGCAAATGATCTACAACAGCGACAACTATTGCATTGTCGAGTTTGGAGCAGATGTCGAGCATGCGACCCTTGCCTCGGGCGGCTACGAAATCGTCGACAAGAACCTGAAACGCGAGATTTTCCTCGGCGGCCATATGGCCGAGACCTTCCGCGCCGACGTGACCCGTCTGATCGAAAGCGAGCCATCCGTGGAAGAAGTTGACGAATTTCTCGGCAAGTTCGATACCGTGATGAACAACCCGCTGGTCATGCACTGACGCCAGCCGCGGTATCGCCGCAAACACAAACGCCCGCGGTCGCGGGCGTTTCTTTTGCCGGGTCTCCGGGGCGGCGCTTCCGCCAAGCCGGGCACCGCACATTTGCCCGATTCACCAATTCATCGATTCAGTATTGCTCCCAGGGCAGGCCTTCGAAACGCCAGCCATTGACCGTATTGCGATGGCGCTGCGCATCGAGATCGCCTTCGAAGCCATGCAGCACGTTGTACACAGTGGTGAAGCCCGCACCCTCCAGCGCGCGCGCCGCCGCCGATGAGCGGTTGCCGCTGCGGCAAATCAGCACCACCGGGCGCGCCGAAACCTGTCCGGCCAGCTTTTTCACCGCCTGCACGAAATGCGGATTGACTTCCCAGTCCGGGCCGTCGTTCCAGGGTACGTTGTGCGCCCCGCGTGGATGGCCGACGAACAGATACTCCATTTCGCTGCGGCAATCGATGAACAGCGCATCGGGCTCGGCGTCGAGCAGTTGGCGGGCGTCGTTGGGGCTCAGGTGTTGCATGGAAGCGGGCGAAAGCGCGGAAAGCGCAAAGTGTGTGAAGATCGTGACGAATGCGTCTCTCAGTGTAGGCGGCCCGGCGGGGGCTGACAACCGCGGCGCGTCGCCATCGCGGCGCATCCGCGGCCGTCCTCCACGCCGCCATGCGCTGCGGTGCCCGTCGCGCCGTCAGCCGTCGCGGGGGCATCCCGCAATCCCTTGATCTACCTGATAAAATCGCCGTCTTGCCTAAATTGCGCGCATTGGCCTCCGGCCCGGGCGCGACACCACCAAAGCCCCACCATGAGCGCCGTCCAATTCGCCCCTCGCCCCTACACGCGGGCTGCCAGCCTGCCGCAGCTGCTGCGTGAACGCATTCTGATTCTCGATGGAGCGATGGGCACGATGATCCAGCGCTACAAGCTTGGCGAGGCCGAATATCGCGGCGAGCGCTTCGCCGATCATCATGTCGACGTCAAGGGCAACAACGAACTGTTGCTGCTGACGCGTCCGCAAGTCATCAGCGAGATCCACGAGCAATACCTGGCCGCAGGCGCCGACCTGATCGAAACCAACACCTTCGGCGCCACGCGCGTGGCGCAGGAAGACTACAAGATGGCGCATCTGGCCTACGAGATGAACGTCGAGGCGGCCCGCCTGGCGCGCGCGGCCTGCGACAAGTTCAGCACGCCCGACAAGCCGCGCTTCGTGGCCGGCGCGTTCGGCCCGACGCCGAAGACCGCCAGCATCAGCCCCGACGTCAACGACCCGGGCGCGCGCAATGTCACGTTCGAGGAACTGCGCGATTCGTACTACGAGCAGGGCAAGGCGTTGCTCGAAGGCGGCGCAGACGTGTTCCTGGTCGAGACGATCTTCGACACGCTCAACGCCAAGGCTGCGCTGTTCGCGATCGACCAATTGTTCGAGGACACCGGCGAACGCGTGCCCGTGATGATTTCCGGCACCGTGACCGATGCATCGGGGCGCATCCTGTCGGGCCAGACCGTCGAAGCGTTCTGGAATAGCCTTCGCCACGCGCGGCCCGTCACGTTCGGCCTGAACTGCGCGCTGGGCGCGACGCTGATGCGTCCGTATATCGCCGAGCTGGCCAAGGTCTGCGACGCCGCCGTGTCGTGCTACCCGAACGCCGGCCTGCCGAATCCGATGAGCGACACCGGTTTCGACGAAACGCCGGAAGTCACGTCGTCGCTGGTCGAGGAATTCGCCGCGTCCGGGCTGGTGAACCTGGTGGGCGGATGCTGCGGCACCACGCCCGACCACATCGCCGCCATCGCCCAGCGCGTGGCGGACAAGAAGCCCCGCACGTGGCCGGGCCAATACCGCGAGCCCGCCGGACAGGCAGCCTGACCATCGTACGCACAGAGAAAACATCATGAGCCAGAACAACCTGCCCCCGCGTCCGATGCGCCTGTCCGGTCTGGAGCCGTTCACGATCGATGACGACACATTGTTCGTCAATGTCGGCGAACGCACCAACGTCACCGGATCCAAGGCTTTTGCCCGCATGATCCTGAACGGCCAGTTCGACGAGGCGCTGGCCGTGGCGCGCCAGCAAGTGGAAAACGGCGCGCAGATCATCGACATCAACATGGACGAGGCGATGCTCGATTCCAAGGCAGCGATGGTGCGCTTCCTGAATCTGATCGCATCGGAGCCCGACATCGCGCGGGTGCCGATCATGATCGACTCGTCCAAATGGGAAGTCATCGAGGCCGGCCTGCAATGCGTGCAGGGCAAGCCCGTGGTGAACTCGATCTCGCTGAAGGAAGGCGAGGCGCAATTCCGCCATCACGCCGAACTGATCCGCCGCTACGGCGCGGCGTCGGTGGTGATGGCGTTCGACGAGCAGGGCCAGGCCGACACCTACGCGCGCAAGATCGAGATCTGCAAGCGCAGCTACGACTTCCTGGTCAACGAAGTGGGCTTCCCGCCCGAAGACATCATCTTCGATCCGAACATCTTCGCGGTGGCCACCGGCATCGAGGAACACAACAACTACGCGGTCGATTTCATTGAAGCGACGCGTTGGATCAAACAGAATCTGCCGTACGCGAAGGTCAGCGGCGGCGTGTCGAACGTGTCGTTCTCGTTCCGCGGAAACGATGTGGTGCGCGAGGCGATCCACACCGTGTTCCTGTATCACGCCATCGCGGCGGGCATGGACATGGGCATCGTCAACGCCGGACAGCTTGGCGTGTATGACCAGCTCGATCCGGAGCTGCGCGAGCGCGTGGAAGACGTGGTGCTCAATCGCCGCGAAGACGCCACCGACCGCCTGCTAGAGATCGCGGACCGTTTCAAGGGCGGCGGCCAGAAGAAGGAAGAAAACCTGGCCTGGCGCGGCACGCCCGAGCAGCCGGTGTCGGTGGGCGATCGCCTGGCGCATGCGTTGGTGCACGGCATCACTACCTTCATCGTCGAGGACACCGAGGAAGCGCGCCAGCAGATCGCCGCGCGCGGCGGCCGTCCCATCGAGGTCATCGAAGGCCCGCTGATGGATGGCATGAACATCGTTGGCGACCTGTTCGGCGCAGGCAAGATGTTCCTGCCGCAAGTGGTCAAGAGCGCGCGCGTGATGAAGCAGGCGGTGGCGCATCTGCTGCCGTTCATCGAGGAGGAAAAGCGCTTGCTGGCCGAAGCGGGCGGCGATGTGCGCGCGCGCGGCAAGATCGTGATCGCCACCGTGAAGGGCGACGTGCACGACATCGGCAAGAACATCGTGTCGGTGGTGCTTCAGTGCAACAACTTCGAAGTGGTGAACATGGGCGTGATGGTCCCGTGCAACGAGATCCTGGCCCGCGCCAAGGTCGAGGGTGCGGACATCGTCGGCCTGTCCGGGCTGATCACGCCGTCGCTGGAAGAAATGGCCTACGTGGCGTCGGAGATGCAGCGCGACGATTACTTCCGCGTGAAGAAGATTCCGCTGCTGATCGGCGGGGCCACCACGTCGCGCGTCCATACGGCGGTGAAGATCGCGCCGAACTACGAGGGCCCGGTGGTGTACGTGCCCGATGCGTCGCGGTCAGTCAGCGTGGCGTCGAGCCTGTTGTCCGACGAGGGCGCGGCCAAGTATCTGGACGATCTCAAATCCGACTACGACCGCATCCGCACGCAGCACGCCAACAAGAAGGCCACGCCGATGGTGACGCTGGCTCAGGCGCGCGCCAACAAGACGCCGATCGACTGGTCCAGCTACGTGCCGCCCCGTCCGAAATTCATCGGCCGGCGCATTTTCCGCAACTACGATCTGTCCGAGCTGGCCAACTTCATCGACTGGGCGCCGTTCTTCCAGACGTGGGACCTGGCGGGCAAATTCCCCGACATCCTGAACGACGAGATCGTCGGCGAATCGGCGCGCCGCGTCTATTCGGACGGCAAGAGCATGCTGGCGCGGCTGATCCAGGGCCGCTGGCTCACGGCCAACGGCGTGCTGGCGATGCTGCCGGCCAACTCGGTCAATGACGACGATATCGAGATCTACACCGACGAGTCGCGTACCAAGGTGGCGCTGACCTGGCACAACCTGCGCCAGCAGAGCGAGCGTCCGGTGGTCGACGGCGTCAAACGGCCGAACCGCTGCCTGGCCGATTTCATCGCGCCGAAGTCGAGCGGCGTGGCCGACTACATCGGCATGTTCGCGGTGACGGCCGGCATCGGCGTGGACAAGAAGGAAAAGCAGTTCGAAGCCGATCACGACGATTACAGCGCAATCATGCTCAAGGCGCTGGCCGACCGCATGGCCGAAGCCTTCGCCGAATGCCTGCACCAGCGCGTTCGCACCGACCTGTGGGGCTACGACGCCGCCGAAACGCTGGACAACGACCAGCTGATCGCCGAGGCCTACCGCGGTATTCGCCCGGCGCCGGGCTATCCGGCATGCCCTGAGCACACCGTGAAGGCGCGCATGTTCGAGTTCCTCGATGCGGCCGAGATCGGCATGGGCATCACCGACTCGCTGGCCATGACGCCAGCGGCATCGGTCAGCGGCTTCTACCTGTCGCATCCCGATTCGACCTATTTCAGCGTCGGCAAGATCGGCCAGGACCAGCTCGACGACATGGTGGCGCGACGCGGCGAGGATCGGCTGGCTCTGGAGCGCGCACTGGCGCCGAACCTGTAATCGCTAAGCAGCAGCTGTAAGCAGTTGCAAGGGCCGGGCTGCCGCTTTCCCGCGGCGCCCGGTTTTTTTGCGCCGTGCGCAAGCCTTTGACTGGCAACGGATGCCGATGCCGACGTTATCGTGTGGCAGCGCGCGGAGGCAGGGCGGCAATGTCCGCAATGTATTCACTACTGCTTACAGGGCATTACAAGTGCTCACAGACCGATATGGGCGGGCTCCATAGACTGGGCCTCAGTTCACGTGACACCGCGTGAATGCCGCAGCGAATGTTTCGCTGCGGAGCATTCCAGTTAAGGAGTCTCTTTCATGAACAAGCTGCTGATCTCCCTGTCCGCCCTGTCGATTGCCGCCGCCTCGTCCCTGGCAATGGCGCAAGGTACTGGCGCCACCGTCGGCACGCAATCCGGCGTTGGCGCATCGGTAAGCACCCCTGCGGTCTCGACCGGCGCCAACGCTGGCGTGAATGCTGGCGTGAATGCCGGCGGCGCGACTTCGGGTGGCGCCGTATCGCCGGGTGCGGCTGCCGACTCTGGCGCGCGTGCCGATCTCGGCGCCAATGCAGACGCGGGCGCCAAGACCCATTCGTCGAAGAGCAAGCACGGCACGCATGCCAAATCCAAGTCGAAGCAGGGCGACACCAAGGAGCTCGGCGCCAATGCCGGCGCCGGTGCGGATGCCGGTACCAAGATCCAGTGACGTCGTGAACGTCGCTTGATGGCGACGGGGCCGGGCGGGACCTCCAGGCCGCGTGAGCCCCTTCGCCAAATTGACCCGCGGGCGCCACATGGCGCCCGTTTTTCGTTTGCGTCGCGCCGCATCGCAACATCACGCCGCGGCGAAATGCCTGCCAGCCACCCGCGGCAGCGCGCTGGGCGGTGTCGCGGTGGCGCGTCATGTCAGCCTGACACCGACATCTTCCACGCGGCGCCAGCACTACAATGCAGGAAACCGGCCCGGACCGTGCATTGCACGCGGGTTGGACCCCTCACCGTGGAGACACCGATGATTCGCGTCTTGATCGCCGACGATCATGAGATCGTGCGCGCCGGTCTGCGCCAGTTCATTTCAGAGGAGCCCGACATCAAGGTGACGGGCGAAGCCGCGAGCGGCGACGAAGTGATGGCGCAGTTGCGCGACAGCGAGTTCGATGTCCTCGTACTCGATATTTCCATGCCGGACCGCAACGGCATCGATGTGCTGAAGCTGATCCGACAGCGCCTGCCGAATCTGCCTGTGCTGATTCTGTCGACGTACCCCGAAGACCAGTACGCGATCAACCTTATTCGCGCGGGTGCGTCCGGCTATCTGACCAAGGAGTCGGCGCCCGACGATCTCGTCAAGGCGATCCGCACCGTGGCGCAGGGCCGTCGTTACGTGAGCCCCACGGTCGCGGACCTGCTGATCGGCGGGCTCGACAAGCCGACCGAACAGCCGGTGCATCAGACGCTGTCGGAGCGCGAATTCCAGATCTTCTGCAAGTTGTCGCGGGGCCAGTCGGTGTCCGTGATCGCCGACGAGCTGTTCCTGAGCGTGAAGACCGTGAGCACCTACCGCTCCCGCATTCTGGAGAAGATGGGCATGAAGACCAACGCCGACCTGACGTATTACGCCATCAAGAACGGCCTGGTGGAATAAGGCCCGTCGATGCTTATCGAAACACAGTCGTTATTTGCCCACCCTTTCGCCTGACAGCCGTCCACAGACCATGCCGGAGCAAGCCACGGCTTCCCCCAATCGCTCGTTGAGAGTCCTCCTGATCGAGGACTCCGAAGTCTTGCGGGGTATGCTGCTGGAATATCTGACCGCGTTTCCGTTCGTCGAAAACGTGGACTGGGCCGATACCGAAAGCATGGCCATCCGCCTGGCCACGCACGGCGACTACCACGTGGTGATCGTCGATTTGCAACTGCGCCAGGGCAACGGCATCAATGTCCTGCGCGAAATGCAGAAGGCCGGTCTGTCCGGCATCCGCATCGTCTACACCAATCACGCGCAGGTTTCGATGTACCGCCGCCAATGCGCCGACGCGGGCGCCGACTATTTCTTCGACAAATCGCTGGAACTGGAGCAGGTGTTCCGCGTGATCGAGGATTACGCGACGTCCGCCTCGTAGGTACATCGGGCCGCGCGCGGCGGCCCTCGTCGCCGATCAGATCTCGGCGGTTTCCTCGGGCGGCGCCAGCACAGTGGTCGTCAGCGGCACCTCGGTGCGGATCGTGACGCCCTGGTTCGGCGCCGAGTCCACCTGGATCGTGCCACCGAGCGCCAGCACGCGCTGTTCCATGCCCAGCAGTCCATGATGCCCCGCGGTGCTGCCCGCGTCGAAGTCCGGCGGCAGGCCGCGGCCGTCGTCGCTCACGGTCAGCGTCAGCAGGCGGTCCGTGCAGGCCAGCGAGACGCAGACATGTTTTGCTTCGGCATATTTGCTGGCGTTGTTCAGCGATTCCTGCACGATCCGATATAGCGCGATGGCCGCGCTGTCGCGCAGTTGCGGCAGCGAGTCGGGCAGTTCCAGGCGCGTTTCCCATTGATTGCGCGCGCCGACGTCTTCCACGTGCTGCACGATTGCTTCGCGCAGGCCAAGGTTCAGCAGCACGGTGGGCCGCAGGTCCTCGATCAGGCCGCGCTTGATCTGGATGGCCTGGTCCGCGTGCTGCATCACGCGCGTGATCTTGTCGCGCGCTTCGGGATGCGTGGCCTGCACGCGCATCTTCACCCAATGCAGATCCAGCTTGATCGCCGTGAGAATGGCGCCCAGTTCATCATGCAG
The DNA here is from genome assembly GCF_008801835.1 of Cupriavidus pauculus. Lineage (GTDB taxonomy): Bacteria > Pseudomonadota > Gammaproteobacteria > Burkholderiales > Burkholderiaceae > Cupriavidus > Cupriavidus pauculus. Next base: position 142,618 of record NZ_VZOW01000009.1, on the reverse strand, counting down.
CTCGCGCGCCAGGCGCGTCTTTTCGTCTTCGGTCACGCGCTGCAAATGCGCCGCCAGCGCGGACAGTTGCCGCGTGCGTGCGCGCACCTTGCGATCGAGCCGCGCGCTTTCCTCTTCCAGTTGCACGCGCGCCGCCTCGGCCATCGTCATGCGCCGCTGATGGCCCAGCCCAACGGCCACCAGCAGCAGGATATTGATGGCGGTGAGCAGGCCGATGCCATAGCGCGAAAGCTGCAGGTCGTGCTCGGCGGCCTCGAGGTTGTGGGTGACCGTGGCGGACTCGCGCACCTGCAACTGTTCGATGCCGCGTCGCGCGCTTTCCATGGTCTGCTTGCCGAAATCGGTGCGGATCATGTCCAGCGCCACGTCGACATCGCGCTTGCCATAGACCAGTGTCAGCGCCATCTCGTTGAGCTTGCGCGTGACGAATTGCGACGCCTCGCCAAATTGCCGCAAGCCTTCCGGATCCTCGGCATAGTGCTGGCGGATGCGCGCCATCAGTTCGTTGATGTGCGGCAGCGCCTTGTAGTACGGATCGAGATAGCTGTCCTTGCCGGTCAGCAGGAAGCCGCGCTGGCCCGCCTCGGCGTTGACCAGTTCGGCGGCCAGCTCGCCCAGATCGCTCTGGAGCTGCTGGGAGCGGATCGCTTCCGTATAGCCCTGGCGTAGTCGTAGGTTGCCGGTTTCCGATGCTATCAGGACGGCCAGTGTCAGCACGATGCCGCCTGCAAGCAGCAGTGTGTTTCGCAAGAGAAGGGAATGCTTGGCCATGGGGAAGTACCGGTTGAGCGCCGCGGCGAGACAGGCGAGGGTGGGCGATTGGCGGCGAGGGGCCATGGAATCACATCGCGTCAGTGGGGTCAATCGTACCCGTGCGGGCCGGACGTCGCATCCGGTGTGGCATGTCGTGCGCTGTAGGACTTGGCTGACACGTGAATCGGTGGCGTTTCGGTGTGCGGTGCCGGGGTGGAACCCTACGATGAGGCTATGAGCTTGCGCACGTCGGTGCAAGCCGAACGTACCGCCAACTGGCGTGTTCTCTAACCCTAGGGAGACTGGTCATGCTGTACTACGCACTCGTCTTTTTTATCGTCGCACTGGTGGCGGCCATCTTTGGTTTCGGTGGGATTGCAGCCGGCGCGGTGGAAATCGCCAAGATTTTGTTCTTTATTTTCTTGGTCGTGGCCCTGGTCACCTTTGTGATGGGACTGGTGCGCCGACGGTAAGCACCAAGCATTCAGGACACTTGCCCGCGGCCGACGGCCTGGCGCCGTGGCGGTGGGCAGGGTCCTGAAGCCCTCAATCGGAAACAGGAGTACCCATGCTCACGCAGAACCCCAAGATCCGCAAGGAAATCAATCATCTGCAGGACAGCGCCGATGCGGCAGTACGCCAGATCAAGCATGCCGCGCGCGATACCCGCGATGCCGTGGGACCGGTATCTGATGAAGTCAAGGCGCTGATCGGCCAGCTTCAACAAACCATCGACGTGCTGGCGCGCGAAGGCTCGGCCGAAAGCATGGCCGCGGGCCGTCGACTGCGCGTGCGCGCCAACGAATTGACAGAGCGCTTGCGTGAACGCGGCCGCGAGGGCGTCCACTGGGCGCGCGACCACGTAGACGTGGCGGTCGATCACGGACGTCAGCGCGTGGTGGAATCGCCGCTCAAGGCGGTGGGCATCGCCGCGCTGGTGGGCGCTTTCGTCGGCCTGCTGCTGGCAGGTCGACGCAACGGCGAGTGACGTCACCGGTCATCGAGCCAACGAATACGAGGAATCTTTCCTTACCCCTGCAGCAACCCCCTTTCCGGATATATCCCTGATCCGGGACGCCCGAACATCTTCATGGTGTTCGGGCTTTTTTTGCGCGTGAATGCCGCGACGCGGCGATCGGCACGGCGGCGTTTCGACGGGATTGTTTTTCCGAGCGGGGCGATATGAGGCGGGAGGACGGGCTGCGCGGCCGAAGTGGCGCGCCCCGCGAGGGAAGCCCGGCGCCGCGCGAAGGCGTCGGCGCCGGGCAATTCGAGTAGCCGCGGACTGGCAGCCGGAGCAGGTGGCTACACGCCCCACATCACGTCGGTGCCTTCCTTGGCGGAAGCGCGCAGCATATCCAGGAACGGATAGGCGCGCTGGCCGAGATGCAGCGGTTCTTCTTCCCGGTCATCGTCCTTGCCCGGGTGTACGGTGGTGTCGGCCGGATGGACCTTCTTCGCGTCCAGGACGGCGGCTTCGAGCTTGCGGATCGCCGCCGGCATTTCCTCGGACGTGATCACCCCGCGTTCGCCCAGATGCTTGCCGATGATGCCCAGCAGCGTCATGGCAAGATCCTTCATCATGATCAGGTCTTGCGAGGCGTGGGATTTGAAGGTGATCAGCATGATGTTTCCTTTCATGAGTGAAGACGTCGCACGCGCCAGGCGTACAGGCCGTCGCATGATGTCAGCATAGCACCTGATAAAATTCCGCGTTTCCCGATTTCCACTGCCGGTCACGCGGCGCGGCCTCCACTTCGGCGCCGCCGCCAGCCGGAAGCATTCAGCCTCAAGGCCCCAGATATCCATGCTGCCAGTTCAGACCTCTCAAATTGCCGCCGCGTTCACCGACGCCGTGCGCGCGCTCGCCCCGGCCGATGCCAACCTGCCTGCGGTCACGTTCGAGCGCCCCAAGGCGGCCGCCCATGGCGACCTGGCCTGCAATATCGCCATGCAGGTGGCCAAGGCCCTGAAGACCAATCCACGTGAACTGGCGCAGAAGGTGGTCGACGCGGTCAAGGCCGATCCGCGCGCCGCGCAACTGGTGGCGGCGCTCGAGATCGCCGGGCCGGGCTTCATCAACCTGCGGCTGAGCCCCGAGGCGCGCGCCGAGGTGCTGCGCGCGGTGCTGACCGACGGCGACCGTTTCGGCGCGCGTCCGGCCGGCGAGCATGGCAAGGTGCTGGTGGAGTTTGTGTCGGCCAATCCGACCGGACCGCTGCACGTCGGCCACGGCCGCCAGGCCGCGCTGGGCGACGCGCTGGCGAATCTACTGGCATGGCAGGGCTGGTCGGTGCATCGCGAGTTCTATTACAACGACGCGGGCGTGCAGATCCACACGCTGGCGGTTTCCGTGCAGGCACGCGCGCGCGGCCTCAAGCCGGGCGATGCGGGCTGGCCGGAATCGGCCTACAACGGCGACTACATCGCCGATATCGCGGCCGATTTCCTCGCGGGCAAGACCGTCTCGGCATCCGACGGTGAACCGGTCACCGCGTCGGGGAATGTCGAGGACCTGGAGTCGATCCGCAAGTTCGCGGTCACCTACCTGCGTAATGAGCAGGACATCGACCTCCAGGCGTTCGGCGTGAAATTCGACCGCTACTACCTGGAGTCGTCGCTGTACAGCGACGGTCGCGTCGACAGCGCGGTGCAGTCGCTCATCGCCCGCGGCAAGACCTACGAAAACGAAGGCGCGCTGTGGCTGCGCACCACCGACGACGGCGACGACAAAGACCGCGTCATGAAGAAGTCGGACGGCACGTACACGTATTTCGTGCCCGACGTGGCGTATCACACCACCAAGTGGGAACGCGGCTTCGCCAAGGTCATCAACGTGCAGGGCAGCGACCACCACGGCACCATCGCGCGCGTGCGCGCCGGCTTGCAGGGTCTGGACATCGGCATCCCGCAGGGCTACCCCGACTACGTGCTGCACAAGATGGTCACCGTGATGAAGAACGGCGAAGAGGTGAAGATCTCCAAGCGCGCCGGATCGTATGTGACCGTGCGCGACCTGATCGAATGGAGCAACGGCGGCGACGAAACCATTCGCGCCTGCCTGGAAGCCGGCGTGGCCGACTGGCCAGCGCACTTCACGCGCGGCCGCGACGCCGTGCGGTTCTTCCTGCTGTCGCGCAAGGCCGACACCGAATTCGTGTTCGACGTCGACCTGGCGCTGAAGCAGAACGACGAAAACCCGGTGTACTACGTGCAGTACGCCCATGCGCGCATCTGCTCGATCTTCGAGGCCTGGGGCGGCGCGGACTGGCAGGCTCGCCTGCCGGAGCTGGCCAGTGTCGATCTGGCCGCGGTGACCGCTGCCGAGGTGAGCCCGCAAGCGATTGCGCTGGGCCGGCGCCTGGCCGAGTTCCCGGACATGCTGGCCGCCGCCGCCGGTGAACTGGCGCCGCATGCCGTGGCGTTCTACCTGCGCGACCTGGCCGGCGACTTCCACGCGTTCTACAACGCCGACCGGGTGCTGGTCGACGACGAGACCGTCAAGCGCGCGCGCCTGGCGCTGCTTGCAGCCACGCGCCAGGTGCTCAAGAATGGTCTGGCCGTGATCGGGGTTTCCGCGCCGCAGCGCATGGATCGCGAAACGCCGGCAAACTGACGCGCCGTCGGAATGGTCTCACCATGAATTGAGACCATTCCGAATCTGTGCGCGCCGGGAGTGGCCCTATAATCCCCGGCATCACCGAAGAGGACTTCATGCAACAGCAACGCAAGCGCGTTCCGCGCACCGTCCGCCACAACCAGACGCAGCGTGGCGGCACGTTCCTGGGCCTTGTGCTCGGGCTGATCGTCGGCCTGGCCATTGCCGTGGTCATCGCCCTGTATATCACCCGCTCGCCCGCGCCGTTCCAGCAGAAGGGCGGCAACGGCAACGCCACCGCACCGCGTCCGACCGAACCCGGCAACGTGGCCAGCACCCTGCCCAATCCCACCCAGCAGGCCCAGCAGAACACCGAACCGAGCGATCCCAACAAGCCGCTGTGGAGCAAGACGCCGCCCAAGCCGGTGGGCCAGCCCGAGCAGCCTGCCACGGCGCCGCAGCCGCCGGTGGCCGCCACGCGTCCGGCGGACGCCGCCAACGGCGCCAGCGCCGGCAGCAGCGTGGCCAACAACAAGCCGGCCGAAAAACCCGCCGAGAAGCCCGCAACGCGTCCGGCGGAAAAGCCGGTGGCCGACCCGATCGCAGAAATTGCCCAGGCCGATGCCAACAAGGTCGGATACCTGTTGCAGGTGGGGGCGTTCCGGTCGCAGGATGATGCCGATCGCCAGAAAGCGAATCTCGCCATGCAGGGCTTCGAGGCCAAGGTGACGGATCGCGATGTCAACGGCGTGAAGATGTATCGCGTCCGGTTGGGACCCTTCAACCGGATCGAGGACATGAACCGCGCGCGCGACCGCCTGCAATCGTCGGGCTTCGATGCATCGGTCATCCGCTTCACCAAGCAGTAAATCCCGTGACTGACCGTGCGCGGCGCGTGGTTGTGAACCATTGCGCGGGCGTGCGGTCATAGACGCATTCGTTTGCACGTTCAACCCGTAAGGCCCTTCTGACATGAAGAAAATCGCCGCACTGATTGCCACCGCCGCCGCCGTGAGCGGTCTGCTGATGACCGCGCCCGCCGCCATGGCCGCGCCGACCGAAGGCAAGGACTACACGGTACTGAAAGCGCCGCAGCCCGTGCCGGCCGGCAAGATCGAAGTGACGGAGTTCTTCTGGTATGGCTGCCCGCACTGCTATGACTTCGAACCCGATCTGGAAGCCTGGGTCAAGAAGCAGGGCAAGGACGTGGTGTTCAAGCGCGTGCCGGTGGCGTTCCGCGAAGATCTGCTGCCGCACACCAAGATCTTCTATGCGCTGGAATCGCTGGGCAAGCTGGACGCCCTGCACGGCAAGGTGTTCGACGCCATCCACAAGCAGCGCAAGCGCATGGTCGACACCAATGAAATCGCCGATTTCATGGCCGCCAACGGCATCGACCGCAAGCAGTGGCTGGACACCTACAACTCGTTCTCGGTGACCACCAACTCCCAGCGCGCCAACAAGATCGCGGATTCGTACAAGATCGACGGCGTGCCGACCGTGGTGGTGCAGGGCAAGTATGAAACGTCGCCGTCGATTGCCGGCACCAAGTCCGGCGCTATCCAGGCGATGGATTTCCTGGTTACCGGCGTGCGCGACAAGAAGCTCTGATCGGCGCTGCCAGGCTCGCTACAAGACCCGATGCGGGAAATCGCATCGGGTTTTTTGTTTTCCGGCCGCCGGCGAGGATCGGCCGCGCCCGTGTTAGCGCCAACTTCGCGCGCCTGGTACGGCGCGCGCTATATTCACGCCCATGCAACCTCAAAAAATCTTTCTCACCGGTGCCTCCAGCGGCATCGGGCAGGCACTGGCGCGGGCCTATGCGCAGCAGGGCGCGGTGCTGGGCATAGTGGGCCGTCGCGAAGATGCGCTGCGCGCGTTTGCCGACAGCCTGCCCAATCCGGCCGCGGTCCGGGTTTATGCCGCCGATGTGCGCGATGCCGACGCCATGCAGGCGGCCGCGGCCGATTTTCTGGCCCATGTCGGCTGCCCGGACGTGGTGATCGCCAATGCCGGCATCTCGGTCGGCACCGCGGCCGGCGAGCGGGAGGACCTGGACGTATTCCGCGCCGTGATGGACACCAACTGGTTCGGCACACTGACCACGTTCCAGCCGTTTCTGGACACCATGCGCGCGCGTGCGCCAGGTGCCGGCGGATGGCGCGGAACGCTGGTCGGCATCGCCAGCGTGGCCGGTGTGCGCGGCCTGCCGGGCGGCGGTGCGTACAGCGCGTCCAAATCGGCGGTGATCAAGTTGCTGGAAAGCCTGCGCGTGGAATTGCTGCACGACCGGATCCGCGTGGTGACCATCGCGCCGGGATACATCCGCACGCCGATGACCGCGCACAATCCGTACAAGATGCCGTTTCTGATGGATGCCGACGTGTTCGCGCGCAAGGCGATCGAAAAAATCGCCGGCGGCGCGCGCTTCACGGTGATCCCGTGGCAGATGGGCGTTGTGGCAGCAGTGCTGCACGTGCTGCCACGCGGGCTCTACGATGCGCTGTTCCGTCGCGCGCCGCGCAAGCCGCGCCAGACCGGGGGCGCATGATGTGGACCGACGCGACGGGCCAGAGCCACGATGCCGCAACCGGCGAGGTGCGCATCGCGTCGCTGGTGCCGTCCATCACCGAACTGCTGTTCGACCTGGGCCTGGCCGACCGCATCGTGGCGCGCACCGGTTTCTGCATCCATCCGGAACCGGCGGTGCGCGCGGTGGCGAAGGTCGGCGGCACCAAGGACGTGAAGCTCGAAACGCTGCGCGCGTTGGCGCCGACCCATGTGGTGGTCAATATCGACGAAAACCGCCGCGAGACGGTCGACGAGATTCGCAGCTTCGTGCCGCACGTGATCGTCACCCATCCGTGCGCGCCGGCCGACAATCTCGCGCTGTACGCCATGCTGGGCGGCATCTTTGGCCGCCAGGCCGAAGCCGCGCGGCTTGCCGCCGATTTGCAAGCGGGGCTCGACGCGCTGCAGGCCCGAGCCTGGCCCGCGCGCCGCGTGCTCTATGCAATCTGGCAGGACCCGTGGATGACCGTGTCGCGCGCCACTTACATCAGTCAGATGCTGGCGCTGGTCAACTGGCAGACGTGGCCCGATGGTGCGCAGGCGCCGCAGGCCTGCGTCGATGGCGATTGTGCCCGCCCCAACGCGCCGGGCGAGCGTTATCCCACCTTCAAATGGAACGATGCGCTGGTGCGCGGGCTCGATGCCGTGCTGCTGTCGACCGAGCCGTATCGCTTTACGGAAGATCATGCCGATGCGCTGGAGCGCCAGATCGGCAAGCCCGTGCTGCTGGTCGATGGCGAAATGCTGTCGTGGTACGGCAGCCGGGCCGTGGCCGGGCTCGGCTACCTCAAGCATCTGGCCACGGCCGGCATCTGACGCGCTGTCAGCCGGCTGGCTGCGTCTTCGAAAAACGCACCACGCCGTCCTCGCCAATCTGCCGCACCAGTTCGCCGCGATGCCAGAGTGCGTGCAGGTGCGCCAGCGCTTCGCCGATCGCAAAGGTCAGTTGGTGGATGTCGAACTGGCGGCGGAAGATCACGCCGACGATATCGAAGGCGTTGCACGGCTTGGCGGCGCAGGCATCGAGCGTCTCGGCCAGGCGGTCGACGTGGTGCGCGCGCAGCTGGGCAATCCGCGTGTGGATATTGCGGAATGGCCGCCCATGCGACGGCAGGATCAGCACGTCGTCGGGCAGCGGCTCGTACTTGGCCAGCGAATCGAGATAAAGCTGTAGCGGATTGGCTTCCGGCTCCATATCGAACACGCTGACGTTGGTCGAGATACGCGGCAGCACCATGTCGCCGGAAATCAGCACGTTGGTGTCCGCGTTATAGAGCGCGACGTGCTCGGGCGCATGGCCGTAGCCGGTGATCACGCGCCACGCAGAGCGGGTCGGATCGGCGCCGATGCGCACCGTGTCGCCATCCATCAGGCGGCGGTACTGCGTGGGCAGGTCGGGCACCAGCGATGGATAGTAGCTCTTGCGCGCGCGCAGTTTTTCGAGGCTGTCGGGGTCGGTCAGGCCATGCCGTGCGAAGTGGCTGGCGGCAAAGTCGCCGCCGGCATTCGATCCCACGCCCGAGCCGCCCGCCATGACGCGCGCCGACATGTAGTCGCCCAGGCTCATCCACAGGCGCACGTCCCAATGCTTGCACAGCCAATGCGCCAGGCCCACGTGATCGGGATGGCAGTGGGTGACTAGCACCCGCAGCACCGGCAGGCCGTCCAGTTCGTTGGCGAAGATGGTTTCCCAATGCGCCTTGATCGCGTCGTTGGTGATGCCGCAATCGATGATCGTCCAGCCGTCGCGGCCTTCGATGCGGTCGCGCAGCAACCACAGGTTGATGTGGTCCAGCGCGAACGGCAGCGGCATGCGCAGCCAGTACACGCCCGGCGCCACTTCCTGGCGCGCGCCCGGTTCGGGCATGGTCTCGCCAAACGGGTATTGGAGCTGATGTTCGAGTGCGTTCATGGGGCTTTGTCTCGTCAAGAAGGCTGGCGCGCTGCCAAGATCCGGGCGCGCGCTTCATTGTGGATTGTCAGGCGACGGCATTGACGCTAACGTTAACGTCAATTTGCGAGTCGCGTTCGTCATCTTAGACGAAAAGTTGATCGCGCAACGAATGTACGAACGACCGTTCACTTTTCGGGGGCGCCACATGTCGGCTCAGCCATCCACAGCCACTTACACGATTACCGATCTTGCGCGCGAATTCGAAATCACGCCGCGCGCCATCCGCTTTTACGAGGACCAAGGCCTGCTGGCGCCCGACCGCGAAGGCCCCAGCGGGCGCAAGCGCGTCTATAACGGCCGCGAGCGCACCCGCCTGAAACTCACGCTGCGCGGCAAAAGGTTAGGGCTTACTCTCAACGAAATCCGCGAAATTCTGGATCTCTACGAGTCCCCGCGCGACACCGCGCCTCAGCTTGAGCGCTTTCTGCACCTGCTGGCCCAGCACCGCGGCACGCTGGAGCGCCAACTGGAGGACCTGCAGGCGCAGTTGCTGGAAATCGACCAGCACGAGCGTCAGTGCAAGGCATTGCTGGCTGCGCATCATGGCCGCGAAAAGACCGGCGCAATCTGAATACGATATCGATTCGGCACATCGCATCGGACCTGATTGACGTTTACGTAAACGTCAATAAAATAGCCGCAACGTCCGGACGCTTCCGGCACCCACGATTCGACGCGCGACGCACGCGCCAGACAGAGGAGACATCACCATGACCGACCTTCCCGGCCTGAAATTCGACCTCGGCGAAGACATCGAGATGCTGCGCGAATCCGTGCGCAACTGGGCCCAGGCCGAACTGGCGCCGCGCGCCGGCGAGATCGACCGGACCGACCAGTTCCCGATGGATGCCTGGAAGAAGATGGGCGATCTCGGCGTGCTGGGCATCACCGTGGCCGAGGAATACGGCGGCGCCAACATGGGCTACCTGGCCCATATGATCGCGATGGAGGAGATCAGCCGCGCCTCGGCGTCGGTGGGCCTGTCGTATGGCGCGCACTCGAACCTGTGCGTGAACCAGATCCACCGCAACGGCACGGCCGCGCAAAAGGCCAAGTACCTGCCGAAGCTGGTGTCCGGCGACTGGATCGGCGCGCTGGCGATGAGCGAGCCGAACGCCGGCTCGGACGTGGTCAGCATGAAGCTGCGCGCCGACTTCAAGGGCGACCGCTACGTGCTCAACGGCACCAAAATGTGGATCACCAACGGGCCGGACTGCGACGTGCTGGTGGTCTATGCCAAGACCGAGCCGGACCTGGGCGCGCGCGGCATGACCGCCTTCATCGTCGAAAAAGGCATGAAGGGCTTTTCGGTGGCGCAGAAGCTGGACAAGCTCGGCATGCGCGGGTCGCACACCGGCGAGCTGGTGTTCCAGGACGTGGAAGTGCCGGTCGAGAACATTCTCGGCGCGGAAAATGGCGGCGCGAAAGTGCTGATGAGCGGGCTCGACTACGAGCGCGCCGTGCTGTCGGGCGGCCCGGTCGGCATCATGCAGGCGTGCATGGACGTGGTGACACCCTACATTCACGACCGCAAGCAGTTTGGCCAAAGCATCGGCGAATTCCAGCTGATCCAGGGCAAGGTGGCCGACATGTACACCACGCTGCAGGCGGCGCGCAGCTATCTGTACACGGTCGGCAAGAATCTTGATGCGCTGGGCACGGACCACGTGCGCCAGGTGCGCAAGGATTGCGCCGCCGTGATCCTGTACACGGCCGAGAAGGCGACCTGGATGGCCGGCGAATCGGTGCAGATTCTCGGCGGCAACGGCTATATCAACGAATATCCGGTCGGCCGCCTGTGGCGCGACGCCAAGCTGTACGAAATCGGCGCCGGCACCTCGGAAATCCGCCGCATGCTGATCGGACGCGAGTTGTTTGCCGAAACGATGTAACGACGCAAAAAGTGACGCCAGCGGCGTTCGGTGCGACCCGGAGGTCAGTGCCGAACGCCATTACAATCCCGACTGCAAGCCGCCCGGTCCAGAGTCTTCGAGTCCATGTCCCACTTCCCCAAGCTGCTGTCTTCGCAGATTGCCTATGATGTGGCGCGCACCATGCTGGATGGGTTCGACAAGCATTACCGGCTGTTCCGCGAAGCCAGCATCGAGGCCAAGGCGCGCTTCGAGGCGGCGGACTGGCATGGGCTGCAGAAGCTCCAGCGCGACCGCATCGCGTTCTACAACGACCGTGTGCACGAAGCCGTGGTGACGTTGCAGGACGAATACGACGCCGAGCGGATCGACGATGAAATCTGGCAGCAGATCAAGCTCCATTACATCGGCCTGCTGACCAACCATCATCAGCCCGAGCTGGCCGAGACGTTCTTCAATTCGGTCTGCACGCGCATCCTGCATCGCTCGTATTTCAACAACGATTTCATTTTCGTACGCCCGGCGATCTCGACCGAGTACATCGAGAATGAGGAATCCCCGGTCAAGCCGACCTATCGCGCGTATTACCCGGGCAGTCGCGAAGGTATGGCGGCGTGTTTCGAGCGCGTCGTGCACAATTTCCAGCTGACGCTGCCTTTCGAGGACCTTAAGCGCGATATCGGCTACGTGCTGCGCGCCATCGACGAACATTTTGGCGAATTCCGCACCGCGCCGAATTTCCAGGTCCATACGCTGTCGTCGCTGTTCTTTCGCAACAAGTCGGCCTTTATCATCGGCCGCGTGATCAACGGCGACCATACCTACCCGATGGTGATCCCGGTGATCCACGGTGCAAGCGGCAAGCTCGTGCTCGATACCGTGCTGCTGCGGCCGGAACAACTGCTGATCCTGTTTTCGTTCGCGCACGCCTATTTCATGGTCGATATGGAAATCCCGTCGGCCTACGTCACGTTCCTGCGCGATCTGTTGCCGCGCAAGGCGCGCGCGGAGATCTACACGTCGCTCGGTTTGCAGAAGCAAGGCAAAAACCTGTTCTACCGCGATTTCCTGCACCATCTGCAGCATTCGTCCGACAAGTTCATCAGCGCACCGGGCATCAAGGGCCTGGTGATGCTGGTGTTCACGCTGCCGTCGTTTCCCTATGTGTTCAAGGTGATCCGCGACGCGTTTGCGCCGCCCAAGGAGACCACGCGCGCACTGGTCGAATCCAAATACCGGCTGGTCAAGCAGCACGACCGCGTGGGCCGCATGGCCGATACGCTCGAATATTCCGATGTGGCGTTTCCGCTGTCGCGCTTTGATGAAGCGCTGGTGCGCGAACTGGAGTTGCACGCGCCGTCGATGATCGAATACCAGCGCGCCCAGGATGGCGGCGACGAAATCGTGGTGCGCCATCTGTATATCGAGCGCCGCATGACGCCGCTGAACATCTGGCTGCAGGAAGGCACAGATGCGCAGGTCGATCACGGCATTCGCGAATACGGCGACGCCGTCAAGGAACTGATCGCCGCGAATATCTTTCCGGGCGACATGCTTTACAAGAATTTCGGCGTAACGCGCCACGGCCGCGTGGTGTTCTACGACTACGACGAAATCGAATACCTGACCGACTGCAATATCCGCCGCGTGCCCGAGCCTCGCAACGAGGAAGAGGAAATGTCCGGCGAGGTGTGGTACACCGTACGTCCGCACGACATTTTTCCGGAAACGTACCGCACGTTCCTGCTGGGCGATCCGCGCGTGCGGGCCGCGTTCGAGCGGCATCATCCTGATTTCTTTGACGCCACGATGTGGCAGCACCACAAGGACCGGTTGCTGGCCGGCCATGTCCATGACTTCTTTGCCTACCAGACTCAAGAACGCTTCATCCACCGCTACGGCGCTGAATCAACCGACGTTTCAAGGAGAGCGGCATGAGTGACGCCATCGCCCAGCTGTTCCGCAACAACCGCGAATGGGTCGACCGCGTCAACGCCGAAGACCCGGCATTTTTCACGCGCCTGGCCAACCAGCAAGCGCCCGAGTACCTGTGGATCGGCTGCTCCGATTCGCGCGTGCCGGCCAACCAGATTCTTGGCCTGGCCCCCGGCGAGGTGTTCGTTCATCGCAATATCGCCAATGTGATCGCGCACAGCGACCTGAACGCGCTGTCGGTGATCCAGTTCGCCGTCGATGTGCTCAAGGTGCGCCACATCACCGTGGTCGGCCATTACGGCTGCGGCGGAGTCAAGGTGGCGCTCAAGCGCCAGCGCGTCGGTCTGGCCGACAACTGGCTGCGCCATGTGCAGGATGTCGCCGACAAGCACGCCGCCTACCTTGGCACTGTGCTGCGTGAGGACGACGCCCACACGCGCCTGTGCGAGCTGAACGTGATCGAACAGGTCAACAACATCAGCCAGACCACCGTGCTGCAGGACGCTTGGGCGCGCGGCCAGCAGGTGACCGTGCACGGCTGGGTCTATGGCGTGTCCGACGGCCTGCTGCGCGACCTCGGCGTGGCGGCCAGCAACAACGACGAACTGCAGGAGCAGATCGCCGCGGCGCTGCGCCAGTACGGCGATCCGCCGCAGGCGTCGATTCGCTGATCGCGCGGCACCGACTTCCCCACCTGCCTCATCAGGAGACAACAGACATGCAACAAGATCCGATCGTTATCGTTTCCGCGGCGCGCACCCCGATGGGCGCGTTTCAAAGCGAGCTTGCCAGTCTGACCGCGCCGCAGCTTGGCGCGGCCGCGATCCGCGCGGCGGTCGAGCGCGCGGGGCTGAAGCCCGAGCAGGTGCAGGAAGTGGTGTTTGGCTGCGTGCTGCCCGCCGGCCAGGGCCAGGCGCCAGCGCGCCAGGCCGCGCTGGGCGCCGGCCTGCCGCTGGACGTGGCATGCACCACCGTCAACAAGATGTGTGGCTCGGGCATGCGCGCGGCGATGACCGTGTACGACGGCCTGCTGGCCGGATCGTTCGACATCGCGGTGGCCGGCGGCATGGAAAGCATGACCAACGCGCCGTATCTGGTGCCCAAGGCGCGCGGCGGGTATCGCATCGGCCACGGCATGATCTACGACCACATGATGCTGGACGGCCTCGAAGACGCCTACGACAAGGGCCGTGCGATGGGCACCTTCGGCGAGGATTGCGCCGCTAAGTACCAGTTCACGCGCGAACAGCAGGATGCGTTCGCGATGGAATCGGTGCGCCGCGCCCAGCGCGCCACCGAATCGGGCGACTTCCGCTGGGAAATCACGCCGGTGACGGTATCGGGCAAGGGCGGCGACACCGTGATCGACACCGATGAAGGTCCGCGCCGCATCAAGGTCGACAAGATTCCGTCGTTGAAGCCCGCGTTCGCCAAGGACGGCACCATTACCGCCGCCTCGTCGTCGTCGATCAACGACGGCGCCGCGGCGCTGGTGATGATGCGCGAGTCCACGGCGAAGTCGCTGGGCCTGCAGCCGATCGCGCGCATGCTGGGCCACACTTCGCACGCGCAGGCGCCGGGCTGGTTCACCACCGCGCCGGTGGAGGCGATCGCCAAGCTGTATCGCAAGCTCGACTGGCACAGCGAGAACGTCGATCTCTTCGAAATCAATGAAGCGTTTGCCGTGGTGCCGATGGCGGCGATGCACGATCTGAAGATTCCGCACGAAAAGGTCAACATCCACGGCGGCGCGTGCGCGCTGGGCCATCCGATCGGCGCCTCGGGCGCGCGCATCATGACCACGCTGATCGGCGCGCTGCGCAAGACCGGCGGCAAGCGCGGCGTGGCCAGCCTGTGCATCGGCGGCGGCGAGGCCACGGCCGTGGGTATCGAAATCGTCTGATCCGCATCTGTCGCGGCCGGCGGCGTCGCCGCGTTCAACAACAGGAAAAGGAGTCTCGCCATGCCAACAGCTCTCGTCCTCGGCGCCTCGCGCGGACTGGGTCTTGAATTCGTCCGACAGTACCGTGCCGATGGCTGGCGCGTGATCGCCGCCGCGCGCAGCGACGAAGGCGTGGCCGCGCTCAAGGAACTTGGCGCGGAAGCCCACAAGGTGGACCTCACCGACGCAGGCGCTGTCGCCGGTCTGGGCTGGAAGCTCGATGGCGAGACGTTCGACGTGGCGATCTACAACGCCGGCGTGATCGGCCCGCGCACGGAAGGCGCCCAGCCGGTGCAGCAGCAGGACTTCGACGCCGTGATGCATACCAACGTGATGGGGCCGATGATGGCGCTGCCGCTGCTGCTGCCGTTCGTGGAGGCGGGCAATCACGGGCGCGGCGGCGTGCTGGCCGTGCTGTCGTCGCGCATGGGCAGCATCGGCGCGATGGACAGCAACCGCAGCTGGTTGTATCGCGTCAGCAAGGCGGCGGCCAACGCGGCGATCAAGGCCGTTTCGCTGGACGCGCACCATGCGATCTGCGTGGCGCTGCATCCGGGCTGGGTGCAGACCGACATGGGCGGCCCCCAGGCCGACCTCACGCCGACGCAGAGCGTGACCGGCATGCGCCGTACGCTGGCCGGGCTGACCCGCAACGACAACGGCAGCTTCCATAACTACGATGGCACGCCCATCCCCTGGTAAAGGCATCGCGCCATGCTGCTGACCCCCGAACAGGAAATGATCCGCGATGCGGTGCGCCAGTTTGCGCAGGACGTCATCGCACCGCAGGCCGCGCAGTGGGACCGCGACAAGACGTTTCCCAAGGACGTGCACCGGGAACTGGCCCGCCTGGGCGCCTATGGCGTGGCGGTGCCGGAAGAACTCGGCGGCGCCGGACTCGACTATCTTTCCCTGGCGCTGATTCTGGAAGAGATCGCCGCCGGCGACGGCGGCACGTCGACCGTCATCAGCGTCAACAACTGCCCGGTCTGCAGCATGCTGATGGCCTTTGCCAACGATGCGCAGCAGCAGCGCTGGCTCGTGCCGCTGGCGCGTGGCGAAATGCTCGGCGCGTTCTGCCTGACCGAGCCGCACGTCGGCTCCGATGCGGCGGCGCTGCGCACCACGGCCACGCGCGACGGCGATCACTACGTGCTAAATGGCGTGAAGCAGTTCATCACCAGCGGCAAGCATGCCGACGTGGCGATCGTGATGGCGGTGACCGACAAGGCGGCGGGCAAGCGCGGTATCAGCGCTTTCCTGGTGCCGACGTCGACGCCGGGCTATATCGTCGCGCGCCTGGAGGACAAGCTCGGCCAGCACTCGTCCGATACCGCGCAGATCGTGTTCGAGGACTGCCGCATTCCCGCCGACTGCCTGCTGGGCGAAGAGGGCGCCGGCTACAAGATGGCGCTGTCGGGGCTCGAGGGCGGGCGCATCGGCATCGCGTCGCAAAGCATCGGCATGGCGCGCGCGGCGTTCGATGCGGCGCTGGCCTACGCCAAGGAACGCGAGAGCTTCGGCCAGCCGCTGTTCCAGCACCAGGCCGTGCAGTTCCGCCTGGCCGACATGGCCACGCAGATCGACGTGGCGCGCCAGATGGTGTGGCACGCGGCATCGCTCAAGGACGCCGGGCGCCCGTGCCTGAAGGAAGCCGCCATGGCCAAGCTGTTTGCCAGCGAGATGGCCGAGCGCGTGTGCTCGGACGCGATCCAGGTATTCGGCGGCTACGGTTACGTGAACGATTTCCCGGTCGAGCGGATCTACCGGGATGTGCGAGTGTGCCAGATCTACGAGGGCACCAGCGATATCCAGAAGATCCTGATCGCCCGCGCGCTGGGCTGAAGCACCTGCAGTATCCAAACACCGCAGTCCCGAACCTGAACCGCACCGGAGCCTATTGAAGATGACCGCCCCCATCGATTTCTATTTCGATTTTTCTTCGCCCTACGGTTACTTTGCCAGCACGCGCATCGACGAGATTGCCCAGAAATACGGGCGCGGCGTGATGTGGCATCCGATCCTGCTCGGCGTGGTGTTCAAGACCACCGGATCGTCGCCGCTGCCGTCGATTCCGCTCAAGGGCGAATACTGCTGGCGCGATTTCGAACGCACCGCGCAGTTCCACAATATCGAATACAAACGCCCCACGCATTTTCCGCTGCCCACGCAGCACGCCGCGCGTGCCGTGCTGTGGCTGCAGAACCATCACGGTGCCGATGTGGCCACGGCTTTTGCCAAGGCCGTCTATCGCGCGCTGTTCGTCGATGACATCAATATCGCCGAGCCGGCCGAACTGGCCCGCCTGGCCGAACCGCTCGGCGTCGATCCGAACGCGATGAACGAAGGCGCGACCAGCTACCAGATCAAGGACCAGCTCAAGGCCGAGATCGAAGTCGCGATGGCCAAGGGCGTGTTCGGTTCGCCATTCGTCATCATCGACGGCGAACCGTTCTGGGGCTTCGATCGCTTCGAGCAGGTCGAGGCCCATCTGAAAAGCCGTCGTCAGACCGAACTGCGCGCCGTCGGCGGCAACGAACTCAACAAGGAAAAGAAACCCGCATGACCGCAGCAAAACAGGCCGCACGCTTCGATTGCGTGATCTTCGACTGCGACGGCGTACTCGTCGACAGCGAACCGATCGTCCATCGCGTGCTGAACCGCGTGCTCAACGAACTGGGCATCGACATCACGCTCGAGGAGTCGATGAAATGGTTCCTCGGGCGCGCGGTGCGCGACGAGCTTGGCAATATCGAAGCCCGGCTGGGCAAGCCGTTGCCGCGTAATTTCCTGTCGGAATGGTTCGTGCGGCGCGACGCCGCGCTGATCGAGGAACTGGAAGCGGTGCCGCATATCCGCCAGGCCATCGAGGCCATCAAGGCACGCGGCCTGCCCGTGTGCGTGGCTTCGGGCGCGGATCGCGTCAAGGTGAAGCTGCAGTTGAAGCATACCGACCTGATCGGCCTGTTCACCGACGACGATGCACGCGAGCACATCTTCTCGGCCACCGAAGTCGAGCACAGCAAGCCCGCGCCCGATGTGTACCTGCTGGCCGCCCGCACGATGGGCGTCGATCCGGCCCGCTGCGCCGTTGTGGAAGACAGCCCGACCGGCGCCACGGCGGGCGTGGCCGCGGGCATGACCGTGTTCGGCTACACCGCGCGGACCGATGCGGACGCACTGCGCGCGGTGGGCGTGCGGGTCACGTTCGACGACATGCGTGACCTGCCGGAGCTGGTGGCATGACCGCCCGGCGCGCATCGGGCGCGGCGGCGCCGCAGTGCCCCTGCGGCAACGGACCGTATGCGGCGTGCTGCGGCCGTTTTCATCGCGGCGAGGCGATGCCCCCGACGGCCGAGGCGTTGATGCGCTCGCGCTATAGCGCCTATGTGCTGGGCGACACCGGCTGGCTGCGTCAGACCTGGCACATGTCCACGTGCCCCGACGATCTGGCCGTCGATCCCGGCACGCGCTGGCTGGGCCTGGCCGTGAAGTCGCACGCGCAGCAGGACAGCACGCACGCCACGGTGGCGTTTGTGGCGCGCTACAAGGTCGGCGGACGTGCGCATCGATTGGAAGAACTGAGCCGCTTCGTGTTCGAGCCGCGCGAGCCGGGCACGACCGCGCGCTGGCTGTATGTGGATGGCGACCTGAAAACGCCCGACTGACCACGCGTGCCCCGATGCGCGACGCGGCAAGAAAGAGAAATCGAGACATCGAGACATCGAGACATCACAGGAACAGACATGCCCACGCTGGAAACCAAACTGAACGCACGCGCTGAATCGTTCAAGGCCAATGCCGAGGCGATGCAGGCGCTGGTGGCGGACCTCAGGCAGAAGATCGCCGCGCTGGCCGAGGGCGGTGGCGAGGACGCGCGCAACAAGCATCTGTCGCGCGGCAAGCTGCTGCCGCGCGAGCGCGTGCAGCAGTTGCTCGATCCGGGCACGCCGTTCCTGGAACTGTCGCAACTGGCCGCGTACGACATGTACGACAATGCGGCGCCCGGCGCGGGCATCATCACCGGCATCGGCCGCGTCGCGGGCCAGGAATGCGTGATCGTCTGCAACGACGCCACGGTCAAGGGCGGCACGTATTACCCGATGACCGTCAAGAAGCACGTGCGCGCGCAGGAAATCGCCGAACAGAACAACCTGCCGTGCATCTATCTGGTCGATTCCGGCGGCGCGAACCTGCCCAACCAGGACGACGTATTTCCCGACCGCGACCACTTCGGCCGCATCTTCTACAACCAGGCCAATCTGTCGGCCAAGGGCATTCCGCAGATCGCCGTGGTGATGGGCTCGTGCACGGCGGGCGGCGCATACGTGCCGGCGATGAGCGACGAATCGATCATCGTCAAGAACCAGGGCACGATCTTTCTGGGCGGCCCGCCGCTGGTGAAGGCTGCCACCGGCGAGGAAGTCAGCGCCGAAGACCTCGGCGGCGCCGACGTGCACACGCGGCTGTCGGGCGTGGCCGATTACTTTGCGCAGAACGATCATCACGCGCTGAGCCTGGCGCGCAATATCGTGCAGCACCTCAATCGCCGCAAGCCGGACCAGATCCGCCTGCACGCGCCGCAGGAGCCGCTGTATCCGGTCGAAGAACTGTACGGCGTAATCCCCACCGACACGCGCAAGCCCTACGACGTGCGCGAAGTTATCGCGCGCGTCGTCGACGGGTCCGAGTTCGATGAGTTCAAGGCGCGCTACGGCACCACGCTCGTGTGCGGCTTCGCACGGATCTGGGGCTACCCGGTCGGCATCGTCGCCAACAACGGCATCCTGTTTTCTGAATCGGCGCTCAAAGGCGCGCACTTCATCGAGCTGTGCTGCCAGCGCAAGATTCCGCTGGTGTTTTTGCAGAACATCACCGGCTTCATGGTGGGACGCAAGTACGAGAACGAAGGCATCGCGCGCAACGGCGCCAAGATGGTGACGGCCGTGGCGACGGCGCAAGTGCCGAAGTTCACGGTGATCATCGGCGGCTCGTTCGGCGCGGGCAACTACGGCATGTGCGGACGGGCCTATTCGCCTCGCTTCCTGTGGATGTGGCCGAACGCGCGGATCTCCGTGATGGGCGGCGAGCAGGCCGCCAGCGTGCTGGCTACCGTGCGCCGCGACGGCATCGAGGCCCGTGGCGGGCAGTGGAGTGCCGACGACGAGGAAGCGTTCAAGGCGCCGATCCGCGACCAGTACGAACGCCAGGGCCATCCGTACTACGCCAGCGCGCGGCTGTGGGACGACGGCGTGATCGATCCCGCGCAAACGCGCACCGTGCTCGGTCTTGGTCTGTCCGCCAGTCTCAACGCGCCGATCGGCGACATGAAGTTCGGCGTGTTCCGCATGTAGTCATCTGTTGTGTCATTGCAGTTTTCTTGTCTGGACGAAGGTAGGTTGTTGTCATGTCTCGTGTTGTTTCCACCGTCTGCGGCGTGCTGGCCGCGCTGGCCTGTATCGCGGGATGCGTGCCGTCCCTCGCCCAGGCCGCGCCGCAGGCGCAGACGGTCGAACAGGTTGTGATGGTGCCGAAGATCGGCGCGGAAACCACTGTGGACCTGGAAACCACCATCTTTCGTCCGCCCGGCGATGGGCCATTTCCGCTGGTGGTGATCAACCACGGCAAATCGCCCGGCAAGCCGGCCTTCCAGGGCCGCGCGCGCTTTGCCGCGCAAACCGCGGAATTCGTGCGGCGCGGCTATGTGGTCGCGCTGCCGATGCGGCAGGGCTTCAGCAAGTCCGGTGGCGTCTATGTGGGCGGCAGTTGCAACGTGCGCGACAACGGCATGATGCAGGCCGAAGACGTGGTGGCCGCGCTCGACTACCTCGTGCAGCAGCCCTACGTCGACCCGACCCGCATCGTGGTCGTCGGCCAGTCGCATGGCGGCCTGTCGACCATGGCGTTGTCGGCGATCGGCTATCCGGGCGTGGTTGGCGTGATCAATTTTGCGGGCGGCCTGCGCAATGAAAACTGCGTGGGCTGGGAGAACAACCTGATCGACGCGTTTGGCGATTACGGACGCGCGGCGCGCTATCCGTCGCTGTGGATCTACGGCGACAACGACAGCTTTTGGCCGTGGCCGTTGCCCGAGCGCATGTTCAACAGCTACAAGGCCCATGCCGGCGGCGCGGCGGCCGATGCGCGCTTTGTCGATGTGGGCGAATTCGACGGCGATTCGCACCGGCTGTTCAGCAATCGCGCCGGCGTGGCCGTGTGGCTGCCGGAAGTGGCGCGCTTTTTCCGACAACTCGGCTTGCCCTTCGACGACGCGCCGGATGGCTCGACCACGCCGGGCGCCGGCGCGGCCGGCCAGACGTCCTGACAACGCACATCATCAGCAGGAGACAGACATGCAGTTCACCACGCTTACCGTTACCGCCGAACGCCATATCGGCACGGTCACGCTCAATCGGCCCGACGTGCGCAATGCCTTCAACGAGACGGTGATTGCCGAACTGACCGGCGCGTTCCGCGCGCTCGGCGATACGCCCGACGTGCGCGCCATCGTGCTGACCGGCAACGGTCCGGCCTTCTGTGCCGGTGCGGACCTGAACTGGATGAAGAAGATGGCCGGCTACTCGGACGAAGAGAACCGCGCCGATGCACTGACGCTGGCGCAGATGCTGCACACGATCTGGGTGTGCCCCAACCCCGTCATCGCGCGCGTGCAGGGCGACACCTACGCGGGCGGCATGGGCTTGGTGGCCGCGTGCGATATCGCCGTGGCGGCGCATGGCGTCAACTTCTGCCTGTCCGAAGCGCGCCTCGGATTGCTGCCCGCAACCATCAGCCCCTATGTGATCCGCGCGATGGGCGAGCAGGCCGCGCGCCGCTATTTTATCACCGCCGAACGTTTCGATGCGGCCGAAGCGCTGCGCCTGGGCTTTGTGCATGCGGTGGTGGCGCCGCAGGAACTCGATGAGCGCGTCGCCGAGATCGCCGCAACGCTGGTCAACAACAGCCCCAACGCCGTGCGCGAAAGCAAGCGGCTGGTGCAGGAAGTCGCGGGCCGCGCGATCGACAGCGGCCTGTTGGCAGATACGGCAAACCGCATCGCGGCGATCCGTGCTTCGGACGAAGGACGCGAAGGCGTGCGGTCGTTCCTTGAAAAACGGCCGCCGTCGTGGAAGGTGAGCGCATGACGCGCCACATGGCGCGCATTCCATGCGTCGCGCCAGACGCGCCCATCGCCGGAGAACGGCGGGCGGACGGCGGCGCGATGCATCCACGCCGCTTTTTTTAGCGCGCTGTTAGCCGACATTACCAGCGAGAAGATCACCCGCAGGTGCGATGCAAGACACCGAGGCAGACAACTTCGCGCAAGTTCGCTGAAATCGTCGTCAACGTGTCATCCGGGGCAAGTTTGCCAAGACAACCAGGACCTTCCTACCATGAGCCTCCCAATTGGTCCGCAACGCCTCGCGCCGCCGCCTTTGCCGTGGCGCGCGCAATGGTGGACGGCCATGGCAATTCAAGGAGGGTCCCTTTGACACATCCTGTCCCTATTCCATCGGCGGGCGGCGACACGACGCTTGCGGTGCGCAGCCAGCGCGCCGTCTGGCATCCGTGCACGCGCCTGCGGCCCGATGCGGCGGCCAACGAACCGCCGCTGGCCATCGCCAGCGGAGACGGCCCCTGGCTGATCGACACCGACGGCAAGCGCTATTTCGACGCCATCAGTTCGTGGTGGGTCAACCTGTTCGGCCACGCCAATCCGTCTATCAACGCGGCGCTCGTGCAGCAACTGCAGACGCTTGAACACGTCATGCTGGCCGGCTGCACGCATGCGCCGGCGGTGGAGCTGGCCGAGCGCCTGTCGGCGCTGACGCAGGGCGCGCTCGGCAATGCGTTCTATGCGTCCGACGGCGCATCGGCCGTCGAGATCGCGCTGAAGATGAGCTTTCACTTCTGGCGCAACACGGGCCTGACCGCCAAGCGCGAATTCGTGTGCCTGCGTCATGGCTATCACGGCGAGACGGTCGGCGCGCTGGCCGTGACCGATGTCGAGATCTTTCGCGATGCCTACGATCCGCTGACGCGCCGCGCGCATGTCGTGATGTCGCCGGACGCGCGCCAGGCGCGCGAGGACGAATCGGCCGCCGACGTGGCCAGACGCGCGCTGGGCGAACTCGAGGCGCTGCTGCGCGAGCGTGCGGGACAGATCGCCGCGCTGATCGTCGAGCCGCTGGTGCAAGGCGCGGCCGGCATGGCCATGTACGACCCGTCGTATCTGGAAGGCGCGCGCGCCCTGTGCGACCGCTATCGCGTGCATCTGATCGCCGATGAAATTGCCGTCGGCTGCGGCCGCACCGGCACGTTCTTCGCATGGGAACAGGCGCGCGGCGGCGCGGCGGTGCCCGCGCATGCGTGGCCCGATTTTCTGTGCCTTTCCAAGGGCATCACCGGCGGCTACCTGCCGTTGTCGATTGTGCTGTCGCGCCCCGAGATCCAGCACGCATTCGTCGCCGACGACGTCGCGCGCAGCTTCCTGCATTCGCACTCGTACACCGGCAATCCGCTCGCGTGCCGCGCGGCGCTGGCCACGCTCGATTTGTTCGAATCCGATCACGTGCTGGCGCGCAACGTCGAGCGCGCGCGCTGGCTGGGCGACGCCATGGCCGGCATCGCGGCCGATCCGCGTGTTACGCATGTGCGCCAGCGCGGCATGATCTGGGCCGCCGATATCGACGCGGCTGCGGCCGGAGCCGACTTTGCCGCACGCTTTCACCTTGCCGCGCGCGAGCGCGGCGTGCTGGTGCGGCCGATCGGCCATACGCTCTACGTGATGCCGCCCTATGTGTTCGACGCCGCGCTGGCCAACTGGCTTGGCGAACAACTGCGCGACACGCTGCACGCGGTGCTTGCGCACCCGCAGGCGCATCCGCAACAGGAGGCGCGCCATGCTGCTTGAACATCTGAAGCGCGCCGCCGCAGAGCGCGAGGCGCAAGCGCTGACGCGCCGCCGTCGCATCGCCCATTCCGCCTGCGCGCCGCATCAGTCGGTCGGCGCGCTCGACGCCACGCCGACACCGCTGCTGACGTTCTGCAGCAACGATTACCTTGGGCTGGCCAATCACGCATCGATTGCGCACGCGCTGGCCGAAGGCGCACACCGCTACGGCGCCGGCAGCGGCGCATCGCATCTGGTCAGCGGCCATTCGCTGGCCCACGCGCAGTTGGAGCAAGAACTCGCACGCTGGCTTGCGCCCTACATTCCGCAGGCGCAGGCGCTGTATTTCTGCACCGGCTACATGGCCAACCTCGCCGTGCTGACCGCGCTGGGCACGGCGCAGGCGACACTGTTCTGCGAAGCGCTGAACCATGCGTCGCTGATCGACGGCGCGCGTCTGGCAAAGGCCGACGTCCAGCGCTATCCGCATGGCGACACGGAGGCGCTCGACGTGCTGCTGCGCGCCAGCCAGTGCGAGCTGAAGCTGATCGTGACCGACAGCGTGTTCAGCATGGATGGCGATATCGCGCCTTTGGTCGAGTTGCTGGCGCTGGCCGAGCGCCACGATGCGTGGATCGTGGTCGACGATGCGCACGGCTTCGGCACGCTCGGCGAGCACGGCCGCGGTGTGCTCGAGCATCTTGGCCTGTGCTCGGAACGGCTGATCTACATCGGCACGCTGGGCAAGGCGGCCGGTGTGGCCGGCGCGTTCGTGGCCGCCCACGCGACCGTCGTCGAACATCTGGTCAACACCGCGCGGCCGTATATCTACACCACGGCCGCGCCGCCGGCGGTCGCGCATGCGTTGCTGACGAGCCTGCAAATCATCGCCGGTGAAGAAGGTCGCAGCCGTCGCGCGCATCTGGCCGCCTTGATCGCGCAATTGCGCAGCGGTCTCGATGCGCTGGCGGCGCGGGCTGGCTGGACGCTGGGCGCCAGCGACACGGCGATCCAGCCGCTGATCGTCGGCGACAACGCCACCGCGCTGGCGCTGTCCGCCGCGCTGGAGGCCGAAGGCATCCGCGTGGGCGCGATTCGTCCGCCGACCGTACCCGCCGGCACGGCGCGGCTACGCATCACGCTGTCGGCATCGCATACGGCCGACGACGTGACGCGCCTGCTCGATGCACTCGCGCGCGCCATGCCGCAGTCGTCCGCGCTCCGCGCAGCGCACAAGGAGGCCGCATGATCGCCAACCGACCCGATCGATTCGCGTGCTTCGTGACCGGCACCGATACCGGCGTGGGCAAGACGCACGCCACGGCCACGCTGCTGCACGCGCTGCATGGCGCGGGATACAGCACCGTCGGCATGAAGCCCGTGGCCGCCGGCGGCGAATGGCTCGACGACCGCTGGCAGAACGACGACGTCGATCAACTGCGCGCGGCCGGTTCGGTCATCGTGCCGCAGGAAGCGATGTGCCCATTCTTCTTCCGCACGCCCGCGTCGCCGCACCTTTCGGCCGCGCTGGAAGGTCAGCGCATCACGCGCGAGCCGATCCAGACCGCATTCGACGCGCTGCGCCAGCAGGCCGAAGCGGTGGTGGTCGAAGGCGTGGGCGGCTTTATCGTGCCGCTCGATGTGGGCCCGGAGCGCTGGAACACCGCCGATCTGGCCGCCATGCTCGGGCTGCCGGTGATCATGGTGGTCGGCGTCCGGCTGGGCTGCCTGAGCCACGCGATGCTGACCGCCGAGGCGGTGCGCGCGCGCGGCCTGACGCTGGCCGGATGGATCGCCAATCGCATTGACCCGGACATGCTGCTGCCCGCCGAAAACATCGTCACGCTGCAGGACGCGCTGGACGCACCGATGCTGGGCGAACTGCCCTGGCAGGTGGCGCCTGCCGTTGCCGCGCAGTATCTGGATCTCGCACCGCTGCTGGCCAGCATGCCGCCGGTTGCGTCCCCATCCACCGCGTCGCCGCGTCACGCCTGAAGCCAGGCGCCATGACCCGCTTCCATTGAACCGAATACGAAATACTCTTATGTCGCAAATCGCTCAAACCAATACCGTCGCCACGATCTCCGCCGAAACCCTGCGCCAGTCCGCGCGCAACATCGCCGCCGCGGCGCCCAAGGCAGGCGATGCCTGGCGCGTGGAAGACGTGGCCGCGCTGTTTGCGCTGCCGTTCAACGACCTGCTGTTCCGTGCACAACAGGTGCATCGCGAGAACTTCGACGCCAACACCGTGCAACTGTCGACGCTGTTGTCGATCAAGACCGGCGGCTGCGAGGAGGATTGCGGCTACTGTCCCCAAAGCGCGCACCATGAAGCGGGCGTGAAGGCTGAAAAGCTGATGGACCTCGATACCGTGCTGGACGCCGCGCGCGCCGCCAAGGCCAATGGCGCCACGCGCTTCTGCATGGGCGCGGCATGGCGCAGCCCGAAGGATCGCCACCTCGAACCGGTGATCGACATGGTGCGCGAGGTCAAGGCGATGGGCCTGGAAACCTGCGTGACGCTGGGCATGCTCAAGGCCGAACAGGCGCAGCGGCTCAAGGACGCCGGGCTGGACTACTACAACCACAACCTCGATACGTCGCCGGAGTTCTACGGCAAGATCATCACCACGCGCACGTATCAGGATCGGCTGGACACGATCGGCCATGTGCGCGACGCCGGCATCAACGTCTGCTGCGGCGGCATCGTCGGCATGGGTGAAGCGCGCGAGGCGCGCGCCGGGCTGATCGCGCAGCTGGCCAACATGGATCCGTATCCGGAGTCGGTGCCCATCAACAATCTGGTTCAGGTGGAAGGCACGCCGCTGGCGGGCACCGAGGCGCTGGATCCGTTCGAGTTCGTTCGCACCATTGCAGTGGCACGCATCACGATGCCGCGCGCCATGGTGCGCCTGTCCGCCGGCCGCGAGGCCATGGACGAAGCCTTGCAGGCGCTGTGCTTCATGGCCGGCGCCAATTCCATTTTCTATGGCGAAAAGCTGCTGACGACCGGCAACCCGCAAGCGGAGCGCGACCGCGCGCTGCTTGCACGTCTTGACATGCGCGCGGAAGGTTTCGCGGGCTGACAGGACCAACGCTGCCGATCTGACGGAGCCGGCTCGCCCTACCGAGACAAAGGAGGAGCCATGTTCAACAAGATCCTGATCGCCAACCGTGGCGAGATTGCCTGCCGCGTGGCGGCCACGTGCCGCCGGCTCGGTATTCGTACCGTGGCCGTGTATTCCGATGCGGATGCCGACGCGCGGCATGTTGCGTTCTGCGACGAGGCCGTCCATATCGGCGGCGCCGCCGCGCGCGACAGCTATCTGCGCGCGGACCACATCATCGAGATGGCAAAGGAAACCGGCGCCCAGGCGATTCACCCGGGCTACGGCTTCCTGTCCGAAAACGAGGATTTCGCGCGCGCCTGCGCCGAGGCCGGTCTCGTCTTCATCGGTCCGCCCGCGTCGGCCATCCATGCGATGGGCAGCAAGAGCGCGGCCAAGCAATTGATGGAAAAGGCCGCGGTGCCGCTGGTGCCCGGCTATCACGGCGAAGACCAGGACGCCGCGCTGCTGCGCCGCGAGGCCGACCGCATCGGCTATCCGGTGCTGCTCAAGGCCAGCGCCGGCGGCGGCGGCAAGGGCATGCGCGTGGTGGAGGCGGGCGACGGCTTCGAGGCCGCGCTGGCGTCGGTCAAGCGCGAGGCGTCGGCCAGCTTCGGCGACGACAAGGTGCTGGTCGAGAAATACCTGACGCGCCCGCGTCATATCGAGATCCAGGTGTTTGCCGACACCCACGGCAATTGCGTGTACCTGTTCGAGCGCGACTGCTCGGTGCAGCGCCGCCATCAGAAGGTGCTGGAGGAAGCGCCCGCGCCGGGCATGACCGAGGAGCGCCGCCGCGCGATGGGCGAGGCCGCCGTGGCCGCCGCGCGCGCCGTCGGCTACGTCGGCGCGGGCACGGTCGAGTTCATCGCCAATCAGGACGGCTCGTTCTATTTCATGGAGATGAACACGCGCCTGCAGGTCGAGCACCCGGTCACCGAGATGATCACGGGCCAGGATCTGGTCGAGTGGCAACTGCGCGTAGCAGCGGGCGAGCCGCTGCCGCTGGCGCAGGACCAACTGCAGATCAACGGCCACGCGCTCGAAGCGCGCGTCTACGCCGAAAACCCCGAGAAAGGCTTCCTGCCATCCACGGGCACGCTGCGCTTCCTGCGCACGCCGCCGGCCGTGCAGTTCATGCGCGGCGGCGACGCACACGGCCCGGCCGGCGTGCGCATCGATGCGGGCGTGCGCGAGGGCGACACCATCAGCCCGTTCTACGACCCGATGATCGCCAAGCTGATCGTCTGGGGACGCGACCGCGACGAAGCGCTGGCGCGCATGAGCCAGGCGCTGGCCAACTATCACGTGGTGGGGCTGTCGACCAATATCGCGTTCCTGCAGCGGCTGGTGAAGTCCGAGGCGTTCAGCAAGGCCGATCTCGACACGGGCCTGATCGAGCGCAATCACACCACGCTGTTTCCGCCGCAGAAATCGGTCGGCATCGAGGCCGTCGCGCTGGCCGTGGCCGCGCTGCTGGAGCGCGAAACGCGCACGCGCCATGTCGACGAGGCCGACCGCCATTCGCCTTGGACGCAGGCGGGCGGCTGGCGCCTGAACAGCCGCGACGCGCGCACGCTGCATTTCGAAGCCGGCGGCCATCGGCTTGAAGCCGTGCTCAAGGGCGACGCGCGCGATACGCGCAAGAGCACGCTGATCTATGCCGACCAGGCGGCGCCGTTCGCCTACACGTTCAACGCCGACGACATCCGTGTCGACCTCGGCACGCGTCGCACGCACGGTCAGGTGCATCTGGAGGGCGACACGTTCCACGTGTTCCACGCGGGCCGCCACACGGTGCTGACGTGGCTCGATCCGCTGGCCCACGCGGGCGAAGCCGAGGGCGAAAGCGGCAAGCTCACCGCGCCGATGCCCGGCAAGGTCATCGCGGTGATGGTCGAGCCCGGCAGCAAGGTCACGCGCGGCACGCCGCTGCTGGTGATGGAAGCCATGAAGATGGAACACACCATCGCCGCGCCGGCCGACGGCGTGGTCAGCGAAGTGCTGTACGGCATCGGCGAACAGGTTGCCGAAGGTGCGCAACTGCTGGCATTCGCCGTGGAAGAAACGGCCGGCGTCTAGCCGCCCGCCAAGCGCGCCCCCCTTCCCGCCGTGCGGCATGGACGGCCGGGAAAGGGCGCCGCAGCCGCATCGCCTCCATGATCCGCGATGCGGAACGCCATCCCGCAATTCCAGCGCTGTCGGCCGACCTCTGCCAAAATGCCCCCATCACACCCCCGAAGAAGAATGGAGTCGAGATGAAGTTGCAGTTGTTCGTGCCGGATGGGCGTTATGCGCCGTGGATCGAGGGCTTTGCCGAGGTGTTGCCGGAAGCGCAATGCCTGACCTGGGAAGAGAGCCAGGGGCAGAGCGTGGACTACGCCGTGGTGTGGCGTCCGCCGCTGGAAATGCTGCGCGGCCGCACCGATCTGAAGGCCGTGTTCAATCTTGGCGCCGGGGTGGATGGCATTCTGCGGCTGCGAGACCACGATCCGCAGGCGCTGCCGGCCGGCGTGCCGATCGTGCGGCTCGATGATGCCGGCATGGGCGCGCAGATGAGCGAATACGTCACCGCCGCCGTGCTGCGCTATTTCCGCAAGCTCGACGCCTACGACGCGCAGGAGCGGGCCGGTACGTGGAAATTCCTGAAACCCCATCGCCGCGACGACTTCACCATTGGCGTGATGGGC
Organism: Cupriavidus pauculus; assembly: GCF_008801835.1. Taxonomy (GTDB): domain Bacteria; phylum Pseudomonadota; class Gammaproteobacteria; order Burkholderiales; family Burkholderiaceae; genus Cupriavidus; species Cupriavidus pauculus. The sequence continues at coordinate 113,305 of NZ_VZOW01000009.1, read as the reverse complement.
ATCGGCACGCTGGGATCGCAGATCGCCCGCACGCTGGCCGGTTTCGGCTTCCCGGTGCGCGGCTGGAGCCGCTCGGCCCGGACCGTCGAAGGCGTGCAGCCGTTCCATGGCGAAGCGGGCCAGGCGGCGTTTCTGGACGGGTTGCGGGTGCTGGTCAACGTGCTGCCGCTGACGCCCGAGACCGAGGACATCATCGACACCGGGCTGCTCTACCGGCTGGCGCGCGGCGCGTATGTGATCAACGTGGCGCGCGGACAGCATCTGGTCGAGGCCGACCTGCTTGCCGCCGTGCAGGAAGGCCAGATTGCCGGCGCCACGCTCGATGTGTTCCGCACCGAACCGCTGCCCGCCGAACATCCCTACTGGCAGGAGCCGCGCATCACCATCACGCCGCATATCTCCGCGCTGACGCTGCGCGAGGACAGCATCGCGCAGATCGCCAGCAAGATCCGGCTGCTGGCCGAAGGCAAGGAAATCGCCGGCGTGGTGGATCTGCAGCGCGGATACTGATCCGTTGCACGCCCCGACGCCGCACAACGAGGAGACACGCATGACAATGCCCCAATACGTGAAGATCGTCGAAGTGGGCCCGCGCGACGGCTTGCAGAACGAGAAGGCGATGGTGCCCACCGACGTCAAGATCGCGCTGATCAACAAGCTGACCGATGCGGGCTTCGTCAATATCGAAGCGGCGTCGTTCGTTTCGCCGAAATGGGTGCCGCAGATGGCCGACGGCGCCGAGGTGATGGCGCGCATCGAACGGCGTCCCGGCACGCTGTATTCAGTGCTCACGCCGAACATGAAGGGCTTCGAGGGTGCGGTGGCCGCTGATGCCGATGAAGTGGTGATCTTCGGCGCGGCCAGCGAGGCGTTTTCGCAGAAGAACATCAACTGCTCGATCGCGGAATCGATCGCGCGCTTCGAACCCGTGGCCGCCGCGGCCAAGGAAGCCGGCATGCGGCTGCGCGGCAGCATCTCGTGCGCGCTGGGCTGTCCCTATCAGGGCGAAGTGCCGGTCAGTGCCGTGGTCGATGTGGTGCGCCGCATGCGCGCGCTTGGCTGCGACGAGATCGACATCGCCGATACCATCGGCGTGGGCACGCCTCTGAAGGTGCGCGACGTGATGCGCGCGGTGTCGGCCGAATTCGCGATGGATCGCCTGTCGGGCCATTTCCACGACACCTATGGCCAGGCGCTGTCGAACATCCTGGCCAGCCTGGAAGTGGGCATCGCCATCTTCCATGCGTCGGTGGCGGGGCTCGGCGGCTGCCCCTATGCCAAAGGCGCAACCGGCAATGTGGCCACCGAGGACGTGCTGTACATGCTGCACGGCATGGGGTTGCATACCGGTATCGACCTGGACGCCGTGGTGCGTGCGGGCGACTATATTTCGCAGGCCATCGGCCGGCCCAACAGCTCGCGCGTGGGCAAGGCGCTGCTGACCAAGTGGGCGTCGGCGGCCGATGCGGGCGCCTGTGTCTGACCAAGGAGAATATCTGCGATGAGCGAAACCCCTGCGCTTCCCGAATCTGCGCAACGCGTGGCCGATCTGCTGGCCGGCATCGGCCATGACCGCCCCGTGGTGATGCTGCCGGCAACCGGCAAGACCTCGGCCGAAGCGGCCGCGGGCCTGGGCTGCAGCGTGGCCGAGATCGCCAAGTCGATCATCTTCCGGCGCGTCAAGGACGATGCGCCGGTGCTGGTGATCGCCAGCGGCATCAATCGGGTGGACGAAGCCAAGGTTGCCGCGCGCGTGGGCGCGCTGGGCAAGGCCGACGCCAGGTTCGTGCGCGAGAAAACCGGCTATGCGATCGGCGGCGTCTGCCCGGTCGGCCACGCGGTCAAGCCCGTGATGCTGCTCGATGCCGACCTGTTCCAGTACCAGAGCCTGTGGGCCGCCGCCGGCCATCCGCACGCGGTGTTCAACCTGACGCCGCAGCAACTGCAGGCCATGACCGGCGCGGAAGTGGCCGACGTGGCACAGGATCGGGCCCCGGCATGACACCGGCCCATCGCCGCCTGCTCGCAGACCTGATCCGCGGCGCCGCGGCGGCGCAGATCGTGTCGCCTGTGCCGTCGCCATGCCGCAGCGTCTGCAAGATGGACGCGGCCACCGGCTATTGCGAGGGATGCCTGCGCACGATCGAGGAAATCGCCGCATGGTCGAAGGCCGACGATGGCCAGCGCCGCCATGTCTGGACCTTGCTGCCCGCGCGAGTGCCGCGCCTGTGCGCGTAGGACACCGAGGCATGAGCGCGCCGACGCTGCCGCACACCATGCGCGTGTTCGAACGCGGGTGGCTGTCGGCCAACAATGTGCTGTTCGTCGATGACGCCAATGACGACGCCGCGCTGGTCGACACGGGCTATGTCACGCATGCGCACCAGACCGTGGCGCTGGTGCGCGCGGCGCTTGACGGCCGGCCGTTGCGGCGCGTCATCAATACCCATCTGCATTCCGATCATTGCGGCGGCAATGCCGCGCTGCAGGCCAACTGGCCGGTACGCACATCGATTCCGGCGGCAGAGGCCGCCGCGGTGTCGGCCTGGGACGCGCAGGCGCTCAGTTTCGAGGCCACGGGCCAGCAGTGCGCGCGCTTCGGGTTTGACGATGTGGTGCGCGACGGCGACAGCCTGTGGCTGGGCGCGATCGATTGGCGGGCGATTGCCGCGCCGGGACACGATCCCCACGCGGTGATGCTGTTCGCGCCGGCGCACGGCATTCTGATTTCGGGCGACGCGCTGTGGGAAAACGGCTTCGGCGTGATCTTTCCGGAGCTCGACGGCGAGAGCGGCTTTGCAGAACAAGCGGCGATCCTGGCCCTGATCGAAACGCTCGACGCGCGCGTGGTGATCCCGGGGCATGGCCGCGTCTTCGCGGACGTGGCCGGCGCCGTGGCGCGCGCGAAAGGCCGGCTCGACTATCTGCAGGGCGATCCGCTGCGCAACGCCACGCATGCGATCCGCGTGCTGGTGAAATTCAAGCTGCTCGAAGCGCAGGCGTTGCCGCGCGACACGCTGGCCGAGTGGATGCGTGCCACGCCGCTAATGCAGCGCATTCATCGGCGTTTCATGCCGGCGCAATCGCTCGATGACATCTTCGATCAGACGCTGCAGGCGCTGGCCCGCGTCGGCGCGCTGGTGCTCGAAGGCGATCAGGTCGTCAACCGGGATTGATCATGCAACCACTGCGCGGCACGCATTTTCAACTGCGCCCGTTTCGCGTCAGCGACGAGGCGCAACTGGTGATGGCGGTGCGTGAATCGATGTCCACCGTGGGCTTGTGGATGCCATGGGCGCGCGCCGATTATTCGGTGTTTGACGCGCAGGAATGGTTTGCGCGGTGCGCGGCCGCCATGGAGGAAGGCACCGCCTATGACATCGGCGTGTTTTCGCCAGACGGGCGCGACCTGTACGGCAGCGTGGCCATCAACCAGATCCGCCGCGAAGACAATCTCGGCAATCTCGGTTACTGGATTCGCGAAAGCCGCCAGCATCGCGGCCTGGCGTCGGGTGCAGCCGCGATGATGGCGTGCCATGGCTTTCACGCGCTGGGGCTTACGCGTCTGGAAATCGTGGCAGTCGAGACCAACCACGCAAGCCGCGCCGTCGCCGAGAAGATCGGTGCCGAGTTCGAATGCATCGCCCGGAACCGTCTGATCCTGCGCGGGCGGCCCGTCGCGGCGGCCGTGTACTCGCTGGTGCCCGAGTCATTTTCCGTCCCCTCATGACCGAGATGGCGCCTCGCGAGGCCGGCATCGGCGATACCGGCCTCGCGGGCGTCGTCAGAACTGCGTGCGCATGCCGATGCGCACGCTGCGGCCCGGCAGCGGGGCGATATCGCGCAGGATTGACGTGGCGCTGCGCGCCTCGGTGTTGGTGAGGTTGTCGCCGCGCAGATAGAACAGCGTCTGCGTGCCGGCCAGCTTCATCTTGTACGTCAGCGCCACGCCCAGCATCGTGTACGCATCGGTCGGCGTATCGCCGGACGGCACGCGGCTCTGGCGCGCGTTCCAGTCCACGTTGATGCGCGCGCCCCAAGCCCCCGCCCCGTAGATCAGCGATCCGCCCAGGCGCAGCGGCGACAGACGCGGCAGCGCTTCGCCGGTGTTGCGGTTCTCGCCGTGCACGTAGTCGGCGCGCGCCTCGAAGTCGAGCGTGTCGCTGGTGGTCAGCATCTTCTGCAACAGACGGGTCCGGCCTTCGGCCTCGAAGCCGTACAGCGTCGCCGGCACGCCCATGTACTGCAGCACCGGCAGCGCGCCTTCGCTGCCGGCAGCCACCACGTTGCCCTCGGCATCGCGATAGCCGCCCGTGTTCATCAGCGCAAGATAGTTCTGGAAGCGGCTGTAATAACCGGACACGCTGCCGCTGTGGTCGCCCTGCTTGAAGCGCACGCCCAAATCGATCGACGTCGCGCGCTCTTTGCTGGCGTTCGGATCGCCCACTTCGAACGATCCGGTGGCCAGGTGCGGGCCATTGGCATACAGCTCGTAGAAGGTGGGCGCGCGTTCGGTGTACGACAGGTTCGAGGTCAACGTCCAGATCGGCGTGAGCTTGTAGAGCAGGCCCGCCGACGCGCTGCCGGCGTTGAAGCTGCGCTGGGCGTCGCTGAAGCGGTCGTTGCCGTTGGCGCTGGCCTTCACGCTGCTGTGGTCGAGACGGCCGCCCAGATTCAGCTTCAGATCGCCCGAGGCGATCAGCGGCAGTTCCTCGAAGACGAAGAATGCGGCGTTGTCGGTGGCGGTGCTCGGCACGAACGCCTCTTCACCGAGCGCGGAGAAGTCGGTGTGGCCGAACTGCGTGCCGAACACGCCGGTCATGTTGCCGATCTTGCCGTGCGTGGCTTCCAGGCGCGCATCCCAGCCGTGATTCTTGAAGGTGGTGCCGGTGACGCCGTTCTCGATTTCGCGATGCTCGTAATCGGTGTAGCTGAACTTGCCCTTGACCGACTCGATCACGCCGTTGGTGCGGCTGGCCAGGTTGCGCGCCTCGCCTTCCAGCGCAATGCGATCCTGGCGCATCTTGATGCGCGCGGCTTCCTCGGCCGGCGTGCCGTAGTCGTTGCGATAGGTGGAGTAGTTGGCGCCGACGAAGCCGTCGGCCCACGTATAGGATCCGCCCATCGAGCCGCCTTCCTGATGCGCGCTGGTGTTGGGGATCTTGCCGTACGCTTCGCTTTCGCCCTCGGGCAACGGCTGCGTGGCGCGCAGGTTGCCGCTGCGCGCGTAGCCCGGAATGCGCAGATCGCTGGTCTGCCGCACGAACGCGTCGGCGTGCACGGCGAACTTGCCGTTGCCCGCTTCGAGCATGCCGCTGGCATTGCGGCCCTTGTCGCCGCCAATCGTGCCGCTGACATCGGCCGCGCCGCTCACCCCGGTGATCGGATCGCGCGGAATGCGGTTGTCGATCACATTGACCACGCCGCCCACCGCGTTGCCGCCGTACATCAGCGCCGCCGGGCCGCGCACCACTTCGATTTTCTCCGCCACCAGCGGATCGATCGGCACCGCGTGATCGTAGGACAGCGTCGAGGCGTCGAGTGTGGAGCCGCCGTTCTGCAGCATCTTGATGCGGTCGCCGTCCAGGCCGCGGATGATCGGCCGGCTGGAATTCGGGCCGAAGTAGGACGAGGACACGCCGGGCAGATTGTTCAGCGTCTCGCCGATGGTGCTGGCCTGGCGCACGGTCAGGGCGTCGCCGCCCAGCGTGGAAACCGGCGCGACCATTTCGTTGAGATCGCTGCCGAGCGGATTGGCGGTGACGACCACTTCCTTGAGCGAAGGCGCGGACGGCGCGGGCGCGGCGGGGGCCGGGGCGTCCTGGGCGACGGCATGCGACGACAGGCCAGCGGCGATCAAGGCGGCGAGCGCCGCCAGCGGGGTGCGGCGCACCGCCGGAATACGGGTGAAGTTCGAGTACATGGCTCGCGATTCGAATTCGGTTGAGCGAGCATGTGGCGCGGCATTGGCCGTCGGTCCGCACGCTCGGCAAGGCAGGCGCGGACGCGTGGCAAGCGGCCACGCGCCCGGCAGTCAGGCGAATGCGAAGGCGGCCGGTGGAGCGCGGGAGTGGAAAGGTTGCGCGGCGGGCAGATCGGGCCAGCGCCACGCCAGGTTGGCGGGCTTGACCGGTTTGCCGAAGGCAAGCAGCGGCAGCGTGACGCCGCCAGGGTGTGTGTCGGCCAGCGTGGCGCCATCGAACAGCACGCACGAATGCAGGCCGAGCTTCAGGGAAAACGATTCGGCATGGGCGGTGTCTGTCGGGTCAGCGTCAGGCTGCGCCGTTTGTGCGATTGCCGCGGCCGCGGCTGGCGGCGCGTTCAGCAGCCCGCCGTGCACGATGCGGTGCATCAGGCCCGCGTGCTGCGCCAGCAGCAGACAGGCCACGAGCCACAGCACCGCCGACAGCCCGATGCCGCGCGCGCGCCAGCGAGAGATCAGAGCAAGCTCAGTGTGCATGCCCGCAATCGCAGGGACCGTCGCCGTGATCGTGCGCGTGGTCGTGGTCATGACCGTGATCGTGATCGTCGCCGAACGCATCGCCCCAGTCGGGGAACGGATCGGGGTACGCGGCCCACGCGTCGGGGCCCTCGGCCATCTCGGCATCGGAGAGCAGGCAGGCGTCCAGCCGCGCTTCGAGCGCCGATACATCGAGATCCGCGCCGATCAGCACCAGTTCCTGGCGGCGATCGCCATATTCGGCGGGCAGGCCGTCATCGACCAAATCGGCTTCGATGGCCGCGCGCGCCGGGCCGTCGGCGGGCCATTCGGTGGCATCGATCGCAGCCCACCATGCGCCCGCGGCGCCGGGGCGGCAGACGCCGCCTGCCTGGCTCCAGTCGCCCGCGATGTCCATGCGGCTGGCCAGCCAGAACAGGCCTTTGGAACGCAGCACGTCGCCATGCTCGCGCATCCATTCGGTATGGATCAGGTCCGCAAAGCGTTGCGGATGGAATGGCCGGCGCCGCCGATACAGCAGCGTCGAGACGCCCGCGGCGTCCGGTACGGCGTCGCCCTGCAGGGCGGCCTGCCAGCCCGCGGCGTTCGGCGTGGCGTCGATGTCGAAGCGTCCCGTGCCAAGCACGCGCGCGGCCGGCACATTGCCGTGGCTGGCGTCGACCAGTTCGGCGCGCGGATTGAGCGCGCGCAGCACCACGTGGAGGCGGCCCAGCTGGCCGGCATCGACGAGGTCGATCTTGTTGAGGACGATGACGTCGCTGACTTCGATCTGGTCGATCAGCACATCCACCACGGTGCGGTCGTCCTCGTCGTGCGTGGCCAGCCCGCGCGCCGACAGAAATTCGGCGTCGTGATAATCCTGCAGGAAGCGGCTGGCGTCGACCACGGTCACCAGCGTATCCAGATGGGCCACGCGCGGCGCGCCATCGCCGTGTTCGTCTTCAAAGGCGAAAGCTTCGGCAATGCCAAGCGGCTCGTCGGTCGCGTCGGCCTCGATCACGGCGAAGTCGTGAGCGCCGGTCTGCGCCAGGCGCGCCACGCTTGCCAGCAGGTCGTCATGGCTGTCGATCACGGCCAGGCGCAGGCCCAACTGCGACATCAACTGATGCAGCACAGTGGTCTTGCCGGCGCCGGTGAATCCGGACAACACGGTGACGGGCAGGCGAGCGGCCATGGCGACGGGAGCGGGTTATTGCAACAAAGTTGCGACTGTAGCAGAAAGCCAGTCGGGGCGACAGGCCCCGCACGTTGGCAATGTTATGTCGTAGTCGTGACGCCACAAAGGCAAATGCAGTGCCGCAAAGCAAAGCGGCCCGGGAACGCCGGGCCGCCTGTACTGCATCGGACGCTGCGATCAGTCGCCGAACAGTTTCTGACGCAGTTCGCGGCGCTGCTGCGCTTCCAGCGACAGCGTGGCAGTCGGCCGGGCCAGCAGGCGCGGCACGCCGATCGGCTCGCCGGTTTCCTCGCACCAGCCGTAGTCGCCGGATTCGATGCGCTGCAGAGACTGTTCGACCTTCTTCAGCAGCTTGCGCTCGCGGTCGCGCGTGCGCAGTTCCAGTGCGTGTTCTTCCTCGATCGTGGCGCGGTCGGCCGGATCCGGCACGATCACCGTTTCACGCAGGTGTTCCGTCGTCTGGTCCGCATTCTTGAGGATCTCGTCGCGAAGCTGCTCAAGGCGATTCTTGAAGAAGGCAAGCTGCGCCTCGTTCATGTAATCCTTGTCGCTCATCTTCAGGATTTCAGCTTCAGTCAGAAGTTTGTTGCTGCTCATGGTTCCTGCTGATTCTCTTGTTGATGCGACCGGCGGTGTCTTCGTCCGCTCGGGTGCAGTGGCCGTCCGCTTGCGCGGTGCGGCTGTTTCACTCTGGCTGGCTGCAGTCTTGCTGCTTCGCGTGCCTCCCTTAGCCTCGCCCGCTTCGGCGTGCGCCGTACTGCCGCGGGGAGCTGGCGTCGCCTTTTCGGGCTGCGCCTTGAGCGTCTCCGCCGCAGCGGTAACAGTCTTGCTGCGGCTTTCCTTGGTCTTTGTTGCGGCTGTCATGGGGACACCTCTCTCTACGCGTCGAAGAGTGACGGCGCATGGATCGTGGATCCCCAAGCGGAGGGCGGTCTCCGCACGAAGCCAACGACCGCGCCTGCTGGCGGCCCGCCTCATGCTGACGACGACCGCCGCCCTGCAGATGCCGGCGGCGTCCGAGGTGCGTCGCCGGTATCAAATCCGGCCTATTGTACTTGAACAAATTTGTCCGAGATATGGGAGAAAGCCGGACAAGAGACAGGAGTTTTCCCGGTAATCCCACCCGATGGGAGGGTAGCGGGCGCTGCCCGGCGGGGCTGCGCCCCCGTCATATGGGGTGACGGCGGGCGCACAGCGGGGGTTTGTGCCGCCGCTTCAGGCCAGGCAGGCGGCCAGGCCCTTGAGGATGGCGTCGCGCGGCAGATCGACGCCGATGAAGACCATCTTGGTGCCCGGGGTTTCGTCTTCCCACTTGGCGCCGACATCGCTGCCCATCAGCTGGTGCACGCCCTGGAACACTACCTTGCGGTCCACGCCTTCCATATAGAGCACGCCCTTGTAGCGCAGCAGCTTCTCGCCATAGACCGACAGGATGCCCGACAGGAATTCCTCGAGCTTGCCGTAGTGGAATGGTTTGTCGCTGCGGAAGACGAACGATGCGATGCGATCGGTGTGATGGTGGTGGTGGTGGTGATCGTGCGCATGCCCGTGGCCATGGGCGTGATCGTGCCCGTGGTCGTGATCGTGATCGTGACCGCAATCGTCTGCGCAGTGCTCGCCGTGCTCGTGGCCGTGATCATGGTCGTGTTCATGATCGTCGGCGCGCAGGAAATCGGGATCGATCTCGAGCTTCTCGTTGAGGTTGAAACCGCGCAGGTCGAAGATCGTGTCGATCGGCGCCTCCCCGAAATGCGCGGTGTTGATCGGTGCGCGCGGGTTCATGTGCAGCAGGCGATGGCGCAGATCGTCCACGTCGGCCGGCGCGACCAGATCGGACTTGGTGATGAAGATGGCATCGGCAAAACCCACCTGGCGCTGCGCTTCTTCCTGCTTGTCGAGCTGCAGGTTGCCGTGCTTGGCGTCGACCAGCGTGATCACCGCGTCCAGCAGATAGCGCGAGGCGATTTCCTCGTCCATGAAGAAGGTCTGCGCAACCGGGCCGGGATTGGCCACACCCGTGGTCTCGATCACCACGCGGTCGAAATCGAGCTTGCCTTCGTCGCGCTGGGTGACGAGGTCCGACAGCGCCTGCACCAGATCGCCGCGGATCGTGCAGCAGATGCAGCCGTTGCTCATCTGCACGATCTGCTCGCGGCCGTCCTGCACGAGGATTTCGTTGTCGATGTTTTCCTCGCCGAATTCGTTCTCGATCACGGCGATCTTCATGCCGTGCTGCTCATGGAGGATGCGCTTGAGCAGCGTGGTCTTGCCGCTGCCGAGGAAGCCAGTCAGGATCGTGACCGGAATGAGTTTTGACATGTGTGGTACTCCGTGAAAAGAGATCGCCCGTGGATTCAGTGGTCCGCGTCGCTGCGGGTCTTGCCGCATTCCGCGCAGACGCCGTTGACGGTCAGCTCGACATGCTCTACCGCAAAGCCGCTGGGTACCTTGGGCGCGACGGACTTGCCCGCCGAGGCCAGGCAGAACGTGCGGTCGCAGCGGGTGCAGTGAAAGTGGCTGTGCTGACGATAGACTTCGGCGCGCGCCGCAACGTGCTCCACCAGCGTGAAGCGGAACACGCGGTCGTTGCCGGCGCGCTTCTGCGCCACACCCTGTTCGACGAGCCAGTCCAGCACGCGGTACACGGTGACGCGGTCGACTTCGCCGTCGGCGGGCAGGCGGTCGATCACGGCCTGGTGCGTCAACGCCTCCGCGGCGTCGATCAGGCACGCCAGGATGGCCACACGCGGCTGCGTCACGCGCGCGCCAAGCTGGCGCAGGCGCAGTTGCGCCGCTTCGGCCGTGGCGGCGCGCGTGTCGCCGGGCCGCGCCGGGTCCTGCGTGGCAGCGGGGTGGGAAGTGGGGCGGGTCATGCGGACGATTTAACCATAGCCCCCGCCGAGTTGCAATTCAGTTGCACAAGCAGGGTCTTTCGCCTGCGCCCGCGCTGCCGCCGGTCGTCGATAGCGCCTATGATCGGCAGGAAACCCAAAGACATCGCGGAGACCCTGACCATGCAGAACGACGCCAGCGCGTTGCTGTTTCCCAACTTCGAGTGGTTCCGGCTGACCGTGGGAGAGGTCGAGATCGGCGGCGTGCGCGGCGGTTCGGGGCCGCCGCTGTTGCTGTTGCATGGGTTTCCGCAGAGCCATCTCATCTGGCACAAGGTGGCGCCGGCGCTGGCCGACCGCTTCACGGTGATCGCGCCGGACCTGCGCGGTTACGGCAGCAGCAGCGCGCCGGCCGGCGGGGACCGGCACGAAACCTACTGCAAGCGTGTCATGGCGCAGGACCAGGTCGATGTGATGCGCCAGCTTGGCTACTGGCGCTTTGCGCTGTGCGCGCACGACCGCGGCGCGCGCGTGGCACATCGGCTCTGCATGGATCATCCCGATGTGGTGTCGCGCGTGATGCTTCTCGATATCGCACCCACGCTGGCGATGTACGAATCCACCGATATGGTGTTTGCGGCGGCGTACTGGCACTGGTTCTTCATGATCCAGCCCGCGCCATTCCCCGAAACGCTGATCAACGCCGAACCCGAGTTCTTCGTCGACAGGCTGCTGGGCCTGCGTCACGCCGGCGCCGGGGCGATCAGCCCGTTCGTCCCGGACGCGATGGCCGCCTATGTCGGCGCGATGCGCGATCCGGCGCGCGTGCATGCCATGTGCGAGGACTATCGCGCCGCCGCCACCGTGGATCTCGATCACGACCGCGCCGACCGCGAGGCCGGACGCAAGCTGGCGCTTCCGGTGCGCGTGCTGTGGGGCGAGCACGGCGTGGTGGCGCGCTGCTTCGAGCCGCTGAAGCTGTGGCGCGAGGTTGCCGCGGACGTCACGGGCGCCACGCTGCCATGCGGACATTACCTGCCCGAAGAGGCTCCCGCCACGCTGCTCGAGGACATGCTCGGCTTCTTTGCCTAGGCCGTTTCGTCGCGGGTTAGCCCCTATACCTCGTACTTGTTTGCCATTGCTAACATCCACGTCCGGCTCCGCCTGTCGGCGGGGTTTGGCGCTGCATGCCATCCATACATCGTGCCCATGGTCACCGCGTTTTTCCGAAATGGATCGACGCGGATCGGCTGCCGCCGCAAGCGGGACTGCCGGGGGCGCGCGCGGCGCAGGACGGGGAATCCAGAGGGAACAGGAGAGACGTACATGAAACGAGTTGCATTGAAGATCGCGGCCGCGCTGGCCGTTGCGGGCGCAGGCGCGTTCACGGGGGCCCAGGCTCAGGAATTTCCGGCCGGCAAGCCGGTGCAGGCGGTGGTGCCCTTCGCGGCCGGCGGCCCGACCGACAAGGTGGCCCGCGAACTCACCATGATCATGTCCAAGCATCTGGGCAGTACGATCGTGATCGAAAACCTGGGTGGCGCCGGCGGCACCATCGGGGCCAAGAAGGTCGCGCAGTCCAAGGGCGACGGCTACACGATCCTGATCCATCACATCGGCATGTCCACGGCGCCGGCGCTGTATCGCAACCTCGGCTTCGATCCGCTCAAGGATTTCGAAATGGTGGGCGAAATCGCCGACGTGCCGATGGTGCTGGTCGGCAACAAGCAACTGCCGCCGGCCACCTTCAAGGAACTGCTGCCGTATATCAAGGCCAACGCCAGCAAGTTGTCGCTGGCCAACGCCGGCATCGGCTCGGCCTCGCACCTGTGCGGCCTGCTGTTCCAGAGCGCGCTGCAGACCGAGCTGACCACCGTGCCGTACAAGGGCACCGCGCCGGCGCTGACCGACATCCTGGGCGGTCAGGTGAACCTGATGTGCGACCAGACCACCAATATCGCGGGCCAGCTCAAGGCAGGCGCGCTCAAGCCGTACGCGGCCATGCAGTCGCGCCGCGTCGAGGCGTTCAAGGACATTCCGACCGCCGCCGAGCAAGGCATGCCGGGCGTCGAAGTGAAGATCTGGCACGCCATGTATGCGCCGAAGGGCACGCCGAAGCCGGTGATCGACAAGCTGTCGGCCGCGCTGCAGAAATCGGTGCAGGATCCGAACTTCCGCGCCAAGATGGCCGAACTGGGCGCCGAAGCGGTGCCGGCGCAACGCGCCACGCCCGATTCGCTGCGCACGTTCCTGACGGCGGAAATCAACAAGTGGACGCCGGTGATCAAGAAGGCAGGCGTGTACGCGGACTGATTCGGACCGCTTCAGATGCTGTGCAAAGCCACGCGGGAGCGTGGCTTTTTTGTTGTCTTGAGCGTGGGCGAGGCGAGATTTCCTATAGTGGGAAACGCTGCCCGCCGCGTCGGCCCGACCGAAAATCGGCCCTTGAAAGCGCGGCAGGCGACGCCACCTATCGGCCTGACACCTATCACGCAAAGGCATCATGGAACAGTATCACGGCACCACCATCGTCAGCGTCCGCCGCGGCAACCAGGTCGCACTGGGCGGTGACGGCCAGGTCACGCTGGGCAATATCGTGATGAAGGGCACGGCCCGCAAGGTCCGGCGCATCTATAACGGCAAGGTGCTGGTGGGATTTGCCGGCAGCACGGCCGACGCGTTCTCGCTGCTGGACCGCTTCGAGGCCAAGCTCGAGAAATACCAGGGCAACCTGACCCGTGCAGCGGTCGACCTGGCCAAGGACTGGCGCTCGGATCGCGCGCTGCGCCGCCTGGAAGCCATGCTGATCACGGCCGACCGCGACACCACGCTGGTCATTACCGGCAACGGCGACGTGCTGGATCCGGAAGGCGGCATCGCGGCCATCGGCTCGGGCGGCGCGTATGCGCAGTCGGCAGCCAAGGCACTGGTCGAGAACACCGAACTGGCGCCGAAGGACGTGGTCGAAAAGGCCCTGACCATCGCCGGCGAACTCTGCATCTACACGAACACCAACTTCGTCATCGAAACCCTCGACTGACGCGCCCCAACGGATTCCCATGTCGCAAACCATGACCCCGTCGGAAATCGTTTCCGAACTCGACAAGCACATCATCGGCCAGAACAAGGCCAAGAAGGCCGTGGCCGTGGCGCTGCGCAACCGCTGGCGCCGCCAGCAGGTGGCCGAGCCGCTGCGCCAGGAAATCACCCCCAAGAACATTCTGATGATCGGCCCCACCGGCGTGGGCAAGACCGAGATCGCGCGCCGCCTGGCCAAGCTGGCCGATGCGCCGTTCATCAAGATCGAGGCCACCAAGTTCACCGAAGTGGGCTATGTGGGCCGCGATGTCGATACCATCGTGCGCGATCTGGCCGAGATGGCCGTCAAGCAGACGCGCGAATCGGAAATGAAGAAGGTGCGCACCAAGGCCGAGGACGCGGCCGAGGACCGCCTGCTCGACGTACTGCTGCCGCCGCCGCGCGATATCGGCTTTGCCCAGCAGGAGGACAAGGATTCGAACACGCGCCAGGTGTTCCGCAAGAAGCTGCGCGAGGGCGAGCTGGACGACAAGGACATCGAGCTCGAAGTGGCCGCCGGCATGCCGAACATGGACATCATGGGGCCGCCGGGCATGGAAGACATGACCGAGCAGATCCGCACGATGTTTGCCGGGCTGGGCCAGGGCAAGAAGCTGCGCCGCAAGATGAAGGTGCGCGAAGCGTTCAAGCTGCTGATCGACGAAGAGGCTGCCAAGCTGCTCAATGAGGAAGAACTCAAGCACAAGGCGATCGCCAACGTCGAACAGAACGGCATCGTGTTCCTGGACGAAATCGACAAGATCGCCAGCCGCAGCGACGTGGGCGGCGGCGAGGTGTCGCGCCAGGGCGTGCAGCGCGATCTGCTGCCGCTGGTGGAAGGCACGACGGTGAATACGAAGTACGGGATGATCAAGACCGACCACATCCTGTTCATCGCCTCGGGCGCATTCCACCTGTCCAAGCCGAGCGACCTGATTCCCGAACTGCAGGGCCGTTTCCCGATCCGCGTGGAACTGGAATCGCTGTCGGTGCAGGATTTCGAGGCCATCCTGACGCAGACCGACGCCAGCCTGACCAAGCAGTATCAGGCGCTGCTGGGCACCGAGGAGGTGAACCTGCAATTCGCGCCGGACGGAATTCGCCGGCTGGCCGAGATCGCGTTTTCGGTCAACGAGAAGGTCGAGAATATCGGCGCGCGCCGCCTGTACACGGTGATGGAGCGGCTGCTCGAAGACCTGTCGTTCCATGCGACCAAGTCATCGGGCAATACCGTGACGATCGACGCCGCGTATGTGGACGAGCGCCTGTCCGACCTGGCCGGCAACGAGGACCTGTCGCGCTACGTGCTGTAACGCCAGGCGCTGTGCCAACCAGCAAAGCCGGACGTCATGTCCGGCTTTTTTGTTGCCCGACGAGCCGGTGCGCCTAGTGCGCGTGGCCGGCGTGCGCGTCGGCGGGCATCACCTCCAGCGCGGGCGCGGGCGATTTCAGCTCGCGCGGATTCTGGCCGTCGGCCGGGATCTGCGTCCATTCCGATTTGCCGTTCTCGCATTCCTGCACCACCGGGAAATAAAGCTTGCCGGCCTGTTCGGGCAGCTTCATCAGGATGCGGAATTCATCGAAATGCTGGTCGGCCAGCGTGCCGCCGTACCAGCGGATCGTGCGCACATCGTCTTCCACGGTCTTGCCGTGCGAGGCGTACGGTTTGGCCAGCTTCGCGCGTTGCACATCGAGCTGCCATCCGGCCTTGGGCTGCGGATGGGCGCCCTGCACGCCTTCTGGAATCGTCACGCTGACCGATTTGGTGGCGCTGCCGTTGCAGCCATGTCCCACCATCAGCACGCCCTTGAAGTAGCTGCCGGCGGGCGCCTGCTTCTGTTCGAACACGATATGGGCAAAAGCAAGCGGGGTGGCAAGTGCAAGCAAGGCGGCGGCAAGGGTGCGCAAGGTCATGACAGGTGCGGGATGAATGTGCAAACGCGCCAGTCTAGCGTCAATCGACGCGCCAGCCGTGCGGCGTGGCGCCGCACCGTAGCGTATGGCGCGGCATATGTCGGCGCGATGACCGGCGTGTAGCCCGCGCATCGTCGCCGTGCCACGCGTCGGTAAGCTTGGTAAGCATTGGTAAGGACGCTGGCGCGCGTCGGGACAGAAATGAGACCCTTGCGCACCTTGTTGGTCGAATGGACCGATGCGGGAGCCACCGCATCCTGCACAAAAAAACCTAAAGGGAGCCAGACATGTCACGCCATCTATCGCGTACGCCCTTCTTCAAGAGCAACCGCGTGCGCAAGCGCCGCGTTGCCGGCGCCACGGCCGGCGTCGTGGCCGCCATCACCGCCGCCACGGTGTTCCTCTGCATCCGCCCCGCAGCCGTGCCGCATGATGCCGCCGCGGCCTCGCCGGCGTCCACTGATACGGCCACTGCCGATCGGTCCCAGCGCCGCGCCGCGGTGGCTGCCGAAGCGATGGCCTCGGGCGCGCTGGTGACGCTGGCCGATCGCCACGCCGCGGACGCGGTGCGCATGGCCGACGCCTCGGACGATACGCGTCAGGACGACCTGGGCTGGGATTACGTGCAGTTGCGCCTGTGAGGCGCACCGCTGGCTCAGCGCGACACCGGCCGCTTGCCGAGCTTGCGTTGCAGCGTGCGCCGATGCATGTTCAGCGCGCGCGCCGTGGCCGATATATTGCCGCCATGCTCGGTTAGCACGCGCTGGATATGCTCCCACTCGAGTCGCGCCACCGATAGCGGCATCGGCTCTTCCAGCGCGGCTTCGGCGGCGTCCTCCGAAATCCCCGCCATCAGCGCCGTCAGGATCGAATCGACATTGGCCGGTTTGGCCAGATATTCGTCCGCGCCCTGCTTGACCGCCGCCACCGCCGTGGCGATGCTCGCATAGCCGGTCAGCACGAGGATCCGCGCGTCCGGCAAAGCGTTGCGCAGCGGCCCCACCAGATGCAGTCCCGATTCGGCCGGCGCGGTGCCTCCGGCATCGGGCGACGGTCCCAGATGCAGATCGAGCGTGACATACGCGAACGCGGTGCGGGCGGCCAGCGCCAGGGCGCTGCTGCCATTGCGCGCCACCTGCACGGCATAGCTGCGGCGTGTCAGGGCGCGAGCCAGCGTGTCGGCGAAGACCTCGTCATCGTCGATCACAAGGAAGGGCGTGGCGCCGTGGGGCGCATTGGCGTCGGTCATCACGGTTGGAAATCGGTGTGGGAAATCGGAAAGCGATCGTTGGCGCCCGCCAGCGGCAGGCGCAATTCGGTGATGGTGCCGCCCGCGGGATTGTCGTGCCAGGCCAGTTGTCCGCCCAGCTGGCGCGCGGCGCTCTGGGCCAGATACAAGCCGATGCCCTGGCCGCCGTGCGCGCTGACCACCGGCGATTCGCCCAGTTGCACGCGCAGCGCTGGCGCAATGCCGTGGCCGTGGTCGGTCACGCGGCACAGCAACGCGCCGGCCTCGCATGAAATCCGCAGATGCAGCGGCGGGCCGGGGTTTGCATCGTGCTCCGTGGCTTGCTGGCTGCGCGCGGCGTTGTCCAGCACGATGGTCAGAATCTGCGTGACGCGCGCGGTATCCACGGCCTGTACGCCGGCGTCGGGCGCCACCTCGGCGTGCAGGCTGGCCTGCGGGTGCCGCAACTGCCAGCGTTCGACAAACGCCGCGATCCACGTGTCGATGCGTTGCGGCGCGAGCGTTTGATGGTCCTCGCGCAGGCGCGCCAGGATCGACCGGCACAGGTCCAACTGCTGCTCCATCGTGCGCAGGTCGGGCAGATAGCTGGCCACGGCGGTCTTGCCGCGCCCGCCGTCCTCGGCGTCGGCGCGCAGTTCGCCCGCAATCACCGCCAGCGTGGCCAATGGCGTGCCGATCTCGTGGGCCACGGCGGCGGCCTGGTCGTTCAGCGCTTCCACGCGCGCTTCGCGCAGCAGCAGCTCGCGCGCTTCGTTCAGCTGCGCATCGCGCTGGCGCAGCACGTTGGACAGGCGCGCCACGAAGAACGCGATCATCACCGCGCTGGCGACGAAATTGAGCCACATGCCCGCCAGGTGATAGTTCACCGCGTTGTCGGGATTGTGCAGATGCAGGGGCAGATATTCGAGCAGCAGCAGCGAATAGCACGACAGCGCATACACGGCCAGGCCCAGCACCAGCCGCCATGGCAGGATGGCCGCGGCGATCGCCAGTCCCGGCAGGTAGAACGACACGAACGGATTGGTGGCGCCGCCGGTATAGAACAGGATCGCCGACAGCGCGGTGAGGTCCACCATCATCTGCACCATCAGTTCGCCGTCGGCGGGCATCGAATTGCGCGACGCATGCCAACGCAGCCGCGCCACGCAAAACACGTTGAACGCGGCCTGCATCGCAAACAGGTACAGCAGCGGCTTGTACGGCAGGACGATGCCGGCCAGCGATTCGCACGACAGCAGCAGCAACGCCTGTCCGGCCAGCAGCGCCCAGCGCAGCCAGCACAGGCGGCGCATGCTGACCAGGCTGTGGCGTTGGGACGGCAGGCCCGGCACGGCGGAAAACGGGGCGGATGACATGTCGATGAAGGCTTGCATTGCGCGAGTGTAGCAATGCCGGCGCGGCCTGCCTGCCGTGCGACACCGTGCCGCATTCAGGCCGCGCGGCGACGCTGCCAGACTATGCGGTTACGCGGCGGCGGGACAGGGCGGCATCGTCATGGTCTAATGTTCGCCCCCTGATCCCGTCCTTTCGAGTTTCGTGGAGATGATCCATATGTTCCCTATCCAAGCCAAAGTCCGCGCAGCGCGCGCCGCTTCGATCGTCACCGTCGCCCTGGCGGGCCTGTTGGTCAGCGCGCACGCCATGGCGCAGGTCGATGTCAGCGATGCATGGGTGCGCGGCACCGTACCGGCGCAGACCGCGTCGGGGGCCTTCATGACGCTGCATGCGCACGACACGGCCAAGCTGGTCGGCGTGTCGTCGCCCGTAGGCACCGCCGAGCTGCATGAAATGAAGATGGAAAACAACGTGATGCGCATGCGCGCGCTGCCGTCGCTGGATCTGCCGAAGATGCAGGACGTGCAATTGAAGCCCGGCGGTTATCACGTGATGCTGATGGGCCTGAAGCAGCAACTCAAGGCCGGCGACACGGTGCCCATCACGCTGAAGATCGAGCAGAACGGCAAGGTGACCGAGCAGACCGTCCAGGCCCAGGTGCGAGACATGACGGCTTCGGGGCAGATGGGCGGCGGCCATATGGACCACAAGCACTGAGCGGCCATCCGGTGCGGTGACGGCTGGCGGGGAATGCCGGGCCCGTCAGCGCCTATCGTCATCGCCTGTTGTTCGTGCTCGGGTCGTCGGCGCGTGTTGGCCCCGCCGGGTCGGCGCGTAATGTCAGTTCGGCCTGGGTCCGGTCGGTCAGCCGCGCAGGCTGATGGCCGCTTCGCTGTCGGCCTCGGGCGCGGCGGCGGCCTGCTGCACGCGTTCGCGCAGCCAGGTGTGGCCGGGGTCGGCGTCGGCCTTTTCGGGCCAGATCATGCTGTAGGTGAAGCCGGGAATCGTGAACGGCGCCTCGAAGATCGCCAGCCGGCCGTCTGCCAGCGCTTCCAGGCTGCGGCGCGCGGTGGTCAGGACCAGGTTGGTGCCGATGATCAGGCCCGGCGCCACGCTCCAGTGCGGCACCGAGCAGGCGATCTTGCGGCGTCCGCCCAGCCGCGTGACGGCCGCGTCGACCGCTTCGCCACGTTCGGTGGCCGCGGTGACCAGCACGTGCGAACGCGCCAGGTAGGCTACGTGGTCGAGCCGGCCCGTGTCGCGCACCGTGGCCGCATCGACCGCGCAGGCGAAATCGTCATCGAACAGCACCGCGGTGCGCACGCCTTCGGGTTCGAACGCAAAGGCGCCCAGCGCGATGTCGAGCTGGCCGTCTGCTACCTGAGCGGTCATCGTTTCGCGGCTGGACTGCGTGACCACCAGGTCGATATTGGGCGCGGCCTTGCGCAGCGCGCGCAGCAGGCGGGGCAGCACCACCAGCGCGCCATAATCAGACATCGCCAGGCGGAACGTGCGGCGCGCCGTGGCCGGGGCAAAGCCGCCCGGGCCCAGCAGGATGCGGACCTGCGCCAGCGCCTCGGCCAGCGGGCCGGTCAGCTCGTGCGCGCGGGGCGTCAACACCAGCCCGCCTTGGCCGCGCACCAACAACGGGTCGTCGAGCAACTGCCGCAGCCGCGCCAGCGAATGGCTCACGGCCGGCTGGCTCAATTGCAGCCGCAGCGCGGCGCGCGAGATATGGCGTTCGGCCAGCAGTGCTTCGAGCACCACCAGCAGGTTGAGATCGATTCCGCGTAGGCTATTCATGTGGCGAATGTTAAACCGGACTGGGCCCGTTTTGTCATTCGCAGCACGCAGACAACAAAATTTTCAGGATGGATTGAGAGTTGTCGCGGCCTGGCGCCGTTTCAGGCAGGCCGGACACAGGCAGCGCTGGTCCGCCACGATCTGGCGCGACGGCAGCAACGGCTGGCTGGCGCACCAGCAGGCGGGCAGTCCGGCCACGTAGCCGCACACAAATGCCGCGCCGCACACGCTGCAATGCTCGACGGGCCGCAACTGGCCGGTCTGGATCGTCGACGGATCGGTCATGGCTGAGATTTTTGTTGCAATGCCGCGATTGCAATGTGGCCGCCGGTTTCTTGTAAAATCGGCGCCTGCCGTGGCCGGATGATGCACTCCGGGGTGCGATCCCCCGCAGTGACCATGTTCCCAGACGGTTTTGCCGCAACGCCGGCCTCGCCCGTATCGCCTTATCCGGCGGACGGTTCGCCATGATACCTGCTCCACACACACGGAATGTCCGAAGCCATGAACGCTGACAATCCTGGGCCTGCCGCCACGACGGTGGCGGCCATCGCCCCCGCTCTCAAGGCCGAAATCCTGGCCGAGGCATTGCCCTATATCCGCAAGTTCCACGGCAAGACCATTGTGGTCAAGTACGGCGGCAATGCGATGACCGAGGAAAAGCTCAAGCACGGCTTCGCGCGCGACGTGATCCTGCTGAAGCTGGTGGGCATGAACCCGGTGGTGGTGCACGGCGGCGGTCCGCAGATCGACGAAGCGCTGAAGAAGGTCGGCAAGGTCGGCACGTTCATCCAGGGCATGCGCGTCACCGACGAGGAAACCATGGAAGTGGTTGAGTGGGTGCTCGGCGGCGAAGTCCAGCAGGACATCGTCATGCTAATCAACCAGTACGGCGGCCAGGCTGTAGGCCTGACCGGCAAGGACGGCGGCCTGATCCGCGCCAAGCGCCTGCAGATGCCCGACCGCGAACACCCCGGCGCCTTCATCGACATCGGTTTTGTCGGCGATATCGAGGCCATCAACCCGGCCGTGGTCAAGGCGCTGCAGGACGACGCGTTCATCCCGGTGATCTCGCCGATTGGCTTCTCCGACGACGGCCAGGCCTACAACATCAATGCCGACGTTGTAGCCGGCAAGATGGCCGAGATCCTCAAGGCGGAAAAGCTCGTCATGATGACGAACATCCCCGGCGTGATGGACAAGAAGGGCAACCTGCTGACCGACCTGTCCGCGCGCGAGATCGAGGAACTGTTCGCCGACGGCACGATTTCCGGCGGCATGCTGCCGAAGATCTCGTCCGCGCTGGACGCCGCCAAGAGCGGCGTGCATTCGGTACACATCATCGACGGCCGCATCGAACACTCGCTGCTGCTCGAAATCCTTACCGAGCAGGCGTTCGGTACGATGATCCGCTCGCACTGAGCGCGCCATCGGGAAATCCGTGCATCGCGCGGATTTCCCTCATCCCATCCCTTCATCCACAATCCAGGCGTGTTTATTCGACAGCCCACCCAGCGTCGCGGCGCGGTCCGCGCTCGCCCATCGCCCGTTCGTCGTCCACGCCGGCATCTGCTGCGCGACGCGGTGGGCAACACGTCCGGCGAAATCGTGTGGCTGTTCGATCTGGACAACACGCTGCACGACGCGTCGCATGCGATCTTTCCGGCCATCAACCGCCTGATGACGGCCTACGTCGCGCGCGTGCTGGGCAGCGACGAGGCCACGGCCAGCCGGGTGCGGGTTCAGTACTGGCAGCGCTACGGCGCGACCCTGCTGGGCATGATCCGCCATCATCAGGTGGATCCGGCGGATTTCCTGCGCGCCGCGCACGACTTCCCCGAACTGGCCGACATGGTGCGCGTGCGCCGCGGCCTGGTGGCGGCGCTGCGGCAATTGCCCGGCCGCAAGATCCTGGTCACCAACGCGCCGCGCGACTATGCGCTTGCCGTGATGCGCGTGGCCGGCATCGAGCGCTGCTTCGAGCGCGTGGTGGCGATCGAGGACATGTGGGTGCACGGCCATCTGCGGCCCAAGCCCGACCGGCGCATGCTGCGGCGTCTGCTGGCGCAGACCCGCGTCGCGCCGCATCGCGCGGTGCTGGTCGAGGATACGGTCTCGCACCTGAAGCACTATGCGGGGCTTGGCATCCGCACGGCCTGGATCACCGGCTATCTGCGCAAGCTGGCGCCGTCTAGTCCCCATCCGGTGGCTGTGCAGTCGGGCGCCACGCGCGATGCGGCGACGCGCTCGACGCTGGCCGCCGAGGATCGGCAGCATGTCGGGCATGCGGCGCAGGAGCGTTCGGTCACGCTGGTCGCCGCCGAGAGCCAGGACCCGTCCGGCGGGCAGAGTGCGGCAACGGCGCCACAGATGCAGCCCGACCACGCACCCAAAACACGCGCCCGCATGGTGAATCGCCCGGGCTATGTGGACATAAAAGTACAATCGATGCATCAACTCCTGAAACAAAAGCGGGGAATCGGGTCATGACGCAAACCATCGCACGCCACGCAGAGGCGCCCACACCGGCCGTCCAGTCGGTCATCGATCCGGAAGCCCCAGCGCGCAAGCGTCCGCGCCCGGGCGAGCGCCGCATCCAGATCCTGCAGACCCTGGCCGGCATGCTCGAACACCCGCGCGGGGAAAAGATCACCACGGCCGCCCTGGCCGCCAAGCTGTCGGTTTCGGAAGCCGCGCTGTATCGGCACTTCGCCAGCAAGGCGCAGATGTTCGAAGGACTGATCGGCTTTATCGAGCAGACCGTCTTCGGCCTGATCAACCAGATCACCACGCAGGAAGACCATGGCCTGCGCCAGGTGCACGCCATCGTGCGCATGCTGCTGTCGTTTGCCGAGAAGAATCCGGGCATGACGCGCGTGCTGACCGGCGAGGCGCTGGTGGGCGAGCACGAGCGCCTGCAGGAACGCATCAACCAGATGATCGACCGCATCGAGGCGTCGCTGCGCCAGTGCCTGAAGGTGGCGGTCACGCAGGCCGCGTTTCCGGCCGATGCCGACATCGCCATGCGCGTGTCGCTGATCATGGCCGCGGTGCAGGGCCACTGGCATCGATTTGCCAAGAGCGGTCTGCGCAAGATGCCGAGCGACAACATCGATGCGCAGCTGCGCGTGCTGCTGGGCTGATCGGCGCTGGCACCACC
The DNA here is from genome assembly GCF_008801835.1 of Cupriavidus pauculus. Classification (GTDB taxonomy): domain Bacteria; phylum Pseudomonadota; class Gammaproteobacteria; order Burkholderiales; family Burkholderiaceae; genus Cupriavidus; species Cupriavidus pauculus. Next base: position 90,298 of record NZ_VZOW01000009.1, on the reverse strand, counting down.
GCTGGCCGGAGATCGACGCGGGCACGCGGCGCGAATTGCACTATAATCTGCGGGTCGCGCCGATTTGATGACTGGCTTGCGGGCGCGCGGCACCCGGGAAAAGACTTCCCGGTGCCAATATAAATGCGGCTAAAGAGGTTGGGTCGGTGCCTCGCGGATAGATCATCCACGCTTTGGCGCCGGCACGCGGAACACCGCGAAAAGCCCGACTTGGCTGCGAACCCACGCATTGCCGGTCGGGTTTTTTTATTGCCTGCGCATCCGATGCGGGCCTGTTCCATGACCGATGTCGCACCTCCCGCTGGCGTACTCGATGTGCCGACCGACTCCGTCGGCGTCGTCACGCCCCAGCGCATCCATTTTGCCGAGCCGCTGCAACTTCGCAACGGCACCCAGCTGGCCGGCTATGACCTGATGGTCGAAACCTACGGCACCCTCAACGCGGCGCGCACCAACGCCGTGCTGGTGTGCCACGCATTGAACGCCTCGCACCACGTGGCCGGCATCGCCGCCGACAATCCGCGCGATATCGGCTGGTGGGACAACATGGTGGGTCCGGGCAAGCCGCTCGACACCAATCGCTTCTTCGTGATCGGCGTGAACAACCTGGGCTCGTGCTTCGGGTCGACCGGGCCGATGAGTATCAATCCGGCCACGGGCGCGCCGTACGGCGCGCTCTTTCCAGTCGTCACGGTCGAGGACTGGGTCAACGCGCAGGCGCGCGTGGCCGACATGTTCGGCATCCAGCAATTTGCCGCGGTCATGGGCGGCAGCCTGGGCGGCATGCAGGCGCTGGCGTGGAGCCTGATGTATCCGGATCGCCTGCGCCATTGCATCGTGGTGGCGTCCACGCCGAAGCTGTCGGCGCAGAACATCGCCTTCAACGAGGTGGCGCGCAGTGCGATCCTGTCGGATCCCGATTTCCATGGCGGCAATTACTACGCGCACAACGTCAAGCCCAAGCGTGGATTGCGCGTGGCGCGCATGATCGGCCATATCACCTATCTGTCGGACGAGGACATGGCCGAGAAATTCGGCCGCGCGCTGAAGTCCGACGACATCCGCTTTTCTTTCGATGTCGAATTCCAGGTGGAAAGCTACCTGCGTTATCAGGGCGACAAGTTTGCCGAGTATTTCGACGCCAACACCTACCTGCTGATCACGCGCGCGCTCGATTACTTCGATCCGGCGCTGTCCTTCAACGGCGATCTGACGCGCGCGATGGCGCAGACGCAGTCGAGCTTTCTGGTGGTCAGCTTCACCACCGACTGGCGTTTCGCGCCCAACCGCAGCCGCGAGATCGTCAAGGCCCTGCTCGATAACAAGCGTCCGGTGTCGTACGCGGAAATCGACGCGCCGCACGGCCACGACGCCTTCCTGCTGGAGGACGCGCGCTATCACAACCTGATGCGCGCCTATTACGATCGCATTGCCGAGGAGATCGGAGTATGAACGCCGCTGCCAATCCGAATATTCTCGCGCTGCGGCCAGATTTCCGCGCCATCGCGCGCTGGATCGAACCGAATTCCACCGTGCTGGACGCTGGCTGTGGCGACGGCAGTCTGCTGCGCGTGTTGCAGGACGAACTCGACGTGCATGCCTACGGCATCGAGATCCGTGACGAAGGCGTACTGGCCTGCGCGCAGAAGGGCGTGCACGTCATCCAGCAGGATCTGGAAGGCGGTCTCGCGCTGTTCGAGGACAAGAGCTTCGACACCGTGATCCTGTCGCAAACGCTGCAGACGATTCACAACACCGCGCAGGTGTTGCGCGATACCTTGCGCGTCGGGCGCGAATGCATCGTTTCGTTCCCGAACTTCGGCTACTGGCCGCATCGGCTGTCGGTGTTCCGCGGCCGCATGCCGGTGTCGGAATCGTTGCCGTACCAGTGGTACAACACGCCGAACGTGCGCGTGCTGACTATCGGCGATTTCGAGGAGCTGGCGCCGAAGGTAGGGCTGCGCGTGCTCGATCGCGTGGTGATGCATGAAGGCGTGACGGTGAACTGGGGCGTCAACTGGCGCGGCAGCCTGGCCGTGTATCGCGTCACCGCGGTGTCCTGAGTTGCGCCGCGGGCATGTGCCAGCAACGGCTTTCCGGCCGATACGGCGCACGACTGCGGCGGCGGCAAAAGTCCCTAGCTTGACGCAAGCCTCTGGCGGGCATACCGTACGGCATTACCGAACGACCGTACTTTTTTCGTCATGACGCAAGCGCCCCTGCATCCACTCGACCAGGCCGTAAGCCTGGAGCCCGCCGGCGACCACCGGTTCCTGGGCCATACCAGCCACGCCTACTGGAACATGATCGGCCCGTTTGGCGGAGCCACCGCAGCCGTCATGCTGCAGGCGGCGCTGAACCATCCGGAGCGGCTGGGCGACCCGAGCGCGCTGACGGTCAACTTCGCCGGGCCGATTGCCGAGGGCGCGTTCGAAATCGTCGCGCGGCCGTCGCGCACCAACCGGTCGACCCAGCATTGGCATCTGGAGCTGTTGCAGAACGGGGAGATCACCACCACGGGCAGTGCGGTATTCGCGGTGCGCCGCGAAACCTGGAACAGCGGCGAGGCCAGGATGCCGGCCGTGCCCGCCGCCGACACGCTGCCGCGCATGAGCGCGTTTGCGCCGGTGAAGTGGATTGGCAGCTACGATATGCGCGCGGTGCGCGGGGCCAAGCCCAATGTCGCGGCCGGCACCGAAAACCCCGATAGCCTGACCCGGTTCTGGATCCGCGACGAACCGCCGCGCACGCCCGATTACGTATCGGTCGCCGCCTGGTGCGACGCGTTTTATCCGCGCATCTTTCTCAAGCGCGCCGGCTTCGTGCCGGCGGGCACCGTGTCACTGACCACCTATTTCCATGCCGATGCGGCCACGCTCGCGGCGGTGGGCGATCGTCACGTGCTCGGATGCGCGCAGGCGCGGGTGTTCCGGCAGGGCTTTTTCGACCAGACCGCGGAGATCTGGAGTCCGTCCGGCGACCTGCTGGCAACCTCGCACCAGATCGTCTACTACAAGGAATGATCTCAGGCGGGGCGCGCCGCCGGTGTCTCGGCCGGTTCGCGCGCCTGCGCCTCGTAGCGATCCACGGTGCTGCGCATCGCCCACAGCAGCGCCACGCCGGGCACCGCCGCCACCACGGTGCCGAGGTAGAACGGCGGCCAGCCCCATGCTTCCACCATATAGCCCGACGTCGGCCCCACGTACACGCGGCCGATCGACGCCAGCGCGGACAGCAGCGCGTATTGCGTGGCGGAGAAAGAGCGGTTGCACAGCGTCATCAACAGTGCCACAAAGGCCGCCGTGCCCATGCCGCCGCAGAGGTTTTCCACGGCGATGGTCGCGCCCATCGACCACAGGTGCGGCGGCGTCACCGCCAGGATCCAGTAGCCGAGGTTGGACACGGCCTGCAGGATGCCGAACAGCATCAGCGACCGGTACAGGCCCAGGCGCACCATCAGCGATCCGCCGAACAGCGCGCCGATAATCGTCGCGGCCAGGCCCAGCGTCTTGTTGACGATGCCCACCTGGCCCGGATCGAACCCCAGCCCGCGGATCAGGAATGCCGTCGACAGACTGCCGGCGAAGGCGTCGCCAAGCTTGTACAGCACGATCAGCAGCAGCAGCCACCATGCGCCCTGCCGGCCGAAGAAATCGCGCAGCGGCCCCAGCACCGCTTCCTCGAGCGAACGCGGCGCGCGCGCGGCGGCCTCCGGCTCCGGCGCCCAGAACAGCGTCAGCAATCCAACGCTCATCAGCGCGGCCATCAGCAGGTACATGCTGGACCAGCCCAGTACGCGATCCGCCAGATACAGGGCGAGCCCGCCCGACACCAGCATCGCCAGCCGATAGCCCAGCACCTTGACCGCCGCGCCGGCGCCGCGCTCTGCGGGCCGCAGCACGTCGGTGCTGTAGGCGTCGAACACGATGTCCTGCGAGGCCGAAAGGAACGCGACGAGCGCGGCCAGAGCGCCCAGCGCCCAGAGCGCCTGATGGGGCGGGCAGAACGCCATCGCCGCAATGCCGGCCACCAGGCCAAGCTGCGTCAGCATCAGCCAGCCCCGCCGCCGGCCCAGTAGCGGCGGCGTGTAGCGGTCCATCAGCGGGGCCCACAGGAATTTGAAGATGTAGGCTTGCCCGACCAGCGAGAAAAATCCGATGGTCTTGATGTCCAGGCCTTCCACCGTCATCCAGGCCTGCAAGGTGCCGGACGTCAGGGCCAGCGGCAATCCGGACGCAAAGCCAAGCGTCAGCATCGCGCCGATGCGGCGATTGCGAAAAATGTCGAGATAAGTGTGGAAATTCATGATGGGGTGGCGCCTGGGCTGGCGTGTATTATTGCATCACCGTTCGCGCCGCCTTGTGAACCGCCGCGAGTTCTTTCGCATCGACCCCTGCCGTAAATTCCATCGCACCCGAGACCATGCGTCAGTTCTGCTTGCGCGCCGCCCTGGCGGTTGCGATATGTGCCGCCGCGGCAGCCGCCAGTGCGCAGGAGCTGTCGCAGGTGGCCGCGCCCACCGATGGCGTGCAGCTGGCGCGGCGCGAATCCCGCGTGCGCGAGATTGTGCCGATGGCGGTCATCGACCAGCAGGCGGCGCGCGAATACGAACAGGTCAAGCAGGAAGCCATCGCCCGGCATACGCTGCTCGACGATTCCGATCCCCAGGTGCTGCGCCTGCGCGAGATCGGCGTCCGGCTGTTGCCGCAGACCGTGCTGTGGAATCCGCGCGCCGGCCGCTGGGCGTGGGAAATCAACGTGATTCGCGCCGATCAGGTCAACGCGTTTTGCATGCCGGGCGGCAAGATGGCCGTGTACACGGGTTTGCTGAACGACCTGAAACTCACCGACGACGAAGTGGCGATGGTGATGGGCCACGAGATCGCCCACGCGCTGGAAGAACATGCGCGCCAGCGCGCCGCGCAGGCCGAGATCTCCAATCTGGGCGCCAACGTGGTGTCGCAACTGACCGGGTTTGGCAATCTGGGCAACATGGACATTGGATCGAACGCGAAGATGCTGTCGCTGCGTTTTTCGCGCCAGGAAGAAACCGAGGCGGACCTGATCGGCATGGACATCGCGTCGCGCGCCGGCTACGACCCGCGCGCGGCCATCACGCTGTGGCAGAAAATGGGCAAGTTCCTGCGGGCCGGCGACGAATTCTCGTCGACCCATCCGTCCGGACGCAGCCGCATTGCGGTGCTGGAAGCCCATATGAAGGAAGTGTTGCCGCTGTACGCCCGGGCGATGGAAATGCCGATGGAAAAGCTCTCGCCCTACCAGACCAACATGGCCAATCTTGGTGGTGCGCCGGTCGACAACGGCGACGACGACCAGCGCAAGCCGCTGAAGCTGGAAACCCCGGACGACAAAAAAGCCGGCTCGCAGTGAGCCGGCTTTTTTTCGTTGACCGCGGCGCGGCGGATCAAGCCTTCAGGCCGGCCGCCTCGTCGGCGCCAATGCGCACGTTCATGCACTGAACCGCTGCGCCGGCTGCGCCCTTGCCCAGGTTGTCCAGCCGAGCCACCAGATTCAGGCGTTCTTCATTGCCGAACACGAACAGATCGACGCGATTGGTGTCGTTGCTGGCCTGCACATCGAAGAAACCATTGTCGAGGTTGGCATCGCTGTTGAACGGATGCACGCGCACGAACTGTTCGCCTTCGTAGTGCTTGCGATAGATGTCGAGAATGGCCTCGGCGTCGGCCTTGCGCGACAGCAGCGACGGATACACCGGCACCGTCACGGCCAGGCCCTTGAGGAAGTTGCCGACGATCGGGTTGAAGATCGGCGCCTGCGTCAGCCCGGCCTGCACGCGCATTTCCGGCAAGTGCTTGTGCGCGAGGCCCAAGGCGTAGGGCCGCGGGCTCATCAGCTTCGGATTTCCGCCCGCTTCGAACTCGGCAATCATCGACTTGCCGCCGCCGCTGTAGCCAGTCAGCGAAAACGCCGTGACCGGGTAGTCGGCCGGCATCAGGCCCGCTTCCACCAGCGGGCGCACCGCCAGCACGAAGGCGCTGGCGTGGCAACCCGGCACCGCGATGCGGTTGCTGGCGCGCACCTTGTCGCGCTGGCCGCGCGTCAGTTCCGGCAGGCCGTAGGCCCAGGCGTCCGAGGTGCGGAACGCCGTGCTGGCGTCAATCACGCAGGTATCGGGATTGGTCACCAGCGACACGGCCTCGCGCGAGGCCACGTCCGGCAGGCACAGGAACGACACATCCGAGGCGTTCAGAAAGCGTGCTCGCTCCTGCGGGTCTTTGCGCTTGTCATCGGCAATGCGCAGCAGCTCCACATCGGAGCGGCCCGAGAGATAGTCAAGCAGCCGGAGACCGGTGGTGCCTTCCTGACCATCGACGAACACTTTGAAAACCATGGCGGACTCACTCTGAAAAATGCGAAAAATCGCCTGTCCGAACGGATGGCGAACCTGCATTGTAGCGAGGTTGAGGGCCGGACGCAGGGTTTACGCCAAAACCGCCCATTGCCGTCCGGCACGGTTCCAACCGGCCAAAAATCACCAGTCAGGGTAGTTTCGCCGCGTTACAAGCGCGGGCTTACAGGGGAAAGTCGTAGTCGATCGACAGTGGCGCGTGATCGCTGAACTTTTCGTCCTTGTAGATCGAGCAGACCTTGGCGGTTGCGGCGATCTTCGCGGTGGTCAGGTGGTAATCGATGCGCCACCCCACGTTCTTGGCATATGCCTGGCCGCGGTTGCTCCACCAGGTATATTGCTCGGGCCGGGGATCGAGCTGGCGAAACACATCCACATAGCCATGGTTGTCGAATAGCTCGCCAATCCATGCGCGCTCTTCGGGCAGGAAGCCGGAATTCTTCAGGTTGCCCTTCCAATTCTTGATGTCGATTTCCTTGTGCGCAATGTTCACATCCCCGCACAGGACGATTTCCCGGCCGCTGGCCTTCAACTGCAGCAGATGGGGCAGGAACGATTCCATGAAACGGAATTTCGCTTGCTGGCGCTCCTCGGAGCTGGACCCGGACGGCACATACACCGAAATCACGGCGAGGTGCGGATACTGCACCTCGACATAGCGGCCTTCCGCGTCGAATTCCGCGTTGCCGAAGCCCGTGATGACGCGCTCGGGCTTGTGGCGCGTGTACAGGCCCACGCCGCTGTAGCCCTTTTTCTCGGCGTAATGGAAATAGCCGTGATACCCATGCGGCGCAAGGAAAGCTTCGGTCATGTCGGCTTCCTGCGCCTTCAGTTCCTGTACGCAGACCATGTCCGCTTCCTGCTTGCCCATCCAGTCGAAAAAACCTTTCTTGGCGGCCGACCGGATGCCGTTGAGGTTGGCGCTGATAATCCGTAACATCTCGGGAAATTTTGAATTCAGAGAGTGAAAATGACGCAGCAGACCACGCCGGACGACCTTAGCCAGTCCTTTATTCGCTTTGCACTGGATGCGGGCGTGCTGTCCTTTGGCGAGTTCGTGACCAAGGCTGGCCGCAAGTCGCCGTATTTCTTCAACGCCGGCTTGTTCAACCAGGGCGCGATGCTCGGCCAGGTGGCGCAATTCTACGCGAAGACCCTGCTTGGCTCGGGCCTGCAGTTCGATGTGCTGTTCGGCCCGGCCTACAAGGGCATCACGCTCGCGTCGGCCACCGCGGTAGCGCTGGCGGGCATGGGGCGCGACGTCGGTTTTGCCTACAACCGCAAGGAAGCCAAGGACCATGGAGAAGGCGGCACGCTGGTGGGCGCCAAGCTCAGCGGCAAGGTTGTGATCGTGGATGACGTGATCTCGGCCGGTACTTCCGTGCGCGAGTCGATGCAGTTGATTCGCGCCGCGGGGGCAGAGCCGGCCGCGGTGCTGATCGCGCTCGATCGCATGGAAAAAAGCGGCACGGCCGACAACATCGGCACGCATTCCGCGGTCCAGGATGTGCAGCGCGAATACGGCGTGCCCGTGATCGCCATCGCCACGCTCAAGGATCTGCTGGCCTATCTCGATGCCTCGCAGGACCCGGCGCTCGGGAACTCTCGCGACGCTGTCGCTGCCTATCGTCAGAAGTACGGCGTCTGACGGCAAACACGGCCCCGCTCGGGGCCGTTTTCATTTCCAGGGGAGCATCGGCGTGGCGCAAAAGCGGCGGCAGGACCAGCAGGACCGGCAGGCGATCAAACGCGAGATTGGCGAGCAGGGCGCGCCGCCGCAGGATTCGGCGCCCGATGCGGCCACGCCGGCCAAGGCTCGCACGGCGTCGGCCGCCACGCGTGGCCGCCCGCCGCTCGAGCATTGCGCGGCGGATGAACCGGCACACGACGGCCCCGCGCATGAAGCCTATGCGATCCGCGCGTTGGTGTTGCAGGGCGGCGGTGCGCTTGGCTCCTATCAGGCCGGCGTCTATCAGGGGCTGGCGGAGGGCGGCATCCATCCGAACTGGATAGCGGGGATTTCGATCGGCGCGCTCAATGCGGCTGTAATCGCCGGCAATCCGCCCGAAACCCGCGTGGCACAACTGCGTGCGTTCTGGGAATACATCTGCGCGCAGCCGTGGCTGCCCGGCTTGCCGCTCGACCTGCTGACCGAGGCGGCGCCGTTGTGGCCGGAACCGATCCGCGTCTGGTTCGATGGCCTGAACGCCGCACGGGCGCTGGTGGAAGGCCAGCGCGGCTTTTTCACGCCGCGCGGCATCGCCGACCTGTGGGCGCGCGGCGAGGATCCGGGTCGCGCAAGCTACTACGACACCGCTCCGCTGAAGGCCACGCTCGAACGCTTTGTCGACTTCGACCGCATCAACCGGCCCAAGGAAATGCGCGTCTCGGTGGGCGCGGTCAATGTGCGCACCGGCAATTTCGCCTATTTCGACAATACCCGCATGACGCTGCGCGCCGAGCATTTCATGGCGTCGGGGGCGCTGCCGCCGGGATTTCCGGCGGTCGAAATCGACGGCGAGTATTACTGGGATGGCGGCCTGGTTTCGAACACGCCGTTGCAGGAAGTGCTGACCGCCCAGCCGCGCCGCGATGCGCTGATTTTCCAGGTGGATTTATGGAGCGCGCGCGGCAAGCTGCCGCATAACCTGCTGGATGTGGCCGAGCGTCAGAAAGACATCCAGTATTCGAGCCGCACCCGCGCGATTACCGATTACATGCGCGAACAGCAAAACTATCGCCGCATGTTGAGCGAGGTGATGGCGCTGGTGCCGCCGTCAAAACGCGACGATCCCTGGTACAGGCGCGCCGCCGATCATGCGTGCGACGCGCGCCGCAACGTCATCCAGCTGATTTATCGCGACAAGACTTTCGAGGGCAGCGCCAAGGATTATCAGTTTGGCGTGCTGACGATGCACGAGCACTGGTCCAGCGGGCTCGACGATATTCGCGACACGCTGAAACATCCGCATTGGCTGGCCATGCCGGGCGCCGAGCGACCGTTCGTCACGCACGACGTGCATCGCGGCAATGGCGACACCTGAAGCCGTGGGCCGCCGCCGATCGCCTAATCGCCCCGCGCTATTCGACCACCACTTTGGCCAGCGCAGGGTTGGGTGGGGGATATGCCGGCTTGATGGTGTCGAATACCGCCTTGAGGATTTCAGCCACCATCAGGTTGCGGTGGCTCTTGGAATCGGCCGGCACGATATACCAGGGGGCATCCGGCGTGGCGGTCGCGGCAATGGCGTCCTCGTAAGCCTTCTGGTATTCCTTCCAGAACTTGCGCTCGGCCAGATCCTGCATGTCGAATTTCCAGTGTTTCTGTGGATCGGCAATACGCTCTTCCAGCCGTTTTTTCTGCTCGTCCTTTGAAATGTGCAGAAAACATTTGACGATGGTCGTGCCGGTTTCCACCAGCATTTGCTCGAATGCGCGGATCTGTTTGTAGCGGCGTTCGCATTCGCGCTCGTCGATCCAGCCGTGCACGCGCGTAATCAGCACGTCCTCGTAATGGCTGCGGTTGAAAATGGCGATTTCGCCTTTGCGCGGCACCTGGGCATGCACGCGCCACAAGTAGTCGTGCGCCAGTTCTTCGGGCGTGGGGGATTTGAAACTGGCCACGCGCACGCCGAGCGGATCGAAACTGCGAAACACCGAGCGCACGGTGCCATCCTTGCCGCTCGTATCCATGCCTTGCAACACGATCAGCAGCTTGTGCGTGTGCTCGGCGTAGAAAATATCCTGCAAGGCGTCGAGCTGGGTGCTCAGCTCGGTCAGATGGGCATTGTCGGAAGTCTTGTTGCCCGTGGACAGCGGCTTGCTGCCGGGGTCGAAGCTGGCAAGCTTGAATTGCTTGCCGGAGGTGATGCGGAAATCGTCCAGACTCATGGGCTCTCCGGTGGCGGGGTGGGGCACCCCGCATTCCACACGGCCCGCCAGATGGCGGGACAGGCCCCATGGTCAGGCAGGTAGCGCCGCGAGGTCAATAGACCCTTCGAACACGGTCGTCGCCGGACCGGTCATCTGCACGGACTGCCCCTCGCCTTGCCACGCGATGCTCAGGTCGCCGCCGTGCGTGCGCACTTTCACCGGCGAATCGAGCAGCCCGCGCCGGATGCCGGCCACCACCGCCGCGCATGCGCCGGTGCCGCAGGCCAGCGTTTCGCCAGCGCCGCGCTCGAACACGCGCAGGTTCACCGCATGGCGATCGACCACCTGCATGAAGCCCGCGTTGACGCGATTCGGAAACGACTTGTGATGCTCGATCACCGGGCCGTCCTGCAGGACGGGAAACTGCTCGACGTCGTCCACCACCTGCACCGCGTGCGGGTTGCCCATCGACACCGCGGAAATCCACTCGGTGCGGCCGTTGATTTCCAGGCCGTACAGCGTGTCGTCGCCCTCGACGCGGGTGGGCAGCCCTTCGGGCACGAACGGCACGCGCGCCGGGGTCAGTTCGGGCGCGCCCATGTCGACGGTGACCTGGCCGTCGTCCTGCAGCGTCAGCGTGATGACGCCATTCATGACTTCCACGCGCACCGAGCGCTTATCCGTCATACCTTTGTCGGTCACGAAGCGCACGAAGCAGCGCGCACCATTGCCGCAATGTTCGACTTCACCGCCATCCGAATTGAAAATGCGATAGCGGAAATCCACATCGTCGCGCGTCGATTTTTCGACGATCAGGATCTGGTCCGCGCCGATGCCGAAATGACGACTCGCCAGCGCGCGCCACTGCGCGTCGGTCAAATCGAGTTGCTGGTTGATGCCGTCCAGCACGATGAAATCGTTGCCGGCGCCGTGCATCTTGGTGAACTGGAGTTTCATGTCGACGATTGTAATCAGTAGATGTCGGGTTCGCCGGGCGGGCGATGCTTGAAGCGTTTGTGGACCCAGTAATAATCGGCCACGCGCGGGCGGATCGCTTCCTCGAAAAATGCATTCATGCGCCGCGTATCGTCGGTCACGCTGTCACCGGGGTAGTTCTCCCACGGCGGCAGAATGTGCAGCACATAGCCCTTGTAATCGGGCAACTGCTCGGTGAAGATCGGCACCACCTTGGCGCCGGCCAGCCGCGCCAGGCGCGACACTGCGGTTAGCGTCAGCGCCTGCACGCCGAAGAACGGCACGAATTCCGAATCGCGTTCGCCAAAATCCATATCGGAAATCAGCTGCAGCGCCTCGCCTTTCTTGAGCACGCGGAGAATGTTGCGCACGCTGTCGTTACGCGAAATCATATTCGCGCCGAAGCGCCCGCGCGCCACCTTCAGGAAATCGTCGAACAGCTTGTTTTTCTGCACCGTATAAAGCGAGGCGCCGGACCGGCCGACGTTATCGCGCAGGTGCATCGTCAGGCGGATCGCGCCGGCTTCCAGCCCGGAAAGATGCAGCGTGACGAGTATATGGGGCGTGCCGTCCAGCGCGACCAGATTGGCCTGGTCATTAATTTGCACCAGGCGGCGCATCTTGGCTTCGTCGCTGGTCCAGAAAATGCCGCCTTCGGCAAAGCTGCGAAACACCTTGCGATAGGTCTCGCGCGCGAGCGCGTCGATTTCCTCTGCCGTGCGCTCGGGAAAGCACAGGCGCAGATTGGCGCGCACTACCTCGCGGCGGGGATTTGGAATGTGGTAGAGCAGGCCGCCCAGCGCCTCGCCAAAACGTGCAACAAATGGGTATGGGAGTTTTCCCAGCACCGTCAGCAGGCCGATGCCAAGCCAGGTAAATATGCGGCTCATTGGATATTGTCGTGGGATACCGCTTGCATGGCGGTCGGGGTCTCCGGCGGCAGTTCGGCGCCGGCCGGATGCTTGTAGCGGTTATATCCCCAAAGGTATTGCGTCGGATCGATCGCGATCAGATCTTCGATCGTCGCGTTGATCACGGCCGAGGCCGCGGCCGGGTCGTCCGGCAGCATGCCGCCGTCGCACAGTATGCGCAGATGGCCGCGATAGCCGGCACCGCGCGGCAGGCGCTCAGCGTAGACCATTACCACCGGCGCCCGGGTCAGTTGCTGCAGGCGGTGCACCAGGGTCATCGAATAGGCGGGCGCGCCGAAGAACGGCGCCCAGGTGCCTTCGCCGCCGGTCGGCACCTGGTCGGGCAGGATGCCGGCGGCTTCGCCGCGCTTGAGCGCCTTGACCAGCATGCGAACGCCGCGCGGCGTGGCTGGCGCCATCGCCATGTTGGGCCGGGTGCGCATCCGTTCGACGAATTCGCGCAGCCACGGCTGATGCGGCGGCTTGAACATTGCCGTCACGCGGCGCAGGCGTGCGTAGGACAACGGCAGGACTTCGAAGCAGCCCAGGTGCGGCGTCAATACGATCACACCTTTGCCCGCGGCCTCCAGGCGCGCCAGTTCGGGCCAGAGGTGATCGTCGAAATTGTCGGTGCGGACGGTGATCGTCTTGCGGCTCCAGAAATACGGCATCTCCATGATCAACCGGCCGGCGTGGCGCGCGGCTTCGGCGAGCATGGCGTCGGTGGCGTCGGGAAAGGCGCGGCGGAAGTTTTCGGTGAGCCGCTGCCCGTAGCGGCCCGGCAGCCGCGCGGCCAACAGGCCCAGCGCGCCGCCGATGGCGTGCAGCGCCCGCAGGGGCAGCCGGGAGATGAGCCAGAAAAGAAAAGTCATGGCAACGTAAGGGACATTTATCCGGGGGCAATACCAAACCAGAGCGCCGTGCGGCCCGGATTCTCCAGACCGGAAGCCCGCAGGCGCGCGGCCGATCGACCCGGGAACAGGTCCGCGCAACCCGGGCCAATCCGGAGTGTGGCTTTGCCATCATTGGCGCGCTGCAACGAACGCGGCAGCCGCGTATAATACCTGCCATCGCCGAGTTAACTGACAACTTGCGGGGCGATGCCGCTCTACCCGGGTGGCTTGAAAATACCGCTAAAGCGTCGCCGCACGATCTCGAAGGGTGGCACGCAATAGCCAATCTGGAGAAACTTGATCGTGTCGAACGATTTCCTCTTTACCTCGGAATCCGTTTCCGAAGGCCATCCCGATAAAGTCGCAGACCAAATTTCGGACGCTGTCCTCGACGCCATTCTGGCGCAGGACAAGTACGCGCGTGTGGCGGCCGAAACGCTTTGCAACACCGGTCTGGTGGTGCTGGCGGGCGAAATCACCACCACGGCCAACGTCGACTACATCCAGGTCGCACGCGACACCATCAAGCGCATCGGTTACGACAACACCGACTACGGCATCGACTACAAGGGTTGCGCCGTGCTGGTTGCGTATGACAAGCAATCGCCGGACATCGCCCAGGGCGTCGACCGCGCCTCGGACGACTACCTGAACCAGGGTGCGGGCGACCAGGGCCTGATGTTCGGCTACGCCTGCGACGAAACCCCGGAACTGATGCCGTTCCCGATCTACTACGCGCACCGCCTGGTCGAGCGCCAGTCGCAACTGCGCCGCGACGGCCGCCTGCCCTGGCTGCGCCCGGACGCCAAGTCGCAGGTGACGGTTCGCTACGTGGACGGCCGTCCGCATAGCGTGGACACCGTGGTGCTGTCGACGCAACACGCGCCGGACATCTCGCAGGCACAGATCCGCGAAGCCGTGATCGAAGAGATCATCAAGCCGGTGCTGCCGGCCGACATGCTCAAGGAAACCAAGTACCTGGTGAATCCGACCGGCCGTTTCGTGATCGGTGGCCCGCAGGGCGACTGCGGCCTGACCGGCCGCAAGATCATCGTCGACACCTACGGCGGTGCATCGCCGCATGGCGGCGGCGCGTTCTCGGGCAAGGATCCGTCCAAGGTTGACCGCTCGGCCGCCTACGCCGCGCGCTACGTGGCCAAGAACGTGGTGGCCGCCGGCCTGGCGCGCCAGTGCCAGGTGCAGGTGAGCTACGCGATCGGCGTGGCCCGTCCGATCAACGTCACCGTGTACACGGAAGGCACCGGCAAGATCTCGGACGCGAAGATCGCCGAACTGGTGCAGGAGCATTTCGACCTGCGTCCGAAGGGCATCGTCCAGATGCTGGACCTGCTGCGCCCGATCTACGAGAAGAGCGCCGCCTACGGTCACTTTGGCCGTGAAGAGCCCGAGTTCTCGTGGGAAGCCACCGACAAGGCGGCCGCCCTGCGCGCCGCGGCCGGCCTGTAAGCTTCGCCCGCATTGACGGAAAACCCCGCCGGTCCGACGGACCGCGCGGGGGTTTTTGTTGACGGCGCGCCAGCGGGGCCTGGCTTGCATGCGGGTAGAATCCGGGCAGACCGATTTCACGCAAAACCGCCATGGCCCTGGACCTGATCCGCACCCAGCCGTACACCGACTGGTCTCCCGAGGTATCGCCCGAAACGCGCGCCACACTGCGGCGCGAGCTGGAGCAGGGCGCCGTGCTGTATTTCCCCAACCTGCATTTCCACTTCCAGGCCGGCGAGGAACGGTTTCTCGATTCGCGCTATTCGGACGGCAAATCCAAGAACATCAACCTGCGCGCCAACGAGCATGCGGTGCGCGGCGCGGCGGGCAGCCAGCAGGACCTGACCGATCTGTACAACCTGATCCGCCGCTATGCCGAATCGAGCGAGGCGCTGATTCGCGCGCTGCTGCCGGAATACCTGCCGCACATGACGCGCGCGGGCACGTCGCTGCGGCCGAGCGAGATTGCCGGACGCCCGGTGAGCTGGCGCAAGGACGACACGCGCCTGCACGTCGATTCCTTTCCGTCCAATCCGATGCTGGGCAAGCGCCTGCTGCGCGTGTTCCACAACATCGATCCGCAAGCGCCGCGCGTCTGGCGCGTGGGCGAGCCGTTTGCCGATTTCGCGCAACGCTTCGTGCCCAAAACCCATGGCATGTGGCCCGGCCAGGCCTGGCTGATGAAGACGCTGCACATCACCAAGCGCAAGCGCAGCGAATACGATCATCGCATGCTGCAGTTGCACGATCTGGCCAAGGCGGACCTCGATTACCAGAAGACGGTGCCGCAGCAGGAATTCCATTTCCCGCCCGGCGCCACGTGGATCGTGTTCAGCGACCAGCTGTTGCACGCGGCGATGCGCGGGCGCGCGATGATGGAGCAGACGATCTATCTCGATCCGGCCGCCATCGCCGACCGCACCCATTCGCCGGAAGCGGTGCTGTCGCGCATGCTGGGCAAGCCGATGCTGGCCGCCTGAGGCGGTTCTTGCCTCCGGTCCGCCGCATGTGCCGCATGGGCGCCACGCGCCGCAAGTGGCGCAGGCGGCCGGCGATTCAGCGCATCAGCATCTTCAGCATCGATTCGAACCGTTTGCCGTAGGGCGGTTTCAGCAGCCCCGCGCCATTTAGGCCGGCTTGATGGAACACCGGCTTGAGCTTCGAAAACGTCTCGAAACCAGCCTCGCCGTGATACACGCCCATGCCGCTCGGGCCGACGCCGCCAAACGGCAGGTCGTCCTGGGCGATATGGAACAGCGTGTCGTTGACGGTTACGCCACCGGCCACGGTCTGCCGCATCACGCGATCGACCACATCGCCGCGCTTGTCGAACACGTAGAGCGCCAGCGGGCGCGGGCGCGCATTGACGAAGGCAATCGCCTCGTCCACGGTGCGATACGTCACCACGGGCAGCACCGGTCCGAAGATTTCCTCCTGCATCGCCCGGACATCATCGGGCACATCGGTCAGCAACACGGGCGGCAGACGGCGCGCGGCGGCGTCCGGCGCGGCGTCGGTCAGCGGCACGACGCGCGCGCCGGCCGCGCCTGCGGCGTCGATCATCGACACCAGACGGTCAAAGTGACGTGGGCTGATGATGCTGGTGTAGTCGGCATTGCGCGCGATATCGGGATAGAGTCGGCCGGCCACGCGCCGCGCGGCGTCCACGAAGCGGTCGCGCTGCTCGGCTTGCACCATCACGTAGTCCGGCGCGATGCAGGTCTGCCCGGCGTTGAGCAGTTTGCCGACCAGAATGCGTTCGACGGCGCGCTCGAAATCGGCGCCGGGCCCCACGATCGCCGGCGACTTGCCGCCCAGCTCCAGCGTCACCGGCGTCAGGTTGGCCGCCGCGGCCTTCATCACGTGATGGCCGACGTTGGTCGATCCCGTGAACAGCAGATGGTCGAAGGGCAGCGCGCTGAAGACCGCGGCCACCTCCGCATCGCCATTGACCACGGCCACTTCGTCCGGCGCAAACGTCGCCTGCACCAGTTGCGCGAACAGTTCGGAAAAGCGCGGTGTGTATTCCGACAGCTTCACCATCGCGCGATTGCCGGCCACCAGCGCGCCGGTCAGCGGCCCGATGGTCAGATAGAGCGGGTAATTCCAGGGCACCACGATGCCGATCACGCCCAGCGGCTGCGGCATCAGACGCGATTTGCCGGGCCTGAACCACAGGCCCGTGCGGGCGCGCCGCACGCGCATCCAGCGCTTGCCATGCCGCAGTGCGTCATCGATACCGGCCAGGCTGGGAAACACTTCCAGCAGCGCGGTTTCCTGACGCGGCCGATTCGTGAAATCGGCGTTGATGGCCGCGGCGATCGCTTCGTGGTGATCGCGCACCAGCCGCTTGAGCCGGCGCAGCCGGTCGGCGCGCACATCCCACGTCGGCGATTGGTCGTGACGTGACGCGGCGCGCATGGCGTCGAACACCGTGGACATGGCGGGCACTTCTCTCATTGGCTGTCTCCTTGCCGGCTTCTGCTTTTCATGGGCCATCGCGCACCATAAGGCACGGCGCACGTTATCGCAATGGAGCGCCGCTCTCAAACGCGCGGCGCAGCTGCGCGCAGTGCCGTCCGCCCCGGGCGACGCCGTGCTCCGCTTCACCAGCCCCCCGGCAGCGCCTACACTGGATTTTCGCGGCAGCCATGCGTCGGGAATCGCCAGGGCTGTGCGGCACGGGCCCGGCGCCCGGCGTGCGAGGAGACAGATGGAAACGACTTTCGACTATCTCGTGGTGGGCGCCGGATCGGCCGGCTGCGCGCTGGCGGGACGCCTGGCCGATAGCGGCAACGACACGATCGCGTTGCTGGAAACCGGCGCGCACGATCATCATGTGCTGGTGCGCACACCTGCCGGATGCGCGGCGATGCTGCCGCGCGCCGGGGCGCGCAACTACGGTTACCAGACCGTGCCGCAGCCCGGCCTGGGCGGGCGCCGCGGCTACCAGCCACGCGGCCGCGGACTGGGCGGCTCGTCGTCGATCAACGCGATGATCTACATGCGCGGGCGTCCCAGCGATTACGACGGCTGGGCGGCACACGGCTGCGACGGCTGGTCGTGGGACGACGTGCTGCCGTATTTCCGTCGCGCCGAATGCAACGAACGCGTGGCTGGCCATGACGACGATCCGCTGCACGGCGGCACCGGCCCGTTGCATGTTTGCGATCCGCGTACGCCGAATCCATTCGGTCAGTATTTCATCGAGGCCGCGCAGCGCGCCGGCATCGTGCGCAACGACGATTTCAATGGCGACGAACAGGAAGGCGTGGGCTGGTATCAGGTCACGCAGCACAGCGGCGAGCGCTGGAACGCCGCGCGCGCCTACTTGCATGGCGGCAATGCGCGCGATCGCCGCAGCAACGGCGGGCGCAATCACTTGCATGTGATGACCGGCACGCAGGTGCTGCGCATCCTGTTTGAAAAACGCCGCGCGGTGGGCGTGCTGGCCTGGCGCGACGGGCGCGAAATCGTGCTGCGTGCGCGGCGCGAAGTCATCGTCAGCGCCGGGACATTCGGATCGCCGCAATTGCTGATGGTGTCCGGCGTGGGGCCGGCCGATCATCTGCGCGCGCATGGCATCGCCGTGGTGCACGATCTGCCGGGCGTCGGCGGCAATCTGCAGGATCACCTCGACATCGTGCTGCACAAGCGCGTAGCGGACGCGGGCTTGTTCGGCCTCTCGCTGTCCGGCGCGTGGCGGCTGCTCGGCGAATATCTGCGGTATCGGCGCGACCGCACGGGCATGCTGGCGTCCAACTTTGCCGAAGCGGGCGCCTTCGTGCGCAGCCGCGCCGAGCTGGCGGAGCCCGACCTGCAGTTGCACTTCGTGGTCGGCATGGCCGACGACCACATGCGCCGCATCCACTTCGGGCACGGCTACTCGTGTCATGTTTGCGTGCTGCGCCCGCGTAGCCGCGGCGAGGTGCGGCTGGCGAGCGCTGACATGCGCGCGGCGCCGCAGATCGATCCGCGCTTCCTGTCCGATCCGCGCGATCTGGACGACATGCTGGCCGGCCTGCGCATCGTGCGCGCGATCCTCGCGCAGACGCCGCTGGCCACGTTCGGCGGGCGCGAACTATATTCGAACGGCTTGCGCCTCGATGGTAGCGATGACGACGCGGCGCGCGCGCTGATCCGCGCTCACGCCGATTCGATCTATCACCCGGTGGGCACCTGCCGCATGGGCATGGATGCGCTGGCCGTGGTCGATCCGCAATTGCGCGTGCGCGGCGTGGAGGGCCTGCGCGTGGTCGATGCATCGATCATGCCGACACTGATCGGCGGCAATACCAACGCGCCAGCGATCATGATCGGCGAGCGCGCCCACGACCTGATCCGCTACGCGCCGCACGTGACGCTGCGCATTCGCGAGACCGTGGCGGCCGAATAGTTCGATCCGGCCGAACAGTTCGAACAGGCCGGCGCGGCGTGTGCCACACACGCCGCGCCGGCCGCGTGCATCACCCGCGCATCTGGAACTGGCTCACCATCTCGCGCAGCTTGCCTGCCTGTTCGTCCAGCGATTGCGCGGCGGCGGCCGCTTCTTCCACCAGCGCGGCGTTCTGCTGCGTCACCTGATCCATCTGCCCGACAGCGTGGCCGACCTGCTCGATGCCGGCGCTTTGTTCCTGCGACGCCGCGGAGATTTCGGCAATGATGTCGGACACGCGCTTCACGGCCTGGCGGATATGGGTCATCGTGTCGCCCACACCCTGCGCCTGCGCCGACCCGGTGCGCACCGTGTCCACCGATGTCTCGATCAGTTCCTTTATTTCCTTGGCCGCGCTCGACGAGCGCTGCGCCAGGCTGCGCACTTCACCGGCCACCACCGCAAAACCACGCCCCTGTTCGCCCGCACGAGCCGCTTCCACGGCGGCATTGAGCGCGAGGATATTGGTCTGGAAAGCGATGCCCTCGATCAGGTTGGTGATTTCGGCAATGCGCTCCGAACTACTGCTGATGGCGCCCATCGTATCGACCATCTGCTGCACCGACTGATTGCCCTCGTCGGCCACCTGCGCCGCGTTGGACGCGAGCGACGACGCCTGGCGCGCGTTCTCGGCGTTCTGACGCACGGTGGCGGTGAGCTGTTCCATGCTCGATGCGGTTTCTTCCAGCGATGCGGCCTGTTGTTCGGTGCGCGTGGACAGATCGACGTTGCCCGCGGCGATCTGCGCGGCGGCCACCCCGACCGAATCGGTCGAGCGGCGCACTTCGCGCAGCGTGCCGGCCACACGCTCGATCAGCGCATTGAACGACTGCGCGGTGAGGCCGATTTCATCGAGCCGGTCCACCGGCGCGCGGTGATCGAGATCGAGCGACTGGCTCACATGTTCGAGCGTGCCCTGGATTTCCGCGAGGCTGCCGCGGATGCGGCGATAGAGCCCGAGGGCCATGAACGCGGTGATCGCCACGGCCAGCACGATGACGACCGAAAACACCCGCACCGACGTCTGGTACTGCGCCTTGTTGTGCGCCACGGCCTCCTCGCCGAGCTTGGTGTTGTATTCCAGGTGATCGTCGAGCGCCTTGCGCACGGCGCTCGACGCCTGGTGCACCTCGCCGCTGGTCAGCATTTTCTGCGTGGCGGCGAAGTCGCTGTTGCGCGAGCGTTCCAGGAAGGCGGGAAATTGATCGCGATACAGCTTCATCGCCGCGCGATCCGCTTCGAGCATCTTGCGGTCGGTATCGTCGGACAGATCGTCGCGTTCGTACTTGGCCAGCAGTTCATCGAAGCGCTTGTTGGCCTTGTCGAGCAGCGCCTCGGCATCGGCCTTGGCGCCGACATCGTCGGTCATCGCATGGCGATACAGCGCCACGCGCACGTTGGCCAGCGCGCTGCTGACATTGTTGAGATCGCGCACGCTGCCGAGCGTGTTGTCGTTGAAGTATTCGAAGCGCGCTTCCGACTGGGTCATCTGCCAGATACCACCTAGGCCGACAAACAACAGGGCGAACAACGCAAGGGACAGCGTGAGGAGCAGACGTTTGCTGATATTCATGGGGGGCTTACGGCGCACGTTGGTTGGCGCGCGCCGCCGATTGTGACGACTTGGTTCGCAGGCGGGCGGGAGCCCGTCGCCACAACGTTTACGGCAGCGGCGATATCCCCTGAAGGTGGGGGATAGCGATGCAGCCGTTGCTGTGCGATTGCCGCACAGTTTTGCGTGTCAGGCCGGCCAGGCAGCTTCGGCGATGCGCGCCAAAGTGCCGACATCGGCATCCAGCGTGCCGAACACGCGTCCATGCTGCCGCCCCAACCGGCTGGCAACAAAGTGGCTGGCCGATGTCGGGTCGGCATGCGCGATCATCAGCGCGGCCTGCGCGGTCAGCACCAGACCTTGTGCAAAGCGGCGCGCGTTGGCTTCGAGCGTGTCGGCCGGTGCATGCAGCATCGCTTGCAGCGACGCCAGCTCCGCGCGCACCGCCGCGTCGCCGTTCGACAGCCGCGCGAGGTCCTGCAGGATGCGCAGGCCATCGTCGGGATTGCGTTGCAGCGCGCGCAGCACGTCCAGGCACATGATGTTGCCCGAGCCTTCCCAGATCGAATTCACCGGCGCTTCGCGGTACAGCCGCGCCATCGGTCCTTCCTCGACATAGCCGTTGCCGCCCCAGACTTCCATCGCCTCGCCGGTGGCTTCGAGCGCACGCTTGCAGATCCAGAACTTGGCGGCCGGCGTCATCACGCGCTTCCACGCGGCCGCCAGTGGATCGTCGTCGGCGTGCTCGAAGGCGTGGGCCAGCGCCATCATCATCTGCGTGGCCGCGGCCGATTCCAGCGCCAGATCGGCCAGCACGTTGCGCATCAGCGGCTGGTCCGCCAGCAGCCTGCCAAACGCCATGCGGTGGCGCGCGTGATGCAGCGCCTGCACCAGTGCGGCGCGCAGCAGCGCCGCGCTGCCGATCACGCAGTCGAGGCGCGTATTGGTGGCCATCTCGATGATGGTGGGAATGCCGCGGCCTTCCTCGCCGATCAGGATGCCCGTGGCGCCACGGAATTCCACCTCGCTGCTGGAATTGGAGCGGTTGCCGAGCTTGTCCTTGAGGCGCTGGATCAGGATCGGATTCTTGCTGCCGTCGTCACGAAAGCGCGGCACGAAGAAGCACGACAGCGGGCCATCGGCGGCGCCCATGCGTGCCACCACCAGATGCGCGTCGCACATCGGCGCCGAGAAAAACCACTTGTGGCCGGTCAGCGCGTACTCCGCACCGCGCCCCTCGCCGCGCAGCGGAGTGGCCACGGTGGTGTTGGCGCGCACATCGGAGCCGCCTTGTTTTTCGGTCATGCCCATGCCGATCATCACCGCGCTCTTGTCGCGCCACGGCAGGTCGCGCGCGTCGTGTTCGGTGGAAAACAGGCGCGCCTCCAGATCGCGGAACAGCGCCGGCTCGTTACGCATCACCGGAATGCTGGCGAAGGTCATCGTGGTGGGGCACAGCGATCCCGATTCGACCTGGGCCTGCAGGAAATAGCCGGCCGCGCGCGCGCCCCATGCGCCCGCGCGCGGCTGCGCAAACGGCAGCGCCTGCAATTGCTGACTGCGCAGCAACGCCAGCAGGTGGTGCCAGGCGGGGTGGAACTGCACCTGGTCGATGCGCTCGCCGATGCGGCTGTGCGTGTGCAGTTCAGGGGTGAGACGGTTGGCGTCGGCGGCCCACGCCTGCACTTCCGGTTCGCCCAGCCGCGCGCCGTAGCGCGACAGCGCGTCGCTATGCCAGCCGCCGCCAACCCGGTCGAGCGCGGCGCGCAGGGCCGGATCGCTGTCGAACAGGTTGTAGTAGGCCAGGTCGGGCACCTGATTGAAGACGCGGTGCGTCTGCGCGCTTTCGACGTCGGCGGCGGGCGTGGCGGTCATGGCATCTCCTGGGGCGGCGCTGCGGGCCGCTGTTGGCACATGGAACTACCGGTGCCGGCCATGGTACGGCAACTCCCGCGTTCAAAACATCGGTGCATGTCCCCGGCGCGCGACCCGCCTCCAAGTGTCGGCGCGCACACATCGCGCGCGTCGTGCAGTGCAGCACGATCGCTTCGATACCGGCATGCACGACTGTTGCGACAGAATTTTGGGTAGCGCTGGTCGGGCCCATGTGCTTAAATTCAGCCCGTTGGATGAAACAGGGGTGCCGTCCGGATGGGCCGGGCGGCTGAGAGAGTCCCTTCGAACCCGATCCGGCTAGTACCGGCGTGGGAAGTTTCAAACAGAACCGAATCGCTCTTGTCCCCCGGGTCTTCCGCATCCAGAGGACGCCGCCACCGGCGCCGCCGCGCTGGCGGGCTCACAGGGCTCCTGGTTTCGTCCATCCCCGCAAGAGAGAGGACGACACCCATGGCCCGTACTGCCCCCGCCGCATCTTTCGAATCGCTCGAAAGCGATCTCGACCAGAAGTTTGCCTATCCGGCTTCCAGCAAGACCTACATCACGGGCAGCCGCCCGGATATCCGCGTGCCGCTGCGCACGATCCTGCAAACCGCCACGCGCACCGACAAGGGCGAAATGGCGAATCCGCCGATCCCGGTCTATGACACCTCGGGTCCGTACAGCGACCCTGACGTGCACATCGATCTCAAGGCCGGCCTGCCGCCCGTGCGCGCCAAATGGATCGAGGAACGCAACGACACCGAGGTGCTGCCCGGCCTGTCGTCGGAATACGGCCTGGCGCGCGCCAAGGATCCCGCCACCGCGCACCTGCGCTTTGCCCAGCTGACCAACCCGCGCCGCGCCAAGGCCGGCGCCAACGTGTCGCAGATGCACTACGCGCGCCGCGGCATCATCACGCCCGAGATGGAATACGTGGCGCTGCGCGAATCGCTGAACCTGCAGGCGCTGTACGACAAGCCCGAGTACAAGGCGCTGCTGCGCCAGCATCCGGGCAACGCGCTGGGCGCGTCGATGCCGCTGCGTCCGGAAGACATGACGCCGGAATTCGTGCGCCGCGAAGTGGCCGCCGGCCGCGCCATCATTCCCGCCAACATCAACCACACGGAACTGGAGCCGATGGCCATCGGCCGCAACTTCCGCGTGAAGATCAACGGCAACCTGGGCAATTCGGCGGTCACGTCGTCGCTGGCCGAGGAAGTGGAAAAGATGGTGTGGTCGATCCGCTGGGGCGCCGACACCATCATGGACCTGTCCACCGGCAAGCACATCCACGAAACGCGCGAATGGATCCTGCGCAATTCGCCGGTGCCGATCGGCACGGTGCCGATCTACCAGGCGCTGGACAAGACCGGCGGCATCGCCGAGGACCTGACCTGGGAAATGTTCCGCGACACGCTGATCGAGCAGGCCGAGCAGGGCGTGGACTACTTCACGATCCACGCCGGCGTGCTGCTGCGCTATGTGCCGCTGACGGCCGACCGCGTGACCGGCATCGTGTCGCGCGGCGGCTCGATCATGGCCAAGTGGTGCCTGGCCCATCACAAGGAAAACTTCCTCTATACGCACTTCGACGAGATCTGCGAAATCATGAAGGCGTACGACGTGTCGTTCAGCCTGGGCGACGGCCTGCGTCCGGGCTGCATCGCCGATTCGAACGATGACGCGCAATTCGGTGAGCTGCGCACGCTGGGCGAACTGACCGCCAAGGCGTGGAAGCACGACGTGCAGGTGATGATCGAAGGTCCGGGCCACGTGCCGCTGCAGCGCATCCAGGCCAACATGGACGAGGAGCTCAAGCACTGCTACGAAGCGCCGTTCTATACGCTGGGGCCGCTGGTCACGGACATCGCGCCGGGCTACGACCACATCACCAGCGGCATCGGCGCGGCCAACATCGGCTGGATGGGCACGGCCATGCTGTGCTACGTCACGCCGAAGGAGCATCTGGGGCTGCCCGACAAGGAAGACGTGCGCGAGGGCATCATCACCTACAAGATCGCCGCGCATGCCGCCGATCTGGCCAAAGGCTGGCCGGGTGCGCAGCTGCGCGATAATGCGCTGTCCAAGGCACGCTTCGAATTCCGCTGGGAAGACCAGTTCAATCTCGGCCTCGATCCGGAACGCGCACGGTCTTTCCACGATGCGACGCTGCCGGCCGAAGGCGCCAAGATCGCCCACTTCTGCTCGATGTGCGGGCCGAAGTTCTGCTCGATGAAGATCACCCAGGAAGTGCGCGACTACGCGGCGTCGTTGCCCGATGCGCAGCGCGGCATGGAGGAGAAGTCGATCGAGTTCGTGAAGTCGGGCGCCAAGATCTATTCGTAAGCCGTACCTTGCAGGACGGGCGCCGCGCGTGCTTTCGCGCCGGCGCCCGGCAGTGCCGCAGTACCCGAGTCCCGCGCGCGGCGCCCCCACGCGGCGCGGCGGTATTCACCCAACAGGAGGCCGGACGGCGTACCAGCTTTGTCAACGCCGCCGGCATACAAGCCATGACAGCAGTACAGTCCTTCGATGTCGCCATCCTCGGCGCCGGTCTCGCCGGGCGGTTATCCGCCTGGCAACTGGTGCGCGCCGGCGCCCGCGTGGCGCTGATCGAGCGGGGCGGCCCCGACGGCAGCGGCTCGGCCGCGCATGTGGCCGCGGCCATGCTCGCGCCGCTGGCCGAATCCGCCATTGCCGAACGCCGCATCGTCGACCTTGGCATCGCCAGCGTCGATCTGTGGCGCAGTTGGCTGCAGGAATTGCCCGAGCGCGTGTTCTTCCAGGAAGACGGCACGCTGGTGGTATGGCATGCGCGCGACCGCGCCGAAGTCTCGCTGTTCACCAGCCGCATGCGCGCCGTGGCGCCCCCCGAGCTGGTGCAGGACCGCCTGCGCGCGCTGGACGGCAACGGCGTGGGCCAGGTTGAACCGGCGCTGGCCGGACGCTTCACGCAGGGCCTGCTGCTGCAGGGCGAAGGCCAGCTCGACAACCGCGGCGCGATGCGCGCGCTGCTGGCCTGTGCCATCGAGCACGGCATGCATTGCGTCTGGGAGGCCGGCGAGATCGATGCCGTTGCGCTGCCGGGCATGGGCATCCACGCGGGCGTGGTGCTCGACTGCCGCGGCCTGGGCGCGCGCGAGGCGTGGACCGATGCTACCGACGCGCAGCGCGCGGCCTTGCCGGGTTTGCGCGGGTTGCGCGGCGAGGTGGTGCGCGTGCATGCGCCCGACGTCAAGCTGCAGCGGCCGGTGCGCCTGCTGCATCCGCGCTATCCGATCTATATCGCGCCCAAGCCGAACGATCTCTACGTGATCGGCGCCACCGAAATCGAAAGCGAAGACGATTCGCCGATGAGCGTGCGATCCGCGCTGGAACTGCTCTCGGCGGCGCATTCGCTGCATCCCGCGTTCGGCGAGGCGCGCGTGCTCGAACTCAACGTGCAGCGCCGCCCGACGCGCCCGGATCACCTGCCCGCGATTCGCGTCGACCAGCCGTCGCGCGTGGTGCGCGTGAACGGGCTGTACCGCCACGGCTGGCTGATTGCGCCGGCGGTGACCGAGGCCGCGTGCCAGGTGGTGCGCGCGCTGCTCGATGGCGATCCGGCCGCGCACGCGGTGCCGTCGTCGCTGCGCTGGCCCGGCATGATCGCTCCCGTGCACGAACCGGCGTCGCTCGCGCGCGGCGGCTTTCCGGACGCCGGCGGCGGTCTGCTCCATTAATCCGACAACACCATGGAAATCCTGCTCAATGGCAAACCGCTGCAGCTACCCGACGCCGCCACGCTGGCGGACGCGGTAAGCGCGGCTGCCATCGCGCCGCCGTTTGCCGCCGCGGTGAACGGCCAGTTCGTGCCGCGCACCGCGCATGCGGCCACCTCGCTCCACGCGGGCGACCAGATCGATCTCGTGCAACCGGTGACGGGAGGCTAAATCATCATGACATTCGAACCTGCTGAATCGTTGCGCGATCCGTTCGTGCTGTATGGCGAATCGTTCGATTCGCGCCTGTTGCTGGGCACCGCCCGCTATCCGTCGCCGGCCACGCTGCAGGCCGCCGTCGAGGCGTCGCGCCCGGCCATGATCACCGTGGCGCTGCGCCGCCAGAGCGCGGTGGGCAGCGGCGACGGCCAGACGCTGGGCGGCGACACCTTCTGGCAGATGCTGCGCACGCTGGGCGTGCCGGTGCTGCCCAATACCGCCGGCTGCTTCACTGCCAACGAGGTCGTCAATACGGCGATGATGGCGCGCGAAGTGTTCGAGACCGACTGGATCAAGCTCGAACTGATCGGCGACGACTACACGCTGCAGCCCGATACGCTGAACATGCCGGCCGTGGCCGAAACGCTGATCAAGGAAGGCTTCAAGGTGTTGCCGTACTGCACCGAGGACCTGGTGCTGTGCCGCCGCCTGCTGGATGTGGGCTGCCAGGCGCTGATGCCGTGGGCCGCGCCGATCGGCACCGGGCGCGGCGCGGTCAATCCGCACGCGATGCGCACGCTGCGCGACCGCCTGCCCGATACGCCGCTGATCGTCGACGCGGGGCTGGGATTGCCGTCGCATGCGGCGCAGGTGCTGGAGTGGGGCTACGACGGCGTGTTGCTGAACACCGCCGTCGCGCAGGCAGCATATCCGGTGAACATGGCACGCGCGTTCGCCCAGGCCGTGCAGGCCGGCCGCACCGCTTATCTGGCCGGGCCGATGCCCGAGCGCGAAGTCGCGCAGGCCAGCACGCCCGTGGTCGGCATGCCGTTCTGGCACGCCGAAGGCGCGGAGGATCGCGCATGACGCGCCCGGGTGTTGCCGCGGCCATCGACGCCGCCCTGTTCGAAGACCTGATGGAGCGCTTTGCCGCGAGGTTCGGGCGCGATGACACGCCATGGCGCGCGTGGCCGCTGGCCAATGCGCCGGCCACGCTGGGCGGCCACGACGTGGTGCTGTCCGATGGCGAGGCCGAGACCAATGCGATCGATCGCGTTGCGGCGGCCAATGCGGTGCTGATCGAAACCGAGCGCGAAGGCGGCCGCTGGATCGACACGGTGCGTTCGCCGATGGGCACCTGGGTGCTCGACGTGCCGGCCGACGACGAGACCGCGCATTCGCCGGCCTTCGTGGCCGTGCTGTGCGCGGCGCTGTCGCTGCATTTTCCCGCGCACGACGCGCTGTGCATCGCGCGCGCGTGGCAGCCGGGCAGTGCGGCGTGGCCGACCGATTTCGCGCGCTTCCCGAAGGTGCGCCATGCCGCGCTGGTGCCGGCCGGACAATCCGCGCCCGCTTTTGCGCCGTGTCCGCCCGATCTGGGCCTGTACGCGGTGATGCCAAGCGCGGCCTGGATCGAAAAGCTGGTGCCGTTGAAGGTGCCGACCGTGCAGTTGCGCTTCAAGTCCGACGATCCCGCCGCGGTGAAGGCCGAAGTGGTGCGCGCCGCCAATGCGGCGAAGGGCCAGTCGTCGCGGCTGTTCATCAACGACCACTGGCGCGTGGCGATCGACCACCATGCGGCGTGCGGCGGGGACAGCGGCATCTATGGCATCCATCTGGGTCAGGAAGACCTGGACGCGGCCGATCTCGATGCGATCCGGGCGTCGGGCCTGCGTCTGGGCGTGTCCACGCACGGCTACGCGGAGATGCTGCGCGTGGCGGCCATCGGCCCCAGCTACCTGGCGCTCGGCGCCATTTTCCCGACCACCACCAAGGTCATGCCGACGCAGCCGCAGGGCATGGGGCGCTTCCAGTCGTATGTGGCGCTGATGCAGCCGGTGATTCCGTCGCTGGTCGGCATTGGCGGCGTCAACGCCGGCAATATGCGCGAAGTGCTGGCCGTGGGCGTGGGCAGCGCGGCGGTGGTGCGCGCGATCACCGAGGCCGACGACGTGCCCGCCGCAGTGGCGGACCTGACCCGCATGTTCGCCTGAGGCCGCCCGGCCTGCCCCCGGCGCGCCCTGAGGGGACGCCAAGGGGGCAGGGCGGCGACGAATTCCCCGTCCGGCGCCGGCGCGTCACGAAATCCGACAGATTGGGCGCTAACCGGCCACTCCATCTGGCAGCGCCCCACCAATCCGCATATCCTCTCTCGTCCAGTCACCAGAGCAATGAGGTTCCGACCTACGGAACCCGGCAGAGAGGAAACAGCTGTGCACGACATCAAGCCCGCCGCTCCCGGCACGCCCGACAAGCCCTATTTCGGTATCGACATCCCGCTGATGCGCCTGCTGGGCCTGCAGCCGGAACACATGGAAGACGGACTGTGCCGCACCCGGCTGCCCGCCAACCCGAACGTTGTGAACAGCCGTGGCGACGTGCACGGCGGCACGCTGATGGCGGTGCTCGATTTCACGCTGAGCGGCGCGGCGCGCTCGCATGCGCCGCTGGAAGTGGGCGTGATCACGATCGACATGTCCACGCATTTCCTGGCCGCCGCGCGCGGTGAACTGACGTTCGAGGCGCGCATCATGCGCCGCGGCGGCAAGATCGCCTTTGTCGAGGGCGAGGCCCGCGACGCCGCGGGTACGGTGGTTTGCTCGGCCCGCGCCGCGTTCAAGCTGGTGCAGCTGGTGGGCGGCAACTAGGCCTTCGGATCTTCCGGTTCCGCGCGTTCCGACGGTTGCGACGGCGCGGGCCGGTACACGGCAAGAAATCTTGCGCGCTCGGTGATGCCATGGTCGCCGGGCGCGTATTGCATCAGCCAGTCGCCGGGTTTGCCGTTGAGCACGTCGCCGCCCGCCGATCGCTCGATGGCAAAGGCGCGCGACATCTCCTTGACCAGCACGGGCGTCGGCTTGTTGCGATAGGCGCCGTCCTCGCCATGGGCGTGCGATGCGGCCGGCAGGTAGCGCGCATCGAAGCGCGCGCGCGACACCACCCAGCGGTCGCCGGTGGCGCCGGTAACAATGGCGTCGCCGCGTCCATAGCGGTTAGGCCCCTCGCGGCTGATCAGCTCGCCCGCTCCGGCGGCAAACGTCACCTGCACGGTTTCGTCCTTCACGTACCAGCGCGCGTCGGGGTCCTGGCGCAGGTCGATGTCGGTCAGCATTTCCATCGTGGTCATCCCAGCGCGCGCGGCGCGAAGCTGTGGTTCAGCGGGCCGTTGCCGGCGCCCAGGCGCAGTTGCGCGCCGGCGGCGATAGCCTGGGCGACGTAATCGAGCGCGGTGCTGACGGCGTCGGGCAGCGCCTCGCCGCGCGCCAACTGGGCCGCGATGGCCGCGGCCAGCGTGCAGCCGGTGCCGTGCAGGTTCGGCGTGTCGATGCGCCGATGCGTGTACACGCGCACGGTGCCGTCGGCCAGCATCAGCAGGTCGTCCAGTCCCGCCGCGCCCGGGCCGTCGTCCTCCAGGTGCCCGCCCTTGAGCAGCACGGCCTGACAGCCCATGGCCAGCAGGTCGGCCGCAGCGGCCTCCATCTCGGCGCGGCGCGCGATGCGCCGGCCCAGCAAATACGACGCCTCGGGCAGATTCGGCGTGACCAGCGTGGCGCGCGCAAACAGCAGCCTGACCATCGCCTGGCTGGTTGCATCGTCGGACAGCGTGGCGCCCGAAGTGGAAATCATGACGGGATCCACCACGAGCCGGCGGATGCCATGTCGATCGACTGCATCGGCCACCGCTTCGACGATCGCGGCTGTGCCCAGCATGCCGGTCTTGGCGGCGTCGACGCCGATGTCGCTGGCCACCGCGTCGATCTGCGCCGCGACCATGTCGGCGGGAATCGCGTGCACGCCGGTCACGCCGAGCGTGTTCTGCGCCGTGATGGCGGTGATCGCGCTCATGCCGAAGCAGCCCAGCGCGGCGAAAGTCTTCAGATCCGCCTGGATGCCTGCGCCGCCGCCGGAATCGGAACCGGCGATGGTCAGGGTGCGGGGTGGCGTGGGGAGCATGTGCAAGGCGCGGGGTGAGGGGAGGGTGGCGAACAAAAGCAGGAAAAAAACTAGGGGTTCACGCCGCAGGGCGCAAACAGGACGCTACAATACCGCCACTCCGAGGAGCGTTGCAACGGATGGACTTCGCGGCACAGGCGGTCACGCCCTGTCCCAGCGCCATTCGCCAGGCTCGGAATGTCTCAACGGCGCTCGCTGTTCCGTGGTTTGCACGGGACGCGAGTCGACCTGTCTGCCCGCCGCGATCATCATCGCGGCGCGTCCGCATCTTCTCCCGTTCCATGCGCCACTCTTACATCGGAGTGAAACATGAACGCTGTGACCGACCTGAAGCAAGATTACCTCGTGGCCGATATCGGCCTGGCCGGCTGGGGCCGCAAGGAAATCGCCATCGCCGAGACCGAAATGCCGGGCCTGATGGCAATCCGTGACGAATTCGCCGCCGCGCAGCCGCTCAAGGGCGCGCGCATTGCCGGCTCGCTGCACATGACGATCCAGACCGCCGTGCTGATCGAGACGCTCAAGGCGCTGGGCGCCGACGTGCGCTGGGCATCGTGCAACATCTATTCGACGCAGGACCATGCCGCTGCCGCCATCGCCGCATCGGGCACGCCGGTCTTCGCGTTCAAGGGCGAGACGCTCAAGGAATACTGGGACTTCACGCACCGCATCTTCGACTGGGCCGACGGCGGCACGCCGAACATGATCCTGGACGACGGCGGTGATGCCACGCTGCTGCTGCACCTGGGCGCGCGCGCCGAAAAGGATGCGTCGCTGATCGCCAAGCCGACCAGCGAGGAAGAAACCTACCTGTTCGCCGCCATCAAGGAAAAGCTGGCGAAGGATCCGGGCTGGTACAGCCGCAACCTCGCAGCCATCCGCGGCGTGACCGAGGAAACCACCACCGGCGTGCACCGCCTGTACCAGATGGCGCAAAAGGGCGAACTCAAGTTCCCGGCCATCAACGTCAACGACTCGGTCACCAAGAGCAAGTTCGACAACCTGTACGGCTGCCGTGAATCGCTGGTGGACGGCATCAAGCGCGCCACCGACGTGATGATCGCCGGCAAGGTCGCCGTGGTGGCGGGTTATGGCGACGTGGGCAAGGGCAGCGCACAGGCGCTGCGCGCGCTGTCGGCCCAGGTCTGGGTCACGGAAATCGACCCGATCTGCGCGCTGCAGGCCGCCATGGAAGGCTACCGCGTCGTCACGATGGACTACGCTGCCGAACACGGCGACATCTTCGTGACCTGCACCGGCAACTACCACGTGATCACGCATGACCACATGGTCAAGATGAAGGACCAGGCCATCGTCTGCAACATCGGCCACTTCGACAACGAGATCGACATCGCGTCGATCGAAAAGTACGAATGGGACGAAATCAAGCCGCAGGTCGACCACGTCGTGTTCCCGGACGGCAAGAAGCTGATCATCCTGGCCAAGGGCCGCCTGGTGAACCTGGGCTGCGCCACGGGCCACCCGTCGTACGTGATGAGCAGCTCGTTTGCCAACCAGACGATCGCGCAGATCGAACTGTGGGCCGAGCGTGACAGCGGCAAGTACCCGGTGGGCGTGTACGTGCTGCCCAAGCACCTGGACGAAAAGGTCGCGCGCCTGCAGCTGAAGAAGCTCAACGCGCAACTGACCGAGCTGACCGACCAGCAGGCGGCCTACATCGGCGTGCAGAAGCAAGGCCCGTACAAGGCCGACCACTACCGCTATTGATTGGCGGTGCCCCTCCCGCCACGCGGCGGACGAGGGGCGTGGAACGCGCACCGGCGTCTCGGCGCTGGCGGCCGCTCGATCCGGCGTCGCGGGCGGCCAAACCTGCGGCGCGATCAAGCGGCGGCCGCGCCCGATGAACCGGCGCCGCGGTGCGCGGTCCTTCTCTACTGGCCGACGGGCGCGACGCTCGCCGGCCGACGCGATCGATCGACGTCGATCGCCTTCGCAAGCGATTGCATCGCCCTGAAAACAAAGGAGTCGCAATGAGACTGTTGGCCGTCTGGATCATCAATGCCGCTGCACTGTTTCTGGTAGGCAGCCTGATCAGCGGAATCCATCTCGGAGGCTTCGGCGCCGCGATGATCGCCGCGCTGGTGCTGGGTCTGGTCAACACGCTGATCCGGCCGATCCTGGTCATCCTGACTCTGCCGGTCACGCTGGTGACGCTGGGTCTGTTCATCTTCGTCATCAACGCGCTGCTGTTCCTGTTCGTCGGCAACCTGCTGCAGGGATTCGTCGTGAACGGGTTTGGCGCCGCGCTGCTGGGCTCGATCCTGTACAGCGTGATCTCGTGGATCCTCTCCAGCGTGTTGCTGGGCGAGCGCAACTGACCAGCCGTCCGGGCGCCCCGCGCGGCGCCGATGGCCTGCTTCAACGATTCTTATCGGGCGCCGCGAATGCGGCGTGCCAACCATGACTGATCGCTACTACAGCTTCGAATTCTTCCCGCCCAAGACGGCGGAAGGCGCGGAGAAACTGCGCAACACGCGCGCGCAACTGGCGCCGCTGCAGCCCAAGTACATCTCCGTGACGTTTGGCGCGGGCGGCACCACGCAGCAAGGCACGCTCGACGCCGTGCTGGAAATCCAGCGCGAAGGCATCGAAGCCGCGCCGCATCTGTCGTGCGTGGGATCGTCTCGCGAGAGCATCCGCAATATCCTGCAGACGTATCGCGACGGCGGCATCCGCCATATTGTCGCGCTGCGCGGCGACATGCCGTCCGGCATGGGCGAGATCGGCGAGTTCCGCTATGCCAACGAACTGGTCGAATTCATCCGCGCGGAGACCGGCGACTGGTTCAACATCGAAGTCGCCGCCTATCCCGAATACCATCCGCAGGCACGCTCGCCCAAGCACGATCTGGACAATTTCGTGCGCAAGGTGAAGGCCGGCGCCAACTCGGCGATCACGCAGTATTTCTACAACGCCGACGCGTACTTCCGCTTCGTCGACGACGTGCGCAAGATGGGCGTGGACGTGCCGATCGTGCCGGGCATCATGCCGATCACCAACTACTCGCAGCTGATGCGCTTTTCCGAGATGTGCGGCGCCGAAGTGCCGCGCTGGGTGGCCAAGCGGCTCGAATCGTTCGGCGACGACAAGGAAGCGATCCGCGCCTTCGGCCTCGATGTGGTGACCGCTTTGTGCGAGCGCCTGCTGGCCGCCGGCGTGCCAGGCCTGCACTTCTACACGCTCAATACCGCCGCGGCCACCAAGGCGATCTGGCAGCGGCTGAAGCTGTAACGCCGCCCACCGCCGCCGATCCTGCAATGCCCGCCGCGCGCCGCCCAGATCCGTTCGTCGAGCACCTGCTCGAACTGATGGCGCCGCTGGCGTCCGGCATCGGCCCGATCACGGCCAAACGCATGTTTGGCGGGCACGGTCTGTTTTACGATGGCCTGATGTTCGCGCTGGTCAGCGGCGGCCAGTGCTACCTGAAAGCCGACGACGTGACGCTAGCGCGCTTTGCCGCCGAAGGCAGCGAGCCGTTTCGCTACCACTCGGCGCGGCGCGAGGTGACGTTGCGTCACTATCTGAGCCTCCCGCCCGCGTGCCTGGAATCGCCGGCCGCGATGACGCCCTGGGCGCGCATGGCGGTGGAGGCCGCATTGCGGATCGGCAACGCCCGATAGCGGCGTGTCGTGGCGTGTTGCGCCGCGCGCGATGGTGTCATACTCGACGCCATGGTCCACGCCACTTTCCGTTTCTACGAGGAACTGAACGATTTCCTGGCGCCATCGCAACGGCGCCGCGACCTGTCGCGCGCCTGCGCGCGGGCGGCCACGGTCAAGCACATGATCGAGGCGCTGGGCGTGCCGCATACCGAGGTGGAACTGATTCTCGTGAATGGCGAATCGGCGCCGTTCGACCACATCATTGAGGACGGCGACCGCGTGGCCGTCTATCCGCAGTTCGAATCGCTCGATATCACGCCGCTGCTGCGCGTGCGCGAGCGCCCGCTGCGCGAGATCCGCTTTATTGCCGATGCGCACCTGGGCGGTCTTGCGCACCTCTTGCGCATGACCGGATTCGACACGCTCTACGACAACCATTTCGAGGACAGCGAGATTGCGCGCATCGCCGCCGCCGAGCGGCGCATCGTGCTGACGCGCGACCGCGAACTGCTCAAGCGCCGCGAAATCACGCACGGCTGCTATGTGCGCGCCATCAAGTCGCCGCTGCAGGCGCGCGAGGTGTTTGCGCGGCTCGATCTGGCGCGCAGTGCGCGGCCGTTTGCGCTATGCCTGGACTGCAACGTGCCGCTGCAACGCATCGACAAGCCGCAGGCGCAGGGCCGCGTGCCCGATGGCGTGTTCGAGCGGCACGAGCGCTTTGTCAGTTGCCCGAAGTGCCGGCGCGTGTTCTGGGAAGGATCGCACTGGAAGCGCATGCGCGAGCTGATCGACGCACTCGTGCCGGCGCCAGCGCCTGCTGCAAGTTAAGGGCGCGATGTGGGGGCGTGGCGTCATGTGGTCGCGGCGCGTGTCCGAGCGCGTCTGTGGCCAGCGCGCGGCATCGCCTGGCGTGCTGGCGCGAACGCTCAGACCGCGCCGCTTTCGGTGACCAGCCAGTCCATCGGCAAGTCGTGCGCGGCCGGCCGCAGTGCGATGCGGCACGCATCGAAAGCGATGCCGATCGCCAGCGGCTGCGCGCCGCGCTCGGCCATGGCGGCCAGCGTGCGATCGTAGAAGCCGCCGCCGTAGCCCAGCCGGAACTTCTCGGCGCTGAAACCGACACAGGGAATGAGCAGCGCGTCGGGCGTGGCGGCCGCAGTGCCATCGGGCACGGGAATGACGTAGTGTCCGGCGCGCATCGTCGTGTCAGGCGTCCACACATGGAAGTCCAGCGGCGCGCCGGGACGGCTGACCACCGGCAGGGCGGCCACGCGGCCCGCCATGGCCGCCAGCCATCGGGCCACCGTGGCGCGTGCATCGAATTCCTGCTGGATCGGCCAGTAGAAGCCCACCGTCTGCGCACCCACGCGCTCCAGCAGTGTGCCAAGCGCGGCATCGATGCGTGCATCGGCGGCGGCGCGGTGCGGCAGGTTGGCGCGCAGCGTTAGCAGTTGACGGCGCAACAGGCGGCGATCCTCGACGTCGGCGAATTGGCCGGCGTCAGGGCCGTTGTCCGGTGATTGAGGTGACGACATGGCGTGCAATAATGGCCGCGAACAATCAATGTCTGAGACAGGCAAATCTTCCGTGCCGCATGGGTTCATGGGCACCAGACCACACAAGGGATAGCAAATAATGCCGAAGGGAGTATATCTGCGCCGCGCCGGTCGCATCGCAGGGTTGGCGTTTGCGGGCGCGCTGCTGGCCAGCCCCGCCTATGCGCAGAAAAAGCCGGCGCCGCAGTCGCGCCCGGTGCAGCAACAGCCGGCCGCGCTGACCATTCCGTCGAATCCGGACGACGCCTTCGTGGCGCTGCGCGAAGCCGCGCGCAAGAACGACGTCGACCGCGCCGCGGCGATCTCGGCCACGCTGGTCGATTACCCGATTCCGTCGTACGTCGAATACTTCCGCATCAAACCGCAGATGTTCGACAGCAGCGGTCTCGCGCGCATCGACGCGCCCGATGCCGAAGTCGCCGCATTCCTGCAGCGCTACCAGGGCGACGCGATTGCCGACCGGATGCGCAACGACTGGTTGCTGGTGCTGGGCAAGAAGCGCGACTGGGCCAATTTCGATGTCCAGTATCCACAGTTCGTGCTCAAGGACGACACGCAGGTGGAGTGCTACGCGCTCTTGTCGCGCGCGCTGAAAGGCCAGAACGTAGCCGCCGAGGCGCGCGCCGTGCTGGTCGATCCGCGCTACTACGGCGAAGGCTGCGTCGATTTGATCGGCTACCTCGCGCAAAGCCAGCAGATCCAGCGTAGCGACGTGGCCTTCCAGGCACGTCAGGCGCTGGAGCAAAACTACACGACGCTGGCCGGCAAGATCGCCGCGACCGTCCCCGACGCGCGCGTCGACAGCGATTCGCTGGCCACCGTGGTGAAGATGGCGCGCAGCGATCCCGCGCAGGCCGCCGCCTATCTGAACACCATCGTCGGCACCATTTCGCGCGACGAACAGGGCGCGGCGTGGGGCGTGATCGGCCAGTTCGCCGCCAAGAAGCTGATGCCGGAAGCGGCCGGCTACTATCGTCGCCAGCTCGACATGGGCGGCAACCAGTGGCTTTCGGACGAATCGCAGGAGTGGCGCGTGCGCGCCGCGCTGCGCCAGGGCGACTGGAAACAGGTGCGCCAGTCGATCGACCTGATGCGCCCCGAACTGCGCGCCAAGGATCCGGCGTGGACATATTGGTACGCGCGCGCGCTCAAGGCCGACGGCCGCAACGCCGACGCGCAGGCGCAATTCCAGTCGATCGCCGGCCAGTTCAACTTCTACGGCCAACTGGCCAGCGAGGAACTGGGCAATCGCATCACGCTGCCGCAACGTACCATCGTGAGCGACGCCGAAGCGACGGCGATGCGCACGCGGCCAGGCTTCGTGCGCGCGCAGAAGTTCTACGACCTGAATCTGCGCTTCGAAGGCAATCGCGAATGGAACTGGGAATTGCGCGGCATGAGCGATCGCGAGCTGCTGGCGGCCGCCGAATATGCGCGCAAGATCGAGCTGCTGGACCGCACCGTCAACACCGCCGATCGCACCAGGACCGAGCACGATTTCGCGCAGCGTTTTCCGATGCCGTATCGCGACATCATGCAGCGCGCCACCGACGACGTCGGCCTGGATATGGCCTGGGCGTACGGGCTGATCCGTCAGGAGTCGCGGTTCATCATGAATGCGCGGTCTTCGGCGGGCGCCCATGGCCTGATGCAGGTGATGCCGGCCACGGCGAAGTTCGTCGCGCGGAAAATCGGCATGACCGATTTCTCGCCGTCGATGATGGGCGATCCCAACATCAACATCCTGCTCGGCACGAATTACATGAGCATGGTGCTGACGGACCTCGATAGTTCATGGACGCTGGCGTCGGCCGGGTACAACGCCGGCCCGGGACGCCCCAAGGCGTGGCGTTCGAGCCTGTCGC
Source organism: Cupriavidus pauculus (assembly GCF_008801835.1). Classification (GTDB taxonomy): domain Bacteria; phylum Pseudomonadota; class Gammaproteobacteria; order Burkholderiales; family Burkholderiaceae; genus Cupriavidus; species Cupriavidus pauculus. The sequence goes on along the minus strand of NZ_VZOW01000009.1, from coordinate 52,966 downwards.
GGCCCGTGGAAGGCGCGATCTTTGCAGAGACCATCCCGTTCACGGAAACGCGAACCTATGTGAAGAATGTGCTTTCCAATGCCACGTACTATGCTGCATTGATGAGTGGCCGCCCGCAGTCGCTGAAAGACCGGCTGGGAGTGGTCGCGCCGTCGGCCGTCACGACGACCAGCCTGCCCTGATCCGCGGTCTGTTCCGGCTCGCCTGCCGGTCCGCCACACGGGCCGGCGGGCGCTTCGTGACGCGTCGCGCCTATTTCATGCCCGCGTAACGTGCAAGTCTCGGAGCCCAGCATGCAGACCAGCAATGTCCTTGTCATCGGGGGCGCCGGTTTCATCGGCAGCCACCTCGTGTCCCGCCTGGCCGGCGCGGCGTCCGCCTCGGGCGCGCCGATCGATCCGGCAGCCAATCCCGATAGTCCCATCGCACCCGAACGCATCGTGGTCGGCACGCGCAAGACCGAGCATGCCCAGCATCTGCTGTTGCTGCCGCGCGTGGAAGTCGTCGAGCTTGGGCTGGCCGATGCCGCCGTGCTCGACGACGCGATCGGGTCGCTCGGCGTCGACGGTATCGTCGTCAACCTGGTGGGCGTGCTCCATGGCGATCGCGCCGACCCGTACGGCCCGCAGTTTGCCGCCGCGCACGTGGATCTGCCGCGCCAGTTGGTGGAGGCTTGCCAGCGCACCGGCGTCCGCAGGCTGATCCACATGAGCGCGCTGGGCGCCGACCCGCAAGGCCCGTCGATGTATCTGCGCAGCAAGGGCGAAGGCGAGCGCGTGGTGCGCGAGAGCGGTCTGGACTGGACGATCTTCCGCCCGTCCGTGGTGTTCGGTCCCGACGACCATTTCATCAACTTGTTCGCGCAGTTGCAGCAGATGGCGCCCGTGGTGCCGCTGGCGTGCGCGCAGGCGCGTTTCCAGCCCGTGTTCGTGCTCGATGTGGCGCAGGCGTTCGTCAATGCGATGGCCAATCGCGCCACCATCGGGCAGGCCTACGAACTGGGCGGCCCGCAGGTCTATACGCTGGAGGAACTGGTGAAGTTTGCCGGGCGCGCCTCGGGCCATCCGCGACCGGTAATCGCGCTGCCCGATGCGCTGGCGCGCATGCAGGCCGCGGTGCTTGAGTACATGCCGGGCGGCACGGTGCTATCGCGCGACAACCTCGACTCGATGCGGCTCGACAACGTGCTGGCACAGCCGATGGCGCCGGAGCTCGGCGTGCATCCGCTCAGCCTCGAATCCGTGATGACCGATGTGCTGGCCGGCCGCGGCCACGAATCGGTCTTGCAGGCCATGCGCGGCAGCGTCCACCGCTGAAGCGACGCGGCGCAATCGCTCGCGAACGCGCATTTCGCTTGGAGCGCGGGCCGTTGCGTCGCTAGAATGTTCGGTTCCGGCGCATGGCCATGCGCGGCTGGGGCTTCGGCCAATGACCGCCCCAATCGCACAATCGCCCAAACGTCCATCCACGGTCTGCACGGCATCGGCCCGTCGTCCGCGACGGATCGCCGGCGCGCCGCGGATATCGCGCCCGCCATGCCCGCCACCGTCCAATCGCTGTGCCTGCCCCTTCAAGGAAATTCACGATGAAGCTCGTCATCGGCAACAAGAACTATTCGTCCTGGTCGCTGCGCCCCTGGCTGCTGCTGCGCCACGCCGGCATCGCATTCGAGGAAGTCGCGCTGCGCCTGTTCACCCCGGATTTCGACGTCGAGATCGCGCGCTATTCGCCGGCCGGCAAGGTGCCGACGCTGATTGATGGCGACGTGACCGTGTGGGATTCGCTGTCGATCTCCGAATACGTGGCCGAGCGCTTTCCTGAAAAGCAGTTGTGGCCCGCCGACGCCGCCGCGCGCGCGACGGCGCGCTCGGTCTGCGCGGAAATGCATTCGGGCTTCGGCAATCTGCGCAGCCAGATGCCGATGAACATCACGGCCAAGCTGGCGCCCGGCATCGGCTGGAACGTGGCCGTGCAGGGCGACATCGATCGCATCGCATCGATCTGGACCGATCTGCGCGCACGCCACGGTGCCAAGGGGCCGTTTCTGTTTGGCGAGTTTTCGGTGGCCGATGCGTTTTACGCGCCCGTGGTCAGCCGCTTTGCCACCTACGGGGTGCGCCTGCCCGATGCGGCACAGGCTTATGCCGACTTCATGCTGGGCTTGCCCGCCATGCAGGAATGGATCGCCGGCGCGCGCGCGGAGCGCGATTTCGTGGTGGCCGACGAGCCGTATCGCACGCGGCCCGATCGGCCCGATGCCATCGTCGTGACGGGTTGACGATGCAGGTCTATGCCGTCGGCGGCGCCATCCGCGATCAGTTGCTGGGTACGCCCAGCCAGGACCGCGACTATGTCGTGGTGGGCGCCACGCCGCAACAGATGGAAGCCGCCGGCTACAAGCCGGTGGGCAAGGATTTTCCCGTGTTCCTGCATCCGCAGACGCGCGCGGAATACGCGCTGGCGCGCACCGAGCGCAAGACGGCCGTGGGCTACAAGGGGTTTGCGTTCTATACCGGGCCCGATGTCACGCTAGAAGACGATCTGGTGCGGCGTGACCTCACCATCAACGCGATGGCCCAGGCGGTCGACGAACACGGCAATCTGGTCGGGCCGATCCTCGATCCCTACGGCGGCCGGCAGGATCTGCAGCGCCGCGTGTTCCGGCACGTTTCCGATGCGTTTGCCGAGGATCCCGTGCGGATCCTGCGCGCCGCGCGCTTTGCCGCGCGCTTCGCCGATTTCACTGTGGCGCCTGAGACGGTCGCGCTGATGCGCCGCATGGTCGAACTTGGCGAGGTCGACGCGCTGGTGCCCGAGCGCGTGTGGCAGGAACTGGCGCGCGGGCTGATGGAGGCCACGCCGTCGCGCATGTTCGATGTGTTGCGCGACTGTGGCGCGCTGGCGCGGCTGCTGCCGGAACTCGACCGCCTGTGGGGCGTGCCGCAGCGCGCCGATTATCACCCTGAAATCGATACCGGCGTGCACGTGATGATGGTGGTCGACTATGCCGCGCGCAGCGGCGCGTCGCTGCCCGTGCGCTTTGCCGCGTTGACGCACGACCTGGGCAAGGGCACCACGCCCGCAGACGTGCTGCCGCGCCATATCGGGCATGAACAGCGCAGCGTGAAACTGCTCGAAGCGGTCTGCCAGCGCCTGCGCGTGCCCAACGACTGCCGAGAACTGGCAGTGCTGGTGGCGCGCGAGCACGGCAATATCCATCGTTCCATGGAATTCGGCGCGGCGGCGCTGACGCGGCTGGTCGAACGCTGCGACGCGCTGCGCAAGCCCGAGCGCTTTGCCCAGGCCCTGCAGGCATGCGAAGCCGACGCGCGCGGCCGACTGGGCTTCGAGGACCGCGATTACCCGCAGACCGCGCGCCTGCTCGCGGCGCGCGAGGCCGCTGCGTCGGTCGATGCGGGCGCCATCGCCAAGGCCTGCGCCGACAAGGTCGACCTGATCAAGGATCGCGTGCACCAGGCGCGCGTGGCGGCAGTGGCCGGCCGGCTTGGTTTGATGGAGTAGGGGCAGCGCGCCCGGGCGGCGTGTGCGTAGGTGTTGCGCGCGGCGTTGCGGTGTGCAGGCCTCGCACGCCGCAACGCTGGCGCGCTAGAGGAGTTTGCCGATCACCAGCGCCAGCAGCGACAGCAGGATGGTCGATGCAAACGGCAGTACGTATTCGCGGCCGAACAGGCGGAAGCGCACGTCGCCGGGCAGTCGGCCCAGGCCGATCTTTTGCAGCCATGGCAGCGATGCGGACAGCACGATCACGCAGAGGAAGATGGTGAAGGTCCAGCGCAGCATGTCGGCGCCTCAGAGGGCAAAGCTGCGGTCGCCGCGCGCAAAGCCGGCCAGCGGCAGCGCGTCGTCGAGATCGCGGGTCAGCGCGATCACCTTGAACAGCTCGCCCATCTCGGCCTCGCTGAGCAGCTTCTGCACTGCGTTGGCCTGCGGCAGGAACGCGCGCGCGTCGGACGGATCCAGCGACATCATCAGGTCGGTAATGCCGGCGTTCATCAGGAAGCGCGCCTGGGAGGCGAAGCCCGCCACGGTCAGTCCTGCGTCGACGGCCGCTTCGGCGATGCCGCTGAAATTCACATGCGCGGTGATGTCCTGCAGCCCCGGGTACAGAAACGGATCGGGATGCGCATGATGGCGGTAGTGGCACATCAGCGTGCCGCCCGCGCGCTGCGGGTGGTAGTACTCGGCCGCCGGAAATCCGTAATCGATGAAGAAGGCCGCGCCGCGCGCCAGCATCGCGCCCACGGCGCGCGTGAAACCTTCGGCTTCAGCATGGGTTTCGGTGACCACGTCGTGATCGCCAGGGAAGTCTCGCAGCACGGCTGGCACCGCCGCATCGTCAAGTTGGCGGTCCTGGTAGGCAAAGCTGTCGCCGTCACGCACCACGCCGCGTTCGTGCCACTGGCCGTGATTGCGCGCGAACAGGCGCACCGGCATGGCGTCCAGCACCTCGTTGCCGACCACCACGCCCTCGAAACGGTCGGGCAGCGCGTCCAGCCACGTCACGCGCTCGGCCAGATGCGGGGCGCGCCGCGCCAGCGTTTCCTGCTGGCGTGCGCGCAACTCGCCCGACAGCTCGACGATGCTGTAGGACTGCGGCAGTGCGCCTTCGGATTCGAGCGCCAGCAGCAGGTCGGACGCCAGCCGCCCGGTGCCCGCGCCGAATTCCATCACGTGCGGCAGGTCCATGGCGACCAGCGGCGCGAACTGGCGCGCCAGCGTCCGTGCGAAAAACGGCGTCAGTTCGGGCGCCGTAATGAAATCGCTGCCGTCGCCGGCATCGCGGCCGAACTTGGCCGCGCCGCCGCTGTAATACCCCAGCCGCGGCGCGTAAAGCGCGAGCGACATGAAGCGATCGAAGCCGATCCAGCCGCCGGCGGCCGCAATGGCATCGCCAATCACAGTGGAAAGGGCCGTCGAGGCGGCAAGCGCGTCGGCGGAGGGAAGGGGTAGACTAGCGACTTTCTGCATACCGCGAATTGTAGCAATGCCAGATTCAATCACTCAGGGCGCCAGCGGCGCCCAATCGCGCGCATCGCGCGGCGTGGCACTGGTTACGGGCGGCGCACGCCGGCTCGGCCGCGCCATCGCGCTCGAACTGGCCGCGCAGGGCTGGGACGTGGCCATCCATTGCAACCGCTCGCGCGACGAGGCCGAGGCGCTGGCCACGCAGATCCGCGGCCTGGGCCGCCGTGCCGCGGTGCTGCAGGCCGATCTGTCGAGCGAGGCCGAGACCGGCAAGCTGATCGCCGCATGCGCCGATGCGCTGGGCGTGCCGTCGTGCCTGGTCAACAACGCCTCGCTGTTCCAGTACGACGTGGCCACGAGCTTTTCGTATGGATCGCTCGATACGCATATGCGCACCAACGTGGCGGCGCCGCTGCTGCTGGCCCGGGAGATGCACAAGGCGCTTGGCGCCGATGGCAACGATACCGAACAGCGCGGCGTGGTGATCAATCTGCTGGACCAGAAGCTCAATAACCTGAATCCCGATTTCCTGTCGTACACGCTGTCCAAGTCCGCATTGCAGACCGCGACGGTGCAGCTGGCGCAGGCGCTGGCGCCGCGGTTGCGCGTGGTGGGCGTGGCGCCCGGCATCACGCTGGTGTCGGGCGACCAGTCCGACCCGGGCTTCGTACGCGCGCATGCGATGACGCCGCTGGGCAAGTCGTCCACGCCGGACGATATCGCGCAGGCCGTCGCCTATCTGGCCGGCGCGCGCGCCGTGACCGGCACCACCCTCTATGTCGACGGGGGCCAGCACCTGATGCCGCTGGCCCGCGACGTAATGTTCCTCACCGAGTAAAGCTGTTTCGAGATTTCCCCTGCCATGACTTTTGCCGCCCTTTCCCATCCCAGCCTGCAAGACTGCCGTCGCATGTTCCTGCGCAACTACGAAGTGCAGATCAACATCGGCGTGCACGAATTCGAGAAAAAGGGCGAACAGCGTGTGCTGGTGAACATCGACCTGTTTGTGTCGCTGGCCGAAACCACGCCGCAGGCCGACAAGCTCGAGGAAGTGGTCGACTACGACTTCATGCGCAACACGGTGGCGGCCCGCATGGCGCAGGGGCACATCCATCTGCAGGAAACGCTGTGCGACGATGTGGCGCGCGCCATGCTGCAGCACCCGAAGGTGCGCGCGGTGCGCGTCTCGACCGAGAAGCCCGACGTCTATCCCGACTGCGAATCGGTTGGCGTCGAGGTCTTCCATCTGAAGCAGGCCTGAGCCGGCGCGCCGGGGAAAAAGCACCGCGCGGGCCGGTTGAGTAGAATATCGCCCCGTCCATTCCGGCTTTTTTCTACGGGCTGGGGCCATTGTTCAGCGCCCGCGCCCGTTACAGGTACGTCTCATGAGTCACTCCGCTAACTTTTATCGCCTTGAAACCCGCCTGCAGTCGCTGACCGGCAAGGCCATCGGCGACTTCGGCATGATCGAGGACGGCGACACCGTGCTGGTCTGCATGAGTGGCGGCAAGGACTCGTACACGATGCTATCGGTCCTGATGGCGTTGCAGAAGCGCGCGCCGATCCAGTTCAAGCTGATCGCGATGAACCTGGACCAGAAGCAGCCCGGCTTTCCCGAGCACATCCTGCCCGAGTACCTGAAAACGCTGGGCGTGGAGTATGTGATCGTCGAGGCGGACACCTATTCGATCGTCAAGGAGAAGGTGCCCGAGGGCAAGACCACCTGCTCGCTGTGCTCGCGCCTGCGCCGCGGCGTGATCTATCGCACGGCCAAGGAGTTGGGCGCCAACAAGATCGCGCTCGGCCATCACCGCGACGACATCGTCAACACGTTCTTTCTGAACATGTTCTTCGGCGGCAAGATGAAGGCGATGCCGCCGAAACTGGCTACCGACGATGGCCAGCACATCGTGATCCGCCCGCTGGCGTACTGCGCGGAAAAGGACATCGCGTCCTACGCGCGCGCGATGGAATTCCCGATCATCCCGTGCAATCTGTGCGGCTCGCAGGAAAACCTGCAGCGCAAGAAAGTCAGCGAGATGCTGCAGGCGATGGAGCGCGAGAACCCCGGCCGCATCGACAATATTTTCTCGGCCCTGCGCAACGTGGTGCCGTCGCATCTGGCCGATACCGACCTGTTCCCGTTCACGGGACTGGCCACCGGGCTGGCGAAGGTGGACGAGGCTTCGCTGTTCGGGGAAACCACGTTCACGCAGCAGGCGCTGACGTTCACCGGCAATATCGACGCAAACCGCATGGAGTTCGTTCGCTTCGACAAGATCGGGAAAGCCGGCGAGCCCACCGCGCCCGCCGCTGCGGCCGAGCCTTCGGCCTCCGAACCGGCCGCCTGAGCGGCCGCCGGCCCGGCGCCGCGCATCACTGCGACGCCTGCGCCCGTGATCGGCCCTCGCGCATCAGCGAGCGCGTATCGTCGATCCATTTCTGGAACTGGTCCACCGCGTGAGCCTTCTGGCTCGGTGTGGTCAGGTTGGCGATCGTCACGGAGAGATCGACGCCCGCGGCGTTGCTGCGCTGCTGGCCGCTGGCGGGCCGCTGCCAATGGTCGGCGAATGTGCGCAGCATCGCCTCGACCTGCGGCTTGGGCGGACGGGTCGTCGAAATCTCGCGCGCCAGCGCGATCCACTCCTGCTGCCGTTTCACGCGTTCTGCATAGCGGGCGTCGGCGCCTTGCATGTACGGACCCATCGCCTCGCGGATGGTCTTTTCCTGCTCGCGCGAGAAGCCGCCGTAAATCAGCTTGGCGTAACCCATGATCTTGTCGAAGCGCGCGTCGGTGCGGGCTTCGGGATCCGACTTCAGGAATTCCTTGCGGTACTTGGCATTGCTGTCCGCAAACTTCGACTCCATGCGCTGGATCTGCTCGGGCGTCAGCGTCAGCATCAGGTCGGCCAGGTCCGGGATGGCGTTCTCGAACGCCTGCCGGCCCAGCCGGTTGGTGTCCTGCTGCACCTGGCGGATCATCGCCGCGTCCACCGGCCCGGCCACCTCGCCCTTGACGCGCGTGAGTACGGTGGCGATTTCCGGTAGTTGGGCCTGCCGGTGCCAGTCGAAGAAGCGCGCGATGGCGTCCTTGGTGGGCGGTTCCTGGGCGTCGGAAACGTCGACGTAACGGTCGATCCACCAATAGGCGAGCTTGTCGCCCTGCTGGTAGCCCAGCTTCATGGCGTTGCAGCCGACCAACGCCACGGCGACGGTAAATGCTGCAAACCATGCAAAAACGCGTCGTGACCAAATGTGAACAACCGTAACGCCAGGTGTTCGGGTCAATGGGGCGCGGGGGCGCGTGCTAGAATCGGCGCGCATCTTTCCAGGCCCGGCGGATCGCCCGCCAGCGCAGTCGTGGCAACGGTTTAGCCACGTCGGACGCAGTGCTTCGGGGCACGAATTCTTCCAATTTTTCTCAGACACACTCACTTAGGGACCTCCTTGTGAATATCGTCATTCTTGCCGCGGGCATGGGCAAGCGCATGAATTCCGCGCTGCCCAAGGTGCTGCATCCCGTTGCAGGGCGGCCCATGCTGGCCCATGTGCTCGACACCGCCCGCACGCTGTCGCCCACGCGGCTCGTGGTCGTGGTCGGCCATGGCGCCGATCAGGTACGCAACGCCGTGGCCGCCAGCGACGTGGCCTTTGCCGAGCAGAGCCAGCAACTTGGCACGGGCCACGCCGTCATGCAGGCACTGCCGCTGCTCGACGACAGCCAGCCCACGCTGGTGCTGTATGGCGACGTGCCGCTGACCAGCGCCGCAACGCTCCAGCATCTGGTGCAGGCCGCCGGCAGCGAGCGCCTGGGCGTGCTGACCGTCGAAATGCCCGATCCTACCGGATACGGCCGCATCGTTCGCGACGCCGCCGGCAACATCGTGCGGATCGTCGAGCAGAAGGACGCCAGCGAGGAAGTGCGCGCCATCCGCGAAATCAACACCGGCATCATCGTCTGCCCGACGCCGCTCCTGCGCCTCTGGCTCGCCACGCTGCGCAACGACAACGCGCAGGGCGAGTACTACCTTACCGACACCATCGAACGCGCCGCCAACGACGACGTGGAGATAGTGTCGTCCCAGCCTGCCGCGCTGTGGGAAACGCTCGGCGTCAACAGCAAGGTCCAACTGGCCGAAATCGAGCGTATTCACCAGCGCAACATCGCGCAACGTCTGCTTGAAGCAGGCGTCACGCTGCTCGATCCGGCACGCATCGATGTGCGTGGCGAACTCACATGCGGGCGCGACGTGACGATCGACGTCGGCTGCGTGTTCGAAGGCCGCGTGCATCTGGACGATGGCGTGCATATCGGCGCGCACTGCGTAATCCGCAACACCAGCGTCGCCGCCGGCGTGCGCGTGCAACCGTTCTGCCACTTCGAAGAAGCAAAGATCGGGCCGGATGGCCGCATCGGCCCTTACGCGCGGCTGCGTCCCGGTACCGAACTGGGCCAGGATGTGCATATCGGCAATTTCGTCGAAGTCAAGAACAGCCAGATCGCCAACCATAGCAAGGCCAATCATTTGGCCTACGTGGGCGACACGACGGTGGGCCAGCGCGTGAACATCGGCGCGGGCACGATCACCTGCAACTACGATGGCGTCAACAAGCACCGGACCATCATCGAGGACGACGTCTTCATCGGGTCGGACACGCAACTGGTGGCGCCGGTCACCGTGCGACGCGGCGCGACCATCGGCGCGGGCACCACGCTGACCAAGGAAGCGCCGGCCGACAAGCTCACGCTGTCGCGTGCAAAGCAGATGACTCTCGACGCGTGGCAGCGTCCGGTCAAGCAACCGAAAAAATAAAGGGGTTCAGAGATGTGTGGCATCGTCGGCGCGGTTTCGCACCGCAATATCGTACCGGTCCTGATCGAAGGGCTGCGTCGCCTGGAATATCGTGGTTATGACTCGTGCGGCGTGGCCGTCGTGCGCGACGCCATGCTGGAGCGCGCGCGCACGGTGTCGCGCGTGGCCGATCTGGACACACAGACGCAGGCGTCTGGCCTGGCCGGCGCCCTGGGCATCGCCCACACGCGCTGGGCCACGCATGGCAAGCCCGACACGGTCAACGCCCATCCGCATTTCTCGGACGAGACCATTGCGCTGGTGCACAACGGCATCATCGAAAACTACGAGCCGCTGCGCGACGAACTGCGCGCGGTCGGCTACGGCTTCGAATCGCAGACCGACACCGAAGTGGTGGCGCACCTGATCCACCAGGCCTATACCTATCCGAGCAGCGCCACGCGTGGCGATCTGTTCGGATCGGTGCGCGTGGTGACCAAGCGCCTGCACGGCGCCTACGCGATCGCCGTGGTCGCCAAGGACCAGCCTGACGTGGTGGTCGGCGCGCGCGCCGGATCGCCGCTGGTGGTGGCGCTGGGCAACGACGAAACGTTCCTGGCGTCGGACGCGCTGGCCGTGGCCGGCACCGCCAACCGCATCATCTATCTGGAAGAGGGCGATGTGGTGGAACTGACGCGCGCGGGCGCGAAGATCCGCGACGTGCACGATCACGAGGTGCAACGCGAGGCGCGCGTGGTGGAAGCCCACGCGGCGGCCGTCGAGCTGGGCCCGTACCGCCACTTCATGCAGAAGGAAATCTTCGAGCAGCCGCGCGCGCTGGGCGATACGCTCGAAGGCATCGCCGCCATCACGCCGGAACTGTTCGGCCCCAACGCCGCGCAGGTATTTACCGAGATCGACAGCATCCTGATCCTGGCGTGCGGCACCAGCTATTACTCGGGCTGCACTGCCAAGTACTGGCTCGAATCGATCGCCCGGATTCCCACACAGGTGGAAGTGGCCAGCGAGTACCGCTACCGCGAGACCGTGCCGAACCCGCGCGCGCTGGTGGTGGTGATCTCGCAGTCGGGCGAAACCGCCGATACCATGGCAGCGCTGCGCCATGCGCGCTCGCTTGGCCACACCCATACGCTGGCCATCTGCAATGTGGCGACCAGCGCGATGGTGCGCGAGACCGAACTAAGTTTCCTGACGCGCGCCGGAACCGAGATCGGTGTGGCGTCGACCAAGGCCTTCACCACGCAGCTGGCCGCGCTGTACATGCTGACGCTGGCGCTGGGCAAGGTGCGCGGCCATCTCACCGATGAGCAGGAAGCACAGGCGCTGACCAACCTGCGCCATCTGCCGGTTGCGCTGCACGGCGTGCTGGCGCTGGAGCCGCAGATCATCGCGTGGTCTGAGGATTTTGCGCGGCGCGAAAACGCACTGTTCCTGGGCCGTGGCCTGCACTATCCGATCGCGCTCGAAGGCGCGCTGAAGCTCAAGGAAATCTCCTACATCCACGCCGAGGCCTATCCGGCCGGCGAGCTCAAGCATGGCCCGCTTGCGCTGGTGACCGAGGCGATGCCGGTGGTGACGGTGGCGCCGAACGACGCCCTGCTGGAAAAGCTCAAGTCCAACATCCAGGAAGTGCGCGCGCGCGGCGGCCGGCTGTACGTGTTTGCCGACGCCGACACGCATATCCAGTCGTCCGACGGCATCCAGGTGATCCGCCTTCCCGAGCACTACGGCGCGCTGTCGCCAATCCTGCATGTGGTGCCGCTGCAATTGCTGGCCTATCACACGGCCTGCGCGCGCGGCACCGATGTGGACAAGCCACGCAATCTGGCCAAGTCCGTGACGGTGGAATAAACCGCATCGACGGTCCGCATTGGAGGGTCCGCGCTCGCTGTCCCGATGATGGCTTTTGGGACGCAGACGCTGGCCGACGAAACCGCCTTCGGGCGGTTTTGTTTTTCCGCCGCCCCATTGGCAAGGCTGCCGTGGGGCGGAGTTTGTGACGTCGGAACCGCTGCGTGCCGCCACGGCGCATGTAAAAACTTCTACCGGCAGGTAACCCTGCGCCCGATGGTGGATGGCGTTTCGCGGTATCCTTGCCGGCATCCCGCGTCCGCGCCTCTCCCAATCGGCGCGGCGCGGCGCGCCTGTCCCGTCCTGCATCATGCCGCGCGGGCACCATGGCGCTCCAGCGACTGCACACCATATGAAAGACCTAGAAAGTGAGCTGATCGGCTCCGCACGGCTGCCGACCCGCTACGGCGAATTTACCGCCCATGCCTTCCAGGGCGTGGACACCGGCACGGAACACCTGGCGTTATCGATGGGCGATCTGGCCGGCGAAAACCTGCTCGTGCGGCTGCATTCCGAATGCCTGACCGGCGACGTGTTCGGTTCCTGCCGCTGCGATTGCGGCGAACAGCTCGACCTGGCCATGCGCAAGATCGCCGAGGAAGGCCGCGGCGTGCTGCTGTATCTGCGCGGCCACGAGGGACGCGGCATCGGTTTGTCCAACAAGATCCGCGCCTACGCGCTGCAGGATGGCGGGCTCGATACCGTCGACGCCAATCTCGCGCTGGGCCAGGCCATCGACGCGCGCACCTATGCGTTCGCGGCCGATTTCCTGCGCCAGTGGGGCGTCAAGTCGATCCGCCTCATGAGCAACAATCCGGTGAAGATCAAGGCGCTGGAAGACGCCGGCATCCGTGTGACCGAACAGATGCGTCACATCGTGCCGTCCAATGCCGAGAACGAAAAATACCTCGCCACCAAGCGCTCGCGCATGGGCCACCTGCTCGATTAACGGCACATTTACGGCGATGTAGGTAAAAGCCGACAACCGCTTGCGAGGCCTCCCGACAGTGCTGGCGAGGCCGCTCCTCTATCTTGAATGCAAGGGCCGCGCGTGGCGATGCCAGGCGCGGCGTGTTCCATGCCACGCCGCGGATACGCCGCGTGGGCGTGGCAATGAGATAAGAGGAGTCCGCTATGGCTGATAACAATGTGTCTGTACTGAATGACCTGATCGAAGTCTCGCGAGACGGCGAGGAAGGCTTCCGCAAGGCCGCTGAAGACGCCAAGAATCCGGAACTGAAGACGCTGTTTTCGAGCCGGGCCGCAGAAATCGGCGCGGCCGTGCGCGAGCTGCAGGCCCAAGTCGCGGCACTGGGCGGCAAGCCGGAAGACCACGGCAGCGTGGCCGGCGCGCTGCATCGCGGCTGGATCAGCCTGCGCACCGCGGTGAGCGACCGCACTGATCTGGCCATCCTCGAGGAAACCGAAAAGGGCGAGGACGTCGCCAAGAAGAAATATGCCGAGGCGCTGCAGCAAACCGATCTCAGCTTCGATATTCGCGCGCTGATCGAGCGCCAGTATCAGGGCGTGCTGCGCAATCACGATCTGATCCGCGACCTGCGAAACCGTTATCGCGCGAGCGGCGAATAACAACTCAGGAAACGACTCAAGATTTTGACGCGGGCGTTTCGCGGCGTCCGCGCAAAATCGGTAAACGCCTCCATTGCGAGGCGCTTTTTATTTGCCTTAAATCGGAATCAATATCAATCTCACAATCATGCCAAAAGTGCGCGCATCGGCCGGAAACCCGCCCCGCGCTTGATCTTCCGGTATTGCGCATTACCATGAAAATGCTAATTACCGATGGCGAGGATCGAGGCGATGAAAACCGACAGGAAGGTAATTCAACTGCTGAACGGCCAACTCAAACACGAACTGACCGCCATCAACCAGTATTTTTTGCATGCGCGGATGTATCGGCATTGGGGACTCAAGGCGCTGGGCAAGCATGAATACGACGAGTCGATCGAGGAAATGAAGCACGCCGACCGGCTGATCGAACGCATCCTGATGCTCGACGGCCTGCCCAACCTGCAGGACCTGGACAAGTTGATGATCGGCGAGAACACCGAGGAAATGCTCGGCTGCGATCTGAAGCTCGAACTCGTGTCGCAGGCGTCCTGCAAGGAGGCGATCAAATACTTCGAATCGGTGAGCGATTACGTCTCGCGTGAGATCGTCACCGACATCCTGCACGACACCGAGGAGCATATCGACTGGCTGCAGACGCAACTGGAACTGCTGCGCAAGGTGGGCGTGCACAACTACCTGCAGTCGGCGATGGGCGAGCTCGACGAGTAACGGGCGCCCCGGCGTACAGCGCACGATCGCACGTCCTGCAGACTTTTTCGACTTCGGCTACACTGCGCCCCGCACCACTGAACGGCCTGCTCGGGCCGTCATCTCTAAGGCGGGGTGGCAGAGTGGTTATGCGGCGGCCTGCAAAGCCGCTTACGACGGTTCGATTCCGTATCCCCGCCTCCAGTTTTTCATTTAGGTTTTTCCCCCTGTTTTCCAACCCAATGCTGTCATGAGACGCGCCGATACTCGGGCGTGAACCTGGCGCATTTCATGCTCCGTTGCGGTAATGCATGGTGCGTGGCACATACGGTAAGTCCCCATCTGGAAACGCGCGTTCGATTGCGATACTGTGGGGCGCGTCGGCACCGGTGCAGCACCTGGTGCTCGCGCTGGTGCGTTGTCGTATGACCCGACGATGAGCGGCGCAACAGGCTGCGCCATGCAGAGCTTCCATGGCGTATCCGTCGCAACGTGATGACAGAAACAAGAGGCTCCCAATGATCAGAGATCTGCAAATCCGTGCGGCGCAGCCGACGGATGCGCCGGCCATCGGCGCCGTGCTGGAGCGTTGCGCCCTTCCGGTGGACGACTTGCCGCGCCTGGTCGGCAATTTCCATGTCGCCCTTCTCGACACCCAGCTGATTGGATGCGCCTGCGCCGAGCTGTTCGACGATACGGCGATCGTGCGCTCGGTGGCCGTGTTGCGTGAATGGCGCGACCAGGGCGTGGCCAGTCATCTGGTCAACGCAGTGATGATGCGCGCCCGCGCCAACGGCGCTCGCCGCGCCGTCCTGCTGACCTCGGCCTGCCCCAGCTATTTCGCGCGCTACGGTTTTTCGCTGATCCACGCCTCGAAGCTGCCGACGCAGGTGCTGGAAAGCCAGGAATTTCTACGGCTGCGCAATACCGGCGCGCTGTGCATGTGCGCGGAGCTGGCGTGAGCGCCGGCAGGATTCTGCAAAAGCGTCAATAATCTGGGCTCCCATATTTGCCGATTGCATCGAGGAGACCCCATGTCGACGACTGTCCGCGCCGTTCGCCTTCACGAATTTGGTTTGCCGCAGGTGATGCGGCTCGAGTCCGTCGAGCTGCCGCCGCCTGCAGCCGGTGAGGCGCGCGTGCGGCACACCGCGATCGGCTTCAACTTCATCGACATCTATCAGCGCCGCGGCACCTATCCGTTGCCGTCCGGCACCGGGCTCGGCCACGAGGCGGCCGGAGTGGTCGGGGCGGTGGGCGAGGGCGTGACCGACGTCGCCGTGGGCGATCGCGTTGCCTATATGAACGCCGGGCTGGGCGCCTACGCGGAAGGCCGCAACGTCCCCGTCGACAAGCTCGTGCGGCTGCCCGACAGCCTCGGCGACGAGCAGGCCGCCGCAGTGATCTTCAAGGGCATGACCGCGCAGTATCTGGTGCGCCATACCTACGCCGTGAAGCCGGGCGATACCGTGCTGGTGCACGCTGCGGCGGGCGGCGTGGGGCAGATTCTCAGCAGCTGGACCAAGGCGCTGGGCGCGCGCGTGATCGGCACGGCAGGGTCCGCCGCCAAATGCGCGACGGCCCGCGCGGCCGGTTGCGATATCGCGATCGACTACAGCCACGGCGATTGGGTCAAGCAGGTGCGTGACGCCACCGACGGCCGCGGCGTGAATGTGGTCTACGACGCCGTTGGCAAGGACACCTTCCTGGGCTCGCTCGATTGCGCGCAGACCTTTGGCATGGTGGTGCTGTACGGCGCGGCGTCGGGTCCGGCGCCGGCCATCGAACCGGAAATCCTCAACAAGAAGGGCTGCCTGTTCCTGACGCGCCCCTCGGTGTTTCCGCATAACGCGGACCCGGTGCGTTTTCGCGCCAATGCGAAGGACTTGTTCGACGCCGTCGCAGCGGGCCATGTGAAGGTCGATATCGGCGCGCGCTTTCCGCTGGCCGACGTGGCGCGCGCGCACGAAGCCGCGGAGCGCCGCGAAACTACCGGCGCGATCGTGCTGGTGCCCTGACGTGCCGTTTTGCCGTGACCGCCCGGCGCCATGTTTCGTGGCGCCGGGCGGTCAGTGGCGACGTGAGTTCAATGTCGATGTGTGGTCCGGCGCGACGCCGGGCCGTCATCGCACAGGTTGATCTCGACGCTGACGTGCACCAGTTCCTCGTGCACCGATAGCGCCTGTCGTACCCGTTGCGGCGTCAGCGCGCTGTCGTGCGTGACCAGGCTGGCGATGCAGGCGAACTGCTCGCGGCCCACGCGCCAGATGTGCAGATCCGCGACGCGCGTGCCGTCTTCACCCTGGGCAAACTGGTCGAGCACTTCGCGCACTTCGTCGACCACGGGATGATCCATCTCGCGATCGAGCAGCACGGTGCCGCTCTGGCGCATCAGGCCGATGGCCCAGCGTCCCACCAGCACCGCGCCAACCAGACCCATCGCCGGATCGAGCCAGCTCCAGCCCAGCCACCAACCGCCGGCCAGCGCGACGATGGCCAGCACCGACGTCGCCGCATCGGCCAGAACGTGCAGATATGCCGAACGCAGGTTGATGTCGTGGTGACCATGCGCGTGTCCGTGCCCTTGCCCGTGATGGTCATGCCCATGTTCGTGCCCATGGCCATGCGCATGATGATCGTGCCCGTGCGCGCCGCCCAGAATCCACGCGCAGCCCAGATTGACCAGCAGGCCGACTGCCGTGACTGCCATGGCCTGCTGATAATGGATCTGCGCCGGGCTGATCAGCCGCTCCACCGATCCGAACACCATCAGTGCGGCCACCCCCAGCAGGAATACCGCGCTGGCAAACGCCGCCAGCACTTCGATCTTCCAGGTGCCGAACGTGAAGCGCGCATCGTGCGCCAGCCGACGCGCGGCCGCGTACGCAAACGCCGACAGGCCGATCGCCACCGCGTGCGAACTCATATGCCAGCCGTCGGCCAGCAACGCCATCGAATTGAAGCCGAGACCGGCCGCGATCTCGATGGCCATCATCGCCAAAGTGATCCACATCACCAGCCGCGTGCCCCGTTCGGCAGCCGGGTTGCCGGTATCGAAAATGTGGGAATGGGTCCACGCGGAGAGGTTGTGCGTGTGCATGGGAATATCCGGAGCGTGAGGGCGGAAGCTGTTAGCGTAGCAGGGCCGCACGGCGCGCGATCGCACAACCCTGCGCGATAAAGGGCGATCCAACGCGCCGGGCGCACCAGTCTTCATATGGCGGCCTCCGGGTGCCGGCCGTCGCTTACCAGCCGTGGTAATCGGCGGCGGTGTCGTAACCGCCAAAGCGCTCGGCCATGAAGTCGACAAAGGCGCGTACGCGGGCCGACAGCTTGTCGCGCGACAGATACACCGCGTAGATGTCCGCCGGCGGCGCGGACCAGTCCGGCAGCACCTGTCGCAAGCGTCCCGAGCGCAGCAGCGGCGCCACTTCCCATTCCGATCGCAACACGATGCCGTGGCCCTGCAGTGCCCAGTTGACGGCCACTTCGCCATCGTT
The DNA here is from genome assembly GCF_008801835.1 of Cupriavidus pauculus. GTDB lineage: Bacteria > Pseudomonadota > Gammaproteobacteria > Burkholderiales > Burkholderiaceae > Cupriavidus > Cupriavidus pauculus. The sequence continues at coordinate 35,535 of NZ_VZOW01000009.1, read as the reverse complement.
GGTGGCCGCCGCGCCGCGCACCTTGATGGTTTCCTGCCGACCCGCCGCCTGCAGGTGCCAGGTGCCATAGGCGGTTTCGCTTTCGCGAATGACGATACAGCGGTGCTGTTGCAAGGCGCGCGGCGAAGCGGGCTCGCCGTGCCGCGCCAGATACGCGGGCGACGCGCACAGCAGGCGGTGGTTCGGCGCCAGTTTGCGGGCGTTGAGCCGCGCATCGGGCAGGTCGCCCACCAGGATGCCGATATCGAACCCTTCCTCGGCCAGATTCAGCGCGCGGTCGGTCAGTTGCAACTGCACTTCCACTTCGGGATATGCGAGCAGGAAATCGCCCACCGCGGGCGCCAGGTGCCGGCGGCCGAAACCGAGCGTGGCATTCACGCGCAGCAATCCGCGCGGCGCCACGCGGCTGCCGCCCAAGCCTTGCTCCAGTTCTTCCAGTTCGGCCAGGATGCGTCCGCCTTGCGCCAGATAGGCCTCGCCTTCAGGCGTCACCGATAGCCGGCGCGTGGTGCGATTGAGCAGGCGCACGCCAAGCCGCGCCTCCAGGGCGGCCAGCCGCTTGCTGGCCGCCGACGGCGTCAGGCCCAGATGCTGGGCCGCGGCCGCCAGGCTGCCGCGCTTGACCAGCAGGATGAAAAAGGCGAGATCGGAAAAGGCGTCCATGGCGGAGGGCAGGGTGCAGGATTGCGCGCCAGACTCATGAATCCAGGGCACGAATGAATTGCGGATGGCGAAATTATAGCGATGAATTCCGCGATTAGACTGCCGTTCATCCCACTCTCCAGAACAGGCAGCCACCATGGCCGGACGCACGCTGTATCGGAAACTCGTGGAATCGCACACGGTTGTCACGCTCGATGCGGACAACGTGCTGCTCTACGCGGATCTGCACATCATGAACGAGTACACCAGCCCGCAAGCGTTTGCGGGACTGGCCGAGCAGGGCCGCCAAGTGGCGGCGCCGGGCCAGCAACTGGCGGTGGTCGACCACATCATCCCCACGCACGCGCAGTCGCCGCGCGTGATCCAGGACCCCGCGTCGGCGTTGCAGGCGCGCAATCTGAAACGCAACTGCGATCTGCACGGGATTGCGCTGTTCGACACCAACGATCCGCTGCAAGGCATCGAACATGTGATCGCGCCCGAGCACGGCATGATCCGCCCGGGCATGGTCGTGCTTTGCGGCGACAGCCACACCACCACGTATGGCGCGTTCGGCGCGCTGGGGTTTGGCATCGGCACATCGGAGGTCGAGCACGTGCTGGCCACGCAGACGCTGGTGTACCGGCTGGCGCAGGCCATGCGCATCCGCGTCGATGGCAGCCTGCCGCCGGGCACCACGTCGAAAGATCTGATCCTGCATGTCATCGCGCGCATCGGCGCTCAGGGCGCGCGCGGCTACGTGGTCGAATTCACCGGCAGCGCCATCGACGCGCTGTCGATGGAAGCGCGCATGACCCTGTGCAACATGGCCGTGGAGGCCGGCGCGCGCGGCGCGCTGATCGCGCCTGACGAGACGGCGATCGGCTACGTGCTGGCGCGCGCGGTCGATATCGATGGCCCGATGGCCGACGCGGCGCGCGCGGCATGGACGGCGCTGCATTCCGACGACGACGCGGTATTCGATGCCGAGCTGGCCTTCGACGCATCGGTCGTCGCGCCCTACGTGACATGGGGCACCAGTCCCGACCAGGCGATTCCGGTCACCGCCGTCGTGCCGCAACCGACCGATGCCGCGGACGCCAGCGCGCAGGCCGCCGCGGCGCGCGCGCTCGATTACATTGGCCTCGCGCCGGGCAGCACGCTGAGCGGCCTGCCGGTGCAGCGCGTGTTCATCGGATCGTGCACGAACGGCCGCATCGAAGACCTGCGCGCGGTGGCCGACGTGGTGCGCGGCCGCAAGTTGGCCGACGGCGTGCGCGCGATGGTGGTGCCGGGCTCGGGCGCGGTGCGCGATCAGGCCGAAGCCGAGGGCATTGCCGCGTTGCTGATCGACGCCGGCTTCGAATGGCGCAAGCCCGGCTGCTCGATGTGCCTGGCGATGAACGACGACGTGCTGTCGCCGGGCGAGCGCTGCGCATCGACCACCAATCGCAACTTCGAGGGCCGCCAGGGACGCGCCGGACGCACGCACCTGATGAGCCCCGCCATGGCCGCGGCGGCGGCCGTTACCGGCTGCATCACCGATGTGCGCCAACTGAACCCGCTCAATTGACCCGGAGTCCGAACATGTCGGCATTCACATTGATCGAGGGCGTCGGCGCGCCGCTGCCGCTGCCAAACCTCGATACCGATCAGATCATGCCCAAGCAGTTCCTGCGCGGCATCGACAAGTCCGGTCTCGACAAGGGCCTGCTCTACGACATGCGGTTCGACGAGCACGGCGCGCCGCGCGCCGATTTCGTGCTCAACCAGCCGGCGTGGCGCGATACGCGGGTGCTGGTGGCGGGCGCGAATTTCGGCTGCGGGTCCAGCCGCGAGCACGCCGTGTGGGGCCTGCAGCAGTTCGGTATCCGCGCCGTGATCGCGCCGAGTTTCGGCGAGATCTTTTACTCGAACGCGATGAACAACCGTCTGCTGCTGGCGATGCTGCCGCAGGCGGACGTCGATATCCTGATGCGCGCGGTCAGCGATCCAGTGGCGCCCGCGTCGATCCGCATCGACCTGTCGTCGATGACGGTGCGCGCCGGGTCGTTCGCCACGTCGTTCTCGATGTCGGCGCGCCATCTGGACATGTTCCGCCGCGGCCTCGATATCATCGGCATGTCGTTGACGCACGCCGCCGACATCGACGCCTTCGCGCGCCGCCATCACGCCGCCAGCCCGTGGCTGCGCGACGTGGCGGCGACGACCATGGCGCGGCTGGCAAAACAGGGAGACAGGCATGTTTGAGGGATTCGTCACGCATCGCATCGACCATGACGGGGTGCCGATTCACGCGGTGGTCGGCGGGGAAGGGCCGCCGTTGCTGCTGTTGCACGGCCATCCGCAGACGCACGTGATCTGGCACAAGGTGGCCGGCGAGCTGGCGCGCCACTTCACCGTGGTGGCGACCGACCTGCGCGGCTACGGCGACAGCGGCAAGCCCGCCGGGCTGCCCGACCACAGCAACTACAGCAAGCGCGTCATGGCGGCCGACCAGTTGGCCGTGATGCGCGCGCTCGGGTTCGAGCACTTCAGCGTGATGGCGCACGACCGCGGCGCGCGCGTGGCGCACCGGCTGGCCGTCGACCACCCGCAGGCGGTCCGCCGGCTGGTGACGCTGGACATCGCACCGACGCTGGCGATGTATGCGCAGACCAACGAGGCCTTCGCACGCGCCTATTACCACTGGTTTTTTCTGATTCGCCCGGCGCCGTTTCCGGAGACGCTGATCGAGGCCGATCCGGCGCTTTATCTGCGTCAGACCATGGGAAGCCGCAGCGCCGGCCTGGCCCCGTTTACCGACGCCGCGCTGGCCGAATATCTGCGCTGCCTGCAGCAGCCCGGATCGGCCCACGGCCTTTGCGAGGACTACCGCGCCAGCGCAGGCATCGACCTGGAACACGACCGCGCCGACATCGCCGCGGGCCGCATGATCGAGTGCGACATGCTGGCGTTGTGGGGCGCCGACGGTGCGGTTGGAAAATGTTTCCAGCCGCTCGAAGAATGGCGTCGCGTGGCGCGCCACGTCACCGGCCACGCGCTGCCGTGCGGCCACTACATTGCCGAGGAAATTCCCGCCCGCCTGCTGGAAGAAGTCCTACCGTTTCTGCGCGGCTGATTTACCCAACCCTTTGAATTTTCTGAGAATCTTCGCCCCGACCGCGCCCCGTGCGCCGTCGGGGCGCTGCGCATGGGCCGAGCGTGACGGCTGCCAGCGACGCTACGGCGAGCACATTTGCCGCGTCCGTACCGCCAAAATTTTTGATTCGTCCGTTTAACCCTCGGCGTGCAGGGTTGTTGGCGCGCTGGCATGATGCGCCTTGGAGATTTTTCTGATTGATCGATCACTGTCAATGAAGTGCGCGACAGTCGACGCCCCGATACATACATTCATGCATGTATAATGCGTCGCAAAAATTCGATTCAAAGCCTCCACTCTGCTGTTGATTTTCACAATGACTTACCGTTTTATTGCAGGCTGCCTCGCCGTCTGGCTCGGAATTTGTGTTGCCGCGAGCTGGTTGGTGGAGCGGCTCTGGGCCTGACTGCCCGGAGCGCCCTGGTGCTTCCGATCGGTCAGGCATTCGATTCCGTTTGCCGAGCCACTCTCTCTTCGATGCCCCCGAACATGAAGACAGAACAACAACAACGCCGCATGCACCTCGCTCAAAAATCCCGAAGCCTCCTTATCGTCCGCACCGTTGCCCTCGCCGCGCTTGCCGCCGGCGCCAGTTCCGCTGCCAGCGCCGAAGAACTGGTTGGCTGGAGCCACCCCGCCGTGCACGTCGCGATGGGCCGCGATCCGAGCCACGGCGTCAACAAGTATGAACTCGGCCTGAACTTCAACACGCCGATCCAGTACGGCAATCCGCAGGGATGGCTGTTCCGCCTGCAGGGCGAATTCAACGTCGCAGGCTGGGATGCGCGCAGCGGCACCAATCAACAGAATCTGTTCGAATTCGGCGTGTCGCCGATCTTCCGCGTGGAAAAGCGCGGCGGCTATTTCGTGCCGTTTGCCGAGGCCTCGGTGGGCCTGCGCGTGCTGAGCCATACCGGCACGTCGGACCAGAACCGCTCGGGCACCGCGTTCCAGTTCTCCGACATGGTCGGCATCGGCGTGGGCTTCGGCAAGAACGCCAACACCGAAGTGGGCTTCCGCTTCCAGCACATCTCCAACGCCGGCATCAAGGAACCGAACCCGGGCAGCAACTTCTACACCGGGTACGTGCGCTACCGCTTCTGAGCGGCATGGCATCGCGGCGCACCCGCTGTCGGCGGGTTTCGCGCCGATCTCGCGCCGATAGCGGTCCGAAGGGCGGCTCAGGCGGCGCGGGCGATTTCCGTCCCGCCGCGCACGGCATCGAAAAATGCCCACAATTGCGGCGCATCGCTGGTCGCCACGTTGAAGCGGATCCATGGCGAATCGGTTTCCCCCGGTTCGAAGTACGATCCTGGCGCGAGCCAGATGCCGTGTTCCAGCGCCAGCGTGGCGAGCCGGTTGCCGGTGAGCGCCGCTCCGGCTGCGCCCGGCGCCTGCGCCAGCCGGGCCCAGGCAAACATGCCGCCTTCGGGCCGCAGCATGATTTCCAGCCCATGCGCTTCCATTTTTTCCGTCACGTGATCCTGCTGCGCGCGTAGCCGTTCGGCCAGCGCGGCGACGTGGCGTCCATAGTGGCCGCTGGTCAGCACCGAATACACGAGCCGCTCGGTCACTTCCGACGAGGTCAGTCCGACCGCCATCTTGGTGCGCGCAAATGCCTTGGCAAGATCGGGGCTGGCCGCCAGATAGCCGACGCGCAGCGACGGCGTGATCGTTTTCGAGAAGCCATTCACGTAGACCACCTGCGACAGGCCGTCCATGGCCGCCAGCATCGGCGATCCGGCCGGCGCCAGTTCGCGATAGATATCGTCCTCCACCACCAGCAGGCGGTGCTGCTCGGCCAGTTGCAGCACCCGGAACGCATTCATGCTGGTCAGCGTGGCGCCGGTCGGATTCTGCAGCACCGTGTTGACGAATAGTGCGCGCGGCGCGTGCTGGCGGATCGCGTCGTCGAGCGCATCGGTGTCCAGGCCCGCCGCCGTGCGCGGCACGCCAATGGCGCGCAATCCCGCCAGCCGCAGGATCTGCAGCAGATTGCAATAGCACGGCGATTCCACCAGTACCGTGTCGCCGGGCTGCAGCAGCGTTCGCACCACCAGATCCAGCGCCTGGGTGGCGCCCTGGGTGAGCACCACCTGCTGCGCCTGCACCGGCATGCCGTACTGGCTCAGGTGCACGGCGATATGCTCGCGCAGCGCGCCGAAGCCGTATGGGTGGCCGTAGCCCGATACCTGCGCCGCAGGCACGCGCGCCGCGCTGCGCATCGCCTGATGCAGGCCTTCCTCGTTGAGCCAGTCGCCGGGCAGCCATCCGGCGCCGGCCTTGATCGGCACCGAATGGTCGGCAAACACATCGGACAACAGCCACGCCGCGTTGAGCCCCGGCGCTTCCCAGTGCGGCGCACGCGGATGGCCGGCCGGCGCGTGGCGATGCGCCACCGTATAACCCGAGCCCGGCCGCGCCGCCAGATAACCGAGCGCCGTCAAGCGGCCATAGGCTTCGGCCACGGTGAAGGTGCTGACGTTGTGCTGCTGGGCCAGCCGGCGCACCGACGGCAGCGATGCGCCGGCGCGCAGTGCGCGGCGATCGATCAGCGCGGCGATGCCGGCGACGATCTGCTCGGTCAGTGTTTCGCCGCCGCGGCGGCTGCGGATCAGGTTCAGGTTGAGCATGCGGCGCGTGGAACGAATCAAAACCTGTACAGTGTACTGGCATGCGGACCGCTTCGGCGTGGACCGGGTGTTTTGATGCGTTGCAGCGTGGATCGGCCGTGAATTGGGCGTGGAACCGGCATTTCAGCACTGCAACGGGCGCGCCATGGCGGCTGGCGAAATGTCGCGGCGCGGCGCGATATCTATACAGTTACCGCGCGTGGAACTGTACGGTCAGCTGTCGATCTCCAGACCGTATATTCTTTAGGCCAGACCCCGCCGGTAGAGTGGCCGACATCCGTGGCGCACCGCCGTGCCACGCTGCTTACACCGCTATCAGGAGAATGTATGGACGCCGCCAAAACCGTGATTCCCGATCTCGAAGCCCTGTGGATGCCGTTCACGGCCAATCGCCAGTACAAGGCCGCGCCGCGCCTGCTGGCCTCGGCCAGCGGCATGTACTACACGACCCACGACGGACGTCGCGTGCTCGATGGGTGCGCGGGCCTGTGGTGCGTGGCGGCTGGCCACGCGCGCAAGGAAATCGTCGAGGCGATCGCGCACCAGGCGGCCACGCTCGACTACGCACCGCCGTTCCAGATGGGCCACCCGCTGGAATTCGAAGCCGCCACCAAGGTGGCCTCGATCATGCCGCAGGGACTCGATCGTATCTTCTTCACGAATTCCGGCTCCGAATCGGTCGACACGGCGCTGAAGATCGCGCTGGCCTACCATCGCGCGCGCGGCGAAGGGCAACGCACGCGCATCATCGGCCGCGAACGCGGTTATCACGGTGTTGGCTTTGGCGGCATGGGCGTCGGCGGCATCGGGCCGAATCGCAAGATGTGGTCGGCCAACGTGATGCCGGGCACCGATCATCTGCCCGCCACGCTCAATATCGCCGAGGCCGCGTTCTCGAAAGGCCAGCCGCAGTGGGGCGCCCATCTGGCCGACGAACTCGAACGCCTGGTCGCGCTGCACGATGCCTCGAACATCGCTGCCGTCATCGTCGAGCCGCTGGCCGGCTCGGCCGGGGTTCTGGTGCCGCCGGTCGGCTATCTGGAAAAGCTGCGCGAAATCACCAGCAAGCACGGCATCCTGCTGATCTTCGACGAGGTCATCACCGCATTCGGCCGCCTTGGTGCGGCTACCGCGGCCGAGCGCCTGAAGGTGACGCCGGACCTGATCACGATGGCCAAGGCCATCAACAATGCCGCGGTGCCGATGGGCGCAGTGGCGGTGCGCCGCGAAGTGCACGACGCCGTGATCAACGCCACGGCCGCTGGTGCGATCGAACTGCCGCACGGCTACACCTATTCGGGCCATCCGCTGGCGATGGCGGCCTGTATCGCCACGCTGGGCATCTACAAGCGCGACAAGCTGTTCGAACGCGCTGCCGAGATGTCGGCAAAATTCGAATCGGCCGTGCATGCGCTGCGCGGCGCGCCGTATGTGAAAGACATCCGCAACCTCGGCATGGTGGCCGGTGTGGAACTGGAATCGCGTCCGGGCGCACCGGGTGCGCGTGCCTATGAGGCGTTCCTGAAATGCCTGGAGCTTGGCGTGCTGGTGCGCTACACCGGCGATATCCTGGCATTCTCGCCACCACTGATCATTTCCGAGGCCGAGATCGATCAGTTGTTCGACACCGTGAAGCAGGCACTGCAGAGTGTGAAGTAAGACCTGCCCGCCATTGAGAGGAAGACCGCAGTGAATATCGCAGAAAACCGGCAGATCGCCGAAATCCATCACTACATCGGCGGCACCGTGCAGCGCGCGGGCACCGACCGCTTTGCCGATGTGTTCAACCCGGCCACGGGCGACGTCGCGGCGCGCGTGGCGATGGGCACCGCCGACGATGTGGCGGCCGCGGTGGCCGCCGCCAAGGCGGCATGGCCGGCCTGGGCGGAAACCCCGCCGCTGCGCCGCGCACGCATCCTGTTCAAGTTCAAGGAACTGCTGGACCGCCATCACGATGACCTGGCCGCGCTGATCACGCGCGAGCACGGCAAGGTGTTTTCCGATGCGAAGGGCGAAGTCACGCGCGGCATCGAGGTCGTGGAGTTTGCCTGCGGGATTCCCAACCTGCTCAAGACCGATTTCACCGACAACATCGGCGGCGGCATCGACAACTGGAACCTGCGCCAGCCGCTGGGCGTGGTGGCCGGCATTACGCCGTTCAACTTCCCGGTGATGGTGCCGATGTGGATGTTCCCGGTGGCGCTGGCGTGCGGCAACACGTTCGTGCTCAAGCCGTCCGAGCGCGATCCGTCGCCGAGCCTGCTGATCGCCGACCTGCTCAAGCAGGCCGGGCTGCCCGATGGCGTGTTCAACGTGGTGCAGGGCGACAAGACCGCTGTCGACGCGCTGCTGGCGCATCCCGATGTGCAGGCGCTGTCGTTTGTCGGATCCACGCCGATCGCCGAATACATCTACACGGAAGGCACGCGGCACGGCAAGCGCGTGCAGGCGCTGGGCGGCGCAAAGAACCACCTGGTGGTGATGCCCGACGCCGATCTGGACCAGGCTGTCGATGCGCTGGTGGGCGCCGCGTACGGCTCGGCCGGCGAGCGTTGCATGGCGATTTCCGTGGCGGTGGCGGTGGGCGATGTGGCCGACCGGCTGGTGCCGCGCCTGGCCGAGCGCGCCGCGACGCTGAAGATCCGCAACGGCATGGAGGCCGACGCCGAGATGGGCCCGCTGGTCACCGCCGCGCACAAGGCCAAGGTCGAAGGCTATATCGCCAAGGGCGTGGCCGAAGGCGCGCAACTGGTGACCGATGGCCGCGGCCACAAGGTCGACGGTCACGACAACGGATTCTTCGTCGGCGGCACGCTGTTCGATCACGTCAAGCCGGACATGACGATCTACAAGGAAGAGATCTTCGGGCCGGTGCTGTCGGTGGTGCGCGTGCACGACTTTGCCGAAGCGGTGGATCTGATCAATCGGCACGAATTTGGTAACGGCGTGTCGTGCTACACCAGCGACGGCGGTATCGCCCGCGCGTTCGCTCGCCAGATCCAGGTGGGCATGGTCGGCATCAACGTGCCGATTCCAGTGCCGATGGCGTGGCATTCGTTTGGTGGCTGGAAGCGCTCGCTGTTTGGCGATCATCACGCCTATGGCGAAGAGGGCGTGCGCTTCTACACGCGCTACAAGAGCGTGATGCAGCGCTGGCCGGACAGCATCGCCAAGGGCGCCGAGTTCACGATGCCGGTGGCGAAGTAATTGCGCACGCAGTCACGGACTGCATAGAAGACGCTCCCGTCGTGGAGCGTTTTTTTTTGCCTGGCCGGCGCGGAAACGGTATCCACGTCAAGGCTTGTCGCGGGCAAGTCGCGTAACATCGCGCGCTTTGTGTCGGCACTGCTGCCATGACGCGCAGAACCCGTCGCCGACGGTACTTGTACAACCTATAGTCATTGGGATGACCCCGACCGGAGGCGCGCCATGAGTCTGTTTCGCACCAAGAACATCGAAGCCATGCTGGAAGTGAGCGAGCATGACGGATTGCGCAAGGTGCTGGGGCCCGTGGATCTGGTGCTGATGGGCATCGGCGCGATCATCGGCACCGGCATCTTCGTGCTGACCGGCACCGGCGCGCTGACCGCCGGTCCGGCTCTGACGGTGTCGTTCATCATCGCGGCGATGGCGTGCGGATTCGCGGCGTTGTGCTACGCGGAATTTGCCTCGGCAATTCCTGTTTCCGGTTCGATCTACACCTACTGTTACGCCACGCTCGGCGAGATCATCGCGTGGATGATCGGCTGGGACCTGCTGCTCGAATACGGACTGGCCACCTCGGCGGTCTCGGTGGGATGGTCGGGCTATTTCCAGTCGCTGCTGGCGGGGTTTGGCGTGCAATTGCCGCGCGCGTTAAGCGCCGCGCCGGGATCGGTGCCCGACGTCCACACGCTGGTGAACCTGCCGGCCATCCTGATCATGCTGGCGATCACGTGGGTGGTGTCGTACGGCGTGCGCGAATCGACGCGCCTGAACAACGTGATGGTGGTGATCAAGATCGGCGTGGTGGTGCTGTTCATCGCAGTTGGCGTCTGGCACGTGCAGCCGGCCAACTGGCAACCGTTTGCGCCGTTCGGCTTTTCCGGCGTCTTCAATGCGGCGGCGCTGATGTTCTTCGCGTTCATCGGCTTCGACGCCGTCACATCGGCCGCGGAGGAAGTGCGCAATCCCGGGCGCGACCTGCCCATCGGCATCATCGGGTCGCTGGCGGTCTGCGCCGTGCTGTACGTGGCGGTCGCCGCCATCATGACCGGCATCGTGCCGTTCGCGAAGTTCGAGGGCGTCGACCATCCGGTGTCGCTGGCGCTGCAATACGCGGGCCAGAACTGGGTGGCCGGCTTTGTCGACCTGGGCGCGATCCTTGGCATGACCACCGTGATCCTGGTGATGACCTACGGCCAGACGCGCATCATCTTTGCGATGTCGCGCGACGGCCTGTTGCCGGAAGTCTTGTCGACGGTGCATCCGGTGCACGCCACGCCGTTCACTGCCACATGGACCGTGGGCATCGTGTTCGCCACCATCGCCGGCTTCGTGCCGCTGAACGTGCTGGCGGAGCTGATCAACATCGGCACGCTGTCCGCCTTCGCACTGATCTCGGTGTCGATCCTGGTCCTGCGCCGCACGCATCCGCACCTGCCGCGCACCTTCCGTTGCCCCGGCGTGCCGGTGGTGCCGTTGCTGTCGGTGGCGTTCTGCCTGTTCCTGATGCTGCATCTGCAGGTGGTGACGTGGATCGCGTTCCTGTGCTGGCTGGTGCTGGGGCTCCTGATCTACTTCGGTTACTCGCGCCGTAACGCCGTGCTGCATAACCACGGCGGCGACGCGCAGGACTGATCAGCGGCTGCCCGAATCGGCGAAGAACGCGCGCGACCGTTCTTCGCCGGCGTAGGCGGAATTGATGCGCACCCAGGCGGACGTTTCGCCGCCGGGCCGGAAGAAATGTCCCGGCGCAAGCGAAATGCCGTAGGTTTCGGCCAGCGCCACCAGTTCACGCGAATCTTCGATACCGCGCGGACGCGCCCACAGGAAATTGCCGCCCGCGGGCTCGCAAAACACTTCCCAGCCATACTGGTCGAGAATCTTCACCGCGTCGGCCGTCACTTCGCGCGTGCGCACGCGCAACCGTTCCACATACTTTCGATACGCACCGCGCTCAAGCATGGTGGCCGTGACCGCCTCGGCAAAATGCGATCCCGCCACGCTGGTCAGCACCTTCACGTCGATCAGGTCCTTGATCAGATTCTTTTCCGCCACGAGATACCCGACGCGCAGCGCCGCGGACACCGTTTTCGAGAACCCGCCGATATAGATCACGTGTTCGAGCTGGTCCAGCGTGGCCAGGCGATCGGTGAAGTTGAGCTGGAAGTCCGAGAAGATGTCGTCTTCGACGAAACGAAAGTTATGGCGGCGCGCCAGCTCCAGCAGGCGGAACGCCACCGGTGGCGCCAGCGTGGATCCAGTCGGATTCTGCAGGATGCTGTTGGTGAAGAACAGCTTCGGCTTGTGCTTGCGCAGCAACGCCTCGCACGCCTGCGGATCGGGGCCGTTCGGCGTGTGCGGCACGCCCACCAGCTGCACGCCGTGCATGCGCAACAGGCCAAACAGGTTGTAGTAGCCGGGATCCTCGACGAATACCGTGTCGCCCGGCTTGAGCAGATGGCGCACGATCAGGTCGAGCGCCTGGCTCGCGCCGCTGGTGATCAGCACCTGCGACAGTTCCGCCTGCACGCCAATCTGCCGCACGCGCGTGAGCACCTGCTTGCGCAATTCCGGATGCCCGAGCGGCGTGGCGTAGTGAATCACGCTGTCGATATCGTGCCGCGTGATGTGGCGGATCGCCTGCGTCAGTCCTTCCACATCGCGCCATTCCTCGGGCACGAATCCGCCGGCCAGCTTCAGCGTGCCGCTGGGATGGTGAAACTGGTCGATGATGTGCACCGACAGGTCTTCGGCCAGGCTTGGGTCCGACCATCCGCGTCCGCTGCGTCCAGCCAGCGTGCTGTCGGCCACGTAAAAGCCCGACCCCTGGCGCGAATCGACCAGCCCCTGCGACACCAGTCGGTCGTACGCCTCGATCACCGGAAAACGGCTGATGCCGTGCTCGGCGGCCAGCGCGCGGATCGAAGGCAGGCGGGCGCCGGGCGCGGCTTCGCGCGAGCTGATCCAGGACTTCACGGCCAACACGATCTGCTCGGTCAGCGGAACGCCCGTGGACGGGTCGAGTATGAGTTTCATGCGGGGCGGGGGCGGCAACTGTCAGCAAAAACTACTGAACAGTTCATCGAAAACTGTTCGGAACTGTGCATGGGATTGTAGACCCCGCCATGAATAATGGAAGCACGGCGCAGCGCCCCTTTTCTTCGCCGGATTCCGCAACGGGATCCGCGCGGCTGCGCAGCAAGGAGACGCCCATGCGTGAACTCAGAACATTCGAACTCGACGAACCCGATCGCCCGGTCAGCTGGCGCGCGCGCCACGGGCAAACCGTAACGGCCTTGGAAGGCCGCCTCTGGCTGACCGTGGAGGGCCATCCCGCCGACATCTGGCTGCGCCCCGGCGATGTGGCGGCACTGGGCGAAGGCGAACGCGTCTGGCTGTCCGGCGACGCGCCGCGCGCGCGCTTTCTGCTGACCGAGACGCCGGCGCCGTGGTCGCTGCGCCGCGCCGTCTTCATCGCGCACCAACTGCTGCGTCGCTGGAACGCCCGCAAGACCGACGCGTTTGGCGATTGCCCGCAGATCAGCACCTGATTGCCACAGCGCGTGACCCAAAGGCCGCCTGGATGATCGTCCGGCGGCCTTTCGCATTTCCAGGCACTGTTTTGCGCGGGGGCTCTGTGCGACGATGCCGGCAAAGGGCACTTACCCGGCCAGCCATCCGGCCGACGTGCCGCCAGCGCGGCTTTCACGCGCACCGTGACTTACGTTAACGTAAACGTCATATAATCGTCCGGCCCTCGTCAGTGCGATCGTCAGAATCGCCGGCGCGCGGCAGCCAGCCACATAACAAAGCGGTGGAGACAATGACTGATCTTTCCGATGTGAGCAGGACGGCAACCGCCAAGCCCGGCGCCACGCCCGGCGGCGCGCCCGCCAACAAGGTGCGTTTCGTCACGGCGGCTTCGCTGTTCGACGGACACGATGCGTCGATCAACATCATGCGGCGCATTCTTCAGTCGCACGGCTGCGAGGTGATCCACCTCGGCCACAACCGCTCGGTACGCGAGGTGGTGACCGCCGCGCTGCAGGAAGACGTGCAGGGCATTGCCATCTCCAGCTACCAGGGTGGGCACGTCGAATATTTCAAATACATGATCGATCTGCTGCGCGAACACGGCGGCGATCACATCCAGGTGTTCGGCGGCGGCGGCGGCGTGATCGTGCCCGACGAGATTCGCGAGCTGCAGGCCTACGGCGTGGCGCGCATCTACAGTCCCGAAGACGGACAGCGCATGGGACTGGCCGGCATGATTGCCGACATGGTGCAGCGTTGCGATATCGACCTCACGCGATACGCGCCGACTACGCTCGACGGCGTGGCGGGCGGCGACCGGCGCGCGCTGGCGCAACTGATCACGGCGCTCGAAAACGGCCAGGCCGCCGCGTCGATGGTGAGCGAATTGCGCGCGCAGGCCGCAATCATCGCCACGCCGGTGCTCGGCATCACCGGCACGGGCGGCGCGGGCAAGTCGTCGCTGACCGATGAATTGATCCGGCGCTTCCGCCTGGATCAGCAGGATGCGCTGTCGATCGCGGTGATCTCGATCGACCCGTCGCGCCGCAAGTCGGGCGGCGCGCTGCTGGGCGACCGCATCCGCATGAACGCGATCAATCATCCGAACATCTTCATGCGATCGCTCGCCACGCGCGAGGCCGGTTCCGAGATCTCGCAAGCACTGCCCGATGTGATTGCCGCGTGCAAGGCCGCGCGCTTCGATCTGGTGATCGTGGAAACCTCGGGCATTGGTCAGGGCGATGCGGCCATCGTGCCGCATGTCGATCTCTCGCTGTACGTGATGACGCCCGAATTTGGCGCCGCCAGCCAGCTCGAAAAAATCGACATGCTCGATTTTGCGGATTTCGTCGCGATCAACAAGTTCGACCGCAAGGGCGCACAGGATGCGTGGCGCGATGTCGCGAAGCAGGTGCAGCGCAATCGCGAGCAATGGCATAGCCGCGCTGAAGACATGCCCGTGTACGGCACGCAGGCGTCGCGCTTCAACGACGACGGCGTGACAATGCTCTATCAGGGACTGGTTCAGGCGCTGTCGCAACGCGGGCTGTCGCTCAGGACCGGCGTGCTGCCGGCGTTGAACGGGCGCATCTCGACGGGGCAGAACGTGATCGTGCCGCCCGCGCGCAGCCGCTATCTGGCCGAGCTGGCCGACGTGGTGCGCGGCTATCACCGTCGCGTGGCGGAACAGAGCCGGCTTGCGCGCGAACGCCAGCAACTGCGCGCGGCGCGCGCCATGTTGTCCGCGGCGCACGGCAACGCCGACGCCAACGAAGCGGGCAACGCCGAGGGCCGCGCGCTGGAGGCGCTGGCGGCGGAGCGCGACGCGTCGCTGGGCGCCGTCGAGCGCAAGCTGCTGGCGATGTGGCCACAGATGCAGGCGGCATATGGCGGCGACGAATACGTGGTGAAGATCCGCGACAAGGAAATCCGCACCGGCTTGATCACGACCACGCTTTCCGGCACCAAGGTGCGCAAGGTGGTGCTGCCGCGCTTCGAGGATGAAGGCGAGATCCTGAAATGGCTGATGCGCGAGAACGTGCCCGGCAGTTTTCCGTACACGGCCGGCGTGTTCGCATTCAAGCGCGAAGGCGAGGATCCGACGCGCATGTTTGCCGGCGAGGGCGATGCGTTCCGTACCAATCGCCGCTTCAAGCTGGTGTCCGAAGGCATGGACGCCAAGCGGCTCTCCACCGCGTTCGATTCCGTCACGCTGTATGGCGAGGATCCGCACGAGCGTCCCGACATCTACGGCAAGGTGGGCAACTCGGGCGTGTCGATCGCCACGCTCGACGACATGAAGGTGCTTTACGATGGCTTCGACCTGACCAGCCCGAGCACGTCGGTGTCGATGACGATCAACGGCCCGGCGCCGTCGATTCTGGCGATGTTCCTGAATACGGCCATCGACCAGAACCTTGACCGGTTCCGCAGCGAGAATGGCCGTGAGCCCACCGCCGACGAGGAAGCCAAGATCCGCGCATGGGTGCTGCAGAACGTGCGCGGCACCGTGCAGGCCGATATCCTCAAGGAAGACCAGGGGCAGAACACCTGCATCTTCTCGACCGAGTTTTCGCTCAAGGTGATGGGCGACATCCAGGAATATTTCGTCCATCACCAGGTGCGCAATTTCTATTCGGTGTCGATCTCGGGCTATCACATCGCCGAGGCCGGCGCGAATTCGATCTCGCAGCTCGCGTTCACGCTGGCCAACGGCTTCACGTACGTCGAGGCGTATCTGGCGCGCGGCATGCACATCGACGATTTCGCGCCGAACCTGTCGTTCTTTTTCTCGAACGGCATGGACCCCGAATACAGCGTGCTCGGCCGCGTGGCGCGTCGCATCTGGGCCGTGACGCTGCGCGACAAGTACGGCGCCAACGATCGCAGCCAGAAGCTCAAGTACCACATCCAGACTTCCGGCCGATCGCTGCATGCGCAGGAAATCGACTTCAACGATATCCGCACCACGCTGCAGGCGCTGATTGCCATCTACGACAACTGCAATTCGCTGCACACCAATGCCTACGACGAGGCCATCACCACGCCCACGGCGGAATCGGTGCGACGCGCGCTGGCGATCCAGCTGATCATCAATCGCGAATGGGGCGTGGCCAAGTGCGAGAACCCCAACCAGGGCAGCTTCCTGATCGAGGAATTGACCGATCTGGTGGAAGAGGCGGTGCTGCAGGAGTTCGAGCGGATTGCCGAGCGCGGCGGCGTGCTGGGTGCGATGGAAACCGGCTATCAGCGCGGCAAGATTCAGGAGGAGTCGCTCTACTACGAACAGCTCAAGCACGACGGCACGTTACCGATCATCGGCGTGAACACGTTCCGCAATCCGCATGGCGATCCGACGCCGCAGACACTGGAACTGGCGCGTTCCAGCGACGACGAAAAGCAGAGTCAGCTGAGCCGCCTGGCGGAATTTCAGCGCAGCCATGCGGCGGAAGCGCCAGCCATGCTCGAGCGCCTGCGCCAGGCGGTAATCGACAACGGCAATGTGTTTGCGGTGCTGATGGATGCGGTACGCGTGTGCTCGCTAGGGCAGATCACGCACGCGCTGTTCGAGGTGGGCGGGCAGTATCGGCGCAATATGTGACACCGCGGCGGGAAAAACGGGTGGGATGGTTCCCCCGGCGGAGCGCGGGCGCTACACTCGTTGCTCCGCCGATATCTCCAAGACAGTCATGCAAGCCGAGTACGACAGCAACAACATCTTCGCCCGCATCCTGCGTGGCGAACTCCCGTGCTTCAAGATCTACGAGGACGCCGACACCATCGCGTTCATGGACATCATGCCGCAGTCCGACGGCCATGCGCTGGTGGTGCCGAAGGAAGCGGCGGTCGATCTGTTCGGCCTGTCGGAGGCCGCCGCGGCGGCTGCGATCCGCGCCACGCAGATCGTCGCGCGCGGCGTGCGCGAGGCATTCGGCCCCGACGGCATCGTGATCAGCCAGTTCAACGGCGCAGCGGCCGGCCAGACCGTGCCGCACGTCCACTTCCATATCGTGCCGCGCTATGCCGACCAGTCCCTGCGCGGACACGCGCGCCAGCAGCAGGACATGGCGGTGCTCAAGCAGCATGCCGAACGCGTGATCGCCGCACTGGCGGCGCAGCGCGGCTGAGCGCGGCAATCATTCGAAACTCCAACAACGCAAGGTAGCGAGACATGGCAATCAAGACAGTGGGCATCGTGGGTGCCGGTACGATGGGCAACGGCATTGCGCAGGCATGCGCGGTGGCGGGCCTCGACGTGGTGATGGTGGACATCAGCGACGCGGCAGTGCAGAAGGGCATCGCCACCGTGGCATCGAGCCTGGATCGCCTGATCAAGAAGGAAAAGGCCACCGAGGCCGACAAAGCCGCCGCGCTGTCGCGCATCCACGGCAGCACCTCGTATGACGATTTCAAGCGCGCCGATATCGTTATCGAGGCCGCCACCGAGAACTACGATCTCAAGGTCAAGATCCTTCGGCAGATCGACGGCATCGTCGGGCCGGATGTGATCATCGCATCGAACACCTCGTCGATCTCGATCACCAAGCTGGCCGCCGTTACCTCGCGCGCGGACCGCTTTATCGGCATGCACTTCTTCAACCCGGTGCCGATGATGGCGCTGGTGGAACTGATCCGCGGCCTGCAGACCAGCGACGCGACGCACGGCGATGTGGAAGCGTTGTCGAAGGCGCTGGGCAAGTATCCGATCACGGTCAAGAACAGCCCGGGCTTCGTGGTCAACCGCATCCTGTGCCCGATGATCAACGAGGCGTTCTGCGTGCTGGGCGAAGGCCTGGCGTCGCCCGAGGAAATCGACGAAGGCATGAAGCTTGGCTGCAATCATCCGATCGGTCCGCTGGCGCTGGCCGACATGATTGGCCTGGACACGATGCTGGCCGTGATGGAAGTGCTCTACACCGAATTTGCCGACCCGAAGTATCGCCCCGCGATGCTGATGCGCGAGATGGTGGCGGCGGGCTATCTGGGCCGCAAGACCGGACGCGGCGTGTACGTGTACAGCAAGTAACGGTTGCGGCGATCGATGCGCGACGGCGGTGCGTCCAATGCGCCGCCGTCGCGTTTTTTTGCGCCCATGTCTCACGCGCCCGTGCGCGGCGCCGGCCTACTCGCCGTACTGGCGCAGTCCTTCCAGATCGAGCACTTCGATCACGCCGTAGTCGACCCGCACCAGCCCCTGCTGTTCCAGCACCTTCAGCGCCTGGTTGGCGCGCTGTCTGGAAATGCCCGCCAGCAGTCCGATCTCTTCCTGCGAGATCTCCAGCGTCTTGCCGATGCCCGGGTACAGATGCTCGTTGAACAGTGACGACACGGCGCGCGCCACGCGCGAATCGATGTCGAGCAGCCGTTCGTATTCCACCGCCGCAATGAATTGCCCAAGCCGCTCGTTGAACTGCATCAGCAGAAAGCGCGTGAACGGCAGACTGGTATCCAGCAGCCACTGAAAAGTCTCGCGCGGCACGAAGGCGATGCGCGAACGGCGCAGCGCCATCACGTCGTACTTGCGGATTTCCTTCTTGAGCACCGCGCCTTCGCCAAACCAGCCGCCCTGCGGCACGCCGGTGAACGTCACCGACTTGCCCGACGGCGATACGGTGGTGATCTTGACGATGCCCTCGACCACGCCCAGCCAGTGTTCGGCCAGTTCGCCCTTGTGGCAGACGTAGTCGCCCTGGGCGTACTCGCGCACCGTGGTCACGCGTTTGACACGCTCGCGTTGCTCGGCGCTCAGGTCGACGGCCCAGGCGCAGCGGTCGATGAAATCATGCGGGGAATCGGTACGCATCGCACTCCGTAGGGATTAACCCGGAATTGTCGTCGGCGCGACAACCCCGGCGGATGGCATCGGCTATCTTACGATCACACGGAACCGGCCCCTGCCAGCAATCCTCATCCACAAAGGCAAGGCGGGCTTGATGCGGTGCGGCAATGTCGCGCGATCGACCCAGTATAGCGACCGGTGTTGCGGCTTGATACCCGGCATGGCACCTACGTCGGCGGGGAGAGGAGACAGCAATGCAGGAATCGTCGGCAACGACCTTCCCGCGATGCCTGCTGGCGCACGCCACGCAGCGGCCCGATCACCCGGCCCATCGCGAAAAGGATCTCGGCATCTGGCAGACATACAGCTGGTCGCAGGTGGCCCGCGAAGTGCGCGAGCTGGCATGCGGGCTGGCAGCGCTCGGCTTTCAGCGCGGCATGAACCTGGCCGTGGTGGGCGACAACCGTCCGCGCCTGTACTGGGCGATGACCGCCGCGCAGGCGCTGGGCGGCGTACCGGTGCCGCTCTACCAGGACGCCATCGCCAACGAGATGGTCTACGTGCTTGACGATGCAGAGATCGCGTTCGCCATCGTCGAGGATCAGGAACAGGTCGACAAGCTGCTGGAGGTGCAGCCGCAACTGGCAGAGCGCGGCCGCGCCGTGCGTCATCTGATCTACGAGGATCCGCGCGGCCTGCGCGATTACGACGATCCCTCGCTGCTGTCGTACGCGCGCGTGCAGGAAATCGGACGCGAATACGACCGCGCCAATCCGGGCTTCTTCGACGCGGCGGTACAGGCCGGCGCGCCGGACGACACCGCGATCATCCTCTACACCTCCGGCACCACAGGCAAGCCGAAAGGCGTGTGCCATTCCCACGCGGGCCTGATCGGCGCCGCGCGCAACGGTTGCCAGTTCGACGGCCTGGGCCCGCACGACGATGTGCTGTCGTACCTGCCGATGGCGTGGGTGGGCGACAACCTGTTCTCTTATGCGCAGGCCATGGTGGCGGGTTTCACGGTCAACTGTCCGGAATCGCGCGAGACCGTGATGACCGATCTGCGCGAGATCGGCCCCACCTACTATTTCGCGCCGCCGCGCATCTACGAAGGGCTGCTCACGCAGGTGATGATCCGCATGGAAGATGCGGGCTGGGCAAAGCGCAAGATATTCGGTTGGGCGATGGGCGTGGCGCGCCGCTGCGGCGCCGACATCCTCGACGGGCGCGCGGTGTCATGGGCCGACCGCATGCGCTACGCGGTGGGCGAACTGCTGATCTACGGGCCGCTGCGCAATGTGCTGGGCATGAGCCGGATCCGCGTCGGCTACACGGCCGGCGAAGCGATCGGACCGGACCTGTTCCGCTTCTACCGCTCGATCGGCATCAATCTCAAGCAGTTCTATGGCCAGACCGAAACCTGCGCCTACGTCTGCCTGCAGCCCGATGGCCAGGTCAAGTTCGATTCGGTAGGCCCCGCCGCGCCCGGCATGGAGATCCGCATTGCCGACAACGGCGAAGTGCTGGTGCGCGGCGTTGGTCTGCTCAAGGCGTACTACAAGCGCGACGACGCCACGCGCGAAGCGATCAACGACGACGGCTATTTCATGACCGGGGATGCGGGCGTGATCGACGCCGACGGTCACCTGAAGATCATCGATCGCGCCAAGGACGTCGGCAAGCTGGCCGATGGATCGATGTTCGCGCCCAAGTACATCGAGAACAAACTCAAGTTCTTTCCGTACATCAAGGAGGCCGTGGCCTTCGGCACCGACCGCGATAGGGTCTGCGCGTTTATCAATATCGATTTCGATGCGGTGGGCAACTGGGCCGAACGCCGCCATCTGCCGTATGCGGGATACATCGATCTGGCCGGGCTGCCCGAAGTGACGGCGATGATTGCCGATTGCGTGGAACAGGTCAACGCCGATCTGGCCGCCGACGCGATGCTGGCCGGCTCGCAGATCGCGCGCTTCCTGATTTTGCATAAGGAGCTGGATCCCGATGACGACGAACTGACGCGCACACGCAAGGTGCGGCGCGGCTTTATCGCCGAGAAGTACCGCGTGCTGGTCGACGCGCTCTACGCCGGGCGCACCGAGCAGTTCATCGATACGCGCGTGAAGTTCGAGGATGGCCGCGAAGGCAGCGTGTCGGCCACGCTGAAGCTGGTGGACGTGAAGCGCTTCCCGCCCGCTGGCGGTGCGCGCGCGGCATGAAGGCTCACAGGGACGGGAGGCAATCAGCATGACGGTTACCCAGACAGCGTGGCAGGGCGGCATGGCGCGCGTAGACGCCGCCGGCGCGATGGTGTCGCCCGGCAACCTGGCGCCGCCGGGTCACGCCGAAGGCGCGCGTGAAGACATTCCGCGCACCGGCGACGCGCATCGGCCCGATGCCACGGCGCGCACGCAGACGCGCGGCGACGTCATCCTCGACCTGCACAACATCTCGCTGGCGTTCGGCGGCGTGAAGGCGCTGACCGACATCTCGTTCGATGTCTGCGAGCACGAGATCCGCGCGATCATCGGGCCGAACGGCGCGGGCAAGAGTTCGATGCTCAACGTCATCAATGGCGTCTATCACCCGCAGCACGGCCGCATCGTCTTTCGCGGGCAGGAGCGTCGTCAGATGCATCCGACCGAGGCGGCGCGTCAGGGCATCGCGCGCACGTTCCAGAACATTGCGTTGTTCAAGGGCATGAGCGTGCTCGACAACATCATGACCGGCCGCAACACGCAGTTCCGCACCGGACTGTTCGCGCACGCGCTGTGGTGGGGCCCGGCGCGCGCCGAGGAAGTGCGCCATCGCCGCAAGGTCGAGGAAGTGATCGACTTCCTGGAAATCCAGGCGATCCGCAAGACGCCGGTGGGCCGCCTGCCCTACGGCCTGCAGAAGCGCGTGGAGCTGGCGCGCGCGCTGGCGGCCGAACCTTCGATGCTGCTGCTGGACGAGCCGATGGCCGGCATGAACGTGGAGGAGAAGCAGGACATGTGCCGCTTCATCCTCGACGTCAATCACCAGTTCGGCACCACCATCGTGCTGATCGAACACGACATGGGCGTTGTGATGGATATTTCCGACCGTGTGGTGGTGCTCGACTACGGCCGGAAAATCGGCGACGGCACGCCCGACGAGGTCAAGTCGAATCCCGACGTGATCCGCGCCTATCTGGGCGCTTCACACTAACGCACCGCGCCGCGCGCCGGGACCACACCATGACCTTCTTCTTCGAAATCCTGATCGGCGGACTGCTCTCCGGGCTGATGTATTCGCTGGTGGCGCTGGGCTTTGTGCTGATCTACAAGGCGTCCGGTGTCTTCAACTTTGCGCAGGGCGCGATGGTGTATTTCGCCGCGCTGGCGGTGGTCGGTCTGATGGACAAGGGGCTGCCGATGTGGGCAGCGGTGATCGGCGCGTTCGTCGTCATGATCATCGTCGGCATGAGCACCGAACGTTTCGTGCTGCGCAAGCTCGTCAACCAGCCGCCGATCACGCTGTTCATGGCCACCATCGGCCTGTCGTTCTTTCTGGAGGGGCTGGGGCCGCTCCTGTTCGGCAACGAGGTCCGTCCCATCCAGCTCGGCATCGTCGACGAGCCGATCGAATCGATCCTGACGAAATTCAACATCGTCGTGTCAAAGTTCGACCTGGCCGCCGCACTGATCGCCGCCGTGCTGGTGGCGGTGCTGGCGCTGTTCTTCCAGTACACCAAGGTAGGCCGCGCGCTACGCGCCGTGGCCGACGACCACCAGGCGGCGCTCTCGCTGGGCATTCCGCTGCAGCACATCTGGGCCATTGTGTGGGGCGTGGCCGGTTTTGTGGCGCTCGTGGCCGGCATGCTGTGGGGCTCGCGAAACGGCGTGCAGTTCGCGCTCACGCTGACCGCGCTCAAGGCCCTCCCGGTGCTGATCCTTGGCGGCTTCACATCGGTGCCCGGCGCCATCGTCGGTGGCCTGATCATCGGCGCATCGGAAAAGCTGGCCGAAATCTACATCCCGCCCGTATTCCAGTCCGTGTTCGGCGGAAACTTCGGCGGCATTGAGGGCTGGTTCCCTTACGTGTTTGCGTTGCTGTTCCTCCTGGTACGTCCGGAGGGACTTTTCGGGGAGAAACACATCGACCGCGTCTAGCGGGCGATGTGTTTTCGGCGAAGGCTAACTTTGCGCAGCAAAGTTAAGTCGCGCAGCGACGGCCGGAGGCAAAAACCGTCCAAGTCGCGCGTCTAGCGGGCGATGTGTTTTCGGCGAAGGCTAACTTTGCTGATGTCTGGAGAATTTCATGCTCTACCGCGAATCGGGCCAGTTCAAGACCAGCTACATCGCCGATAGCCAGATCTTTCCGATCCGGCAGGACCGCATCTTTTTTGCGTTGCTGATGGTCGTAGCATTTGCCGTGATTCCGTTCACGGGCAGCGAATACTGGCTCAGCGCCATCCTCACGCCATTCCTGATCTTCTCGCTCGCGGCATTGGGGCTGAACATCCTCACGGGATACGCCGGGCAGCTGTCGCTGGGCACGGCTGCGTTCATGGCGGTCGGCGCCTATGCCGCCTACAACTTCCAGCTGCGCATCGAGGGTATTCCGGTGCTGCTGACGTTCGTGCTCGCCGGCGCGACGGCTGCGCTGGTTGGGGTGGCATTCGGCTTGCCGTCGCTACGCATCAAGGGTTTTTATCTTGCCGTGGCCACGCTGGCAGCGCAGTTTTTCGTGGTGTGGGCGCTGACCAAGTTTCCCTGGCTGTCGAACAACAGCTCGTCGGGCGTGATCACGGCCCAGCGGCTCGATCTGTTCGGCGTGCCGATCGACACGCCGGTGAAGAAGTACCTGTTTGTGCTGGCAATCGTCGTGGTGCTGGCGCTGATCGCCAAGAACCTGGTGCGCTCGGCCACGGGCCGCGCCTGGATGGCGGTGCGCGACATGGACGTGGCCGCCGAAGTGATCGGCATTCCGCTGATGCGCACCAAGCTGCTGGCCTTCGCGGTGAGTTCGTTCTATTGCGGTGTGGCCGGCGCGCTGTACGCGTTCTGCTATCTCGGCTCCGTCGAGCCCGACGGCTTCTCGCTCGACCTCTCGTTCCGCATCTTGTTCATGATCATCATCGGCGGCGTCGGCAGCGTGCTCGGGTCGTTCCTGGGCGCCGGGTTCATCCTGCTGTTGCCGATCCTGCTCGACAACGTGCTGCCCGCGCTGGCGGCGTTGCTGCACCTGCCGTTCACCAACGCCACCGTCTCGCATATCCAGCTGATGACGTTTGGCGGTTTGATCATCTTCTTTCTGATCGTCGAACCGCATGGCCTGGCGCGGCTCTGGCAGATCGCCAAGGAAAAGCTGCGGCTCTGGCCGTTCCCGCATTAGCGGTGCGGTCGGCATGGTTCCGGCATTGCTGCGCGGCCGGAATCGTCTTGCCGGATGTGCATCGCGCCGCGTGGTGTTTTCGAGTCGTTCCCATAACAACGCCCGTTCGAGGTGAAGGAGACTGTCATGACAACCGTATTTCGCAACATGCAGCGCGTCGCCCTGGTGGTCAGCGTCGCCGCTGCGTTGCTTGCGCCCGCGCTGCCGGCGCAAGCGCAGGCCGGCGACCAGTTCGTCGCGTTGCCCAGCTATCGCGTCGGCCCGTATGGCGCCAATGGCCAGTCGTTCTACGGCGGGTTTGTCGATTACCTGAACTACGTCAATCTCAAGGACGGCGGCGTCAACGGCGTGAAGCTGTCCTGGGAGGAATGCGAAACCGAATACAACAACGCCAAGGGCGTGGAGTGCTATGAGCGGCTGAAAGCCAAGAACAGCACCAGCAAGGGCACCGCGTATCACACCATGTCCACCGGCATCTCATATGCGCTGGTCGACAAGACCGCCGCGGACAAGGTGCCGCTGGTGATGATGGGCTACGGCCGCACCGACGCGGTGGACGGCTCGGTGTTCCCCTATGCGTTCCCGCTCGTGACGACCTACCAGATGCAGGTGTCGGCCATCGTCAAGTTCCTGGCGTCGAAGAACGGCGGCTCGCTCGCGGGCAAGAAGATCGTCTACCTGTATCACGATTCGGCCTATGGCAAGGAGCCCATCGTGGCGTTGCAGGCCGAGGCGAAGCTCGGCAAGTTCAACCTGGTGGAAATCCCCGTGGCGCATCCGGGCAACGAACAGGGCGCGCAATGGCTCAAGATTCGCCAGGAAAATCCGGACTACGTGATCTTCTGGGGCTGGGGCGTGATGAATCAGACCGCGCTGAAGGCCGCGCAGAAGGTGGGCTTTCCGCGCGACAAGATGATCGGCTCGTGGTGGGCGGGATCGGAGGAAGACACCGTGCCGGCCGGCGACGCGGCCAAGGGCTACATGAGCGCGACATGGAACGTGGCCGGCAAGGGCGTGCCGCTGATCGCCGATATCGAGAAGGTGGTCTACGGCGCCGGCAAGGGCAACATGCAGGACAAGAACAAGGTGGGATCGGTGCTCTATAACCGCGGCGTGTCGGCGGCCGTGGTGACCGTCGAGGCGATCCGCGTGGCGCAGGCCAAGTTCGGCAAGAAGGTGATGAGCGGCGACGAAATGCGCTGGGCGTTCGAAAACCTGAACCTGACCAGCGCGCGCCTGCAACAGCTCGGCGCCACCGGCCTGCTGCCCGAGATCAAGACCAGCTGCGACAACCACGAAGGATCGGGCAAGGTGAAGATCCAGCAGTGGGACGGCACCAAGTGGGTGGTGGTGTCGGACTGGATCGAAGGCAACAAGAACCTGATCCACCCGCTGTTCAAGGCCACCGCCGCGCAGTACGCCAAGGAAAAAGGCTTCACGCCCGCGTGCATGAAGTCCTGAGCCGCGGCGCTGCGCGGCTGAGTGGTCGCCCCTCTCCCATGCGTGGGAGAGGGCGCTCGCAAACGGTGGGAAATTTCGAGGCGTCGCCATGTCCCTGCTATCCGTCAACAACATCGAAGTCATCTACGACCACGTGATCCTGGTGCTCAAGGGCGTGTCGCTCGATGTGCCCGAGGGCCGCATCGTGGCGTTGCTGGGCGCCAACGGCGCGGGCAAGACCACCACGCTCAAGGCGATCTCCAATCTGCTGCACGCCGAGCGCGGCGACGTCACCAAGGGATCGATCGAATATCGCGGCCAGCGCGTCGATCAGCTCACGCCCAACGACCTCGTCAAGCGCGGCGTGATCCAGGTGATGGAAGGCCGCCATTGCTTCGCGCATCTGACCATCGAGGAAAACCTGCTGACCGGCGCCTATACGCGCGGACTGTCGCGCGGCGATACGCGCGATGAGCTGGACAAGATCTACGCGTACTTTCCGCGCCTGAAGACGCGCCGCAAGTCGCAGGCTGGCTATACGTCGGGCGGCGAACAGCAGATGTGCGCCATCGGTAGGGCGATGATGGCCAAGCCGTCGATGATCCTGCTCGACGAACCGTCGATGGGCCTGGCGCCGCAGATCGTGGAGGAAATCTTCGAGATCGTGCGCGACCTGAACACGCGCGAGCGCGTCAGCTTCCTGCTGGCGGAGCAGAACACGATGGTGGCGCTGCGCTACGCCGACTACGGCTACATCCTCGAAAACGGGCGCGTGGTCATGGATGGCGACGCCGAATCGCTGCGCACCAACGAGGACGTCAAGGAGTTCTATCTGGGCGTGGCCGCCAACGACGCCGAGGGCGGCGCGCGCAAATCGTTCCGCGACGTCAAGAGCTATCGTCGGCGCAAGCGCTGGCTGGCCTGAGCGCGGCTCATAGCCGACCCGCGCCGAGCCGCACACCGGCGCGCACCGCCGGCCCGCAAGCTGACCTCGGCGCGCCATCGCCACTCTCACCATAACGTCCCAGCATCGTCCACGAAATTTCTGCCATGGCCGACTACTTCGATTCCCTGGAAACGCGCGCACCCGCCGAGCGCGAAGCGGCGTTGATGACCGCGCTGGCGCAGCAGATCGCCCACGCCCAGGCGCACGCGCCGTACTTCGCCGAGGTGCTGTGCGAAGTCGATGCGCGCGAGATCCGCTCGCGTGAGGCGCTGGCCTTGCTGCCGGTCACGCGCAAGTCCGAACTGGCGGCGCGCCAGCGCGCGGCGCCGCCGTTGGGCGGGCTCAATGCGACGCGCGTCGGTGCGCTGCGTCATGTGTTTCAGTCGCCCGGGCCAATCCACGAGCCCGACGGCTTTGCGGCGGACTGGTGGCGCACCGCGCGCGCGATGTTTGCCGCCGGGTTCCGCGCTGGCGATCTGGTCTACAACACGTTTTCGTATCACTTCACGCCGGCCGGCATGATGATGGAGTCGGGCGCGCACCGGCTGGGCTGCTGCGTGTTTCCCGCTGGCGTCGGGCAGACCGAATCGCAGGTGCAGGCGCTGGCCAGCCTGCAGCCCGCGGCCTATGCGGGCACGCCGTCGTTCCTGAAACTGCTGATCGAGCGCGGCGCCGAAATGGGTGCGCCGTGCGGCAGCCTGTCGAAGGCGCTGGTATCCGGCGAAGCCTGCCCGCCCACGCTGCGTGCGTGGTTGCAGGACCATGGCATCGTGGCGCGGCAGATGTACGGCACTGCCGATCTCGGCCTGATCGCCTACGAAACCGATGGCGGCGACGGCTGGGTGGTCGACGAAGGCGTGATCGTGGAAATCGTCGAGCCGGGCGGCTCCAAGCCGATGCCAGAGGGCGAAACGGGCGAAGTGGTGGTCACCGTGCTCGGCAATGGCGACTATCCGCTGATCCGTTTCGGCACCGGCGACTTGTCGGCCGTAGTGGCCGATTCATCGCATCGGGCCAGCCCCTGCGGCCGCACCAACATCCGTTTGAAAGGCTGGCTGGGCCGCGCGGACCAGGCCACCAAGGTCAAGGGCATGTTCGTGCATCCGGGCCAGGTGGCCGATGTGGTGCGCCGTCATCCGGAAGTGCGCGCCGCACGGCTGGTGGTGACGGGCGCGGTCGGCAACGACGCCATGACGCTGCATTGCGACGCCACGCGCGACGACGAAGGCCTGGCGCGCGCTATTGCCGAATCGATGCGGGAGGTGATGCGCCTGCGCGGCGACGTGCAGTTTGTGGCGGCGGGATCGTTGCCGCAGGACGGCCGCGTGATCGAGGACGCGCGCCGTTACGACTGACAGCGGCGGGCGCGCAACGGGGCGTCGCGCGCGCGCCGCGGTCATGGCTGCTGCGTGTCCGTATCGGCGTAGCCGCCGCGCGGGCGCGTCGGCAGCCGCACCATCCATACCGTGACCGCCAGCCCGATCGCCAGCAGCGTCAGCGACGACACGGGGCGCCCGCGCAGTAGCCACGCGGTGGTGCCCATCGAGATCCACATCATCGAAAGCGCGAGGCATTTGGCGCGCAGCGGGATGCTGCGATGCGCCTGCCAGTCGCGCACGAGCGGCCCGAAGCGCTGGTGCGTAATCAGCCAGTGATGGAATTTTTCCGAACCGCGCGCGAAGCACGCGGCGGCCAGCAGGATGAACGGCGTGGTCGGCAGCAGCGGCAGGAAGATGCCGATGATGCCGAGCACCAGGCTCAGCGCGCCGCAGGTCACCCAGAACGCGCGGATCGCGCGCTCGCGGTGGGTAAGCGTTTCAGGCTGGCCGGCCTGGCGGTTGGGGCGTTCGGGGTGGGCGGGCTGCAACGGTACGGGGGCGAAAAGCGGCGCGATGGTGGGCGCAGGGCGCAAAAACGCCCTTATGCTACCAGTCCCAGGCGGGCGCGCGCCGCATCGTACTCGGCCTTCATGCGCGCCACGATCTCGCCCGCGGTGGGAATGTCGTGGATCTGGCCCACGCCCTGGCCGGCGCCCCAGATGTCCTTCCATGCCTTGGCCTTCGATGCGCCGCTGGAAAAGTCCATCTTGGTCTTGTCCGCCACGGGCAGGTTTTCGGGATCGAGCCCCGAATTAAGAATGCTCTCGCGGATGTAGTTGCCGTGCACGCCCGTGAACAGGTTGGTGTAGATGATGTCCGACGCGGCCGAACTGGTGATCGATTGCTTGTACTCGGCGCTGGCGTGGCCTTCCTGCGACGCGATGAAGCGCGTGCCGACATAAGCGAAATCGGCGCCCATGGCTTGCGCGGCCAGCACGGCGTCGCCGGTGGCGATCGCGCCCGACAGCGCGATCGGGCCATCGAAGATCTTGCGCACTTCGCCGACCAGCGCGAACGGCGACAGCGTACCGGCATGGCCGCCCGCGCCAGCCGCCACCAGGATCAGCCCGTCGACGCCGGCCTCGATTGCCTTCTCCGCGTGGCGGATGCTGATGACGTCGTGCAGCACGATGCCGCCATAGCTGTGCACTGCGTCGATCATTTCCTTGACCGGCGCGCGCAGCGACGTGATGAAGATCGGCACCTTGTGCTCCACGCAGACCTTCACGTCGTGCTCCAGCCGAGCGTTGGACACATGCACGATCTGGTTCACCGCCACCGGCCCCACCGGCTTGCCAGGATTGGCCGCCTGGAACGCCGCAAGCTCTTCCTGGATCATCGTCAGCCATTCGTCGAGCAGTTCGGCCGGACGCGCGTTGAGCGCCGGGAACGAGCCAACGATGCCCGCCTTGCACTGGGCCATCACCAGCTCCGGATAGCTGACGATAAACATGGGCGATGCGATCACGGGCAAGGCCAGGTTTTGCAGGACGGGTGGAATATGTTTGGCGCCGGGCATGAAGTCTCCTCGAATGATGGGTACGCAATCGGTGAACTGAACGATCGTTCGATTATAGGGAGTTTCAGATGACGCGGCGGCGCGCGGTGGCGGCAGTAGAGGGCGCCCTCCATGCCGGCTGGCGGTGGTGCGGCGAATGCGCGAAGCGCAAAAAAAAAACGCCCCGCCACAAGGGCGGGGCCATTACCACGAAGACTGATAAGAAGAGACGGTCAGACACCTGCCAATGCCTTACCGTGAGACGAATCTTATGCGGCCAATATGACCGGAGTGAGACAGTCTCAAGGCAATTCTGGAAAACCCGGGCCCGGCTGCGCCGCTGCCGGACGTGTCAGATTTTCTCGAGCAGCAGGCCCTTCAGATATTCGCCTTCGGGAAATGCCGCGGACATCGGATGATCGGTGCCGGCCGACAGGCGGCGCAGGATGCGGGCGTCGGCGCGAGCGTCGGTCACGGCGCCGGCCACGATCTTGTGGAACAGTTCCATGCCGATCGCGCCCGAGCACGAATACGTGAACAGCAGGCCGCCCGGACGCAGCAACTGCATGCCGACCAGATTGATTTCCTTGTACGCGCGAGCGGCCCGGTCGATGTGCTGGGCCGACGGCGCAAACTTTGGCGGATCGAGCACGATCAGGTCGAACTGGCGGTTCTCGGCGCGGAATTCGCGCAGCGTCTTGAACACGTCCGCATCGAGCCAGGTGGCGCGTTGCGCATCGAAGCCGTTCAGCGTGACGTTGTTGGCCGCGATCTTCAGCGCTTCGCCCGACGAATCGATCGACGTCACCGACGCGGCGCCGCCGCGCAGCGCCGCCAGCGAAAAGCCGCCGGTGTAGCAGAAACAGTTGAGCACCTCGCGCCCTTCGGCCAGATCGCCCACCAGTTTGCGGTTGTCGCGCTGGTCGACATAGAAGCCGGTCTTGTGGCCGTTGCGCACGTCCACGTAGTAGCGCACGCCGTGCTCGGTGATCGACAGTTCCGGATCGGGTTCGGCGCCGGCCAGCACGCCGGTCACCAGTTCCAGGCCTTCGCGCTGGCGCACTGCCGCGTCGGACCGTTCGTAGACGTTGGGGCAGCCGGTTTCCTTGATCAGCGCCTGCACCAGCGCATCCTTCCACTGCTCGACGCCCGCGGCATTGAACTGGCACACCAGCTGGCCGGTTTCGCCCTGGCCGTAGTAGTCGACGATCAGGCCCGGCACGCGGTCTGCTTCACCGAAGATCAGGCGCACGGCGCTGGTGTCGTGCACCCAGCGCTTGCGATGCGCCACGGCGGCGGCCACGCGACGCTTGAACAGCGCGTGATCGACCGGCTCGTTCTCATCGAACGTCCACACGCGGGCGCGGATCTGCGATGCCGGGCTGTAGGCGCCGCGCGCCAGAAACCGGCCGTCGGCGGCGCGGATGACCACGGTCGAGCCCGCTTCGCAGCGGCCTTCGGTGGAGGCGATGCCCGTGGCGTAGACCCACGGATGGCGCCGCAGTAGCGATTTTTCCTTGCCCGGCTTCAGGGTGATGGCGTTCATGCGCTTACAGCACCACCTTGACCATCGGGTGCGACGTCAGCGCGCGATACAGATCGTCGAGCTGCTCGCGGCTGGTGACCCACACGGTCACGGTCAGGCCGAGGTAGTTGCCGTTGCGCGAAGGACGCATCTCCATCTTGCCGGCGTGGAAGTTCGGGTCGAAGTCCTGGATCAGCGTCACGATGGCTTCGGCAAAGCCGTCCTGCATCGCGCCCATCACCTTGATCGGGAAATCGCTCGGGTATTCGATCAGCGACTGCTCGGGCGGAATATCGCCCGGCGTCAGCGGACCGTTGTTCGAATCGGTTGTCATCTGGATTCCTTACTTGCGCTTGAACCAGAGGCGGATCGTATCCCACAGGCGGCCGAAGAAGCCCGCCTCGGGCACTTCCTCGAGCGCCACCACCGGGAATTCGCCCACCTTGTTGTTGCCGTCCATCAGCTTGACCGTGCCCACTTGCTGGCCTGCCGCGATCGGCGCGATCAGCAGTTCCTGGCGCTCCAGCACCGGCTTCAGGCGGCCGCCCGTGCCCTTGGGCACCGTGACGAACGTCTCGTCGGCCACACCGATCTTGATGGTGCCGCTCTTGCCCTTGTAGATGTCGGGCGTGGCCAGCACCTGGCCGCGGTCATAGAGGCGCAGCGTGTCGAAGAACTGGAAGCCGTAGTTCAGGATCTTCAGGCTTTCCTGCGTGCGGATCTGCTCGGTGCTGGTGCCGATAACGATCGACACGAGGCGGCGCGAGCCATTCGGCACATTGGCCAGCGGACGCTTGGCCGACGAGATCAGGCAGTAGCCGGCCGACTTGGTGTGGCCGGTCTTCACGCCGTCCACGGTCGGGTCGATGTAGAGCAGGCGGTTGCGGTTGGGCTGCCTGATCTTGTTATAGGTGAACTCCTTTTGCGAGTACATCGCGTAGTACTCGGGGAAGTCCTTGATCAGGCGCGTGGTCAGCGTGGCCAGGTCCACCGCGGTGGTGTAGTGGTTCGGGTCGGGCACGCCGTCGGTATTGGTGAAGTGCGTGCCCTTCATGCCCATGCGCTGCGCTTCGCGGTTCATCATCGCCACGAAGCCTTCCTCGGATCCGCCCACGGCTTCGGCCAGCGCCAGCGCGGCGTCGTTGCCCGACTGCACGATCAGGCCCAACAGCAGGTCCTGCACGCTGACCGGTTTGCCGGCCTCGATGAACATGCGCGACTCATCGCTTTTCACCTTGCGCACGATGTCGGTGGGCGTCACGGTCTGGTCCAGCGTCAGACGCTTTTCCTTGAGCGCCTCGAACGCCAGGTAGGCCGTCATCAGCTTGGTCAGCGACGCCGGTTCGATGCGCAGGTCGGCGTTCTGCGATGCCAGCGCCTGACCGCTGGTCACGTCGTACAGCATCCAGGACTTGGCGGCCACTTGCGGCGTCGGCACGCCCTGCGCCAGCACGGCGGCAGGAGCGGCGGCAAGCGCGGTGGCGATCGTCGCGGCGATGGCGACGGGGGCGAGGGCGGACGCGAAGTGCGGCGTGGCTCTGTTCAGCATGAGTAATGTTCCAACGAGAAAAGGATGGGCGCGGACGGGACGGTTCACCGTTCCCACGCGTTGACGACAAGCTGCTTGATCAGGTGCAGCTTGCGATGAAAAAAATGGTCGGCGCCGGGAATGACGATCACCGGCAGCTCTTGCGGACGGGCCCAGTCCAGCACGCTGGCCAGAGGCACCGTGTCGTCCTGTTCGCCGTGGATCACGATGGTGTCGGCCGGCACCGTGGCGACGTCCCAGCGGCTGGTGGCGGTGCCCACCAGCACCAGCCGTTGCGCGGGCTTGCCGGCCTCGGCCAGACGGCGTGCCACGTGCGTCTGCACGAAGCTGCCGAACGAAAATCCGCCCAGCGCCAGCGGCAGCGTGGCCACTTGCGGCGACCACGCGGTCTGCGTGCGCATCCAGTCGATGACTGCCAGCAGGTCGTCCTGTTCGCCGATGCCCTTGTCGTGCTCGCCGGCCGAGCCGCCGACGCCGCGAAAATTGGGGCGCACCGTGGCGTAGCCCAGTGCGACGAAGGTGCGCGCCAGCGTCTGCGCCACCTTGTTGTCCTTGGTGCCCGCGAAAAGCGGGTGCGGATGCGCCACCAGCGCGATGCCGCGCACGGGTTCGTTCTGCGGCAGATCGATCGAAATGTCGATGGCGCCGACGGGACCGGCAATGGTGGTGACCTGGGTATGCGCGTTCATGATGACTGGGGGCAGGATAACGACGGCACAACAAAAAACCGGGCATCGACCCGGCGCGGCTCGGCAGGTACGGGGATCAGCGGTCCACCATCAGGCGCTCGACGGGCTTGCCGTTGATCAGATGGCTTTCGATGATTTCGTCGATGTCCTGCTCGTCGACGAAGGTGTACCAAACGGCCTCGGGGTAGACCACCAGCACCGGTCCAAGTTCACAACGGTTCAGGCAGCCGGCCTTGTTGATGCGCACGCGGCCTTCGGCGCCGGCGATGCCAAGCTCCTTGCAGCGCTTCTTGGCGTATTCCTGCATGGCGCGCGCATTGTGGTCGGCGCAGCAAGCCTTGCCGTCGTCGCGCTGGTTCAGGCAGAAGAAGACGTGATGTTTGTAGTAGCTGCTCATGACGGCGGACTGGCGTGCGCGCGCCGTCGTACAGGGGCGGACGCGGGCGCGGCGTGAATCGGAAGCTCGTAATTATACGTGGTCGGCCATGTCATTCCGCGCCGCGACACTGCCCGGAAATCCGGAATCCACAGCGCCACGGCCCTGCGCACCGACACCTGACCATGCAGCGGTATCCATCGGGATGCCTCTGGCGACACTTTTGAGTGGTGCAAGCGGCGCAATGCCGTCCGGATTTCCGGAGTCCACCATTCCGGATTTCCGGAATTCTGGAGCGCCGCGCCGCGCGATTCTCACGACTTCCTTGTAAATCAATGACTTGATCGCCGCCCTCGCTGTGGCACGGCTGTTGCAAATAGTTACCAGCAGACGCGCCGCCGACGCTTTCTGGCCAGGCGTGCAACGCGGGACGCCATCGAGCGCCCACACCGGTCAAAACACCGAGGAAGACATCATGAGGAAACCCTTCTACAAGATCCTGTACGTGCAGGTCCTGTTCGCGATCGCCGTCGGCATCCTGCTGGGTCATTTCTGGCCGCAAACCGGCGTGGAAATGAAGCCGCTGGGCGACGCGTTCATCAAGCTGATCAAGATGATCATCGGGCCGATCATCTTCTGTACCGTGGTGTCCGGCATTGCCGGCATGCGCGACATGAAGAAGGTGGGCCGCGTGGGCGGCAAGGCGCTGCTCTATTTCGAGATCGTCTCGACCTTCGCGCTACTGATCGGCCTGGTCGCCTCGCACGTGCTCAAGCCGGGCGTCGGCTTCAACATCGACCCGGCCACGCTGGACACCAAGTCGATCTCGCAATACGTGTCGAAGGCACACGGCCAGAGCACGGTCGAATTCTTCATGCACATCATCCCGGACACGATCTTCAGCGCATTCGCCAACGGCGACATCCTGCAGATCCTGCTGGTGTCGCTGTTCTTCGGCTCTGCGTTGGCAGTCATCGGCGAGCGCGCGCGCATCGTCCACGACATGGTGGACCAGGTGTCGAAGGTGTTCTTCCACATCGTGCACGTGATCACCAAGGTGGCTCCGATCGGTGCGTTCGGCGCCATGGCGTTCACCATCGGCAAGTACGGCCTGGGCTCGCTGATTCCGCTGCTCAAGCTGATCGGCACGTTCTACTTCACGGCCATTGTGTTCGTGCTGGTGGTGCTGGGCACCGTGGCGCGCCTGATCGGCTTCTCGATCATCCGCTTCGTCGCGTACATCAAGGAAGAACTGCTGATCGTGCTGGGCACCAGCTCGTCCGAGGCCGCGCTGCCCCACCTGATGGAAAAGATGGAAAAGCTCGGCTGCTCGAAGTCGGTGGTCGGGCTGGTGGTGCCGACCGGTTATTCGTTCAACCTCGACGGCACCAATATCTACATGACGATGGCGGTGATCTTCATCGCGCAGGCCACCAATATCGAACTGACGCTGATGCAGCAGCTGACGATCCTCGCCGTGGCGATGGTGACCTCGAAGGGCGCCAGCGGCGTGACCGGCTCGGGCTTCATCACGCTGGCCGCCACGCTGGCCGTGGTGCCGACGATTCCGGTGGCGGGCATGGTGCTGATCCTGGGCATCGACCGCTTTATGAGCGAATGCCGTGCGCTGACCAACATCATCGGCAATGGCGTGGCCACCGTGGTGGTGTCGGCGTGGGAGCGCGAGCTCGATCGCGCGCGCCTGAGCCGCGTGCTGCGTGGCGGCGATGACAACGTCGAACTCGCCGACGCCGGCGCACGCTGAGCCCGACCGGGCAGCCCCGGGCGAGGCCGGCCGCGGCATCGCCGGCGCCGCCCGCGCACACCGCGCTGGCACGGCC